>CAJUCN010000012.1 GCA_910585005.1 uncultured Lachnospiraceae bacterium | reverse complement strand
TGATACTTCCGGGCTGCGGGAAAACCGCAGTCCGGTCAATGAAATGACGGTGCAATGATTGGAGGCATTTATGGTAAAAAAGTAGACAGAAATAAATTTGTCAGATATAAGGAAGGTGCAGAAATTTACAGCAGTATCTGGAGTCTTTTAGAGTAAGTGAGTGATGAGGGCAAAGAGAGTTTCGTGACAAATAATTGTTCTACAAAAAGTTTTTGACTTTTCGTAGAACAAGAATTATAATGGTATTAGTTATGAAGGAGGTGCATAGTAAATGCCGAGAACGGGACGTCCAAAGTCCGATTCGCCTAAGCAGAGGTCATTAAGCCTTCGGGTTGACGATGCGGAGTATGAGAAGCTGAAAGACTATGCTGCCAAACATGACATGACCATAACGCAGGTGCTACAGAAGGGTGTTGAAATCCAATACTCAATGGAAGAAAGAAAGTAGCAGTACGAAATATCTCTTTCCTTTTGCAAGAAAGGAGCAGAGATGGCAAAAGCAAGAAAAGACCATAGAGGGAGGGCTTTACGGTCTGGATGTATATGCGGCAGGAAACGCCGATTTGAATTTTGTTTTTGACAGATATATCACAACAAAAACAGAGTTAAGGCGGACAACTTACATTTCAGCTTGTAGTATGGGATCAGAGAGCCTTTATGGACTACACAGCCAAAAGTCCGGTATTTGCCATTGGGCACCATTTTTTAGAGCATTGTTAGGAACAGGGTGCAGGATTGGTGAAGCAATCGGCTTGAGGTGTGAGGATATAGATTTTGCAAAGAGGACAATCAGCATAAACCATAGTGTTACTTATTATCCCCGGCGAAATGATACTACAAAATGTGAGTTTGGAGTATCCCTCCCGAAAACAGAAGCGGGTATCCGCACTATTCCAATGATGGACGCAGTATATGAAGCGTTCCAAGAGGAATACAGCGAGCAGAAAGAAGAAGGTTTCAATACTACGGTGGTTGACGGAATGACAGGATTTATTTTCAGTAACCGTTTTGGCAACCTTCATAATCCACAAGCTGTAAACAGGGCAATTAAGCGGATATACGAATCGTACAATGCAGAGGAAGTGTTAAATGCTAAAAAAGAAAAAAGGCAGCCAGTCATAATACCTCACTTCTCATGCCACCATTTAAGGCATACCTTTTGTACAAGGTTCTGCGAGAAAGAAACAAATGTGAAAGTGATACAGGTAATTATTTTAGGAAAGAGTCCGAGACGGATAAGTGAGTACAGCAAATTGTGTGGTTTACAACAAATTTACATCAAATTTGAAATTTTACTGGTAGAATAACACATCATAATGAAGTGTTGAATTGTAAGAGAAAAGCGGAGATAAGCGGTTATGAATAATAAGGAAGATCCCGCTCTTGCCTTTTCCTAGATGGCAAGAGCGGGATCTTCTGGTATACTATGAAAAAAACGGGAGGGTAAAGATGGAACAAAGTCAGTTGGTTACTTTATTGAATGAAATGTCTCTTGAGGAGAAAATCGGGCAAATGTTGCAGGTGACAGGCATGTTTTTTGAAGAAGAAGGCATAGTCACCGGCCCGGAGAACATAGCTGGTTATACAGAGGATGAAATCAGGCAGGCGGGCAGTATGCTTGGAACGGTAGGCGCGGAAAGGCTCAAAAAGATTCAAAAGGAGTATATGGAAAAGCAGCCGCATCATATCCCGCTTATTTTTATGTCGGATATTATCAATGGATTCCGGACTATTTTTCCGATTCCCCTGGCCCAGGGATGCTCTTTTCATCCGGAACTGGTGGAAGAGGGAGCGGCAATTGCGGCAAAAGAATCAGCGGCAGCAGGGCTTCATCTGACCTTTTCGCCTATGGCAGACCTGGTGAGGGATGCCAGATGGGGCAGGGTTATGGAGTCTACTGGTGAGGATCCGTTTTTGAACGGATGTCTTGCCAAGGCAATGGTAAAGGGATATCAGGGCACGGATGGTTTGAAGGCGAAAGGGAAAATCGCAGCCTGTATCAAGCACTTTGCAGGTTATGGTGCGCCAACGGCAGGCCGGGATTATCATACAGTGGAACTTTCCCAGCGGACGCTGCAGGACGATTATCTTCCGGCATACAAGGAGGCGGTCGATGCGGGGGCAGCTATGGTGATGACCAGTTTTAATACTTTGGATCGGATCCCGTCTTCCGGCAATCGGAAACTGATGAGGGAGATCCTGCGGAAGGAAATGGGATTTAATGGAGTGGTGATCTCTGATTGGGCAGCCATTGAGGAGCTGGTTTGCCATGGTGTGGCAAAGGATCAAAAGGAAGCGGCCAAGCTGGCATTAGAGGCAGGTGTGGATATTGATATGATGACAAGCTGCTACTGCAAAAGTTTGAAAGAGCTGGTGGAGGCAGGAGCAGTCAGTGAATTGCTGATCGATGAGGCGGTGTTACGGATCCTAAACTTGAAAAATGAGCTTGGATTGTTTGAAAATCCCTACAAAGATGGGGATGTGTCCGACGAGAATGCGCTTATCCTGTGCCGGGAGCATAGGGAGGCGGCAAGAAGGATGGCAGCAGAGACTTTTGTCTTACTCAAAAACGATAAAATGCTTCCCCTTGCCAAAAAGGAAAAAGTGGCCTTTATCGGGCCTTATGTATTAAGCAGAGAGACTTATGGGGCATGGTCCATGTTCGGAACCTGTGAAGCAACGGTTTCTCTGGAGGATGGTGTGAGAAAGAAAGGGGCTTTGGAAATTTTCACTGCCAAGGGCTGTGATTTGCCGGAGGATATCCGGGAAACAGGAGCCCGGGAGGAACTTTTGCAGGAGGCGGTTGCACTGGCCGGGAAGGCGGATAAGGTGGTGCTTGCACTGGGAGAACACCGTATGTGGTCCGGTGAGGCGGCCAGCCGGGGGGAAATCACCCTTCCTGATTGTCAGATGGAGCTGTTTCGTCAGGTGCAGGCAGTGAACCCCAATGTGGCAGTAGTGCTTTATTGCGGCAGACCTTTGGATATCCGGGAGATCAGTGAGAAGTCAGCGGCGGTGCTGGTTGTCTGGATGCCGGGGACAGAGGGGGGAAATGCGGTTGCCGATGTATTGTATGGAGATACCAACCCTTCCGGTAAACTTTCCATGAGTTTTCCCTATTGTGTAGGACAAGCGCCTGTTTTTTACGGGCAGCTTTGTACCGGACGCCCGTTTCAGGAAGGATCCCAGGAGAAGTATGTATCCCGCTATATCGATATTCCCAATAAGCCTCTTTATCCCTTTGGTTATGGTTTATCTTATACGGAGTTTACGGTCAGCCCTGTGGAACTGAGCGGGAAGCAGATGAGCAAAGGAGAGCAGATCAAAGCTTCCGTAATGGTGAAAAATACCGGAACGCGGAAAGGGCAGGAAGTGGTTCAAATGTACCTGGGAGATGTATGCGGGAGCGTGGCACGTCCCAGGCGGGAATTGAAAGGATTCCGGAAAGTCTGCCTGGAGCCAGGGGAAGAAAGGGAAGTGTGCTTTGAGATCAGGGAGGAAATGCTCCGTTTCCATGATATCAACATGGATTATGTCAGTGAAACCGGGGAATTTAAAGTGTGGATCGGCAACTCCAGCGATACGGAAAATGAAGCAGCCTTTCTGTTAATAGAATGAAATAAAATTTTGTGATATCCGAACGTATTTTCTGTTATAATACTCTTATAGGAGTAAAACTATATGAGTAAAAGAAAAAATACCTATATTGCCATTGACCTAAAATCCTTTTACGCTTCCGTGGAGTGTGTGGGACGGCAGTTAGATCCCCTCACTACGAATCTCGTGGTTGCGGATGCAGAGCGCACAGAAAAAACCATCTGCCTTGCAGTATCCCCGTCTTTGAAAGCTTACGGCATTCCAGGCAGGGCAAGGCTCTTTGAGGTGGTGCAAAGAATAAGGGAAGTGAACGCCCAGCGCAGGAGCCGGTTACCGGGAAGGCAGTTTGCCGGTTCTTCTTATGATGCCCTGGAGCTTGCAGAGCGTCCGGAACTGGAAGTATCTTATTTCGTAGCGCCGCCCCGGATGGCTTTTTACATGGAATACAGCACAATGATTTATGATATATACCTGAAATATATTGCCCCGGAGGATATTCATGTCTATTCGATTGATGAGGTTTTTATGGAGGTGACGGCATATCTGGATACTTACCGGATGAGTGCAAGGGAACTGGCGGATAAGATCATCCAAGATGTTTTTGCAGTTACGGGGATCACCGCCACGGCAGGGATTGGTACGAATCTTTATCTGTGTAAGGTGGCAATGGATATTGTGGCAAAACATGTGACGCCAGGTGAAAACGGTGCATGTATCGCACAGTTAGATGAAATGAGTTATAGAAAGCTTTTGTGGGATCACAGGCCCCTTACAGATTTTTGGAGAGTAGGCCGGGGATATCAGAAAAGGCTGGAGGAAGCAGGTCTTTTTACAATGGGAGATATTGCCCGCTGTTCGCTGGGCGGTGATAATGATTTTTATAATGAAGAACTTTTGTATAAGATGTTTGGCGTTAATGCCGAGCTGCTTATTGATCATGCATGGGGGTATGAGCCGGTTACCATGGACCTGGTCAAAGCCTATAAGCCGGAAAGCAGCAGTATAGGGTCCGGGCAAGTGTTGGAATGTCCCTACGACTTTGAGGGGGCAAAGCTGATCGTCAGAGAAATGACAGATCTGCTTGTCCTTGATTTGGTGGAAAAAAGGCTGGTAACAGACCAGATGGTATTGACCATAGGTTATGATGTGGACAACCTTACGGATCCAAAGATCAAAAGCGGTTACCGGGGGAAGTGACAGTGGACCATTACGGAAGAAAGGTTCCGAAACATGCCCATGGATCGGTTAACTTGGAGCATCAGACTTCTTCCACGCAGATGATTATGGATGGGGTCATGGAGTTGTATGAACGGATCGTCAATCCGGATCTTTTGGTACGCCGGGTGACGATAGCGGCTAACCGCGTGGTGGATGAAAAAAAGGCTGGAAAAGAGGAGCATTTTGAGCAGATGGATCTGTTTACGGACTATGAAGCTTTGGCAAGGCAGCGTATGGAGCAGGAGGAGAAGTTTGCCAAGGAGCGGAAATTACAGGAAGCAATGTTATCCGTAAAAAGAAAGTATGGGAAGAATGCCATATTAAAAGGCATGAATTTGCAGGAGGGAGCCAGAACCATGGAACGTAATAATCAGATTGGGGGACATAAAGCATGAGTGAATATTCCTATGAAGATATCATTCATTTGCCCCACCATGTATCTGCAAGACATCCGCAGATGTCTCTGATGGCACGGGCGGCGCAGTTTTCTCCCTTTGCTGCCCTTACAGGGCATGACGCTGCGATCCGGGAGAAGGCGAGATTGACGGAGGCGTTTGTTGAGCTGGAGGATGATCAGAAGGAACAGCTCGATAGGCAGCTTCAGATCTTGAAAGAAAATCAATTCCTAAAGCCGGAAATAGAAATTACTTATTTTCAGCCGGATTCCCAAAAAAGCGGCGGGGCATATGTGACGTTTCAGGGAAGGATGAAAAGAATAGACGCATATAAGCGCCAAATACTTTTTACAGATGGAACGGCCTTATCCATTGACCGGATTTTATCAATTAGAAGCGGTTTGTGTTAACGGGAGGAACAGAATATGGATGAAGAAGTTTTAAAAAAGGTACAGGAGCGGTTTGTCCAGGACCGGTATGCAACCAGCAATGGCGCAGTCATTGAGGAAATTGGAGATGGCTACGCGAAAGTTTCAATGGAAATTGACGAGCATCATTACAATTCGGTTGGCAAAATTATGGGTGGGGCTATTTTCACCATTGCCGATTTTGCATTTGCCGTAGCAGCGAATTGGCAGGGAAAACCCGTTTTGTCACAAACGGCGCAGATTACTTACCTGGGAAGGGTAAAGGGAAAAAGAATGATTGCACAGGCAAAGCTGGTAAAGGACGGAAGAACCATGTGCTATTATGTGGTGGATGTGGCAGATGAGCTGGGAAACCAGGTGGCCCATGTAACATCCAGTGGTGTTCATATCTCATAATTTGAAGGACGGTGTAAGAGGAAGAAAAATGGTCACATTAAAGGAAATAGCAAGGGAGTGTAATGTTTCGCCTACTACGATATCGAACATATTAAACGACAAGCCAAAAGCCGGTGAGGAGACGAAACAAAGGGTATTGGAAGCAATTGACCGGATGGGATACAGGCCCAATTATATTGCACAAGGGCTGCGGAACCAGAAGACAAAGACCATTGGGATCATAGCAGAGGATATTGTCCAGTTTACAACGCCGGAGATTGTAGAAGGGATCATGGGATGCTGTGAGAAGGAAGGTTATCGGATCATTGTTAAAAATCTTCGTCTGTATGTTAGGTGGAATGATTCCTGGTTTCATAATGAAGAAAGTTATCATTCTATATTGGATCCGACCATGAAAGAGCTAGAATCTATCAGGGTGGACGGCATAATTTATATTGCGGGCCATGCAAGGATCATCAACTGTTTCCCGGAAGGATTTAAAACCCCGGCAGTGATGGCGTATGCCTTTGCAGGGAACCCTCAGATTCCTTCGGTGGTGATCGATGACAAACAGTCAGCGTATGAAATGGTAAAATATCTTATATCCAAGGGACACAAAAAGATAGGCGTAATAGGTGGAAAAGAAAACAATATCCATACCCAGCAAAGACTTTTGGGCTATCAAAAGGCATTGTTTGAGGGGCAGATCTTATATGATCCTTCCCTGATCAGGTATGCTAAATGGGATAAGGAAAGCGCATATTTGGAGGCTGGGGAATTATTAAAAAAAGAAATCACAGCGGTATTTTGCATGGCCGACCGGATGGCAGGAGGCGTTTACCAGGCATTGGATGAAAAAGGACTCCGGGCAGGCGCTGATATTGCGGTGGCGGGTTTTGATAATCAGGATATTGCAGAATATTTCGTGCCTGGGCTGACAACTATGGCGCTGCCGTTAAAGGAAATAGGATATCGGTCTGCTGATATCCTGCTAAGACAGATGGAAGGACAAACAGCGCAGGAGGAGGCAGGAGGGCATTTTTCCGTCCCCTGTACTTTTATAGAGCGGAAATCTGTTAACACGATATAAATGATTGACTCACCTATGAGGCTGTCGCATGTTTGTTTTTCTGATCATTCATGGGGCAGTCTTATTTCATTGACAAAAAAAGAGTTGAGAAATATAATTTTATTAAGTAAAACGTTAAACAAACTATTGAGAAGGGAATTAGGATATGATCAGAACGGCAAAAACAGAAAATGGTTGGGTAAGAGGGATAGAAGCGGCGGATCCCAGGATCACCGCGTTTAAAGGGATTCCGTTTGCGGCGCCGCCAGTGGGGGAGAACAGATGGCGGGCGCCCCAGCCCTGTGAAGATTGGGAGGGGATACGGGACGCTTCCCGGTTTGCCCCTATAGCGGTGCAGGATACCCCAGGCATCGGTGATAATATTTATTGCAGGGAGTGGCATGTGGATCCGGAAATCCCTATGGATGAGGATTGTCTTTATCTGAATGTTTATACGGGGGCGAAGAGCCCGGAGGAAAAGCAGCCTGTTTTAGTCTGGTTTTATGGAGGCGCGCTTCAATGGGGGTATCCGTCGGAGATGGAGTTTGACGGGGAGAGACTATCGCGCAGGGGAGTGGTTGTAGTAACGGTAAATTACCGCATCAATGTGTTTGGCTTTTTGGCGCATCCCCAGATCACCAGGCAGCAGCCAAAGGCGCCGGCAAATTTTGGAAGTCTTGACCAGCAGGCGGGGCTCAAATGGGTAACACGGAATATCCGCGCTTTTGGCGGGGATCCTGACAAGATCACCATAGCGGGACAGTCGGCGGGAGGCGGAAGCGTCCTTAGCCAGATGGCGTGTCCTGGCAACGTTGGCCTTTTCCATCGGGCAGTGATCATGAGCGCGATGATCAGGAGTCCCTATCAGGAAGAAGCAGTTGGAATTCCAAAGCCTCTTTGTGAAGCGGAAAAAAACGGCACAGATTTTTTTGAGTTTTTAGGGGTATCTTCTCTGGAAGAGGCGAGAAAACTGGATGCTTTTTACATTCGTGATAAATATGCACAATATGTGCAGAATTTCCCGCGTATGGCTACGGTGGAGGATCATTGTTTTTGTTATGGGGACCCGCTTAAGCTGTTCCTTGAGGGAAAGTGCGCGGATGTGCCGGTGATGGCAGGCAATACCAAAGACGAATTCCCCAGTTTTCTTCCGGCAAAGTCAGAGAAAGAGCTGGAAGATGTGGCAAGGCGGTTGTTTGGCCAAAGAGCGGAGGAATTTTTGCAAATACCGGAGGCGAAGCGCTTGGATGAAACCGGGTATTACGGAAAAGTGTGCGGACTGGAATGCACGATAAAAGGGGTCTTTGGATGGAAGAAAGAAAATGGGGGAAAACAGGATTATTATTATTACCGGTTTGAACCGGATATTCCCGGTTGGGATCAGCCAGGATGCTTTCATTCTGTGGATCTGTGGTTTTTCTTTGAAACCTTGGCAAAGTGCTGGCGTCCATTTACGGGCAGGCATTATGATCTTGCCAGACAAATGTGTAATTATTGGGCCAATTTTATCAAAACTGGCGATCCCAATGGCCTGGACGGGGATGGGACAAAGATGCCACAGTGGATTCCCTATACAGGCAAACAGCCTTCAGAGATGGTATTTACTTCACAGGGCCCGGTGTCTGTCCAAAAAGAAGAAAATGCCTATGTCAAGTTTCTAAGTGAAGAATCCGTAAGACAGATCCGGGCACAAAAATAGCAGAAAAGTTGGAGGCATAAGCGTGAAGGAAGGAAAAGGATTTTTAAAGGTTTATACGCGGCAGCCGGATCAGGCCAGCTACCCGCCGGGACTGGCATATAGCATACATATGGCTGTGAGCACGGATGGCCGGGAATATAACCCGTTAAATAAAAATTATGGGATTTTATATGCCAAGGCTGTCATACGGCAGGATAATACGATTTCTCCAAAAGGGGTAAAAGATCCTGGAGTGGTTGAACTGGGTGGAGGCTTTTTTGGCATTGTGGCGCGGCAAGTCCATGAAAACGGCAAGGCCGATGAGGGTTGTTTACGGAAGTGCCTGTTATGGAAAACCAGGGATTTCATTTCCTTTGAGGATCCGCTTTGGCTGACGGAAGAGGAAACCGGGAAGATGGAAACTGCTACCTGCTTGGAGATAAGCTGGGAAATTCTTGCACCGGCAGTTGAATATTGGAACCCTGTATTTAACACGGAAATTCAGGTGCCGGAATCCGTGGAGGTGTGTTCAGGCAAGGAGCTGGATCAAGTGAAAGCGACAGCGTTTTATTCCGACGGGTCTTTTGTTTCCCAAAAAGTAGTATGGGAGAAAAGCGGAATTGATTTTTCCGTTTTAGGGACGTATCAGGTGAAAGGAACCGTGACGGGCAAACAATATCCATTTCCTCTGGCAAAAGGATATGGCGATCCGGTGATTTTTTCCTGGGAAGGGAAATGGTACTACACTTCAACGAATGACAATGTGGATGATATCGGCCTGTATGTCAGGGAATCGGATACGGTGGAAGGGCTTTTTGGCGAAAATGACAAGGAGCATCTGATACTTGGCCAGGATAAAGACAGAGGATTGGTACAGACATTCTGGGCTCCTGAATTTCATGTAATCGGCGGAGAACTTTATCTTTTGTTCGCAGTAAGCGGACAAATCTGGGGCCCCCAGTGTCATTTGATGAAGTTAAAGAAAGGCTGTCCTATTACAAATGCAGGAAGCTGGGAGGATCCGGTCAGGGTCATAAGAAAAGATGGAAGCTGGCTGAGCGGGGATGGAATCACACTTGACATGACATATCTGAAGACGCCCAGAGAGTCTTATATGGTCTGGTCTTACCGGAAGGGAATGGGTACCCCTGGAGATACCGGCTCTATGCTGTATATTGCGTCGGTAGATGATGAGGAGCCATGGAGGCTTACCAGCGAACCGGTTTTGCTTTCCCGTCCCCTTTTTGGCTGGGAAAATGTGAATGGAACGGTCAATAATGAAGGCCCTTACGTCTTTTTAGATGATGGAAAGGTATATCTTACTTATTCTGGCGGAGCGGCCAATGGGTATACTTATGCGGTGGGGCTTCTTATGGCTGGGGAGATGGAAGATCTGCTGGATGTGTCTGTTTGGCGCAAACGGTGTGCGCCAGCGCTTTCCTTTTATTCTGTGGAGGGAGAATATGGCCCGGGCCATAATTCTTTCTTTGTCGATGAAGAAGGTGATTTGATGATCGCATACCATGGGGAGACCGGGCTTAGTGAAAATCTCCGGTGCAATGGTATCCGGCGGGTACATTTTAGAAAAGACGGTTCCCCTGAGTTTGGGATGTCGGCAAAAGAAGAACTGGATCCGGCTTTATGCAGGGTGGAAATAAAAGTTTTTGTTAGATAAATTGTGGATGGATACAGAGGGAAAGAAAGCGCTGTCATTTTGATGGCGCTTTTTCATTTGTTGATTAAAAGCATGTTTAACGATATACATTTAAGAATATATGTAAAATATAGACAAACAGAAATAAATTAGCGGAATGCATATGTCAATTTATACGATAATCATGCCAAAATAAAGAGAAAACTGTAAGTTATATCTAAAATACGGGTTGACAAAATATGGCAATAGTTATATTATCTTTTTAGATAAAGTAAAACGTTAAACTAAGACATGAGGGAGGAATAAGGATGCTGGGTAAAATGAATAAAAAGAAATGGTACTCTATCAAGCTATTTCTTTATGTGCTTCCTTTTATCGTGCTTGTACTTTTATTTTCCTATTATCCGTTGTATGGATGGCTGTATGCGTTTTATGATTACAGGCCGCCCAGGCCGTTTTCGGATGCGGAGTTTGTAGGGATTAAGTGGTTTAAGTCATTGGTGGAAAATCCGGTGAAGGTGGCACAGCTTTGGCAGGTGCTGAAAAACACCTTTGTCATGAGTGGGATTACTTTAGGAACATCCTGGCTGCCAATGATTTTTGCAGTTTTTTTAAATGAGATCCGGTGTGTCCCTTTCAGGAAATTTGTCCAGACAGTTACCACTTTGCCTAACTTTATCAGTTGGGTGCTGGTTTACTCAGTAGCGTTTAGTTTGTTCAACAGTACAGGGATGATGAACACGCTTCTTCTTAACCTGGGGCTTATCAAAGAACCTGTATTATTTTTGCAGTCTTCGGATCATGTATGGCTGACCCAGTGGCTGTGGCTCACATGGAAAAACCTGGGCTGGGCTGCAATTATGTACATTGCGGCGATCTCCAGTATTGATGACGAATTGTTCCAGGCGGCCCGGGTAGATGGCGCAACAAGGATGCAGCAGATCCGCTATATTACGATTCCAAGTCTGCTCCCGACCTTTTTTGTCCTTTTAATGATGAATATTGGCAATTTCCTTTCCAACGGAATGGAACAATATTATGTTTTCCAAAACGCTTTTAACAAGGATTATATTCAGGTGCTTGACCTTTATGTTTATAATCTGGCAATGGGAAGTGGAAGTTATTCTGTGTCAGTAGCTTTAAGTATGCTTAAGAGTATTGTCAGTGTGCTTCTTTTAGTTGGTGCGAATACGATCTCTAAGCTGACCAGAGGAGAAAGCTTCTTGTAAGGCTGAAATGATAGAAGAAATTGTGGAAAACAAATCAAGTGCCTGTGGCCAAAAGGCGGCGGGGTACGGAAAGGCATGGGTGTTTCATGAGTAAGGAGATTGTAAAGAAGAGCAGGATGCACCAGGGGGTCGGAGACCGGATGGTCAGTATCATCTGTTATGTGATTTTTTCCATATGCGCGCTTTTGTGTTTGTATCCGTTTTATTACATATTTATCAATACGATCAGCGCCAACGATTTAAGTTCCAGAGGTGTGATTTTGTTTTGGCCTCAAGGGATCCATCTGAAAAACTATAGCAGCGCCCTTGCCATAGACGGGTTGTTCCAGGCGGCTAAGATTTCTGTTATGAGAACGGCTTTAGGCACGGTGGCTACCGTTAGCGCTTCTGCATTTTTAGGATTCATGTTTACGCAAAATAAGATGTGGCACAGAAAAGTCTGGTATCGTCTGATTATTGCTACGATGTACTTTAACGCAGGGATCATTCCTTGGTTTCTGGTGATGAAAAATATGCATTTGACCAACAATTTTTGGGGATATGTGCTTCCGGCCATTGTATCGCCCTTCCATATTGTACTGACGAAGACTTTTGTAGAGTCTATTCCTAAAGAATTACAGGAAGCGGCGGAAATTGACGGTGCAGGTATCATGACAGTTTTTTTCAAAGTGATGATCCCGGTTATTAAACCGATTATGGCTACGGTTGCGATTTTTGCGGCGGTAAACCAGTGGAATGCTTTCCAAGATACATTGTTATTGGTTACAGACACAAAGCTTTATCCATTACAGTTTGTGCTGTATCAGTATTTGAACCAGGCAAGTTCTCTGTCTGCGCTTGCGAATACCAGCAGTTCCAGTTCTTTGGCGGCAGCAGCGGCGACGACCCAGACAGCTACCAGTATTCGTATGACAATTACTGTGATCGTGGTGCTGCCCATCATGATGGTGTACCCTTTCTTCCAAAAGTATTTCGTGAAGGGAATCATGATCGGAGCAGTGAAGGGATAAAGCAAGGGGAGTTAGTGTTATGGGGCAGCCGGATGGCTGCCCTGGAAGAAACTTCCCTGCAGGCATCTTGATAATAAGGGAAAGGAGATCCTTTCCCCTGTTTATAAACAATCTTAAGGAGGTAAGATATGAAAAAGCGTGTTATAGCAACAATACTGGCTACCGTATTAACGGCATCCATGGTTCTTAGCGGCTGCGGAAACGGTGGCAAGCAGGAGACGCCGGCAACGAACGACGGCGGGAACCAGGAAGCCCCGGCAGCGCCGGAAGCAGACGATGGGGCAGAAGAAGAGGCATCCGGAGAAGCTCCGGCAGCGCCTGCAGTTTCCCATGACCAGGAGTTAACATTAGAGGTTTATGATGTGGCAGCTAATTACCAGGGACTTCAGACTGGCTGGTATGGCAAGATTTTAAAGGATAAGTTTAATCTGGTGCTGAATATCATTGCGCCCCAGGTATCAGGCGATGGGGAAGCTTTGTATCAGACCAGGACTGCTGCAGGAAATCTGGGAGATATTATTCTTTTGGATAATGCGGATATGTTGGAATGTGTTGATGTTGGGCTGGTTGCAGATATCAGCGCCGATATTAAGAATTACCCCAATCTGATGAAATATTGGGAACAGATTGAGAAATTCAATGCAGGCATTGGCGATGGCATTTGGGCGATTCCCACAGAGATGAACTCCAATGGACCTACTGAATATATGTCAGAAACCGTATCTTCCATGCCCAGGATTCCATGGGATTTCTATTCTGAACTTGGCAAGCCTGACCTGAATAATTTAGACGATCTGTTAAATGCCCTTGCAGAAATGCAGAAAGCGCATCCTACCAATGAAGCTGGAGACAAGGCTTACGGTATGACGTTATGGAAAGACTGGGATAGCACATCCATTGAAAATGTAAACCAGCTTACCAAATGGTATGGGCAGGAAGTAAACGGTTCTGTTTTGATCGGCGAGGATCATTCCATTGTACCGTTGACGGATAAGAACGGCGCATACTACAAGATGCTGAAATTCTTCTTTAAGGCAAACCAGTTAGGGATCGTTGATCCTGACTCTGCAACCCAGGATTGGAATTCTGCATGTGATAAAATGAAACAAAAAAGAACCTATCTGGTATGGAACAACTGGATGCAGGGCTTTACCAACTCCCCTGAAATCGGTGAGAAGGGCGCAAACTACATGGGAATGCCTCTGAAAGACATGAAAGTATTCCAGACCTCTGATTACTATTATGGAAGCGGCCGTGTATTTGGCGTTGGCGCACAGGTAAGTGAAGAAAATAAAGCCCGCATTTTGGAATTCCTTGATTGGTTAGCATCTCCGGAAGGGCTGACCATACAGCATGCAGGAACCGAAGGCCTGATTTATACAGTAAATGATGATGGTAAATATACTTTGACGGAAGACGGCTACAACAGATTCACCTCTGAGATCATGATTCCTGAAGACCAGGGTGGCGGAAACTGGACAGACGGTAATAACCAGGTGAACCAGTGGATTGTTGCAAGTATTGAGATGAATCCGGTAACCGGTGAGACGTTTGTTCCGGATCTTTGGGCTTCTTATCTTGAGAAGAACAATACCAAGACGACCAAAGAATGGAGAGAAAAATACGGGGCACAGAATGAAGTGGAATACTTAAAGAACAGCGGTATGATGAGTCCTGTTCCCAGTATTAACATGTCACTGGCTATTGACACTACAGATATCGGCTTGATCCGCAGCCAGTGCAAGACCATCGTATGCGATACATCTTGGAAAGCAATTTTTGCCGCTGATGAAGCTGCATTTGACGCTCTTTGGGATGATATGGTTTCCCAGCTTGAAGGTTTTGGTTGGAATGACCTTGTTGCATTTGATACCGAGAAGTATCAGCCTGTTATCGACGCAAGAAAAGCAGCGCAGTAAACAGTTATTATCATAAAGTTCTCATCCTAAAGCAAGGGCCGGAGTCATTGATTTCCGGCTCTTGCTTATTAAAAGTAAATACTTTTTGGCTGTCTAAAAAGTTTAAACAAAAGAGATTGCATTGCCGGCGTGCTGTGCTATATAATAAGTGTGAAAATATTTTGTGCAAAAGTTTGCAGAGAAATGAAAAGTAAAGGAGGATTTTGTATGGATACCCAGTTTGTGTGGCGCCAAGAATATAATATCGGGGTAGAAATTATTGATAAAGAACATCAGCGGCTCTTTAAGGTCATCAATAAGTTATTTGCTCTCAATAAGGAAGATGCAAACGGCCAGTTTGCATGTCAGGAAGGTGTTAAATATTTTAAAGGGCATGCCATGAAGCATTTTGCAGATGAAGAAGCTTACATGGAGTCTATTGGTTACGAAGGGCTTGAACAGCACAGCCATATACATAGGAGCTTTAGGGAAAACACGCTTCCGGCGTTGGAGCAGGAGCTGGAAGAGACGAATTATGCTCCGGATGCAGTAGACCATTTTTTAGGCGTATGCGCCGGGTGGCTGATCGGACATACGCTGTCAGAGGATCTTTCTATCACGGGAAAGAGCATAAGAAAATGGGAAAGCCTTCTGCCGGGTGAGGAACTTGCAGCTATGAAGAAGGTGATCGCGGAACTTGTGTTTGATATGTTCCATTTAGAGTCACAGGTGGTAAGCGATTCCTATAGCGGTGAGCGGTTCGGAAAGGGAGTATATTATTACTTAGTTTACGGAAGGGAGCATGATAAAAAGCGTCGGCAGGTCTTTATGGTTTTTGAGGAGAAATTGTTGATCAATACAGTGGGAAAAGCCATGGGAATCCAGTCGAACAAGTTAGACAGTATGCTGATACATGCCGCCAGGTATACGGCAAGGCAGTTTGTAGGGCGAGTTATGGAGTGCTTTCCGTCTATGGAAGAGTATGAACTAAAGGCAGAAAAACTGTTATCCTATGAACAATTCCAAAAGGTGATCGAGAAGGAAAAACTTCAGGTAAGCCTTTTGTTTAATACAGGCGGCGGGTATTTTTCTTACTGTATGATTGCCCCCCACTTACTGGAAAGTGGTGTGGGAACACCGATTGAAGCAGAAAATGCCATGTCGGAAGTTGAAAAATATCTGATGAAGAGAGAAAAGCAGGAAGAAACAAACCCGAAGAAAAAGATTCTTTTGGTGGATGATTCCATGACAATACGGCAGGCTATGAAGGAGCTGTTAGGGAAGGATTATGAGGTATCATTGGTGGATTCCGGTGTGGCGGCAATCCGGGCCATTACTTTAAACAAGCCGGATCTGGTGCTTCTCGATTATGAAATGCCGGTTTGCGATGGCAGGCAGACTTTGGAGATGCTCCGTTCCGATAATTCGTTTGATGATATTCCTGTCATTTTCTTGACTGGCAGAGGGGATCCGGAGAGTGTTAAAAAAGTTATGTCCCTGCGACCGGCAGGATATTTGTTAAAATATTTAAAACCTAATGAAATCAAAGAGAACATTGACAGCTTTTTTGAAAAGAGGAGCGGCGCAAATGCGTAACGAAGAAACAATTGTAAATCATTGAGGCTGTCAGGAAACGGTAAAATGCAGAGCTGATAATTTGTGAAAATATTTACAAATTATCAGCTCTTTTCTTGCTCTGATTAAGTCGGAAACAGGAGGCTTAAAAACTTTGTTGTACTCTTATTGACAAAAAGTCAATAAGGATTATAATAAAATCAGCAGTAGAAGGCTGCAAAGGAAGGGGTTGTTATGCCAAAAAGAATCAATGATACCAAATTACGCAGACAGCAGATCCTAAAGTCTGCCCGAAAGGTCTTTTTGGAAAAAGGGTTTCAGGGAGCAACAATTGATGACATTGCCAAAGAAGAAGGGGTCGTCCGGGGAACCATTTTGTACCACTATAAAAGTAAAGAGTCATTGGTGGAAGCGGTACTAGAAGAGGAGGGCAGTCAGTGGGTTCTCTTGTTGACAGAGCTTGTGGCAAAGCATGAAATACCTGTTATGGAGCGAATTGACGAGATTTTTGCGCTGTGTGAAGCATATGTTCAAAAGGCAGAGTTCCGGGCAGGACAGTATGGGAAAGAACCGGAAGAAATACGGTTTCTTTTAGATCAAATGCGTTTAAAAAGTTTTTACAGGCACACCAAAGATCTGGAAACGCTTTTAGAAGAGGGGAATGAAACGGGAGAGTTATCCCTGGATCATCCCAAGATACGGGCAGTATCGGCAATGTTTGCGGTTTTCGGAATTACGGGAACAGAAATCACACCGGAAGAGCTGAAAAATCAGTTACAAATGATCAAGGAACAAATGATCTGTAAATAGGAAGGAATAGAAAATAACGCAAGAAAAGGAGAAGATGTATGAAACGGATGATGGCATGGCTGATAGCATTTTGTCTGATCGCAACGTGCATCCTTCCGGTTCGGGCAGAAGAAACGAGCGGAACGGATTTACCTGGGATAATGCAGGAAAATGTAGATCCAGACGATGAAACGGCTGACGAAGAACAAAAGATAATGCAAGATGAGGGGAATGTGTTTTCTAATACAAGTCCAGACCCTGCATCTACACAGACGCCAGAAGATCAGGAAGACTCTGATGACGATTCTGATCCGGAAGACGAAAAAGAACCGGAAGACGAAGAACCGGAAGATGGGGAAGACCAGGATCCTGATATGGAACCGGAAGAAGATGAGAATTCCCCCAAAGATTCCCTGACAGAAGATGGAGCGGAAAAGAACACAGAAGATGAGCAGGAAGAGGAAAAAGAACCGGCAGATGACGGGAGCTGGAACGAACAGAAGGTTTCGGGCAGCGTGACCGGCGGTATTGAGGTAGTTTTAATGAATGCGCTTCCACTGCCAGTACGCGATGATCTGAGCAGCGGGATTTCATTGACTGTCACATTGGAAAATGGAGGCGGTTCTAAGAGTGTGGTTCTTGGGAATAATTCCCAAAAGCATACGGTGTCATTTGACGGGCTGTCATCAGGAACATACCATTTAAAAATATCCGAAGCGGAAAAGGGAAATTCCGGATTTGGTTTCCTTACTTATGAGCAGGATATTGAGGTTTCCGGAGACATCAAAAGGGCGGAAATTTATACTGGGTTTGTGGAGTTAGATGGTATTTCATATGCTCCAGGCCAGGCTCACCCGGGAGCGATGCTGATTGGGGATGTGAACCGGGATGGCAGGTTAGATGATGCAGATAAAGATATTATCATGCAGGCAATCAGCGATGGAACCGCAGGCATTACAGACTTAAATAAGGATGGACAGACGGATCTGGTGGATCTGCAGCATTTTGTAAACAGCAAGGCAAGATTGGACGAAAATGCAGATACGTCTGCTTCTTTGACCAGCAGGGTGTCACCTAGTGCAGTACAGGTCAATGTGAATCCCGATATCACAGAGGTGATTGGAAATCCGGAAAATCTCCTTTGGGATAATGGCAGTTCAGTAAAACTTCAAAGGAAAGACGGAGTAATATCTGAGGATACTCCGGTAGAGATAGGGTTTAATCTGGAAAGTAATGAAGAGAGTTCACAAGAGGTAGAGCAGATTCGGTTTTCTATGGGGGAAGATACCATTGCAAGTGGAAATCTGTTGGTGGTAACAGAAGATGGAGAAGTAATTCCGTATGTGGTCGAAAATGGGAAGGCGTTTCCGGAAATCTCAGTGGCCCGCATGGCACAAGATGATACCTGGAAAACGGGAGAGGACAGGGACGGCGTTCTTGTCATTAGCCTGGGAGACAAAATAGCGGTAAAGAAGATAACGCTGTGCATCAAAGGGATGAAGTCCAATAAGAATCTGGCGGAAATTTCCCAGGTGGAATTTTTAAACGATATGGAAAACAGGATTCCGGAACCGGATATGAGCATACCGGATGGACTGAATCTGACAGGAGCGAACAAGTCCTTTAGCGTTACATGGAACAAGCAGGTTAACGTGACCGGTTATGAGGTTAGGATCAGTTACAATGGGCAGACGGAAGAACGGCGTGTGGCTTCCAACCAGTTGGAAGTAAAATCCTTTTTGGGCGGAAGGCTAAAAAACGGGGAAACATACGAAGTCAGCGTGCAGTCCCTAAACGGTACCTGGGAAAGCGGCTATTGTGCCAGCAAAGGGGTCAGCCCGGTGGTTTCTGGCAGGCCGGATCCGCCCGATAATTTGAAAGCGGTTGGTGGGTATTGCCGTATCAGTTTAACATGGAAAAATATGGAAGATACGGATTCCTATAATATATATTATAAGGCGGAAGGGGAAAATGCTTATACCCAGATTACAGGGGTAGATCAAAACCGGCATGTGATTTCAGGATTAAAAGATGAAACAAGGTATGAGATTTATGTCACGGGTGTTAACGAACTAGGGGAAAGCAACCCCTCCATTCATTCGGAAGCACGGACGATCACGTTAAAACCGGCACAGATGCCGAATTATAAGCTGATCAATGAGTCTAACGGAAAAGGAAAGGTAAGCGCCCATATTGAAAGTGTGACCCATGGAAGAGGCTCTATGGCGGGCAGCGCATTGGACGGAGATGGGAAGAGCGCCCTTGGGGTAGTGGATAAAGATGCGGCATCCTATTATCAGGTGCTTGACTGGGATGATGGGGCAGCCTATCCGGCAGCAACGAAGGGGCTTTTGTTTACCTTGGACGATTATTATGAGATGAGCTATATTACGTTTGCGGAAGTGGAAGATATTGGCTGGTATAGTGGAGCTTATGTTTACTACTATGATAAGGAGCACCCGGATGGGACAGCAGCCCAGAATCTTTCATTGGTGCAAAAAACGGATGAAAACGGGCGAAAGTACTATATGATCAAACTGGCGAGTCCGGTTACGGCCAATAAGATAAGACTGGGCTTTACAAGGGGAAATAATTACCATAATATTATTATTTCAGAAGTAAACTTTTATCATTACGACAGTTTGGAGGACGATATTTTTGCCTTGTATGCGGATGACCTTCATACCAGTTTGCAGACGGATGTGACGGAGGTGGTAATCCAGGAACTGCAAAACCGCTTGGATACCAAGGATGCGAAAAGCGGGGAATACCACCCGGAGCGAACCATGCTGCAGCGGGAGCTGGACAATGCAAGGGGGCTATTATCATCAGATTTTCAGGGTGTGATAGAGATAAATGCCAAGATCACAGCAGCAAAGGACGGCCATTTGGGATTTAGCGGCTTAAATGCGTGGCAGCCCCTTGGGGTTACGGCGTATGAAGGGGAACAGCTTGTGGTTTATGTAGGACATGACCAGTTAAAGACAGGCAGTAATTCGGCATTAAAGCTGATTGCTACCCAGTACCATGCGGAAGCAGGGGCATTTGCATCGGAAATTGCAACGTTAAAGGTGGGACGCAACGAAATCACCATACCCGCAATCCAAAGCCTTGCCTGTGAAGGCGGCGGAGCCCTTTATGTCCAGTATACCGGAAACAATGAAAATGACAGGTATGCGGTACGGGTAAGCGGCGGCGCGAAAGAACCAATATTAAATCTTTACGGCGTGAGTGATGCCGAAATAAGAGAGGAACGTATTTTAGCCTATGTAAAGGAACTGGAAGAGCATGTGCCGGCTTTGGAGGAGAAGCATAAAATATTCCATGAGGCTGCCGGGGAAGGAAATAAAGTAAACCGGGATTATGAAAAGCAGAACTGTATCCTTGGCGCAACGGATATCATGTTAGACCAGATGATGCTGTCCGTATCTGCAGAACAAATTCTGGCAGGCCTTGGAAAAGGCAGCGCCCAGGAACGGGCACAGAAACTGGATCAGTCTTTGCAGGCGATGGAAAAGATGATGGATCTGTTTTACCAGCATAAGGGACTTAGCAATGATGCATCGGCGCCAGCAACGGACCGTCTTCCTGCCCGTCATTTAAATATCCGGTACATGAGGATGTTTGCAGGGGCGTTTATGTATGCGGCAGGAAACCATATCGGGATTGAATGGGGTTCTGTGCCTGGATTGTCGTCTGCAGTGCCGGTAGAAGCTGATGAAAATGGCAGATATCAGAGCGGCAGATATTTTGGCTGGGGAATCAGCCATGAAATTGGCCATAACATTAATCAGGGGAGTTACGCCATAGCGGAGGTGACCAACAATTATTTTGCCCAGTTGACCAAGTCCGAGGACAGTAACGACACTGTACGTTTTAAATACGATACTGTTTATGAAAAGGTGACTTCCAATACGGTTGGGAAGCCCTCTAATGTGTTTACCCACCTGGCCATGTACTGGCAGCTTCATCTTGCCTATGACAGGGGGTACAATTATAAGACTTACGATACCTATGAACAGCAGCAGGCGGGCCTGTTCTATGCCCGGGTGGATTCTTATAGCAGGGATCCTTCCAGAGCAGCAGGGAACCTAAAGCTGGATGGCGGCAGTGACCAGAATATCATGCGCCTTGCCTGTGCGGCGGCCCAAAAAGATTTAACGGAATTTTTCATGCGTTGGGGCTTGGTTCCGGATGAAGAGACAATCCGTTATGCAGGGCAGTTTGAAAAGGAGGAAAGAGCGCTGTATTATCTCACCGACGATGCCAGGGTGTATGAAATAGAACATGGCACGGCAGGTTCTATCAAAGGAAGGGATGTGGTCAGCTCTGAAAGCACTGCTACGGTTAGCAGTAGTATTCCGAATGAAGTAACGGTTTCCATCCAAAGTACGGCGGATCCGGATGTGGTGTTGGGATATGAAATTGCAAGGTATCATTATGAAGACGGCGTACCGGTACGTCAAGTGGTCGGTTTTTCCACAGATACGACCTATGTGGATCATGTGGCGACAATTAACAACAGAGTGATGACCTATGAGGTTAGAGCAGTGGATCAATTTGGTTACTATTCCAATGCACGGAAGATTGGGGATGTAAGGATCTCCCATGACGGTAGCCAGGATAAGTCTATGTGGACCGTCACAACGAATATGCTGTCTATTGCAGATCAGGCACAGGAGGCGGTAGAAGAGGATCCTTGCACGCCAGAAATTGTCCCGGCTGTTTCCATGGTGATCGATAATGATTATAAGAAAGATTACGAAGGAAAGAGTGCAGGCGGAGACGCAGAAATCCTGATCCAGATGAACCAGGCGCTGGAAGTATGCGGACTGAAATATACTGTGAAATCCGGGTCGCCGATAGGGAATTACGGGATAGAAGTCAGCGTGGACGGCAGTACATGGACTACGGTAAAAGAAGGAAGTTTTGAAGGAGGTTCAGGAAGCCAGACCGTATACTTTGAAAATGCAGATAAAGACCCATGGGTATGTACCTATGATGCAGCTTATGTCAGATTAAGGGCAAAAGGCCAGAAGGAAATGTGTGTTGCGGAATTAGACCTGTTAGGTCCTTCCGGGGATAGTATTTCTTTTGGCGTCAGGGAAAATGACACCCAGGGGGCAGTAGGGCTTTTGAGTGAAGATTATGCATATGAGGGTGATAAGAAGATTCCTCAAGGTTCTTTGGTCTTTACCGGAAGCTATAAAGGAAACCCGGCTTATAATGTAGTGGTTCTCTATGATGACGAAGGAAATATCGTGGGGGGCGTGGATGAAGGAAATGTCTTAAAGGCAGAGCAGATCATACTGGCGGATGTACCTGAAAACGGGCTGCTTGGTGAGGTGAGTGATGGAATCTGGATCTACTGGATTGAACCGGACCAGATACCGGATGACCTTACCGGTAAAAATGTGCGGGCACAGTTATACCGTGTAGATAACGCATTAACCAACGAAGGGCAAAGACTGGTAAGTGACACGATGCCCATCAGGATACCGGAAACATTGGAAAGCATTACTTTGAAAAACAACACCCAGGAATCACAATGATGCAATACGGATTTCAAAAGCAATCTCATAATATACGTCAAGCGTACAATGGTAGGTGATAGAATTGAAACAGATTTGGAGCAAGTTATATCTGGGATTGGCCGTACTTGGTCTGTCTGCTCCGCTGCAAGTGCATGCAGCGGGGCAGGATTCGGTGATGCTTGGACAGGATGGAAATCAGGTATCTGTATCATTGGAAATGAGCAATGCTGCAGAAGAAAAGATCACTACGGTGGCTGTATCCTTAGAGGTTAAGACGGAAAACTCCGGTCAGATATCGGTAGATTTCCAGTTTGCACCGGAACTTGAAGGCACGGAGCATGGTTTTGTGTATAATAAAGATACTGGCAGGCTGGATATCTATGTGGCTTCAGCCGACCCGTTATTTGCCGGGGAGAAGCTAAATCTTGGGAATGTGCAGGTGCAGCCTGCGGATCCGGAAAAGAGTGTATCTGCTGATATTAGTTATTGCCAAAATTCTTTTCAGACGGCAAATGGTTCTTATGGGGATAAATCTCCAGTTGTGGAAGGAAATGTACCGCCTGTAAGCATACAGGTAGGTAATGGGATCCTGGCTCCGCCGTCTCCAGGCCCAGGGACATCCGGCCCGGGGAATAACGGTACAGGCTCAGGAAATGGTTCCGGAAATCATGTTGGAGAAAGTAATCGGGATCAGGGGTTGTATGATGAAACGACCCGGTTTACCAATGATCCTTCTACAGCGCAGAAGATCCCGTCTTCGGTGATTGAAAAGGACGGCGCAGGAAATCCGCTTTTTAATTTGAGCACGGGAGCGGCGGCCACGATTGGCGGCAAGAAAGGCACAGGCGTTAACCTGGGGCTTGATAAGGTAAAAGATAAGGTTTCCGTGATCTCTCCAGAAAAAGGACCCTCCAGTATTTTGGTTTCCGGAAGCGGAAACGGAGAATTGGCCGGATTTGATTCATGGCTGGATGGTGGAAACGAAGGAGAATTATTTGCGGAAGGCGCTGCTGGTGAAAGTAATTCAGAAGAAATTTTGTTGGATCAGAAAAATGGCGGTGCGGTAGAGAACCAAAAAGGTGAGAAGAGAAAACGGATCATTCTTTTTAGCGCAATAGTAATTGGCGTCCTTTTGTTGGCAGGAGGGATCATTCTGTTTGTGATAAAAAGGAAAAACCAGGAGCCAATAAGGAGAAGGAAAAGAAAGAAGCGCAGAAGACGCCGGAGAAAGAAGAAACCGACAGGCAGAAGACGGCCTGCCCAAAGGGGAAGACGGCCGACAGATCAGGGGAGAAGACCCGTGAGAAAAAGGCGTCCGAAAAGCAGATCGTTTTCAGGGTAAAAGAAGAATTTTACATAAATGGCTGGCTTTAAAAGCCAGCCATCATCATTCCTATAAGTTGATCCCGCTGCATGGCATCCTGGCGTCCTTTTACCTTGGAAACCATACCGTCCAGTTCTGTTTTCGTAACAGCGGCACGCATCAGTTTTTCCTGAAAAGCCTTCCGATCTCTTTCTGCCTCTTCCGCCCGGCGCTGCGATCTTGCCTGGTGTTGCAGTTTTACAGAAGTTTCCATGGAATCTAATAGTTGTTTCATTTGGTCGATTGGCATAATTGATCCCCCTAATAAATTTATATTTCTATTTTTTTATCGGCTTAATGCCACAAATTCTGAATAGATTTTCCCCTGGGAAAAGGAATTGAAACGGTGCAGATTATACAGTACAATAAAAAAGTAAGTACAGGAAGAAAAGTAGGAGAGAGGGAAGTGGACATACGTCATGCGGTTAAAGAAGATATTCATGAAATAATGAGGATTTATGAATATGCCAGACATTTTATGGCGGAACATGGCAATCCGAATCAATGGGGCCCCACAAACTGGCCGCCGGAAGAACTGATCCGCCGGGATATGGAAACGGCAAACAGCTATGTTTGCACAGAAAAAGACAGGATAATAGGTACATTTTTTTATGCCATGGGTAAGGATATTGAGCCGTCCTATTGCGGGCTGGAAGATGGCGTATGGTTAGACGATGCGCCTTACGGGGTGATCCATCGCCTGGCATGTGACGGGACTGTGGGCGGCGCCGGAAGCTTTTGCGTGGAATGGGCATATAAACAATGCGGTCATTTGCGTGTGGATACACACGGGGATAACTGGATCATGCAAAACTTGTTGAAGAAATTTGGTTTTGTCCACTGCGGTACGGTATATGTGGAGGAAGATGATTTTCCAAGGCTGGCATACGAAAAAATATAAGATCGTTTTGCAGGAATTTCAATATGGAAGTGATTTTGGAATGTAAAAATTTTACTAGTAATGTTAAAAACCTTCGGTTTTTTTTGTTTAGAAAGTTCTTTATAATAAAACATGTGAATAGCAGGGCAGGAAATGCCCTAAAAAGGAGGACTTTCTATGAAAAAGAAGTTATTATCTGTAGTACTTGGCGCTGCTTTGGCGGTGTCCCTCATGGCATGTGGGCTGAAAGCGCCTGAAACCCCGGCAGCGGATCCTGCACCGGCGGAAGATACCTCTGCACCTGAGGCAGAGACGGAAGCAGAGGAGCCTGCGGAAACAGAGCAGGAAGAAACCGGTACAGATGCACCGGCAGCAGAACCGGAAGTGACCCTGGTTTATGCGGAAGTAAATCCCCTTGATACCATTGTAGGGCAGATGGCAACAGCATTTGCAGACAAGGTGGCAGAGCTTTCCGGCGGCACAATGAAGATTGATATCCAGGCAAGCGGTGTGCTTGGGTCAGAAAACGATGTGTTAGATACCATGTTAGGCGGCGGTGGTACCATTGATATGTCCCGTATTTCCGCATTCGCGCTGACAAGCTACGGTGGAGAGAAGTCAATGCTCCTTTCCCTTCCTTACACCTTTGTAAGCAGAGAACATTTCTGGGCATTTGCTTCCTCAGATCTTGCAGAAGAGTTTTTGCTTGAGCCTCATGAGAATGGCAGCGGTGTAAGAGGCCTTTTCTATGGTGAAGAAGGTTTCCGTCATTTCTTTACCGTGAAGGAAATTGCAGGGATGGAAGACTTAGCAGGCATGAAGCTGCGTGTTTCCAACGACCCGGTTATGAACGGTTTGGTAGAGTCTTTAGGAGCCAATCCTACCGTAGTATCTTTTAACGAGTTATATTCCGCATTACAGACAGGCGTGGTGGATGGTGCGGAACAGCCGATTGCAAACTATAAGTCTAATGCGTTTCCGGAAGTTGCTCCGACTATGATCCTTGATGGACATACATTGGGCGCGATCCAGGTTATCATTACAGATGAAGCGTGGGACAGCCTTACACCAGAACAGCAGAACATTTTGATGGAAGCAGGGGAATATGCTTCTCAGCTCAATAAAGAGAATTCCCAGAACGCTGAAAACGAAGTGTTAGAGCAGCTTAAAGCCGACGGCGTTAAGATCGTGGAAGTTCCTGATGTGACTCCATGGCAGGAAGCTGTTAAGGGTGTCATTGAAGATAATACCAAGGGACAGGAAGAACTGTACCAGAAGATTCTTGATATGGCAAAATAATTGCAGCATAAATGAATAAAAGAGCGCATTGGCGGGGTTGTCTTTGCGCTCTTATCATTCGTGTACCTGTGTGTATGCGTACTATGAGGAGGTATTTCATGTCGGGGTTTTTTAAGAGTGTTGATAAGATCAAACCGATATTTGACATTACATACAAAGTGGTATTGTTTGTATGTAAGTTGTTATTGATTGCAGATATTTTTATCACAACCATGAGCGTGATCGGCAGATATGTTCCATTTATCCCGGATCCGGCGTGGAGTGAAGAGGTGGTATTGACCTGTATGGCCTATATGGCAGTTCTCTCTGCTGCCCTTGCGATCCGCCGGGGGGCCCATATCAGGATGACCGTGTTTGACCGGTATCTGTCAGATGGATTACTTTTGTTCTTGGATATCCTGGCGGATGTATGTGTATTGATCCTTGCTGTTGTCATGATCGTTGTAGGGTGGAAATATGCGGCAGGACTTGGGGCAAAGGGGACTTATGTGAGTATGCCCTGGTTATCCAGATTTTGGATGTATTTTCCGGTTCCGGTAGCAGGTGTGGCGATGGTTATTTTTGAGATTGAAACGCTTTATGGCCATATGAAAAAAATCTTTTTGAAGGAGGGAGAAGCATGAGTACAGAAACCATGGCAATCTTAGTATTGCTCATCAGTTTTGCAGTAATGATTTTCTTACGTTTTCCTATTGCTTATGCAGTAGCCCTTTCTTCTCTTTTGTGTTTGTTGTATCAGGGGCTGCCATTTACCACCATTTGCCAGCAGATGGTAAAAGGTATTAATTCCTTTAGTTTAATGGCGGTGCCATTTTTCATTACCATGGGTTGTCTGATGGGGAGCGGTGGTATTTCTGATAAGTTGATTGCCCTTGCCAATGCCTGTGTGGGTTGGATGACTGGTGGTATGGCGATGGTAAATATCGTGGCATCCTACTTCTTTGGCGGCATTTCAGGTTCTGCATCGGCGGACACGGCTTCTCTGGGAAGCATTTTGATTCCCATGATGGTGGATCAGGGATATGACGATGATTTCTCCACGGCCGTTACCATTACCTCCTCTTGTGAGGGGCTTTTGGTTCCGCCAAGCCATAACATGGTCATTTATGCAATGTCTGCGGGCGGCGTTTCTGTGGGAAGCCTTTTCCTTGCAGGTTATATTCCGGGGGCATTACTTGCGATTTCTCTTATGATTGGCTCCTATATTATTTCCAAGAAGAGAAAATACCCTAAGGGGGATAAATTCAGTTTTAAAAACCTGCTAAAGCAGTTATCTGTTTCTTTTTGGGCGCTTGCAGCAGTGATCATTGTAGTGGTAGGTGTGGTAGGCGGTTGGTTTACGGCTACGGAATCCGCGGCTGTGGCAGTTATCTATAGCTTGATTGTCAGTGTGTATATTTACAAAGGATTGGATTGGAAAGGGGTATGGAGAGTTTTAGGGGAATGTGTGGATACCTTATCGATTGTGCTGATCCTGATCTCCACATCCAGTATTTTTGGTTACTGTCTGACAACCCTGCATGTGCCTAGTATGGCTGCTAATGCAATTATTGGATTGACGGACAATCCGATTTTGATTGCGCTTTTACTGAACTTGATTTTATTGATCCTGGGATGTATTATGGATATGGCGCCGATCATTTTGATCGCAACGCCCATTTTACTGCCGATCGCAACATCCATCGGCATCGACCCAATCCAGTTTGGTATTATGATCGTTTTAAACTGTGGTATCGGTTTATTAACGCCGCCAGTGGGGGCAGTGCTTTTCATCGGTTCTGCAGTGGGCAAAGTGAAGATGGAAAAGGTGGTAAAAGCTACTTTGCCATTTTATCTTTGTATGGTGATCGTATTGCTTTTGTTGACATTTTTCCCGGGAATTACTATGCTGCTCCCGAATTTGTTCTATAAATAGAAAGGGGCGCCGTTTTGCCGGATGGAAGGAGCTTAAGTATGCACTATCAGTATGAGTGTAAAATAAAGCCAGTGGATTTTTGGATCTTATCCATGCGCCGGACTTATCATTCCCTTGTGGGGGTGTGTAATATTGTTTTTGGCGTGGCAATGATTCTTTTGGCCATCCGGTTTTGGGATCAGGCAAATGATGTTGTGCAGACCATACTCTTTCTGGCATGCCTGTTAGTTCCGGTGAT
Organism: uncultured Lachnospiraceae bacterium; assembly: GCA_910585005.1. Taxonomy (GTDB): domain Bacteria; phylum Bacillota; class Clostridia; order Lachnospirales; family Lachnospiraceae; genus Suilimivivens. The sequence goes on along the minus strand of CAJUCN010000012.1, from coordinate 84,602 downwards.
TCAGCCTGTAGGGGTTTATTTAAAGGCAAAGGCCCAGGTCTCCATGATGCCTCAGGGAACGGAACTTGTTTTTGATGAGGACGGGATTCATGTAACGCTGGGACGTGAGCGGGAGCTTGTAAGGTGGAATAAGGTCAAGGGCGTAAGGAAAGAAGGCAGCATGATCATTGTGTATACGGATGCAAGTCATGGCTATCTGTTGACGAGACGGGTACTTGGCAGTGAAAAAGATGATTTTTACCGTTATGTGAAAGAGCATATGAGAACCTGAACCAGTAAATGATACGGGCAGTGCGCGATGCGTCCTGCCCGTTGCTGTAAGTAAAAGGTAAGGATGGAAAAGTATGAAGCAGCGCCTGGAAAAATTTTGGCAGTCTTTGAAAATCGAGCGTAAGTTAAGATTGTATACGAGTATTGTTTTATTTGTTATTGTGCTGTCTATCTTTCTTGCCGCCTGGGTGATGAAATCGTCCCTGCTTGATTTTTCTGTTATTCTGAGCGATAATTCTATGGCAAGCGATTTTGTGCAGTGTATGGAAGAGGAAGCGGATTACTTTGAAACTTATGCCAAAACAGGGCGGGAGGATACTTATGCAGATTTAAAAAATGCAATCAAAGATACGGAAAGGCTGATTGAGCAGCTTCCCTATGATTATAAAAAGATTGGCGCTAAGCGGTATGCCAAGACCTGGTCGATTGTCAACATGTACCAGGTATATTGTGAAAAGAGAAATGCTATTCTGGAAACGGAAAAGGAGCACGGAGACTATATTATCAGGCTGTATGAAGTCTATGAAATACAGGATTATCTGATCAGTTATTCTAAGCAGCTTATGCGGGAGACCTTGGAAGATGGGGCGAGCGCTTATGCGGGAAAGGTGAGAACGATCATTATTATCCCCGCCCTAATGATTTTCTTTGAGCTTGTTTTTTTCTTGTCTATCAGGAAAATGTCGGAGCTGATGAATCGTTCCATGGTTCTTCCGGTTATGGAACTGGCGGAGGCATCCCGGAAAATTGCAGAAAATGATTTTTTTATAGAAGATGTAAGATCCAGGAGTGAGGATGAAATAGGGGATCTGGTGCATGCCTTTAACAAAATGAAGTATGCTACAGGGCAGTATATTATGGCGCTTGAAGAGAGGCGGAAGGCGCTGGATCTATACCATGCAGAGGAGATGGAAAAGCTGGAAATGGCAGGCAGGCTGGATGCCATGGAGCTGGATCTTCTAAAGAGCCAAATCAATCCCCATTTTTTGTTTAATACGTTGAATGTGATTGGCGGTATGGCGAACTTAGAAGGGGCGGAGACTACGGAAGCTATGATACAGTCCCTTAGTCATTTATTCCGCTATAATCTAAAGACACCGGAGGAGAATGTATCCCTGGCGAGAGAATTAAAGGTGGTCAGGGATTATATGTTTATCCAGCAGAAACGTTTTGGCGACAGGATCACTTATGAGATTGACTGCCAGACGGATGCGGAGTCGGTGCTGGTTCCTACCTTCACGTTCCAGCCTCTTGTAGAAAATGCAATTATACATGGTTTGGCATCAAAAGAGGAGGGAGGGCATATCCTGATCCGGGTAAAAGAGAGGCAAAGCCAGATCTGTATTGCTGTAGCAGATAATGGCAGGGGAATGGATCAGGAAGCTTTAAGGACTTTGCGCCAAAGGCTAAAAGGAGAAGAAGCAGGACAGGCCGGACGGGTAAGCATAGGGGTCTTTAACATTTATAAGAGGATCCATGCCATGTACGCAGATGGGGATATGCTTATTTACAGCAAAGCCGGGACTGGCACGATCATCAGTATACGCATACCGGATCAAAGAGGGAATGGGGGTGGAACATGAAGCATGAAACATGCCGCATTTTGATTGCTGATGATGAGCCTATCGAGAGGGCGGTGATCAGTAAGACGATCAAAAATTATTTTGGGGAAGAAGTGGAAATCTATCAGGCAGTGAATGGAAGGGAAGCAATTGAGATTTTCCGCAGCAAGGATTGCCAGGTTGCGCTTTTGGATATTTCCATGCCGGGAATCAACGGTTTGGAAGCGGCGGAAGAGATCAGGAGGGGGAATAGCGTATGCAGTATTATTTTCCTGACAGCTTACGATGAATTTGATTATGCCAAACGGGCCATCAGGGTACAGGCGTTAGATTACCTGCTAAAGCCCAGTGCAAAGGAGGAATTGATTACTGTCTTGGAGGAAGCGGTCCATTTAGCCGGGATAAAAGAACGGAAAGCAAAGGAGCGGCCGTTCGTATCGGAGGAAGAACAGGAAAAAGAGCGGCAGGAATTGATGAAAAACCAGCTTTTTTCAGACTATATCCGGAGCTATATTGAGGCCCATTACATGGAAGATATCAGTTTGCAGGATGCGGCGGATCAGCTTCATTATTCGGAAGCTTATTTTTGCAGGTTTTTCAAGCAAAATTTTGACAAGAATTTTATTATGTACTTGTCAGAACTGCGCGTGGAAAAGGCCAAGGAGCTGCTGGAAGATATGACGATCAATGTAAAAGATATCAGCCAAAAGGTGGGTTTTCGAGATTCCGGTTATTTTACCAAAGTATTTAAGCGGGTCACGGGGGTAACGCCCAGTGAATATAGGTATGGTCTTCTTTAGAGGGATGGCAGGGAGAGATGCATATGAAAATGGATGGCGGGAAGAAGAAAAGAATATGGATTGCTGTCTGTGTGGTAGTGGCAGTTATGTCTGGACTTTGTGTTTTTTATTTTGAAAAGGAAAAAGAAGTAGTGCCAGAGTATGTATTTTCTTATGCAGAAAACCAGACGAAAGATTATCCTACCACCTTAGGGGGATTGAAGTTTGCCCAGCTTGTGGAAGAAAGAACCCAGGGGCGTATTCAGATCCGGGTGCAGCCGGAAGGCGTTCTTGGGTCAGAGACGGAAGTGATCCGGCAGATGCAGTATGGGGGGATTGATTTTGCACGGATATCTATTGCACAGATCTCTGATTTTATTCCGGAGATGAACATTTTGCAATTGCCATATTTATATGAAGATTCCGCCCATATGTGGCGGGTTTTGGATGGCGGGATCGGGGAGCGTTTTTTGGAGTACCCCAAGGAGCATGAACTGATCGGCCTTTCCTGGTATGATGCAGGGGCAAGGAATTTGTATTGCTCTACAAGGCCCATCAAGACGCTTGAGGATATGCAGGGGCTGCGTATCCGGGTGCAGGAAGCGAAAATGATGTCGGAGATGATGTCGGCTCTTGGGGCGGTTTCTGTGCAAATCCCTTATGACCAGGTGTACGCGGCGCTGGAACGCAAGCAGGTGGACGGGGCGGAAAATAACTGGTCTTCTTATGAAGCCATGCAGCATTATGAAGTGGCGGGATATTACACGGTGGATGAACATATCAGGATTCCGGAGATGCAGATCTGTGCGAAACATACCTGGGATCAGCTTTCGGAGGAAGACAGACAAATTATATTGGAATGTGCCAGGGAATCGGCGCTTTATGAGCGGGAACTGTGGACGGAACATGAGAGGGGGGCCAGGGAAAACGCTTTACAGCATCAAGTCCAGGAAATACGTCTTTCAGCGGAAGAAAAAGAAAAGTTTAAAGCGGCTATGGCGCCTATTTATGAGCGGTTTTATAAGGATTATGGAAAAGAATTAGAAGAGATCTTAGAACAGGGAAAGAAATAAAGGAGAGAAATACAACCATGCATTTTAAGACATCAGAAGAAAAAAGACAATTTATCTTTACTTATCTGGCATTTATGTTAAACGGGATATTGGCCTTGTCAGTGGGTTCCCTGCTGCCTTTTTTGAGGGAGTCCAGGGGACTGAATTATGCTTTTGCCGGAATGATTGTCAGCCTCCATTCTGTAGGGAATTTGATTTCCAGCTTTGCCTCAGGGACGTTGTCTGTATTGATTGGGAGAAAAAAGAGTATTTTATTGTTCAATGCCTGTTATGCCCTTTCTTATCTGCTTATTATCTGCAGCAACAGTCCTTATATGCTGGCAGCAGCCTATCTGTTGTCCGGGCTGGCAAGGGGGGCATCCAGCAATTTTGGCAACTACACCATCAACAATCTGGCGCCTGGCAAAGCAGGAGCGTTAAACGGGCTGCATGCGATGTTTTCCGTTGGAGCCTTTTCCTTTCCGATTATCTTGACATTGCTTACGCGGACCAGTGCGGACCGATGGATTTATGCCTGCTATTTTATTGTGGCAATGGGAATTTTAAGCTGGATCTTGTATTTCCTGATTCCGGATCCGGAAGCCTTGGCAAAAGAAGGAGACAGCGCTCCAAAGAAAAGCGGAGAAAACGGGTTTGGGTTTTTCCGGGAACCGTTGTTTTATCTTTGCACCTTTACCTTGTTCTTTTATCTGTGTGCAGAACAGGGGGTGATCGGCTGGCTGATCACATATTTTGGAGATACCGGCCTTTTAAGTCCTTCTTTGTCGCAGCTTATGGCAAGTGTGCTTTGGGTGATGATTCTGGCAGGCAGGCTGACCACGGCGTGGGCATCGGGGAAAGTAAAGAAGGAGAAGCTTTTGCTGGCTATGGCGGTAGGGTTTGTGTGCTTTTTCTTCTGGCTGCTGCTTTGTAGAAATACCATTCTTATTGTGATCGGTATTATGGGATTTGGCTATAGTATGGCGGGGATCTATCCCACAACGGTATCTTTTTGCGGAGGATTGATCAAGAAGTATTCCGTAGCTTGGAGTTTTATCTTAACAATTGCCAGCTTTGGATCGATCCTGATGCCCATGATCATAGGAAGGATTGCGGAAAGCGCCGGCATTGCTTATGGTATGAGTTCTATTGTGGTTGTGGTTCTGATTGACTTAGGGCTGGTGTTGGCATTAAACTTATATATGAGACGGAACCGGGAAACGGTTTAAGAGCAGGTAGGAGGAACAACATGAAGACGAAAAAGAATAACATCTGGAATTTTTATGAGGACATTGATGTGCAGGAAGGCGGCCCTGGGGTAGACAGAAGGATCTTATCCTATACGGATGAGCTTATGGTCGTGGAAAATTATTTTAAAGAGGGCGCCGTGGGGGCGTTACACCACCATCCCCACACCCAGATCACTTATGTGGTGAGCGGGCAGTTTGAATTTACGATTTCCGGGGAGAAAAAGATCGTAAACCCTGGAGACAGTATGTTGAAAAAGGACGGGATAGAGCACGGGTGCGTCTGTTTAAAAGAAGGGATCCTGTTAGACATTTTCACGCCAATGAGAGAAGATTTCGTTTAACGGGGGCTGGGCCTTTAAATTTTATAGGAGCGTCAAATTCGTGCAGGCACGATTTGACGCTCCGTTTCGCGTTCAGAGATTTTACTTTTGAAGATCCAGGTCGAAACCAAAGTAGTTAATGGCATTGTTATAGCAAATGCCTTTAACGATTTCTTCCAGTGTTTCATAATCGTCAGGATATTCCCCGTTTTCCACCCATGTGCCAAGCAAATTGCATAAGATCCTGCGGAAATAATCATGCCGGGTGTAGGAGAGGAAGCTGCGGGAATCCGTCAGCATTCCCACGAAGCCGGATAAATTACCTAAGTTGGCCAGAGAGATCATTTGATCCTGCATGCCTGTTTTGTGGTCGTTAAACCACCAGGCGGAGCCTTGCTGTATCTTCGCTACTGCCGAAGAATCCTGGAAACAGCCTAGGATGGTTCCGATGGCCTGATTGTCGTTAGGGTTTAAGCTGTAAAGGATGGTTTTAGGCAGTTCATCCGTCTTGGCCAGAGCGTTTAAGAAATCTGCCATTTCGCTGGAAGGTGCATAGTTGTTGATGCAGTCGTATCCGGTGTCCGGTCCTAATTTTTCAAAGCGGGATGTGTTGTTGTCCCGTTTGCAGCCATAATGGAGCTGCATGACCCAGCCACGCTTTGCATACTCTTTTCCCACAAAAAGCATAAATGCCGTTTTAAATTTCAGTTCTTCCTGCCGGGTCACATCATTTCCGGCCAAACGTTTTTCAAAAATGGCGTCGATCTCTTCAGGAGAAGCAGGAGCATACATGACATATTCCAGTGCATGGTCAGAAACGCAGCACCCCATGGAGGAGAAGAAATCCATCCGTACACAAAGAGCCTTGCACAGATCTGCAAAGGTGTGGATGTGAACGCCTGATACTTGTGACAATGTTGTCAGATATTCAGGAAAGGCAGGTTTTTCAATATTCATAGCTTTATCGGGACGCCATGCAGGGAGCACCTGTACGTCAAACGTGTCGTCAGCAGCTATTTTTTGATGCCAGATAAGTGAGTCGGCAGGATCATCGGTAGTACAGATTAAAGTAACGTTTGACTGTCTGATCAGGTTGCGGACAGACATGGAAGGGTCGGAAAGCTTTTGGTTACAGAAATCCCATACTTCCTCGGCAGTTTTTTGGTTCAGCACACCATGGTAGCCGAAATATTTTTGCAGTTCTAAATGGGACCAGTGGAAAAGCGGGTTTCCGATCGCTTTCCCCAGGCACCAGGCCCATTTCATAAACTTTTCCTTGTCCGAAGCGTTTCCGGTGATGTAGGACTCATCGACGCCACAGGAACGGATAAAGCGCCATTTATAATGGTCGCCTCCCAGCCAGACCTGGGTAATGTTTTCAAATTGGCGGTCCTCATAAATTTCCTGGGGATTGATGTGGCAATGATAGTCCAGGATGGGGGTATTGGCTGCATAGTCAAAATACAGTTTCTGGGCTGTCTCATTGGAGAGTAAAAAGTTTTTGTCCATAAATGGTTTCATAAGAAAACTCCTTTCTTTTTTGGCGTCCCGCATTTGTGGCATTTAAAAGCGGGTCGTGTTTCTTTGGATCAGCTTGCCGGAAAAAATGGTTTTTTTGGGCATTTCTTCACCGGCAAGGACATGAAGCAGGGTGTGGATCAGTTGGTGTGAGAGGGCTTCTAAACAATTGTCCACGGAAGTAAGCGTTGGGCTGCAGCAGGCAGTGAGCATGGAATTATTGTATCCGACGATGGATACATCTTCCGGGATGTCAAGACCTAGTGACTGTATATATTTCATCCCCCCGATGGCCAAAAGGTCGTCAGAGGCAAGAATACCATGGAAATTTATTCTGCCGCCCAGGGTTTTGTCCAGGTAAGCTGTAATTTCTTCCACACTGCCAGAGGGACCGTCATAATACAGAAGGTTCTGGAGAAGAACCGGGATATTATTTTCCTGCAGGGCGGTCTGAAAACCTTTTAATTTTTTGAGGCCGCTGTAGGAGTTAGAATTATACAGGTACAGGATATCCGGGATGCCGGAGCAGATCAGGGAAAGAGCGGCATCATGCATGGAGATATGATCATCGCACAAGATGCTGTATACGTTGGGATGATCGTAGGATGCGTTCAGGAGCATGATTGGAACCTGGCTTGCCGCCTCTTTGATATATTCATTTTCCAATTCCGTGGAGGCAATAAAGTGGGAACCAACCAAGATGATACTGTCCACTTTTTTGGAAAGAACCAGATTCAGGTAATTTTTTCGGACATCCTGATTGGGACCGGTGCAGCACAGCAAAGCCTCATACCCTTCTGCCCGCAGTTCCTGCTCTAAAAGGTAAATGGCCTTTGCCGTATAGAGGTCGGAGGAATCGGCGCAGAGAATACCTATCGTCCGGGAGGAACCAAGGCCCATGCCCCGGGCAAATGGATTGGGGATATAGCCGTACTGTTCAATGATTTCCAGCACCTTTTGCCTAGTGGCTGGGGTGACATTTCCGCTTCCGTTTAACACCCGGGAAACAGTTGCGGTGGATACGCCGGCTTTTTGAGAAATATCGTAAATTGTTACCGCCATCTTCTTCTCCATTATCTAAGCTGGTTTCACAGGATATATCGTGCTGTTGTAACCGCTTACATCAAATTACGATTATTATATCTTATATCAGTGGCGAAAGCAACCTCAACAAAGACAGTTTATTGAAAAGATCAAAATCATACAAGAATATCAAAAACTTACAGGACGTCAGGGAAAAATATTCAGAATTCTATTGACGAAAAGAGAAAGATATGAAAATATAAGTATATGTAACCGCTTACATTATAAATTCAGCGCTATGGATGAGAACCCAGTGAAAAGAAAGGAGAGCTGCAGCCATGGAACTTTTAAACAGGCAGAAAACCGGAAAAGTAGAAAGACCGGTCAAGATTTTACAATTTGGAGAGGGAAATTTTTTAAGGGCTTTTGTGGATTACATGATTGATATTGCCAATGAAAAGGGAATGTTTGATGGGGATATTGTTTTGGTAAAGCCTATTGAGTTTGGTTCCCTTGACCGCTTTCATGAGCAGGACTGCCAATATACCGTTCAGCTTAGAGGGATTGTAGAGGGAGAGGCAAAAAAGATCAACCGTGTGGTGAAAAGTGTAGCCGATGCGGTGGATGCCTATGGGGAATATGAAAAGTATGCAGAGTTTGCCAAGCTGGATTCCCTTCGGTTTATTGTGTCAAACACGACGGAAGCCGGTATCGTATATGACAATACAGACAAATTGGAATTTACCCCTCCGAAAACTTATCCAGGCAAGCTGACTAAATTTTTGTATGAGAGGTACCGGCATTTTCATGGGGAGAAAGAAAAAGGGCTGATTATCCTTCCGGTGGAGCTGATCGATGATAATGGAGTCCGTTTAAAAGAATGTGTTCTTCAACTGGCAGCCTTGTGGAAACTGGAAGAAGGTTTTGTTCAATGGGTAACGGATGCTTGTGTTTTTACTTCTACGCTGGTGGACCGGATTGTCACGGGATATCCAAGGGACGAGGCGGAGGAGCTTTGTGAAGAGTTTGGCTATGAGGATCGTCTGATCGTGACGGGGGAACCCTTTGCCCTGTGGGTGATCGAAAGTGCAAAAGACATCAGCGGGGAACTGCCTTTACCAAAGGCCGGGCTTCCTGTGATCTTTACGGATAACCAGAAACCATATAAGCAGAGAAAGGTACGCATCTTAAATGGCGCCCATACATCCTTTGTGCTTGCTTCTTATTTGTGCGGGAATGATATCGTGCTGGAATCCATGAATGACGAATTAATCCTGAAATTTATCAAGGCAACAGTCTTTGAGGAGGTGATCCCCACTTTGACACTTCCCAAAGAGGAACTTATGGAGTTTGCAAAAGCGGTGCTTACGAGGTTTCATAATCCTTATGTGAAACATGCCCATCTGTCTATCTCCTTAAATTCTGTTTCCAAATGGAGGGCAAGATGTATGCCCAGCTTTTTGGAATACCTAGAAAAGACGGGGGAGATACCCCGGTGCCTGGCCTTTTCGCTGGCTGCCCTGATGGCATTTTATACGGGTACAGAAATCAAGGATAAAGCGTTAATTGGACACCGGGATGGTCAGGAATACCAGATTTTAGACGACGCTGCGGTACTTACCTTTTTTGCCCAAAACAGTGGGAAGGATGTGCCACAATACGTTCATGCAACGCTTGCTAACCAGGATTTCTGGGGGCAGGATTTAAGTGGGATTCCGGGAGCAGAGGAAAAGATCATTTCTTATCTGACGGATATCAGAGAATTAGGAATGCGTAAGGCAATGGAAAAAATCGTGTAAAAACACATCGTTTCAGACTGCTTATGGCAGGGAGGATTCAAATGAAAGATTATATCCAGATTCATGAAAGTGATAATGTGATCGTTGCAATTAAGGAGATTGATGCAGGTGAGCGGGTAAGGATTGGCACGTTGCAGATAGAGGCAAAAGACGCCATTCCCGCCGGACATAAGATGGCATTATGCGATATTCCGGAAGGCGGCAGTGTACGCAAGTACGGGTGCTGCATTGGAAATGCCAGGGAAGAGATCAAAGCGGGACAGTGGGTCCATACCCATAATATGAAAACGGCCCTTGGGGATTTGCTGGAATATAGCTACGAACCTGTACCGGAGAAAGAATTTGCCACGCCGGAGGCATTTTTTATGGGATATGTGCGGCCGGACGGTAAAGCAGGCGTCCGCAATGAGATTTGGATTATTCCGACGGTAGGGTGTGTGAACAATGTAGCGCAGGCTTTGGCCAGTTCCGCCAACAAGCGGTTACAAGGGACGGTGGAGGAGGTGATCGCTTTTCCCCATCCTTATGGATGTTCCCAAATGGGGGAAGACCAGGAACATACCAGAGTAATCCTGGCAGATCTGATCAGGCATCCCAATGCAGGTGGGGTGCTGGTACTGGGACTGGGGTGCGAGAACAGTAATATCGACGTGCTTAAGCCTTATATCGGAGAGGTGGATCCGGACAGGGTGAAATTTTTGGTCTGCCAGGAGACAGAGGATGAGATGGAAAGCGGCGGACAGCTTTTGGATGAGCTTATCGCCCATGCGGCGGAAGATAAGCGGGAACCGGTAAGCGTATCAAAACTGGTTGTTGGGATGAAATGTGGCGGAAGCGATGGATTTTCCGGCATCACGGCAAATCCTCTGGTAGGAAAGTTCTCTGACCTGCTGATCAGCAAAGGGGGAACGACGATCTTGACGGAAGTGCCGGAAATGTTTGGTGCGGAGACCTTGCTTATGAACCGTTGCCAAGATCGGGAACTTTTTGAAAAGACGGTAAAATTGATCAATGATTTTAAGCAGTACTTTATGGATCATAACCAGAGTATATACGAAAATCCCTCCCCGGGGAACAAAAAGGGTGGTATTTCCACCTTGGAGGATAAATCGCTGGGATGTACCCAGAAATCAGGGAGCGCTCCGGTAAGGGGAGTGTTGGCATACGGACAACGGGTTGAAAGGCCGGGGCTTCACTTGCTCAGCGCCCCGGGAAACGACCTGGTGGCCTCTACGGCGTTGGCAGCCAGCGGGGCGCAGATCGTCCTGTTTACGACCGGGCGGGGAACACCCTTTGCTTCACCCGTGCCAACGGTAAAAATCTCCAGTAACAGCGCTCTTGCCCAAAAAAAGAAAAATTGGATCGATTTTAATGCGGGTGTGTTGGTGGAAGACCGGGAGATGGAAGAGACGGCAGAAAAGTTGTTTGATTATGTGATTGCAGTTGCTTCTGGGAAAAAGGTATGCAGTGAGGAAGCAGGGTTTCACGATATGGCAATTTTTAAGCAGGGAGTTACCCTCTAATAAGAGAAATGTTTCCCGGGAAATAAGGAGGACGGATCTTGGCCCCTTATTTCCCGGGAAACGGTATTTTACGATGTTAAGTGATCCATGATATGATCCAGCAGCCGGTGTGCCACCTCTTCTTTCTTTAAAATAGGAAGCTGTATGGTTTCATCCCTGGATAAGAATGTAACGATATTGGTGTCGGTTCCGAATCCGGCGCCTTCTTCTTTCAGGTTATTGGCAACGATCAGGTCCAGATTTTTTTTGGCCAGTTTTTCCCGGGAGTTTTCGATCATATTTTCTGTTTCCATGGAAAATCCGCACAGAAACTGCCCTGGTCTTTTCTGTGCGCCAAGGAAACTTAAAATGTCTTCCGTGCGCTCAAGCTCTATGCTTAACTCAGAATCTTTCTTTTTTACTTTTTCATCGGCAATGTGTTTGGGACGGTAGTCGGCAACGGCGGCGGCCTTGATGATGATATCCTGATCCGGTGCAGATGCTTTTACCGCCTGGGCCATATCTGCAGCGGATAAAACATTTACTGTGCGGACACCGACAGGAGCGGGAAGGCCGGTTCTACCAGTTACCAGCGTTACTTCTGCACCCCGCATCATGGCTGCCCTGGCTATGGAATAACCCATTTTTCCGCTGGAATGGTTGCTGATATAGCGGACAGGGTCAATTTTTTCCATGGTAGGACCGGCGGTTACCAATACCTTGACTCCGTTCATGTCTTTGGGCTGCAAGGCTTTTAAAAGGTATTCAAACAACAATTCCGGTTCAGGCATTTTGCCATCCCCGGTATCGCCGCATGCCAGATACCCGGCAGCAGGAGTAATCACCTCCATGCCATAGCGCTGCAGGGTCTTGAGATTATCTTGGACAATGGGATTATGGTACATCCGCGTATTCATGGCAGGAGCAATGATCTTGGGGCATCCGCAGGCTAACAAAGTGGTAGTGAGCATATCGTCAGCCAGGCCGTGGGCGGCTTTGGCGATTACGTTTGCAGATGCAGGCGCAAGAAGGAACACATCCGTTTGCTTTGCCAAAGATACATGTTCCACATTGTGCTTAAAATTGCGGTCAAAGGTATCTACCAGGCATTTGTTTCCTGTCAGTGATTCAAAGGTGATAGGATTGATAAAATTGGTGGCATTCTGCGTCATAATGACCGTCACATCAGCCTTTTGCTTCTTTAACATACTGGCAAGGGATGCGATCTTATAAGCGGCGATACTGCCGGTGATGCCAAGTACGATATGTTTTCCTTCCAACATTTCGTTTATTCTCCTTCTGCATTTTTGCGGTAAATAATATCCAGCCCTTTTAGTGTCAATTCGTTGTCATATATGATCTTTTTCCGGCAGTAAGGTACAATGCAGCCTGCAAGGCCCCCGGTTGCGACCACATTTGCCTGATAACCCAGATCATCCCAGATCCGCTCAACCATGCCATCCAGACAGGCTGCCTGCCCCATGATAATACCGCTTTTCATACAATCAATGGTGTTCTTGCCAATGAGTTTTCTGGGCGCTTCCAGACTGATTCTGGGGAGCTGTGAAGTGCGGTTGACTAAGGATTCTAAGGATACTTTAACCCCCGGAAGGATCATGCCGCCAATGTAATTTTTCTTTTCATCTACCACACTGATGGTAGTTGCCGTCCCCATATCGATCATAATAATGGGAGCGCCATAATATTTAAGCCCTGCCACGGCATTGACGATCAGGTCTGCCCCTACCTGGCCCGGATTATCCATCAGGATATTCAGGCCTGTTTTTACCCCCGGCCCTACGATAAGGGGCGTGGTGTGAAGGAGCTTTTCCATAGAGGCTTTTATAATGTTATTAAGGGGAGGCACCACCGAAGAAATGATGCATCCGGTGATGTCCCCAACATTGATGTGGTACAGGTCAAACAGGGTCTTGAATGTGACCAGGTACTCTAATTCGGTCTTGGAAGTGTCGGTGGAGACCCGCTCCACAAAGTGGATTTTTTCTTTTCTGGTACAGCCGATGACGATATTTGTGTTTCCAATATCAATTGCTAAGATCATTTTTTCCTTTTAACTCCTTAATCGGTTTTACATGTGTCAGCGCAAGCCCCACGCCTGCGATAAGGATTGCCGCGACCACAGCTTCCACGATCCCATTAAAGCTGATGACGCCCATGATCACGTCAATGACTGCGTCGCCGGCGATTCCCAGTGCGTTGGCATATGCTTCTTTATAAAGAATGAAGATACCGCTCATAACAAATAGTGTATTAGTGAAAGCCCCGGAAAGTCCCGCATATGCAAGGGCGATCCCGGCATTTCCTTTTTGGCGGATGCCTATGGAAAGTACGGCAAAAAGCACGATGCCGGCAAATAAACCGGACAGGGTGCAGGCCAGGCCATGATTCCCTTCCGTTAAATTGTTAAGAAATGCCCTCAGGGAAATAAATAAGATGACCGAAGCAGCTCCGTTGATGATAACACGCCATATTTTCTGTTCGCTTCTTAAAACATTCCGAATCAGAACATATACAAAATAAGGGACAATACCGACTAGGATCCTGGGCACAAAGCAGATATATATGCTCTTAAAAATGCCGGATACGCCCACCATATTTGCTGCCAGAACCGGTGAAAATACAAAAGCGGAAGCTGTGACGGCTTTAAAGGTGTTGTTGATAAAGCTGGTCAAACCAAATACGAATCCTAAGAATGCACCTTTTTTGGGTCCTAAAAATAGCGCTCCAAGGATGACCGGGATATGGATAATGGTTGCGTTGATTACAACCAGCGGGATATATCCCAGCGGGGTGAATGCCATTATGATGATAATGGCGGTGAACAGTGCAGTCAGCACAAGTTCATAGGTTTTTTCATTTTTCATGGTACGTTTCCTCCTGTTATTATTCTCTTTCATGAGATACAATACGGCATTATCATACCACAGTGATATTTTTTTGACAATATTTTTAGACAGGGGAAAAAGAGTATGTTATAATTTTTTTGTTAGAAATGTTTTAAAATACATAAAGGAAAGGAACAGTACAAGTATGGAACATTATTACCAGCCTGAAATTGAATGTGCATCCAGGGAACAGATCCGCACATGGCAGGATGAACGACTGGCGGGCACCGTAAAACGTGTTTACGAAAATGTGGAGTTTTATAGGAACAAGATGGATGAGGCGAAAGTCAAGCCAGAGGATATCCATTCAGTGGATGACCTGCACAAGCTTCCTTTTTTGACAAAGGATGATTTGCGGGACGCTTACCCCTATGGCTTGCTTGCAGCGCCCTTGTCAGAGTGCGTAAGGATCCAGTCTACCAGCGGAACCACAGGACGCCGGGTGGTAGCCTTTTACACCCAGCATGACATAGACTTGTGGGAGGAATGCTGTGCCAGGGCGATTGCGGCGGCAGGCGGGACCAATGAGGATGTGGTGCATGTTTGCTACGGCTATGGCCTGTTTACCGGAGGGCCAGGCTTAAACGGCGGTTCCCACAAGGTGGGAGCATTGACCCTGCCCATGTCTTCCGGAAATACGGAACGGCAGATCCAGTTTATGTGTGACCTGGGTTCTACCATCTTGTGCTGTACACCGTCTTATGCAGCTTATCTTGCTGAGTCCATCTGGGAGAGAGGGCTGCAGGATAAGATTAAGTTAAAGGCAGGGATCTTTGGAGCGGAGGCGTGGACAGAAGAAATGCGCCATGATATCGAGGAGAAGCTGGGGATCAGGGCTTATGATATTTATGGACTGACGGAGATTTCGGGACCGGGCGTTTCCTTTGAATGCAGCGACCAGTCCGGGATGCATATTAATGAAGATCACTTTATTGCAGAGGTCATTAATCCCAAAACGGGAGAGGTTCTTCCCGATGGGGAAAAAGGGGAGCTGGTATTTACCAGTATTACGAAGGAGGCATTTCCCCTGATCCGCTACCGGACCAGGGATATCTGTATTTTGAGCCATGAGAAATGTTCTTGCGGACGTACCCATGTTAAGATGACCAAACCTTTAGGGCGCAGCGACGATATGCTGATCGTCAAGGGCGTCAATGTATTCCCGTCCCAGATAGAAACGGTATTGCTTAACCAGGGATATCCTGCAAATTACCAGATCATTGTGGATCGTAAGCAAAACAGTGACACCATTGAGGTGCAGGTTGAAATGACCCAGGAGATGTTCTCCGACAATGCAGGTATTGTGGCAGGAAGGGAAAAGAAACTGGTAGATGCGCTGAAAGCGATGCTGGGCATTTATGTGAAAGTAAAATTGGTAAATCCCAAAGCAATCACCCGAAGCGAAGGGAAGGCAGTCCGTGTCATTGACCGGAGAAACTTATATCAAGGGTAGCAGGACGGAAAACGAGTCCGGAACAGGAGGAGTCTATGACGGTTAAACAAATTTCTGTATTTGTGGAAAATAAGGCGGGGAAACTGGCCGAACTGACGGAGTATTTACATCAGCATGAGATTGATATGCGGGCATTGTCCATTGCGGAGACTCAGGACTTTGGAATCGTCCGGGTCATAGTGGATGATCCTTATAAAACATCCTGTATCTTAAAGGAGGCAGGATATGCGGTTTCGATCACGCCGGTGCTGGCAGTGGAAATGCCGGATGAGCCGGGAAGTTTAAATCATATTCTGAAAGCTCTGGGAGATGAGGATATCAGCTTGGAATATATGTATGCATTTCTTACCCGCAAGGCAGCGACGGCATATATGGTTCTTCGGGTGGAAGACAATGAAAAGGCGGCGGAGGTATTAAAACGTAAAGGGATTCATACTGTGTCCCATGATGTGATCGCAGGAATGTAAATTTAAGAACAGATATGTTAAGGGAGAACGGCAGAAAATCTGCCGTTCTTTTGCCATAGAAGGGGGTTCTGTCTTATATGAAATTGATTTCAACACAATAGACAAAAACGGAGAGATAAAATTATGTACAATGTCAATTTACAAAAAAAATGCTAAATAGTATTATGAATATAACGGTGAAATCGGTAACATATATAAAAAACGGGAATCATAAAATGGATCGTGGAGGTGACGGGTATGGTAAAATTCTTGGGGAAATCAGTATATAAAGGGATTGCAATTGGGCCGGTGCATGTTCTGAAAAAGGAAGAACAAAAGGTAAAGCGGAACAAAACCGAAGACCCGGAAAAAGAGATAGAAAAAGTGGGGCAGGCAGTTTTACAGGCCCAGCAGCAGTTACAGAAGCTTTATGATAAGGCCCTTAAGGAGGTAGGGGAAACCAGCGCGGCGATCTTTGAAGTGCATCAGATGATGCTGGAAGATGAAGACTATTTGGATGCCATCCATAACATGATCAGGACAGAACTTGTGGGAGCGGAATACGCCGTGGCCGTGACCGGGGATAATTTTTCCCAGATGTTTGCGGGGATGGACGATGACTATATGAGAGCCAGAGCGGCCGATGTAAAAGATATATCTAACCGTTTGATCCAGTGTCTAAGCGGTCAGGATGGAAGTGACTTTGCGTTTGAAGAGCCTTCTATTATTGTGGCGGATGATTTAAGTCCCAGCGAAACGGTGCAGATGGACAAGGAGAAGATTCTGGCCTTTGTCACCGTACATGGGTCAGCCAATTCTCATACCTCTATTCTTGCCCGTATGATGAATATTCCGGCTTTGATCGGTGTGCCCCTTGACCTGAGCCAGATTAGGTCCGGCATGAAAGCGGTGGTGGACGGGATGCAGGGGGAAGTAGTCTTTGAGCCTGACGAAGGGGTGTGTGAGGAAGCGGCGAACAAGCTTGCCAAGGAAAAGGAAAAGCTTCATCTCTTGCAGGAATTGAAAGGAAAAGAAAATGTTACGCTTGGCGGAAAACATGTTCATGTTTATGCAAATATTGGCGGCGTAGGCGATGTGGGATATGTCCTGGAAAACGATGCCGGAGGGATCGGGCTGTTTCGGAGCGAGTTTTTGTATCTGGGGAGAGAGGATTTCCCAACGGAAGAGGAGCAGCTTCAGGCATACAGGCAGGTGCTTCAGACCATGGGTGAAAAGAAGGTGATTATCAGAACACTGGATATTGGCGCGGATAAGCAGGTGGATTATTTTCATCTGGGAAAAGAAGAGAATCCGGCTCTGGGGTACCGGGCCATCAGAATCTGTCTGAAACAGCCGGATATCTTTAAGACGCAGCTCCGCGCATTGTTCCGCGCGACAGTGTATGGAAATCTTTCCATTATGTATCCGATGATCACTTCTACGGAAGAGGTGGCCAGGATCTTTGAGATTGTGGAGGAAGTGAAAACGGAACTGGCCAAAGCGCAGATCCCATTTAAGGATCCGGAACAAGGGATCATGATTGAAACTCCGGCAGCAGTGATGATTGGAGATGAACTGGCACAGATGGTAGATTTTTTCAGTATTGGCACAAACGACCTGACCCAGTATACGCTTGCCATTGACAGGCAGAATGAAAAACTTGATGATTTTTATAACCCCCATCATAAAGCGATTCTTAAAATGATCCAGATGGTGGTGGACAGCGCACATAAATATGGGAAATGGGCCGGTATCTGCGGTGAGCTTGGCGGAGATCTGGAGCTGACGGAGGAATTCGTAAAAATGGGAGTGGATGAACTGTCTGTTTCGCCTTCCCTGATTTTACCTTTGCGTAAACGTATCAGAGAACTTTCATAATCAGAGGGATACCGACGGGAAGGATAGAAATAATAGATCAATATAATCATATTAAGGAGGAAGAACAATGCAAAAATTCAGTTATGTGATCAAGGATGAAGTGGGGATCCACGCAAGGCCGGCAGGGCTTCTGGTGAAGGAAGCCAAGAAGTATGAGAGCACGATCCAGATTGTAAAGGATTCCAAATCAGCGGTAGCTACCAAGCTGATGGCGGTGATGGGACTTGGCGTAAAATGCGGAGATACGGTGGAAGTGGAAGTGGAAGGACCGGATGAAGCAGCGGCCTTTGAGGGGATCAAAGCTTTCTTTGAAAGTAATCTGTAAATGATAGGGGATGCTGCTATTTGGATCTTTGGAACTCCCAAAGCGCCTGGCAGCATCTTTTTTGTCACAGAGAAAAGTTTTATGGTTTTTGATAGACAACAATCAGCAGGTTATTATGAAAACAGGGAGAAACGGAGAAATGAAAAAGCGTGTATCAAAAAAAAGTGTAACGCAAGAGCCAGGTACGGGAAGAGGCCTTTTAGCCGGGGATGAAATATTTCTGGAAAGGTTAAAGCGGCATCACGATGAACTGCGATGGCTTTTTATGGAATTATATGATAATGACGCTATGTTTGCAGAGTTATGTGACCGTATGAGGCAGTTTTATCTGGAAAGAAATCAAGAATTAAAAGAAATAGACTTGAAAAGAGAGTCTGACAAGGGCTGGTATCAACAAAATGACATGCTTGGAATGATGTTTTATATCGATAATTTTGCCGGAAATATGAAAGGCGTGGAATCGAAGCTGGATTATATAGAACAGTGTAATGTGAATTATATCCACCTGATGCCTTTTCTGGATACGCCTGAGGGACGTTCCGATGGCGGATATGCAGTATCAGATTTCCGTAAGGTACAGGAAAAGTTAGGTTCCATGAAGGAGCTAGAGAGTCTTACTGCTGCCTGCCACAAAAAGAACATTCATGTCTGTATGGACTTTGTGATGAACCACACCTCAGAGGATCATGAGTGGGCAAAGAGGGCATGCCGGAAAGAAGGAGAGTATATGAGCCGGTACTTTTTCTTTGACAATGGGGAGTGGCCTGCACTTTATGAGCGAACCGTGCCCCAGGTGTTTCCCACTACGGCTCCAGGGAACTTTACCTATCTTCCTGATCTGGGATATTATGTGATGACGACCTTTTATCCGTACCAATGGGATTTGAATTACAGGAATCCCAGAGTATTTAATGAAATGATGTACAATTTTCTTTATCTGGCAAATCGGGGAATTGATATTATCCGTATTGATGCGGTGCCTTATATTTGGAAGGAACTAAATACTTCCTGCCGGAATCTTCCCCAGGTACATACGATCGTCCGTATGATGCGGATCATTAGTGAAATCGTATGCCCGGCAGTGCTTTTGCTGGGAGAGGTGGTTATGGAGCCGGAGAAGGTAACGCCCTATTTCGGGACGTTGGAGAAACCGGAATGCCACATGCTTTATAACGTCACCACGATGGCGACCACATGGCATACTGTGGCGACAAGGGATATTAAGTTATTAAAAAAACAGCTTGATATCATAAATGGACTTCCCAAGGATTACGTTTTTTTAAATTATCTGCGCTGCCATGACGACATTGGCTGGGGGCTTGATTACGGAACTTTATTGTTGGAAGGCAAGGGGGAGAGGTCCCATAAGCAGTACTTGAATGACTATTTCCAAGGATTTGCAGGGGAAAGCAATAGCAGGGGTGAGTTATACAATGCCGACCCGGTTACCGGGGACGCCCGGTTTTGTGGTACCACGGCTTCTATGTGTGGAATAGAGAAGGCAGATTTGGAGCAGGATGGTGAGGCAATGGAGCGGGCTGTGAGGCTGGATCTGATGCTTCACGCGTATATGTTCATGCAGTCTGGAATCCCGGTGCTCTATAGTGGGGATGAGATTGGCCAGTTAAATGATTATTCCTACAAGGAAGATCCCTATAAGGCAGAGGATTCCCGCTATGTCCACCGGGGGGCAATGAATTGGGAGCTGGCTGAAAAGAAAACGGATAACAGCACTGTGGAAGGAAAAATATTCCAGGGGCTGGCCCAGTTAGAAAAGATCCGTAAAAGGGAGAAAGCTTTTGTATCGAATGCCGATACCTGGACGATTGAAACCTGGGATTCTTCCGTGCTGTGTATGGCCAGGCATTACCAGGGGGAAAAACTGATTGGGCTGTTTAATTTCAGCGAATATGATAAAACGGCGTGGATCAACGAGACGGATGGAGATTATACGGATCTGATCTCCGGGCAAAACATGAAACCGGCGGGGGTCAATATTCCTGCTTACGGGTTCTATTATCTGAAAAGAAATGAATGAGAGCATGTAAGGAGCGGCGCTTATGAATATAGCGGAGATTGCGGAACTGGCAGGGGTATCGAAAGCTGCCGTTTCACGGTATTTTAATAACGGATATATTTCAGAGGAAAAGCGGCAGGCCATCCATAAAGTGGTAGAAGAAACAGGATACAGGCCATCAGTGCAGGCACAGACGCTGCGGACGAAGAAAACCAGAATGATCGGTGTGATCGTTCCCAAGATTGTGTCTGCATCCATTGGCAGGGTGGTAGAAGGGCTTCTTTCCGCGTTAAACGAACATGGATACCAGATGCTTCTTGCTGTTACCCAAAACAGCCCGGAAAAGGAATTGGAGTACCTGTCGGCATTTAGTGCAAAACAGGTGGACGGGGTGGTGTTAAGTGCAACGGTATTGACGCCGGAGCATAACCAGTTATTAAAAAACTTATCGGTTCCGGTAGTGATCGTAGGACAGCGCCTGCCCGGTTATTGCTGCGTATTCCATGATGATTATCATGCTTCATATGATCTTACCAAATTACTTCTCAAAAAAGGACGAAAGAGGTTGGGGTATATCAGCGCGGTTCGGCAGAATCAGGCGGTAGGGGCGAAACGGTATCAGGGATTTAAAGACGCGGTACGGGACGCCGGGTATGGGGAATTGGCGGATAACTTTGTAACGGCGGATTTTACGATTCAGTCGGGATACGAAAAGGCTGGGGAACTGATCAAGAGATGTGGCGAACTAGATGGACTGGTCTGCGCCACGGACACCATGGCGGCAGGAGCAGTGCAATATTTGCGGGAACAGGGAATCCCAATTCCGGAGAAGGTTTTGGTTGCGGGCCAGGGGGATTCTGATATGGCCCGTGTCATGGAACCGCCCCTTGTCACTGTCCACTATGCCTATGAAAAAAGCGGGGAGCTGGCGGTCAGGATACTGATGGAACTGCTTAGCCATGGGGAAGGGGCAGGAAAAGAGGTAAAACTGAGTTACTTTATCGTTGAACCGGATATGTATTGACAAAATGGAAAGGCTGCTTTATCATTTTTAAAAATTTGGGAAAAGGCAGGGCGTTTGGATTTATGTATCAGTTTGAGAAGATGGACAAAAGACTGCTTGGCTCTCAGGTGGAGGATGCGCTTTTTGCATATATCTTGAATGAACCTGTGGAGATAGGAGAAAAAATACCGAATGAGTTTGAACTGGCGGAGCGGTTTGGGGTTGGAAGAAGTACGGTCCGTGAGGCGGTAAAAAGCTTGGTGTCCAGGGGGATTCTGGAAGTGCGTAGAGGTTCTGGCACCTTTGTGGTAAGCACCAGTACCTTGGAAGAGGATCCGTTAGGGCTGTCGAAGCTTCAGGACAAGTATAAGCTTGCATTGGAGCTTTTTGACGTACGCCTTATGTTGGAACCGGAGATTGCTGTTCTTGCCAGCGGGTATGCGGCAGAAGAAGAGCTTGTACAGCTAAAGAAACTGTGCGATGAAGTGGAGCAGTTGTACCTTACAGGCAAAAGCCATATGAAAAAAGATGTGGAGTTCCACACTTGTATAGCCAAATGCAGCAAAAACAGGGTGGCGGAGATTTTAATCCCGGTGATCAATTCAGCAGTCACTACCTTTGCGAATCTTACCCACCGGATACTGATGAGTGAGACCATTGAATCCCACCGGGCAATTACGGAAGCAATCCTTGCCAGGGATGCAGTGGGGGCAAGATGTGCCATGGTCATGCATTTAACTTACAACCGGCAGATGATCATGCGCCTGCTTAAGGAGCAGGGGAAGAAAGGTCAGATTTAAGAGGGCCAAAAGAGAGATCATGACGAAAAGAAACATCATATGTATTGACAAAAAAAAGCTATGAAAGTATAGTTATATTAATGAAACATAAGACGTTTCCAATGTGGGAAATATGTAGTATGAGAAGAAAAGATTCTAAAAAGGGAAGGAACGGAGGGAAAAGATGGTATCAGAAATCGAAAAAAAAATAGAAGAACTTGGGATCGTGCCGGTGGTGGTGCTCCAGGATGCAAAAGACGCAAAACCTCTTGGTGAGGCGCTTTGTAAGGGCGGCCTGCCATGTGCGGAGGTCACGTTCCGCACCGCGGCAGCAAAGGACTGTATTCGTATTATGGCGGAGGAATTTCCGCAGATGCTGGTAGGGGCAGGAACGGTACTGACCACAAAGCAGGTGGATGAAGCCCTTTTGGCAGGCGCGAAATTTATTGTAAGCCCGGGGTTTGACCCGGAGGTCGTAGACTATTGCCTGGAAAAGCAGGTTCCGGTATTTCCAGGATGCATTACTCCTTCGGAGATTGCACAGGCAGTAAAAAGAGGACTCAGGGTAGTGAAATTTTTTCCGGCGCAGCAGTTTGGCGGGGTATCGACCATCAAAGCATTGTCAGCGCCTTATACGGGACTTAAGTTTATGCCTACCGGCGGGGTGAGCGCGGCAAATCTGAAAGATTATTTCGGATGTAAAGCAGTTACAGCCTGCGGCGGAAGCTGGATGGTGAAGGGAGACTTAGTAGCGGAAGGAAAGTTTGACGAAATCCAGCGTCTGACGGAGGAAGCGGTTAAACTGGTGAACGAGATCAGGGGTTAATTCCGTTTGGGATCGGAAGAAAAGGAGGATAAGAAGGTATGGATTTGAAATTAAGACCTGCAAAGGAATGTAAATATGACGCGGTATCTTTGGGGGAAGTAATGCTCCGTTTAGATCCAGGGGAGGGAAGGATCCGCACTGCAAGATCTTTCCGTGCATGGGAAGGCGGCGGAGAGTACAATGTGATCAGGGGGCTGAAGAAATGCTTTAAACTGAACACGGCCGTGATTACTGCCTTTGCAGATAATGAGGTAGGAATGCTGATGGAGGACTTTATCAACCAGGGAGGAGTGGATACTTCCCTGATTAAATGGATGAAGACGGACGGAATCGGACGTACCTGCCGGAACGGGATCAACTTTACGGAAAGAGGATTTGGAATCCGGGGGGCAGTGGGGTGTTCTGACCGTGCCAATACGGCAATCTCCAAGGCAACGCCTGAGGATTTTGATTTTGATTATATCTTTGGGGAATTGGGAGTGCGCTGGCTGCATACCGGCGGCATTTATGCGGCGCTTTCCGAGCAGTCCTGCAAGACGGTGATCGAAGCCATTAAAACCGCCAAAAAATATGGGACAGTTGTTTCCTACGACTTAAATTACCGTCCTTCCATGTGGAGCGCTATCGGCGGCCAGGCCAAAGCCCAGGAGGTAAACAAGGAGATAGCAGGATATGTGGATGTGATGATCGGCAACGAGGAAGATTTCACAGCATGTCTTGGTTTTGAGATCGAAGGGAATGATGCAGACTTAAAGGAATTAAACTTAGACGGTTATAAAAAGATGATCAGTGAAGCTGCTAAGACTTATCCTAATTTTAAGGCAGTTGCAACCACCCTTAGGGAAGTAAAGACGGCTACCGTAAACGACTGGAGCGCTATCTGCTGGGCAGATGGGGAAATCTATAAGGCGAAAGATTATAAGGGCCTGGAGATCATGGATCGGGTAGGCGGAGGAGATTCCTTTGCATCGGGGCTTATCTATGGTCTGATGACTACGGGAGACGCGCTTCTTGCGGTAAACTACGGAGCGGCCCACGGTGCGCTGGCAATGACAACGCCGGGGGATACCACCATGGCAAGTAAAAAGGAAGTGGAAGCTATTATGGGCGGGGCAGGAGCCAGAGTCCAGAGGTAATGATGATATTTTTAGATGAAGGGGCTGTCAGGGTAGATGGTCCCTTTTGAAATGAGAGGATAGGAAGATGCCGGAGATAAATTGCTTACATCTATTTGATACGGAAACATCGGATTGGTTTTTGGGTGCTTTGGGAGAACCTACACCTGTACAGGCAGCTTCCTGGCCTGTGATAGCGGCAGGTTCCCATGTGCTGGTATCCGCCCCGACAGGGACAGGCAAGACCCTTTCCGCTTTTTTGGTGTTTTTAGACAGGCTAAAGAGAAAGGCACAGGCGGGCAGGCTTAAGCAGGAGCTGCAGCTTATTTATGTGTCTCCCTTAAAATCGCTGGCGGCGGATATCCGGGAAAATTTAAATAAGCCGCTGGAAGGGATTGGCGGGCAGGAATTGATTTCGATTGGGATCCGCACGGGAGACACCACTTCCGCACAGCGGCAGAAAATGATAAGGAAACCGCCGCATATCCTGATCATTACCCCGGAATCCCTGTATTTAATGCTTACCAGTAAAACCGGGCAGAACGTACTTTGTACGGCAAAGGCCGTGATCGTGGATGAGCTTCATGCGTTAATCGATACAAAGCGTGGGGCCCATTTGATGCTTTCCCTGGCAAGGCTGGATGTTTTGTGCAAAAGAGCGTTGCAGCGTATCGGCCTGTCAGCTACCATTTCACCTCTTGATATGGCAGCGCGCTATCTGGCGCCAGACCAGGTTCAGATCATTGCTCCGCCTATGGGCAAAGAGATCCGGCTTCAAGTGCTGGGGTCTTATGTGGACAGTAAGAAAAGGCGAAAAGATCCTGTCTGGCAGGAACTTTCGGAATTGGTATACCAATACTGCCAGGGAAACCGGAGTGTGATCGCTTTTGTGGAAGGGCGGCGGTATGCGGAAAAACTGGCATATTATGTAAACTTAATTGGGGGTGAAGATTTTGCCCGTGTTCATCATGGAAGTTTATCCAAAGAACAGCGCCAGGAAACGGAGCAGTCTTTAAGGGAGGGAAAACTCCGGCTTTTGTGTGCAACGTCGTCGATGGAATTGGGAATTGACGTGGGGGAGATCGATCAGGTGCTTCAGGTAGGGTGTCCGCGTACAATCTCAGGAACCATGCAGCGTTTAGGAAGGGCCGGGCATAATCCGGGAAGAACCAGCGCCATGTATCTTTTTCCAAGGACACCGGCGGAGAGCCTCCTTTGCGGCATGACAGCGCAGCTTGCAAGAGAGGGAAAAGTGGAGCAGACAAATCCGCCGAAAGGGTGTCTGGATATTTTGGCGCAGCATTTAGTTTCCATGGCGGCATTTAAGAGCTATCAAGTAGATGATGTGATGGAGATCCTAAAAAGAGCATGGACATTTCAGGACGTGACGAAAGAAGAGGTGAAGTCAGTGCTTGAAATGCTTGCCGGAGATTATGAGCACAGGCGTGAAATCCCTGTCCGCCCCAGAGTCCTTTATGACAGGATCCATGAAAAGGTAGAAGGAGACGGATATAGCAGGATGCTGGCTATTTCCGCCGGGGGGACGATCCCAGACAGAGGGCTTTATACCGTACGCACAGAAGAAGGGGTAAAGGTAGGCGAGGCAGATGAAGAGTTTGTTTACGAGACGCGGAAAGGGGACCGGTTCTTATTAGGGGCATTTGCCTGGAAAGTGACACAGATCGGAAGGGATACGGTGACTGTGATCCAGGCGCCGGTGGAAGGCGCAAGGATCCCCTTCTGGAAAGGGGAGCTAAAGGGGAGGAGTAAAGAAACCGGGCAGCTTTTTGGCAGAATGATGCATAGCCTTGGACAGGCGGCGCAGGCAGAGCGGCTGCCTGAGGCTTTAGGGCAAATGGGGTTAGACCAGGCTGCCTGCGTTCCGGCAGCCGAATATTTAAAGCGGCAGATTGCAGCAACCGGGGTTCTGCCAAGTGACCGGGTAATGATTGCGGAACATTTCAGGGATCAGTCTGGCAACAGCCAGTTGATGATACATTCCGTTTATGGGAGGAGGGTCAATGCGCCGCTGGCTCTTTTGGCGGCAAGACTTGCAGAGCAGGAACTTGGGGTAAATGTAAGCAGCGTAGATGAAGAGGATGGCTTTTTATTGTATTCTTATGCAGATAAGCCCCTGCCTGAAAGGCTGTTATACAGGATCGATCCGGGATCGGCGGAAAGGATAATGGAAACGCTTCTTCCGGAAGCTCCTGTTTTTAATATTGCATTCCGTTATAATTGTGGAAGGGCATTGATGATGGGAGCCAAGGGAAAAGGCCGCCAGCCTTTATGGATGCAGAGGCTTCGCAGTGCAGAAATGCTGGACCAGGTGGCAGGAGAGAGAACCCATCCCCTGATCAGGGAAACCAGGCGGGAGTGTATGGAGCAGATCTGGGATGGAAGAGGTGTGAGGGAATTGCTGGAAAAGATCCATTCCGGGGAGATCCTGGTACATGAAGTTTATACGAAAACGCCATCACCCATGTCCCTTCCTCTTCAATGGAGCCAGGAGGCGGCAGTCATGTATGATTATACGCCTACGCCAATGGGAATCCATAGGACGGTAGAAGAAGCTTTCACTCAGGAAAATGAGCTGCTTCGTCCGGAAAAGTCGGAACTGATGCAGCTTCAAACCAAAGAGAAACTTCCCCGGGATGAAAAACAGCTTCATAGCCTTCTCATGACGGAAGGGGATCTGGCGGCGGGAGAGATGGAGATCCCTGTAGAATGGCTGGAGAGTTTAAGCGCCCAGGGACGGGTTGTTTATTTGGAGCAGGGGCTTTGGATCGCCGCCGAACAGAGGCAGGAGTATGAAAACGCGCTGTGGGAGGATGATAGAGATGCGATGGCGCCTGTTATCCGGCGGATGCTCAGATACCGGGGAGGCGCCAGCCTTTGCCAGATCGCCCGGCGTTATGGACTTTCTATGGCGGATACCCAGGCAGTGTTGGAATCGCTTTGTGAAAAAGGCGAAGTGACAGGGCAAATGGAGCAGGATTTAGATGGACGGGAAGAGAGGATCTATTACCATGCACAGATCTACAAGCGGGCAAGGATCAGTACCGTAAAAAAGCGACGGGAGGAGATTATGACCGCCCCGGCGTCTTCCTATGCGGCGTTACTGCTTTCTCATCTGCGTTCTCCCCTGCCACCGGAAGAAAGTATGAAGGCCGCATTGGCTTTTTTGGCGGGGACGGCCTTTACGGCGTCAGCCTGGGAGGAGTATCTTTTGCCGGCAAGGGTGAGAAATTACAGGGAAAGCCTGTTAGACAGCCTGCTTGCTAAGGGAGAATATTTCTGGCATATGAAAGAAAAGGGCAAGATCCGGTTTGTGCGTACGGCGTGGATCGATTGGGAAAAGGAACCGGTGACCGATAAGGAAACGCTATCAGGGAAAGAGGGGCGGATCGTGGAAGTCATTTCCAAGCGGGGAGCCAGCTTTATGCAGACGTTAAACGGTGTACTGGAAGGAGAATCACCATATGATACGCTGCTTTCGCTAATGGAAAAGGGGGTCGTGTGCGCCGACAGTTTTCTGCCCGTGCGGCAATGGCTGGATGGTGAGAAGCTGAAAAAATCTCCGGCAAGATGCAGGGTGGGGGCAAAAGTGAAAGCCTTACAGGCAGGCCGCTGGGATTTGGTAAGGCCGGTCAGGGAACTGACACTGCAAGAGCAGATAGACGGCTGCTTTACCAGATACCGGATCTTATGCCGGGAAACGGCCGCTCTTTCCGGGCTTTCCTGGCAGGAGGCGTTGTCTATCCTGCGTATTCAGGAATATACCGGACAGGTGAGACGGGGATACTTTGTTGAGGGGCTGTCTGGCGCGCAGTTTATCCGCAGCGAAGAGTTTGCCGGCGTTACGTCGCAGCTTCTCCATCCTGTCAGTGAAACGGTCTGGATCAGCGCGGCGGATCCGATACAGCCGTGGGGAAAATTGCTTGCCCATATGCCGGGAAGGGAATTTATCAACATATCGGGAAACGCTGTGGCGCTCCAAGGCGGTATCCCCATAGCGGTTATGGAACGGCAGGGGCAGGTTTTACGCATTTTTGAAGAAGACCATATGGAGGAAGTGCTGCGCCTGTTTGCAGAATCCTATAAACAAGGGAGGCTCTTTGTTGATAAAAAGAGGATCCAGGTAAAAGAGTACCCGAAAGAGGCGGCAGGGATGCTTGAAAAAAGCGGTTTTTCAAGGCAAGTGCAGGGGTATGCCCTGTACCGATGAATGAGGTTCTAAATATTGACATAATTTCACACACTTGTTAGAATAAGTACAAAGGCGAATTATGTAAGGCACAGGGAGAAAAGATATGTATCATTGTCACATTCAATTTTATTTCGCAGGCCATTCCTGCAAAGTATATGAAACAATAAAAGGGATGTCTCCGTTTGAGCATTTTACTCATGAATTCGTTGAAACGGACGAACCAAATGAGGCATTGGCCGCCAAATCGGACGTAATCTTTGCTTATTTGGCAGATGGGGACAGGGATGGAAGAAGCGTCCTGGAGGCATTGCTTGGAGCAAAAAGAAAAGAAGCGGAATTGATTTTGCTTGCCGGAAGCGGGCAGGTTTTGGCAGTGGAGGACTTGCTGGCACAGATCAGGGATTTATGGATCATGCCGATGTCGGAGAAGGAAATACAGTTCCGTTTCCTAAGATGGCAGCAGGATTGTAAGATGGCAAAGGATTATTGGCAGACCAGCCAATATCTGGAAGCAACCATCAACCATATTCCTAACCTTATTTGGTATAAGGATAAAAACGGGATCCATGAAAAGGTCAATGACAGTTTCTGTGAAACGGTCAATAAGACGAAGGAACAGGTGCAAGGGCAGGGACATGCATATATTTGGGATGTGGAGCATGATGATCCGGCCTGTATCGAGTCAGAACTTGAGGTGATGCGTAAGCGTGCCACCTGCATATCGGAAGAAGTGATCCAGGTAAAGGATGGCATGAGAACGCTTACCACATATAAGTCTCCTCTATATGATATTGATGGAAGCGTGATGGGCACAGTGGGTGTAGCGGTGGATGTGACTAAGGAACGTGCCTATGAACAGGAGATTCTCAAGAAGAACCGTATTATGGAAACGGTATTCACGACTCTGGACTGCGGTGTGATCAGCCATACCGTAGACGGAAGGCGGATCCTGAGCATTAACAGGGCTGCGCTTAAAATTTTAGGTTATGAATCCAGGGAAGAATTTGAAGAGTCTGGATTTGATATGGTCGCTTCTTCTGTTGTGGACGAGGATAAAGAGAGAATATTAGATAATATCCTGCTGTTAAAAAATCCAGGGGACAGCGTGGCGCTGGAATACCGTGTGCGCCATAAAGACGGTTCACTGCTGCATGTTATGGGCAATGTCATGCTTCTGGAAGAAAACGGGGAGCGGTTTTATAGGCGTTTTCTCCTTGATTGTACAGCCCAGCGGCTTGAGGAGGAAAAGATCCGCAGGCGTCAGATGGAACTTGTCCAGGCGCTTAGCATTGACTATAATTTAGTTTGCCGTTTTGATCTCGATACCGGGGTAGGAAGGGCGCTTCGGAGTGATGATGATAACGGGCCTGTACTGGATTCTATTTTCCAGGGAGAATTGTCCCTGGAGGAGTGCATGGGGCGGTACATCAGGGAGTTTGTAGTTGCAGATGACCGGAAAATGATGTCAGAGGCAGTTTCGCCGTTGAAATTAAAAGAAGAACTGGAAGATAAGAAACTCCTTTGTATCAACTACCGTACCGTGAAAAATGGGGAAATAAAATACTTCCAGATGAAAGCAGTGCGGACAGGGGGATGGGGCGACCATCACGGAATCGTTCTTGGGTTCCATAGTGTGGATGAGGAAATCCGCAATGAGATGGAGAAGAAAAACCTGTTGGAGGACGCACTGATGCAGGCAAACAGGGCAAGCAAGGCCAAAAGCGTATTTCTCTCCAATATGTCCCATGATATCCGTACCCCCATGAATGCCATTGTGGGATTTACCGCATTGGCGATTGCACACATCGACCGGAGGGATCAGGTGGAGGAATATCTGGGTAAGATCATGACCTCAGGAAACCATTTGCTGAGCCTGATTAATGATGTCCTTGATATGAGCCGTATTGAGAGCGGGAAGATCCGCCTGGAAGAAAAGCCATGCAGCCTCCCGGATATTTTACATGGACTGCGTAACATCCTGCAGGCGGATATCAATGCAAAGCAGCTTGAGTTATACATAGATACAGTGGATGTTTTAGATGAAGAGATATACTGCGATAAGCTGCGCTTAAACCAGGTGCTTTTAAACCTGCTTAGCAATGCAGTAAAGTATACAAGCGCCGGTGGCATTGTCAGTATGCGGATTACGGAAAAGGCAGGCGCCTCCAAGGAGTATGCACATTACGAGTTTTTCATTAAAGATACTGGCATTGGGATGAGTGAGGAATTTGTAAAGCATATCTTTGAACCTTTTGAGAGGGAGGAAAATACGACCATCAGCGGAATCCAGGGAACAGGGCTGGGAATGGCGATCACCAAAAATATCGTGGATATGATGAATGGCACCATTGAGGTCAAGAGTGAACAGGGGGTTGGAACGGAATTTCTTGTCTCCTTTACTTTCCGGCTCAATGCAGATAAGAGAGAGCCTCAGGATATACCGGAGCTGAAAGGATCCAGGGCTTTGGTGGTAGATGATGATTTTAATACCTGCGACAGCGTTTCCTATATGCTGGGGCAGATTGGAATGCGCGCAGAGTGGACATTGTCAGGAAAAGAAGCGGTGCTCCGTACCCGCCAGGCAAATATGCGGGGGGATATCTACAGTGTATATATTATTGACTGGCTTTTGCCGGATATGAATGGCATTGAGGTTACACGGAGGATCCGTAAGGAAATGGGAGAGGATGTGCCGATCATTATCCTTACAGCTTATGACTGGTTTGACATTGAGGAGGAAGCAAAGGAAGCGGGTGTTTCTGCATTTTGTTCCAAGCCGTTGTTTTTATCGGAGCTGCGTAGCTGTCTGAATTCGATCATTAAAGTGGAAGAAGTGGTTAAAGAAGACACCAAAGAAACAAAAGAAGTGGTTCATGCGGGGCGGATTTTGCTGGCGGAAGACGTGGAGCTGAATCAGGAAATTGCGGTGGCGATTTTAGGCGATGCAGGATTTGATACAGAGGTGGCAGAAAATGGGCAGATCGCTGTGGATATGCTCCAAAAATCTGAGCCGGGGTATTATAAGGTGGTTCTTATGGATATTCAAATGCCGGTGCTGAACGGATATGAGGCTACGAAGAAGATCCGTAATCTTGAGAACAAAGAACTGGCATCAATACCGGTCATAGCGATGTCGGCAAATGCTTTTGAGGAAGACAAGCAGGAGGCTTTAAAGAGCGGGATGAATGGACATATTGCCAAACCCATAGATGTGCCGGCGTTGTTTGATACCTTAAACTCAGTATTAGGGTAAGAGGGCAGCTTTCCGCATGATATGATGGGCCATTTCAGGCTTTTAGTCATATGAGAAACAATTCACAAACCATAGGAGGAAATTTATTCATGAAAAAGAGATTACTTGCAATGATGCTTGCTGTTGTGATGGCATTTTCACTTTCAGCATGCGGGGCTGACGGCAAAAGTAAGCCGGCAGGGAATGAAACGGCAGGAAGCCAAGGGGAATCACAAGAGGAAAGCACAGATATGAATATTGCTATGATCACGGATTCTGGCGATATTACGGATCAGAGCTTTAATCAGACGACTTATGAGTCCTGTAAGGCATGGGCTGAGGCAAATGGAGCAACATTTACCTATTATAAGCCGGACAGCGATTCTGACGAGGCAAGGAATGCCAGCGTGGATCAGGCAGTGGCAGGAGGCGCCAATGTAATTGTTATGCCTGGTTACATGTTTGCAGCGGCGGTGGTATCACAGTCCAAGCTTTATCCCGATGTAAAATTTGTTGCCCTTGATGTAAGCGCAGGGGATATCTGTGAAAAGGGTGTGGGGGAAGGGTATGACTATAACCCGGCAAACTGGAATGTAGCTGACTATTATAATACGGACAATGTATACTGCTGTACTTACCAGGAAGAGATTTCCGGGTATATGGCGGGGTATGCAGCCGTAAAGCTTGGTTATAAGCATCTTGGTTTCTTAGGCGGCATGTCTGTTCCGGCAGTTACCCGTTTTGGCTATGGGTATGTACAGGGAATCGATGCGGCAGCAAAAGAACTTGGAATTGAAGGAGAAGTGGAAGTTGAGTATGTGTGCGGCGGACAGTTCTACGGTGATGCGGATATTACAGCGGCTATGGATACCTGGTACGGAACCAAAAATGTAGAAGTTGTATTCGCCTGTGGCGGCGGTATCTTTACGTCTGCGGTGGAAGCTGCCGTAAAAGTTGACGGCAAGGTAATCGGTGTGGATTCCGACCAGGCGCCTGTCATCGACCAGAATAAAGAAGGGCTTACCGTTACTTCCGCTATGAAGGGTCTTGCAGCAACTGTAAATACGGTTCTCAGTGACATTAAGGCGGGAAATTGGAGTAATTATGCAGGAAAGATCGATAACCTTGGTATGGTATCTGATAATCCGGAAGAAAACTTTGTTCAGCTCCCGATCGGAAGCACACAGTGGGGCGATGGATTTACAGAAGATGATTACCGTGCATTGGTGAAAGCCCTGCATAGCGGAGAAATCAAGGTTTCAAACGATATCACGGCAATGCCTTCTGTTTCAGTTAAGGTAACGGATTACGGCAGCATCAAATAAGATTTGAAATCTGATGGCAAAGGGAGTGGGCAGTGCCTGCTCCCTTTCAACATATAGACGGCCTGACGGCTTGTCTACAGCCGCACAGCAAAAGAGAGAGGAGGTATGTGAAGGATGGAGAAGTATGCCATAGAGATGCTGAACATTACCAAGAGGTTTCCCGGCATCATAGCAAATGACAATATCACTTTACAACTGAAAAAGGGAGAGATTCATGCGCTTTTAGGGGAAAACGGTGCAGGGAAATCTACTTTGATGAGTGTTCTTTTCGGGTTGTACCAGCCCGAAGAAGGGGAGATTCATAAAGATGGAAAGAAGGTTACGATCAATGATCCTAATGATGCCAATACCCTTGGCATAGGCATGGTACACCAGCATTTTAAACTAGTAGAGTGCTTTAGTGTTCTGGACAATATTATTTTGGGGGTAGAGCCCACCAAAGGGGGATTCCTGCAAAAGGAAGAAGCGCGGAAAAAGGTTATGGAACTGTCCGAAAAATACGGGCTTTCCGTGGAGCCGGATGCCTTGATTGAAGATATTACTGTGGGGATGCAGCAGCGAACGGAAATTTTGAAGATGCTGTACCGGGATAACGAGATCCTGATTTTTGATGAGCCTACAGCGGTGCTTACCCCGCAGGAGATTCATGAATTGATGTCGATCATGAAAAACTTATCGGCGGAAGGAAAGAGTATTTTGTTTATTACCCATAAGCTTGCAGAGATCATGCAGGTGGCGGATCGGTGCAGCGTACTGCGTAAAGGAAAATATATTGGAACTGTGGATATCAAAGACACCACGCCGGAGAAATTATCCGCAATGATGGTAGGGCGCGACGTGAACTTTGTGGTGGAAAAAAAGCCTGCCAAACCTGGGGATGTGGTTTTGGATATCCGAGACATGACGGTAGCTTCCAGGCATCACAAAAACAATGCGGTAAACAAGGTATCTTTACAGGTGCATAGAGGTGAGATTGTCTGCATTGCAGGGATCGACGGCAATGGACAGACCGAGTTTGTCTACGGGCTTTCCGGATTGGAACCTTTAAAAGGCGGAACTATCACTATGAATGGCAAAGATATCACTCACTTGCCAATTCGGAGCCGTCTTGTCTCCGGGATGAGCCATATTCCGGAAGACAGGCATAAGCATGGATTGGTTTTGGATTATTCGCTGGAAGATAACATTGTTTTGCAGCGGTATTTTGAGCCTCAGTTTACCAACCAGTTTGGATTTTTGAAACGGAAGGAGATTCGGGAATATGCGGATGGGCTGATCGATCAGTATGATATCCGTTCCGGCCAGGGGGCAGTGACCAAGGCACGCTCCATGTCAGGCGGAAACCAGCAAAAAGCGATTGTCGCCCGTGAGATCGATAAAAACCCGGAACTTCTTATAGCGATCCAGCCTACCCGGGGATTGGATGTGGGGGCTATTGAATATATCCACAAGCAGCTTGTGGCACAGCGGGATGCGGGGAAGGGCATTTTACTGGTCAGTTTAGAGCTGGATGAGGTCATGAACGTATCAGACCGTATTTTAGTGATGTATGAGGGTGAGATTGTAGGCGAATTTGATCCTAAAAAGGTTACGGTGGAAGAACTGGGACTTTATATGGCAGGTTCCAAGAGAAAGGGGGCAGGCGCAAATGCATAAAGACGGGCAAAAGAAAGAAGCTATTTTACGAAATAGTGGTTTTCAGACGATTCTGGCATCCCTGCTTTGCATCATTATCGGTCTCCTGATCGGTTACATTGTCCTTCTGATTATTAATCCGGGAGGGGCAGGAAAGGCGATCGTGGCGATAATAAAGAATTTTCTTTATTATCCCAGCTCGGCAGCGGCAATGAAATATTTTGGCACGACCCTTGTGAAAGCGTCCGCCTTACTGATGTGTTCCCTGTCGGTTTTGTTTGCCTACAAGGTAGGGTTATTTAATATTGGGGCGGCTGGACAGTATGTAGTGGGGGCAGGGGCATGTCTGTACTTTAGTTTAAACCTGGGTATGCCTTGGTATGTATGCCTGATTGCCGGAGTTATGATGGCGGCTTTAGCAGGGGGGATTTCAGGGGCGTTAAAAGCATATTTCAATGTAAATGAAGTGATTTCCTGCATTATGTTAAACTGGATCGGGTTGTACTGCGTGAACATGCTGCTTTCACAAGTAAAGGAGCAGTCCACTCCCTATACCAAGTCCCTGACAAGTACGAATAAGAGCGCGCTTTTGCCTTCCTTAGGATTGAGCAAGTTGTTTTCTGATAATGAGTTTGTCACCATTGGCGTCATACTTGCAGTGGCTATGGCGGCGATTGTGTGGGTGGTTTTGGAAAAGACTAAATTTGGCTATGAGCTGAAGGCAACGGGAATGAACAAGCAGGCTGCTAAGTATTGTGGTATGCGGGAAAAAAGGAATCTGATATTAACAATGATGATTTCCGGCGGTTTGGCTGGTTTTGGCGCTGGGATCTTTTACCTAACAGGAATTGAACAGTGGATGGTACAGCAGACGTCTGTCCCGGCAATGGGATTTAACGGGATTGCGGCTGCATTCCTTGGCGGATTGCATCCGATAGGGACGATCTTTTCTTCCTATTTTATCCAGCATATTACAAGCGGCGGGACTTATGTGGATAAGACCATGTACTGTACCCAGATCTCAGACCTTATTTCCGCGTTTATTATTTATCTTTGCGGTTTTGTGTTGTTCTTTAGAATCTGGCTGAACAGGCTTTTGGACAAGAGAGATGAAAAACAAGCCTCAAAAGAGCGGAAAGGGGGCGAAGCGTAATGTTGTTATTGATCCAGTATACATTAATATTTGCTTCTGTATTGGTGCTTGTGGCGCTTGGCGGATGCTTTTCGGAACATAGCGGCGTGATCAATATTGGGCTGGAGGGAATCATGGTCATGGGGGCGCTTGGGGGTGCGCTGATGATGAAATATCTTCCTGCCGGCTTGCCAGCTTTTGCAGTAATCTTGCTGGTGATTCTTGCCAGTGTGCTAGTCGGTATGATCTTTTCTTTGCTGCTTGGGGTTGCGGCAATCCAGTTTAAGGCGGATCAGACCCTTGTAGGGACGGCGCTGAACCTTCTTGGACCGGCGGCGGCAGTGGTTTTGGTGCGTGCCATCAACACAGCGGAAAGCGTGGATAATGTTTCTTCTACGGTGGCTTATGGGCAGGCCAAAAAATCTTTCATTTTAAATATTGGAAAGTTTGAGTTTAACTGGTTTATGCTGGTTGCCTTTGCGTTATTAGTTGCGGCGTATATCGTACTTTATAAGACGAAGTTTGGCTTAAGGCTTTGTGCCTGCGGTGAACACCCTCAGGCGGCGGATTCTGTGGGAATCAACGTTTACAAGATGCGTTATGCGGGCGTTCTCATTTCCGGCGGTCTTGGCGGTCTTGGAGGATTGGTTTATATTACGGCAGGAGTCAGCGAGTGGAAATTTGAAAACGGTGTGGCCGGTTTTGGTTTTCTTGCTCTTGCGGTTATGATTTTCGGGCAGTGGAAACCAGTGAATATTGGGTTGGCGGCGCTGCTGTTTGGGCTGTTCCGCGCACTTTCCAATGTATATACGGGATTTGACGCATTGGTTGCATTAAAGCTTCCAAGTACGTTATATAATATGCTTCCTTATATCATCTCTCTGGTGGTGCTTGTGTTTGTTTCTAAGAAATCCAGGGCGCCTAAGGCGGAGGGAATTCCTTATGATAAGGGACAGCGCTGACAGAAAAACAAATAGGAGGGATGGCAGATGCGAAAATATTCAGAAGACCCGACCAGGGAGTATCATATACAGGTAGCGGACGGGGAGGTAGGGCGTTATGTGATTATGCCGGGGGATCCCAAAAGATGTGTAAAGATCGCCCAATATTTTGACGATCCGGTTTTGATTGCTGATAACAGAGAGTATGTGACATACACAGGAACGCTGGATGGCGTAAAAGTAAGCGTCACTTCCACGGGAATAGGCGGTCCTTCTGCAGCAATTGCTATGGAGGAGCTGCGGTTAGTGGGGGCGGACACTTTTATCCGTGTGGGGACTTGTGGCGGAATGCAGCCGGAGGTAAAGAGCGGTGACATCGTAATCGCTACCGGCGCAATCCGTATGGAAGGAACCAGCAGGGAGTATGCGCCTATGGAATTTCCGGCTGTGGCGGACATTGGCGTGACGAATGCTCTTGTGGAAGCTGCCAGGAAGAAAAGTTATCCTTATCATACCGGTGTTGTGCAGTGCAAGGATTCCTTTTACGGACAGCATGAGCCGGAGACCAAACCGGTTAGTTACGAGTTGATGAATAAGTGGGAGGCATGGAAACGTTTAGGATGTCTTGCCTCAGAAATGGAATCGGCGGCGTTATTTGTCGTGGCAAGTTATCTTAGGGTGCGGGCAGGTTCCTGTTTCCTTGTAGTTGCCAACCAGGAAAGGGAAAAGCTGGGAATGGAAAATCCGGTGGCTCATGATACGGATATGGCGATTAAGGTGGCAGTGGAAGGAATACGAAACCTGATTAAGGAAGATGCTATAAGAAACGCTTAAATAGAGGAGAACCGAATATGGATATCAATGAAATTTTAAAACATGTGGATCATACGTTGCTTTTGCAGCCGTCAACATGGGAGGAAATCAGGCAGATCTGTGATGACGCGGTGAAATACCAGACGGCGTCTGTCTGTATCCCGCCCAGTTTTGTAAAACAGGCAAGCGAGTATTTACAGGGAAAGACGGCCGTCTGTACGGTGATCGGGTTCCCCAACGGCTATATGACCACGAAAGTGAAGGAATTTGAGACAAAAGACGCTCTCGCAAACGGTGCGGATGAGATCGACATGGTGATCAATATTGGCTGGCTGAAGGATAAAAAATATGATTTGGTGGAGGAAGAAATCCGCATATTGAAGGCGGCATGTGGAGAAAAGATCTTAAAGGTGATCATAGAGACTTGTCTTCTTACACAGGAGGAGAAGATCAGGATGTGTCAGATTGTGACCCGCGCCGGGGCCGATTATATCAAGACCTCCACCGGATTTTCAACTGCCGGGGCGACCTTTGATGATGTAAAGCTGTTTGCAGAGCATGTGGGGGAAAAGGTAAAGATTAAGGCGGCCGGGGGGATTTCATCGCTGGATGATGCAGAAAAGTTTTTATCTCTTGGCGCAGACCGTTTAGGAACCAGCAGGATTGTGAAACTTGTGAAAAAGGAAGAGGCAACCGGATATTAAGGGAGGGGCAAAATGAGTGCATATCAGAGAATTTTTGTGATTGTTCTTGATTCCCTTGGGATTGGCGCTATGCCGGATTCTCCTAAATTCGGGGATGAAGGGGTGGATACCCTGGGGCATATCTTAGAAAAAATGGGAACGCTTGCGATTCCCAATCTTCAAAAGCTTGGAATGTTGAACCTTCATGAGGCTGGGGGGATGAAAGGTGTTAAAGATCCCATGGCACGTTATGGACGCCTTGGTGAGGCAAGTAATGGGAAGGACACTATGACCGGGCATTGGGAGATGATGGGAATCAAGACCGAGAAACCCTTTCAGACGTTTACGGACACGGGATTTCCGCCGGAACTGATCGAAGAATTGGAGAGGCAGTGCGGGAAGCGCGTGATCGGCAATAAGAGTGCAAGCGGTACCGAGATTATTGAGCAACTTGGCGAGACGGAAATTAATGAGGGGGCGATGATTGTCTATACGTCTGCAGATTCTGTGCTCCAGATTTGCGGGAATGAGGAGACCTTTGACCTTTCAAACCTGTACCGCTGCTGTGAGATTGCAAGAGAGATTACCATGAAAGATGAGTGGAAGGTGGGACGTGTCATAGCAAGACCTTATGTGGGGAAAAAGAAAGGTGAATTTAAGCGGACCAGTAACCGTCATGATTATGCTTTAAAGCCCACAGGGCCAACAGCGTTAAATGCCTTGAAGGATGCCGGGCTGGATGTGATAGGCGTTGGTAAGATTAACGATATTTTTTGTGGGGAAGGCATCACCCGGACCTACCACTCAGACAGTTCGGTTCATGGAATGGAGCAGACCATCGAAATTTGTCAGGAGGACTTTCGAGGGTTGTGTTTTACCAATCTAGTGGATTTCGATGCTTTGTGGGGACATCGGCGGAATGTGGAAGGTTATGGCAGGGAGATCGAGAAATTTGATCGGAATCTGGGTGTTCTCCTTGAAAAACTCCGGGAAGATGATCTTCTCATATTGACGGCGGATCATGGAAATGATCCCACTTATACCGGAACGGACCATACAAGGGAATATGTACCCTTTCTTGCTTATTCCAGGAAGATGGGAAGGGGCGGGGCAATTGGAAACGAAGATACTTTTGCAGTGATAGGGGCATCTATAGCAGATAATTTTCATGTTCCAATGCCGGAAGGGACAATGGGCTGTTCTATTTTGGATCAATTATTGTAAAACAAAGGACAAAGGAAGGATCGTTTTGCCTGCTTTGACAGCCTGATCCGGATGAGCAGATCAGGATGCTTGGTGAAGGAAAACAGACAGAAAGAAAGTAGATCAGAATGGAGGACAACGATTATGAATAAGTGGCAGAGGATCAAGTATCAGCCCAATATTCCCTTAGGAGAAAAGGGAGAGAAGGTGACAGCCTGTAAAGAACACAGGGAATTGTCCAAAAACGCGGCGAAAGAGGGCATGGTACTTTTAAAGAATGAAAAAGAGCTGCTTCCTTTTGAAAAGGGGAGCAAGCTGGCGCTGTTTGGAAAGGCATGTTTTGATTATGTGAAAGGCGGCGGTGGCAGCGGCGATGTAACTGTGGATTATGTAGTGAACCTGTATGACGGGTTGAAATCCTTAGGCGGCCATGTCAGCCTATGTGAAGAACTGGCGGATTTTTACCGGAAGGATGTAAAACGTCAGTATGATGGGGGAGCAGAGCCGGGTATGACGGCTGAGCCAGCCCTTCCTGAAGAACTGCTCATGAAAGCAAGGGCCTTTACAGATACGGCAGTTATCAGTATCTGCCGTTTTTCCGGGGAAGGATGGGACCGGAAGAGCAGCTTTGATGACAAGAAAGAGGTTTCCGAAAAAGAGGATGGATTGCTGACAAAATCGCGGGCTTTGTTTGAACATGGAGATTTTTATCTTTCTGAAAAAGAGGCGGAGATGGTCTGTCAGGTAAAAAAACATTTTGAACGGATCGTGGTAGTGCTAAATGTAGGTGGCGTGGTGGATACTGCGTGGTTTGCACAAGAGGACAAGATATCATCGGTGCTTATGACATGGCAGGCAGGAATGGAAGGGGGCCGGGCGGCAGCGGAGCTTTTATGCGGAATAGGAAGCCCTTCCGGGAAATTGACCGACACATTCGCAGATCTGGAGGATTATCCTTCCACAGCAGGATTCCATGAATCTGACAATTATGTGAATTATACGGAAGATATCTATGTGGGATACCGCTACTTTGAGACGATACCGGGAGCCGGGGAGAAGGTCAGATACCCTTTTGGATATGGACTTTCTTATACGGACTTTACATGGTCTGTATCTGGTGTGGAAGAAAAGGACGGAAAGATCCTAATTAGGGTGGAGGTCACCAATACCGGAAAAAGGGCGGGAAAAGAAGTGCTTCAAGTGTATGGATCCGCTCCAAAAGGAAAGCTGGGTAAGCCGGAGCGGGTTCTTGCCGGGTTTGAAAAGACCAGGGAGCTTAAACCGGGAGAGATGCAGGTTCTGTTTTTGGAGGTTCCACTTGGCCGTCTTGCTTCCTATGATGATCTGGGGAAGGTGAAAAAATCTGCCTATGTTTTGGAAGCGGGGGATTATTTGATCTATGTAGGGAATTCCGTAAGGAATACTGGAGAGCCAGTGTATGTCTGGCGCTTGGAAAAAGATCAGATCACGGAGCAGCTTTCAAAGAAGCTGACGCCTACGGCTCTGCCGGAGAGGATGCTCTCTGACGGCGGAATGGAAACTCTTGCCACCGGGGAGGGAAATGATCCTAACGCTTCTTTGATAGAACGGACACCGGCCGGGGAATTAGACGGGTGTACACCTTCTGTTCGGGCGCAAAAGGGAAGGAACCTGTGGGAGCATCCTTATAAGGAAGGAGTCCGCCCTTTTATAGATGTGGCGGAAGGAAAGCTGACGGTCAAGGAATTTGTGGAACAGTTACCGGATGAGGAACTTGCACACCTTCTTGGAGGGCAGCCCAATACCGGGGTGGCAAATACATTTGGCTTTGGCAACCTGCCGGAATATGGCATTCCCAGCGCGATGACCGCAGACGGGCCTGCAGGGCTTCGCATCCAGCCGGAATGTGGCGTCCATACGACAGCATGGCCTTGCGCCACACTGCTTGCATGCAGCTTTAACCGGGAGCTGGTTTACCAGGTAGGGGAAGCAGGAGCAAAAGAAGTAAAAGAAAATAATATTGGCATTTGGCTGACGCCGGCTGTGAATATTCATAGAAGTCCGCTGTGTGGAAGAAACTTTGAGTATTATTCGGAAGATCCGTTCCTTGCAGGGGAACTTGCCAGCGAGATGGTAAAAGGCATCCAGTCTCAGCATATTGCAGCTTCGGTAAAGCATTATGCATGCAACAATAAAGAGACCAACCGGAGAGACAGTGATTCCCGTGTTTCAGAGAGGGCAATCAGGGAAATTTATTTAAAGCCTTTTGAGATCATTGTGAAAAAGGCGGATCCCTGGACGATCATGTCTTCTTACAATATTGTCAATGGCCACAGAGCGTCTGAGTGCAGGGAACTCTTGGAAGATATCCTGCGTGGCGAATGGGGCTATCAGGGGATGGTTACTACAGATTGGTGGACTTTGGGGGAACACTACAAAGAAGTCAAGGCAGGCAATGACATTAAGATGGGGTGCGGTGTGCCGGAAAGTTTGCTGCGTGCGAAAAAGGCAGGTGTCCTTACGCGGGAAGAGATGGAAATCTGCACAGAGCGCATTTTAAAATTATTGTTAAAATTAGATTAACGGCGGGGTTTTTTGCACCGCTCTTCGATGACGCTTGGCAGGGAGGATTTTAGGGTAAGTATCAAATATTCTATAATTTCCTTTCTGTCCAAAGTGTCTCTGCTGTGAAACCAGTTAATGAGGATGCCTGTGAAGGCATCGGTATAAAAATCGCAGAGAAAATTCCGAAAAGGGATATCCAGGTTTTTTTGCAAATTTTCTTCCATTTCAGTGATCAGGAGCAGTGTGACGTTTTTTAGATCGGATCTCAAAAAACGTTTCATCCCTTCCCGGCCCAGATCATCATAAATACAAGCCAAAAGATGCTTATTTTTATCCACATAATCAATGACAAAATGGAGTACTTCTTCATAATTATTGATTAAATCTGCATTTTTGACGACTTCAATAGCTTCTTGATCCAGCATCCATTTAAGCAAATCCAAAACATCTTGAAAATGATAATAAAATGTTTTCCGGTTGATGCCGCAGTCATTGCATATTTCACTAATCGTGATTTTGGACAGCGGTTTGTTTTCCATGAGTTTTTTCAGGGAAATTGTCATTGTATGTTTGGTTTGGTAGGATGCTTCAGCGTGTTTCATCATTTTACAGGCAGAAAGAGAGGCTGCCATTTCCTCCATATGTTTCTCTTTCGTCATTTCCAATCACTAGGGAAAATGGTAGCCTTTTAAAAAAGAAATGTCAATCCCTTTCTTTGAGAGAAGGCTTTCGCTTTCGGGAAATAAGCAGGATGCAAAACCCGGCAAGTGCGATAAGCAGGATGACCAGAAAACAAATCATAACCGGGGATATGGTAGCGGGCCGGTCAACACAGCATATCACAGCCTTTCTGGAATCTAAAGGAAACACCAGGTAGCTTCCATCCTGCTCAGAAGGGATGGATATCCAGTTGTTGTTTTCATCAAGCTGTTCCAATTGGGGCTTTTCCATCTCATTAGGTATCAACATGCGGAAAAGGCAGGGGTTTGTATTGTCGCATGTTAACTGGATGCTGTAGCAAACGGCATTGGTCAGCCCCTGTGCCGGATAGGCATTGATCTCTGTTACCAAAAGGGTATCGGCAGGCGTAAACAATCCCTCTGCAAGAAGGACTGGGCGCTGGCCGGATTTTAAGCTGCATTCCAAGGTAGTAATGTATTCGCTGTAAACGGCTTCGATGGTTTGGTCAAAGGTAATCCGGGTGGAATGGAATTCTTTCCACTGTCCGGTGTGGCCTGCTTTTTCCGGTACATGGGGAAGACGATTTGAAGGGAAACTTTCCCCGTAGTCCAGTGTAATTGTGTCTACCGTGCGTCCATCGGCCTCAAAGGTC
Source organism: uncultured Lachnospiraceae bacterium (assembly GCA_910585005.1). GTDB lineage: Bacteria > Bacillota > Clostridia > Lachnospirales > Lachnospiraceae > Suilimivivens. The sequence continues at coordinate 41,728 of CAJUCN010000012.1, read as the reverse complement.
AAGTAGATTTTTTGGAAAATGTCCGGCAGGCCTGGAAGCGCAAGGAACTCTTCATAGGGAAGAGGCTGTGCGCTGCCTGTATAGCTGATTCCATCAATTCCGGCGGGACATCCTTCCACGAAAAAGCATCCAGTGGCCTCTCCGGAAGAATGAAGGCTTCCGGCAATGGATCCTAAATAGTGATCCCCTTTCCGGATTTCTACCATACTGACACAATCGCGGATGGTAGTTCCTTCTCCGGCGATGCCGCCTATTTTTTCTTTTCCTGAAAGGGAGCATTTGGAACTGCTTAGGCGGATGATCGTGGAAGAAGAGCCGGCGATACCGCCTATTTTGTTTCCATCGCTTTTCACAGAGCCGCTATTTGTGCATTCTATGATACTTCCTAACAGCATTTCCCCGGCGATGCCGCCGATGCGGTCTTTTTTGCCTTCTACTTTTCCGATGTTTTCACATTGACGTAAAACGATCCGTTCCTGGTAATGGAAATTTAAGGTAGTGTCATATTGGTCTAGGTCAAAGTCATTTTCTGGGTCAAAATTGTTTTCACGGGAAAGGGAACCGGCAATCCCCCCTACGTTCAAGTCTCCATGAATCAGCCCTTTATTGATACAGTTCATAACCTTTCCGGTGGTATCTGTGAGCTGGTCGGCATCGGAGATATCTTCCAGGATCTCATTGGGATTTCCAGGGTCAGGAGCTGTGATCAGATCCGTGATTATATGGAGTTCGTCTATGATTGCCTGAAAGTCATCCAAAACAAGCTGGTTTTCATCATCCAGCATGGAATTAAGCAGTCTGGTGTCCGTGATGATGGATGAAAAGCTGCTTCCCAACATGTTTCTTGCAGAGTCAAAACGGTTTCCGATGAGGAAGGCCCGGTCCTGTATCTTAGCCTGAATGTCTTCCAACAGCCCGGAAGCGTCCTCGTAGATATTTTGCTGTGCATCGTTGATGCTGTTTTCTACTTCTTCCCGGTCAATATCGTCAAAAATACCAGGATTGATATCGTCCCAGTTGAAATCTCCTGATGGGGTAGGCAATCCTTCCGGCCAAAAGGGAGTTGGGGAAGGGGTGGTGGACTGTGTGGGGGCAGGAGATACGGGGTATGGCGTCTTATCTTTGAAAGGTTCTTCTGGCGGGAAATCTTCGGCCGGATCTGGTTCGTATAAAAATCCGCCCTTTATCTGCCGTGGCGCTGATAACGGCTCCAGCATGAAAGTTTCCGTGTGAGTTTCTTCCTCAGCCAAGGTAGTAATAGCGCCGGAAGGAGCCACAGATGTGGGCTGGGCAGTGGGTGTTAGAGAAGGCAGGGGGGTCAGTTCTGGTGTGGCCAAAGGGGATGGGCTTTCCGATGGCGTGGGTACAGGGGGAATAGACACATCGGGAAGAGAATCCAAAAAGTCAAGGGAAACAGGCCTTGGGGATGGCAGTGTTGTTAAGTCGGTAGGCTCTGCAAAAGAGGAAAAATCTTCGCCGGCAGCGCCAAGAATACGATCGACTGCGTTTTGGGCATCTTCTACCGAATTTAGAAGCTGGTCAACCTGGCTGGTAAGGGAGGAAGAGGAATCGCCGCAATCCTGATCTAATTTGGTCAAAAGGTCATGGAGAGTGTTAAATTCTTCATTCAGTTTCTTTAATGTGTCTTCATCAAATTGCAGGTGGCTGCTGGGTTCCATCTGCCCTGCAATACCGCCGATATCCTTACGCCCATTTAAGACGCCATAGTTGACACAGCCTTCCAGGAAACCGGATTGGCTGCCTGCAATGCCGCCAATATTATAACCTACATGCTGGTAGCCTACAGCGCCGTCGTTCATACAGCCACGCACAGAGCCGGCATTGCTGCCGGTGATACCGCCGATGTCTGTGACAGAAGCGGCATTTTCGGTGGTCAAAAGGTCTGTCAGGGTGGTGTCGATGTCAAGATTGGCGATGTCAATACGGTTATCATCAGGGAGAGTGTTGATGCTGCAATGATTTTGGCAGTCAGAGATACTTCCTGAGTTTTCTCCTGCAATGCCGCCGACTAAGTGGCTGCCGGAGACAGAGCCGCTGGCGGAACAATTGGAAATAATGCCGGTACTGTCGTTGATACCTGCAATAGCGGCGGATTTTTCATCGCCCTTTACCGTGCCGGATACATGACAATTACGGATGACGCCCTGATTGACACCTGCAAGGAGGGCAAGGCCGGAGTGGCGGCTTTGGGCGCTGGCATCACCGGAAAGGTTTAGCTGGCAGACCTGGCCGCTTTCCTGGATATACCGGAAAAATGCCATGTTGTTACTGCCGCCGGATAAGGACAGACCGGTGATCGTGTGGTTTTGGCCGAGAAAAGTTCCGCCAAAGGAAGGAATTGTGTCAAAGTCAGCGCCGGTAAGGTCAATATCAGTGTCAAGAACAAAGACTTTTCCCACGGACCAGGTATCTAAGGTACAATTCCGGGCAAATGAAATCAGCTCATCAATGGAAGAAATATGTATAGCGTCACCGTAAGTGTGGTCTATTGTACTATTTGCAGTCAGATCTGCCCTATCCTGAAGGCTGGGAGCCGTATCAGGAGCTGCCAGTGCCTGGTGAGAGGATGTTGATTGCAGGAAAGCCAGCGTAAATGCTAGCAGCGTTGCCAAAAGGGTTTTCTTTTTGTTTGTTTTATTCATGAAGATCCCTTCCTTTCTCATTACTGGTTTCTGTTATGGATTCTACTTTTCCGGAGGTAACGATGGCATTCATATCCCCCCGGATAATACCGTAAAAGGATCCTTCCATCATACCGTTTACCTGGCCCCGGAGCCGGCCCTGTACACGGATCGTTCCGGAGTAGGATTTGCTGGATAAGTTGATCCGGTTCAGTTCAAAGCTGGTGCGCTCTATGATATGGTCGCCCAGCACGAGGATCTGAGGCAGGACTGCCAGGACCAGCACGATAGAGATGACCGTACCGCGGCTTAAGCATACCCCAATTGCAGAGATGATAGGGTTGGTGGTCATTTGCCCAATCAGCGCCCCGGCAACGGCTAAAATACTCCCGGAGGTAAAAATGGTAGGGAAAGCTTCATTTAGCGCCTCCACAATAGCTTGTTTTGGGTGCATATGCTCCTTTAAGTCTTTATAATGGCTGGAAATCACAATGGCATAATCAATGTTTGCACCCATCTGTATAGAATTAACGATCAGATAGCTTAAAAAATACAGCGGTTCCTCATACAAGGCAGGGAAGGAAAAGTTAATCCAAATACTTCCTTGAATGACCAGGATCAGCAGCACGGGCAGGCCTGCCGATTGAAAGGTAAATAAAAGGATGACAATGACGAACAGAGCTGAAAGGATACTAATCAGCAGATTATCGTCCACAAAGGAAGAGGAAAGGTCAAAGTCGCTGGTGGAATTGCCAACCACATAGACTTCGTCATAATAACGTTCTGCGTCCTGATGGATGGTCTTTAAGAAATCAAAGGTTTCCGGGCTTTCTTCGGGGAGGTTTAAATAAAGGACCATACGGGAGTATTTTTCCGTCTGTAGCTGTAGCTTTGCCTTTTCAAGCTGGTCAAAGAGATCGTCAAGAGTGTCCTGGATATCTCCTTCCAGCGTGATATTGCCCCGCTCCATTTGATCTTTTAAAAAAAGGAACATGTCAAATAAGGGAACTTCGTAATTGTTCATGCCGTTTAAAATCTGTCCATACTGGTCGTCATTTACGGCATAAGCGGAGTAAAGGAGGGAGGACAGCTCGTATTCAATGCCGGCAAGTTCAGAAAACTCTCTTGGGTTTAAGGCGGAAGTCAGAGTATAGCCTTCCATAGCCTCAATATTGGCAAGCCCCATGGCAGATTTCACTTCCGGGTGGGCTTCCAATATTTTTAAAAGAGAAGCTTCGGCTTTGTAATTGCCGGAAGGGATGATCAGAGCGACCATGTTGCTGGAGCCAAAGGTATTCTTTATTTTTTGATAAGCTACCTGGCTTTCGCTTTGTTTGGAAGTGGTCAGATCAGTGTAGCTATAGCAGTACGGACAGTGATTGGCAAAATAGAAAGCGCCTGCAAGGATCACGGCAAAAATGGGCGGTATGATGAAACGGGTCTTCACATCATAGTTACCGATGGCGGTGATTGGGGGAAGGAGCTTGCGGTGTTTGCTCTTATCAATGAAATTACTAAACAGCATCAGCAGTCCCGGCATCAGGGTAAAAACGGATAAAAGGCTTAGAAGGATTGCTTTGATCAAAACGGTGGCAAGGTCTAAGCCAATGCCGAAATGCATAAATGCCAGTGCAGCAAGACCGGAAATGGTAGTCAGGGAGGAAGAAGAAATTTCGGGGATGGCCTTGCTTAAGGCGGCAATACACGCTTCCCGGGAGGGCTTCGTCTCGTGTTCATCGCTGAATCTGTGGCATAAGATGATGGCATAGTCGATGGCAAGGGCAAGTTGTAAAACCACGGTTACGGAATTGGAGATAAAAGAAATCGTTCCGCAAAGAAAATTGGTACCCATGTTCAGGATAGCGGCTACGCCAAAAGTGGCAATGAGCACAGGAACTTCCGCATAAGAGCGGGAGGTGAGGGTCAGAACCACCACAATGATGACAGCGGCCACAAGAATAATGACCTGCATTTCAGCCTTCAGATCGGCGGCGCTGTCCAGTCCCACTTCCGTATTGATGTAGGCGTCGTATTCCCTGACCAGTTCTTTTATTTGCGTGAAAGCGTTTTCGCTGACCGCATCGCTTACGGTTCCGTCAAATGTTACGTCAAAAAGGGCGGAGGAATTTTTAAAGTGATCGGCACTGTGGTCAAAAGCCGCTTCCGACACCCCTTCGATGGATTCTATCTGCTCTTGCAGCTTGAGCCCGGTTTCATAGGAAATATTGGAGACCATGATTTTGGCAGTGCCATAAGTGACAAATTCTTCATTCATCAGGGTAAGGCCCTTACGGGTTTCCGTCTCCTGAGGCAGGTAGGTGGTAATGTCATTTTCAACGGTTACCCAGTTGGTGGAAAAGAAACAAAATACAATAGCAAAAATGTACAGGAGGAAAAACAGATTCCGTTTATCCACGATAAATGTTGCAATCTTTTCCATGGGGGTGGCTTTGTGTCCGTTCATAGGTTCTGCTCCTTCTGTCTAACATATTTTCATGGGAAATTATAATAATGTTGGAGAAAAGTTCAATACCCAAATGAAGGACATTTGTCCGGTATTTTCAATTCTTTTATTTTTTGGTAAGATATTGGAAAGAAAGTTTAGAAAGTATTATGATTGATCAAGAGAGGAAATGAGGATGTATCATGTTACCGGAACAGTTTTTGGATAGGATGAAAGAGGTGTTGGGGGAGGAATATGACGATTTTTTTAACAGTTATGACCAGCCCCCAATTCGGTCCCTTCGTATCAGCCATTTAAAAGATGTGGATGAACGGGTGCGGGAGATGGTTGATTTTTTGGGGGAAGAAGTTCCCTGGGCAGGGGGCGGATATTATTATAAGGAAGGATCCCGTCCGGGAAAGCATCCTTTTCACGAGGCGGGGGTGTACTATATCCAGGAAGCAAGCGCTATGGCCCCGGTTCCTGCTCTCGGCGTGCTTCCGGGGGAGCGGGTTTTGGATCTGTGTGCCGCACCTGGCGGAAAAAGCGCCCAGATCGGGGATGCTTTAGCGGGTCAGGGGATTTTGATCTGTAATGAGATCCACCCCCAGCGGGCGAAGATCCTGTCAGAAAATATGGAGCGGATGGGGATCGGCAATGCGCTTGTACTAAACCATGAGCCGGCATATCTGGCGGAACATTTCCCGGAAGCGTTTGACAGGGTTTTGGTGGATGCTCCCTGTTCCGGCGAAGGGATGCTCCGTAAAAATGAGGATGCAGCAGTGCAGTGGAACCCGGAGAACGTGGCCATGTGTGTAGCAAGGCAAAGGGAAATTATGGGGTATGCAGCGTCTATGCTTAGGCAGGGGGGCTGTATGGTGTATTCCACATGCACGTTTGCGCCGGAGGAGAATGAGGAAAACATCGATTGGTTTTTGAAGGAATACCCGGAGTTTTCGTTGGAAGAGTCCAGACGGTTTTGGCCCCATAAGGTGAAAGGGGAAGGGCACTACCTGGCCCGCCTTAAGAAGAGGGGGGCCGGAAGGGCTTCTGCTTTTTGGGGGGGAGAAAGAGGGATAAGGGAGAAGGATTGTAAAGAGTGGCTGGAATTTAAGGAAAAGTATTTGAAAAGGGATCTTCAGGGAACCTATGTAACATTTGGCGGCCAGCTTTACCTTGTCCCCAAAGAGTGTCCTTCTTTAAAAGGGTTAAAGGCGCTTCGGCCGGGACTGCATTTGGGAACAGTGAAAAAGGGCCGGTTTGAGCCTTCCCATGCCCTGGCGCTTTTCTTAAAACCGGAGGATGTGGTGCTTTCTTATCATCTGTCTGTGGAGCAGGCAGGGAAATACATCAAAGGGGAAACCTTTGCAGCGCAGGGGGAGAAAGGCTGGTATCTGGTCTGTGTGGAAGGATATTCCCTGGGATTTGGGAAACTTGCAGGAGGAATCATGAAAAACCATTATCCGAAAGGACTTAGGAAGTGAGAAATTCGGCTTGAAAAAGCAGGGATATAAAGTATAATAAATACTAAGGACAAGTTGGCTTGCATGGAGAGATCAAATGAAAAACAGATGGTGTATGGTGGCTGCTTTGGCGCTTTCGGTAGGATTCCTTTTTGGATGTAGCGCATCAGGCGGTGAAAATATCAGTGCAGGGATGGAGCTGATCGCAGCGTTGGAGTATGATAATGCTCTCGTCAGTTTTCAGACAGCGCGGGAAGCGAAAGAGGATGAAAGGCTGATCCTGCGTGGGGAGGGGCTTGCTTATATGGGAAAAACCATGTACCAGGAAGCTTCACAGTCTTTTGAACAGGCGCTGGCAAAGAGTGATGGAAAAATCGTGGATATGGATTATGATATCAATTATTATCTTGCCACAGCTTATTATAAGCTGGGTGAAAAGGATAAGGCGGCCGCCGTGTATGATGCGATCACGGCCCTTAAGGCTGATGCACGGGACGCTTATTATCTGAGGGGTGTGATCCGGACAGAGCAGGGAAAGCTGGATGCTGCAAAGGAAGATTTTGACCGCACAATCTCTTTGAATGGGAAAGACTACGACAGGCTGATTGATATTTATAGTATTTTGGCGGCAAACGGTTTTCGAGAGGTGGGACAAGAATATCTCCAGGCGGCTATGGATGCGGGCACGAAAGATATGACCAACTATGAAAAGGGGCGGATCTGCTATTACCTGGAGGATTATGAAAATGCCAGGACTTATCTGGAAAAAGCCCGTGATGATGGCGGTTACGAGGCAGTTTTGGTGCTGGGAAAGACCTATGAAATTCTTGGAGATAATAATTATGCCATCAGTGTCTATAACAGTTATTTGGACAGTGGGGAGGCGAATCCCCAAGTCTATAACCAGTTAGGGCTGTGCAAAATGAATATGGGAGACTACCAGGGGGCGTTATCTGCGTTTCAGGCGGCAATGAAGATAGAAGATAACGGTATGATGCAGACGCTGAAAATGAACGAGATCATTGCCTATGAATATTTAGGGGAATACAGGCAGGCGGAGGTATTGATGGGAAGTTACCTGAAAACCTATCCGGATGACCAGGCGGCACAGCGGGAGCACATCTTCCTGAAAACCAGATAATGGCACAACATATTATGTTAATTATTTTATGTTAACACAATATGTTGTGTTTTTTGTTGACTTTTTATAGGGGGGATGCTAAACTCTTAGTATACGGCGATTTGGAGAATTATGTAAACCGCCAGGAAATCAAAGGGGGATTTTTCATGTTTCAGGTGATCAAAAGAGAAGGAGAAGCGGCAGATTTTACACTGACTAAGATCAGCGATGCCATTATGAAGGCATTTAATGCTACGGATGTCCAGTATAATAATGACGTGGTGGATCTGCTTGCACTTCGTGTTACGGCAGACTTTCAGGGAAAGGTAAAAAACGACGGTATCCATGTGGAAGATATTCAGGACAGTGTGGAGAAGGTCTTAGAGCAGGCTGGCTATGCGGAAGCTGCCAAGGCATATATTTTGTACCGGAAACAGCGTGAGAAAATGCGTACCATGAAATCCACTATTTTGGATTACAAGGATGTGGTAAACAGTTATGTGAAGGTTGAGGACTGGCGGGTAAAAGAGAATTCTACCGTTACTTATTCGGTGGGCGGCCTGATTTTAAGCAATTCCGGCGCTGTTACGGCGAACTACTGGCTGTCTGAGATCTACGATGAGGAAATAGCGGAAGCCCATAGAAATGCGGATATCCATATCCATGATCTTTCTATGCTTACCGGGTACTGTGCAGGCTGGTCTTTAAAACAGCTCATTACGGAAGGCCTTGGAGGAATCACGGGGAAGATCACATCCGCTCCCGCGGCGCATCTTTCTGTGCTCTGTAACCAAATGGTGAATTTTCTCGGCATTATGCAAAATGAATGGGCAGGCGCCCAGGCATTTTCTTCTTTTGACACATACCTTGCTCCGTTTGTAAAGGTGGACAAACTTTCTTATAAGGAAGTAAAGAAATGTATTGAGGCGTTTATCTATGGTGTAAATACTCCCAGCCGTTGGGGAACGCAGGCTCCTTTTTCCAATATTACCCTTGACTGGACCGTGCCGTCAGATTTAGCGGAACTCCCGGCAGTCGTGGGCGGTCAGGAGATGGACTTCAAATATAAGGACTGCAAAAAGGAAATGGACATGATCAACAAGGCGTTCATAGAGACGATGATCGAGGGTGACGCTAACGGAAGAGGCTTTCAGTATCCGATCCCGACCTATTCCATTACCAGGGATTTTGATTGGTCAGATACAGAAAATAACCGGCTTTTATTTGAAATGACAGCGAAATATGGAACGCCATATTTTTCAAATTATATCAATTCCGATATGGAACCCAGCGATGTGCGGAGCATGTGCTGCCGCCTGCGCCTTGATCTTCGGGAACTCCGCAAAAAAACAGGCGGTTTCTTCGGGTCAGGGGAGAGCACGGGAAGCGTGGGGGTAGTTACGGTCAACATGCCAAGGATTGCCTACCTTTCCGCAACCAAAGATGATTTTTATAAGCGTTTAAACAGAATGATGGACATTGCGGCAAGATCGCTTAAGAGGAAGCGTGATGTGATCACCAGGCTTCTCGATGAAGGACTGTATCCTTATACGAAGCGTTATCTGGGAACCTTTGACAATCACTTTTCTACCATCGGTCTGATCGGTATGAATGAGGTGGGCCTAAATGCCAATTGGCTCCGGGCAGATATGACGGATAAGCGGACTCAGGAATTTACCAAAGAGGTTTTAAACCATATGAGAAACCGTCTTTCCGATTACCAGGAACAGTATGGGGATCTGTATAATCTGGAGGCGACGCCGGCGGAAAGCACGACTTACCGTCTTGCGAAACATGATAAAAAAAGATGGCCGGCGATCAAAACGGCAGGCAAGCTTGGGGATACGCCATACTATACCAATTCCTCCCATCTCCCGGTAGAATTTTCTGAGGATATTTTTGATGCGTTGGATATTCAGGATGAGTTGCAGACTTTGTACACGTCAGGAACGGTATTTCATGCATTTTTGGGCGAAAAGCTTCCTGACTGGAAGGCGGCAGCAGATTTGATCCGTACCATAGCGGAGAATTATAAACTGCCTTATTATACGCTGTCACCCACTTATTCGATCTGCAAGGAGCATGGATATCTGGCCGGGGAACAGGCAATATGCCCTCACTGCGGGAAAAGGACAGAAATATACAGCCGTATTACGGGCTATTATAGGCCGGTGCAGAATTGGAATGACGGGAAACTTCAGGAATATGCAAACCGTACAACTTACAGGATAGAGAAGTCCGTTCTCAAAAAGCCTATTACAAGCGTGGTTACTTTGTCAGATTACGAAAACGAGGTGAAGGTTTCCGTCAGGACGCCAGAGCAGGTTGCATATTTGTTTACGACAAAGACCTGCCCCAATTGTAAACTGGCAAAAGAATATTTAAAGAATTTCAGATATCTGTCGATTGATGCGGAAGAAAATATAGAGCTGGCAAATAAATATGGAGTGATGCAGGCGCCTACATTGGTGATCTCTGACGGGAATGGCGTTCATAAATATGTGAATGCGTCCCGGATCAAACATTTTGCAGACAGCCAGAAGAAGGTACTGGTTTAAAGAGGATTATAAAAAGACGTTGTAAGCACAGCGTCTTTTTCCGGTAAAAGAAAGGAGCATTATGATCAACAAATTAGTGGAAAAAATAAAAAAGACAGGCGCGCCTATTGTTGTGGGGCTGGATCCTATGATGAAGTTCGTGCCGGAACACATCCAAAAGAGGGCTTTTGCTGATTACGGTGAAACGCTGGAAGGCGCTGGTGAGGCAATTTGGCAGTACAATAAAGCGCTGGTGGATCATATATATGATCTTATTCCGGCAGTGAAGCCTCAGATTGCCATGTATGAACAGTTTGGGATTCCAGGGCTTATTGCATTTAAAAAAACAGTGGATTACTGCCGTGAGAAGGGGTTGGTGGTGATTGGTGATGTAAAAAGAGGGGATATTGGTTCTACTTCCGAAGCTTATGCAGTGGCGCATTTGGGAAAAGTCCAGGTGGGCAGCCAGCTTTGCAGCAGCTTTGACGAAGATTTTGCCACCGTTAATCCGTATCTGGGTTCTGATGGAGTGAAGCCTTTCCTTAAAGTCTGCAAGGAAGAAGGGAAAGGAATTTTCGTTTTGGTGAAAACCTCGAATCCCAGCAGTGGCGAATTGCAGGACCGTGTGATAGAGGATGCGGGAAGGCCCCTTTATGAGGTGGTAGGAGAGCAGGTTGCCGGATGGGCGGAAGAAGTGATGGGAGATACTTACAGCTATATAGGCGCTGTGGTAGGAGCTACCTACCCGGAGATGGGCAAGGCTCTCCGGAAGATTATGCCAAAGAGTTATATCCTTGTTCCAGGCTACGGCGCTCAGGGAGGGAAGGGCAAGGACCTGGTGCATTTCTTCCAGGAAGATGGCCTTGGAGCAATTGTAAATTCTTCAAGGGGAATTATTGCGGCTTACCAGCAGGAGAAGTATGCTTCCTTTGGTGCAGAACATTTTGGAGAGGCGGCAAGGGCAGCAGTGGAGGATATGCGGGAGGACATTGCCGGGGCATTAAACCGGCGGTGAATGAAATGTTATGGTTTTGTTAAGATTTTAAGGGTAGATGAAAGGGTACCCGATATGGTATGATAATACAGGGAATTGTTTTTGTGAAAGAGGAGGTTAAAGGCGATGGAACAATATAAGCAGGATTTTATCAAATTCATGGTGGACAGTAAAGTCCTTAAATTTGGGGACTTTACTTTAAAAAGCGGACGGAAATCTCCCTTTTTTATGAATGCAGGCGGGTATGTGACCGGTACCCAGCTTAGCAGGCTGGGTGAATATTATGCAAAGGCAATCAATGACAATTATGGACTTGACTTTGATGTCCTTTTTGGACCTGCTTATAAGGGAATCCCTCTTTCAGTGGCAACGGCAATGGCGATCAGTAAACTGTACGGAAAAGATGTCCGTTATTGTTCCAACCGGAAAGAAGTAAAGGATCACGGGGACGTGGGTATTTTACTTGGGAGTAAGTTGAAAGATGGGGACAGGGTTGTGATCATTGAGGATGTGACCACATCCGGCAAGTCCATTGAAGAGACTTTCCCCATTATTAAGGCTCAGGCAGATGTGGAGATTAGGGGGCTGATGGTTTCTTTAAACCGGATGGAAAGAGGACAATCGGAAAAGAGCGCGTTGGAAGAAATCAAAGAAAAATATGGTTTTGATGCAAATGCAATTGTAAATATGCAGGAAGTTGTGGAATATCTTTACAACAAGCCTTATGATGGCCAAGTCTACATCGACGATGAGATCAAAGCGGCAATCGATGCATATTATGAACAGTATGGCGCAAAATAACTTCTGATTCAGAAAGGAGCGGATATGGAGGAAAAGGTATACAAGATTATGCATGGCGCCGGGGCAATGAGCATTGCCGTAGGCGTGGTAACTTTGGTGACGGGGATAGTCTGTGGGATTTTAATGATCATTGGCGGCGGGAAGCTGCTGGCAGGCAAATCTAAAATTTTGTTTTAGGGCGAAGGGCATTCTGGGCAGGATGCCCTCTTTGTGGTGTTTTCATGTTTAGAAATAAAGGATATATATTTACCAACCGGGAATATTCAAAGACAGGAATTATGTCAACCGTTCTGGGCATATTATCCTGTGTGACACTTGGAACAGCAGTGTATTTATCCTATCGAGGCGGAGGAAGCAGTTCCCCCAGGTATGGGGCAGCGGCGCTTCTTGCGGCATTGTTTATGACGGCAGGCGTGATCCTTGGCGTTTGTTCTACGACGGAGAGGGATAAATTTAAATTGTTCACCGTGCTTGGTATTCTGGTCAATGTTTTGGCGTTTGGAATGCTGAGCCTGATCTTATATGCAGGAGCTTATGTGGAATAATGGTTGAAGAAAGATTTACGCTTGCCCTTGAGCGGCTGGCAATGATAAAGAATGAAAAGATCCTTCCAGGCGAATACGGCAATTATTTTAGGAAAACGGCTGTATTCCTGGAAATGGTCTGTGGCGTATATTTTGAGATTGGGGCAGGACAATATAAGAGAAAGCCACTGGAGGAATTAAAAGAAAGCAATCATATGCTTTATCAGGATATTCTTCCGGAAAATTATCAAAACAGCTACACGGATCCGGAATATGCCGCTAGGTGTTTCGGGGAAGAGTACGGGAAACTTTTGTGTTTCCTTGCGGCGGAACTCCGAAGCGCCATTGTACCTGCATTTGAACAAAGAGCGGAAGATTTAGCTATCCGCTTGGAACTTTTTTTGGAAGTGTACGGCTCTTTTGTCTGTGAGCAGGAGGAGAGCGGGGCTTTGCCGCTGGAACAAAATATTAGAGATATTTTATATTTTTATGTGAATGATTATACGCGGGATGCCTTTGAAAAAAAGTTGTTTGACCTGTTAGAGCCTTCCTCTGACTTTGCCCTTCGCATTATAGAAGGCGATCTTTCCAGTCCCGCTTACCTTTACCTTTACGGAGAGTATGTGACTGAAAATCAGGTTGCAATGTGGAAACATTTGCATTCCCTTGATCCCCAAACATTGAAGAAAATGGCTGATACTTACACAGAAGGATTCCGTATTGGCTTTCGGGTCACAAACAAGGATATCACCAAAAAGAAGACGGTGAATATCCGCTATTGCCTGGGATTTGAGCCTATGATACGGCTGGCAGTGGAAAATTTCAGGAGTATGGGGTTAGAGCCTGTGATCCACCGCGCGGCGTCCAGCATTTTGCAGGGCAAGGAATTGAGACGCGTGGGGTATTATGGGGCGATTCCGAACAAGCAATATGATTTTGATCATAAGGATGACCAGGCCCTTGTTTTGGACAAAAAACTTGTACAGGTCCGGATAGAGGCTTGGAAGGAAGCCTATGAAAAGTATAAAGGGCAGGCAGGATATTTTGCAGGCCCGGCAGTTGTGGAAGTATTCGGTGAGAAACCGTCAGAATTAAAGACAAAACCCCAGGCAATCCATTTGTCGGAAAGCCAGCAGAAACTTGCGGTGGAATATATGGCGGCGTCTGGAGAGATACAAAACCGGTACATCAAGGGGGAAGAGAGGAGTTTTACGATCATTGCTTTTCCTGTGCCGGAGATCGGGCCTGAATTTGCCAGGATATTTGACCAGGTAGTGAAGATCAACACCTTGGATTATAAGTTGTATCAGAGGATGCAGCAGAAGATCATAGATGTTTTGGATCAGGGCTGTTATGTGCTGGTTAAAGGGATGAATGGAAACCAAACGGATTTGAAGGTGATGCTCCATGAATTGACGGATCCGGATAAGCAGACAAATTTTGAAAATTGTGTGGCGGATGTCAATATTCCGGTGGGGGAGGTGTTTACGTCTCCGGTTCTTACAGGTACGGAAGGAATTTTGCATGTAAGCAGAGTGTTTTTGAATGAATTGGAATATAGGGAACTATCCCTGGTCTTCCGGGATGGCATGATCATTGATTATCATTGTAAAAATTTTGATGATGAGGAGAAAAACCGCAAATACATCAGGGACAATGTGCTGTTCCATCATGAAAGCCTTCCTCTTGGGGAATTTGCTATCGGGACGAATACCACTGCTTTTACTACAGCGCGGGAATATCATATAGAGGATAAGCTTCCGATCCTGATTGCGGAGAAGACAGGGCCTCATTTTGCAGTAGGAGATACCTGCTATTCCCATGCGGAGGAGGTAGTGATGTATAACCCGGATGGAAAAGAGGTCATTGCAAGGGATAATGAATGTTCCATAAGGCGGAGAGAGGATTTGTCAAAGGCCTATTTTAACTGTCATACGGATATTACGATCCCCTATGATGAACTGGGCGCGGTCAGTGTGGTTACCCGGGATGGAGAAGTGATTCCTGTGATCGAAAAGGGACGTTTTGTTTTGCCAGGGTGTGAAGAACTGAACCTTCCCCTTGATAATGCAGGCATTTTATAGTATGATGGAATCAACTAGTGGAAAAGTTTGGATCAGCCACAATACATTGTGGTTTTGCCTGTCCGGGAAGGGCAGGTCTAAGGATGAAAGGCAAACGGAGGAGAAAAATGGCACAGGTAGGAATTGTAATGGGGAGCGATTCGGATATGCCAGTGATGGCAAAAGCGGCTGAGATCCTTGAGGAGTTAGGGATTTCTTATGAGATGAAGATCATATCCGCCCACAGGGAGCCGGATGTGTTTTTTGAGTATGCTGCGTCGGCGGAAGAAAAGGGATTTAAAGTAATCATTGCCGGTGCAGGCATGGCAGCCCATCTTCCCGGAATGTGTGCGGCAATTTTTCCTATGCCGGTTATCGGGATCCCGATGCACACCACTTCCCTGGGGGGAAGGGATTCTTTGTATTCTATCGTCCAAATGCCGTCAGGGATTCCGGTGGCTACAGTGGCCATCAACGGGGGGACAAACGCAGGGCTTTTGGCGGCCAAGATCCTTGCCACTTCTGATGAAGGGCTTTTGAAGAAACTAAAAGGCTATAGCCAGTCTATGAAAGAGAGCGTTCAAAAAAAGGACGCCAGACTTCAGGAAACAGGGTACAAGAATTATAAATAAAGGAGCAGTCAGATAAATGGATTATAAAAAAGCAGGGGTAGACATTGAGGCGGGCTACCGCAGTGTAGAGTTGATGAAGGAATATGTAAAGGAGACTGCAAGACAGGAAGTGCTTGGCGGTTTAGGAGGTTTTTCCGGGGCATTTTCTTTATCTGCCATCAAGAATATGGAAAATCCCGTTCTTGTTTCAGGAACGGACGGAGTGGGAACGAAGATTAAGCTTGCGTTCCTTTCAGATAAGCATGATACCGTGGGGATTGATTGTGTTGCAATGTGTGTGAATGATATTGTCTGTGCAGGCGGAGAGCCGCTTTTCTTTTTGGACTATATTGCCTGCGGCAAAAATCATCCGGAAAAGATTGCTTCGATTGTAAAAGGAGTTGCACAGGGCTGTAAGATGGCAGGGGCAGCACTGATCGGAGGGGAGACGGCGGAACATCCGGGATTGATGCCTGAGGATGAATATGACCTGGCAGGTTTTGCAGTAGGCGTGGTAGACCAGAAAGACCTGATCACGGGAGAGCATATCAGGCCAGGCGATGTATTGGTGGGAATTGCATCTTCGGGTGTCCATAGCAATGGTTTTTCCCTGATAAGAAAAATATTTGTGATGACCCAGGAAAGTCTTGATACATATTATGATCAATTAGGAAAGACATTAGGGGAAGCTTTGATTGAGCCTACAAAGATCTATGTAAAGGCAATGAAGGGCATCAAGGAGGCAGGAATCGTTGTCAAGGGATGCAGCCACATTACAGGAGGCGGTTTCTATGAGAACATACCCAGGATGCTTCCGGATGGAGTTACGGCTGTTATTGAAAAGAACAGTTACCCCATTCCGCCTATTTTTGATCTGATGAGAGAAAGTGGAAAATTGGAAGAGAAAATGATGTACAATACCTATAATATGGGACTTGGAATGGTGCTTGCCCTTGATCCGGAGGATGTAGATAAGGCGATCGGGGCAATAGAGGCGGCCGGCGAAAAGGCATATGTTGTGGGCCGGATCCAGGCTGGTGAAAAGGGAGTGTCCATATGCTAAATATTGTAGTGTGTGTTTCGGGCGGGGGAACGAACCTTCAGGCTATTATTGACGGGGTGAAGAATGGAAGGATCAAAGAAACCCGCATTACAGGTGTAATTAGCAATAATGAGTCTGCATATGCGTTGAAAAGAGCGGAACAAAACCATATTCCTGCATTTTGTATTTCACCCAAGAGTTTTTCAGATCGAGAGAAGTATAACGATGCTTTTTTGGATCGTTTGGAAGAATTAAATCCTGATTTGATTGTCCTGGCGGGGTTTTTGGTGATTCTTCCACCCAAGATGATTGAAACCTATCGTGGCCGCATTATCAATATACATCCTTCCCTGATTCCGGCTTTTTGCGGTACAGGGTTTTATGGGCTTAAGGTGCATGAGGCAGCGCTGGAGAGGGGAGTAAAAATAACAGGCGCTACGGTTCATTATGTAGATGAAGGGACGGATACCGGGAGGATCATCTGCCAAAAGTCAGTCCAGGTGCTGGAAGATGATACACCGGAAACTCTTCAAAAGAGAGTTATGGAGCAGGCTGAGTGGATTATTCTTCCACAGGCAATCAATGAAATTGCAGCCGGATACGGTAAAACGAATGGTTAGAAAGGAATGACGCAGTTGAAAGTATTAATTGTTGGAAGCGGCGGAAGAGAACATGCGATAGCACAGAGTGTGGCAAAGAGTCCAAAGGCAGATAAGATCTATTGTGCGCCGGGGAATGCAGGTATTGGACAGATTGCAGAATGTGTCCCGATCGGGGCAATGGAATTTGATAAGCTGGTAGCTTTTGCAAAAGAAAAAGAAATTGGTCTTGTCATTGTGGGCATGGACGACCCGCTTGTAGGGGGGCTTGTGGATGAAATGGAAAAAGCAGGCATCCGGACCTTTGGCCCAAGAAAGAATGCGGCGATCCTGGAAGGAAGTAAAGCGTTTTCCAAGGATCTGATGAAGCGGTATGGTATCCCTACAGCCGGTTATGAAACCTTTGACCAGCCCCAGGATGCGCTTGCTTACCTTGAAATGATAGAATTTCCAATTGTGCTTAAGGCAGATGGCCTTGCACTGGGGAAGGGCGTACTTATTTGTGATAACTTAGAACAGGCAAGAGAAGGGGTCAAGGCGATCATGCAGGATAAGCAGTTTGGGAGCGCCGGAAACCGTTTGGTTGTGGAACAGTTTATGAAAGGCAGGGAGGTATCGGTTCTTGCTTTTGTAGATGGCAGGACGATAAAGACGATGACCTCCGCTCAGGATCACAAACGTGCCTATGATGATGACCTGGGGCCAAATACAGGAGGAATGGGGACTTTTTCTCCCAGCCCGTTTTACACGAAAGAGATAGATGATTTTTGCCAAAAATATATTTATCAGGCGACTGTGAATGCAATGGCGGCGGAAGGCAGGGAATTTAAGGGAGTTATTTTCTTTGGCTTAATGCTTACAGAATTCGGTCCCCGGGTTTTAGAATACAATGCCAGGTTTGGGGATCCGGAAGCCCAGGTCGTTTTGCCAAGAATGAAGAATGATATCATAGAGGTGTTGGAAGCCTGCATTGATGGCAGGCTTGACGAGGTTGATCTTCAATTTGAAGAGAACGCCGCAGTGTGCGTCGTCCTTGCTTCGGAAGGATATCCGGTTAACTATGAAAAAGGATTTCCTATAAAAGGACTGGAAAAATTTGACGGACAGGATTCTTATTTTTGTTTCCATGCGGGAACGGTGAAGACAGATCAGGGAATCGTTACAAATGGTGGAAGAGTCTTAGGAGTTACCGCTAAGGGCAGTGATTTGAAAGAAGCCAGGGCCAATGCTTATGAAGCGGCGCAGTGGGTTTCTTTTGAAAATAAATATATGCGTCATGATATTGGGAAAGCAATTGATGAAGCATAAGGCAGGGGGATGCAGCATATGGCAGAAAATGTAGGAAAGATATGGATGCCAGGCGGTTATCAGAAGCCGACTCTGTGCGCGGTGTGCGGCGGGGTTCTTGTTTACAAAGGTCTGGGGGAATATCGGTGCGAGGAATGCGAAGGGTTAGAGTATGACGACTATGGTAAAGTCCGCAATTACCTGGATACGCACAGGGGTGCGAATGTAGCGCAGATTTCAGACGATACCGGTGTTACCCATAAGGTGATACGGGAGATGATCAAAGAGAACCGTTTTGAGGTTATTGATAATCCGGGAGGGTATATCCGGTGTGAAATGTGCGGTGCGGATATTAAGAGCGGAAGGTTGTGCCCTACTTGTGAAGTTGCTTATCACCGCAAAATGGAAGATAAAGTGCGGAATGAAAAGAAGAAAAACCTGGCAGGATATGGGGATACGCTGCAGGGTGAACAGGGAAGTATCCGTTTTACGAGATAAGGATAAGGGAGAGAACGAAGTGAAGACGTATAGAAGAAAGAGGAAAAGCTGTAGTTTGATAAAAAATTTAACGGCATTCGCCATAGCAGCAGGTGTGTTTTGGGTAATGGCATTAACCAGCTTGGCGGCGGAAGGAGAAGTTACCGCCAATGCCAATATCCGTGCACAGGCCAGTACGGGCAGTGAAGTAGTTGCAAGCGCAACAAAGGGCAAAAAGATCGATATTCTTGATGCGGTAAAGGACAGTTCAGGAGCGGTCTGGTATAAGGTATCCGTTGCAGGCGGCGGATATGGCTATATTCGGAGCGATATGGTAAAAACCAGTGAAACGATTACGGTATCTTCTACAGCTACTTTAGAGAGTCCGGAACAGCCTTCCTCTTCGTCCAGTCAGCCGGAAGCGACAGTGCCTACAGCTATTGAGGAACAGCAGGCAGTGATCAAGTGTGATTCCAATGCAAGAATTCGTTCCGGGGCATCCACGAATCACAGTGTAGTTACCTCTTTGCCTAACGGTACGGGGGTTACGCTCATTGGCGAAGCCAATGACAGCGCCGGAAGTAAATGGTATCAGATCAAGTGTGATTATAACGGCAGATCCATTGAGGGATATATAAAAGCGAATCTAATAACAATCGGCCAGGCGCCAGCTACAGATACACCGTCAGAAGGGGAAGGAGACGGGGAGCCTTCTGAAGGAGAAAACCCGGAAGGCGGTGAGGGGGAAAACCCGGAAGGGGGCGAAGGAGAAAACCCGGAAGAGGCAGAACCGGAGCCGGAACCAGAGGAATCCCACGGAGATTATGAAGTAGTCTGGGAAAATGAAGAATATTATCTCTATGATTATACAGCAGGCGGAAAAACTAAAATTTCTGTTATCAAAGATGCGATTAATTATGTGAATGAGCAGGTTCCTAAATTACAGGAGACAGCAAAGACGAATAAAATTATCATGATCGTTCTTGCAGGTGTGATCGTACTTTTGGTCATTATAGTTACCATATTGATTTTCAAGATCAGGAGTCTGTACTATGATGATTATGACGAGGAGGACGAAGAAGAGGAAGAGGAACCGGAGCCGGAACCTGTAAGAAAAAAAGTCAGGAGAAGGGTCATAGAGGAGGAAGAACCGGAACCGGCACCTGTAAGAAAGAAACGGCCAGTCCCCAGAGAAGAGGCAGGCCAAAGAACCAGTGAACGTCCGGCACGTCCCAGAAAGGAAGGGCAGCCGGAACTTCGGGCAGCCGAAAGAAAGGAAGGCGTGAAGAAACCGGCATCCAGAAAGCCGCAGAATTTTTTGGTAGATGATGACGAGTTTGAATTTGAGTTTTTAAATATGGATGATAAGGATCTGTAGACAAAAGAGGGATAGCGTCAGCTATTCCTCTTGCGTCAAGTACGAGAGGATGTAGGAATGATAATAGAGATAGATTTTAACAGCGAGGAAGCCTTGTATCTCCAGCTCAGAAATCAGATCGTTCTTGGGATCGCTACGGCGAAATTCCAGGAAGGGGACGCACTTCCTTCTGTGCGTCAATTGGCTGAGGAGATCGGAATTAATATGCATACGGTCAATAAAGCTTATACTGTGCTTAAGCAGGAAGGGTTTTTAAAGGTGGACAGGCGTAGGGGGGCTGTGGTCGCACTGGATCTTGATAAACTCCGGACTCTTGAAGAAATGGACGGAGAGCTGCGGGTGATATTGGCAAAGGCGATCTGCAAAGGGATTTCCAGAGAGGAAGTGCATCAGATCGTAGAAGAAATTTATGAAGAATTTGGAGGAATTTCATGAGCAGTCAGAAGTTTGGTTTTACAGATAAGGCAAGTACAGCTCTTAAATTGGCGGAGAAGACGGCGGTGAGAATGCATGCCGGGTATGTGGGCACGGAACACATTCTGGTAGGATTGTTAAAGGAAAATACGGGGGTGGCGGCAAAGGTCTTGTCTGATAACGGCGCGGATGAGAAAAAGATCATTGAAATGATCCAGGAGCTTATTGTCCCGGAAGGTTCCGTAGCTTTAGTGGATAAGGAAAACTATTCCCCCAGGGCTCAGTTTATTCTGGAGGAAGCGCATGGACAGGCGGATCGTTTTGGGGCGGAGGCAACTGGTACGGAGCACATCCTTTTAGCGCTCCTTAAGGAAGGGGAAAATGTAGCGGTAAGGCTTCTCAATACATTGGGAATATCCATACAAAAGCTGTATGCAGATACCTTGGTGGCTATCGGCGAGGACGGAAACTTATATAAAGAAGATTTGTCTAAAAAGCATGGAAGGAAAAGCAAGCAGGCGTCCACTTTGGAGCAATACAGCCGTAATTTAACGGCCCTTGCCGCAGAGGGCAAATTAGATCCAGTAATCGGCCGGGAGGATGAGATCAAGCGTGTGATCGAAATACTAAGCCGCAGAACCAAAAATAATCCTTGCCTGATCGGAGAACCGGGGGTGGGGAAAACGGCTGTAGTGGAAGGGCTGGCATTACGCATAGCGGCAGGGGAAGTGCCCTTTACGGTACAGAACAAGAGAGTTCTGACGCTGGATCTGTCCGGAATGGTGGCAGGATCCAAATACCGGGGCGAATTTGAAGAAAGAATCAAGAAGGTTATCCGGGAAGTGCAGGAAGATGGAAATGTAATCTTATTTCTGGATGAAATGCATACAATTATCGGTGCGGGAGGTGCAGAAGGGGCAATCGATGCCTCGAATATCTTAAAACCTTCTCTTGCAAGGGGGGAATTGCAGCTTATCGGTGCAACGACGGTAGCGGAATATCATAAATATGTGGAAAAGGACGCGGCCTTGGAAAGGCGTTTCCAATCTGTATATGTGGAAGAACCAACGATCCCCCAGGCGATAG
Source organism: uncultured Lachnospiraceae bacterium (assembly GCA_910585005.1). GTDB lineage: Bacteria > Bacillota > Clostridia > Lachnospirales > Lachnospiraceae > Suilimivivens. Next base: position 20,247 of record CAJUCN010000012.1, on the reverse strand, counting down.
AGATCTTAAAAGGTATTGCCCACAAATATGAAGAACATCACAAAGTGGCGATCACGGATGAGGCGGTTGTTGCTGCAGTTACTTTATCAGAGAGGTATATTAATGACAGGAATTTGCCAGATAAGGCAATTGATCTGATCGATGAGGCTGCTGCTGCCGTCAGGCTGAAAAACATGCATATGCCAGAAAAATTGAAGGATGCGTTAAATGAGATCAGGGAAATGGATCTGCAGGTAGAACAGTGTGTCAGATCCGGAAATCTTGAGGAGGCATCGCTGCTTCGGGCAAATCAGGAGAAGCTGATAAAAAAATACGAACGGGAAAGAGAGAAAAACCGCAAAAAGGAGGCAAATAATCAGGTTTCCATTGGTGAAAACGAGATTGCTGAAGTGGTTTCTTCCTGGACCAAAGTTCCAGTAAAAAAACTAACGGAAAAAGAAAGTGAACGTCTGTTAAAGCTGGAAAAGGTGCTCCATAGGCGTGTGATCGGCCAAAACGATGCGGTGACCGCCGTATCTCAGGCGATCCGCAGGGGAAGAGTGGGCTTGCAGGATCCGGGAAGGCCCATCGGTTCTTTTCTGTTCTTAGGACCTACAGGCGTAGGGAAAACGGAGCTTTCCAAAGCATTGGCGGAAGCGATGTTTGGATCAGAAAGTGCGTTGATCCGTGTGGATATGTCCGAATATATGGAGGGCCATTCGGTATCCAAAATGATCGGTTCACCTCCAGGGTATGTAGGCTTTGAAGATGGCGGCCAGCTCAGTGAAAAGATAAGAAAGAATCCCTATTCCGTGGTTCTGTTTGATGAGATTGAAAAAGCCCATCCTGATGTGTTCAATATTCTTTTGCAGGTACTTGATGACGGACATATTACAGATTCCAAGGGCAGGAAAGTCAGTTTTAAAAATACCATACTGATCATGACCTCCAATGCCGGGGCACAACGGATTGTGGAACCTAAGAATCTTGGGTTTTCCGCACAGACTACCAAAGAGCAGGATTATGATAAAATGAAGTCTGGCGTCATGGAGGAGGTCAAAAAACTTTTCAAACCGGAGTTTATCAACCGCATTGATGAAATTATGGTCTTTAAACCTCTCGGGAAAGAAGAAATGCATGATATTGTTAATCTGCTCTGTGACACATTGGCCAAGCGGTGCATACAGCAGATGCAGATCAGCTTGACCATCCGTCCGGCCCTTAAAGAACATTTGATTACGAAATATTCGGACGCTAAGATGGGAGCACGGCCCTTGAAGCGGGCATTGCAAAGTGTGGTGGAAAACCGTCTGGCAGAGGAGATCTTATCAGGGCATGTGAAAGCCGGGGATACAGTGGCTGCAGGTTTACGCAAGGGACAGATTGTTTTTGATGTAAAAGAAAAGTAGATTTTTAAGCCAAAATATATTATACTAAATGTAATAATAAAAGACCAAAGACATAGCAGGAGGACTTAAGAAATGGCTGTTGTAGAAGAACTGCTCCGCTCGGAAGCAGATGGCACGATCAGCTTTGGAAATCATCTGCTGGAAGCAAAGGCAAAAGCAGAAGATTTTGAACATTGTGGGGATTTGTATAAGGTTAAGACCTATAAGGCAATCACCAAGCTGGAGCGGAATGGAATGTTTGCTTATGAATCGGTTCCAGGAACCAGTGTCCTGAATTTTTCAGAGACGACGGATGGTATCAGCTTTATGGCAGAAGGGTTGGAGGATGCACAGATTACTCTTGGGCTGGAAGAGGATACGGAATACGAGGTTTTCATTGATGATAAGAGCATCGGTAAGATGAAGACGAACCTTGGCGGAAAGATGAACATCAGTGTAGAGCTGGAAGCGGACAGAGAAGTCAGTATCAAAGTGTCCAAATAGAAACAAAGCGGGGGAACTGCCGGCGGCAGTTCCTTCTTTTGTCATATAGGAAAGAAAATGGGAGGACTTATGGCGAAAGGAAAAGCTGCAAGCGTATTTTATTGTCAAAACTGTGGGTATGAATCCGCCAAATGGATGGGGCAATGTCCTGGCTGCCGTGAGTGGAATACCTTCGTGGAGGAGGCAGTTCCGGTGTTAAAAGGCAAAAGCACATCCCGCCATTTATCACAGTCACCCGGTCTGCCTGTGTCATTACAGGAAATTTCATTAGATGATGAGGACCGGCTTACCACCCACAGCGGAGAATTAGACAGAGTGCTGGGAGGCGGGCTGGTGCGTGGATCTTTGACGCTGGTTGGGGGAGATCCCGGAATTGGCAAGTCAACGCTCCTTTTACAAGTGTGCAGAATGTTGGCTCAGGATAAACGCGATGTGCTTTACGTTTCCGGGGAAGAATCCTTAAAGCAGATCAAACTGCGGGCAAACCGTATTGGAAAATTCAATGAATCGTTAAAGCTTTTGTGTGAGACCAGCCTTGGTACGATTGAGGAAACGATCCGGCGGATGAAGCCGGATGTAGTGGTCATTGATTCTATACAGACTATGTACCAGGAAAATATATCGTCGGCGCCTGGAAGCATTTCTCAGGTCAGAGAGGCGACCAGCGTTCTTTTACAGTTGGCAAAGGGGATGAACATATCCGTGTTTATTGTAGGGCATGTAACCAAAGAAGGGACTGTGGCGGGCCCCCGGGTCTTGGAGCATATGGTAGATACTGTTCTTTATTTTGAAGGGGACAGACATGCATCCTACCGTATTTTAAGAGGGGTGAAGAACCGATTTGGTTCAACAAATGAGATCGGTGTTTTTGAAATGGCATCGGAGGGACTTAAGGAAGTGGCCAATCCTTCCGAATTTATGCTAAGCGGTAAGCCGGAACATGCAAGCGGTTCTATTGTGGTCTGTTCAATGGAAGGAACCCGCCCGATGCTGGTGGAGATCCAGGCTCTTGTCTGCCATAGCAGTTTTGGCATTCCAAGAAGACAGACAACTGGCACGGATTTTAACAGGGTAAACCTTTTGATCGCCGTTTTGGAAAAGCGCCTTGGAATTCAGATGGGAGGATGCGACGCATATGTGAACATCGCGGGCGGCATTAAGATCCAGGAACCTGCTATCGACTTAGGAATCGTGATGGCATTAGTGTCGAGTTTTAAAAATAAATGTATAGATGACCGGATGATTGCATTTGGTGAAGTGGGATTAAGCGGTGAAGTGCGGGGGGTAAATATGGTTCAGGCAAGGGTGCAGGAAGCAGGAAAGCTGGGGTTTACTTCCTGTGTTATCCCGAAGGTGTGTATGGATGCGGTGAAGGATGTTTCCGGTATCAGGGTCATAGGCGTTGGAAGTGTGGCTGATGCGATCGGGCTTTTATAATATATGACAAAAGTATGACAAATTTAACAAAAATATAAATTAAAGTATCCAAAACGTCCTTATTATGATAAAATGTATGCAATTAGGATAAAAGGAGCTAAAGATGGAAAAGAAGAAATGGGTGAAACAGATACCATTATTCATAATTGAAATACTTGTTCTTGCTGCTGCAGTTGGAATATTGTTTGTGGTGCTTCGTACCACAGGGAAAGATGGTGTAAAGAAAGATATTATAGATAAGGAACAAATTGCTGTTAATGAGGAAGTCAAGCAAAAGGTGACAGAGTCAAAAGAACCGGACAAGGTAAACGAATATACAGGAGTTTACAATATTGCTTTTTTTGGTGTGGATGCCAGGGATGAAAATCTTGGAAAGGGGAATAACAGAAGCGATACCATCATGATCTGTTCCATTGATATGGACAAGCATGAAGTGCGCCTTATTTCTGTTTACAGGGATACTTATCTTAACATTGGAAATGACGTATACAAAAAATGTAATGCGGCATATGCCTTTGGCGGTCCTAAGCAGGCGTTGGGAATGCTCAACATGAATACAGACCTTTACATCACCGATTATGTGACGGTGGGATTTGAGGGATTGATGGAGGCGGTAGATGCTCTTGGGGGGATTGAAATGGAAGTGACACAGGCGGAGATCTCCCATCTGAACAATTACCAGATCAGTATGGTGGGAACCACTACCGATGGCATGCATTTTGAGGCCAACGAAGGTGTGGACTATACGCCGGTGACAGAACCGGGTATGCAGACCTTAAACGGGCTGCAGGCAACGGCTTACTGTAGGATCCGGCATGTAGGCAACGATTTCCAGCGTACGGAGAGGCAGAGAAATGTGTTGATCGCGATGATGGAAAAAGCCAAAACAGCCTCCCTGGGTACGCTTATGAGTGCAGCGGATGCAGTCCTTCCCCATGTTGTGACTTCCGTTGATGTGGAGGATATGCTTCCAGTGCTTGGAATGATTGGGGATTACAAGGTGACGATTAGTGAAGGGTTTCCTTTCAGGGATATGTTAAATGGGGGACCGATCAGGACAGAAGGGGAATGTGTTGTGCCAATTTCTCTGGAAGAGAATGTGGTAAGGCTTCATGAACTGCTTTATCCGGGAGAAGCTTATGAGCCTTCCGAGGCGCTTAAGGGCTATAGTAAGATCATAGAAGAAGATACCAAAGACTATTTAATATATTAGTGAAAATGTATTGACATGGAACTGCCAAATAGGATATAATAGCATTCGGTGGTTAAAGCAGGTGTGCTGTAACCACGATATAGGGGCATAGTTCAAAGGTAGAACAGCGGTCTCCAAAACCGTCGATGTGGGTTCGATTCCTACTGCCCCTGTTAGAAGCGTTGCCTGAGGGTAGCGCTTTTTTTGAATCTGAAATTTAATATCTGTTTGACACGCTGTGGCAGGCGGATGAGGGATATGTGGCTTTATGGGAGGAGAAAAATGAGGTTAAGGGATTTACTTGCATATGATCATATTGTGGTACAGTGTCATGACAGTCCGGATGCGGATGCCATAGCCAGCGGTTTTGGGGTGTATACCTACCTGAAGGAACAGGGAAAAACGGTCAGGTTAGTCTATGGAGGCAGAATGGCGATCCAAAAAAGCAATCTGGTCTTAATGGTTTCTACATTACAGATTCCTATCGAATATGTGGAAGAGCTGGATGTCCCGGAACTGCTTGTGACTGTAGACTGCCAGTATGGAGAGGGAAATGTGACGTATTTTCAGGCGGAGCATGTTGCAGTGATCGACCACCATCAGGTATCAGGAGTTCTTCCTCCGCTGAATGAGGTGAGAAGCAACCTGGGGGCCTGCGCGACAGTGGTGCGGGAGCTTTTGCAGGCGGAAGGGATGGATATCAATGACAATAAAAGACTCTCTACTGCGCTTTATTATGGGCTTATGACAGATACCAATAATTTTACGGAAGTTTATCATCCGCTGGATCGGGATCTTCAAGACGATGCGTTTTTTGAAAGGAGCATGATTGTCCGTTTCCGAAACGCGAACCTGTCTTTAGAGGAATTGGAGATCGCCGGGATGGCGCTTCTTGGCTATGTTTACAATGAGACTTACCGGTATGCGGTGGTGGAAGCAAAGCCCTGTGACCCTAACATTCTTGGAATGATCAGTGACTTGATGCTTGAGGTGGACTCTGTTGATACCTGTCTGGTATATAGTGTGTTGTCCTTTGGAGTGAAAATATCGGTGCGTAGCTGTGTGATGGAAGTTCAGGCAAGCGAGCTGGCTGAATTTATTACCGATGAGATTGGTTCCGGGGGAGGGCATTTGGAGAAGGCCGGTGGGTTTATCCAGAAGGAGCTTCTGGATAAAGCATATGAAAAATATCACAGGGAAAAGGATGTGGGCAGCTTTTTGAAATGGCGTATGGACGATTACTTTGATGATATCCAGATTATTCATGCAAGGGAGTATGATATTGACTTGACGGGGATGGAAATGTACAGGAAGAGACGGCTTCCCCTGGGGTTTGTAAAAGCGGCTGAAATTGTAAAGCCAGGCTCTACCGTCTGCGTGCGTACATTAGAAGGGGATCTGGATATACAGATACAGGAAGATACCTATATCATGATCGGGGTGAAGGGAGAGATCTATCCGAATAAAAAGGAAAAGTTTGACCGTAGTTATCAGGTCATGGAAACGCCTTACCGGTTTGAAGGAGAATATGCGCCGACGGTCAAGGATATGGTGGAAGGAAAGAATCTTCCACTGGTTCCCCATGCCAGGACGTGCATCCCTACAGGAGAGAGTTATATTTATACAAAGCGGCTTGACCACAGGGTAAAAGTATTTACCGAGTGGGATGATGATAAATATATGCTTGGAAGGGAAGGAGACTTTTTGGCTGTCCGCAAGGATGACCTTCATGATATTTATATCATTGAAAAAAGTATTTTTGATAAAACATATGAGAAGATTACCATCGGTAAAGATTAAAAGATAGCACAAACAAAAATCCCTGAGTGAACTCAGGGATTTTCGCTTGTGTAAAAGGGGAATTTTTCCGGAATTGTTAATTACCGTCGAGTTGATTTGGTTTCAACTCTGTTTGTTATTATATTGCCTAAAACGACATAAATCTATAAATATCTTGCTTTATTTTAACAATATTTTTGCAAATATGACTTAACTCCCCTTTATTTTTCTTCGGATTTTTTTCCTACCATGGTGAAGCAGATGACTCCTGCAATTATGTAAAGCACGATCGTTACATACAGAACAGTCTGGTATCCTGTAGGATTGACCATGATTGTTTCCATGCTTCCGTCCGCCAATTTATGGGCAAGCTCTACTTCCTTGCCAAAATGCTTTACGATGAAAGCAGCCATCTGGTTGCCGGTAAGTCCGGCGAAAGCCCATGCGGAAAGGGTGATCCCGTGGATCGCACTGATATTTTTCATACCATAATGATCGGAAAGAAGGGTTGGCACATTGCTAAAACCGCCGCCGTATCCTGCGTTTACGACAAATAGGAGGATCAATACCAGAATCATGATGAGTGTATTTTGACCCATGTTTGTAATTCCCTGGGTAGCGATCACAAGGGCAGTGGCAACGATGGACAGAATAAAGATAATCTTGTAAATAGTATTTCTATCCTTAAAAGTATCAGCCCATGCAGAAAAGCCGAGACGGCCACCTGCATTGAAAACAGCCGTTACGGAGGAAAGGACGCCTACCATGCCTACAAGGCCGATACACTTGATAATCATTTTTTCCTGAGAGATCAAGGCAAGACCACAAGTGATATTGATATAAAACATCAGCCAGATTCCGATGAAAGTGACGGGTTTTGCTTTGATTACATCAATAGCGCGTGCGCCCTTTTCATTGGAAGCAGATTCATGCCAGCCTTCCGGTTTGGCTAAAAGGAGATGCCCTACAAACATCATGATAAAATAGACAACGGCAAGAATCAGAAACATTTTGTAGATGCCCCCATCGCCTAAAGAGTTGAGGAGAGACTGCATGATAGGGCTTGCAATTGCTTTTGCTGCGCCGAAGCCTGCTACGGCAAGCCCGGTAGCAAGTCCTTTACGGTCCTGAAACCATAACATCAGGGTTTTAACGGGGGAAAGATAACCTGTTCCCAAACCAATTCCCATAATAAAACCATAGCAGACATAAATACCGATCAGTGCAAGGGCGCTTCCTTTATGTGCGCCGCCGTACCAGATAAACAGGCCAGTGCCTGCCATACCTGCCGCGAAACAGATACTGGCAATGAGGGAGGATTTATGAATATCCTTCTCAACAATATTACCGAGGAAAGCAGCAGACATGCCAAGGAAGAAAATAGCAAAGCTGAAAGCCCATTCGGTAGCGCCCTTGGAAAAGCCGATATAATCAGCAATTTCCTGGCTGAAGATAGACCAACAGTAAACTGTACCAATACTGCAGTGAAGTAATAGTGCGGGTATTGCAGCTCGTACCCATTTGTTCTTTGATAGATTTTTCATGATGCAACTCACTTTCTTAATGTTTATAATTGGATAAAAACCCTAAACTCAATTATAACTGAGAGACTGTATTTTTCAAGTCCAAAATAGGCTCATTGACTATATTCTTAAAAGAATATATAATATTGGGTATTAATAGTCTAAAGGTGTGACGATATGACGGAAGAAAAGAACACAAGCCGCCAAAAAAACGAAATTGTATTTGATGACGGAAGAATTGAAGATATACGGGAATTCCAAAGTCCTGAACAATTATATCGGGATTTGATTTTGCGTGTCCGCAAATATCATCCGTCGGATGATATTACTTTAATAGAAAAAGCTTATCATCTTGCTTTTAAGGCGCATGAAGATCAGGTGCGGAAATCAGGGGAACCTTATATCGTCCATCCATTATGTGTTTCGATCGTTCTTGCAGACTTGGAAATGGATAAGGAAACGATTGCAGCAGGGCTTTTGCACGATGTGGTGGAAGACACGATCCTGACTTCCGAAGAGATCAGGGAACAGTTTGGCGCAGATGTGGAACTTCTGGTGGATGGCGTGACTAAGCTACAGAATCTGCATTTTTCAAGGGGCAGCGGAGACCAGCCGGACAGGTTTGAGATGCAGGCGGAAAACCTGCGGAAAATGTTCCTGGCAATGGCAAAGGATATCCGGGTGATTATCATTAAGCTGGCGGACCGGCTTCACAATATGCGTACCTTAAAATACCAAAAACCGGAGAGCCAGCAAAGGATTGCCAGAGAGACGATGGAAATTTATGCGCCCATTGCCCAGAGGCTGGGCATCTCTAAGATCAAGGTGGAGCTGGATGACCTGTCTTTAAAATATTTAGAGCCGGAAGCATACTATGATCTGGTAGAAAAGATTGCGGTGCGTAAAAGCGTCCGTGAAAAATATATTCAAAATATTGTTGACGAAGTCAGCGAGCATATTAAAAATGCCGGGATCACTGCCCAGATCGACGGGCGTGTAAAACATTTTTTCAGTATCTATAAAAAGATGGTAAATCAAAATAAATCCATTGACCAGATCTATGACTTGTTTGCCGTGCGGATTATTGTGGAGACAGTGAAAGACTGTTATGCAGCCCTTGGGGTGATCCATGAGATGTACAAACCGATCCCTGGGCGATTCAAAGATTATATTGCTATGCCGAAAGCAAATATGTACCAGTCTCTCCACACAACGCTGATCGGGGGCAGCGGGCAGCCCTTTGAGATTCAGATCCGTACCTACGAAATGCATAAGGCGGCTGAATACGGGATTGCTGCCCACTGGAAATATAAGGAAGCGTCTGACGGCAAGAAGGTGGAAAGCTCAGAAGAAGAAAAGCTGGTGTGGCTGAGGCAGATTTTGGAATGGCAGCGTGATATGTCAGATAACAAGGAATTTATGAACCTGCTTAAAAGTGATTTGGACTTGTTCTCTGACAGTGTATACTGCTTTACGCCTACCGGAGAAGTAAAGAATCTTCCGGCAGGTTCTACGCCTATTGATTTTGCTTATTGTATCCACAGCGCAGTGGGAAATAAAATGATTGGCGCGAGAGTAAACGGAAGGCTTGTTACCATTGATTATGAGATTAAAAATGGCGACAGGATCGAGATCATGACATCCCAAAATTCAAAAGGTCCCAGCCGGGACTGGCTGAATGTGGTGAAAAGTACCCAGGCGAAAAATAAGATCAATCAGTGGTTTAAAAATGAATATAAGGAAGAAAATATAGTCAAAGGCAAAGAGTTGCTTAACAATTATTGCCGTGCCAAAGGCATTAACATGCCGGATATCATGAAGCCTGAGTATATGGATGTGATCATGTTAAAATACGGCTTTCGGGATTGGAATTCTGTGTTGGCTGCAGTTGGGCATGGAGGTTTGAAAGAAGGCCAGATCATCAATAAGATGATGGAGAGCTACACCAAAGATCATAAGCGGGAATTGACCGATGAAGAGATCCTTGCCTCAGTTGCCGGCGGGGAAGTGGCAAAACGTCCTGTTAAGATCCGTTCAAAGAGCGGAATCGTAGTCAAAGGGATCCATGACCTGGCAGTGCGGTTTTCTAAATGTTGTTCACCAGTCCCTGGAGATGAGATCGTGGGATTTATTACCAGAGGACGAGGGGTTTCTATTCACAGGACGGATTGTATCAATATGCTGAACTTGCCGGAATTGGAGAGAGAAAGGCTGATTGATGCGGATTGGGAAGGCGCGGCGGAAGGAAATCCGGGAGAGACGTATCTTGCGGAGATCAAGATATATGCCAACAACAGAAACGGATTACTGGCAGATATCTCCAAGGCCCTTACCGAAAAGGATATTGATATTCTTTCTATGAATACCAGAGCAAATAAGCAGGGACTTGCGACAATGTCCGTGGCATTTGAGATCAGCAACAGAGATGAATTGATCCGGATCATTGAAAAAATCCGGTCTATTGAAAGCGTCATAGATATAGAGAGGACAACAGGCTGATAAGGAGAGGGCAGAAATGGAAAAATTAAAGATAGGACGGATCGTCCTTGGAATGTGCCAGACAAACTGTTATTTTGTATACGAAGAAAACAATACGAAAGCAGTGGTATTTGATCCGGCGGATAAAGGGGAGTATCTTTATCATGGATTAAAGGAGAAAGGATTTTCGGTGGAAGCGATTCTTTTAACCCATGGGCATTTCGATCATATTTGGGGAGTGGAGCGGCTAAAAGAACTGTCCGGTGCGAAAGTATATGCCTGTGCGGGAGAAAAAGAGCTGTGCGAAGATGCATCCTTAAATGTATCAAAGGGTGCGGGAAGGGCCTGCACGGTAAAAGCAGACGAATATGTGGAGGATGGCGGAAAAATTACTGTTGCCGGCATCACTTGCACATTGATTGCAACACCCGGACATACGGCAGGAAGCTGTTGTTATTATTTTGAGAATGATAAAATTCTGATCAGTGGGGATACTTTATTTCAGGAGTCGGTGGGGCGGACAGACCTGCCCACTGGCAGCATGAGTACGTTGGTGCGTTCCGTAAAGGAAAAACTGCTGCCTTTGCCGGAGGAGGTAAAGGTCTACCCGGGGCATGGAGATGCTACCAGTATTGGGCATGAGAAGAAATATAATCCTTTTTTGTAAAAAGGATGCCGCAAAGATGATCCACAGACAGATATACCGTCTGGGAAAGAATGGAGAATATAAATGAAGAAGAAAGCGATATTGCTGTTTTTGGCGGGAATTACAGCTTGTACCATGTTGTTTGGCTGTGGTAAGGCGCAGGAGGATGTGAAAGAACCAGATCAGACAAAAGAGGAAGCGCCGGCGGCAACGCCAAACCCTACGCCGGATGCAACGCCTGTTCCGGAAGGATTTCCGGTGATCGGAAAAAGGCAGGAGAAAGACGGACAGATACAAAGCTACCTGACAGGAGAATGGACGGATGTTAAGGTGGCTAACAGGCGTCCTATTGCGGTTATGATACCGAACAATTCACCGGCTATGCCCCAATATGGGATTTCTAAAGCCGGCATTATTTACGAGGCTCCGGTAGAAGGGCGTATTACCAGGCTGATGGCAGTTTTTGAAGATTTTGACGACTTAGACAGGATCGGCCCGGTTCGTTCCAGCCGGGATTATTTTATCTATGTTGCTATGGGGTATGAGGCCATTTATTGTAACTGGGGATTGGCAAAACCGTATGTGGAGGAACTGATCAACCGGGATACGGTTCAGAATATCAGTGCAAGCGTGGATGGAATCCATAACCCTGCCCACAAAGCATTTGATAGGGTGGAACGGCCTGGATACACCAAAGAGTTTACGGGATACTTGTTTATAGAAGGTATGCTTGAGGATGCCCAGCGGCTTGGTTATGATTGGGAATACGATGACGCTTATGTACCGCCTTTTACCTTTGCGGCGGACGGTGTGAAAGCCCAGGAAAATTACGAGGAGATGGAAGACGCAGTAAAGATCTATCCTGGTGGGACAGAAGGGAATAAAGGCGGGTACGGGGCCTATAACCCCTATTTTGAATATCATGAGGAGGACGGGCTGTATTACCGGTTCCAGAACGGTAAAGAACAGATCGATGAGATCGATAACAGCCAGCTTACGGTAGCGAACGTGGTGTTCCAATACTGTCACGGGGAAGTCCGTGACGACCATGATTATTTGGCGTTTGGCGTTCACGGGGAAGGAGATGCCATTGTATTTACCGGCGGCAAGGCAATTAAGGGGACTTGGAAGAGGTATGACGGCGACGGGACCCCGGCTAAGTTTTATGATGAGAATGAGGAAGAAATCATTTTCAACCAGGGCAAAACCTGGGTGTGCAATATCTGGAAAGAATACGGAGAATTTGTAAAATACGAATAAAATGAAATGCCAGGATATAGTGAAGGAAAAGAGAGAATGGGGAGCATTCCCATAAGGCGCTGCCGCCGGGCAGCGCTATTTTTTCGTTTACAAGCAAATGAGTTTTGTGTATAATAGCATAGTATGAACCTTGATAACTTCATAAAGCGACATTGTCATTGTTTCCCACATCTAGCGCCATGGCCTTTTGACAAAGTTTATGAAAAGGTTGACGAGGTAAAGAGTGATCGAAAATTCGGCGGGTGCTCTTTCGTACGCCTCCGGTGCGAGATGTATCGGCAAATATGCGGGTAACTGCAAAACAAATACGATACAGCGGAGGTGTCTGCCGGAAACGGTAAGGCATATAAATATAGAGAATAATGATGTCTGGGAGAAAAGCCCAGGTCAAAATAGAGAAAGATGAGGGAAACAATTTATGTGTGGAATTATTGGATATACAGGGAGAGACAATGCAAAAGATATTATGCTTGATGCATTGGAACTTTTGGAGTATAGAGGCTATGACAGCGCCGGTATAGCGCTTCTTGGAGAAGACGGCACACAGATCATGAAACGTGCGGGAAGAGTAAATGATCTGAGGAATTTGTGTGAGGAAAAGAAGCCGGTGGGAAATTGCGGGATCGGACATACAAGGTGGGCGACTCACGGGGGCGTGTGTGATGAGAATGCCCATCCCCATAGATTTGGCAAGATCACACTGATACATAACGGTATTATCGAAAATTACAGGGAACTGACGGAAAAATACGAACTGGAAGGAAAACTGGTGTCAGAGACTGACAGCGAGGTTGTGGCTGCTGTATTAGAGCATTTTTATTCCGGGGATCCCTATTCAGCGATCCGCAGGACAGTACTTAAAATCAAAGGAACCTTTGCGCTTGCAATCATGTTTGATGACCAGCCAGGGAAGATCTTTGCAGTCCGCAATGTAAGCCCTATTGTGGCGGCAGCCACGAAGGATGGTGCAATATTATCCTCTGATGTAGCGGCAATCGTGCCGTTTACAACGGATTATTTTGTGATGCCTGAATTTCATGTGGTATGCCTTTCTCCGGGAAACATTGAAATGTTTGATCTATCCGGAGATAAGGCGGAGATTGAATGGCTGAAGGTTGACTGGGATGTGAGCCGTAGCAGTAAGGGAGGATATCCCTTTTTTATGGAAAAGGAGATTATGGAGCAGCCTCAGGTGATCGGGGAAACCATTTACCCAAGGATGAAGGAGGGGATCCCTGATTTTTCAAAAGAAGAAATTCCTGACCATATCCTGGCAGATTGCAAGAGGATCTGTGTGATCGCATGCGGCACTGCCATGCATGCAGGATTGGTGGGAAAAAGCCTGATCCAGGCAATAATCGGAATCCATGTGGATGTAGTTATGGCGTCGGAGTTTATGTACAATGATCCGGTAGTGGACAAAAATACGCTGGTAATTGCAATTTCACAGTCAGGGGAGACGATTGATACGTTGGAAGCGCTTAAGTTTGCAAGGAAATGCGGCTCACCCAGTATTTCTATCGTGAATGTAAAAGGGGCGTCCATTGCCCGCGCCAGCGAATATGTGATCTATACCAGTGCAGGGCCGGAGATCGCAGTGGCATCTACCAAAGCGTATACTACCCAGCTTGCAGTGCTATACCTGCTTACGGCGAGAATGGCTATGGCAAGAAAGCTATGGAGCAAGCAGGAACTTTCCGAATATATGAAGGAACTTTCCAGGGTTCCGGAGGTAATGGCAAAGGTTCTTGAAAAGAAGGAAGAGATCCACCGCCTGGCAGGTTCTATTTTAAATGCCAAGGATGTATTCATGATTGGAAGAGGATTGGATTATTCCATCTTGCTGGAGGGGTCATTAAAACTGAAAGAAGTATCCTATATTCATTCTGAGGCCTATGCTTCCGGGGAGTTAAAGCACGGAACGATAGCGCTTATTACGGAAGATACGCCGGTGGTTGCTGTAGTGACCCAGGATAAGCTAAAAAGCAAGGAACTGTCCAATATCCGCGAGGTACAGTCAAGAGGTGCAAGAGTCCTTTTGCTGATCAAGGAAAATGAGAAGCTTGAAGATGACGGACGTTTTGCAAATGTATTTAGACTTCCGGTGATGGCGGATACTTTTATGGTCATGCCGGCATCTATCGTTCTTCAACTGATTGCGTATTTCGTTTCACTGGACAAAGGATTGGATGTGGATAAGCCAAGGAATCTGGCAAAAGTAGTCACCGTAGAGTAAGTGTTAAAAATAAAGATGAAGGAAACAATGACAAATGAAGGAAATGAATGGAAATCAACATAGGAATCATACGATCGTCGTCACGGCAAATGATACTGGATTTGAGTACGATATCCATGCGTTAGTGAAGGCATTTTATCCGGCATGCGATGTGAAAGTGACTGCACAGGAAAAGGGGGACAGTTCGGATTTGGGACTGCCGGACCTGAATATCCTGTTTGACAAAGAAGCCGTACTGGTTTCTTTGTCAGGAGAGAAAGAAGGGACGGCTTTTTTTACGGCTAAAAAGATAGAGACAGGGGAGGATCTGCCAAGACCGGAAGTGAAGAACCGGTTAAAACAGCTTCTTTATGTGCTTCTTTCAGAATATACGGGAAAACAGCTTCCCTGGGGAACGCTGACAGGGATCCGTCCAACCAAGATCCCCATGACCATGCTTGAGGAAGGAGTTTTAGACGAACAAATTCTTTCCTACATGAGGGAAACCTATTTTGCAGGGGAAGAAAAGAGCGCTCTTGCCCTGGAGATCGCCAAAAGGGAAAAGGCGCTTTTGGATACCCTTCATTATGAAGATGGTTACAGCCTTTACATTGGGATTCCTTTTTGCCCTACCACCTGCCTGTACTGCTCCTTTACTTCTTACCCTGTTTGTTCATGGAAAAAGCGGGTGGGCGAGTACCTGGATATGTTGGATAAAGAGATTGACTTTGTAGCACAAAAGTTCCAGGGAAAAATACTTGATACCATATATATTGGGGGAGGGACGCCGACTACACTGGAAGCGGATGAATTGGAGCGCCTTTTGGAGAAGATCAGCAGCACGTTGGATTTATCCCGCTTACAGGAGTTTACGGTGGAGGCAGGGCGTGCAGACAGCATAACGGCTGATAAGCTTAAAGTCCTGAAAAAATACGGTGTGGGCCGGATCTCTGTAAATCCACAGACAATGAAACAGGAAACCCTTGACCTGATTGGAAGGAAACATACGGTAGGGCAGGTGAAGGAAGCCTTTGGCATGGCCAGGGAGGCAGGCTTTACCAACATTAACATGGATTTGATCTTGGGGCTGCCTGGCGAAATGGCGCAGGATGTGGAAAATACCATAAAGGAGATCATGGAGCTTGGGCCGGATAGCCTGACAGTCCATTCTCTGGCGATTAAGCGGGCTTCCAAATTGAGTCAGTGGATTTTGGATAACGGGATCAGCACTCTCAATAATACGGATGAGACTATGCAGATTGCGGCGGATGGGGCAAGACGGATGGGTATGGCGCCCTATTATCTGTACCGCCAGAAAAATATGTCCGGTAACTTTGAAAATGTAGGTTATGCAAAAGAAGGATGCTTTGGAATTTACAATATTTTGATTATGGAGGAGAAACAGTCTATTGTGGCCCTCGGAGCCGGAAGTATTTCCAAAAGAGTGTATCCTGACGGACGGATCGAGAGATGCGAAAATGTCAAGGATGTGGCTTCTTTTATCGAGAGAATTGATGAGATGATTGAGAGGAAACGGAAACTGTTTGAGGATTAAAAAGAGTTTTGTCGTACATCAAACAACCTTATTTTAGCGAATAAGGTTGTCCTTTTTTGTTACAATAGTTGTCGCCCGAAGCGTGGCAGCGTTTGTTATAGTCAATCATCAAAAATGGAGGAAGAAAGAATGAGTAGTACAGCGTCAGGAGCAGAGAAAGCGGTTATTTTTATGAGTAATGCACATATTGCAATAGTACGCCAAGTGTTTTTGATTACGAATATTTGTGAATTTTAGAAAAGAAAGTAAAAATAATATGGATATATTATATGTAAAGAAGCCAACGAATGGGTATGTGGGAAAAAGAAAGGAGCAGGATTATGAGCAATATATTATTGCTGGAAGATGATTTAAGCCTGATTAACGGGCTTTCCTTCGCACTCTGCAAGCAAGGCTATGGATTGGAAGTGGTAAGGACTATAAAAGAAGTGGATACTGTTTGGGCAGAGGGGAAGTATGACCTGTTAATCTTAGATGTTTCACTTCCTGACGGTTCCGGCTTTGAAATATGCGAAAAAGTCCGCCAGACTTCAAAAGTACCCATTATTTTTCTGACAGCATCAGATGAGGAAGTCAATATTATTATGGGACTGGATATGGGCGGCGATGACTATATTACAAAGCCTTTTAAATTGGGAGTGCTGTTATCCAGGATAAATGCATTGTTAAGACGCGCAGGTGATTTTGGACAGACAGACACAGAAATTCATTCTAATGGTTTAAAGGCGCTTTTGACGCAGGGAAAGGTTTATAAAAATGGAGAGCTTTTGGATTTGACGGCAGGAGAGTATAAACTGCTGTGTCTGTTTATGCAAAATCCGGGTACGGTGCTTTCTAAAGAACAGATTTTAGAAAACCTGTGGGATAATGAAGGAAATTATATAGATAATAATACGTTGAATGTCTATATCCGCAGACTGCGGACAAAAGTTGAGGACAATCCCAGCGATCCGCAAATGATTTTGACCGTAAGACGTATGGGATATAAATGGAATATTATCTGATGGGGTATTTTATGAGAATATTTACAAATAAAAATATTAAGACACTGTTTATCGGAATGTTCCTATTTTTATTTTGCAATACGATTCTGTCACAGGTGATATTGTGGAGATTTCATGAAAATTGCCCGCCTGCACTCTTTATTCTTTCCCTGTTTATGGGATGTGGGATTCTGCTTCTCTGCTTCTGCTACTTTCATAAGCAGCATAAAATCATGGAAGCAGCAGTGGCAGAAATAGATGATTACCTTATAGGAGATACAGATGCCCGTATTGAATGTGATGATGAGGGTGAAATGTACAAGCTTTTCCATTCGGTTAACACGTTGGTATCAGTATTGAACGCACATGTAGAGAACGAGTTTCGGACAAAGGAATTTTTGAAAGATACCATATCGGATATTTCCCACCAGTTGAAAACACCGCTTGCCGCTCTTAATATTTATAATGGTATTTTACAAAGTGAAACAGAAAATCTTCCGGACTTAAAGGAATTTACCATTTTGTCAGAGCAGGAACTTGACCGCATAGAAAGCTTGGTACAAAACCTGCTAAAAATTACCAAATTAGATGCTGGAACGATTATTCTTGAGAAAAATTTTGAGAATGTGTCTGACATGATGCATGATATGGAACAGCATTTTGCATATCGTGCAAAACAGGAGCTAAAAGAACTTATCTTTTCCGGAGATGATGATATTACGCTTTATTGTGATCGTGAATGGATGATGGAAGCGGTCAGCAACCTTGTAAAAAATGCTTTTGACCATACGGATGCAGGAAAGCGTATCTGTGTTGAATGGAAACAGATGTCGGATATGTTACAGATTGTAGTGGAAGATAATGGGTGTGGCATACATTCCGAGGATATCTATCATATTTTTAAGCGTTTTTACCGCAGCCGTTTTTCTAAAGATACACAGGGGATTGGACTTGGACTGCCTCTGTCAAAGACGATTGTTGAACTGCATGGCGGCAATATTAAAGTAGAAAGTGTTTTGGGAAAAGGGAGCGCTTTTATAATAAATATTTTAGGAATTACAAAATTGTAAGAAGTTTGTTTTGGAGGAGAACATTACAGAATTGTCGGTTTAGAGAAATATGAGAGTAAGGATTGGGTGTTATACTTCTTTGCAGAAGGAGGAATAACACCCATGACTTTATCAGATCAAAAAAGTAACAGGAGACATAGCATGAATTTATTGGAAGTGAATGGAATTTCAAAAACTTATGGAGCAGGGGAAACTGCTGTCCATGCTTTGAAAAATGTTAGTTTTTCAGTTCCGAAGGGAGAATTTGTTGCGGTAGTAGGAGAATCTGGTTCTGGAAAAAGTACGCTGCTTAATATGCTGGGCGCATTGGATGTGCCTACTTCCGGCAAGGTAATGATTGATGGAAAAGATACGTTTTCCATGAAAGAAAGGCATCTTACCGTGTTCCGCCGCCGGAATATTGGATTTATCTTTCAGGCATTTAACCTTGTTCCCGAACTGACTGTGGAGCAGAATATTATCTTTCCGGTACTTTTGGATTACCAGAAGCCAAACAAAAAATATCTGGAAGATTTACTGGATGTATTGAATTTGAAAGAACGCCGGAATCATTTGCCCAGCCAGTTGTCCGGCGGACAGCAGCAGAGAGTGGCGATCGGGCGTGCTTTGTTTACCCGCCCGGCTTTAATCCTTGCGGATGAGCCGACGGGAAATTTAGATTCGCAGAATACCAGCGAAGTGATTGCACTGTTAAAAGAAGCATCAAAGAAGTATGAGCAGACAATTATTATGATTACACATAGCCGCAGCATTGCACAGACGGCGGACCGTATCCTGCAGGTGTCAGACGGAGAACTTACTGATTTAGGGGGGCGCAGGGAATGAAAAGTTATTTAAGCCTTGTATCTATTTCAGGAAAGGTACGGAAACGCCAGAACCGTATGACGATTTTCTGTGTTATTATTTCTGTGCTGCTTGTAACTGCGATTTTCAGTGTGGCGGATATGTGGATTCGGGCATCAGGTGAGGGGCTGCAGCAGAAACATGGAAACTGGCATATCCGGTTGGAAAATATCTCTCAGGACATAGCAGAAGAAATCGCCCAGCGCCCGGATGTTGCCACTATCGGCTGGTCGGAAACATTTAACACGGACGCAGACCAGCCTTTCTATATCGGGGAGAAAAAAGCTG
Source organism: uncultured Lachnospiraceae bacterium (assembly GCA_910585005.1). GTDB lineage: Bacteria > Bacillota > Clostridia > Lachnospirales > Lachnospiraceae > Suilimivivens. Next base: position 1,107 of record CAJUCN010000012.1, on the reverse strand, counting down.
CATTATACGGCGCTGACAGTATTTATCTGGCCGAGCTTGTTAATGCCCTGGAAGAAGGCAGTCTGCCGCAGAGTGACAATGACATTATGCTTAGTTCCAATGCGCGCCTTGCGTTAGATGTAAAGATTGGTGACCATGTGACAGTAAAGACACCTTCGGGAGATACGGATTTTATGGTATGCGGTTTTGGGTCGGATGACGCTGACACTTATCAGGGGCAGACCTATCTGGTTGCTGTATATATGATGCGGGATGCGTATATCGGGGTCATGGAACAAAACAATATTCCGATTAACCCAAGCTGTTATATTCAATTTCAGGATGTGTCAAAGGCATCCGGTATCACCTCGGAAATCAGGCAGCAGTATGATCTGCCGGAGGAAGATATTTCGGAAAATACAGCAGTTATGGGGCTTGCCGGACAAAGCAGCAATGAATCTATGAAGAATATTTACGGAATAGCGGTAGTCCTGTTCGTTTTAGTATTAATGGCTGGCGTATTGATGATTTCCAGCAGTATGAACAGCAATGTGGCGCAGCGGACAAAATTTTTTGGAATGATGCGCTGTATTGGTGCAAGCCGCCAGCAGATGATTCGGTATGTGCGGCTGGAAGCGTTAAACTGGTGCAAAACGGCTGTGCCTGTTGGGTTGATTACAGGTACGGCAATCGAATGGGGTATTTGTGCATTGCTCCGTTATGGAATTGGCGGTGAATTTGCCACTATGCCAGTATTTGCCTTAAGCCCTGTCGGGCTAATCAGTGGGGCGATGGTTGGAATTGTAACTGTCTTGCTGGCAGCGCAGTCTCCTGCAAAACATGCATCTAAAGTTTCCCCGGTGGCGGCGGTTTCCGGAAATTCGGATACGGCGCTTTCTGTACGCCATACAAGAAAACGGAAGATTAGAAAGGTTGAAAGGACACTGGGTATTCATCATGCAACAGCATCTAAGAAAAACTGGTTTTTATTGACCGCCAGCTTTTCACTCAGTATTATACTGTTTCTCTGCATTTCAGTAGGGTTGGATTTTGTGCATGAGCTGATTCCTTCCATGCGGTCATGGCAGCCGGATATTACCCTTTCCGGCTATGCAAATGAGCGTGTAC
>CAJUCN010000011.1 GCA_910585005.1 uncultured Lachnospiraceae bacterium | reverse complement strand
AGACTGTAAATCTGCTGCAAATTGCTTCGGTGGTTCGAATCCACCTCCATCCATTAGCCGAGAGGCAATAATTTAATAACGCGGGGTGGAGCAGTCTGGAAGCTCGTCGGGCTCATAACCCGAAGGTCATAGGTTCAAATCCTATCCCCGCTACTAAATGCCCAGATAGCTCAGTTGGTAGAGCAGAGGACTGAAAATCCTCGTGTCGCTGGTTCGATTCCGGCTCTGGGCATTTTTCCTGTATATTTGGGTATACTGTTTTTATGGGCCACTAGCTCAGGTGGTAGAGCACTTGACTTTTAATCAAGTTGTCCGGGGTTCGAGTCCCCGGTGGCTCATTTTAAAGTTTTGAAAGAAAGTGAAAATGCTCCTATTATTCAAGAATAACCGAATGATAGGAGTTTTTTATATACTTGCAATTTTATTAACTTTATAGTATCTTTTAGTAGTAAATTTATATTTGAGTGGTTTCTGTTATGTTAGAATAGATAGGAGTAGATTTGACATAATGTTTATATAAGGAGCTGCATTATGAAAGAAAGGCATAGAAAAAGAATAGAAAAGATCAAAAAGAGGTATGAGCAGAAGAGGAAATTATATTGTCTTTTGAAAAAACATGCGTCTGATATCCTGCAATCGGAAAATTTTAAAAGCACAAGAAATTATATTCAGCATGGCACAATACCTGTACACAGCCATTGCATTGATGTGGCAAGGAAAAGTGTTGCATTAAATAATTTTTTTCATATGCACTGCAACGAAAGGGAGCTGATTAGAGGAGCCCTTTTGCATGATTATTTTTTATATGACTGGCATGACAAGAACAGGGAAAATTATCAATTTTTTCATGGGTTTTACCATCCGGGGATAGCGCTTAAAAATGCAAGCAAGGAATACCCTTTGACACCGCGGGAAAAGGATATTATTAAAAAGCATATGTGGCCGCTTACTGTTTCGCCACCACGATGCAGGGAAGCGTGGATTGTGACAACGGCGGATAAATATTGTTCAACTCTGGAAACCTTGCGGCTCCGAAAAAGGGCTGGAAAAGTCAGGGTAAGGTTAAGCTGATGGGCAGAAGGTTATATGAAAATCTGAAAGCATACAGCGAAAGTGATTTTTACCCTTTTCATATGCCCGGGCATAAGAGAAATCCAGACAGCGGTCAAATATCGGAGTTATACCGGATAGACATTACAGAGATCGACGGTTTTGATGACCTTCATAGGCCTGAGACAATCATATATGATGCACAAATGCGTGCAGCGAAGCTTTATCAATCAGAGAATACTTATTTTCTTGTTAACGGGAGCACATCAGGAATTTTAAGTGCCGTTTCTGCGATATCATCGAATGTTGGAGAAAAGCTAATTATAGCAAGAAATTGCCATAAGGCCGTATATCATGCGGCTTTTTTGAACCGCATGCGGCTTTGCTATGTGTATCCTGAAATGAACTCAGAATATGATATTGCAGACGCGATCACAGCATCGCAATTGGAAAGAGCAATTGTTGCAGCATTAGAAGAGAAAGATCAATCTATTCTGCCACAGAAGGAGGGGAAAATTGCTGGAGTAGTTATTACGTCCCCTACATATGACGGAATTTGTTCAAACGTAGAAGAAATAGCAGAAACAGCTCATAAGTACGGGTTGCCGTTGATCGTTGATCAGGCTCATGGGGCGCATTTGGGACTGCACCCAGAGTTTCCTGAGAATGCTGTCTGCCAAGGCGCTGATCTGGTGATTCATAGTGTTCATAAGACTTTACCTGCCCCTACCCAGACAGCTCTTCTTCATAGAAATGGGAATTTGGTTGATGAGGAAAAGCTGCGGAAATATTTGCGGATTTATCAAAGCAGCAGTCCATCTTATCTCCTTATGGCAGGAATTGATGAGGCAGTATCAATAGCGCAAGAGGATGGCGAAAGAAGGCTTTCACGGTTATTGGAGTATCGGAAATATTTGTTGAAAGAAATCAAGGATTGTAAATATATCCGGGTATGTCCGGATACAGAACCGGGAAAACTGGTTATATCCGTAAAAGGCTCTTCTCTGACAGGCCAGCATTTATATGATATATTAAGAGAAAAGTATCATTTGCAAATGGAGATGGCTTCTGGGACCTATGTATTGGCTATTTTGACTATGATGGATACCTGGGAGGGGATAAGACGGCTTTCTAAGGCTTTGATAGAAGTTGACTGTGAATTATGTGGCAGTTGCAAAGAAGCTTTACCAATTCCTTGTTTTTATGTATTACCGGAAAAGGATCTGGAACTATGGGAAGCTTTTTTATCTTCGGCGGAAAGTATAGAATTACAGGAGGCACAGGGAAGAACAGTGGTAGAGTTTATTAATCTTTACCCTCCTGGGATACCGATTTTAGTGCCTGGAGAAAAAATCAGCAAGGAATTAATCAGCATGATTTGTAGATATCAGGAATATGGTTATACGATTCAGGGAATAGATGGACAAAAAGTAAAAGTGAAAAAAGAGGAGAGTAGAAATGCGTAAAACAAAAATTATTTGTACGATTGGACCTGCCAGTGAAAGCGAGGAAAGGTTAAGAGAGTTAATACTTGCAGGAATGAATGTGGCGCGGTTTAATTTCTCCCATGGGACGCATGAGGAGCATAAGAAAAAATTTGACAGGGTAATTAAAGTTAGTAATGATCTAGGAATTCCTGTAGCTACTTTATTAGATACCAAAGGACCTGAAATACGATTAAAGGATATTGAAGGTGGAAAGGTAGAACTTGTAAATGGGCAAAAATTTATTCTGACTACGGAAGAGGTTCTGGGAAATCAGGAGAAGGTTTCGATTACTTATAAAGATCTGAAAGATGATATCTGTGTGGGTACTACGATTTTAATTGACGATGGGCTGATTGAAATGGTTGTAGATGAGATAGATGAGACCGATATAATATGTACAGTAGTTAATGGAGGCCCCATCTCCAATCATAAAGGGGTAAATGTTCCCGGAGCAGTGCTTTCAATGCCATATATCAGCGAGATAGATAAGAGTGATATTATGTTTGGCTGTGATATGGGTTATGATTTTATTGCAGCATCTTTTGTAAGATGCAAAGAGGACATTCTGGAGGTCCGTAAGATTTTGGATGAGCATAACAGCCATATGAAGATCATTGCCAAGATTGAAAATATGCAGGGAATCCGAAATTTGGAGGATATTCTTACGGTGTCGGATGGTATTATGGTAGCCCGGGGAGACATGGGGGTGGAGATTCCTATGGAAGAAGTGCCGGTGGTACAGAAACAGATGATCAAGATGGCAGAAGCCCAGGGGAAACATGTGATCACGGCTACGCAAATGCTTGAGTCTATGATCAGGAATCCCAGGCCGACCAGAGCAGAAACAACAGATATTGCCAATGCGATCTATGATGGAACGACGGCAATTATGCTTTCTGGGGAGAGTGCAGCAGGTCTGTATCCGGTGGAAGCGGTGAAAACAATGGCTAAAATTGCAGAGAGGACAGAGCAGGATATTGATTATAATGGTCGTATGAAGAAACGGGAAAATATTGACAATTTTGATGTAACTACTGCAATTTCTCATGCAACCTGTACAACAGCAATGGATCTAAAAGCGGAGGCGATTATAACAGTAACGATTTCAGGTTTTACAGCAGGAATGATTGCAAGGTATAAACCAAGTTGCCCGGTGATTGCATGCAGTGTAAGTCCCAGGGTTTGCAGGCAGCTTAGCCTTTCATGGGGGGTAATCCCTATTTGGATAGCCAGGGAAAATAGTACGGATGATTTGTTTGAGGAAGCTGTTCATGCAGCGGAAAAAGCCGGTTATATTAAGAAAGGCAGTACGGTGGTCTTGACAGCGGGCGTTCCATTGGGGGTATCGGGGAAAACCAATATGCTGCGTGTTGTTGAGGTTTAAATTTGATGGGAAAAATGATATACTTAATGGGGAAGAGTTCTACGGGGAAGGACACTGTTTATAGAAAGCTGCTTTCATGGAAGGAAATGAGCCTGAAGAGGATTATTCCTTATACTACCAGGCCTATACGGGTAGGAGAGAAGGAAGGAAATGAGTATCATTTTACCGATGACGACGGTTACGAAGGTTTAAAGGCGCAGGGAAAGGTCATTGAAGCCCGCGTTTACCATACATACCATGGGTTATGGAGGTATTTTACTGTAAATGATGGAATTAATTTAGATGAAAATAATTATCTTATGATCGGCACATTGGAGTCGTATTTAAAGACGGCGGAATACTTTGGAAATGATAAAGTGCTTCCAGTACTTTTGGAATTGGATGATGGAATTAGGCTTCAGAGGGCGCTTGACAGGGAGCGTAAACAAAAGAAACCCCGTTATCAGGAATTATGTAGAAGATATTTAGCAGATGCAGAGGATTTTTCAGAAGAAAAGATAAACGCTGCAGGAATTAAGGGAAAATTTTACAACGATAATTTGGAAGAATGTATTGCAAAAATTAAGAAATACATCCAAAATAGTTTATAGGGCAGGAGGTGGCGGGTTTGGATATTAAGGTAAATCAATCATTGCCTATTGCACAGCCGGAAGCAACCGCTCCGGTAAAAGAGCCAGATGGCGCTTTTAAATTTACGCTGGTCAGCCATATAGAGGAGCAGGAGCTTCAGGCGCGGCTTGGATCGCTGATGGAGCAAATTACCGCCCAGGGTGAAAAACTTGCCAAAAAACGTGATATAAAGGATATGAAACGTTACCGCGGACTGATCAAGGATTTTATGAATGAAATTGTCAGCCGGTCCCATTCCTTCAGCCGTGAAAATTTTCTTGACCGGAAAGGAAGACACAGGGTTTACGGTATCATTCGCCTGGTAGATGAAAATTTGGATGAATTGGCGCAGGAGCTTATGAAAGATGAGCAGGATCATCTTTCTATTCTTTCTAAAATAGGTGAAATCAGAGGGCTTTTGTTGGATATTCTTACATGATTCGAGAAAGCTGTATCGGTGTTGTCCGATATCAGGGGGAGGTTATATGAGTAGATTTGCGGATATTGTTGGGCAGGAGCAGTTAAAAGAGCATATGCAAAATGCTGTCAGGCAAAACAAGGTTTCCCATGCCTATATTATTCATGGTGAGAGAAATTCTGGTAAAGAATTTGCTGCTAGGATTTTTGCTATGGCATTGCAGTGTGAAAATCGCCAGGATGCGGAGCCATGTCAAGAGTGCCATTCCTGCAAACAGGCATTGAGTAAAAATCAGCCGGATATTATCACACTCATCCATGAGAAGCCAGGTACAATCAGCGTAGATGATATCCGTAGGCAGGTAAATGGAGATATCGGGATTAAACCTTATAGCAGCCCCAAAAAGATTTACATTATAAATGAAGGGGAGAAAATGACTGTACAGGCTCAGAATGCTCTGTTAAAAACACTGGAGGAGCCTCCTGAATATGCGGTTATTTTAATTCTTACCACAAATGTGGATTCTTTACTCCCTACGATTTTAAGCAGATGTGTGGTTCTTAATATGAAGCCGGCAAAAGACGGTCAGATCAAGCAGTTTTTGATGGAGACTATGCAGGTACCAGATTATAAGGCAGATATCTGTACGGCTTTTGCCAGAGGTAATCTGGGGAAAGCAAAAATGCTTGCCAGCAGTGAAGAATTTGATAAAGTTAAGGAAGAAGCAATTACATTACTGAAGTATATTCATGAGATGGAGATCAATGAGATCATTTCTGCCATTAAAAAAATCAATGAATATAAGTTTGAAGTAAATGACTATTTGGATATCCTTTCGGTATGGTACCGGGATGTTCTCTTGTTTAAGGCAACCCACGATGTTAATAATCTGATATTTAGAGAGGAAATACAGTATATTAGAAGAATAGCTGACAGGAGTACTTATGAGGGAATCGAAAAGATTATCGATGCCCTGGAAAAGTCGAAACAAAGGCTTAGTGCAAATGTCAATTTTGATTTGACCATGGAGCTTTTGCTTTTAACTATCAAAGAAAATTAAGCGAGGTAAATAGATTTATGACTAAAGTAATAGGCGTACGTTTCCGGACTGCCGGAAAAATATATTTTTTTGATCCCGGAAAGCATGCGATCAGACGGGGGGATCATGTGATCGTAGAGACTGCGCGGGGCATAGAGTATGGTACGGTTGTAGGAGATCCCAAAGAGGTAGAAGATAAAAAGGTGGTACAACCATTAAAACCGGTTCTCCGGATAGCAACACAAAGGGATGATGAGCAGGAAGCGGCAAATAAGCTTAAAGAAAAAGATGCTTATAAGATCTGCTTGGAAAAGATACAAAAGCATGGATTGGAAATGAAGCTGATCGATGCAGAATATACGTTTGATAATAACAAGGTATTGTTTTACTTTACAGCGGATGGGCGTATAGACTTTAGAGAACTGGTAAAGGATCTGGCCTCCGTGTTTAAGACGAGAATTGAATTACGCCAGATAGGAGTCCGTGATGAGACTAAGATTCTAGGCGGGATTGGTATTTGTGGAAGGGAATTATGCTGTCACAGGCATTTATCCGAGTTTGTTCCGGTTTCGATTAAGATGGCGAAAGAGCAAAATTTATCTTTAAATCCCACCAAGATCTCTGGTGTATGCGGCAGGCTGATGTGCTGCTTAAAGCATGAGGAGGAAACCTACGAAGAGTTGAACCGCAGGCTTCCTAATGTTGGGGATCATGTAACCACGGAGGATGGGCTGAAAGGTGAAGTGCATAGTGTAAACGTACTGCGTCAATTGGTTAAAGTAGTGGTGGAGGTAGGCGATGAGAAAGAGATCCAGGAGTATCGTGTAGAACAGCTTCGGTTCAAAAGACGACATAAGCACAATAAGGTGGACGTGCAGGATGCAGAATTAAAAGAACTGGAAAAGTTGGAAAAGGAAGAGAGTAAATCTAAGCTTGACGATAATTAGGGTTTTGCCGGAGGATCAGGCATTTGGTAGTGATAAAAGAGAACGAGAGAATTGATGAATTGCAGAGAAATCATTATCGGATTATTCAGGATCCGGGACGATTTTGTTTTGGAATGGATGCGGTTTTACTCTCTGGCTTTGCGAAGGCAAAGCCAGGGGACAAGGTACTAGACCTTGGAACCGGAACAGGGATTATCCCGATATTGATGGAAGCAAAGACGAAGGCTGCCTATTTGGCAGGGCTGGAAATTCAGGAAGACAGCGCTGATATGGCAAGAAGAAGTGTCAGGCTGAATCATTTGGAAGAAAAAATAGAAATTATCACAGGGGATATCAAGGAAGCAGTCAGTCTGTTTGGGGCTGCTTCCTTTGACGTTGTGACATGTAATCCGCCCTATATGACAGAAAAACATGGACTTGCAAACCCGTCAGAGCCTAAGGCGATTGCACGGCATGAGTTATTATGCACTTTGGAGGATGTGATTTGTCAGGCAGCAAAGCTTCTTAGACCTGGAGGAAACTTCTTTTTGGTTCACAGGCCGTTTCGGCTGGTGGATATTTTGATTCTTTTAAGAGAGCATCATTTGGAACCAAAGAGAATGAAAATGGTATATCCCTTTGCGGATAGAGCCCCTAATATGGTGCTTATTCAGGCTAACCGGGGGGGAAAAGCGCGTATGACAGTGGAAAAGCCACTAATCGTTTATCAAAAACCTGGAATTTATACACAGGAAATTTATGATATATATGGATACTGAGGATAGAATATGTTTTCCTATAATTTTAAGCGGTTTGAATGGAGATATATATTATGATCTTAGGCGTATTACATAAAAAAAGGCTGCTGTGTGGGATAATGATTGTTTTTATAGGTATGTTATTGGTATGGGGATGCCAGAAGACTCCAGAAGTAGTAAGTTCGGGGAAGGTATTCCAAGCCGTGGAGAATGGATTTGATGTCCGGATAGAGGAAAACGTGGAGATAGAAGCGTCAAAAAAGGAGGAAGAAGAAGTGGATGCGGCTGAATTGGAAATGTGGAGCCGCCCAAAGGTAAAAGGGATTTTTGTGACAGGTGCCATGGCTGGAACGGATCATATGGAAGATTTGATCAGCCTTGTAGAGCAGACAGAATTAAATGCGATGGTTATTGATGTTAAAAATGATGAAGGAAGGGTTACTTTTGATATGGATGTCCCTTTTTTACAGGAAAAGGGTATTTGCAAAAGGTATATCAGGGATATCCAGACGCTTGTGAAAAAGTGCAAAGAAAAGAATATTTATTTAATTGCGCGTATCGTTGCTTTCAAAGATCCTTATATGGAACAGGTAAAGCCGGAATGGTGTGTTCATAACATGGATGGAAGTTTATTTAAGGATAAGAACGGCATGACATGGCTTGATCCCCACAACCAACAGGTATGGGAATATCTTCTTGATATTGCACAAGAAGCGCTGCACTTTGGATTTGATGAGATTCAGTTTGATTATATGAGATTTTCTACAGATTCTAATATGAAATATGTGGATTTTGAACAGCCGGGGGAGGACAGAAGACAGATTATTACAGAATTTGTTAAATATGCCTCTGGGAAGATTCATGAAGCGGGAGGGGCGGTTTCGGCTGATGTATACGGTGTGGTCATTGACAACAGTGGCGATCAAGAAATTGTGGGGCAGGATTATTTGGAACTATCCAGGTATTTGGATTATATAAGCCCAATGGTCTATCCCTCTCACTATGGCCCTTACAATTATAATATTCCGATACCTGATGCAGAGCCTTACCGACTGGTATTAGCGGCAATGCAGTCTTCCAGAAAAGTTTTGGCCGGAGTGCCGATCAATGATGGGAAAGAAGAATTGGCATCACTCGAACCGTTAGAGGGGGTCAAGGCCAGGGTGAGGCCGTGGCTTCAGGATTTTACAGCTACATGGGTAAAAGGACATATTCCCTATGGGGATGATGAGATCCGGGCACAGATCCAGGCAGTTTATGACGCTGGATATGAGGAATGGATCTTATGGAATGCGACAAATAAATATACAGATGAAGGTCTTATGAAGGAAGAATAAAATGACAGGGATATTGTATTTGTGTGCAACACCAATTGGAAACTTAGGCGATATGACGCAGAGAGTCATTGAGACACTACGGGATGTGGATATGATTGCTGCTGAGGATACCCGGAACAGTATTAGGCTGCTGAATTATTTTCAGATTAAAACACCCATGACCAGCTATCATGAATATAATAAGATAGAAAAGGCAGACCAGATTGTATCGTGGCTCAAAGAAGGAAAAAATATTGCACTGATCACAGATGCGGGGACACCAGCAATCTCGGATCCGGGAGAAGCGCTGGTTGCTAAATGTTTGGAAGAAGAAATTCCGGTTACCTCTCTTCCGGGATGTTGTGCTTGTATTACTGCGTTAACGCTTTCTGGCCTTCCGACAAGAAGGTTTTGCTTTGAAGGTTTTTTGCCAGCAGACAAAAAAGAGAGAAGGATGGTTCTGGAAGAACTGAAAAGGGAAACCCGGACTATGATATTGTATGAGGCGCCACATCACTTAAAAAAGACACTTCAGCAGCTATATGAGGAATTAGGACAACGCCGGATCACCTTATGCAGAGAATTGACTAAGAAATTTGAAACGGTTTTTCCGACTACCTTGGAGGATGTACAACATTATTATGAAGAAAATGAACCTAAGGGAGAATATGTGCTGATATTGGAAGGGAGATCCCGCAAATGCCAGCAGGAGGAAGAACAAAAGCAGTGGGAGGCTCTTTCCATAGAGGAGCATATGAAGATTTATGAAGATCAAGGAGTGGAAAAAAAGGCAGCGATGAAGAGGGTGGCTGCGGACAGGGGAGTCAGTAAAAGAGACGTATATCAGGCTTTATTATAAGAATTTTTATATATATAAAGGAATTATAAAAATTATTAAAATGGTAAAAAAGTACTTGTTTTTTTTAAAACTTGTAGTAGTATATAGATATAAGAAAACGGTACTTTTGTATTATATCCTATCAGGGAGGAAAGGAAGTGTATGGTATGAGTAAAGCTAAAGTTAGTAAGATTGCCATTAGTTTAGCGCTTGTACTGGTTCTTGCAGGGGGATGCATTGGATGCGGAGCATCAAAAGCTGGAGATACTACAGACCAGGCAGCAAGAAGAGCAGAGGGAGAACCTTCAGACGGTATTGTTTATATTGAACCTGAGATGGTCAGTCTTGCCAATTCTGTTTCTGGAACGGATGCTTCTCGTGCGGCTGCAAAAGCAGCATTTGATAGCGTTAATGCACAAAGGCAAAATGCTGGGCTTTCAGCGCTTAAATGGGATTCCGGTATTGAACAGGCAGCAGCAGTCAGGGCAGTAGAAGCTTCTCAGGTATGGTCACATACCCGGCCTGACGGTTCGGAGTTCTGGACGGTAAACAGCAACCTGTTATATGGTGAGAATCTTGCGAAAGGATTTACAACAGCAGATGCAGCTATAGAAGGTTGGATGAATTCACCTACCCATAAGGACAACATCCTGTTTGCTGACTTTGCTTCAGGTGCTATTGTTGTTCACGTTGGAAGTGATGGACAGTGGTACTGGGCAAATGAATTTGGTTATTAAATGAGGTAAAAATGCCGCACTTTACAGTGCGGTATTTTTTTTGCAATGAAATAATTCTCTTAGTGGACGCGTGGCATATCCAACAGGAATTTATTCATATAAAGTTCAAATGTGTAGATTTTTCTGCCATATTATTGTAGAATAAAATAAAGTATGTGAAGGGTGGGAATTTTATGCATAGAAATATTTATAAAATTATTTTGGCAGTGTCATTAGTATTAATTATAGTATCGACTGTCAATATCATCATTTTAAGCAGGGAATATCAAGCGGGTATTAATGAATACAAGGCGTTAGAAAAGTATGTGGAGATAGTAGATGATTCTAAACCTGCACAGGAAGATAGAGAAGAGACGCAGGAGGAAATCAAGGAATCAGTGATTCCAGTATCATTAGAAATTAATTTTACACAATTAAAAACAATAAATGAAGATATTGTGGGCTGGCTGTATTATGAGCCATTGGATTTAAGTTATCCTATAGTCAGGGGAAATGATAACGAGTATTATACACTGTATACGTTTGAAAAGGAAAAAAACAGTTCCGGAGCCATTTTTATGGATTTCCTGAATAGACCCAATTTTCAAGATTTTAATACCATCATATATGGACATAATATGAGAAATGGTACGATGTTTGGCTCTTTAAAAAAGCTTTTGAACGATAGTTCTATTATAGAAAAAAGTCCTTATTTTTATATTTTTACAGAAACAAATGCATTTATGTATGAAATTGCTTCCGTGTATATTACCAATTCGGAATCAGCTACTTATGATCTGATTGAAACAGAAGAAGATCAAAGCAATTACATTGATTATGTGAAGGGGGTATCAACTTGGTCATGGGATAAGGAGATCGTTCCTCAAGATAAGATTGTTACATTATCTACCTGTCATGGCCTTCACAGCACAAACCGAACAGTAGTGCATGGCGTATTAATTGCCGCCGAAGACAGGTAAGGATTGATCGAGTTCCGGCGTGTTCGTGTTTATCACTTGCCAGCCGGACACTTGAAGAAAATCCCCATCTGGAGCATTGGGATATAAAGGAGATATATTTACTTGAAGAATTTGATTTTCGTTGATGGAACAGGAAAAAGTAAGAGAGTCTTGTATAGACTCTTTTATTTTGTTTTGATACTCAGCTTCAGAGGTACTTTCCTGATAGAATACGGATAATTTTTGGGATAACTCACACAGATGAAGCTGAGCCTGATTACAGGTATCATAATAAGCGGTAGTGCGGTCAGCCAGCTTTTGGCTTAAACGGTAATCCGCATTAGCGCTTGTGATAGACAAAGCGGAAAAGCAGATCAGGCATAGTATCACAATAATGATCAGGATAGACGACGTTCCGATATTTAACCCGTAACGTTTTTTGTTTTTCACAGGGTTACCTCCTTTTGGGGAAACAGACAAACAGTCAATTCATAAATAACTTCTAGTGCACTTGCTTCGGGAATGGATGGTTTCTTTTGAACTAAAATGTGGCAATATAGTAGTTCTTCTTTTTGTTCTACAGATGTAAGAATCGTATATTGAAGAGCAAGGTTGCTATTACGGGCGGTGGCAAATGGCTCAAAGTCTTTATCAAACAAAAGGAGAAAGAATTGGTCAGGGGCATAGGAAGTACAATTGCCAAATTGGGTTTGGAAAAGATCCGCCATTTGTGTAATATCGCCATTACAACCGTAAAAAACTTCCGCTACATTTTGGCTCCATTCCAAAGCATGGTTTAACTCCACGCTGTTTTGACTGGTAATGTGGGAGTTTACAAACAATTTTACACATACGGCGCCTGCAAGGGAAAAAAACAATATGGAAATGATTAATTCCATCAGGAAAAGTCCTGAACGGGAAGATGAACTAGTCTTCAAGGCAAATACCTCCTGAGTGTACGGATATAAACAAGTCATAGCTATGCTCATCATCTACATCAATTCGGCAGTTGATCAGGCGGTTGTTTACAGGTAATAACTCAAAGCCGGAAACGGTAAGAATATCCTGGCCGGCTGAAGGGTTCAAATGAACATCCTGTTTTACCAAAAGTTCTTTTAGGGTGCCATGATATTCATAGAGATAGGTTTGATACTGGTTTTCTTCTGTGCCGGATGAGATGACCAGTGCAGGACAACCATCAAGTTCTCCTATAGAGATTTGGTCTTTTAGATCGGACTGGCGCACCTTTTCAGTTATGTATGCTAATGCAGTCCTTGTGTCAAAGTTTCTTTCCATGTTTGTCATGGTTTTGCCGTAAATATTTGCACCGATGGTAATTAAAAAAATAGCTGAAAGTGCAAAAATACCAAATAAAGCAAGGACAAAAAGAATATCAATTATATGCCGTTGTTGTCTGTCTTCCATAAACGCTGCCTCACTGTTTTACCAGAATCGTCACATCAGGGTGCAGATTGGAGCCAATTGGCTGATAATCTACAAAAAATAAGTCTTTATCGTAAACCAGACCATAATGCTCTTCTATGTAGTTCAGGCTGGGCGGGTAAAAGCCTTCTACAGCATAGCAGTGGATGATGTCCCTGTTTAGGGCAGTTTCTAAACTCTCTTGCTGCCTGCTTAAAGTACTTTCGTTGATGGAAGAGATCCCATACCAAAAAAGAATTAAAAGCAAGGGCAATAGGAAGTAAGAAACTCTAATATGAGGAAGAAAATATAGTGGTTTTCTGTCATTTTTATTTAAAAAACGATTCATAACCATAGTCTCCTTTTTAACCAATACTGGACATGATTCCCATTAGGGGAAGAAGCACTGACAAAAGAATGACGCCTACAATGAGCGACAGAAGGATCACTAAAGTAGGCTCTATGATGGAAATAATCCGGCTCATCTGCCTGTCAGTTTCGTCCTCATAATTTTTTGATATTTGTTTCATGACCACGTCAATGGAGCCGGAGCGAAAGCCAACGGCAACCATGCGTGAGTAAAGATTTGAAAAAATTTCAGCCTTTGATAAGGCTTCGGGAAGATCGCTATGCTGGTCGATCTCTTGTTTACAACGTTCAATTTTTTGATTCATATCATCATTTTCTACAATCTGTGAGATTAGATCAAGGCTTTGATAGGTATCCATTCCACTGGTAAAAGCAAGATACATACCACTGGCAAAACGCCCTGCTGCAACTTTGTCATAGAAACTTCTGGTCAGTGGGAAATGGGAAAAAAAGCGTTTAGCGCTTTTTTTGCCTGCCGGAGTTTTATAGAGAAAAAAGCAAACGCCTATGAGCAGGAATAAAATGGCTGTAAAGAAAATGGAGTAATTACTCAGCGTATTTCCAATACGGAGAAGGGACTGTGCAAGGGGACTCATCTCCGTGCCAAGCTGAACAAATACCTGCCTGAATATGGGAAGTACTTTAACAATCAAAACAAGGATGACAACAAACATCATAAGGATCATGATCAATGGATAAGTTATAGCGGAACGGATACTTTCAGATATATTTTCTTCCCGTTCATAATATTGAGCAAGGGACAGCAACACAGAATCAAGATTACCGGATTCTTCACCAAGTGCAGTCAACCGGACAACATAATTAGGAAATACTTCTGAGGATTCTAATGCCTGGTAAAAGTAGTTGCCTTCACGGCAGGAGTCGCCAATACCCTGTAAAAGTTCTTTGCCTTCTTTGCTAATGGTGTCGTGAATCAGGATATCCATGCCTTCTGAAGGCGTAATGCCTGCCTGGATAATCAGCGCTGTCTGGCGGCAAAAGGAAGCGATCTCTGCATTTGACAGAAGTTTTTGTTTTTTCATATTGTCCTCCAAATCAGTAGTTATATTTAGTAACGTAATTGTCACCTTCGCCAATAAAGTTTTTTAGCTCTTTTTCATCGGTGTTTGCTGCAAAAGTTGGATCCATTAAAGACCAACTCTGCCCATCAAATTGTATGATACCATTGACCCAGCCCTGGTCTTCTACATATGTACTGATCCATGCATGGTAGGTATTTCCTGCATAACCGACTTCCAGTTTGGTAGGTATTCTTTGTGAGCGGAGCATACTTGCCATAATGGCTGCATAGTCAAGACAGATTCCTGTTTTCTTTTCCAAGATCTCGTCAACGTCCGGAATATAACCACTTTGTACGTTTTGGGCTTTGTCAAAGTCGTAAGTTATGTTTTCTACTACATAGTTATAAACCATAATAATGGCTTCCAGGTCATCGTGCGCTTCCGCTACGAGGCTTTTGGCTACAGAAACAACCCGACTGGAAGCGTCGAATTTTACATATTGGTTCGGATATAAAAAGGAGCCCCAGGGATTGGAGATATTTACATCCAATTCTTGGGAAAATACGGCCACATACTGGTTTCCGGTTAAGTTTTCGTAAACGTTCAAAGAATAAACCCCATTTCCCGCAGATAGAGGAAATGCTTCATATTCACTGCCCTTTAGGTCATAAGTATAGGTCATGTAGTCTGGCCCCACCAACTGCAATTTGACAATAGGACAGTCACCCAGATAAGATGCCATAATATAGCCCTCACTAAGGTTAGATGCATCTATGCTTACATAAGGATTAGAATAGACTGTTGTGCCGTCTGCACGGGGAATCAGACAATCAGGAGTATTATCACGGATCGTAGTAGAGGGAGATACATAAGTCTCCGGTTTCTTTTGGCATCCCTGGCAGAAAATAGTTAGACCAAAAAGTAAAAGCAAGGCAATTGGTTTTGTTGCCATAATCTTCTTCATCATTGTTTCCTCGTAGTTCATGAATGGAAAACCCCATGAATTGATTATAATAGAAAAATTGCATTTTTTCCATAGAAGAAATCATTTTTGTAAAATATAATCTGCTAAAATACAGCATATAGTATAAAAAAAGAAAAGAGAAAAGTATTGTTAAACTATATTTGGGCAGCAATGATCATTGTGGGTGTGATTTTTGGTGCAGTGACAGGGAACATGAAGGCGGTTACAGAAGCAGCCCTTGATAGTGCAGGAGAAGCGGTTTCTTTATGTATTACGATGGCAGGAGTAATGGCGTTGTGGGTAGGGCTTATGGAGGTGGCTGAGAAATCGGGGTTGTTGCTTAAGCTTACGAATATGCTGTCACCGTTTGTGTCGTTTATGTTCCCAAGGATTCCAAAGGGACATAAGGCAAGGGATTATATATCTACGAATATTATTGCTAATATTTTGGGATTGGGATGGGCTTGCACCCCGGCTGGACTAAAAGCAATGGAGGAGCTTGCGAAGCTGGAGGAAGAGAGAGGAAATCCGGCGTATCTTCCAGGAAATGCCGGAGCAAAAAGCAGTAGAACTGAGAGAGTTGCCAGTAATGAGATGTGCACGTTTTTGATATTGAACATTTCTTCCTTACAGTTAATTCCGGTAAATATGATTGCTTATCGGCAGCAGTACGGAAGTGTGAACCCGGCAGGGATTATTGCACCGGCGATTGTGGCGACATTTGTAAGTACGATGGTGGCAGTAATGTATTGTAAAGTAAAGGACAGAAAAAGGTTTTATGATTAGTTTTTTGGTGGAATGAGTGGGGGTTATTGCCCCCATTCTTATTTTGTGTATTTGCGGGGTTATATGATCTCTTGTCATAATTTTTCACCAAATTATCCACTTTAAAGTGGCCGGAAACAGTGGGATATTTTTTACTGGTATCTGAGCCAGATTACTGATATGATGTTAAGAGAAAAAGAAAGCGTACAAAGTATTGATGATGTATGCATAGAAGGAGAAGGATATGTGGAATGGAAAAAATAAGGCGGTAACATTTAGTTATGATGACGGCGTGGAGCAGGACCGGCGTTTGGTAGAGCTGTTTAATAAGTATGGCATGAAGGCGACTTTTAATATTAACAGTGGTATCCAGACAGGCGCGAATTTTTTTACGGAAAGGGATAGCGGGATTCTGGTCAGGAGAATGAATCAAAAAGGGTTGAAAAAGCTATATGAAGGGCATGAGATTGCCAGCCATGGATTAACGCATGCCAATCCGGTAGAGTGTGATGAGGAAACCATGTATAATGAGGTTATGGCGGATAAGAGAAACTTAGAGGCATTGTTTGAAAAGAAAGTTGTAGGTTATGCTTATCCATATGGGGGATATAATGACATGGCGGTCAGGGTGTTATCAGATTGTGGTATCCGTTATGCAAGAACGGTGGAATCCACATCGGAATTTAGCCCACAGAAAGATTTACTGCGTTTTAAGGCAAATTTTCATCATAACCATGCAGGGATTTTTGAGGGTATCGAACGGTTCTTGGGCGGGGGTACTGAAGAGGCAAGTATCCTCTATATTTGGGGTCACAGTTATGAGTTTGATGCAAACCAAAACTGGGAACATATGGAGGAGATCTTAAAGCGTCTTGCCGGCCGGTCAGAAGTGTTTTATGGTACAAATGCAGAGGTGCTGTTAGGGGAAGATCAAATCAGCAGATAAAAATTGTAAGTACATAGAATACAGAAATTAATACGAAAGTGGAGGATTATTTATGATTAATCAAACTTATTCAGTTCGTCAGGAAGGTTCACAGGAGTATGCAAAACTGGTAACTTATCTTCAGGATGACACGCCGGAAATAATGATTCATGAAAGGCCTCTGATTTTGATCTGCCCTGGCGGCGGTTATTGCATGACTTCGGACAGGGAAGCGGAGGTAATTGTTTTTCAAATGCTGGCAATGGGGTGCCATGCAGCGCTGCTGCGCTATTCCTGCGCGCCGTCTGTTTTTCCTACAGCGCTTTTGGAATTGGCCTCCAGTGTAAAGCTGATACGGGAACATGCGAAGGAGTGGCATGTTGACCCAGAAAAGATCATCGTAATGGGATTTTCCGCCGGAGGGCATCTGGCAGGCAGCCTGGGCATGTTTTGGAATAGGAAGTTTTTGGCTGACAAGTTGGGTATTGATGATGGGAAACAAAAGCTTTTGCAGCCAAACGGAATGATTCTTTGTTACCCAGTGATCACTTCCGGAGAATATGCCCATAAAGATTCTTTTCGATTTTTGTTGGGGTTGAACCAGGAGCCGGTTCCGGAAAAACTGGAAGGCTTTGAAGAGGCATATCCGATTGAGGAGATGTTGGAAAAGCTTTCACTGGAAAAACAGGTTTCTGAGGATACGCCGAAGACGTTTCTGTGGCATACCTTTGAGGATGGATGTGTGCCAGTAGAAAATTCTCTGCTTCTTGTGAATGCACTTCGCAAGAAAGGGATCGATACGGAGTTCCATATGTATCCCTATGGCGGGCATGGACTTTCCCTTGCCAGCAGCCAAAGTGTAAGTCCATTAGGGATTGAGATTGTGGAATCTTGTCAGTCGTGGATGAAGCTTGTGCGGACATGGATTGAGAATCTTTAAAAGGATCTTTTCATTTGTAGAGGTGAAATGACATGGCAACGGATTTTTCTCAGGGTAAAGTGTGGAAAAATATTATTTTTCAAGCAATTCCACTGACTTTAGCTCAATTGGTACAATTACTTTATAACATAGTTGACCGCATTTACATAGGGCACCTGCCAGGGGCGGATAATATGGCTTTGACCGGAGTTGGACTTACCTTTCCGGTCATTACCTTGGTTGCCGCTTTTACGAACCTGTTTGGTACAGGGGGTACGCCGCTGTTTTCAATTGCACGGGGAGAAGGGAATGAAGAAAAAGCGGAAAAAATTATGGGAAATGTATTTTCTCTGCTGTTATGGACTTCTCTTATTCTTTTTGTATTTTGTTTTTGGTTTCGCAGACCAGTCCTGTTTTTGTTTGGAGCCAGTCAGGAGTCCTATATCTATGGAGATGAATATCTACGGATCTATTTGTTTGGCACGCTGTTTTCTATGATTGCCACAGGGATGAATGGATTTATCAATGCTCAAGGGTACCCCAGGATGGGAATGCTGACAACAGTCATTGGGGCGGCGCTTAATCTGATATTGGATCCGCTGTTCATCTTTGTACTGCACATGGGTGTAGGTGGCGCTGCGCTTGCTACGGTGATCAGCCAGGGGGTTTCGGCAATCTGGGTGTTCCGCTTTTTGACAGGCAGAAAAGCAATCTTAAGAATAAAAAAAGAAAACCTGAAACTGGAGGGCAGGCTGGTACGGGATATCATGACGCTTGGGACTTCTGGTTTTATTGTGCAGGCGACAAACGCTTTGGTGCAGATTGTCTGCAACGTTACGCTACAAAGTTACGGTGGGGATTTGTATGTGGGAATTATGACGGTCTTAAATTCCGTGAGGGAGCTTTTGTCCCTTCCGGTGATGGGAATTACCAGCGGATGCCAGCCTATTTTAGGGTACAATTTTGGAGCCAAAAAGATGGGGAGGGTAAAGGAAGGAATACGCTTTACTGCACTGATCGGGGTGGGATATACGCTTCTTGCATGGGTTTTTGTTATGAAGTTTCCTCATTTTTTGTTTTCCATTTTTACGGATGACGCCGGGATGATTGAGACAGGAAATGCAGCGCTCCAGATGTATTTTTTTGGTTTTTGCTTTATGGCGTTTCAGTTTACCGGGCAGTGTACTTTTCAATCGCTGGGATACGCAAGGCGGTCAATTTTCTTTTCCTTGTTCCGAAAGGTGATCATCGTCGTCCCTCTGACGTTACTTTTGCCTGTTTTAGGCTTTAAGGTAAATGGAGTATTTTTGGCAGAACCTGTTTCTAATTTAATAGGCGGGCTTGCCTGTTTCCTCACGATGTGGTTTACAGTATACCGGAAATTGGGAAAAGATGGGTAAGCGGACAAAGATCACTGATGAAAAATAACAAAGCAAAAATATTGGAAAGTATGTTGATGTGTTCAAATGGGAAATGCTATAATGAAGAAAAAAGAAAAGAGGGTATGAATATGGTGAATCGTTTTGTACTGAATGGAATTTCTTATCATGGGGCGGGGGCAATCAAAGAAATTCCTGGAATCATCAAGAGCAAGGGGTTTCAAAAAGCATTTGTAGCATCGGATCCGGATCTGGTAAGGTTTGGTGTCACTGCAAAGGTTACGGATTTATTAGATGCAGAGAATTTGGCATATGAAATCTATTCTGAGATAAAACCGAACCCGACAATTGAAAATGTAAAAGCTGGTGTGGCTGCATATAAAGCGTCAGGAGCCGATTATATGATTACTATTGGTGGTGGATCTTCCATGGATACGGGAAAAGCGATCGGTATTATTATTAACAACCCGGAGTTTGAAGATGTGCGTTCTTTGGAAGGTGT
Source organism: uncultured Lachnospiraceae bacterium (assembly GCA_910585005.1). Lineage (GTDB taxonomy): Bacteria > Bacillota > Clostridia > Lachnospirales > Lachnospiraceae > Suilimivivens. Next base: position 106,700 of record CAJUCN010000011.1, on the reverse strand, counting down.
TGCACCAACGAAAAATAAGACTGTTTATACGATTGCAGTACCCACTACGGCAGGAACGGCAGCGGAAGCAACGATTAATTATGTCATAACAGATGTAGAGAAGAAGAGAAAATTTGTATGTGTAGATGTAAATGATATTCCGGATATTGCCATTGTGGATCCTGAGATGATGTCCAGTATGCCTAAGGGACTAACGGCGGCGACGGGTATGGATGCGCTGACCCACGCGATCGAAGGATATACCACAAAGGCGGCATGGAGGCTTGCTGATTGCCTGAATTTAGAGGCGATTAAATTAATTGCTGAGAATTTGCGGGGGGCTGTAAACGATACGGCAGCAGGACGTGAAGGTATGGCGCTTGGCCAATTCGTGACCGGTATGGCATTTTCTAACGTAGGACTTGGAATTGCACACTCTATGGCGCATACTCTGGGTGCAGTTTATGATACGCCTCACGGTGTGGCATGCGCCATGATGTTGCCCATCGTTATGGAATATAATGCGGAGACGACAGGGGAAAAGTATAAAGATATTGCCCAAGCAATGGGTGTGGATACTGCGGGAATGTCCCAGGAAGAATACCGCAATGCCGCTGTTGCAGCAGTACGTCAGTTATCGGAGGATGTAGGGATTCCGGCTAAACTGGAAGCCCTCAAAGAAGAGGATCTTGATTTTCTTGCAGAATCAGCGTTTGCAGACGCATGCTGTCCGGGGAATCCGAAAGATACTTGTGTAGAAGATCTGAAAGAACTGTTCCGCAAATTGATGTAATTAGAATGAATGGAAGGGGCTGCTGCATTGGGGGTGGATATCCATGATGCAGCGGCTCTGTTTTTGAAAATAAGAAGACGATAAAGGAGATTATGTATGTATCAGGCAGACGAATCAAGATATGGAGATATGATCTATAACCGATGTGGTGAAAGCGGACTGAAGCTGCCAGCCTTATCCCTCGGAATGTGGCATAATTTTGGATCGGTCAATCATGTGGAAAATATGAAGCAGATTCTTTTTACGGCTTTTGACAATGGAATTACACATTTTGATCTTGCTAATAATTACGGTCCGGTTTATGGGAGCGCGGAAGCCAATATGGGAAGAATCCTGCAATCAGACTTGATGCCTTACCGTAATGAAATGATCATATCCACTAAGGCAGGATATGATATGTGGAAAGGGCCATATGGAGATGGCGGTTCTAAGAAATATCTCATTGCCAGCTTGGATGAAAGCCTGAAAAGGCTGGGGATAGAGTATGTGGATATTTTTTATCATCATAGGCCGGATCCGGACACGCCTATGGAGGAGACGATGGCAGCGTTAGATCAGATTGTCAGGTCAGGGAAGGCGCTTTATGTAGGAATTTCCAATTATAACAAGGAGCAGACCAAAGAAGCATGCCGTATTTTACGGGAGCAGAAAACACCCTTTGTGATCAATCAGGTTTCTTATTCTATGTTGAACCGTTGGATAGAAACGGATGGTGTGAAGGACTTTTTGTATGAGAATGGGATTGGCTGTATTGCTTTTAGTCCTCTGGCCCAAGGAATCCTTACCGGTAAATATTTAAAAGGGATTCCAGCCGATTCCAGGGCAGGGAGTGGCAAAAGCCCTTATCTTCATGACAAAGATATTTCTAAGGAAAAGCTGGAAAAGGTAAATGCGTTACAGAAAATTGCGGCACAAAGAGGGCAGACTTTGACACAGATGGCGTTGGCATGGATTTTGCGGGACGGCAAGGTCACATCGGTGCTTATTGGCGCCAGCAGGCCGGAACAGATCATAGAAAACATCAAATCCCTTGGGAATATTAAATTTTCCCAGGAAGAAAATGATTGGATTGATGAAATATGTCGTTGACAAGTGAACGGTGATTAAGAATCGGAGAAGCAATTTATGAAATGGTTGAAATTCAAGATAAAAACAATTACGGAGGCAGAGGATGTCATTATCAGCAGTTTGTATGATATTGGACTGGAAGGAGCACAGATTGAGGATAAAATTCCTCTAACTGCGTGGGAAAAGGAGCAGATGTTTGTGGATATTCTGCCTGATCAAATGGAAGATGACGGGGTTGCTTATTTAAGTTTTTTTGTAGAGGAAAAAGAGGGACAGGGAAAAGCGGAAGGAAGCAATTATCCATTGTTGACTTATGGGGGCAAAACAGTGGCAGCAGAAGAGCTGCTTTTACACATACAGGCCGTACTGGATGAAGTGAGGGAATTCATGGAAATCGGCGAAGGCTCTATTTTAGTGGAAGAGACAGAAGATATTGACTGGATTAATAATTGGAAACAATATTTCCACCAGTTTATGATCGATGATGTGTTAGTTATTCCTTCCTGGGAAGAGATAGAGCATCCAGATCAGGATCAAATGGTCTTGCACATTGATCCGGGCACGGCATTTGGGACGGGTATGCATGATACGACACAGCTTTGTATCCGTCAGCTCCGAAAGTACATTACGCCGGAAACGGCGCTCTTGGATGTGGGAACCGGAAGCGGCATATTGGCGATTCTTTCTTTGATGTTCGGAGCACGGAAAGCAGTAGGGACGGATCTGGATCCGTGTGCTTTGGAGGCGGTTCGCGAAAATATGGCAGCGAATGGGATTTCCGGTGATGACTTTTCTATGATCATTGGAAATATTATTACGGAAAAAGAGATTCAGGACTGGGTTGGATACGAGTGCTATGATATTGTGGTGGCAAACATTTTGGCGGAAGTGTTAGTCTTGCTAACGCCTGTGATTGTCAGCCAGTTAAAGAAAGGCGGGATCTATATCACTTCCGGTATCATAGATGACAAGGAGGATACCGTTAGGGCAGCGGTGGAAGCAGCAGGGCTGGAGGTTCTGGAGGTGACTTATCAGGGAGAATGGGTCAGCGTGACTGCCAGGAAAAACTGACCGGAAAGGGTGATAAGGGAAAATGTATCAGTTTTTTGTTGATCCTTCCCAGATTTTGGGGGAAAGCGCAGTGATCACGGGGAAGGACGTGAATCATATTAAGAATGTGCTGCGTATGAGGCCAGGGGATGAAATAGTACTTAGGAATGGATGTGATGACAAAAGGTATCTATGCTGCATTGAGGCATTTGGCGGAGATGAGATATGCTGCAAGGTGCTGGAAACAGAAAAAAGCAGTGTGGAACTGCCTTCTAAGATTTTCCTTTTTCAGGGACTTCCGAAAGGGGACAAGATGGAGACGATCATTCAGAAGGCGGTAGAACTAGGTGTGTATGAGATCATTCCGGTCATGTGCAAACGGACAGTCGTGAAGCTGGATGAAAAAAAAGAGAAATCGAAGCTGATAAGATGGCAGGGGATTGCCGAAGCCGCTGCGAAACAGAGTAAGAGAGAGAGGATACCCCAGATAAGAAACATCATGGAATTCCAGGATGCAATGGTCTATAGCAGGTGTGCAGGTGTGAGGGTCATTCCCTATGAACTGTGGGAAGGCATGGATCAGACCAGGGAAATCCTGGGAGGGTTAAAGCCGGGCCGGGATGTGGCTGTTTTTATCGGACCTGAAGGAGGATTTACACAGGAAGAGATCCAACATGCAATGGAGGAAGATATTTGCCCGATTACCTTAGGAAAGCGTATTTTACGGACAGAGACGGCCGGGATGGCGGTTCTTTCTATTATCATGTACCATTTGGAGCAATAGTGACATAATATAATGATAGATAAAAGAATAAAAAGAGATACTTTGTTCAGAAAGGCCAGTAATCATATGGAGGTATATTTAGATAATTCGGCGACTACCAGATGCTTTGACCAGGTGGCGGAACTAATGACCCATATTATGTGTGAAGACTACGGAAACCCTTCCAGTCTCCATCGTAAGGGGGTAGAGGCAGAGAAGTACACCCGGTATGCCAAAGAGGTAATTGCAAAAAATTTAAAAGTTAATGAAAAGGAAATCTTTTTTACATCAGGAGGAACTGAGGCAGACAATCTTGCTCTCATTGGATGCGCCAGGGCAAATTGCCGCAGTGGAAGGCATTTGATCACAACTCAGATTGAGCATCCTGCCGTATTACAGGCTATGAAATATTTGGAGGATGAGGGGTTCCGGGTAACTTACCTTCCGGTAGATAAAACAGGATGCGTCAGGCTTGAGGAGTTAGAAAGGGCCATTACGGGTGAGACGATCCTGGTATCCATTATGCATACCAATAATGAGGTGGGGACGTTGCAGCCTATTGCAGAGGCAGGGGCGCTGATCAAGAGAATGAATCCCAGGATCTTATTCCATGTGGATGCGGTCCAGGGATATGGGAAGTTTAAAATCTACCCGAAAAGGATGAAGATCGATTTATTATCGGCCAGCGGGCACAAGATCCATGGCCCCAAAGGGGCAGGGCTCCTTTATGTTGATGAAAAGGTTAAGATCAAACCCATTTCGTATGGGGGCGGGCAACAGGGTGGCATGCGTTCCGGCACTGAAAATGTTCCGGGGGCAGCAGGGCTTGCAAAGGCAGTGGAATTGGTCTATGCAAATCTGGATCAGGACGTTGCCAGGATGTACCAGATCAAGAAGGCGTTTGTAGAAGGAATCCGTAAGATAAATGATATAGTGATAAACGGGCATCCTGATGAAAACGGCGCGCCTCATGTAGTCAGCGTTTCATTTCGGGGCGTTCGCAGTGAAGTCATACTTCATGCGCTGGAGGATAAAGGAATCTATGTCTCAGCGGGAAGCGCCTGCTCAGCCCGTAAGCCCCAGCCTTCGGCAACATTGCAGGCTATGGGGGTGGAGAAGGAATTATTAGGGTCAACCATTCGTTTTAGTTTTTCCGTTTTTACAACGATGAAAGAAATAAACTATACATTAGAGACGCTGTATGATATAATTCCTATGCTCAGAAGATATACACGAAGGTAATGGACGGCGCTGCATATTGCAGCGCTGCCAAAAAGGAGTCGGCATGTTTAGTGCATTTTTGATCAAATACGCTGAAATTGGCGTAAAAGGAAAAAATAAACATTTATTTGAGGAAGCGCTGGCACAACAGGTAAAGTATGCGTTGAAGCGTTGTGAGGGGGAATTCAAAGTCACACGGACGGAAGGCAGGATCTATGTACATGCGCTGTCTGACTTTGACTATGAAGAAACAGTGGACAACCTGAAAACGGTATTTGGGATTTCCGGGATCTGTCCGGTGGTCTATGTAGAGGATGAAGGGTTTGAAAAGCTGGCGGATGCGGTGGTTTCCTATATAGATAGCGTTTATCAGGATAAGCATATAACTTTTAAGGTGCAGGCTAGAAGGGCTAGGAAAAATTATCCCATGAATTCCATGGAGATCAACAGGTCGCTTGGTGAGGCAGTTCTTGAGGGATTTTCGGAGATGAAGGTGGATGTGCATCATCCTGATGTAATGATTCATGTAGAGATCCGGGAAAAAATATACATATATTCTATTGAAATTCCGGGGCCAGGCGGTATGCCGGTGGGAAGCAACGGGAAGGCGATGCTTTTGTTATCCGGCGGTATTGACTCACCGGTGGCAGGTTATATGATCGCCAAGAGGGGAGTAAAGATCGATGCGGTTTATTTTCATGCACCCCCTTATACCAGCGACAGGGCAAAGCAAAAGGTCATTGACCTTGCAAAACTGGTATCACGTTATGCAGGGCCTGTCTATCTGCATATTATTAATTTCACGGACATCCAACTGGCTATTTATGAAAAGTGCCCCCACGAAGAGCTGACCATTATTATGCGCCGGTATATGATGAAGATTGCAGAGAACATAGCCAGGGAAAATGATTGCCTGGGGCTGATTACCGGAGAGAGCATTGGCCAGGTGGCATCCCAAACAGTACAGTCATTGGCGGTTACCAATGAAGTGTGCAGTTTACCGGTGTTCCGGCCATTAATCGGATTTGACAAGATGGAGATTGTAGAGGTGTCGGAAAAGATTGGCACTTATGAGACTTCCATCCTTCCCTATGAGGATTGCTGTACAATTTTTGTTGCAAAGCATCCGGTTACAAAGCCAAATTTAAATGTGATCAAAAGGCATGAACAGAATTTGTCAGAAAAGATCGATGAGCTAATCAGGCAGGCCCTTGATTCTGATGAAGTGGTCATTGCCAAATGGGACAATCCTTAATTTGCATTCGGGAAGAAGATAAAAGAGCTGGCATGAGGCCAGCTCCCGGGTTATTTTCATTAAATCATGTACGGTTTTAATGCATCCAGAATATCTTCAACGTTATCTTCAACATGGATATTCAGGTCTATAGGCTTGGATAGATCCAAACTGAAGATACCCATGATGGATTTTGCATCAATGACATATCTCCCGGACACTAAGTCAAAATCATAATCGAATTTCGTAATATCGTTCACAAAAGATTTTACTTTGTCAATTGAATTTAATGAAATCTGAACAGTTTTCATGGTAAATTACCTCCTTATAAATTGGTCATACCTTCTACATCTATAGTAAATGTTAACGTTTGAAAAGTCAATGATAAAACAATACAAAAAAAGTGGTGGTTAATTTGAAAAGTGTAGCATTTCACAATTTGGGCTGTAAAGTCAATGGATATGAAATGGACTTTATGCAACAAACATTGCAGGAAAGAGGATACAAAATTGTACCTTTTGGGGAAAGAGCCGATATCTATATCATTAATACCTGCACAGTTACCAATATAGCGGATCGAAAAAGCAGGCAAATGCTTCACCGCGCCAGAAAAATGAACCGGGAAGCGGTGGTAGTGGCTGTGGGATGTTATGTACAGATGGAAAATGATAGTATCTTAAAAGATATGGGTATTGATCTGGCTGTGGGGAACAATCGGAAAAAGGATCTGGCAGTTATTTTGGAGAAGTACCTGGAGAAAAGGGAAAGCTATCAACGTTCTGGTGATAAAACGCTTCAAGGAACGACGGTCATAGATATTGGAAAAGAGAAAGAATATGAGGCTATGAGCCTTGCACATACTGCCCAGCACACGCGAGCTTTTATTAAAGTACAGGATGGATGCAATCAGTTTTGTTCTTATTGTATCATCCCTCATGCAAGAGGAAGGATAAGGAGCCGCAAATTGGACGATGTGATCAGGGAGGTGGAAACACTTGCAGGCAATGGGTACCGTGAAGTGGTTCTTACGGGAATTCATTTAAGTTCTTATGGTTTGGAAACAGGAGACGACTTTTCAAAAAGCAAGCTTCCTGAACTGATACGGGCAGTGGCGCAGGTACCGGGAATCTGGCGGGTTCGGCTAGGGTCTCTGGAACCCAGGATTATTACGGAAGAGTTTGCACAGGCGCTTGCACAAAGCGGTAAGCTTTGCGCCCACTTTCATTTGTCTTTGCAAAGTGGCTGTGATACTGTTTTAGGCAGGATGAATAGAAAGTATACTGCAAGGGAATATTATGAAAAGGTATGTATTTTAAGAAAGTATTTTGATCATCCGGCGGTTACAACAGATGTGATTGTGGGGTTTCCCGGGGAAAGCGACCAGGAATTCCAGGAAACATGCAGTTTTGTGGAAAAAACCGGATTTTATGAAATGCATATTTTTAAATATTCCCGGCGGAAAGGAACGCCTGCGGCTAAGATGGAGGGGCAGATACCGGAAGAGGTGAAAGGGAAAAGAAGCGCAGCGTTAATGGAATTGGGCGAGGAATTATCCCGTAAATATAGAGAAAACTATTTACATAAAGAAGTGGAAGTTTTGTTTGAAGAAGAGAAAATGATAAATGGAAAGAGATATCAAATCGGTCACACCAGAGAATATATCAAAGCAGCGGCCAGAACCGATGAGGATCTTTCCGGCCAGGTGATGACCGGTGTTTTAGAAAGCTTTTTACAACCGGATATTTTGTTGTTTCAGATGTAAATGCATTGAATTTTGCTTGAAAGTGGAGTAAGATAAAGGGTAACGAATGTTTTGGCAAGAGGTGCGGCTTATGCAGGATTTGGGAAATACGCGTTTTTTTAAGGTGGAAACGGATAAGACTTCCGTCAAGGAAATTATGGCGGAGGTGTATTTAGCGCTGACTGAAAAGGGATATAATCCAGTCAACCAGATCGTCGGTTATATCATGTCCGGTGATCCTACTTATATTACCAGTTACAAAAATGCCAGAAGCCTGATCATGAAAGTGGAACGGGATGAATTGGTGGAAGAGATGCTGACAGAGTATATAAAGAGCAGCCACTGGAAATAGGATATGCTGAAAGGAAAGAAATCATGCGGATCATGGGGTTAGACTTTGGATCAAAAACGGTGGGGGTGGCAATCAGCGACCCACTGCTTCTTACTGCTCAGGGAACGGAGATTATCAGAAGAAAAGAGGAAAATAAATTACGTCAGACATTGGCAAGGATTGAAGAGCTGATCCAGGAGTACGATGTGAGCGAGATCGTATTAGGACTTCCCAAAAATATGAATGATACGGAGGGACCCAGGGCAGCGCTGACCAGGGAATTTAAGGACAAGCTGGAGAGGCGCACAGGGCTTCTTGTACATACCTGGGATGAAAGGCTGACCACTGTTGCCGCAGACAGGACGATGATGGAAGCGGGCATACGGCGTGAAAACCGTAAGGAATATGTGGATAAGATCGCGGCGGTTCTTATCTTGCAAGGATATCTGGACTATATTGGGAGAAAGCGGGAAGACGAAGGTGGAGAAGATTAAATTTATGCTGGATACACAGGAGAGCGCAGAATTTTATGTGCTGGAACAGACGAAGCTTTCGGGAAATCAGTACTTATTAGTGACAGATGTCCCAGAGGGGGACGGAGATGCACTGATTCTTCGGGAACTTGCTTCTGAGAGTGGGAAGGGTGAGTGCGTTTACGAAGTGGTGGAGGATGACAGGGAACTTTCAGCGGTTGCTGCCGTATTTGAGAGCTTGTTAGATGATACCGAGCTTTTATAGGTATGGGGAATTGGAAAATGGAGGTTAATTGATTGAAAAAAATGGAACAAAAAAATAGCCTGGGGCTTAAAGTCATCCCTTTGGGAGGGCTTGAGCAAATAGGCATGAATATTACTGCCTTTGAGTATGATGACAGTATTATTGTCGTAGACTGTGGTCTTTCTTTTCCGGAAGATGACATGCTGGGAATTGATTTGGTTATTCCTGATGTGACTTATTTAAAGAATAATATTGATAAGGTGAAAGGTTTTGTGATCACACATGGTCATGAGGATCATATTGGAGCATTGCCTTATGTGCTTCGGGATGTGAACATTCCTATTTATGCAACGAAGCTGACAATGGGAATTATTGAAAATAAATTAAAAGAGCATAATTTGACTGGAAACACCAAACGTAAAGTGGTGAAGTTTGGCCAGTCTATTAATTTAGGGCAGTTTCGGATCGAATTTATCAAGACGAATCACAGTATTGTTGACGCAGCGGCGTTGGCAATTTATTCGCCGGTGGGGATTGTAGTGCATACAGGTGATTTTAAAGTGGATTATACGCCGGTGTTTGGGGATGCCATTGATCTTCAGCGTTTTGCTGAGATAGGGAAAAAGGGTGTCCTTGCATTGATGTGTGATTCTACCAATGCAGAAAGGCCAGGATTTACGCCATCGGAACGGACGGTGGGAAAGACGTTTGATATTCTTTTTGAGGAGCATAAAAATACCCGTATTATCATTGCAACGTTTGCTTCAAATGTGGACAGGGTACAGCAGATTATCAATTCTGCATACCGTTTCGGAAGAAAAGTTGTGGTGGAAGGCCGCAGCATGGTAAATATCATTGAAACAGCTACGAATTTGGGATATTTGAGTATTCCGGAGAATACGTTGATTGATATTGAACAGTTAAAAAATTACCCTGATGAAAAGACGGTGATTATTACCACCGGAAGCCAGGGAGAGAGCATGGCGGCACTCAGCCGTATGGCGGAAGGAAATCACCGGAAAATATCTATTGGACCAACAGACACTGTTATTTTTTCATCGCATCCCATTCCGGGAAATGAAAAAGCTGTGACCAATGTGATCAATGAACTGCTCTTAAAAGGAGCAGATGTGATCTTTCAGGATGTACATGTTTCGGGACATGCCTGCCAGGAAGAGATTAAACTGATTTATACGCTGCTCCATCCGAAGTATGCAGTTCCGGTTCATGGGGAATATAAACATTTGAAGGCTCAGGCTAAAATTGCTTTGGAGCTTGGAATTCCTAAAGAGAATATCTTTATTATCCAATCCGGGGATGTGCTGGAATTAACGGCAGAAAGAGCACAGATCACAGGCAAGGTGCCGGTAGGGGATATTTTGGTAGACGGACTTGGCGTAGGCGATGTGGGGAACATTGTACTCAGGGACAGGCAGCATTTAGCGGAAGATGGAATCCTGATCGTTGTTTTGGGTCTGGATGGTGCATCGGATGAACTGGTGAGTGGCCCGGATATTGTTTCCAGGGGGTTTGTTTATGTCCGGGAGTCTGATGAACTGATGGAGGAAGCAAGGACGGTTGTAAATGATGCGGTAGAAGGGTGTTTGGGAAGAGGAATTTCTGACTGGGGGAAGCTAAAAGGCTCCATTAAAGATGCGTTAGGGGAGTATGTGTGGAAAAAGACGAAACGCCGCCCTATGATTTTGCCGATCATTATGGAGATATAAGGAGATCTGGTCATGTTGGATAAAACTATGAAAACGTCGGCGGAAAAATTTGTTCAATCGATCAAAGGGACCCAGACTTATAAAAGATACAGCATTCAATTGGAAAAAATAAAGGAAAACCCGGAACTTTTCGCACAAGTGAATGAATACCGGCGGCGGAATTATGAATTGCAGAATACCAGCCAGATTGATGAGCTTTTTGATAAAATGTATTTTTTTGAGAGAGAGTATGAGAAATTCCGTGAAAATCCAGTGGTTGACGATTTTTTAAGTGCAGAGCTTGCTTTTTGCAGAATGATGCAGGCGATAGATATATATATTACAAGCGAATTGAAGTTTGAATAATTTAAAATGAGTACGATAGACCAGGAAAGAACAGGTGATTTTAATGAAAGCAGGATATCTGATTGCCGCTGCAGTTGAAATGATCGTTAAGGTGGTAATTCTTGCGGCAGTGGTACTGTTTATTTTTCGTGGGGCAACGCAGGCATACGATTTTGGATATAAAGTGTTTGCGGATGAACCTATGTCGATCTCAGGCGGGCGGACGATAACGGTAGGAATTTCTGACAGCATGTCGACAAGCGACATTGCACAGATGTTGGAGGAAAAGGGACTGATAGAGGATGCAAAGCTGTTTGTTGTGCAAGAATTGCTTTCTGCCCATCACGGAGAGATTGCTCCGGGAATTTATGATCTGAGCACAGCAATGACAGCTCAGGAAATGCTTGCGCTTATGGCTGCCCCGGCGGAGGAAGAGGATGAAAGCGAGGGGTCATGACCACACAGGAAAGACTGAATGAATTTATTAGTTCCTTTGATATGGGAAATACTGCATTTTTAAATGAGTTGGAGCAGTATGCGATAGAAACCAATGTTCCGGTCATAAGACCTTCAGTGCAAAGCTTTTTAAAATTCCTTCTGGCTGCCAAGCAGCCGGAACGGATCCTTGAGGTTGGGACGGCCATTGGTTTTTCTGCGCTTTTTATGTGTGAATACGGACCAGGAAACTGCCATATTACAACGATTGAGAACTATAAAAAGAGAATACCGGCTGCAAAGGAAAATTTCAAAAAGGCCGGGCGGGAGAAGCAGATCACTTTGATCGAAGGAGATGCGGCAGAAGTTTTGCGGGATCTGGATGAAAGTTACGATTTCATTTTTATGGATGCAGCGAAAGGGCAGTATATTCATTTTCTGCCTTATGTTCTTAAAAGGATGCCTGTGGGAGGACTGCTGGTGTCTGACAATGTGCTGCATGATGGGGATATTTTGGAATCAAGATATGCCATAACGCGCCGGGACCGGACGATCCATAGCCGGATGCGTGAATATTTATACGAATTGAAGCATAACGAGCAGCTTCAAACAGATATCCTTCCTATAGGTGATGGGATTACAGTAAGCGTCAGGATCAGGTAGGTCATAAGTATAATAGATATGGGGGCAGAATGAAAAAACCGGAATTATTAATACCAGCCAGTTCGCTGGAAGTCTTGAAAACGGCAGTGCTTTTTGGTGCAGATGCCGTCTATATTGGAGGGGAGGCTTTTGGACTTAGGGCGAAAGCCAAAAATTTTACGCCGGAAGAAATGAGGGAAGGCATTGCGTTTGCTCATCAGCATGGCGTTAAAGTGCATGTGACGGCCAATATCCTGGCACACAATGCAGATTTATCCGGAGCAGAGCAATATTTTCATGAATTGGCAGAGCTTAAGCCGGATGCACTGATCATTGCAGATCCGGGGATGTTTACGCTGGCAAGGGAAATATGTCCGGAAATTGATATTCATATCTCTACACAGGCAAACAACACCAATTATCAGACTTTTTTATTTTGGCATCGGCTGGGGGCGAAAAGAGTGGTCTGTGCAAGGGAGCTTTCTTTAGAGGAAATAAGACAGATCCGGGAGAAGATTCCGGAAGATATGGAGATCGAAAGTTTTATCCATGGGGCAATGTGCATTTCTTATTCTGGCAGATGTCTTCTTAGCAGTTATTTTACAGGCAGGGATGCTAACCATGGGGCATGCACCCATCCTTGCAGATGGAAGTATGCTATTGTGGAGGAGACGCGTCCTGGGGAGTATCTTCCGGTCTATGAAAATGAAAGAGGGACTTATATTTTTAATTCTAAGGATTTATGCATGATCGAGTATCTTCCGGAAATGATCCATGCAGGAATCAATAGTTTTAAAATTGAAGGCAGAATGAAAACGGCGCTTTATGTTGCGGCTGCCACTAGAACATACCGGAAAGCAATTGATGATTATTGGGAGTCAGAAGAAAAGTACCGAAAAAATATGGACTGGTATCGGTCGGAAATTGCAAAATGCACTTACCGCCAGTTTACGACAGGGTTTTACTTTCATAAACCGGATGAAAATACCCAGATTTATGATAATAGTACTTATGTGAATGAATATGTCTATTTGGGGATTGCGGCGGAAGTTTCGGATTTTGCCACAGATACAAGGAACAATCAACAAGGCGGCTGCCAGGTGCGGATCGAGCAGAAGAACAAATTTTGCGTGGGGGATAGGATAGAAATCATGAAGCCTGACGGAAGAAATGTCCCGGTGGAAGTCTTATCTATGGTTACAGCAGAGGGTGAAAAAGTGGAAAGCGCTCCTCATGCCGGACAGGTTTTGTGGGTTGGGTTAAGCGGTGTAGCCGACAAGTATGACATTTTGAGAGTTTCAAAGAAGCAATTGTAAATTGTGCAATCTATACAGATGTAATGATATGATTTTGTATTTTACCACTAAAACATCTAAAAATAAAAAAGGGTATTGCAATTTGTGAAATTATCCTTTATAGTGTTTTTGAACAAAGATGTTCCAAATTTTTTTTGGAACATTTTTTTGTTTTTAGGACACAAATGCGGAAAGGACGTAAAAAAATGAGCGAAGTGATCAATGTTGAAGAGATTTTTGCCAGCAAGGTATTTACCCGTGCTACGATGAAGGAACGTTTGCCTAAAAATGTTTATAAAGAAGTGACCAACGTTATGGATAGGGGAGGGGAATTATCTCCTGCGGCAGCAGATGTGGTTGCAAAGGCAATGAAGGATTGGGCCGTTGAAAATGGAGCTACCCATTATACCCATTGGTTTCAGCCACTGACAGGCATTACGGCTGAAAAGCATGATTCCTTCGTTTCCCACCCCGATGAAAGCGGAAAAATGATCATGGATTTTTCGGGAAAGGAACTGATCAAAGGGGAGCCGGATGCTTCTTCTTTTCCGTCAGGCGGGCTTCGGGCTACTTTTGAGGCAAGAGGCTATACAGCTTGGGATATTACCTCACCTGCGTTTTTGAAGGAAGACGCTACAGGAGTGATTCTCTGTATCCCCACAGCATTTTGCTCTTACAAGGGAGAAGCGCTTGACAAAAAAACCCCTCTTCTCCGTTCCATGGAAGCGATCAGTGAACAGGCGCTGCGTATCGTCCGCCTTTTTGGAAATGACGGCGCGACCAAGGTGGTTGCAAGTGTAGGGCCTGAACAGGAATATTTCCTGATAGACAGAGAGAAATATTTAAAAAGGCCGGATCTTATTTTTGCCGGACGTACTTTGTTTGGGGCGCCGGCTCCTAAGGGGCAGGAGATGGAAGACCACTATTTTGGAACGATCCGTGAACGTGTTGGCGCCTATATGAAGGATCTCAACATTGAATTGTGGAAACTGGGGGTTACTGCAAAAACACAGCATAACGAAGTAGCGCCTGCCCAGCATGAACTTGCGCCGATTTATGAGACGGCAAACATTGCAGTGGATCATAATCAACTGGTGATGGAAACAATGAAAAAGGTTGCAGGGCGTCACGGCATGACTTGTCTTCTCCATGAGAAGCCTTTTGCCGGAGTAAACGGATCCGGCAAGCATAATAACTGGTCCCTTACCACTGATAACGGTGTGAATCTTCTTGATCCCGGCGATACGCCAAATGAAAATATTCAATTTTTACTGGTGCTTGCCTGCATAATCAAGGCCGTGGATATTCATGCAGACCTGCTCCGTCAAAGTGCATCAGATGTAGGGAATGACCACAGACTGGGAGCTAACGAAGCGCCTCCTGCAATTATTTCCATTTTTCTTGGAGAGCAGCTTGAGGATGTGGTAAGGCAGCTTGTGGAGACTGGTGAGGCGGCTCATGTACTGCAAGGCGGTAAGCTGGATACCGGTGTATCGACACTTCCCGATTTTGAGAAAGATGCCACGGATAGAAACAGGACTTCGCCCTTTGCCTTTACAGGAAATAAATTTGAATTCCGTATGGTAGGATCTGCGGATTCTGCTGCAAGCCCAAACACTATATTAAATGCTATGATTGCAGAAGCTTTTTGTGAAGCGGCTGACGTTTTGGAAAAAGCAGATGACTTTGAACTGGCGGTTCATGATCTGATCAAGGAATACTTAACGGATCATCAGAGAATTATTTTTAATGGGAATGGGTATGCGCCGGAATGGGTGGCGGAAGCCGAAAGAAGAGGCCTTCCCAATATTAAGTCTATGGTGGAGGCAGTAGATACCCTGACAACGGAAAAATCTGTTAAACTGTTTGAAAAATTCGGCATTTTTACGAGGGCGGAATTAGAATCCAGGGAAGAAGTTCTCTATGAAATCTATGCAAAGAGCATTAATATTGAGGCTCTTACCATGATTGATATGGCTTCCAAGCAGATCATTCCTGCGTTGATCAAGTACAGTAAGTCTCTTGCAGATACGGTGATCGCTGTAAAAGAAGCTGGGGCCGATGCCAGTGTTACAGCAGGCCTGCTAAAGGAGGTATCGGAGAAACTGTCAGCGATGAAGACGGCTCTTGTCAAGCTGGAAGAAGCGGAGGAAAAAGCAAATGCAATAACAAATGCAAAAGAGCAGGCATTTTATTATAAGGACGTTGTCAAGGAAGCAATGGAGGAGCTTAGAACGCCGGCAGATGAAGCGGAGATGCTGGTTGATAAGAAGGTATGGCCGCTGCCTACTTATGGAGATATGATTTTTGAGGTGTAAACGAAAAAGAGTGGGGATGCGCCAAAGCGCAGCCCCACTTAATGGTTCAGAAATCAATCAGTCAACCTTTACTTCCAAATACCCTAAAAGTTTACTCATATCGTATTCCTGGATAATGCCAAGATTGGAATCATAAAACTTACCGTCATAGTGCACCAAATAGTGGCAGTACAGTCCCATCTTTTCCATCATGATACAGCATTTGGGAAGAGTGGCTTCCTGGCCTTCTGTGTACATGATGATATCATTATGGTCAATGCCATAATAATTAAGGGCAGAAATGACGCGCCCCATGGTTGCCTGCCATTCACGGCAATCCATAACACTGATCACTTCGGCAATGGTGACCCCGGCGAGCATGGCTACACAGGTTTGTCCGCAGAGACCGTCTTCAGGTTGGATGATGACATCAATATGGTCAATTTTGCGGATTGGATGATCAAAACTATAGGGACTGTTTTGGTTCATTTGTATGAGGCTGCCATTAATATGAAGCAGGATTTTGTGTTTTAGGCTGGTATCAATGTGGGATACGTCCTCATCACTTAAATGAATCTTGTAATTCCCTTTATTTTCAGGAATAAGTTCACAACTGATAATTTTATTATCAAGGACCAGATCAGCGTTGATTGTATCCCTGAGTTTACAAACTTCCCATACGTTAAAAGGAATGCGGATACAATATATGTCATCCTGCTTTTCGATTTTTCCATCAAAAAAATACCTCATATAACCCTCCGTTCTTGTTCAAAGTAGTCGTTTCTATTTCATTCAAATGTTTTTCAGTTACAAGATAACAAATTTTGAAGGGATTGAAAACAGTTTTTTGGGAAAAATAAAGAAGTATTCAAAAAAATACAGCATGATAAAAAAGTAACAAAAAAATTTTCAATTTCTACTTGCCAAACAGAAATTATTCGTGTATAATACCAAAAGTAATCTAAATTGGGCTATCGCCAAACGGTAAGGCAACGGACTCTGACTCCGTCATCTCAAGGTTCGAATCCTTGTAGCCCAGCGAATGAAAACCGATGAGTTCTCTCATCGGTTTTTTGTGTATAGAGTTTACATGAAGCTCCAAGTGTATCTTTGTGGGTAAATGAAATGGATTTTTATTGCATTTTCGGAATAAATAGTGTATGATGAGTTTACATAATTTTCATATTATGGTAATCTATATCCTATTTTTGGAGGCATGCATATGAAAAAGTATAAAAGGACAAAAGTGAGTATGGCGCTTAGCCTTATTGTGGCTATGCTGGTGACATTGGCGGATCCGTTACAGGTGAAGGCGCAGGAAACAGCAACAGTGAAAGGAACTGTTCAAGCGGGAACGACCTCTGAATTGCTGCTGCTATCCACAGACGAAGGAAAAATGGAAATTAAATTGGATAGTGGGACAGATACCAGCGCGTGTAAAGTATTGCTTCCGGGAAAAAAGATTAGTGTTACTGTAGTACATGGTTCAGATGAATATTTGCATGCAGTTAAAGTATTCGGTGATGCCCAGACCTCATCTCTTACCATAGACACCTCATCCCAGGCTACCGTAACAGGAACGATTGGAAGTAAGACAACCGGAGATGTATTGTATGTCAAGACATCCCAGGGTGAGATGCAGATCAAGCTGGATACAACTACGAATATGAGCGGCTGCTCCATTCTGGTTGTGGATAGAAGTTATAATATTACCTGCGCCCGTGGGTCAGACGCTTACATGCATGCTATTAGTATTTCTGATTCAGGAGCAGGCCCTGTAGGTGCGGTAGATACATCTATTACACCGGCGCCGGCATCTGTAGTAACAGCATCCACGATGTCGGTATCAGGAACGGTTTCAGATAAAACGGAGGAAGATCTTCTTTACCTATCTACAAAGGATGGGGAAATGCAGATTGTGATAGACAATAATACAGACAGCCGCAACGGCATGGTTTTAACTTCCGGGCAAAAGCTTACGGTTTCTGTATATAACGGTTCGGATGCGTATCTTCATGCGGCAAGTATTACAGCAACCAAGGAGAGCATGGGTTCATCACAGATTGACAATTCTACTACGGCGACCGTAACCGGAACAGTGAGAGGGAAATCGACGGAAAATATACTAGTTCTCAAAACGCCTCAGGGAGATATGGAATTAAAGCTGGATACGGTAAGAAGCGTTGTCGGCTGTAAAGTTTTTGTCAGTGGGAAAAAGTTATCAGTGACATGTGCAAGAGGTTCGGATGCTTATATGCATGCACTTGATATCAGTGGAATGTAGAATAAAAAGATTTAGCTCCGGCAGGCCGCTGCCGGAGTTTTTCATTTTTGCAAAAAGAAAATTTAAGTGTGAAAAAATGCATAGGACACTATTTCTTTTGTAAAGTTCATGCTATAATCAGTAAGATTGATAAGAGGAGAAAGGACATTATGTATACGTTTCAAAGCAGGATCAGATACAGTGAGACAGATAAAACAGGGCACCTTAAATTGGAGTCGTTGCTGGATTATTTCCAGGATTGTTCAACATTCCAGTCGGAAGATATTGGGTTGGGGCTGGGTTATTGTAAGGATCATCATGTGGTATGGGTGATGTCTTCCTGGCAGATTATAGTGGAGCGTTACCCGGCTATGGGGGAACGGGTGATTGTAGGAACCCTGCCATATGAATTTAAAGGTTTTGTGGGGTATAGAAATTTTGTTATGATGGATGAGCAGGGCAGGAACCTTGCCTATGCAAACACGATTTGGAGTCTGCTTGATACAGATACGGGGAAACCGGCAAAGCCGGATGCCCAAATGCTGCAGGGATATGTGTTAGAACCCAGAATCGATATGGAATATGCGCCCAGAAGGATTAAGATACCGGAAGAAAGTTTTACGGGAGAACCGGTGCATATTAAAGATATTCATTTGGATACGAATCAGCATGTAAACAATGGGCAGTTCGTCCGGATTGCGATAGATTCGCTGGAACGGGATTTTCCGGTGGCACAGCTTCGGGCGGAGTACAAAAAACAGGTTTTGCTGGGGGAAGTTCTTACACCCCATCTGTCGCGAACCTGTGAAGGGAGACATGTAATCGTACTTGAGAATTCCGGGAAAGATATATGCTGTGTGGTGGAGCTTGAGGAGCGCAAGGAAGATAGGAAGGGATAGCTATGATAGAATTAGGAAAAAGGCAGCGTTTGAAAATTGTAAAAAGAGTTGGATTTGGTGTGTATCTGTCAGATACAGAAGATACAAAAAACATGGAACAAAGGGTGCTCCTTCCGGGGAAAGAAGTATCGGACGATGCCCCAATTGGGGAGGAACTGGATGTGTTTATTTACCGGGATTCCAGTGACCGGTTAATTGCGACTACAAGGGAAACGTCCCTTACCGTAGGGCAGACGGCTGTGCTTAAGGTGAAGGAAGCAGGGCAGATCGGGGCATTTCTTGAATGGGAATTGGAAAAAGACCTGCTGTTGCCTTTCCGGGAACAGACTGCTCCGGTAAAAGAGCAGGAAGAGTATCTTGTGGCATTGTATATAGACAAAAGCGGAAGGCTTTGTACAACGATGAAGGTTTATCCTTATTTGTCTACGGACAGCCCTTATGGAAAAGATGACATGGTAGAGGGCGTGGTATATGAGATGATTGAGAAATTTGGGGTTTTTGTTGCGGTTGACAACCGCTATAGCGGTCTGATTCCTGCCAGGGAGCCTGCAGACGGGCTGAAAGTCGGCAGCAGGGTGCAGGCAAGAGTGGCAGGCGTGTTGGAGGACGGGAAGCTGACATTGAGCCTTCGGGATAAGGCATATATCCAGATGGGCAAGGATGCGGAACGGATCCTGGAGATGATGGATGGTTTAGGAGGAAAACTGCCATTTAATGATAAAGCAGACCCGGCGTTGATACGGGAAAAGACAGGGATGAGCAAAAATGAATTTAAAAGGGCAGTAGGGAATTTATATAAACAGCGAATGATTACAATTGGACCGGATGGCATCTGGAGAGTATAGGGGGATAGGTATGAATGCAAGACGGGCAAATTGGGCGTTTTTGATCACTATCATAGCATATATTTTGCTTGCGCTTTTTGGAGCATATTTTTTTCCGGTGATCACCAATAATATTGTGATATCAAACCTGGCAGTAGAAATAGTTATTTTTATCCCGGTGCTTGTTTTTATGTTGGTTTCAAGGGAAAATCTGGTGGGATTTTGGAATTTTCGTAAGATGAAGCCGGGCACGGTCTTGATGACAGGACTGTTTACGTTTTTGACGATGCCGGTTATGACTCTTTTTAATTTGCTTTCACAGTTTTGGACGAAAAATGAAATTTCATTGATGATGGAGGAATACCAGATGGCAGATATGCCTTTCTGGCAGTTATGGATTTCTCTTGGAGTTGTTGCCCCGGTGTTTGAGGAAGTAATCTGCCGTGGGGCATTTTACAGATCATACCGGAGATCCGCCAGTGCGTGGAAAGCAATGCTGCTTTCGGCAGTGGTGTTTGCGTGCCTTCATATGAATTTTAACCAGGCGGCTTATGCCGTAGTGGTTGGAGTATTTGCGGTACTTTTGGTTGAGGCGACAGGGAGCTTATGGGCCTCTATTATTTACCACAGCGTGATCAACAGCAGTTCCTGCCTGCTGATGTATTTTGCCATGAAGGTAGATCCGCAAGGAAGCAGCACCCAGGCGGTCACATGGGACATTTTGATTATGGGGGTTGGCATCTACCTGATCTGGGCTGCTGCAACGCTTCCATTTGCATTTGCAGTGCTTGCATGGATGGGAAAGCATGAGGGAAGAGAAGGGGTTCTTACAGGAATATGGCGAGAGCGGAAATGGATTCCCCAGCCTGATGCGGGGAAAGACGGTGAAATGAAAAAGGATAAGCTGATCACCGTACCTTTGGTACTTGCGCTTATCCTTTGCCTGCTTGTAATGACCGGCATATTTTCCCAGGCAGTAATGAAGTTGACCTTATGGCTGTCCTAAACGAACATATCAAAATTACTGCCTACGGCAGGATTGACAGATAACTCCATAGAGCGGTCCATCATATTGATCAGGCTGGCGCCAGCCGACTCAGAATGTTCCATTGCTTTGTCAAGAACAGCGATGCCGACTTGATTTGCCAGGTTGACATTTGCCAGAGCCATCGACATTTCAGGAATATTCATCTAATCACTCCTTTCCGAATTCATTTTTCATTATAGCACAGGCGATGGCGCCGGGCAATCTTTTTGTATAGGTTGCTGAGAGGAAAAAATGGTGAAAATTGGTAAATAGCATAAAATATACACAAAAAATTCTTAATTACAGGTAGATTTTTTTGTACATTTATATTAAAATGGGAGATAAGATTGTCAGAATATCTTTTTATAGGCGGGGGGTATTGTCTAAATTGTATAATTTTCTGGCGTTTTCCGAAGGGAGAGGGGTATATGATTTCTAATCAGATTTTACAAAATACGATTGACGGTTTGAAGGGGATTGCAAGGGTAGATTTTTGTATTATGGATACGGACGGTAAGGAGACGGCGTCCACGGCGCCTGGTATGTCCGAGCGTTCTGCCGAGGCGGCTGGCTTTGCGGACTCTCCTGCCGACTCCCAGGAAATCAGGGGGTTTCAGTATTTTAAAATATATGACGAACAGCAGTTGGAGTATATTTTAATTGCGGCAGGGACAGGCGAGGACGTTTATATGGCGGGGAAGATGGCGGCATTTCAGATCCAAAATCTTTTGGTGGCGTATAAGGAGAGATTTGACAAAGACAATTTTATTAAAAATCTCCTGTTAGACAATTTGCTTTTGATCGATATTTACAGCCGTGCCAAGAAACTCCATATCCAGACAGATGTAAAACGGGTAGTCATGATTGTGGAGACTGCTGACAATAAAGATAATAATGCTTTGGAAACAATGCGGATTTATTTTGGAAGCGGCAGCAGGGATTTTATTACGGCGGTAGATGAGAATAATGTTATTGTAGTCAAGGACTTATCAGATGGGGACAATCCTTCCGATATTGAAAGAGCGGCTTTGGGAATGGAAACTTATCTGAGCAAAGAAGGAATGGCAGGAGTACATATTGCATATGGGACGGTGGTAAAAGAAATTAAAGAAGTGAGCCGTTCCTATAAAGAAGCAAAGATGGCAATGGACGTAGGCAAAATCTTTTTTGATGACAGAAATATTATGGCTTACAGTGAGTTGGGAATTGGACGGTTGATCTACCAACTTCCCATCCCCCTTTGCAAGATGTTTATCAAAGAAATTTTTGGTGGGAAAAGCCCGGATGATTTTGATGAGGAAACACTTGTGACGATCAGTAAGTTTTTTGAAAACAGCCTGAATGTTTCGGAAACATCAAGACAGCTTTTTATTCATAGAAATACCTTAGTATACCGTTTAGATAAACTCCAGAAGAACACGGGCCTGGATCTGAGGGTGTTTGAGGATGCGATTACTTTTCGTATAGCGCTTATGGTAGTCAAGTATATGAACTATATGGAAAGCCTGGAATACTAAAAGAAAATCATTAAAATAATCAACAGAGGTGAACAGCTTTGGCAAAGAGTGAAGTAAGAGGCAGGAAGAGAAAGAGACAATCTTTTGGCAATGATGAGATCATTACGCTGGAGAACGTGAGTAAGGCATATGCGACTGGCGCACCGGCGCTTAATGGCGTGGATCTCCGCATTAGGAGAGGAGAATTTGTTTTTATTGTTGGGGATAGCGGATCCGGCAAATCAACGATGATAAAGCTTCTTTTGCGTGAGCTGATTCCTACGTCGGGAAATATTAATGTAATGGGGTACGATCTGGTACATATCCGTCACAGGAAGATCCCTAAGTTCCGCAGAAACCTGGGAATCGTTTTTCAGGATTTCCGTTTATTAAAGGACAGGAATGTTTATGAAAACGTGGCGTTTGCACAGCGTATCATTCAGGCATCCAACAAAGAGATCAAGCGGAATGTTCCCAGTATTTTGGCAACGGTAGGACTGGCAGGGAAGTACAAAGCGAAGCCAAGGCAGCTTTCCGGCGGGGAGCAGCAGAGGGTGGCAATTGCGAGAGCGCTTGTAAACCGGCCAAGTATTTTATTGGCAGATGAACCGACGGGGAATCTGGATCCGAAAAACTCATGGGAGATCATGAAGCTTTTGGAGCAGATCAACGAAAATGGAACGACGGTATTGGTGGTAACACACAACAGAGAAATTGTCAATGCCATGCAAAAGAGAGTTGTTACTATGAAGAAAGGCGTCATAGTAAGCGACGAAGAAAAAGGTGGTTATATCGATGAGGATTAGTACATTTTTTTATACGATCAGACAGGGGATCATTAATATATTCCGGAATAAATGGTTTTCCCTGGCTTCCATAGCCACGATAGGGGCCTGCCTTTTCCTGTTTGGCCTGTTTTATGCGGTAATATCAAATTTTCAAAATATAGTGAAAACGGCACAGGAAGGGGTGTCGGTTACGGTATTTTTTGACGAGGGGATCAGCCAGGAAAAGATTGAAGAGATTGGAGCGCTTATCGATAAGCGTGTGGAAGTATCCAAAAAGGAATTCATCTCGGCGGATGAAGCCTGGGAAGGGTTTAAGGAAGAGTACCTTGGGGAATATGCGGATGGTTTTACTGAAAATCCACTTGCAAATTCAGCGAGTTATGAGATTTACTTAAATGATGTATCTCTCCAGCCGGCATTGGTAAGCTATCTGGAAGGGGTAGACGGAATCAGGATGGTGAACCGGTCGGAGGTTACGGCCTCAACACTAACCGGCGTAAATGCGTTGGTGGCATATATTTCAGTGGGTATCATAGCTATTTTGTTTGCTGTTTCCATTTTCCTGATCAGCAATACGGTGACGATCGGCATTGCCGTGCGGAAGGAAGAAATAACCATTATGAAATATATTGGGGCTACGGACTTTTTTGTGCGGTCCCCTTTTGTGATCGAAGGTATGCTTATTGGAGTGATTGGTTCTTTGCTTCCGATAGGAATTATTTATGTTCTTTACAACAAAGTCATTGAATATATTATGATAAAATTTCATATGTTGACGAAGCTGTTGTCATTTCTGCCAGTGGAGGAGGTTTTTAGGACATTGATTCCGGTATCTATCTGTATGGGTGTGGGGATTGGTTTTTTGGGAAGTATCACAACAGTAAGAAAGCACTTAAGAGTGTAGGTATGGGAGACTACAATGAAGCAATGGAAAAGGCTGCTTTGTGTGGCGTTTGGATTTTGCCTGGTTTGGGGAACTGCTTTTAGATATCAGACGACTGCAATGGCCAGTGAACTGACGAATGAAAGTATTAAGCAGAAGGAAGCGGAAATCAACAAGGCACGGGAAGAAAGGAAAGCGCTGCAGAGCGGATTGACTAACGTAAAAGAAATAAAAAAACAGCTTGAACAGTCTAAGGCGGATCTGGCGGACTATGTGGCGGAGCTGGATGCAAATCTGGTCACGATCCAGGCAAAGATCGATGGGCTAAAAGAGCAGATTACCCAAAAGGAAGAGGAAATTGCCCAAAAGGCTACGGAGCTTGAGGAGGCTGTTGGAGTTCAACAGGCACAATATGAAGCGATGAAATCCCGGATCAAGTTTATGTATGAAAAGGGTGACAATTTGTCCCTGGAGCTTTTATTTACATCGGAAAGCTTCGGGGAAATGCTGAACAAAGCGGAGTATATTGAAATGCTTTCCGCTTATGACCGCAGGATGTTGGATGAATATGTGGCATATGCTGAGTATGTGGCGCTTTGCAAGGAAGGGCTGGAAGAGGAAAAGAATGTTCTTGACGAGACGAAAGCAGCAGTAGAGGAGGAAGAGGCCTCCTTAAACGAATTGATTTTGGCCAAGGAACAGGAAATCAATCAGGTTTCCAGTGATATTAAAGGGAAAGAAGCCGCTATCAAGGAATATGAGGCGGATATAGCAATGCAGAATGACGCGATCAAAGCACTAGAAGCGGCAGTGGCGGAGGAGCGGAAAAAACTTGCCCAGGAACAAGGACGCAAGTATGACGGCGGGGTATTTACATGGCCAGCGCCTTCTTACACCAGGATTTCAGATGATTATGGGAACAGGATACATCCTACATTAGGGATACAGAAATTTCATAATGGAATTGATATGGCAGCGCCAGGAGGCAGTCCGATTTTGGCTGCTTATGATGGCAAAGTAGTTGCTGCGGATTATAATTCCAGTATGGGGAATTATATTATGATCGATCATGGAGATAGTCTTTATACGATTTACATGCATGCTTCGGCATTGTATGTTTCCAAAGGAACAGAAGTCTCTAAGGGAAGTAAGATTGCTGCTGTGGGCACAACAGGACGTTCGACAGGGAATCATCTGCATTTCAGCGTCCGCTTAAATGGGAATTATGTGAATCCACGGAATTATTTAGGATCATAGGCAGAATGGAGAGATTAGAGTGGATAAATCATCAGAAGAATTAAGCAGCATGGAAGTCGTGCCGGAGAAGGAAGAAAAGAACAGGTCTTTAAAAGTTTTCCTTGGGGGGATGGTTTTTGGCATGCTCACTGTTTTGCTTGTGGGTGTATGCGTTTATGCCGGGAAACTGGCATATGACCTGTTTGCTGTCAGGGAGACTGGTACGAAAAATGCTGACGGAAAAAGCGTAATCAGTGCTGATACGATGCAAAAAATGAAGGTCATTGAAGAAGCGATTAACAATTATTATTATGGAGAGGAAATTGCTTCTGGAGAACTTCAGGAAGGCATTTATAAAGGAATGGTAAGCGCCCTTGGGGATCCTTATTCAGAGTATTATTCGGAGGAAGAGCTTCAGGATGTGTTAAGCAGTAACGAAGGAATTTCCTATGGAATTGGCGCAATGATTTCAATAAACCAGCAGATGAACATGGCAATGATCAGCGGTGTCCTGGAAGAAAGCCCGGCACAGAAAGCGGGACTTAGGGAGGGGGATATCATCTACAAAGTAGGAGATGAATTTACCCAGGGCCTGAGCCTTAGCAAGGTAGTCAGTATGGTTAAGGGCAGAGAGGGAACGACTGTACAGCTTACGATCTACCGGGAAGGTGAAGCGGATTACCTGGATATGGAACTTGTCCGGTCAAAACAAATTGAAACAACGACTGTGGACAGCGGTACGGTGGAAGGGCATGAAAATATTGGTTATATCCGTATCCGTGAGTTTGACGGTGTGACGGTAGACCAATATACAGAGGCTATGGCAGTTTTGAAAGAGCAGGGGATTGAAAGCTTGATTCTGGATTTGCGGAGCAATCCGGGGGGCGACTTAGGAGCGGTAGTAGATATTGCAAGGAAGTTTTTACCGGCGGGGCTGATTGTTTATACGGAGGATAAAGAAGGGAACCGCAAGGAATATACCTGTGATGGGAAGAACGAATTGAAGATGCCGCTTGTGGTTTTGATCAATGAATATTCCGCCAGCGCTTCCGAGATTCTTGCCGGGGCGATTCAGGATTACAACAAAGGGACGTTGATTGGGACGACTACTTTTGGGAAAGGGATTGTCCAACGGATCCACAGGCTGGAGGATGGAACAGCGTTAAAACTCACAGTGAGCGCCTATTTTACGCCTTCCGGAAGGAATATACACGGAATCGGAATAGAGCCGGATATTGAGCTTGAGTATGATTATGAGGCAAACGAGGCGGATGGAACGGATAATCAGGTTATGAAGGCGATAGAAGTGCTGGAAGGGAAAATGGGATAGGAGACAGAATATAAAGTACAGAACAAAAGTTCGATTTTGTTCTGTACTTTTTGTTTGGGGTTTGATATAATAACACACGGGCATAAGCAGTGGCAGGATTGGAGATGCTTAAATTTCGAGGAGGACTTTTTGTGGATCATTTTAAATTAGTATCAGAATATAAACCCACAGGCGACCAGCCTCAGGCGATTGAAGAGTTGGTCAGGGGATTTCAGGAGGGCAATCAGTTCCAGACGCTGCTTGGTGTTACTGGTTCGGGAAAGACGTTCACCATGGCTAATGTGATTGCTGCTTTAAATAAGCCCACTTTGGTTATCGCGCACAATAAGACCCTGGCAGGGCAGCTATACGGGGAATTTAAGGAATTTTTTCCGGAAAATGCGGTAGAGTACTTTGTTTCCTATTATGATTATTATCAGCCGGAGGCATATGTGCCGTCCTCAGATACCTATATTGCGAAGGACTCATCGGTGAATGATGAGATAGACAAGCTTCGTCTGTCTGCCACGGCTTCTCTTTCGGAGAGGCGGGATGTGGTGGTAGTTGCCAGCGTGTCCTGCATTTATGGTTTGGGCAGTCCTGATGATTATCAGGGGATGATTGTATCCCTGCGTCCGGGTATGTCCAAGGATCGTGACCAGGTGCTGCGGGAATTGATCGATATTCAGTACGACAGGAACGACATGGATCTGGGAAGGGGATGCTTTAGGGTAAGAGGAGATGTGGTGGAGATTTACCCGGCACAGGGTGGCGACCACCTGATACGGATAGAGTTTTTTGGTGATGAGATCGACAGGATTGCGGAGACAGATCCTCTTACGGGGCAGGTTAGGGCAACGTTGGAACATGTGTCAATTTTTCCGGCTTCCCATTATGTTGTGCCTCAGGAGAAAATCAATGCGGCCTGCAAAAATATTGAAGTGGAATTGGAAGAACGTATCCGTTTCTTTAAAAGTGAAGATAAGCTTTTGGAAGCGCAGAGAATCTCTGAACGTACGAATTTTGATATAGAAATGCTGCGGGAGACGGGATTTTGCTCCGGCATTGAAAATTATTCCAGACATTTGGCGGGAATGCCGGCGGGAACAATGCCTCATACGCTGATGGATTATTTTGGGGATGACTATCTGATCATTATTGATGAATCCCACATGACGATTCCTCAGATTGGAGCTATGTATACCGGAGACCGGTCACGGAAAACAACACTGGTGGATTATGGCTTCCGGCTCCCTTCAGCCCTTGATAACAGGCCCTTATGCTTTGCAGAGTTTGAGGGGCATATTGACCAGATGATGTTTGTGTCTGCAACTCCGGCGGCTTATGAGAGAGATCACGAACTGCTCCGCACGGAACAGATCATCCGGCCGACCGGGCTTTTGGATCCGGAAATTTCAGTTCGTCCTGTGGAAGGGCAGATAGACGACCTGGTATCAGAGATCAACAGGGAAACGTCCAAACATAATAAGGTTCTTGTGACTACGCTTACGAAACGGATGGCGGAAGATTTAACTGACTATATGAATGATGTGGGGATACGGGTGAAGTATCTCCATTCAGATGTGGATACGCTGGAACGGGCTGAGATTATCCGGGACATGCGTTTGGATGTTTTTGACGTGTTAGTAGGGATCAATCTTTTGCGTGAAGGACTGGATATACCGGAAATTTCGCTGGTGGCGATTTTGGATGCAGATAAGGAGGGGTTCCTGCGCTCAGGAACATCATTGATCCAGACCATTGGACGTGCGGCAAGAAATGTGGAAGGGCATGTGATCATGTATGCGGATCAGATGACAGATTCTATGAGGGCGGCAATTGATGAAACCAACAGGCGGCGCGCTCTGCAGCAGAAATATAATGAGGAGAACCAGATTACGCCTCAATCGATCAAAAAAGCGGTCAGGGATTTGATCAGCATTTCCAAGGTGATCGCGAAAGAAGAACTTCAGTTTGAAAAGGATCCGGAGTCCATGGACAGAAAGGAACTTGTTAAGTTGATTGCCCAAGTCGAAAAGCAGATGAAAAAGGCGGCGGCGGATCTTAATTTTGAAGCGGCGGCGGAACTGCGTGATAAGATGGCGGAACTAAAGAAGAAACTGAAAGAGTTAGAAGATGATGAACAGAAAAAGAAATGATGAAAGGAAACAGCCAGTAAAATGAAATTGCCAGATAAGCAGATAGAAACACCTAGGATACGTCCCAGAGAATATATTAAGATCAGAGGGGCAAACGAACACAATCTACAGAATCTCGATGTGGATATTCCAAGAAATGAACTGGTAGTTCTCACCGGACTTTCGGGTTCAGGAAAGTCTTCCCTTGCTTTTGATACGATCTATGCGGAAGGCCAAAGAAGGTACATGGAATCCTTATCTTCCTATGCAAGGCAATTCCTGGGGCAAATGGAAAAACCCAATGTAGAAAAGATTGAGGGGCTCTCTCCTGCCATCTCGATTGACCAGAAGTCGACGAACAGGAATCCACGTTCTACGGTGGGAACTGTGACGGAAATCTATGATTATTTCCGTCTGCTATATGCCAGGATTGGTATTCCCCATTGCCCGGAGTGTGGGAAGGAAATTAAACGCCAGAGCGTGGATCAGATGGTAGATCAGGTTATGGAGCTTTCGGAAGGCACGAGGATCCAGCTTCTGGCTCCGGTCGTCCGGGGAAGAAAGGGAGAACATGCCAAGGTGTTTGACCGTGCAAAGAGAAGCGGTTATGTCCGTGTCCGCGTAGATGGCAGCCTTTACGAGTTGACGGAAGAGATTAAGCTGGATAAAAATATCAAGCATAATGTTGAGATCGTGGTGGACAGGCTTGTGGTGAAACCGGGAATAGAAAGAAGGCTGACGGATTCTGTGGAAAATGTATTGGAGCTTGCAGAAGGTCTTTTGATGGTGGATGTCATTGACGGAGAGACGATCAATTTCAGCCAGAGTTTTGCCTGTCCGGACTGCGGGGTCAGCATCAGTGAGATTGAACCCAGAAGCTTTTCCTTTAATAATCCCTTTGGCGCTTGCCCGGTTTGTTTTGGCTTGGGTTACAAAATGGAATTTGATCCTGACCTTATGATCCCTGATAAGAGTTTGAGCATCAGTGAGGGAGCAATTCAAGTCATGGGATGGCAGTCCAGCAATGAGGAAGGCAGTTTTACCAATGCATTGCTACAGGCTCTTTCAAAAGAATATGGATTCAGTCTGGATACTCCGGTAGAAAAACTTTCAGAGCAGGTTTTCCATATGTTGGTTTATGGTACGGATGGCAAGGAAGTAAAAGTACATTATAAAGGCCAGAGAGGCGAAGGGGTCTACCCGGTGGCCTTTGAAGGACTGGTCAAAAATATGGAGAGGAAATATAGGGAAACCGGCTCCGATTATATGAAACAGGAGTATGAGACTTTTATGCGGATTACGCCCTGTAAGGAATGTAAGGGGATGAGGCTGAAAAAGGAGTCTCTTGCGGTAACGGTATGTGATAAGAACATCTACCAGGTTACCTCTATGTCCATCAGGGATCTGGCTGCCTTTCTTAAAGGCATGAACCTTTCCAGGCAGCAAGTGATGATCGGAAAACAGGTGCTAAAGGAAATCAATGCAAGAGTAGGTTTTTTGATTGATGTGGGGTTAGAATATCTTTCGTTATCCCGGTCTACAGGTACCCTTTCCGGAGGGGAAGCGCAGAGGATCCGGCTTGCCACCCAGATAGGTTCCGGATTGGTAGGCGTATGTTATATTTTGGATGAACCAAGTATCGGCCTGCACCAGAAGGATAACGATAAACTGCTTAATACCTTGAAGAACCTTCGTGATTTAGGCAATACCTTGATTGTCGTAGAACATGATGAAGATACCATGCTGGAAGCGGACTATATTGTGGATATAGGGCCGGGGGCGGGTTCCCATGGGGGCAGGGTGATCGCACAGGGCAACGCACAGGAAATCATGGAAGCAGAAGACTCCGTCACGGGCCAGTATTTGAGCGGAAGGGTACAGGTGCCTGTACCGGAACAAAGACGTAAGCCAAAGGGCTGGCTGGCAGTTAGCGGCGCGGCGGAAAATAACCTGAAAAACATTACGGTAAATATCCCGACGGGCGTTTTTACCTGCGTCACTGGCGTCTCTGGGTCAGGGAAGAGTTCACTGATTAATGAGATCCTCTATAAACGTCTGGCAAGGGATCTGAACCGTGCAAGGACAATTCCTGGAAAGCATAAGAATATTACAGGCGTTGAGAAACTGGATAAAGTGATCAATATTGACCAGTCCCCTATCGGCAGGACGCCCAGGTCTAATCCGGCAACTTATACGGGTGTCTTTGATATGA
The DNA here is from genome assembly GCA_910585005.1 of uncultured Lachnospiraceae bacterium. Lineage (GTDB taxonomy): Bacteria > Bacillota > Clostridia > Lachnospirales > Lachnospiraceae > Suilimivivens. The sequence goes on along the minus strand of CAJUCN010000011.1, from coordinate 76,008 downwards.
TCAGGGATCTGTTTGCCGGTACGCCGGATGCCAAGGCAAAGGGATACAAGAAAGGACGGTTCAGCTTCAACGTGAAGGGCGGGAGATGTGAAGCCTGCGGTGGGGACGGAATTATTAAAATTGAAATGCACTTTTTGCCGGATGTATACGTTCCTTGCGAAGTGTGTGGCGGTAAGCGCTATAACCGGGAAACTTTGGATGTGAAATATAAAGGGAAAAATATCTATGACGTGTTGGATATGACAGTGGAAGAGGCTGTCCCGTTTTTTGAAAATCTTCCTTCCATCCGCCGGAAAATCGAGACGTTAAACGATGTCGGACTTTCTTATGTGAAGCTTGGACAGCCCTCTACGACCCTTTCGGGAGGGGAGGCGCAGAGGATCAAGCTGGCTACAGAACTTAGCAAAAGGAGCACGGGGAATACCATTTACATTTTGGATGAACCGACTACAGGGCTTCACTTTGCAGATGTGCATAAGCTGGTAGAGATCATTCACAGACTAGCGGACGGTGGAAATACAGTGGTGGTCATTGAACATAATCTTGATGTGATCAAAACGGCAGACTATATCATTGATATGGGGCCGGATGGCGGCGACAGGGGAGGCACGGTTGTAGCCTGTGGAACACCGGAGGAAATCATAGAGATTCCAGAATCTTACACTGGACAGTATGTGAAAAAAGTGCTGAAAAAGTATAAAGATAATTTAAATAAATACCGATAAAAATAACAGAGCACGGACGCAGGGGGTAAGACGGATGGAACCGTTTTTATTCCTGTGTCCATTTGTTGTAACAGTTTTTTGTTAATTTTTTATGAAATCCCTTTGAAAATGTATTTTGATGGGTTATAATAATTTTATATGTGCCTGAACACCGCTGGCAAGGGCCAAAAACAGGTCTTGCTGCGGGGTATTTGAGTGAAATTATTATATAAAAGCCAAAATGCATAGAAAGGGGTATATGGCAATGCAATATACGGATATAGGAATTGATTTGGGAACTGCCAGTATTTTAGTCTACATCAGAGGGAGAGGCGTTGTGCTGAAAGAGCCTTCGGTGGTAGCTTTTGATAGGGATACGAACAGGATCAAGGCAATTGGAGAAGATGCGAGGCTGATGCTGGGAAGGACGCCGGGGAATATCGTTGCGGTACGGCCGCTGCGCCAAGGTGTTATTTCTGATTACAGGGTAACGGAGCAGATGATGAAGTACTTTATTCAAAAGGCTCTTGGGAAGAAAACCTTTAGAAAGCCCAGAATAGCGGTATGTGTTCCCAGTGGCGTCACAGAAGTGGAAAAGAAAGCTGTTGAAGATGCTACGCTGCAGGCGGGCGCCAGAGAGGTTTCTATTATCGAAGAACCCATTGCGGCAGCGATCGGAGCGGGGATTGATATTTCAAAGCCTTGCGGTAACATGATCGTGGATATTGGAGGAGGAACTTCTGATATTGCCGTAATTTCCCTTGGAGGGACGGTAGTCAGCGCTTCTATTAAAATTGCAGGTGATGATTTCGATGAAGCGCTTGTCAGATATATGCGTAAGAAACATAATCTGCTGATTGGTGAAAGAACGGCAGAGGATATTAAGATCAAGATTGGTTCGGCATTTAAGCGTTTGGAGGTAGACTACATGGATGTCAGGGGACGGAACCTGGTGACGGGGCTTCCCAAGACAGTGAAAGTGTCTTCCGAAGAGACAGAAGAAGCGTTGAAAGAAACCACAGCCCAGATCATTGAGACGATTCACAGTGTGTTGGAGAAGACTCCGCCAGAGCTGGCAGCGGACATTGCTGACCGGGGAATCGTGTTGACAGGAGGCGGCAGCCTTTTGCGGGGGTTGGAAGATCTGATTGCTGAGAGGACAGGTATCAATACGATGACGGCGGAGGATCCCATGACGGCGGTTGCCATAGGCACAGGAAAGTATGTGGAATTTTTAGCCGGTTATAAAGACGAATAAAAGGCCAGTTGTTTTTGGCTGGCAGAAAGGTGTTTTCATGGTAAAAGGATTGTATACTGCCTATACGGGCATGATCAATGAACAGCATAGAATGGATGTGCTTACCAACAATCTGGCTAATGCAGATACAAATGGTTTTAAGAAAGAAGGAGCAACCAGCCAGTCTTTTGACAGTGTGCTGGCCTACAAAATCAAAGATATTTCGGAAGGAAGTTCCAGACTGGCGAAAAGGATCGGGGTCAATAACCCGGGAGTCAAGATCGGAGAGGGATACACGGATTTTAGCGAAGGGCCTATTAAGACCACGGGAAATACTTATGACCTTGCATTGACAGACAGAGGTTTTTTTGCAGTTGAGTTTACCAATAAAGCTGGGGAGACTTCTGTGAAATATACCCGGGATGGCGATTTTACCCTGACCCAGGAAGGACGCCTGGTTACCAGAGATGGAGACCCGGTTCTTGATGAAAACGGCCAGCCTATCGAGGTTGATCCTTTGCAGAGTGTGGAAATTAATACCAGCGGCCAGATTGTACAGGATGGCAAGGTGGTGGCAACGATCCAGGTTACCGATTTTGAGGATTATAATTATCTGGAACGGTATGGGGAAAATTATTTCCAACCCATTGAAGGGGCAGTGGAAACGGAAGCGCCCGCAGAAGTCTATTCAGGTTATCTGGAAACATCCAATATGTCGATTGTAACAGAAATGGTGAATATGATCACAGTTTCCAGGGCTTATGACAGCAACCAAAAAATTATCACGACGATTGACGGTACACTTGATATTGCAGCCAATCAGCTTGGCAGAATTTAAGGAGGCAGTAAATGGTTAGGAGTTTATGGACAGCGGCAACGGGTATGAATGCCCAGCAGACGAATGTGGATACAATTGCAAACAATCTTGCAAACGTGAATACAGTGGGGTATAAGGCACAGGTTGCGGAATTTAAATCTTTGCTTTACCAGACGCTTCAGACGGCAACGACAACCGCTAATGGGGATCCCAAACCCACAAGTTCCCAGGTGGGATTGGGTGTACGGACATCTTCCATTAATTCCATTGTCACACAAGGGCCTTTACTGGCATCTAATAGTGATACTTCTTTTGCCATCGAGGGTGACGGATATTTTGCAATCCAAGCTGCTGACGGAAATACATATTATACCCGCAATGGTGATTTTACATGGGCGACCAACGGACCGGGGCGGGGCATGATCTTGACGAACCAGGATGGCCTTCCGGTACTCGATACCAATGGCAAGACAATTACTTTAAATTCCAGTTATATTACAAACAAAGTAACGGTTACGGCTGATGGAACAATCTGTTATCCTGATGCAAACAATGTACCCCAGTCTTTAAATATGACGATCGGTCTCTATCAGTTTAATAATCCCGGTGGCCTTGTGAGAAGAGGGGATACCATGTGGGGAGCTACTGCTGCCAGCGGCGATGCATTAAATGAGGCAACCAACAGGAACCTGGTAAGGAGTAAAGTTGTTCAAGGCTATTTGGAAGGCGCCAATGTACAGGTTGCAGACGAAATGGTCAACTTGATTGTTGCACAGCGTGCATATGAGATGAATTCCAAAGCAATTACGACTACAGATGAAATGATGCAGACTGCAAATAATCTTAAGAGATAATGGCTTTTGGTAAAAGGATAAGAGAGGATTTGAACATATGGATGGGATTGGCGGATTTTCTTCTGCATATGCAGAATATGTACAAAGTCAGAATACTGCAGAAACCAAACTGAAAGAGACGCTGAACAGTACTGATTATGCACAGGCATCAGAGGATGAACTGTTAGATGCCTGTAAACAGTTTGAAGCATATTTTTTAGAGCAGGTCTTTAAGGAAATGGAGAAAACGGTAGACTGCCTTAGGGATGAAAACAGCATTGATACCAGTAATAGCATGTTAGATTACTTTAAAGACAATGCGATCCAGCAATTGGCAGCCACCTCTACAGAAATTCAAGGATTGGGGCTTGCACAGACTTTATATGAGCAGATGAAGCGTAACTACGGGCTTTAGGGATTAGGGAAACAAAGTAGATAATGAGGCTGCATAAGTAAGGTGGGATACCGTCTTATTTGGCAGCCTATTTTTGGTTTTGAGGCGGATGCTGTGTCAAATGACCAGAAGTTTGCCGGCCGATAGAGGAGGAGCAATTTGGAAACGGTCAGAGGATATGTGGATCATATTGTTTTTCAAAATAAAGAGAATGGATACGCGGTCATTTCATTTGTCTGTGAAGGGGAAGAATTGATCTGTGTAGGCAGTTTTCAGTCTGTGGAAGCAGGTGAGTTGTTGGAACTTACAGGGAACTATGTGGAACATCCAGTGTATGGGCGTCAGCTTAAAGTGGAGAGTATCCGTGTAAGCACGCCTGACGATGCCATAAGCATGGAACGTTATCTCGGGTCAGGGGCAATTAAGGGAATTGGAGAAGCTTTGGCAGCCAGGATCGTGAAAAACTTTGGCAACGAGACTTTTCGGATCATGGAAGAGGAACCGGAACGGTTAGCAGAAATTAAAGGGATCAGCTTACATAAGGCACAGGAGATCGGCCAGCAGATGATCGAAAAAAAAGATATGCGGGAAGCATTCTTGTTTTTGCAGCAATATGGGATTTCCAATACCCTTGCAGTGAAAATCTACCGTCGGTATGGAATGAATCTGTACGGTATTATGAAAGAAAATCCTTACCGGCTGGCAGAGGATATTGACGGAATAGGTTTTAAGATGGCTGACGAAATTGCGGCTAAGATAGGCATTCTTGCGGATTCGGAATACCGAATCAGAAGTGGGATTATTTACACGTTACAACAGGCTTCCGTCGAAGGGCATACTTATCTGCCGGCAGAAGTTCTTAAGACGCGGGCGGGGTCTATGCTGGAAACTGGCAAGGAGGTCTTGTCTTTGCAGCTTGAAAATCTGGCTATGGATAAAAAGATCGTGATGAAGCGCAAAGGAGAAGAGGTGTGGGTCTATGGGTCCGCATATTATTATGCGGAACTGTCCTGTGCAAAGATGCTTCATGACCTAAACGTAAAGATGGAGGAGGAACTTCTGCCTGCCCAGGAAGAACGGGTGCATCAGCTTTTACATCGGTTGGAAAAAGAGCAGGGGATCTTACTGGATGAGTTACAACAGCAGGCAGTGTTAGAAAGCGTAAAGTCGGGGTTAATGATCCTTTCCGGGGGACCGGGGACAGGGAAAACAACCACGATTAATACGATCATCCGTTTCTTTGAGACGGAAGGTATGGATATTCTTTTGGCGGCGCCTACAGGACGTGCGGCAAAACGCATGACGGAAGCCACTGGATATGAAGCCCGTACGATCCACCGCTTATTAGAAATAAATGGCGCCATGGAGGAAGGCAGGAGCGCGCAATTTGAGAGAAATGAAGAAAATCCATTGGAAGCGGATGTTATTATCATTGACGAGATGTCTATGGTGGATATCCATCTTTTTCGTGCACTTCTAAATGCAGTTAGTGTGGGAACCCGTTTGGTCATGGTGGGAGATGTGGATCAGCTCCCGAGCGTTGGGCCGGGACAGGTTTTGCACGACTTGATTGGGAGCGGTGCGTTTCCGGTAGTTATTTTGAAGAAGATATTCCGGCAGGCCGGAGAAAGTGACATTGTAGTTAATGCTCATAAGATCAACCAAGGGCAAGAGATTGCATTAAATAATAAGAGCAGGGATTTCTTTTTTCTGGAGAGGAAGGATATTAATGTCATATACAAGCATATGATACAATTGATCCGTGAAAAACTGCCTTCCTATGTGGATGCCAGGCCATGGGATATACAGGTATTAACGCCTATGCGGAAAGGGAATCTTGGAGCATTGGTCTTAAATGGCATTTTGCAGGAATACTTAAATCCGCCGGATCCTTCCAAAAAAGAATATATGGCAGGGGAGAGGCTTTTTAGGGAAGGCGATAAGGTGATGCAGATCAAAAACAATTACCAGGTGGAGTGGGAGATCTTAAGCAGGTATGGAATTCCTATTGATAAAGGCATGGGAGTATTTAATGGAGATATGGGGGTGGTTAGGGAGATCCATGATACGGCCAGGATGCTGGTGGCCGAGTTTGACGAGGGAAGACGGGTAGAATATCCTTTTTCCCAATTGGATGAACTGGAGCTGGCCTATGCGGTTACAATCCACAAATCCCAGGGGAGCGAATATCCGGCAGTGATCCTGCCGTTACTATCGGGACCGAAAATGCTTTTTAACAGGAATTTGCTGTACACGGCCGTAACCCGTGCAAGGAAATGCGTTACCATATTAGGGAGCAGCCAGACCCTTCAGGAAATGATACATAACGAAAGCCAGCATAGAAGGTACAGCAGTTTGGACGATAGAATCAGAGAAATAGAGGGGAAGTTTTGTGACGAGAATGAAATGGAATCCGCTTGATTACCTTTTTCCTTCAAGGTGCGTGGTCTGTGATGACGTGACGAACCGTCCGGGAGATCATGTCTGTGACAAATGCAGACACCAGATCGTGTATATCAAGGAACCATACTGCCTAAAATGCGGCAAACAGCTTAACAGAGAAGGGAAAGAATATTGCGATGACTGTAAAAAGAGCAGGCATCTTTTTGACCAGGGGACAGCGCTTTATGATTACGGAAGTATGGCAGATTCTCTTTTTCGCTTTAAATACGGGGGAAGAATGGAATATGCTGTCTTTTATGGGAAGGACCTTTACGAGAAAAAGGCTCGTTGGCTGGAAATGATCAGGCCTGACGCGCTAGTACCGGTTCCGATCCATTTTACCCGGATGAAAAGCAGGGGATATAACCAAGCACAGCTTATTGCAAGGGAACTTTCGAGGCATTCAGGGATTCCGGTGAATGAAAAACTGATAAAAAGAGAAGTGCGTACCCGGCCTCTTAAGAATTTAAGTCATGCAGAAAGACAAAATAATTTGAAAAGGGCTTTCAAAATCTGTCAAAATGATGTAAAATTAAATACGATTGTAGTTATAGATGACATCTACACTACCGGGAGCACCATTGATTCTATGACAGAGGTTTTGATGGAAGCAGGTATTTGCAGAGTGAATTTTATAACGTTGACTATCGGGAGAGGCATATAGGTACAGGAGGTATTCCTGTGAGGCCCTATGGTTTACACAGGAAAATTTGTGTGCCTGGCAAGAATGGAGGATCACTATGAATGTACGTAATTGCAAGAAGTGTGGAAGAATTTTCAATTATGTAAGCGGACCGGTTGTTTGCCATAAGTGCAGAGAAGGGCTGGAGGAGAAATTCCAGGAAGTCAAAAAGTATGTGAGGGAAAATTCTGGTGTGGGCATTCAGGAGGTAGCCGAAGAGTGCGAAGTGGATCCCAAACAGATCCGCAAATGGATACAGGAAGAACGCTTGGAATTCTCAGAAGATTCACCTGTAAAAATACCATGTGAAGGTTGTGGCGCAATGATCAGATCGGGACGTTTCTGCGAAAAGTGTAAGGCTCAAGTGACAAAGGATTTTCAGGGGATAGTAGGTCAAAGGAAAGCTCAGCAGGACCCTGGTGCAGATACGTCAGGGAAACGGGCCAGCGACAGGATGAGGTTCCTGTAGAGTCGAAAGGCAAAAGTATGATAAACGAAGAGAAAGTCATTCTAATGACCAGAATGGCATCCTATGAAGAACATGAAGGAAGAAAAGATATTTCCATAACACACTATTTTAGGGGCGACTATATCGGTTTTCAGGTCTTAAAGTCGGTGATTGCCGCTACTTTCTCGTTCTTTGCGCTTTTTGCGGTATATATATTTTACAACTTTGAAGAATTGATGCAGGATATTTATAACATGGACCTGCTTGCATTTGGAAAAAGTGTGATTATCCGGTATCTGTGTATGGTTGGCATATATGGAGTGGTTTCATATGTGGTTTTTGCCAGCAAGTACAGCAGGGCAAGGAAGAGCCTGAAGCATTATCATGATAATTTGAGAAAGCTTTCAGGTATGTATGATAAATGACGAGGATGACCATATGACGACATTATTGGTTGCAAAGCAATACATGAAAAACTTTATAAACAAATATGAGATCTACTTAAAGCCGTTGATGAAGCTGGTGTTGGCATTAACGGCGCTTATGATGATCAATGGCAAGATCGGCTATATGCATAAACTGGATAATACTTCTATTGTCCTGATTCTTGCACTTATGTGCTCATTTATGCCGACGAATTTTATTATTTTTGTGGCGGCAGCCTTTACGGTGCTGCATTTTTATGCATTATCGCTGGAATGTGCGGCAATTACACTGATTCTGTTTCTTGTGATGTTCCTTCTCTATTTTCGGTTTTCACCTAAGGATACAGTGGTAGTTGTACTTTTGCCAATTTGTTTTGTATTGAAGATACCTTATGTGATCCCTCTTGCAATGGGATTAGTGGGGACACCGGCATCAGTAGTTTCCGTGGGATGTGGAGTTGCGGTAAGCTATCTGATTAATTATGTTGCTGACAGTGCAACTGCACTTTCAGGAATGGAGGCAGAGGATATTACCACCAGGCTGCGGTTTGTGATAGACGGGCTTTTGAATAATAAAGAAATGGTACTTACCATAGCGGCTTTTGCAATTACCATTATGGTAGTGTATCTGGTCAGAAGACTGTCTATTGACCATGCATGGACGATTGCAATGATTGCAGGCGCTATTGTAGATGTAATGGTTCTTTTGGTGGGGGATCTGATGTTTGATACGAAGGTATCCATGGTTGGTATTTTCGTAGGTACGATCTTTTCCCTGCTGATTGTCAAAATCCTGGAATTCTTTGTATTTCATTTAGATTACAGCAGAGTGGAGAAGGTACAGTTTGAGGATGATGAATATTATTATTATGTAAAAGCGGTACCGAAGATCACGGTGGCGACACCGGCAAGAACAGTAAAGAGGATCAATACTCCCAGGAAAAGAAGTGGCTCCGGACAGTCAAGGAGATAGGGAGAGTGGTAATTTAATATTTTGGTGACGGGGAATATCTAAATGATACGAGGTGTAGAAATTGTAGAAGCATACCTGTCAAGAGTTTCAGGTATCAGATGGACAGATATTGTAGAGATTATTCTTCTTTCTTTTCTGCTCTATCAAATTTTAGTTTGGATCAAAAATACGAGAGCCTGGTCTCTGCTTAAGGGGATTCTTGTCATTGCAGTTTTTATTCTTGTGGCCGCATATTTTGAAATGAGCACGATTTTGTGGATTGTACAGAATATGTTCGGAGTAGCAGTGACAGCGGTGGTAGTCATATTGCAACCGGAATTACGCAAGGCGATGGATGAACTGGGAAGGAAAAACATTATTTCTTCTATTGTACCCTTTGAGTTGGGGAGAAACCCGGGTGAAGGCAGGTTTTCGGATAAGACGATCAATGAAATTACAAAGGCGTGTGTGGAGATGGGCAAGGTGAAAACCGGTGCCCTTATTGTCGTACAGCAGGATCAATCCTTAGATGAGTATGAGAGAACAGGCATTGATGTGGATGGAATCGTAACGAGCCAGCTTTTGATCAACATATTTGAACATAACACACCGCTTCACGATGGCGCGGTGATCATTAGAGGAAACAGGGTGGTTTCGGCAACCTGTTATCTTCCGCTGTCTGATAACATGGCATTGAGCAAAGATTTGGGAACACGGCACAGGGCCGGTGTAGGAATTTCAGAGGCTACTGATTCCTTGACGGTAATCGTTTCAGAAGAAACCGGAAAGATCAGTGTGGCTTATGGAGGAAAGCTGGAGCGGAGTTTAAGCGGGGAAAGCTTGAAAGAAAAGTTAAAAACAATACAGAACAAACCGGAAGAGGAGAACCGGAAGAGGATTCTGTGGAAGGGGAGGTCAAAAAGTGAAAAATAGATTGACTCGCAATGTTGGCCTAAAGCTGTCTTCCGTTCTTTTGGCTGTTGTCCTCTGGCTGGTGGTCAATAGTATAACTAATCCGACGGTTCCCCAGACATATTATAATATCCCTGTTAAATTGGTCAATACAGATTTGATTACAGAATCCGGTCAAGTATATGAGGTACTTGACGGGACAGATGTGATCAATAGAGTGGTGGTGAGGGCTCCCAGGTCAGTGGTGAGTGAACTGAAGGATGAGAATATAATTGCCACTGCAGATGTAAATGATATCAGCAGTCTTGATACCATAGCGATCAAGTTGACGACGGACAGATCGAATAGGGATATCAACAGTATTACAGGAAATATCGACACGGTAAAACTGAAAATTGAAAATGAGAAAATGAAGTCATTGGCGTTAAAAACATCTACTTCCGGGGAAGTGGCGGATGGATATCTAGTAGGAGATATTATTACGGATCAGAACCTGGTGAGAATTACGGGGCCGGAGTCCATAGTTGACCAGATAACAAAGGCGTCTGTTGACGTAGAGATTGGCGGAATGACAAACGATATTGTCACGAATGCAGAGATCAAGCTGTACGATGCGGAAGACCATGAGGTAAGCAATAAAAATATCACTCAAAATATAAAGACGGTAGGTGTGAAAGTAGGAATCTGGCAAAAAAAATCAGTTCCGATTATTTATAATGTTAGTGGCATTGCAGCACAGGGATACCGTGCAACGGGAGAGATTACCGGCAGTGGGGAAAATGTGGAAATTGCGGGCAAAGCAAGCACTCTTAGGAATATTTCGTCGATAGAAATCCCGGCGGAAGTCCTGGATATCACAGGACAGACAGAAAGCTTAGTCAAAGAGATTGACCTAAGACAGTTCTTACCGGACAATATATTCCTGGTTAATTCTGAAGATGCAGTCAGGACGGTTACAGTTTCCGTGGAAGCGGAGATTTCCAAACGACTGGAGATCAGGGGGGATAGAGTCCGAATGGTGAATATGCCTGACGGATATCAAGTAAGTATTTCAGAGCTGGACGAGAGCTTTGTGATAGAAGTAATTGGCCTGTCGAGGGATGTGGCTACCCTGCAGGCGGGAAATATTACGGGTACAGTTGATGTTGCAAGATGGATGCAGGAAAGTGGTATGGAAGAACCCCAGCCTGGTTTCTATACAGTGGAAGTAGACTTTGGCCTGCCTGAGAATGTAACATTGCGTGACGCAGTTACTGTGATGTTACATATATCGGAACCTGAGGAGCAATAGTTGAAAGGAGTATAAAAGTATGAGCAGATTATTTGGGACTGATGGTGTGAGGGGAGTGGCGAACGACGAATTGACTCCTTTGCTGGCAATGCAGCTTGGCCAGGCGGGAGCCTATGTGCTTACAAAAGAAAATATGCATAAGCCTACGATCATGGTAGGATGTGATACCAGGATTTCCGGAGATATGTTAGCGAATGCGTTAATGGCGGGTATTTGTTCCGTAGGCGCAAATGCGGTTTATGTAGGGGTCATTCCGACACCTGCAGTTGCCTATCTGACAAGGAAATATAAAGTAGACGCTGGGGTAGTGATCTCTGCTTCCCATAACCCGGTGGAGTTTAATGGAATTAAATTTTTTGACGGTAATGGTTATAAACTTCCGGATGCCTTAGAAGACGAGATTGAAGCGATTATTAAGAGTGATATGAATGGTATCAAGTTTCCTATTGGACCCAATGTAGGGAAGATTAAATATCGTACGGATTCCAGAGAAGAGTATATTAACCATTCCATCCAGTCAGTGAAAGTGGATCTGACAGGGCTAAAGATTGTAGTGGACTGTGCAGAAGGGGCAGCGTATTATACATCTGTAGAAGCGTTAAGAGAACTAGGCGGAAATATTGTAGCTATCCATAATATGCCGGATGGCACAAATATTAATGCCAACTGTGGTTCCACCCATATGCAGGAATTGCAGGCAAGAGTGGTGTTTGAAAAGGCGGATATTGGCCTTGCTTTTGATGGCGATGCAGACAGACTGATGGCTGTGGATGAAATGGGGAATATTGTGGATGGAGACCAGATTATGGCAATCGTAGGAAACCATATGAAGGAAAAGGGGGAACTTGCAAATAATACCATTGTGGCAACAGTTATGAGTAATCTGGGATTTTTCCTAATGGCGGAAAAGAATGGAATCCATATGGAACAGACCAAAGTAGGAGACAGGTATGTACTGGAACGCATGAAGGAAATTGATGCCAGCCTGGGCGGAGAGCAGTCGGGGCATATTATCTTTTTAAAAGAAAATACTACTGGTGATGGACTTCTTAGTGCACTTCATCTTTTAAAGGTGATGGTGGAGACGGAAAAGAAGTTGTCTGAACTGGCAGAAATTATGGAAGTGCTGCCTCAGGCTCTTGTCAATGCAAAGGTGCCCAACCATAAAAAAGAGAAATATATGGAGTATCCAGAGATCGCGGATGCAATCAAGAACCTTACGGATAAGTTTGCAGGGGAAGGAAGGGTGCTGATCCGTCCTTCGGGAACAGAACCCCTGGTACGGGTTATGATAGAAGGTAAAGATCAGAAAATGATCGAAGAAGATGCAGAGAAACTGGCGGAGCTGATTCAGAATATCATGCTTTGACGGGCAGGTTGATTGGAGGGAAGGTACATGGTAAGACAGAAGGTGGTCATTAAGAACCCCACAGGCTTGCATCTTAGGCCGGCAGGAATCTTATGTAAGGAAGCAATGCGGTTTAAATCATTGATAACCTTTACATTCAGGGAAAACACGGCAAATGCAAAGAGTGTGCTTAGTGTGTTGGGAGCCTGTGTAAAATGCGGGGATGAGATTGAGTTTATCTGTGAGGGTGAGGACGAGGAAAAAGCATTGGAATCACTTGTAAAAGCAATAGAAAATGGATTAGGCGAATAATCGGAAAGGCATGGGAAAATGCTGAATTATAAACGTTACAGGAAAAATCCGGTGGTTGAGTATCCGGAGAGAAAATGGCCTTGCAGGGAAATAGAAAAAGCGCCAATCTGGTGCAGTGTTGATTTGAGGGACGGCAATCAGGCATTGATCGACCCTATGGTGGTTAGTGAAAAGATTGAAATGTTTCAATATCTCATTGGCCTGGGATTTAAGGAAATTGAGATTGGTTTTCCGGCAGCCAGCCAGATCGAGTTTGATTTTTTGCGTCAGCTTATAGAGAGAAAGATGATTCCGGATGATGTGCGGGTACAGGTGCTTACCCAGTGCCGCAAAGAGCTGATTGACCGTACGTTCCAATCTATCGAGGGATGTAAAGAGGCAATCGTGCATATCTATAATTCTACTTCCACATTGCAAAGAGATGTGGTTTTTGGAATGGACAGGAAAGAGATCATAGATATCGCAGTCCAGGGGACATTGATGGTGAAAGAGCAGGCAGAGAAGTTCCCGGGAAAAATTATTTTGGAGTATTCTCCGGAAAGCTTTACCGGAACCGAGCTTGATTTTGCACTGGAGATCTGTACGGCGGTGCAGGAGACTTGGGGGGCGACAAAGGAAAATCCTATTATCATTAACCTGCCCTCTACCGTAGAGATGAATACGCCTAATGTGTATGCGGATCAGATCGAGTGGATGGATCGGCATTTTAAGGACAGGGAAAGCATCATTTTAAGTGTACACCCCCATAATGACCGGGGAACAGGCGTGGCTTCTGCAGAGCTTTCTATGCTGGCAGGCGCACAGCGTGTGGAAGGGACGTTGTTTGGGAATGGAGAGAGAACTGGAAACGTAGATGTGCTAAACATTGCATATAATATGTTTTCCCAGGGAATTGATCCTGAATTACATATAGAGAAGGTAAATGAGATCATAGAGATCTATGAGAGATGTTGTAAGCTTCAGGTGCACCCACGGCATCCTTATGCCGGAAAGCTGGTGTTCACTGCATTTTCTGGTTCCCATCAGGATGCCATCAATAAAGGTGTGAAGGCGATGAAAGAAAGGGAAAGCCAGATTTGGCAGGTTCCGTATCTGCCTATTGATCCTTCTGATATTGGCAGAGAGTATGAACCGATTGTCCGCATCAATTCACAGTCCGGTAAGGGTGGCGTAGCCTTTATAATGGATACTTATTTTGGTTTTAAGCTTCCTAAAGGGATGCATAAGGAATTTGCAAATGTGATTCAGGATATATCTGAAAAACAGGGTGAAGTTTCACCGGATGAGATCATGGCAGCCTTCCGCCAGGAATATTTGGATAAAAAGGAACCGATTCATTTCCGCAAGCTGAAGGTGGATGACTTGAGTGGCGAGATTCAATCGGAATTCGACACAAAGGTTTTGGTCGTTTATACAGATGCAGGTGTGGAGAAATCTTTTGAGGCAGTGGGGAATGGGCCTATTGATGCGGTTCAGAGAGGAATTCAGCAGGAACTGGATGTGGCCATCAAAGTGTTGGATTATGAGGAGCATGCGTTGCAGAGCGGTTCCAATTCCCAGGCGGCAGCATACATCCATCTGCTTGATTCGGACAGTGGAAGAGTTACCTACGGCGTAGGAGTCAGCTCCAACATTACCAGAGCTTCCGTAAGGGCAATCTTCTCAGCGGTTAACCGGATGGAGCTGGGACATAAATAAAATAAAAAGAGAACTGCCAATGGCAGTTCTTTTTCGTTAAGGATTAACAACAGCTTTACCGTTTACCTGGAAACTGTCTCCATCCTCTAAAATGCAGATCATGGTTTTACCCGTATTAAATTGGATCTCATTTCCATCATCATCATAATATCTGGTAGAGCTATAGTCTGAGGTTTTTTCCCAATTTACATGAATGCCTCTGCCGTTAGTAAAAAACCATCCGTCCCGGGTTGTGTCGTGACATTGGAAGGAAAGATACCCCTTTTCATCACGAATCTCATAGTAGGTATTTTGGATCAATAGATTTTTAAAAGCAAGAGGTGTGTTGGTAGCCAGATCCATATGAGGACCTTCCCGCTCACCGGACAGATGCTGGTATCTGTCATAAAGGCCGGTCTCTTCATTATACTGAAAATAACAATTAGTAAGCGGATAGGCAATGGACATATCAACCATCGCCGCAGCAATTGAGTTTTCGTACTGGGCCAGGGTATTGGGATCGGAGTTAGGGGCAAATAAAAAGTGCCGTTCATCCGAATAATCAGCCCGGTATGTCAGGGAATAATTTCTATCTTCAATGTACTTTTTGATTAGGGCTGAATCGGTAAAAGCATTATCAAAATCATTTTTCGCAATATCACGGAAGTGATAAGTTTTAGAAATATCAATATTCAGATTAATATGATCCGTATCTTTCCTGGCCAGCAGATCATCCATATAAAATGGGCCGCCATAATGTACATGGAATGCATCCCATTCAAAAGACCAGTACAGGAAATAATCACGGCTGCTTCTGACATTTCCGACTTTATCAAGGTCGTCCCAGTTTTCCCAGATACCCATAAGGCGCGTAATGCCAGATTCTACATTACACTCATAAAGTACATCTGCAGTTGACAGCCCATATTGGCTGGCGGTTTTGGTGTTGGGGATCATAATGGCGACTGGACGGCGATTTGCTATCTTTTCGGGAACCCATTCGTTTGTGATACGGCTTTTTACCATACCCGCTGCAGGTGGTGTATCGTCTGCAGCAGGTTCAGGTGTCTGAGTTTCTGTTTCTGTCTCCGCATCCGTGTTTTCCACGGGAGATGGAGTAGAAGTGGTTATAGGCTGTAAAGCAATATCCGGAGATTCTTCCGTTTTCTTACAGCCAGATAATAAGAATAACGTTGACAGGGTTATCAAAACAAGTATTTGTAATTTTTTCATCATGATTTCCCTCTCCATACAATATGATTGGCTATTTTAATGCAGTTCCGTCAACACTAATGGTATCGCCGTCTTTTACAATACAGATCATAGTCTTACCCGTGTTAATTTCTACTTCATTTCCATCAGCATCATAATATTTTGTAGGTTCATAGTCGGAAGTCTTTTTCCAGGATACAGGGATAGCCTTACCGTTTGTAAAGTAATAGCCCTCTCTGGTGGTATCATGGCACTGGAAGGATAGATAACCTTTCTGGTCCCTGACTTCATGATAGGTAAATTGTACAAAAATATTTTTAAATGCAAGCTGTTGATTATCGTTTGCAGCATCCACATCCGGTTTGCCGTACATGGAGCGGTAATATAACCCATCCCCTTCGTCATATGTAAAAGCAGTTTTGGTAATAGGATATGCCTTTGATAAGTCTAATTCTTTTGCACTGACAGCATCACTGTATTGTTCTAAGGTATTGGGCTGGTCAGAGGATGCAAATTTGAAATGATCCGGATCATGGTAGTCGTCGCGGTAGGTCTTAGAGTATCCAAACTTATCAATTGCTTTGTTGATGCTTTCGCCGCTTGCATAAGCATTCTGCGGGGCGGAACGGTCTTTGGAACGGTAAAAAGTATCTTCAAATAAGCCGTGCTTTCCGCTGGCGCCGTAAGCGCATCCGGTAATATTATTGGTACTATCCTGTTCAATAATACTTTCGATATAAAAAGGACCGCCGAAATGAACATAAATGGAATCCCATTCTAATGCCCAGTATACAAAATAGTCACGGCTGCTTCTTACGTTTCCGATCCGGTCAAGGGATTCCCAATCCTTAAAGACAGCCATGCTTCTGGTGATGCCACCTTCTACAGGACACTCATAAAGAAGGTCTGCCTTGGAAAAGTTGTAATGGGGCAATGCGTTAGAGTCGTTCGGACTCATAACGGCAATAGGCCTTGCGTCTTCCAGGTCACCGCTGATCCACTCATTAGTAAGAGTACTGCGTACCATTCCTTCTTCAGGGGGAACGTCTTTTTCCTCCTCGGTTTCTTCAGCCTCATTTGGTTCCTCTTCTTCCGGTTCAGGCTGGGAATCGACAATAGGCTCTACAACAACAGGTTGTATCGCATCTTCTTCTTTGTCTCCACAGCCGAATAATAAGAGGGATGAAGATAAGGCTACAAGAAAAAGAACTTGTAATCTTTTCATCAATAATTCCTCACTTTCGTATCTTAAAATATCGTGACGGTTGTCAAACCACACGGTTATTATTATAGCATAAGGGGAAAGGGTAGTCACTAGCAATTTGTGTAAAAAGTTATACAAAATTATTAAGAAATTATTACAAATAAGAAAACAATACTGTCAATTGGTGGGGAAATTTTATAAATACTTGTCTTAAAATGATTTAAAGGGTACAATAATAAACAGATTGATGAAAGGAAGTTGACAAGCTATGAAAAAAATTATCGTGACAGGCTGCAACGGACAGTTGGGACGTGCGATCAATTTAGAACTACAGGGAAATTCTGAGATCGAATTTGTAAATACAGATGTGGCGGAATTAGATATTACCAGCATAGATCAGGTGGTTCGTTTGGCAAGGGAGGTAAAACCTTATGCCATCATCAATTGTGCAGCCCATACTGCTGTGGATGCCTGTGAGACGGACGTAGATAATGCATATCGAATTAATGCTGTTGGACCTAAGAATTTGAGTATAGCCGCCAGGGAAACAGGGGCGAAACTGATCCATATTTCGACAGATTATGTGTTTGACGGTAAAGGGAAAAGACCGTATCTTGAATTTGATCGAACAGATCCCCAGGGGGTTTATGGCGCTTCAAAGCTTGCAGGGGAAAATATGGTGAAGGATTTTGCAGACCGGTATTTTATCCTGCGGACGGCATGGCTTTACGGGGATGGGAAAAACTTTGTCAGGACGATGCTTCGGCTGTCGGAAACCAATGAAAAGGTGCGGGTAGTGAATGACCAGGTGGGAAGTCCTACCAGCACAAAAGAGCTGGCGGGGGCAATTGCTTATCTGCTTTTTACAGAAAATTACGGGTTGTTTCATGCTACCTGTGAAGGAAGCTGCTCTTGGGCGGATTTTACCAGGGAAATATTCAGGATCGCCAAAAGGAATACCCAGGTGGAAGGGATCACGACCAAGGAGTTTGGCGCGAAAGCGCCGCGGCCAGCTTATTCTATTTTGGAAAACTATATGTTGAAGCTTACTACAGATTACAAATTTGCAGATTGGCATGATGCCATAGAGGTATACTTGAAAAATGAACTTTTTAGCTGAGTTATCACACAACCGGATATTTATGTCGGCCGCCCTTGGATGGCTGGTCGCCCAGGTGCTGAAAACCATGATTTATACGATCATCAACAAGCAGTTTGTAGCGGAACGGATGGTGGGCGGCGGAGGGATGCCCAGTTCCCATTCATCGACGGTGTGTGCCCTTGCAGTTGCAACGGGGATGGAATATGGCGGCGGAAGTTTTGAGTTTGCCATAGCGGCAATGCTTGCTATTATTGTCATGTATGACGCCATGGGTGTACGCCGGGAAACAGGGATCCAGGGGCGTGTGCTGAATGAAATGCTGGAAATATTTACGAATATGGGAAAAGAGATCAGCGCCGAAGCGAAACTAAAGGAACTCGTGGGACATACGCCGCTGCAGGTGCTGATGGGGGCAATCCTGGGAATCTTGATTGCACTAATCACGGGAAATATCATATAAACAGATGGAGGATTTTATGCAGAGAATAGCGCTTATTACAGGTATTACAGGTCAGGACGGATCCTATTTGGCAGAGTTTTTATTAGAGCAAGGCTACGAAGTACACGGATTGGTTCGCCGGCACAGTATCAGCAATACGTCACGGATTGACCACTTGATTCATTCAGATTACCATAAGGTGAAATTTTTCTTACATTTTGCAGATACCACGGATTCCAGCAATTTGATGAGACTGGTTTCAGAGATACGCCCTACAGAGGTGTATAACCTTGCGGCGCAGTCCCATGTTGGGGTATCTTTTGAGGTTCCGGAATATACGGCTGAGGCGACAGGAGTCAGCACTCTTAAGCTGTTGGAGGCTATCCGGGTAAATGGAGGAAACTGCCGGTATTATCAGGCATCCACATCAGAGCTGTTTGGCGGGATCCCGGAAACGGCGCCTCAAAGTGAGACAACACCTTTTTACCCCAAGAGTCCTTACGGGGCTGCAAAGCTTTATTCTTATTGGATTACGGTAAATTACAGGGAATCATATCAGATGTTTGCCTGCAATGGAATTTTATTTAACCATGAGTCACCCAGAAGAGGGGAAAATTTCGTTACCAGAAAAATTACGTTGGCGATTGCCAATATGATCGCCGGAAAACAGGAAAAGCTTTCTCTGGGAAATATGAATGCAAAGCGTGACTGGGGATTTGCGGGGGATTATGTAAAGGGTATGTGGATGATGCTGCAGCAGGATAAGCCCAGTGATTATGTGCTTGCTACGAATGAAACCCATACGGTCAGGGAGTTTGTGGAAACTGCCTTTAATGAGTTGGGGATTAAGATCAGATGGGAAGGAACCGGGGTCAATGAAAAGGGATATGATGCCAGAACGGGACGGCTTTTTGTGGATGTGAACCCGGAGTTTTACCGGCCGGCAGAGGTAGAGTTCCTATGGGGAAATCCTGCAAAGGCGGAAAAAGAGCTGGGATGGAAACGTGACGTGGACTTTAAAGCTTTGACGGCAATGATGATGGATGCGGATTTAAGGAAAATCGCCGGAATGAGTTGTGAAGAATATAAGGAAAAGGTTTCAAAGGATAATGGTCATAACGAGGCATAAGTAAATGATTTCTGTGATTTTGATCTGGCTGTATATGCTTTTTACCTGTTATGTAGCAGGCTATCTGTGCATAAGGGCAGTTTCACGGTGGACAAAATTTAAGTGCAAAAGAAAAATAGATTACCTGTATGCTGGCATTGGAGTCATGATTGTATATGCACAGGTATTCAGCATTTGGGGGAAAGTTGGACTGTTAGCCAATGTGGTTTTGCTCTTTGCCTGCATTCTGTGTATTCTTTTGTTTCGGAAAGACTTTGCGAAGCAGGTTCATAACTTTCGGCTTACAGTAACGCCTCATAGGATCCTGGTGATCTTGTTTTTGTTTGTTCTGTTTGCCTATGGAACTTCCCGGGGATATATCCATTACGACACCGGACTATACCATGCACAGAGTATCCGGTGGATTGAAGAATATGGCGTTGTGCCAGGATTGGGAAATCTTCATAGCAGACTGGCATATAACAGTGCAGGTTTTTGTTTATCCGCGCTATATAGTATGTCTTTTTTGGGGGGACAATCCTACCATTGCTGTGTAGGTTTTCTGGCTTTTTTGCTTGCGTTAGTCTGTAGTGAGATATTTTGGAAAGGAATTTTGCACACTCCATGTCTTTCAGATTTTACGAGGATCATGGGGATCTACTATCTTCTCAATATTTTTGATGAAATGATCTCTCCGGCATCAGATTATTTTATGGTTCTTTTGGTTTTTTTTATTGTGATCCGGTGGATGGAGCTTTTAGAACGGGACGAAAAGTCTTTCGCGCCTTATGCAATGCTCTGTGTTATGGCAGTGATTGTGGTCAGCATCAAGCTTTCAGGGGCGCTGATCCTTTTGTTGGCATTCAAGCCTGCCGTGCAGATGATAAAAGAAAGACGGGGGAAGGAGATCTTACTGTTTCTCGGTATGGGAGCATTTGCGATCGTGCCTTTTTTCGTGAGGAATGTGATCTTATCAGGGTGGCTGGTCTATCCTTTTACGGCAGTCGATTTATTTGATGTTGATTTTAAGATTCCCAAAGGTATGGCAGATTATGATGCAAAAGAAATACAGGTATGGGGAAGAGGATATTCGGATGTAGCAAGATATGGGGAACCTGTGAGCAGTTGGTTTCCTGGGTGGACGGCTGGACTTGAGGGTGTCAATAAAGTTTTTCTTGTGCTGGCTTTCAGTGGCGTTTTCCTGTTGGCAATATTTATAGTTTATGGGATCTGGAAAAGAAAAAGAGAAATGTATGGCTATCTCCATATGGCAGTTGTGCTTATGGTATGTTTTCTTTTTTGGCTTTTTAGCGCGCCTTTGATCCGCTATGGCTGTATCTTTTTGTGGCTTGTTCCGGTAGTCACATGGGGGTATCTCTACTTAAAGATCTCACCGCATACGGACCGGTTCAAGATTTTTGCAGTACTGATGACGATCATCTGTCTGTATAAGACAGGAACTTTTGGGATGGAGTTATACCGTCAGGGGTCAGCAGACTACCTGATATTGCAGAAAGATTATGATAACTATGATACAGTAGCTTATGAGATTCACGGCTATACATTTTATTACCCACGTTCCGGGGATCAGACAGGGTATAGCGCTTTTCCGGCATCGCCAGTAAAGGCAGAGGATATTTTCCGGGGGAAAAAGATTGAAGAAGGATTTAAAGACGTAATACATTCTTAAAAAGGGAGGATACAATGAAAAAAACAGATAAGATCTATGTGGCAGGACACAGGGGCCTGGTTGGAAGCGCCATAGTCAGGAGCCTTAGAGAAAAAGGATATTCCAATGTGGTGGGCAGGACCCACAAAGAGCTGGATCTGACGGATCAGGTCATGGTGAGGGCTTTCTTTGAACAGGAAAAGCCGGATGCGGTAGTGCTTGCCGCGGCAAAAGTGGGGGGAATCAATGCAAACAATACATCGCCGGCAGATTTTGCCTATGAAAATATGCAGATACAGTGCAATGTGATTGAATGCTGCCACCGGTATCAGGTGAAAAAGCTATTGTTTCTCGGAAGCACATGTATCTATCCCAGGATGGCGCCCCAGCCAATTCCGGAAGATGCTCTTTTGACAGGCCCACTTGAGGAAACAAACGAGGCATATGCCGTTGCCAAGATTGCAGGACTTGAAATGTGTAAATTTTATAAAAGACAGTATGGGGATGATTTCATTAGCTGTATGCCTACAAATCTGTATGGCCCGTATGATAATTACGATTTACAGGGCTCCCATGTGATGCCGGCCATGATCCGTAAATTTCATGAGGCGAAGGTGAATCAGGCTCCTTCGGTAGAACTTTGGGGTACAGGAACACCGCTTCGGGAATTTCTCTATGTAGATGATATGGCGGATGCCTGTGTATTCCTTCTGGAAAATTATAATGGAGAACAGCATGTGAATATTGGGACAGGAAAGGAAGTCACGATCAAAGAACTTGCTGAAATCGTGCAGCGGGTAGTGGGCTACCAGGGGGAGATTATCTGGAACCGTGACATGCCTGACGGAACGCCAAGGAAGCTTACCAGTGTAGAGAAACTTCATGGATTGGGGTGGACCCATAAGATAGAACTTGAAGAGGGCGTGGAATTGGCTTATCAGTGGTTTAAAGAAAATGTAGAGAATGCAAGGATGTAGCTTTTTTCACGGGGTGAAAGCAAAAAGATTGACAGAAAAGGTCTAATGCGTTAGAATAATAGCAAGTCTAATGCATTAGACCTTTTGCTTTTATATTTTTTATTTCCAGGGAGGAAGAGATGACACCAAAAGTTTTTGAAAGTGAGTACCGTTTTTGCGAAATATTATGGGAGAAGGAGCCTGTTTCCAGCAGTGAACTGGCAAAGCTGTGTTATGAAAGGCTGGAATGGAAAAAGTCTACTACATATACGGTCATAAAAAGACTTACGGAAAGAGGAGTGATCAGATCGGAAAATGCAATAGTCACCTCACTGGTTTCCAGGCAAGAAATACAGGCAAGGGAAAGTGCAGAGGTGGTAGAAAAAAATTTTTCCGGATCCCTTCCTGCTTTTATAGCCGCTTTTGCAAGCCAGAAAAATTTAAGCAAGGAGGAGATAGAAGAAATCCAAAGTTTAATTGACCAGTATAAGGCGCAGGACAGGTAGCGTGCAGGAGGGTATCATGAGAGGGATTTTTCAGTTGGTGTACCATTCGGGTGTGATGGCAGGTATTTTCGTTTTAGCAGTTATGGTGGTGAGAGTTTTTTTGCACAAAGCGCCCCGCAGCATGGTCTGCTTTTTATGGATCTTAGTAGGATTGCGGCTGCTGTTTCCATTTTCCCTAGAATCATCTTTTGGAATATTTCCCGCAAAACAAGTGATGATGGATAGTGCAGAGCGCCAGGATATGGCTGTCATAGATAGGGGATTTGAGGAAACAGACCGGAAAGTTAACCGGCAGACTGGGACAAATGATCAATTGAGGGGGGACAAACCTGATCTCTTTGACCTTGGCGGATATGTGTGGTTTGCAGGACTTGTTTTCCTGTCAGGGTATTTTTTGTGGAGCGGTCAAAAACTCAGGATGAAGGTAAAGATGGCAGTGCCGGCGCAGTGGGAAGGGGAGAAGATTTATTTATGTGATGAGATTGATACTCCCTTTTTGATGGGAATCATCCATCCCCGCATCTATCTGCCTGCCACATTGGAACCGGAGGTGATTCCTTATGTGGTTGCTCATGAAAAAGTACACCAGGGCAGGAGAGATCATTTGGCGAAATGGGCGTCATGTTTGCTTTTGATCGTTTATTGGTTTCATCCGCTTATATGGATCGCCTATGTTTTGTTTTCACGGGATATGGAATTTGCCTGTGATGAACAGGTGATCCGCAACATGGGGGAAGAACATAAAGTAGGTTATTCTAAGGCGCTTCTTTGCTGCTCCTTAGGCGGAAGATCCATTTTTGGGCATTCCACGGCTTTTGGAGAAGCAGGGGTGAAAAGCAGGATCAGGAGAGTGCTTTATTACAAAAAACCGGCTTTTGGAGTGATTGTGGGGGCAGCAGGGCTGATCTTTCTGACAGCGGCTTGTTTCCTGACACAGAGGAAGGAAGTTCCCAGAGAAGGAAGTGTCCTTTATTCTGAGGGATGTGAATTTACTCTGAAGGAAGCAATCGCCTGTAAAGAGACGGATTTTTTGAAATTAGTCGTCCATGTCTGTTCTGACGAATCGGTCAGTGAAGGGGTGGAAAGAGAATATGCAAATCTGGTGAGTGGAGGGATGGCTGGCAGAATTGAAAGTAGGGATGTGGGGAAGGACGGGATCCGGATTACTGAGCTGGGAGTTTATAATCAGACAATAGACAATGCGCTGACCCTTTGGTTAGGATCAGACGGAACGCCGATCGGCACGTTTTCGTCAGATTTGGTGAAGTATGAGCAGGCGGAAAAATATTTGGTGGATAGCATGATAGGGAAAATCAAGGTTTTGGTTTCTCCCCATTCCATGAAAATTATTTGTGAGGATGGAATTCCGGGAAAAAAGGAGGGTGGAATATTGGCAATAGAGATGAAAAATGGAGAAAGATGGAGGGTTGCCGAAATTCCACTTCGGGCAGGCACGTCTGAGGCGGATCTTGAGTTTGATGGGGAACTTTATTTTTATACGGGTGGCATGGATGAGGAAAATGGATATCTTTTCTTTGGCTATGAAGAACCGATAAGATTAAAAGATATACAGTCTTTCGTCTTTTTGCCAAAAACATAGTCAGCGATTGCCAAGCAGCGCGAATTAGAGGGAGACAATCGCTTTACGTTTCGCAAAGATAAGCAATTGGACTGCGCTCCACAGCCGCTTTCACAAACCCCTGAAACAAAGGGTGCGGCTTGTTGGGGCGCGATTTTAGTTCCGGATGGCCTTGGGTAGCAAGGAAAAACGGATGATCCGGTAATTCACACATTTCTATGATCCGGCCGTCTGGTGAAATACCGGAGAGCATCATGCCATGTTCCGTTAGAGACGTGCGGTAATCGTTGTTCACCTCATAGCGGTGTCTGTGCCGCTCATAAATGGTTTCGCTGCCGTAAAGCGCATAGGCTTTGGAAGACTTATCCAACACACAGGGATAAGAACCAAGCCGAAGGGTGCCTCCAATGTTTTTTACGCCGTTTTGTTCCGGCATCAGCGCGATCACCGGATGGGTGGTGGCTGGGTCAAGCTCTATGCTGTGTGCGTCCTGATAACCGATCACATTGCGGGCAAATTCCACAATAGAAAGCTGCATACCCAGACATAAACCAAGGAATGGGATCTGGCACGTTCTGGCATAGCTGATGGCGCTGATCTTTCCCTCAATTCCCCGGGAGCCGAAGCCGCCTGGGACGAGAATGCCGTCAACATTACGAAGAAGTTCATCCGCATTTTCCTTTGTAAGGGTTTCGGAGTCAATCCAATGGATATTTATGGTGACGCGGTTTGCAATGCCACCGTGTTTTAAAGCTTCCGCAACGCTGATATAAGCATCATGAAGCTGTACATATTTTCCAACCAGTGCGATTGTCACCTCTCCGGAGGGAGAATGGAGGGCTTCTACCATGGTTTTCCAGTCCCCCAGGTGGGGCTTTGGGCATTCTAAGTGCAGGCACTTACAGGCAACATGGGCTAAACGTTCTTTTTCCATGGCAAGGGGGACTTCATACAAATACTCCACATCCAGGTTTTGAAGGACGTGACTGCCGGGAACGTTACAAAACAGGGCAATCTTGTCTTTGATTCCCTGATCTAAGGGATGTTCGCTGCGGCATACGATGATGTCGGGCCAGATTCCCATACTTTGCAGTTCTTTGACGCTTGCCTGGGTAGGCTTGGTCTTCATCTCCTGAGAGGTCTTCAGGTAGGGAATCAGGGTTACATGGATCAAAATCGCATTTTCCCGTCCCACTTCATGTTGAAACTGACGAATGGATTCCAGAAAAGGCTGGCTTTCAATATCGCCTACGGTCCCGCCGATCTCGATAATAGCGATTTTGGTTTCGTTATCAGAAAAATGGCGGTAAAAACGGTTTTTAATCTCATTGGTAATATGGGGGATGACCTGGACGGTTCCGCCGCCATAATCTCCGCGGCGTTCTTTTTGCAGTACAGACCAATAAATTTTTCCGGTGGTTACATTAGAATTTTTATCTAAGTTTTCATCGATAAATCTTTCGTAGTGACCCAGATCCAAATCGGTTTCCGTTCCGTCTTCCGTAACAAAAACTTCACCGTGCTGGATAGGGTTCATGGTGCCAGGATCCATATTGATATAGGGATCAAACTTCTGCATGGTCACTTTGTATCCCCGGGCTTTCAGCAGTCTGCCTAAAGAGGCCGCTGTGATCCCCTTCCCTAATCCTGATACCACACCGCCTGTTACAAATACATACTTTACTGACATAAGCGCTCCTTCTTCTGGTGATGTTTTCCTTTGCAAGGCAAAAGTATTGTAGTACCGCTGCGGGTATTTTCCGGTACCACAAAAAGGCGCTACGAGTTTTCTCATAGCGCCTTTGCTTTGACAATAAAATATTAGCACTGGCAAAGAAAAATGTCAACTTTATAAAATTTTGATATTCGTTCATTTCTTTTTTATGGAATAATCGGAAAAGCTGTGCTACAATTAAAAGCGATATGTGCAGACAAAAGAAATACAGGGAAATGGACAGGTTTGAAGTATGAGGGTTGGATTTGATAATGAAAAATATATTAAAATGCAGTCGCAGCATATTGAAGAGAGGATAGGGAAATTTGGCGATAAGCTATATTTGGAGTTTGGGGGAAAGCTTTTTGATGATTTTCATGCGTCAAGGGTATTGCCGGGTTTTGAGCCGGACAGTAAACTGCGTATGCTGATGAAACTTTCCGACAGGGCGGAGATCGTCATTGTGATCAATGCGGCCGACATTGAAAAGAATAAAGTACGGGGCGATCTGGGAATTACTTATGATGAAGATGTACGCAGGCTGATGAAAGAGTTTGAAAACCGGGGGCTTTATGTAGGAAGCGTTGTATTGACCCATTATGCAGGACAGATGGGTGCGGCAGTATTTAAAGAAAAATTAGAAAAGAAAAATGTCAAGGTTTACCTTCATTATACCATAGAAGGCTATCCTTCTAATATCCCGCTGATTGTCAGCGATGAAGGATATGGAAGGAATGAATATATTGAAACCACCAGACCTCTTGTGGTGGTCACGGCTCCAGGGCCGGGCAGTGGGAAGATGGCGACTTGTCTGTCCCAGCTTTATCACGATAATAAAAGAGGGATAAAAGCCGGATATGCCAAATATGAGACTTTTCCAATTTGGAACATCCCGTTAAAGCATCCGGTCAACCTTGCCTATGAAGCGGCAACTGCCGATTTGAATGATATCAATATGATCGACCCTTTCCATCTGGAAGCCTATGGTGAAACTACGGTAAATTATAACCGTGATATAGAGATTTTTCCTGTGTTAAATGCTATATTTGAGGGGATTTATGGGGAAAACCCTTATAAATCGCCTACCGACATGGGTGTCAACATGGCGGGAAACTGTATTGTAGATGATGAGGCGTGCAGAGAAGCGTCCCATATGGAGATTATCCGCCGTTACTACGCGGCGATGAATGGGGTGGTGAAAGAAAAAGCTAGTGAAAATGAAGTATATAAAATCGAGCTTTTGATGAAGCAGGCAAAGATCACCACAGACGACCGGAAGGTAACGGTGGCAGCGAAAGACCGTGAGCAGGAATTAGGGGTTCCTACTGCTGCAATCGAGATTTCTGATGGCACAATCATTACTTCCAAAACCTCGGATCTTCTTGGTGCGTCAGCGGCGCTGCTTCTTAACGCATTAAAATATTTGGGGGATGTGGATCATGATACCCACCTGATTTCTCCGGAGGCTATTGGCCCCATCCAGGAATTGAAAACAAAATATTTGGGGGGAAAAAACCCAAGGCTGCATACGGATGAGGTGCTGATCGCGCTTTCCATTTCCGCACTAACGGATGCAAATGCAAAGAAGGCATTGGAACAATTGCCGAAACTGAAAGGATGTCAGGTGCATACCTCAGGGATGCTGTCCAATGTGGATATCAATACGTTCAAAAAGCTGGGGATTGATTTGACCAGCGAACCAATAATAAAAGGAAAGAGTAATTAATTCAATGAGTGAAAACAATCTAAACAAGTATGACGGGGGAACAGGTGGAAATGGGGGAGCGCCAAACGGAAACGGAAGTGGCGGAAATGGCAATAACGGCAACGGAGGAAAAGACCCAAGAAAACAGAATATTGTCATGTTTCTCATTGCAGCGCTTATTTCTTTGCTGCTGATCAGTTCCTTTGTGAAGCTGCTTACAGGAGGTTCGGAGCAGGAAGTATCTTACAACGAATTTATCACTATGCTGGATGAAAAAAAGGTGGAGGCTGTTGTCATAGGCGGTGACAGGCTCTATATCCAGCCAAAAGCGGAAAAAGAAGCAGCAAATCCCTTCCTTTATCTGTACGGGATGAATCCGTCTGTGTCTTATTATACCGGCAAGATCGAAGATGATGATACGCTGACGGCAAGGCTATTGGAATATGATGTGGAAGTGAAAGGACAGGTGGCGGAC
Organism: uncultured Lachnospiraceae bacterium; assembly: GCA_910585005.1. GTDB lineage: Bacteria > Bacillota > Clostridia > Lachnospirales > Lachnospiraceae > Suilimivivens. The sequence continues at coordinate 47,865 of CAJUCN010000011.1, read as the reverse complement.
GGCACCAGCGCCGTAATCAGCTTTTTGCTATCTTATGTATTTCCGTTTATCATCATGTGGGTGTTTTTGGTTTTTTTGTTCCGGAAAATGTCAAAGGGCGGCGGTCCTATGGGGGTAGGAAAGAGTAACGCTAAGGTCTATGTACAGCGGGAGACGGGGATTACTTTTAAGGACGTTGCAGGCGAAGATGAGGCAAAGGAATCTTTACAGGAAGTTGTGGACTTTTTGCACAATCCGGGCAAATACAGTAAGATTGGGGCAAAGCTTCCGAAAGGGGCATTACTGGTAGGGCCTCCTGGAACGGGTAAAACGCTGCTTGCCAAGGCGGTTGCAGGCGAAGCGAAAGTTCCCTTCTTTTCTTTGTCTGGATCGGACTTTATAGAATTGTATGTAGGCGTGGGCGCATCCCGGGTAAGGGATCTGTTTAAGGAAGCGACAAAGAATGCACCCTGTATTATCTTTATCGATGAGATCGACGCGATTGGCAGAAGCCGTGACAGTAAATACGGGGGCGGCAATGAAGAGCGGGAACAGACGTTAAACCAGCTTCTTTCAGAGATGGATGGTTTTGATACCTCTAAAGGTATTCTGGTGCTGGGGGCTACCAACAGGCCGGAGATTCTGGATAAAGCACTGCTCCGTCCGGGGCGTTTCGACCGGAGGATTATCGTGGATAAACCGGATCTGAAAGGGCGTGTTGAAATCTTAAAAGTGCATGCAAAGGATGTACATTTGGCTGAAAGTGTGGATCTGGATGAGATTGCACTTGCCACCAGCGGAGCAGTAGGCGCAGATCTGGCAAACATGATCAATGAAGCCGCGATCAATGCGGTGCAGCATGGCAGGGAGTATGTGACGCAAAAAGATTTGTTCGATGCGGTAGAACAGGTTCTTGTGGGTAAGGAAAAGAAAGACCGCATTATGAGCGCGGAAGAAAGAAAAATTGTGTCTTATCATGAAGTAGGGCATGCGCTGATCAGTGCGTTACAGAAGAATTCCGAACCGGTTCAGAAAATTACCATTGTTCCAAGGACTATGGGAGCATTGGGATATGTGATGCATGTGCCGGAAGAAGAGAAGTACTTGCAGACGGAGGCGGAACTTCATGACAGGCTGGTAAGCCTGTTAGGGGGGCGTGCGGCTGAAGAGATTGTATTTGGCAATGTGACTACAGGGGCGGCAAATGATATTGAGCAGGCTACCAATATTGTTACAAATATGATCACCCGTTTCGGAATGAGCAGACGGTTCGGCCTTATGGGTCTTGCCACTGTGGAAAGTGAATATTTAGGCGGCGGTGCACGGCTTACCTGTAGTGACAGGACGGCAGCGGATGTGGATACGGAAGTGATGGAAACATTAAAGCGGTGTTATGAGGAGGCGAAAGAACTTCTATCTGGCAACCGGGAGGTCATGGATAAGCTTGCCGCCCATCTGATCGAGAAGGAAACCATTAGCGGTAAGGAATTTATGAAGATTTACCGCGCTGAAAAGGGACTTCCGGAGCCTGAGGAAACAAAAGAAGATCCTGGCAAGGACAAGAAAAAGAATTTTGAGTCTGAGGGGGATCAGGAAGATTTTTTGGGTGAGAAAAAGGATACTTTTTTTGACCATGACGTTTCTTTGGCAGAAGATCAACAGAAGCCTTTGAAAGAGGAAGGCAGCAATACGGATCATGAGAATGACGACAGTGGAAATGCAGTGAGAGGGCGGTTCTCCAATTCGACGCTGGATCTTAAATAAGTAAAGGAAATGAAAATACCCCGCAGCTTGCTGCGGGGTTGTTGGCTTATAAGAAAATAGGGGGATAATATGTTTGATGTCCAGGAAGAACTGAAAAAACTTCCTAATTGTCCGGGAGTATATATCATGCACGATGACAGGGATGAGATTATTTATGTGGGAAAAGCGGTCAACCTGCATAACAGAGTAAGGTCTTATTTCCGTAAAAATATTGGAAGAGGTCCTCAGATCGATAAAATGGTTTCCTTGATCAGCCGTTTTGAATATATCGTTACAGATTCAGAGCTGGAGGCTTTGGTGCTGGAAAATAATTTAATCAAGGAACATCGTCCGAAATATAATACAATGCTAAAAGATGATAAGACGTATCCATATATTAAAGTGACAGTATCAGAGGATTTTCCAAGGGTTTTGTTTTCGCGGCAGATGAAAAAAGACCATTCCAGGTACTTTGGACCTTACAGCAGTGCAGGGGCAGTGAAGGATACCATAGAGTTAATGAATAAGCTTTATCAGTTGAGGACCTGTAACCGCAGTCTGCCTAAGGACTGTGGAAATGACCGGGCATGTCTGAATTACCATATTAAGCAGTGTCTGGCGCCTTGCCAGGGGCTGGTAACCAAAGAAGAATATCAGCGGAAGGTAAAAATGGCCCTTGATTTTTTAAATGGAAGTTATCAGGATACCTTAAAAGAGCTGGAGCAGAAGATGCAGCAGGCTTCCGAAAACTTGGAGTTTGAGGAGGCGATACGCTACAGGGATCTGTATCAAAGTGTGAAACAGGTTGCATCGAAGCAGAAAATGGAAGGCAGTGATGGAGAGGACAAAGATATCATTGCATTGGCGGCAGATGAACAGGATGCGGTGGTACAGGTATTTTTTATCAGGGACGGAAAATTGATCGGGAGAGAACATTTTTACATGACACATGTGTCAGGAATTTCCAGATCCCAGATTCTGCTGGATTTTGTAAAGCAGTTTTATGCCGGGACGCCGTTTATTCCCAGAGAACTGATGCTGCAGGAAGAAATTGAGGATATGGAGGTCATTGAGAAATGGCTGACCGGGCGAAAGGGAGGCAGGGTATATCTGAAAGTTCCCAGGATCGGTTCAAAAGAAAAACTGGTGGAACTTGCTGCCAAAAATGCCATGTTGGTTTTATCTCAGGATAAAGAGAGGATCAGAAGGGAAGAGGGACGGACGATTGGAGCCGTTAAGGAAATCGCTGGGCTTTTAGGACTGTCCGAGGTAAACAGGATGGAAGCGTTTGATATTTCCAATATCAGCGGTTTTGCCAATGTAGGATCTATGGTTGTGTATGAGAAAGGGAAACCCAAAAAAAGCGATTACCGCAAGTTTAAAATAAAGACAGTGTCGGGACCGGACGACTATGCCTGTATGAAGGAGGTTTTGACCAGACGGTTTCTTCATGGGATGGAGGAACAGAAAGAACTTTCCGAGAAGAAACTGGAAAATGATTTTGGCAGTTTCACGAAATTTCCGGATCTTCTTCTTATGGATGGGGGAAAGGGACAGGTAAATATTGCTCTTCAAGTGCTTGATGAACTTGGACTGGATATTCCGGTATGCGGCATGGTAAAGGACGATAACCATAATACCAGAGGATTGTATTTCCATAATAAAGAAATTCAAATAGACAGGAGCGGAGAGGGGTTTAAACTGATCACCAGGATCCAGGATGAGGCTCACCGGTTTGCCATCGAGTATCACAGATCCCTGCGTTCCAAAGCACAGGTAACGTCTGTGCTGGATGAGATTCCGGGTGTAGGTCCCTCCAGAAGGAAAGCGCTTATGCGGCGTTTTAAATCCATTGAGGAGATAAAAAATGCGGATGTGGAAACGCTCTCAGGGCTGGATGAGATTCCGGAATCCGTGGCAAAAGGAATCTATCAGTTTTTTCATGGGGATGGGGGCTATTGAGGTTAGGGATTTTGTGTGTTATAATCAGCAAAAAGGCGGAAGTGAAAAAGGAGCAAGGGTATGGCAAGTGTGAAACTGGAAATGATTATTGAAAAGATGAAATTGGAAAATCTGACGCCGGAATTGGATATTTCCAAGATCAAGATCACACAACCGGATATCAACAGGCCGGCGCTTCAAATGGCGGGCTATTTTGAACATTTTGAAGCTACTAGGCTGCAGATCATCGGTTTTGTGGAATATACCTATATGGAAGGCCTTCCAGTAGCGAGGCAGAGAGAAATTTTTGAAAGGATCCTTTCTTGTGAGATACCGGCCATTGTTTTCTGCCGGGAGTTACAGCCAAATGAGCTGTTTAAAGAGACGGCCATTGCCCATGGGGTACCGCTTCTTATGAGTAAAAAAGCAACTTCTGCATTTACGGCGGAGATCATCCGGTGGCTGAATGTAAAACTTGCCCCCTGTATTTCGGTGCACGGTGTGTTGGTAGACATATTTGGCGAAGGGGTGCTGATCACTGGTGAGAGCGGTATAGGAAAGTCAGAGGCGGCGCTTGAGCTAATCAGAAGAGGACACCGTCTTGTCACAGATGATGCGGTGGAGATTAGAAGAGTCAGCGACGAGACCTTAGTGGGGTCTGCCCCCGATATTACGAAACATTTTATTGAACTGCGGGGCATTGGAATTGTGGATGTTAAGACGTTATACGGTGTGTCTAGCGTAAAGGACACCCAGAGTATTGACCTGGTGATACGGTTGGAAGACTGGGACAAAGAAAAAGAATATGACAGGCTGGGGCTTGAGGAAGAATATACAGAATATTTAGGGATTAAAATTGTCTGTCATAATATTCCCATCCGCCCAGGGCGAAACCTTGCCATTATCTGTGAGTCGGCAGCGATCAACCACCGTCAAAAGAAGATGGGCTACAATGCGGCACAGGAACTTTATAGGCGTGTGCAAGAATCCCTTACCAGAAGGAGGGACGATGACGACGAAGATTGATGAATAATTTTTTACAAAAATAATAAGATAAAGAGAGGGCTAAGTATGAGTCAGTATGTTTTTGGAGTGGACATTGGAGGAACAACAGTAAAACTGGGATTGTTTCGCGCACAGGGAGATCTTTTGGATAAGTGGGAGATCCCCACAAGGACAGAAGAATCCGGAAGTAAGATCCTTCCTGATATTGCAGCAGACATCCAGAAGAAGATGGAAGAAAAGCAGATATCTGCGAAGGAGATCGTAGGTGTAGGTATCGGTGCGCCGGGCCCCATCGACAGTCAAGGTGTGGTTCACAGGGCTGTTAATTTAGGCTGGGGAGTTTTCAGCATTAAAGATACTCTGGAAGAAATTTTGAAGATTCCGGTTATGGCCGGAAATGATGCAAATGTGGCTGCCCTTGGGGAAATGTGGAAAGGCGGCGGGCAGGGAAGCAATGACCTGATCGTGGTCACACTTGGTACCGGCGTAGGGGGCGGAATCATTGTGGATGGGAAAATGCTTACAGGCGCCACAGGCGCTGGCGGTGAGATTGGCCACATCCATGTTGAGGACGGGGAAACGCAGGAATGCGGATGCGGAAATAAGGGTTGTCTGGAACAGTATGCTTCTGCTACAGGTGTGACAAGGCTTGCCAAACAAAAATTGGAAGGAAGCAGTAAGGAAAGCATTCTGCGTGGCGGAGAAGTTTCAGCGAAAACTGTTTTTGATGCAGTGAAGGCAAAAGATTCTCTTGCTTTAGAAGTAGCGGAAGAGTTTGGGAGATATCTGGGCAACTGTTTGGCATCAATCGCCTGTGTGGTCAACCCGGAGGCAATCGTAATTGGAGGGGGCGTGTCAAAGGCAGGAGAGATCCTGATTGATTTTATTAAGCCTCATTATGAAAAAAATGTTTTCCATGGCAGCAGGGATGTGAAATTTTCATTAGCTACCCTTGGAAATGATGCAGGAATCTATGGCGCTGCCAAGCTGGTGCTGGATACTTGTAATTAATTGGAACAGCAGGTGAAAAAGTGGGAAAAATCAGTTCATCTATCTATGAATTTTTAGCTGTACATGTACCGGAAGAGGATATTCTTTTTGAGGAGCCCATGTGCAGGCATACAACGTTTCGTGTGGGGGGAGAGGCACAGTTTTTTGTGCGTGTCAGTAAAAGAGAACAGTTATTGCATATTATCCCGTATTTAAAGCAGGTGGAAACTCCTTTTTTCATTCTTGGAAATGGGAGTAACCTGTTGGTAGGGGACAAAGGTTATCCGGGAGTTATCCTGCAGATTGGTGACAGGATGAACCGGATGACAGTGGAAGGTGAACATATCCGTGTACAGGCAGGGGCATTGCTTTCCCAGGTTGCTAAGGCGGCGTTGGATGCGGAATTGACCGGATTTGAGTTTGCATCGGGCATACCTGGAACTATAGGAGGAGGCGTGGTAATGAATGCCGGGGCCTATGACGGAGAAATGAGGCAGGTTGTGGAACAGGTAACTGTGATGAACAGAGAAGGGGAGCTTCTTGAGCTTTCCGGGGAGGAGATGGAGTTCGGTTACCGTACCAGTATTATCAAGAACAGGCCCTTTATTGTGTTACAGGTATGTCTTAAACTTGCACGGGGAAATGCTGCACAGATCCGTGCAAAGATGGACGATCTGTCCCGGAGAAGAAGGGAAAAACAGCCATTGGAATATGCCAGTGCAGGGAGCACTTTTAAAAGACCGGAAGGATATTTTGCCGGAAAGCTGATCATGGATGCAGGGCTTCGGGGATATTCCATTGGAGGCGCATGTGTATCCGAAAAGCATTGCGGATTCGTGGTCAATAAAGGAAAGGCTACTGCTGCAGATATTGCAGAGGTGATCTGGGAAGTCAGGGAAAGGGTTATGGATAGGTTCGGTGTGACATTGGAACCGGAAGTAATTTTTTTGGGTGATTTTTGAGGAGGAAATCATGCGATTTGTTGTAGTGACGGGAATGAGTGGCGGCGGGAAGAGTACGGCTCTCAGAATGCTGGAGGACGCAGGCTTTTATTGTGTGGACAACCTTCCGGTTCCTTTGATCGAAAAGTTTGTGGAATTGATCGCGGCGCCGGGCGGGGAAGTGACGAAGGTGGCATTGGGACTTGACGTACGCACGGATCAGGCGTTTGGCCAGGTACAAAGAATACTTGAAAACCTGAAGGCAAATGGTTATTATTTTGAAATCTTATTTATGGAAGCCAATGACAAGACGCTTCTTAAGAGGTATAAAGAAACGCGACGGGTACATCCCTTGTCACCAGGAGGGCGGATCGAAGACGGGATCAACCGTGAGAGAGGAATTTTAAATGATATCCGAAATAAATCGGATTATGTCATTGACACCTCGAACTTGCTTACAAGGGAGCTAAAGGAGGAACTTGACCGGATTTTTGTGCAGAATGAGGAATATAACAGTCTGATCGTGACGATCCTTTCCTTCGGATTTAAGCATGGTATTCCCGCGGACGCTGATCTGGTATTTGATGTGCGGTTTTTACCAAATCCCTTTTATATTGATGAATTAAAATATAAGACGGGGAATGATCAGGAAGTCCAGGATTATGTCATGAGTTTCCAGGAAGCGCACATTTTTATAGATAAACTGGCGGATATGGTGGAATTTTTGATTCCGAATTATAGCAAAGAGGGAAAATATCAACTGGTGATCGGCATTGGGTGCACAGGGGGAAAGCATAGAAGTGTAACTCTTGCTAATCAGTTGTATGCACGGATGAAGAACAGGGGCAGCTATGGAATGAAGATCGCACACCGGGATGTGGGACAAGGCATGCCATAAGAAGGGTATCATATAGGCGAAGGCGGGGGAAGTATGTCTTTTTCTACAAATGTAAAAGAAGAGCTTGAGGTAGTCGTTTCAGGGTCAAGGCATTGCCAGATTGCAGAACTTGCAGCAGTGATCCATTTTGGTTGTGAAGTTGGGAAAAGAGGAGAGGAAATAGGAATCATTTCAGAAAATCTATTGGTTTCCAGAAAATACTTTACATTAATCAAAAAAACATTTATGATAAATACGGTTACAGAAAAAATACTTCAGGCCGTTAAGGTCTTGGATGAGCATGGGAAGATACATCCCCTTAAGGAGGAGATTGCTCCTGTTCTCCTTAAAAACAGTTGTTGTAAAAGGGCTTTTTTGCGAGGGGCTTTTTTGTGCCTGGGTTCCATGAGCAATCCCCAGAAAAGTTATCATTTAGAATTTGTCTGTGAATATGAACCATGGGCTCTTCAGATCCAGCAGACAACAGCCGGATTTGGCATAGAAACAAAGATTATCAGACGAAAGAAATATTATGTGGTGTATTTAAAGGAAGGTGCAGGTATTGTGGATCTTTTAAATGTTATGGGAGCCCACCGTGCACTGATGGAGCTTGAAAGCCTGCGGGTGGAGAAAGAGGTGCGTAACTCGATCAACCGTCAGGTAAATTGTGAGGCCGCCAATATTACTAAGACAGTTAAGGCTGCCAATAAACAGATTGAAGATATTGAGTATTTGAAGAAATATTATGGGTTATCTAATTTGCCAGAAGGGCTTAAGCAGATGGCGGAGGTGCGGCTGGAGCATCCGGACAGCGCTCTTGCAGAATTGGGCGGGTACCTTAATCCACCGGTGGGAAAATCCGGTGTCAACCATAGATTACGAAAATTGGGAGATTTAGCCGAAAAGATTAAGGATAAGGAGGAGAAATTATGATTGAAAAATCAATCACGATCCGACTGTCAGGAGGATTGGAAGCGAGGCCGATCGCTATGCTTGTGCAGGTAGCGAGCCAGCATGAGAGCTCTGTGTACATCGAGGCAGAAGGGAAAAAGGTGAATGCAAAGAGTATCATGGGGATGATGAGCCTTGCCCTTGGGACAGGAGAATCCGTAAACGTAACTGTAAGCGGTAGTGATGAAGAAGAGGCAATGGCAGACATCGAGGAGTACTTAAGCGGAAATAAGCAATAAAGCTTATTGGCTGAGTTGGCTGGAAGGAAGAAGGAGCAAAGCATGGGCTTTGCTCTTTTTTGGAGGTAGATTTATGACAAAAAAGAGAGTGCTTTTTATCTATAATCCCAGGGCGGGAAAAGCAAAAATCAGGAGTAACCTTTTGGATATTATTGATATATTTACCAAGGCGGATTATGAGGTCATAGCCTATCCCACTCAGGCAAAAGGGGATGGACTTATGGCAGTAAAGCAAAGGGAGCCTGGCAGTTATGACCTGATTGTATGCAGCGGAGGGGATGGCACCTTAGATGAAGTGGTGACAGGGATGATGCAGTGTGAGGAACGTGTTCCTATCGGATATGTCCCGGCAGGCAGTACCAATGATTTTGCCAACAGTCTGGGGATTCCCAAAAACATGATCCAGGCGGCCCAGGCAATTGTAAACGGTAAACCATTTTATTGTGACATAGGGACTTTTAATGAGGATATTTTTGTCTATATTGCAGCTTTTGGGCTTTTTACTGATGTATCGTATGAAACCCGCCAGGACATAAAGAATGTATTAGGGCATATGGCATATATATTGGAAGGGATGCGCCGCTTATCTACGGTGAGATCCTATCGGATGAAGGTGGAGAGTGAAGGGTTTTCGGCGGAAGGGGATTTCCTGTTTGGCATGATTACAAATTCTACTTCCGTGGGGGGCTTTAAACGGATTACCGGAAAATATGTGGAATTGGATGATGGAAAATTTGAAGTTACGTTAATCAAAAAACCGGCCAATGCCATGGAGTTAAACCAGATTATGACGGCTCTTCTTGCAGGGAATATCAATAATGAATGTATGTACTGCTTTAGGAGTGAGGCTGTTAGGCTGTATTCGGACGAGGAGATTGCCTGGACGCTGGATGGTGAGTTTGGGGGAAAGCATAGGGAAGTCGAAATTTTCGACAAGAAGCAGGCATTACCGATATTAGTGCCTTAACTACTGTGGAAAAATGTTTTGAAGATCTAAATTAATTTGGTTTTTATATTCCTTTTTTTGGGGGAATAGGTTATAATAGGTACGATGAAATCGCTAAAAATTTAATGGAGGTAAATAAAATGTTAGTATCAGCAACAGAAATGCTTCAGAAAGCAAAAGCGGGCCACTATGCGGTTGGTCAGTTCAATATCAACAACCTTGAGTGGACCAAGGCGATCCTGTTAACGGCACAGGAAAATAACTCCCCTGTAATCCTTGGCGTATCTGAAGGCGCAGGAAAATACATGGGCGGATATGATGTAGTAGTAGGCATGGTGAAAGGTTTTATCAAGGATCAGAATATCACTGTTCCGGTAGCGCTTCATCTTGATCATGGCAGCTATGAGCACTGCTATAAATGTATTGAGGCAGGTTTTTCATCTGTTATGTTTGACGGCTCCCACTATCCGATTGATGAGAATGTAGCTAAGACCAAAGAACTGGTTGCAGCAGCTCACGAAAAGGGCATTTCTATTGAAGCAGAAGTTGGTTCCATTGGTGGTGAAGAAGATGGCGTAGTAGGTATGGGTGAATGTGCAGATCCTAAGGAATGTAAGGCGATAGCTGATCTTGGCATTGATTTTCTTGCAGCAGGTATCGGGAACATCCATGGAAAATATCCTGCAAATTGGCAGGGATTATCTTTTGAGACTCTGGATGCGATCCAGCAGCTTACCGGAGATATGCCGTTAGTTCTTCACGGTGGTACAGGCATTCCGACAGATATGATCAAAAAGGCAATTTCTTTAGGTGTTGCTAAGATCAATGTTAACACAGAGTGTCAGTTATCTTTTGCGGCAGCTACCCGTAAATATATTGAAGAAGGCAAGGATCAGCAGGGTAAGGGATTTGATCCCCGTAAACTTCTTGCTCCTGGTTTTGAAGCAATCAAAGCTACTGTGAAAGAAAAAATGGAAATCTTTGGTTCTATTGACAAGGCTTGATGGACCAGAGCATGCAGCAGCATAAATAAAAATAGAGGGATGCCTGTATGAAGGCATCCCTTATTATTTTGGGAAAGATGATCATTCTTCCTGTTCCAGGGCCTTTTCCTGCATGGCCTGGATCGCAGGGTCAAAGGAGAGCATCGGTTTTAGGTTTGTATCCGTCTTCGTAACTTTGCGTGCCAGATAGTTTTTGGTGATAGCAAACACTGTGCCGGAAAGGGCAAGTACACCGATTAGGTTGGGAATGGCCATCAGAGCGTTTAAAGTATCTGCGATTGCCCATGCTAATTCAAAATTCATGGTAGCGCCGAAAGTGATGCAGACGACAAAGATCACCTTGTATACGATGGTGGCTTTGGTTCCAAATAAGTATTCGCAGGACTTGGTTCCATAAAAAGACCAGCCAAGAACGGTGGTAAATGCAAAAAGTGATATGGCAATGGTCACGAATCCTCCGGCAAGGGAACCAAGTCCTTCTGAGAGGGCTTCGCTGACTAAGGAAGCGCCAGTGGAAGCAGTGAGGAGTTTGCCTGTTTCCAAGTCAATGAGACCGGAACAGAGTACGGTAAAGGCTGTTAATGTACATACAACGATGGTATCAAAGAAAACCTCGAAGATTCCCCACATACCCTGGATGATAGGTTCTTTTACATTGGAAGCAGAGTGGACCATGACAGAGGAACCAAGGCCGGCTTCGTTAGAGAAGACACCGCGCTTAAATCCCATGGTCATTGCCTGCCTGATCATGACTCCAACGGTAGCGCCTGCAATGGGGCGCAGTCCGAAAGCATTGGTGAAGATCGCTGCAAGAACTGCCGGGATAGAGGTAATATTCATGATCAAGATGATGACGGTGCCCACGATGTAAGCACATGCCATAAAAGGCACTACTTTTTCCGCCACATTTCCGATTGCCTTAATACCGCCTAAAATAACCAAAGCGGCAACAACAGTAATGATAATGCCTGTAGCAAGGGGAGGGACACGGAACGTATCTTGCATCGAACTTGCAATTTCATGTACCTGTGTCATGTTTCCAATACCAAAAGATGCAAAAACGCAGAAAAGAGCAAATAGAACTGCAAGGGGTTTGGAAAATACACCAATGATTTTTTTGTTTTTTAGACCATCCTGCAGGTAATACATGGCACCCCCGGACCATTCATCTTTTGAGTTTTTGCGGCGGTAGAAGATGCCAAGGACATTTTCAGAATAATTAGTCATCATGCCAAAGAGTGCAGAAAGCCACATCCAAAATACGGCTCCTGCGCCTCCGGTAATGATGGCTCCTGCAACACCGGCTATATTGCCCACACCGATGGTGGCAGCAAGGGCTGTGGATAAAGCTTGAAATTGGGAAATGGATGCTTCATCTTTTCCGGTATGGGCGGTTACATGCTTTTTCTTAAAAATTGCCAGGAAGGTTTCGTTCATCCAATGTTTGATCCGCGTGAGCTGGAAGAATTTTAAACCTGCGGTCATGTAAATACCGGTGCCAATAATGAGAACCAGCATGGGGATCCCCCATACCACATTGTTTATGGCGCCATTTACGTTTGCGATAGTTTCCATTACTTTTTCCATAAATGAATCTCCTTTGTCATAAGATAGATAGTTGAAAAGAAGCATAAAAAAAGAATTTACCTTTCGTAAATCCTCCATTGGATAAGCTTCTGTAATTTAATATACATGAATGTGAATAAAAATACAAGATAAATGTTGATAAAACCCTAAAAAGGGAGGATGCCAAGTAAACAATGTTTACTTGGCATTTATTATGAAAAAGTTATTAAATAAATCAATCACTTTGAAGTAAGCTTTATTTGTTATATCTTATGATGTTAGTATACGAAAGAGAAATGTCTAAAGAATGTAATGACAATTAAGTTTTTTTGAATTAAATATGAACAGAATATGAACGGGATGGTACTGTAGCACCATCCCGCATCATAGCTGTCCAAATGTTAAAATTTTTCCGGTTCAGGGTATTCCACGCCAAAAGTTTCTACAGTGACATTCTTGATCCGCTGGTCCTTTAAGGGCCTGTCATTGTAATCCGTTGCGGTTTCAGCAATCTTATTTACCGCATCCATACCTTCTGTCACTTTTCCAAATGCTGCATAAGCGCCGTCAAGATGGGGACTGTCTTTATGCATGATAAAAAATTGGGAGCCGGCAGAGTTTGGGGACATGCTCCTTGCCATGGAAAGGACACCCTTTGTATGTTTCAAGTCGTTTTCCACACCATTTTGGGAAAATTCTCCCTTGATGCTGTATCCGGGGCCACCGCACCCGGTACCTTCGGGATCTCCGCCCTGAATCATAAAACCTTTAATAACGCGGTGGAAGATAAGTCCGTCGTAGAAGTTTTTTTGAATCAGGCTGATAAAATTGTTTACAGAGATGGGAGCAATATCAGGATATAATTCAGCCTTAATGGTATCTCCGTTTTCCATAGTAAATGTAACAACAGGATTTTGTGTCATGGTCATACTTCCTTTCTTTTCAATTGTCCAATATGGTATTATAATATTCTTTGGAAATTTGCAGATTAGTATTCTGCCTGTTTCCATTTTATAGGAAGTAGGTGAAGTTGACAATGCTAAAATGCATCCTGTTTCTGTTATCTGAATCTTATGATATGGCGCATAAAGAATATCAGAGTGCAATTGTATCGGAGCTAGAACGGGTAAATGTTAAATTTTGGCCCGTTGGATCGCCAGAGCCTGCTGGCATAATGGAAATTGATCCTGCACATACCCTGGTGGTGACGGATATCCCTTCTTTGTCAAAAAGGATGGGTCAGGAAGGGTATTTTGTAATTGCGCTTTACCATGAGGGGAACAAAGAAGAGAGCTTTCCCGGCATCCGGTACGCAGTGGAGGATCTTTTATCTGTAGAATACAGTTCTTATGAGGAGGCATTTAAACGGCTTGCAGGAATTCCGTGGGAGATCCTGGAGACAGAAAGAATGCTGGTACGGGAGAGCACTCTTGGGGATGTGGAAGAATTTTACCGTATTTACAGCAGCCCGTCTATCACTTATTATATGGAAGATCTGTTTCCTGATAGGGAGCAAGAGATGGAATATATGAAAGCTTATATAGAGCAGGTTTATGGATTTTACGGGTTTGGGCTTTGGACAGTGATTAAAAAGGATACCGGACAGATTATTGGAAGGGCGGGGCTTAATGTAAGGGAAGGATATGAGATTCCTGAGCTGGGGTTTATTATTGACGTGGAGCATCAGAGACAGGGGTATGGGTATGAGGTCTGCTGCAACATTTTGGATTATGCCAGGGAAAAATTGGAGTTTGATCAGGTGCAGGCATTTGTGGACAAAGAAAACCAGGCTTCCATACGGCTGCTTGAGAAGCTGGGTTTTTCTTGTAAAGGGATTGCGGAGTTTAATATCCGTTACCAATATTATGTGAAAGTTTTGTAATGGAAAGGGAAGAGGGGAAACATGGTTTGACGCAATGATGTTTGTCATGTAAAATAAAGATATTTGAGGAGGAGTAAAAATGTTGTTACATATGCAGGAAGTGGAAATGGGGATTTTGTATGCCTTGCAGAACCTTCATTGTGCCTGGTTGGATCCGGTCATGATATTTTTTACATCGCTGGGAGATAATGGGATTGTATGGATTATCATCGCTCTTTTGTGTATTTGCTTTAAAAAGAGCAGGAGATGTGGTATATTGATGATTCTAACTATGCTTTTTTGTCTGGCTATGGGGAATGGATTCATTAAAAACTTAGTTGCCCGGCCCAGGCCATTCCAAGTCCTTGGAGATGCGTCCATGCTGATTATCCCGCCGCCGGCAGAGTTTTCTTTCCCGTCCGGGCATACGATGCATGGGTTTGCAGCAGCGGCTATGGTTTTTTTACATAACCGGAAGGCGGGGACAGCGGCGCTTTTGATGGCGGTGGTGATCGCGTTTAGCAGAATGTATCTCTTTGTACATTTCCCAACGGATATTTTGGGAGGGGTTGTGATTGGGACATTATCAGCCCTTATGGTTTATACGTTGGCACAAAAGCTAAAACCCGGGACGGAACCGATCATAGTAAATGATTAAGGAGGAAAAAGATGAGTAAAGGAAAGTATTATATCACTACGGCGATTGCTTATACATCAGGGAAGCCTCATATAGGCAACAGCTATGAGATTGTCTTGGCGGATAGTATTGCCAGGTTTAAGAGGAAGGACGGGTATGATGTGTTTTTCCAGACAGGAACCGACGAGCACGGTCAGAAGATAGAGTTAAAAGCGCAGGAAAAGGGGATTACGCCCAAGGAGTTTGTGGATGGCGTGGCAGAAACCATAAAAGGCTTGTGGGATCTGATGGATACCTCTTATGATCACTTTATCCGTACGACAGACGACTATCATGAGAAACAGGTTCAGAAGATATTTAAAAAGCTTTATGACCAAGGGGATATTTATAAGGGGGCTTATGAAGGGCTTTATTGCACCCCTTGCGAATCCTTTTGGACGGAGTCACAGCTTGTGGACGGTAAATGTCCGGACTGTGGAAGGGAAGTAAAGCCGGCCAGGGAGGAAGCATACTTTTTTAAGATGAGTAAGTATGCGGACAGGCTGATCCAGCATATTAATACACATCCGGAATTTATCCAGCCGGTTTCCCGTAAAAATGAGATGATGAACAATTTTTTGCTCCCGGGACTTCAGGATCTGTGTGTGTCCAGAAGCTCCTTCAAGTGGGGTGTTCCGGTAGACTTTGATGAAAAACATGTGGTTTATGTCTGGCTGGATGCACTGACAAATTACATTACTGGTATTGGCTATGACTGTGAGGGAAACCATACGGAGCAGTACCAGAGGCTGTGGCCTGCGGATCTGCATTTGATCGGGAAAGATATTATCCGTTTCCATACCATTTATTGGCCGATTTTCCTTATGGCTCTGGGAGAACCTCTTCCTAAGCAGATTTTTGGTCATCCATGGCTTTTGCAAGGGGATGGCAAGATGAGCAAGTCTAAGGGAAATGTGATCTATGCAGATGATTTGGTGGAATTTTTTGGAGTGGATGCAGTCCGGTATTTTGTGCTTCATGAAATGCCTTTCGAGAATGACGGGACGATTTCATGGGAACTTTTGGTAGAGAGGATCAATTCGGATCTTGCCAACACGCTGGGGAACCTGGTGAACAGGACTATTTCCATGAGTAATAAATATTTTGGTGGAAAAGTGGAAAATAAAGGGGTATGTGAACCGGTAGATGAAGAATTAAAGCAGGTAGTAACAGGAACTTATGACAAAGTGGCCGCAAAGATGGAAGAGCTTCGTGTTGCAGATGCATTGACAGAAATATTTGCATTATTTAAGCGCTGCAATAAATATATCGACGAAACAGAGCCTTGGGTGCTTGCAAAATCAGAAGAGAAGAAAGACCGTTTGTCTACGGTGCTTTATCATCTGGTAGAGAGTATTGTGGTTGGGGCCAGTGTGCTTGAACCTTTTATGCCCGGAACTGCAGGAAAAATAACCTGTCAGTTGAATACGCAGGTGAGAGGTTTTGAGGAGCTGAAGACTTTTGGCCTGTATCCTTCAGGAAACCAGGTGACCGGAAAACCGGAAATTTTGTTTGCAAGGCTGGACGTAAAAGAAGTTGTGGATAAGGCGGAGGCTATGTTTGCAGAAAGGAAGATGGCTGATGGCCAGGCCCAGAGCCATGAGACAGAAGAAGCGGAAGGGATTGATATAGAAGCGAAAGAAGAGATCACTTATGATTTGTTTGATAAACTGCAATTTCAGGTAGGGGAGATTATTGCCTGTGAGGAAGTGCCGAAGTCTAAGAAGCTTCTCTGTTCAAAAGTACGAATTGGAAGTCAGGTTAAGCAGATCGTATCCGGAATAAAACAGCATTACAGTGCACAGGAAATGGTGGGGAAGAAGGTTATGGTGCTGGTAAACTTAAAGCCTGCAACCTTGGCGGGTGTATTGTCAGAGGGGATGCTCCTTTGCGCGGAGGATGCCCAAGGAAACCTGGCGCTTCTTACCCCTGAGAAGGATATGCCTGCTGGAGCGGAGATCTGCTAAAAGCTTATACAGATCTTTTATGGGGAGAGGAAAATCAGGAGGTTACAATGGTTAAAAAGGAAGAAATTACGTTTGATTCCAGGGATGGAAAGACAAAGCTCCATGCAGTCAGATGGGTACCGGAAGGAAAAGTGGTTTGTATCCTTCAGATTGTCCATGGGATGGCAGAACACATAGAGCGGTATGAGGAACTTGCCCAGTTTTTTGGAGAAAGAGGAGTGCTGGTAACCGGGGATGATCATTTAGGACATGGAAAGAGTGTGGCCGATGATGGTATTTACGGATATTTCTGCGAGCAGGATCCGGCTACCGTGGTGGTACGGGACGTTCATCGCCTGAAAAAGATGACCCAGGAGGATTATCCGGGGGTTCCTTATGTGATTCTTGGGCACAGCATGGGGTCTTTTATCCTTCGTAATTATCTATTCCGTTACGGTACAGGGATTGAGGGAGCAATTATCTGCGGAACTGGTTCCAGGCGTCAGATGGATATCAGGATCTGTAAGATGATCCTGGCAGTGACCGGATTGTTTTTTGGCGAAAGGCATACGGCGAAGCTGATAGACAGGCTGGCGTTCGGGAGCTACAATAAACGGATTGAAAACCCAAGGACATCTTTTGACTGGCTTTGTACGGATGAAAAAGTTGTAGATAAGTATGAGAAGGATGAACTATGTGGTTTCGTCTTTAAGGTTAACGGCTTTAAAACGTTATTTGAACTTTTAAGCCGTTTGAATAAAAAAGAAAATTTGGAAAAGATGCCTAAAGAACTGCCGGTTTCTTTCATTTCCGGTGATATGGATCCGGTAGGGGATTACGGTGAGGGAGTGAAAAAAGCATATAAAGATTTCAAGGAGACGGGGATGAAGAGGGTTTCCCTGAAGCTTTATCCGGGGGGAAGGCACGAACTATTAAACGAAAAAAACAAGATCCGGGTGTATGAGGATATTTATCCATGGATCATGGAACGTGTAAAAGAATATCAGATATGAAATCCCATCAGGGAACATGGATAGCAAATGGAGGAAGACTGTGAAAAAGAAAATAATTATTGCTGCTCTTATAGGGGTTTTGGTATCAGGGGGCATTCCGGCAGGAACCTATGCTTCGGAGGCAAATCCGGATCAGGGAATTGTTGACCAGATCAAAGAGCAGTTGTCAGATGCATTTGAAAATATGGATCAGGAAATGGCGGACCAGGTATTTGACTTCCTAAAAGATCAGGTCAAAGAAGGAAATTTAAGTTCCGGTACAGGTATCCGGGAAACCATTGAAAAGGGGCAGGAAAAATTTGGCGTTGAGATCAGCGAAGCGGATGCCAAAACACTTGTAAATACCATGGAAAAGCTGGAGGACATGGGATTTTCGGCGGAGTATGTGGTGGAGAAGGCAGGAAGCCTTTATGAAGAGTATGGAACGGATTTTGTGGAACATACGGATGAACTGGTAAAAGGAGCGGTAAAAAATGCCGCATCGAATACCATTAACAGCTTCTGGAAAAACTTAAAGAGTTCCGTTAAAAATTTTTTTACTAATCTGTTTTGAGGCAGGAAAGAGTAAGAATATTATTTTTGTCCCAGCTAATAATATAGATAGCATGTACCGTTTAAAGTGTGAAACAAGAGGAAAGGGAAAGGTATGATTATAAGATGAAGATTGCATTTTATGGGACAAAACCTTATGACAAAGTATGGTTTGAACCAATGGGAAAAGAATACGGCTTTACGATCCGTTTTATTGAGTCGCCATGTAATCAGGAAACAATATTTATGGCAAAAGGATATGACGCGATCTGCATTTTTGTCAATGACTATGTAAATGCAGAGATGATTGATGCGCTTTATGAGATGAAGGTTAAAGCGATTTTGCTTCGCAGCGCCGGTTTTAATAATGTGGACGTGAAAGCGGCGGAGGACAAGATTATTATTTTAAGGGTTCCAAGTTATTCGCCGGAAGCGGTTGCAGAATTTTCCATGGCGCTGCTGCTCACGGTAAACAGGCTGACACATAAGGCATATAACAGAACCAGGGATTTTAACATGAGCCTGAATGGACTAATGGGTGTGGATTTGCATGAAAAAACAGCAGGAGTGATCGGTACGGGGAAGATCGGGCAGGCTATGATAAAGATATTGAATGGATTTCAGATGCATGTCCTTTGTTATGATCCATATCCGGTAGAAGGGTTGGAAGCCGAATATGTTTCACTTGAGGAGTTATTCAAATCTTCTGATGTTATCTCCCTTCATTGTCCCCTTACTTCGGACACCAAGTACCTTATTAACAGGTCTTCTATTGAATTGATGAAGCAGGGGGTTTACCTGATCAATACTTCAAGAGGAAGCCTGATTGATACGGAAGCGCTTATCGACGGGATGCTGGAAGGGAAATTTGGAGGAGTGGGGCTGGATGTGTATGAGGAAGAAGAAGGGGTATTTTATGAAGACCGCTCCAATGAGATCATAACTGACGACCATTTGGCCCGGCTTATGACATTTCCCAATGTACTGGTGACTTCCCATATGGGATTTTTTACCAGGGAGGCCATGCAGGCGATTGCCCTGACAACTTTGGAAAATGCGTATGCCTTGGAAAACGGGCTGCCTCTTGTGAATCAGGTAGGAAAAGAGAGCGCTTCTTAAATATCAGTTTCCTTTTAATGTTGATTGTAAAAAGGCATGTTATCTGGTATAATTATTCCCTGACAGAAACAAGGGACAACGGTCTCTAAGGGGAAGTACAATGGTTGGGGAATCGCACTACAAAATAGGTTTTGCATCTGGGGAACAGTGGGAAGAAGCCATGGGCCTTGCATGGAAAACTTTTCTTGAATTTGAGGCAGGAGACTACTCCCTGGAAGGGATTAGAAGCTTTGAGGATTTTATTACGGATACAAACCTTAAGCGGATGTTTGATGCAGGGGCATACCAAATGATAACTGCCAGTGTTAACGGACGTATGGTGGGGATGATCACTTTGCGGAATGAGATGCATATCTCCCTTTTGTTTGTTGACAGGGACTATCATCGGCAGGGAATAGGAAGAGCGCTGATAAATTGTATTGCGGCTTATGTCAGGGATGAGATCGGTAAAAACAGACTGACTGTAAATGCATCGCCGTATGGGATCCCCTTTTATCACCGGATAGGGTTCCGGGATCTGGGGCCGGAAAGATGCCAGGATGGTATTTTGTATACGCCAATGGAGTATTTACTTTAAGTTTTAAGCAGGTGGACACGCAGCTTTTGCTGCTTGGTGGATGATTATTGTAAGGGAAATGAGAGTGCTTTATGGAATATATTCATAGCAAAGATATTTTCAGATTGATGCAGGATACGCTGAAGATGGCAGACCGAAGAGTGATGGATCATGGCTTTCGGGTGGCATACTATTTGTACAAAATGCTGGAATGCAGCGGTGGCTACGAAGAATTTGAATTGGCGGATATGATCTGTTTAGCCACGCTTCATGACATTGGTGCATATAAGACAAATAATACGAAGGATTTGGTGGGGTATGAATACAAAGATCCGATGCCCCACGCTACATATGGTTATTTGATTTTTAAGCACTTATCACCACTTCCCGAGTATGCACAGGCTGTCCTTTATCACCACACGAACTTTTCTAAACTGCAAGAAGTAAAATGTGAACATAAAGAAGTGGCGGAACTGCTTCATTATGCAGAAAAGGTGGATATTTTTTCCAGGGCAATGAAGGATTCCTTTGATATGAGCATGTTAAGCAAACAAGTCGGTACGGTTTTAAGCCCTAAGGCAAACCAATTGTTTGCAGAGGTGTTGGAAGAAGAGGATGTCTTAAATAAAGTAAAGAGCGGCGAATATGTGGCGGAACTGGAAAACATCATCGAGTATATGATCTTTACCAATGAAGACAAAAAAAAGTTCCTGGAAATGCTAATGTTTTGTCAGGGATTCCGGAGTGAGAAATCGGTGCTGGATACCGTTACCTGTATGTCCATTACGGAAGCGCTGGGTACAAAAATGAACCTTTCTGAAAAGGAAATGGAACTACTTTATTATGGAAGCCTTTTGCATGATATCGGTATGTTAGCCATACCGAAGGAAATTATTGAAGCGCCAAGAAAATTGACGGCAGAAGAGTATGGGAAGGTGAAGACCCATGTGCACCTGGCGGAGAGAGTCCTGACGGATCATATGGCGGCGGATGTAGTAAACCTGATAGCGGGACACCATGAGAGATGTGATGGAAGTGGATATCCACGGGGGCTTCGGGGGACACAGATGAGCCGCGACCAGGAAATTTTGCAGCTTGCGGACACGATCACAGCTCTGCTGGGGAGCAGGGCATACCGTACGCCTATGCCGGAAAAAGATATTGTCGCATTGATCAGGGCAGAGGCGGCAGGCGGAAAGTACAATAAGACCGCTGCAAATGCATTTTTGCAAAATTATGATGAGATTATGAAAAAGGTAACGATCCGAAAAGACGAAATCCTGGTTACATACAGAAAACTAAACCAACAGTATAAACAGGTGTCTGGGAAATTCAAAGAATAAAACAAAAGGAAGAAAACAAAAGGAAGAAAACAATGGGAAAATTTTTTAATCTGGACAGCCCGCTCATGTCCGGGCTGAGCAAACTTGCTGATCTGATCTGGCTGAATATTTTGGCATTCATCTGCAGCATTCCAATTATAACTATCGGCGCATCCATGACAGCTTTAAATTATGTGGCGTTAAAGATGGTAAGGGATGAGGAAGGGTATGTGACAAAGGCCTATTTTAAATCCTTTAAGCAGAATTTCAAGCAGGCTACAATTATTTGGCTGATTATGCTTTTGGCAGCGGGAATCATTATCGGGGATCTGTTTATATTCGGGTTTTCCGGGATTGCCTTTCCGGCTTGGGTGAAGATAGCCCTGATTGCGATTAGTGTCCTGGCAATATTTGCTACAATGCATGTATTTCCCATTCTTGCAAGATTTGAAAATACGGTTCTCAATACGTTTAAGAATTCTTTTTTTATGGGGATCTTAAGTTTGCCGAAAACGGTTTTAATGATGGTTATCTGGGCAGTTCCCATCCTGATATCCGTGTATTTTTTTCAGGCGTTCCCGCTGGTCATTGGACTTGGAACCTCTGGGCCTGTGTTTTTGAGCGCAATGTTGTACAACAAAACTTTTAAGCGTTTTGAGCCGGAAGAAGAAGAGATGGTCAGTGATAGCGAATGGAGCATCTCTGTGGAAGAAACCGGTCAAATACCGGAAACAGAGAAAAAAGAAGAGTTGTCAGAAACAGAAGGATAGAACTGCGGGGAATGAAGGATGAAAAAGAAGACGGCAATTTTGCAATGGGCAGCGCTTCTGGCAGCTTTTTTGGTGGTAATTATTTTTGTGCTTTTCGACTCTTCCAAAAAGGTCATGGGAACGGCGGAAAATACGGTCAAAAGCCATATGATGGTAGTTGTGGAAGGATATAGGCAGCGGATCTACGCCCGGATCCAGAATGTTTTGACAAGCGGCAAAACGGCGGCATATTTGCTGGAGGGGTCAGGTAAGGACAATGGGGTGCAATATCTGAAAGCTATTTGTGAAACAGCAGGCGTAAGCACAGCCATTTATTTCGAGGAGGGCACAGCATCAGTAGACCAGGACGGAAAACAGAGGGATTTAAGTGGGAAGCCCTATTTTGCATTAGTCACACAGGAGTTGGAAGATCCACGGATAGACTGTGTGGAAGATGAAGAATTGGCCCAGGAAAAGCTTTTACTGATTCAAATTCCGGTGCAGGGAGATGAAGGAAGGATTTTAATTTATTATCCGGCAGGTGAATGGAGTGAAATGATCGATACCTCTTCGGGAGCAGGGCGCTTTGGCCAATTTGCCCTGATGGATGAAGAAGGGATGATCATCGCGTGTACGGATTCCCAAAGCCCCTTTTTTATGGGCGGAAGGTTTTGGGAAAACATTGCCGAGAAAAGCAGTGCAGAAGTTTCCAAAATCCAAAAGAAAATGAAAGTCCTGGATTCCGGGCGGGCAGAGCTGTCGGCAGGCGGCTTGGATGGTGTGATGTTTTATATGCCGTTAGGAATAGAAACCTGGTATTTTATTGCTAATTTTGATCAGGGTTATCTGGA
The DNA here is from genome assembly GCA_910585005.1 of uncultured Lachnospiraceae bacterium. Lineage (GTDB taxonomy): Bacteria > Bacillota > Clostridia > Lachnospirales > Lachnospiraceae > Suilimivivens. The sequence continues at coordinate 25,059 of CAJUCN010000011.1, read as the reverse complement.
ACGCCAGGAAAAATTGATGTGGGATGATGCCAATAAAATGATTTATCAGGTCACAGGGATCATGGCATTGTTTATTGTCCTTTTTATGGTGGTCAATCTGATAGGAAAGATCAGAAATGAAGGGAACAGCAGGGCTTTGGAAGAAAAGGCGGATACGGATCAGCTAACGGGCCTGTGCAATAAGATTGCCACGGAGCGCAGGATCAGGGAATATATGTTAGAGAATCCTGATTCCCTTGCCATGATGTTCTTATTAGACATTGATAATTTTAAAAAGATTAACGATACCATGGGCCATGCGTTTGGGGATGAAGTGCTTAGGACTTTGGGAAAGCATATCGGTGCAAATTTCCGTGTGACAGATATCATAGGCCGCACGGGAGGCGACGAGTTTACGATTTTTTTGAAATCTTTAAAAGATGACTCTAATACGTTGAGCGAGGCCCAAAAACTGATTGAGTTTTTCAAAGATTTTGAAGCGGGCGAATATGTAAAATATTCGGCAACGGCAAGTATAGGAGCTGCAATATTTCCTGCAGATGGCAAAGATTTTGAGACGCTGTACAAAGCGGCTGACCAGGCCCTATACAAGGCAAAGGAACGGGGAAAGAACCAGCTTGCGTTTTATGATGACAGGGACAGGAAATGATTGTACAAAGTGTCTATTGATTGTCTTGATTTATTGGTCATATTGTTGGATTGTCATGCAAGGTAATATCTTTGTAAGCATTTTTAACAATGGAGAACAAAATCTTTGTGGAATAGTGGCATAGCCAAGAAATGTAAACTCAGGTATACTAAACGTAAACTTGATCGTGAATAAATTTAAGGAGGCAAAATCAAATGGCAAGTTTATCTTTAAAGAATATCTACAAAGTATATCCTAACGGATTCGAAGCTGTTAAAGATTTTAATCTTGAAATTAAGGATCAGGAGTTCATTATCTTCGTAGGTCCTTCTGGATGTGGTAAGTCTACAACGCTTCGTATGATCGCAGGTCTGGAAGACATTTCTTCTGGTGAACTGAAGATCGGTGACAGAGTAGTTAATGATGTAGAACCTAAGGACAGAGATATTGCAATGGTATTCCAGAACTACGCTCTGTATCCTCATATGTCAGTTTATGACAACATGGCTTTTGGTCTTAAACTCAGAAAAGTACCGAAGGACGAAATCGACAAGATGGTGAAAGAAGCAGCAAAGATTCTTGACCTGACACCACTTCTTGATCGTAAGCCTAAGGCTTTGTCAGGTGGTCAGAGACAGCGTGTTGCTATGGGACGTGCAATCGTTCGTAATCCGAAGGTATTCCTGATGGATGAGCCTCTCTCCAACTTGGATGCAAAGCTTCGTGTACAGATGCGTGTTGAAATTTCTAAGCTTCATCAGAGATTAGGAACGACTATCATCTACGTTACCCATGACCAGACAGAGGCTATGACTCTTGGTGATAGAATTGTAGTTATGAAAGATGGTGTTGTTCAGCAGGTAGATACACCTCAGAACCTGTATGAGAGACCCGCAAACCTGTTTGTTGCAGGATTCATGGGATCACCTCAAATGAATTTCCTGGATGCAGTTGTAGAGGTAAGCGGCGATGTTGCAAACCTTAAGATTGCCGGAAGCAGTATTCCACTTCCTCCCGCTAAGTCCAAAAAACTGATTGACGGCGGTTATAACGGAAAGACAGTTACATTTGGTATTCGTCCTGAGGACATTTATGATTCAGAAATGTTCCTTCAGACAGCTAAGTGCTCATTTGAGTCAACGATTAAGGTTTATGAGTTGCTTGGTGCAGAAGTTTATCTGTACTTTGATTTGGCTGAGTTCCCTCTTACTGCAAGAGTTGATTCCCGTACAACGGCAAGGCCTGGTGATACAGTTAAATTCGCATTTGATGTTGACAAGATCCATGTATTTGATAAGGAAACAGAGCAGGTTATTACAAACTAGCCTGATAAGGGGGATGCGAAAGCATCCCCCTTTTTTAAAAGAAAATATATTGTGGTAAAGTTCAGTGGCACTTTTTGAAAGGGCGTGACAGAATAATGATATCTACTCAAATACTTGCAAATTGTATTGATGAATTGAAGGCGATAACAAAGGTGAATCTTGCTGTTTTTGATTTGGATGGAGCTGAGATCGTATCTACTTTTGAGTGCAGTGACATAGCAGTGGAGATTTTAAGGGGGTTTGCCCAATCACCTGCGGATAGCCAGGTAATTGGAACTGACCATTTGCTTAAGATCTTGGACGAGGGAGAGCTCACCTATGTTTTAGTGGCAAGAGGAAATAACGATGAAGTATATCTAGTGGGTAAGATTGCAGCCAGCCAGATCCAGCAGCTCATGACGGCATATAAGGAACGGTTCGACCGTAACAATTTTTTTCAAAGCCTGCTTTTGGATAACTTACTTCTGGTGGATGTATATAATCGCGCTAAGAAGCTTCATTTGGAAGTATCTGTTCCCAGAGTGGTTTACATCGTTGAAACAAAGCAGGGGAAAGATAATGCGGCATCGGAGCTTTTGAAAGGAATGTTTTCTTCCCAGTCAGGTGATTTTGTCACGGCAGTAGACGAAAGCCGGGTCATTTTGATCAAATCTTTGGAAAGGGATGACGGTGAGGAAGAGATCAACCAGACAGCGCAGACCATTGTGGATATGATGAGCACAGAAGCGATGCTGAATGTACGCGTTGCATATGGGACAGTGGTGCAAGAGTTAAAAGATGTATCTAAATCTTATAAAGAAGCAACCATGGCATTGGATGTGGGCAAGATTTTTTATGTGGAAAAGAAAGTGAATTCTTATGGAAGCCTTGGGATAGGCCGTTTGATCTATCAGCTTCCTTCCAATCTTTGCCGTATTTTTATCAGTGAAATATTTGGTGACAATGATCCCGGGGATTTTGACGAAGAGATCGTTTCCACAGTAAATAAGTTTTTTGAAAATAATCTAAATGTATCAGAAACATCCAGACAGCTCTTCGTGCATCGCAATACGCTTGTTTACCGGATCGAAAAACTGCAAAAGAGCACGGGCCTGGATGTGCGTACTTTTGACGATGCGCTTACTTTTAAGATCGCTATGATGGTTTATAATTATATGAAGTATCTGGATCAGTAAATAGTGTTTCAGTTATGAACAGCCTTATTCCCGAATACAATAGAATTGTCAGGAGGGATGAGGTTGTTTTTAAATGGGAAAAAAGTTTTATATTTGTCATTACTTCACGGAGAGAAGAGTGAAGGCGGCGCCGGATTTGTGAAATTTACAGAAAAAGGCCAGGAATGCCGTTTGGATATACAAGTGAAAAAAAACTTTTGCAGGGAAGACGGGGGCTATCTTCTTTATTTTTGTCTTGATGGGGAAGAGGTGTTTATTCGGGAACTTTCCGTACAAGCTGACGGTATTATCTATAGCAGGAACTTCAAAATACAAAACGGAAAAATAGTTATCCAGGGCAGATTCTATGGAGAAAACGATATTGAGGGGATCAGGATCAAGGCTGGCGCTGACTGTGTTATCGCCGGTTATTTAAAAGAGCCAAAGCAAAAAAAGAATGTAAAGGCTGGCGGTGCCCGGGAAAATGTTGTGATAAACAGGGAAATGGAAAAAGAAAGAACAGTATTTGCAACAGATCTGGATCGGGAACTTCAAGAAGTACGCGTTTTTGAAAGTAAATGGGAGCAACTGATGAACGATTATCCCCAAATACATCCTTTTGGAGACGAGCGGGTATTTATTTCTATAGAACCGAAAGATTTTATCATTTTACAGGCTTCCTATCAAAAGTTGGTAAATAACAGTTTTTTATTGCATGGTTTTTATAATTACCGCTATTTGATCTTAGGCCCTGATAAGGAAATGGGTAATGGCAGTGGGGAATGTTTTTATTTGGGAGTACCAGGAACTTATTTTGAGCGGGAAAAGATGGTGGCGGTTATGTTTGGATTTGAAGGATATGAGTGCGCCGGTCCGGTAGAGATTGGAAAGTTCGGCTTCTATATGAGGAAAGTTGAACTGTAGGATTGGCATTTGTAAACAGTTCAGCCTTGCACTATATTTTTTGTAAGTTTATAATAGAAAGCAGGGGATACAGGGAGGGCTGGATGGAATGAAGATAGCTGTATTGGTGGCAGGGATAAGATTTGACAGCCAGCGGAGAATCATAAGCGGTATTCTGGAAAAGGCTGCTGTTGACGGGACGGATGTTTACATATTTACTTGCGATTCATGGACTTATTCCGTTTTTTATCACAATAAAGGAGAGACGGCAATCTTTAGCTTACCGGATTTTTGTGATTTTGATGGGATTATCTTACATGGGGATACGATCAGTGATCAAGAGGTGGTTAAGAGTGTGCTTGCCTCTATACGGAAATCCCATGTCCCGTGTGTGAGTTTAAATATCAGACATAGTGGAATGCTTTATGTAGGTATGGAAAACGCATATGGGATCACGGAAATTGTCAATCATCTGATCAAAGTGCATGGGGCCAGGAGAATTGCATTTATTTCCGGTCCCAAGGAAAATTCAGATGCTACGGGAAGATTGAAAGCCTTTAAGCGTGCAATGGCAGATAACGGGATGCCAGTCCCACGCGGGTATGTTTTCCATGGGGATTATCATCCCAACAGCGGGAAAGAGGCTGTCAGGTATTTTAGTGAGTCAAAGCTTGCTTTTCCTGATGCAATTGTGGCTGCCAATGATGAAATGGCATTGGGGGCATTTTATGAACTGGAGCAGAGGGGATATACGGTTCCGGGAGATGTGCTTCTTACAGGCTATGACTGTGCTGTTTCCGGAAGAAACCATGATCCACAGATCACTAGTGTAAAAAGGCCTGAAATTGAACTTGGCGGACGAGCTTATGAGATGCTAAAGGAATTTCTTTCCGGAAAAGAGGTACAGGGGGAAGACTTGCTTTGTACGCCTGTATTTACCCAAAGCTGCGGCTGTGAGGGCAGCGCTGTGAAACAGGATGGGATGTTGCTCCAAAAGAATTATGTGCAGGAGAGGATTCATCTCACGACCTATTCGGAGATCATCAAATCCTCTTCCGCAGATTTTACAGGGGCTATGACTTTTGAAAACATTCTGGAGAGGATCCGTCAATATTTAAAAATGATGGAGATAGAAGAATTTTATCTGTGTATGTGCGTTGTTGATGAAAATTTTGGTGGTGAGATATTTTCAAAGATCAATGCAGAGGCAGCGTTGCCGGATCGAACGGAATATTCACCGGAAATCTGTATCCCTATCGTGTACCGGAAGGGGCAGTTTTCCCAGCATGGAAGATTCCCCAAAAGGGATCTTTTACCGGATGAATATACGAGAGATGGAAAGGGGAAATATTATACGGTGATGCCTGTCCATTATCAGAAAAGGTGTTATGGGTACTGTGTCCTGGGAAATAGCCGGCTGATGATAGACAGTGAGTTGTTTCATATTTTCATTATGAATATCAATAATGCACTGGAAAATCTGCGGAGACAGAATATGCTTAATGCCATGGTAGAGCGTCTGAACAGGATGTGGGTTTATGATACCCTTACAGGGATATTCAATAGGGCTGGATTTTTCAAATTTGCGCCCAACATTATCAAGAAAGCGCGAAAGAAGGGCGATAACCTGTTTGCGCTTTTCCTGGATCTGGACGGACTAAAGACAGTCAATGACAGATATGGACATGATGAGGGAGATGCCTTTATCAAAGCAATGGCAAATGTATTGAGTCAGGTACATAGACATGGAGAGCTGTTGATGCGTTACGGCGGTGATGAATTTGTGGTGCTGACCCATGGGTACGACCATGAGGATGCCGCTGATTATATCAGGCAGATAAGAAAAGGAATTGATGAGTACAACCAGGTTTCAAATCACCCATATGTCTTAGATGCAAGTATGGGTTATTCGATTATGGCGCCTGTAGAAGATCTGGATTTGGAAGCGTTTATTGAGATGGCGGATCAGGAAATGTATAAAGCCAAAAAAGAAAAAAAAAGTAAAAAACAAAAAGAAGAAATATAGTAAAAAAAGACCATGTTCTTTATCCACAGGGAAACTGCCATGCGTTACCTGTGCAGTTAACTAGGATCAGGCACCCTCACGGCACATGGAAAATTCCGCTTAGTGCTGCTTTGTTCCCAACCTGACACGGTTCGCAGGTTTCCATTGCGTAAGACCCAATCGTCAGACACCACTTACACAGGGCAGCCATGACAGCTTCCCTGAAAACAAAGCTGCACGGTCTTGTTTTAGTATAGGTTTTTTTGTACTGTTTGTCAACCGAAATAAGGGACGGAGGAATGGATATTGCGGGTACTTGGATTGAATAAGACCACTCTTTTGGATTATCCAGGGTGTGTGGCCGCTACAATTTTTACAGGCGGATGTAATTTTCGGTGTCCTTTCTGTCATAATAGAGGATTGGTAGTAAATCCGCCAACAGGACAAGCCGTTTCAGAAGAAGAGATTTTTACTTTTTTACAAAAGAGAAAGAATGTATTGAAAGGCGTATGTATCACTGGGGGAGAGCCTACACTTCAGGCGGATCTTCCGGAGTTTATTGTCAAAGTCCGGAAGATGGGATATCGTGTCAAGCTGGATACCAATGGATATAAGCCGGAAGTTTTAAAGGGGCTTATGGAGAAGGGGCTTTTGGATTATGTTGCTATGGACATAAAAAACTGTCCTGATAAATATGAGATGACGATAGGGATAGGGGAGTCATTTGACTTTCATAAGGTGGAGGAATCTGTGGATCTGCTGCTTGGTGGAAAGGTAGAATATGAATTCCGCACGACAGTAGTGAGGGAACTTCATTTGCCAGAGGACATCGTCGGGATCGGGCAATGGATCAAAGGATGCCGAGCTTATTATTTACAGAAATTTCAGGACAATGGGAATAATATCTGTTCAGGATACCATGAATGGGATAGGGAGGCCATGGAAGAGATGCGCGTTAGAGTTTCATGCCTGCCTGGAATGGAAGGAAAAGTATACCTGCGGGGCTGCTGAGTGCCTAATTAGTGTAGGAGCAAAATGGGAATTGTGATGACAGAACAGGAAAAGTATATGAAGGAAGCGATCCGCCAGGCGAAGAAAGCCTATGCGCTGGGCGAGGTGCCTATAGGATGTGTTATCGTCTGTGACGGGAAAATTATCGGAAGAGGATATAACCGGAGAAATACGGATAAGAATACGCTTGCCCATGCGGAGATCACGGCAATCAATAAGGCCAGCAAAAAGATAGGAGACTGGCGTTTAGAAGGATGTACCCTTTATGTCACGCTGGAACCCTGCCAAATGTGTGCCGGAGCTATTGTACAAGCCCGGATCGATGAGGTAGTGATGGGAAGTATGAATCCCAAAGCGGGCTGTGGCGGATCTATATTAAATATTTTGGAAATGCCGGAATTTAATCATCAGGTAAGGGTGATCCGGGGAGTTCTGGAGGAGGAATGCTCTCAGATACTCACCCGGTTTTTTAAAGAGCTGCGGGTGCGTAATAAAATAGAAAAAGAAGAGAAAAAGTCTTCTCTTTAAGCGTTAGTGCCTGGAGAATCTACAATGTTCTGCATCCAGGATCCGCTCTTTACCATAAAGACACCGATACAAACCTTGATGATTTCCGTAAACTGGACAAGGAAAAATACAATTTGAATGGACAGGGCAGTATGGTTTGAAAGAAAATAAGCAAAAGGGATGACCAGCACCCATGTATACACACTGTCAAACAAAAAGGTAATGATGGTTTTGCCACCGGAACGGAGGGTAAAGTAGGTGCAGTGTGAAAAGGAGCATAGGGGCATCACAAGTGCGGAAATCAGGATGAAATCTTTTGCCAGTTCTTTGATGCTTTCTTCGGTGTTGTAGATAGAAGGAAAAAACCTTCCTACAATGACCATAAATACAGCCATGACGACACAACATCCTACGCTGAAAAAGATCATTTTATTATCGGCATCCTTGGCTTCCTTGGTCTTACCAGCGCCTAGAAGCTGTCCTACAACAATGGAAATACAGCCTCCCAATTGGAGGTAGACGATATTAAATAGGTTGGTAATAGTGGAAGAGATGTTTTGAGCCGCCACGACTTCAAGTCCGCGTACAGCATAACATTGTACGATGACAGTCATGCCGGAAGCCCAGAGCATTTCATTTAGCATTAAGGGAGTCCCCTTGATAAAGATCCCTTTAAGAATATGACGGGGAATCAGCGGACTTTTGTATGCCCCGACGATATAGGGATTTTTATCCTTATGCATATGGGTCCAAACCACCACAATAGCACATTCTATGAAGCGGGCGGCTACCGTTGCAATAGCAGCGCCGACAACGCCCATGGCAGGGATGAAGTCCCCCACGCCAAAAATAAAAGCATAGTCGAGGATCAGGTTAGTGACCACGGCGACAACTCCGGCAAGCATGGGAACCAAGGTTTGTCCTGTCTCACGGATCGAGCTGATGTAAATCTGGCTAAGGGCGAAAGGGATAAGGCCGACCATCATAACGGCAAGATAATCTTTGCCATAACTCAGGGCCAGGGTGATATCTCCTATGCTGCCGGTATCGTTCAGATACAGGGAAATAAGCTGCGTGCTCCCAAAACCAAACAGACACAAAGCCAGCCCTGCGATCAGCGCACCGGTATACATCTTAAAACGGAAGGCATATTTCTGGCCTTCATAATCCCCTTTTCCGTAAAACTGCGTACCAAAAATACCGGCGCCCGAAACGCCGCCAAAAATACAAATATTAAAAACAAACATTAACTGGTTGACAATAGCAACGCCGGACATTTGCTCCGTACCGATCTGCCCTACCATGATATTATCCAAAAAGCTTACAAAGCTTGTAATGGCATTTTGAACGATCATGGGGATTGCCAGGAAAAGGACATGCTGGTAGAATTGCCTGTCGCCAATAAATTTTGATTTAAACTTCTGCCACATAATAAGTTCTCCTTTATGTAAATACCGGACGCATAGGTGCGCCGCTGTCAGTCAGACTATTGTAATCAATCTATAAAGGAAAGTCAATGTGAATTTATTCCTGCATTGACAGTGGGATAGAAAGATAGTAAAATAATTAAGTCTACAGCAATAGACTGAAAAGGGTGAGGGAATAAAAAGGATGAATGGTAAGAAAAGAGCAGCATATCTCATTATTTTTGCGCTGATTTTGGCGGCAGCCTGGTTCATGGTAACGGGGAAAAATGCCTATCAAGGGAAAAGGGAAGAAATATCCAAAGGGCAGGATGAGGCATATGGGCAAGAAACGCCCAAAGTGCGGGATGAGATTGAAATACCGGAAAGGAATGAGGAAGAGCAGCGTATAAGACCAGAAATCGTATCGGTTGTTCCTCCAATTGTCACGCCAGAGATGCCATGTGGCGTAGATGGCCCGATTTTGGATTATGCAGATGAATACTTGATCATCTTCCATGATTATTTTGGATTGTTTGCTTACGATATTGTGGAAAATAAAATAATCGGAGCAATCGATCTTGCTGCAATCGGATGTGAATTTACTCAGGGAGATCATGCTTGTGAGGTTTTGACGGATTCAAATGGATGGAAGGTGTACCTTCATCCCTTAAAAGAAGAAAGTATGTTTGTCTATGATGTGCTGAATAACAGGCTCACCAAAGAGCCTTATGATCCGGTGGGAAAAGAGGCATTTCACCATTTGGAGGAGACGGCAGACTATGTGGATTCCCAGCCCTGTTTGAGGTCTTTTTCCTGTGCCCTCCTGGGACAGGAGCGTTATCTTTATCTTGAAAGCGGAAGCGGCATGGCGTTGGATCTGTATTATATTATAGAAGAGAATCAGGAAAGGATAAAGTTTGCAAAGATATTTGACGGATATACGAATATGCAGGAGGGGGGAGAGATCTTTGCGTATGCAGATTACACCGGATACTTGGATGAATGTACAGATTGGATGGAATGCAGCCGGTTTCAAGAAAGAGATTATGACAAGGATGGGCTTTGGGATCGGGTTTACAGGGAAAACCTTTCCGACTTTGAGAGCTGTAATTACCGCATAGAGTTTGGAAACGGGGACTTGATCCGGATTCCCCAAATGGGGGGAGGGATTCCTTATATGATGCGATGTGATCTTGACGGTGACGGTACGTCTGAGATCCTTTTTCAGCAATCTTATGGTTTTAGCACGGACCCTATGGCTTTTGGGGAAGTGGCGGTTTTTGCCAAAAAAAATGGGACATATGAGCAGTTAATGCCACCGAAGGAGCTGCGTGCCGATTTGCAAGACGGTTTGAACTGTTATCGGCCAAGCCTTGCCCTTTACTATGAAAAGCAAAGTGAGTGGGAAATGCGCGTGACAACAAAAGAGTTGGGGAAGGGTGGAATTTTGGATGAAATCGTCCCGCTAAATGATGACCTTGCGGCAATGTTCAATTGGCCTGATGGGGAAAAGGAGCATGTTGCAAGCTGCTATGAAACTACTGTGAGCGGCGAAGAAAAGCAACTGTTGGAATTTCATTTTCAGGTTTTTAACAAATGGTCTTTAGATGAAATAGTGGTTACGGCAGCTTACGAAGATGGGGAGCTTGGAATTGTGGACAGCCGGTATGAACGGGAAGCGGATTAGGCGCATCATTAAGGGAAAACGAAATCAAGTTTTACTTGACCTTTAAATCTTACAATTGTAATATATAAGAAAACCAACTAATTTTCATGTAGGAAAGGATGAACAAAGGTCAGGATGAAGCGGAAAGTAAGATATGGCAGGAGAAGAAACAAAAAGAGGGTATTGTACAGATTTATCATTACGTTGGCAGGGACGGTTTTGGCAGGCATTGCTGTATTTGCAGCAATCACTTCTATCCGTAAAGCGGCATGGATTTCTCCAGAGGAGCTTTTGATCCGGTACATGGATCACATCCAAAAGCAGGAATACGGAGAAATGTATGCCATGATAAACCCGGCCGCTTCCGGCAATCTTAGCCTGGAAGATTTTATAAAACGCAATTCGGCTATTTACGAAGGCATAGAAGTAAAGAATGTGAAAACGGAAGTTCTTTCCTATGACAAGGAAAAACTGACGGTTACATATCGGGTATTTTTTGATACGGTGGCAGGAAAAGTGACGTTTGAGAATAAAGCATTTTTTGTAAAAGGTGAGGAAACCTATGAGCTGGCGTGGGATGATGCTCTTATTTTTCCCCAATTAAATTCCGGCGACCGGGTAAAAGTCTCCACAACGAAGGCAGAACGGGGGAAAATTCTGGACAGGAACGGGTATACGCTGGCAGGAACCGGCATTGCCTCATCTGTCGGGATTGTGCCCGGCCAATTGGAAAATAGAGAAGAAGCAATTTCACAAATGGCGGAATTGCTGGAGATCAGCCCTGAAAGTATTGAAAAGAAATTGTCGGCAAAGTGGGTGAGGGACGATTACTTCGTGCCGATTCAGACAATCCCGAAAGTGACGGAAATCGAGATGATGACGGGAGAGCCGGAGGAAAAGGCGTTAAGGGAAAAAGAGCGGCAGGAGTTGCTGCTGGCGATACCCGGGGTACTGCTGGCGGATGTGGAGGTGCGGGAATATCCCTTAGGGGAAGCGGCAGCCCACCTGGTGGGATATGTACAGAATGTTACGGCGGAGGATTTGGAAAATCACGCCAAAGAAGGGTATACGGCGGATAGCGTAATCGGAAGAACCGGCATGGAGGGGTTGTTTGAGAAAGAATTAAAAGGTCAGAATGGGTGCAGGATCTATATCGTGGATTCGGAAGGCAGGGAAAAAGAAGAGATTGCAAACCGGATGGTGCAGCATGGAAAGGACATCCAATTGACCATAGATGCCGATTTGCAGACCTGTATTTATGAACAGTTTCAAGATGACAAAAGCTGCTGTGCAGCCATAAATCCGTATACCGGGGAAACGCTTGCACTGGTCAGTACTCCGTCCTATGACAACAATGATTTTATCATGGGTTTGTCGAAGGAGCAGTGGAATGCCCTAAATGAAAATGAAGATAAGCCTCTTTACAACCGTTTCCGCCAGGTGTGGTGCCCAGGGTCTTCCTTTAAACCGGTAACGGCGGCAGTGGGTTTGGAATCGGGCGCAATCGACCCGGCACAAGATTATGGAAACGAGGGACTTAGCTGGCAGAAAGATGGTTCGTGGGGGTCTTATTATGTAACCACGCTTCATGACTATGAGCCGGTTATTTTGGAGAATGCCCTGATTTACTCCGACAACATTTATTTTGCAAAGGCAGCGCTTAAGATCGGGGCGGAGGAAATGGTTTCCTCTCTTAAAAAATTAGGGTTTGGCCAGGAACTGCCCTTTGAAATCAAAATGCAGAAATCCCAGTATTCTAACACAGAAAAAATAGAAACTGAGATACAGCTTGCAGATAGCGGCTACGGACAGGGCCAGGTTTTGATTAATCCATTACATATGGCATGCATTTACTCGGCATTTTGCAATGAGGGAAATATGATAAAGCCTTATCTCCTCTACAAGAAAGAGCCGGCCGGGGAGTATTGGATTGAGGGGGCAATGTCCAAAGAAACAGCAGATACGGTGAGGGCAGGGATGGAAAAAGTGATAAATGACCGGAATGGAACGGGATATGGAGCACACCAAAATACGATCCGTTTAGCAGGAAAAACGGGAACGGCGGAGATTAAAGTGTCTAAAGGAGACAACTCAGGAACGGAATTAGGTTGGTTTGCTGTATTTACGGCAGAGCGTAATGTGGAATGCCCCGTTTTGCTGATCACCATGGTGGAGGATGTAAAAGGAAGAGGTGGCAGCGGCTATGTTGTCAATAAGGAAAAGGCGATATTGGATCGGTATTTAAAATAGACATGGTAAGTTGTGCGGCTTTACTCCCGGAGGCGTCCTGCCCGCCCGTGATATTGGTGGCGAAAAAGCAGGTATTGCCGCTTGCCTTTACATAGCCGACAAACCATCCGTTCACATTTTGCCCGTTTACCTGCCCGGTTCCGGTCTTTCCGTAAAAGGAGATATCACCAGAAGAAAACAGGTAAAGGGAGTCGTTAACTGCTTTCATATTTTCCGGGGAAAAGGCAAGTTCGCTGCGGGACAGCTTTGTCAAAAGAAGGACTTGCTCTACAGGGGAAATTTTTAAGGAAGATTCCTGCCAGTAAGAAGAAAGGCCACCTTGAAGGTCTTCATTCCCATATCCGATTTCGTGGAAATATTTCTGAAGGACAGGCTCTCCAAGCTGGCGGTCTAAGGACTGGAAATACCAATTAACGGAAGATGCCATAGCGGATTTAAGGGTTTGGTCAGCGTTCCATGTCTCAAAGGGATAAGGATTTCCGTCCCATTCCATGAAGGAATCACCGGGGGAAATGACACCTTCCTCTAAGGCAAACAGAGCGTCATAAATTTTGTAGGTAGAGTTTGGCGAAACACGGGAAAGGGCATGTTCCATGTGGTGTATGTACCAAACATCATGTCCGGAATCATAAAAAACAAAGCTGCCCTCATATTCTCCAAAGTAAGAGGATAAATCAATAGAAGAAACCGTTTCCGCTTTCAGGTTCCATTGAAAATTATCGGGATCTTTGGCATAGGCGGACAACAATGGCACAAAATGAAAAAGAAGAGAAGTGGTCAGCAAAAAGAGGGCGATCCCCTGCACCCGTTTCCCTCTCGTAGGCTTTTGATAGGTGGCAATATTAATGATCCGCTTTTTGATCTGCTTTGTTCCACTGAAAAGGCCGGAAACATAGGGGAATGGGCTTGGTGATAGTTGCCGGGCGAAATCGATCAGGGTGTTTCCGTAGCCGGCATAAGAATCTTCTGTAAGCATGTTAAGGACAGAAGCATCACAAGCCATTTCCCGGTCATCTTTCATTGCTTTTATTGCATACCAGACGAAAGGATTCAACCAATAGAGGATCAGGACAAGATTCATCAGGATGTTTAGAAAGGAATCTTTGTGCCTGCAATGCTGTAATTCGTGTAGTAAGATATAACGCAGGGATTCCCTGGGGCGTGTATCCGTGTGGCCCGGCCTTTTATCCGCCTTATGATCCGCTTGCTCAACTTGTAAAATCAAAGAAACAGGCAGGTAAATACGAGGTTTTAGTATACCGGCAGTGATAGGGGATTTTAGAGATGCAACGCTGTAAACAGGAATGTATTTCTTGATTCGGGACTCTTGCAGGCATTGGTGATAGAGCTGGAGCGTGTTTGGGAAGGAAAGGGGCAGCGCTGTCCTTTGGAGGGCACGAAGGCCAAGGAAGGTCCTGACTGTCAATAAAAGCATTACAAGGACACCAAACAGCCAGATTCCCCACAAGATAAGCCCGGTAGATTGGGGAAAACATTTATTGACTGAAAGGGTAAAATCATTGATCCAATGGGAGGATTCCATTAAATTGCGGGAGGGATCCCCATAGATGACAGTTTCCGTATCAGGCGCAAAGGAAGCCTTAAGGCTTTGGAGCCATATAAATAGATGAGAAAACCCTTTGGTGCGAAAGGGTAAAAAAGGAACTGCCAATAATCCAAGAAGCACCGTCCACAGGTGATACTGCATGCGGCAGGAAAGATACTTTTTGAAGATTCTTTTGGCCAGTAAAAGGAGAATAATGGCTCCACTGATATAAATATTGCATAAAAGAAAGGGAATGATAAAATCAGCCATGCAAAGGGACTCCTTTTTACCTTTTTTCAAGAAGTGCGCGCAAATGTTTTATTTCTGTTTCGGAAAGTTTCTCATCCTCAATGTACGCAGACACCATGGTAGTAATATTTCCATTGTAAAAACGTTTTAAGAAGGAATTGCTTTCCTGGATGATATATTCGTTTTCCTTTATCAATGGTGTGTATACAAACATACGGCTTTGCTTTTCATAGGTAAGGGCGCCTTTGGTCACCAGGCGCTTGATCAGGGTCTGTATGGTCTTAGGGCTCCATGTTGTGGTCTTTAGTAATTTGTCCGTTATCTCGTTGGTGCTGATTGGCGCATCTTTCCATACGATTTTCATGACCTCGTATTCAGATTCAGATATCTGCGGTAATTTGCCCATTGGCAGCCCTCCTTATCTTACATATGTAATATACATATTATAAAAAATATTTTTGCGGGTGTCAATTCCAGATGGGGCATTTCGGGGTTTTCTATTGACATCTGAAACAGGGATGGTACAATTGAAAAACAAATCAGGTTTCGTGCAAATGAGAGCAGAAGGAAAGGGATGGTAGTGATCATGGAAGTGGTATTACAACATCTGACAAAAAGTTTTCCAAGCCGTGACAGGAAGGATCATGGAGATGTGATTGCTGTCAATGATTTTAACTTAACAATTCCGGATGGCAAACTGATCGGGCTTTTAGGGCCTTCCGGCTGCGGCAAGAGCACTACGCTCAATTTGATTAGCGGATTGCTTAAGCCTACCAGTGGCAGGATCCTTTTTGGGGAAGATGATGTTACCAACCTTCCCCCGGAAAACAGGGGGATAGGGCTGGTGTTCCAGAATTATGCGCTTTATCCCCACCTGACGGTGAAACAAAATATTTTATTTCCTCTTGAGAACTTGAAAGGGAAGGACAAGCTGACGAAGTCGCAGATGCTGGACAAAGCTGTTTTGTCAGCCAAGCTGGTGCAGATTGAGGAACTGATGGAACGAAGGCCCCGGGAACTGTCCGGCGGGCAGCAGCAGCGTGTGGCGATTGCCCGGGCGTTGGTGAAAACACCCCGGGTTCTTTTGCTTGATGAACCCCTTTCTAATTTGGATGCACGCCTGCGGCTGCAGACCAGGGAGGAGATCAGGAGAATCCAGCGGGAGACCGGGGTCACAACAGTTTTTGTGACTCACGATCAGGAAGAAGCCATGAGTATTTCGGATCTGATCGTTGTAATGAAGGAAGGAGTAGTGCAGCAGATCGGTAAACCCCAGGAGGTTTATGACAGTCCGGCAAATCTTTTTGTTGCAAAGTTTTTGGGAACGCCCCCCATTAATCTGTTTGAAGGGCAGGTGAAAGGAGGCAGGCTTTTGATCGGCGGGGAAGCTGTGTTAGATCTTGGGAAGATCCCTGATCAGAAGGTTTATGCAGGCGTCAGGCCGGAAGGGTTTGCACTCCATGAAGAGGGCGGTTTTAGCTGTACATTGGACAGGGTGGAAGTGATGGGGCGTGATATCAGCGTAGTTTCTGCCAATCAGGCGTCCTTAAATCCATTGGTTCGGGCCATTATCGGTACGGAAAACAAGATTGATACCGGGCGATACAGGGAAGGATCCAGGGTCAGGTTTCACCTGATACCGCATAAAGTATACCTTTTTAACTGGGAAACGGAAGAAAGAATTTATTTTGGAGAGCGTTGATCTATGGAAAAGAAAAAATTAAATGCCAGCGGTTTAAAAGGCTGGCTGTATCTTTTGCCGACACTGCTTTTTTTGGGAGTCTTTATGGTGTATCCCTTGATTGATGTGTTTATTTATTCCTTTGAAGAGGGATATAATTCGGCATCCCAGACCTATTTGGGAGTGGGTGGTTACAATTATTCTTATGTTCTCCATGACCCTTATTTTTTGCAGGCAGTGAAAAATACTTTTCTTTTGGTGGTGATCACAGTGCCTCTTTCTACCGGGATCGCGCTTTTAATCTCTGTGGGGCTGCATGGGATCAGACCGCTGCGGGAATTATTTCAGACAATCTATTTTTTGCCCTATGTGACCAATACGCTGGCCGTAGGGCTGGTATTTATGATTTTGTTTAAAAAGACGGCATATTCCGATGGGCTTATCAACCTGCTGATCAACTGGTTTGGAGGAAACAGTGTGGATTTTATTGACGGGCCTTATTGGGCAAAGATGTTTGTGCTTTGTTTCTATACAATCTGGGTGGTCATGCCTTTTAAGATATTGATTCTTACCAGTGCGTTATCTTCTGTCAATCAGGAATATTATCAGGCGGCCAGGGTGGACGGAACTTCAAAGTTCAGGATTTTTATGCGGATTACGCTGCCTATGATATCTCCGATGATCTTTTATCTGGTCGTTACAGGGTTTATTGGGGCATTTAAGGCATACAGCGATGTAGTGGCGCTTTTCGGCACAGATTTAAATGCGGCACAGATGAATACCATTGTGGGATATGTGTATGACATGCTTTACGGGGACAGTGGCGGATATCCCTCTTATGCTTCTGCGGCGGCAATTATTTTGTTTGCCATCGTGCTAACAGTTACATGCATCAATTTATTGGTCAGTAAAAAGAAAGTATCTTATTAATGGCGGATAGAAGACGGGGGCAATTATGGAAAACAAGACGGACTACCAAAAAATAGAAAGGAATACCAAACTGCAAAAAAGGATCGGGAGTGTGATTACTTATGTATGCTTGAGCATATGGGGGATCATGGTATTATTTCCTTTTTACTGGATGATTTTGACATCGGTAAAAAGTTATGGGGCGTATAACTCGGAACATGTTCCCAGGTTCTTTACCTTGTCTCCCACTTTGCAGAATTATGCGGATGCATTTACGACAGTGTCATTGGGAAACTATTTGTTGAATACCACAGTGTTTACGGTGATCACAACTTTTCTGATGCTGTTTGTGACAACCTTTGCGGCGTTTGCTTTTGCCAGGCTGGATTTTAAAGGGAAAAATATTGCATTTCTTTGTTTCCTTTCGTTAATGATGATACCCAATGAACTTGTTATCATCACTAATTTTGTGACAGTGACAAACTTGGATATGCGAAATTCTTTTCCGGGACTAATTCTTCCTTCTGTCACATCGGTGTTTTATATTTATTTGCTTAAGGAAAATTTTGAACAGATTCCGGACAGCCTGTATTTTGCGGCAAAGGTGGATGGCACGTCTGACTTGAAGTATTTGTTTAAGGTGATGGTGCCGATCTCCAGGCCCACCTTGATAACGATAACGATTTTAAAGGTGATTGAGTGCTGGAATTCCTATGTCTGGCCCAGGCTGATCACAGATGATGCAAATTATTTCCTGGTTTCAAACGGGATCCAGGAAATTCGGGAGAATGGCTTCGGACGGGAAAATATTCCGGCAATGATGGCAGCGGTGGTGGTGATTTCTGTTCCGCTGGTGGTCCTGTTTTTACTATTCCGAAGAAAGGTGATGGAAGGAGTATCCAGGGGAGGAACAAAAGGATGAGAAGGAGTCGGTCACTTTTAACGGCGATGTTGTTTGCAGGGGTTTTAGCGCTTTCGGGGTGTCATGGCAGGGCAGGTTTAAATGCTTTTGAGATTCCCCAGGAAGCGGCGCTTACCGGTCAATACGAAATTACCTTTTGGGCAAAGAATGACACCAATAAGACACAGACGAAGATCTACGAAAAGGCAATTGCAGATTTTGAAGAGCTGTATCCCAATATAAAGGTCAATCTGCGTCTCTATACGGATTATGGCAAGATCTACAATGACGTGATAACCAATATTGCCACCAGTACCACACCCAATGTCTGCATTACTTACCCGGACCATATTGCAACCTACCTGACGGGAGTCAATCAGGTAGTCCCTTTAGAAGGGTTGTTTGCGGATGAGAGATATGGACTTGGCGGGAGTGAAATTAAATTTGATTCTCCGTCTGTAGAGGAAATGATACCGCAGTTTTTGGAAGAGTGTGAATTTGGCGGGCATTATTATGCCCTTCCCTACATGCGCTCCACGGAAGCCTGCTATATCAACAAGACCTATGTGGAGAAATTAGGTTATGCCCTGCCAGATGTGCTGACATGGGATTTTATCTGGGAAGTTTCGGAAGCGGCTATGGAAAAAGATGAGGAGGGAAACTTCCTGGTAAACGGCCAGCAGGTGATGATCCCGTTCATTTATAAATCCACGGATAATATGATGATCCAGATGTTAAAGCAAAAAGAAGCCGGTTACTCTACGAAGGAGGGTGAGATCCTGCTCTTTAACGATGAGACAAAAGCGCTTCTTCAAACCATTGCAGAACATGCAAAGAATGGAGCTTTTTCCACCTTTAAGATATCCAGCTATCCAGCCAATTTTTTGAATGCAGGACAGTGTATTTTTGCCATAGATTCTACGGCAGGGGCTACATGGATGGGGACGAATGCGCCCCTGTGTGATATCAGCCAGGATAAAATTGTCAAATTCGAGACAGAAGTTATGCCGATTCCACAATTTGATACTTCAAATCCCCAAATGATTTCCCAAGGGCCTTCGGTGTGTATCTTCAATAAAGAAAATCCCCAGGAGGTTCTGGCTTCCTGGCTCTTTACCCAGTATCTTATGACCAATGAAGTCCAGATTGCCTATGCACAAACGGAAGGATATGTGCCTGTAACGAATAAGGCGCAGGAAACGGATGAATATCAGGAGTATCTGTCCAGAAGCGGTGAAGATAACAAGCAATATTATGAAGTTAAGATTAAGGCAACAAAGCTGCTCCTTGACAATGTGGATCATACTTTTGTGACGCCAGTGTTTGCAGGATCCGCTTCTTTGAGGGATGCTGCAGGACAGCTCATAGAAAATACAGTGAAATCAGTCCGCAGGGGACAGGATGTAGGGGGCGGGTATATGGAAAAGCTTTACAGCGATACCGTATCCTTATACCGCTTAGACCAGATTGGAGGGCGGGGCAGCCAGATGTCTTCCGAAAAGGCGGATCTTGGGAAACTTCCGGTGACATCCATTATTTTACTGGTGTGCCTGGCCGGGGCATGGGGATTGATAGCTTTGTATGTACTTTTTAAGGTAGTAAAAAACAAAAGAAATCATCCATAATGCCTATTGATTTATTGGGAATTTCATGTATACTTATTTTGTTGTTTATAACTGGTTCCATGCAGCATACATAGCGCAGGTGGCATGGAGAAGATGAAAGAGGAGAGGAAAATGAAAAAGATTACATCGTTACTGTTGGCTTTAGCGCTGGTATTTACTTGCGCTGGATGCGGCTCTAAAGGTGGGGACACGGCTGGAAATGGGGACGCGGATGTGAAGTCGGAAGGCGTTATGACCTACGAAGAATATGTAGCAGCGCCGCTGGAATCGGAGGTCGTTATTGAGGCTTATGTGCAGGCAAAGCAGTCCTGGTGGGAGAATAAGGCAACGGTCTATACCCAGGATAAGGATGGCGCATATTTCGTATACAATATGACGTGTTCCGAAGAGGATTATGCAAAGCTGACCCCTGGCACAAAGATCAAAGTTACCGGATTTAAGACAGAGTGGTCCGGTGAGGTTGAAATTGCAGAGGGCGCAACATTTGAAATTGAAGAAGGAAATTATATTGCTGCTGCACAGGATGTAACTTCCCTGCTTGGTACGGATGAACTGATCAAACATCAGAACAAATTTGTATCTTTTAAGGGCATGACTGTGGAAGCGGCAGGGCAGGATGAGAATGGAAACGATGTGGCATTCCTGTATAGCTGGGACGGTTCCGGGCAGGACGGCGATGACCTGTACTTTAATGTTTCCCTGGATGGAAACACTTACACATTTACCGTAGAGTCTTACCTTTGTGATAACACGACAGATGTATATGCTGCGGTAAAGGCTTTGAACATTGGCGACAAAATAGATATGGAAGGGTTTTTGTATTGGTATGAAGGTGTAAATCCTCACATTACTTCCGTAACAGCAGCAAAATAATCAGTTGAGCGTTAAAAAGGGGACACCCCAAATGCCGGATGATATCCGGCGTTGGAGTGTCCTTTGTAGTAGGGGGAATGATCCAGGTGCAATGGGGATGGAAGACCATGGGTGAAAAAAAGACAGGGAAAAACTATGCAGGGATCCTACTGGGGGAAGTGGCAGCGCTGCTATGGATCGTGTATATGATTCTTTGCTTTGAAGCGGATGCAGAGCGGATTTTGCCCCGGACGAAAGTAAACGGCATTTCCTTAGGGGGAATGACCTGGGAAGAGGCGGCTGCCCGGCTGAACAATGATGCAAAGGCCCGATGCAGCGCAGCACAGGTCAAGGTATCTTTTGGAAATAAAATATATACGGTAGCAGTGGGACAAGCTATGGAATTTGATGGAGAAGCGGTTGCAAAAGAAATTTTAGGGCGGAACCGGGCGGGATTTTTTGCAGGCGGTTTTTCCTACCTGAAAGCGCTTCTTACAGGATATGACAAAGAAGTCCTACCAGAACTTTGTAATGACCAGGATTTTTATCAGGTCTTGGAAACAAGCGGCGTGCTGCAAATTGACGAAACGGATCCGACGACCTATGTGAGGGAGGATGACAGGCTGGTCTTTACTATGGGAACATCCGGGAATAAGGCAGATAAAGAAAAACTGATCAAGGAGATCCTTATGGCTGTGCAGAAGCAGGATTATAAGGAGGTCATTGAATGTCCAGTGATCTGCGGCAGTGTGGAACCAGTGGATTTGGATCAAGTGTACAGGGAGGTTTTTGTGGAAGCGGCAAATGCTACCCTGGATCCCCGGAATGATTATGCCATTGTGGAAGAGGTCAGGGGCGTTCGATTTGATAAGGACAGCGCACGCAGAAAGCTGGATGACGCCGGAGAGGGAGATAAAGTCATTGTTGAGCTGACAGAAACGATTCCGGAAATTAGCGCCCGGGATCTGCGGGAAAATTTGTTTATGGATCTGCTTGGCAGCTATACGACGAAAGTCTCAGGCTCCGCCAACCGGCTGGCTAATATCCGCCTGGCGGTAGATAAATGTCAGGGTTTAATTCTCCTTGCAGATGAGGTGTTTTCCTTTAATGATACTGTGGGGGATCAAAATGAGGAAACCGGATTTAAGATTTCGGAGGGTGTGGAAAATGGGAAGATTGTGCCGGCCTACGGAGGTGGGATCTGTCAGATAACGTCCACAATTTTTGTGGCAGCATTGTATGCAGATCTGGAAATTGTGGAGTACCAGAACCATGACTTGGTTGCAAAATATGTCCCGGCAGGTTTAGATGCCGCGGTGGCGTGGGGGGAATTGGATTTTCAGGTCAGAAATAATACGGCATATCCGATGGAGCTGGAGATTGTATATGAAAACGGCTGTCTTACGGTAAATATTTGGGGGACAAGAACGAAAGATCAGTGGGTGGAGATTGAAACAGAAGTGATCAGTCCCGTGGGGGAGCCGCTGGAAGTGCTGACTTACAGGATGGTTTATGACAGGGAGGGAAATTTGCTCAGAGAAGAACAGGTAGCGCATTGTAACTATATGTAATGAATCAGGAAATGTGTGAGAGAAAACAGGAATTATGCACCGCCGCCGGACGGTGCATTTTAGTCAGGAAGTAGGTTTGCGTAACGGGCATTCCGACATGCTGATTTTGCCGGTAAGGACATTCAGGCCGCAGTCGGTAAGATAATCCTGTAAGATAGGCAGGGATTGAGAGGAGGTAGGGCCGATGATAATCTCGCCTACCAGGTCAGCCAAATGCATATCCAGTTTGCTGCACATCCGATTCAGATCCAGGGGATAATATTTTTTGATCCGGTTAGGGGTCACATGGTATTTGGGCTGTACGGCAAATTCGTTTGAGATAAAAGGGGAGACGACTAAGCGGAATTCCCGCTCACTTGCAAAGGAAGGGTGTTTAAATGCGGCAGACTGAACCCAGGCATCATTCATAAGTTCCTGGAGCTTTGGCAAGTTTTCGGAAAATCTCTTTGCACCCCGGATCAATTGGTAAAAGGCCTCTACAAGAGGATGCTCCCGCATATCCGATTGGTAGTACACTTCCCGCAGGGAGGCAACGCCGTCTACCATTTTTTGGATAAGGGCTTCGTGAAAAGCAATGCATACCCCCTGGCCCAAATGGCCGTACCTCTCCCACTGGGCGGCATCATCCCGGTATCTTGAAAAGCAGGCAGCATATGCGGAGTAATGGAATTCTTCCGCCATTTCTTTTTGGAAAAAGGCTTCTGTCCTGCGGATCTTTTCACTTTCGGTATCCATTCCCAGTCTGTTGATGACAGCGCTGCAGATGCCATTCATAAACAGCCTCATTTCAGAGGCGTCATTCATATTAAGGATATTGTTCAGCCTAAGCTCTGCACAACGGATGATTCCGTCAAATGCAGCAAAGTCAGTGTAATGATACAGCATAAAATACCTCCGGTTCTTTCAGCTCTATTGTAGTATGGATCAGGGAAATTGGCAATTCCCATTGTAATAATCCTCTGGCGGCATTAAAATAGAGAAGACATAATTTTTTAGCTTAAGGAGGGATTACAATGAAACAAGGATTGTTGTATTCACAGATCGGATATGATATCGGAGATCCGATGAAAGCATGCTTTTGTGCAGACACGGAGAATGCGCTTCGGGATGCTTATTTTGAGGTGGTGTATCTGGATACTGGCGAAAAGAAATCTGCAAAGCCGGAATGCTTTGGGGAGAAGTGGAAGAGATGGTGGTGGGAGCTGGATTTTTCAGGGATCAAGCGCCCATGTGAAATTATCATTAAGTTGTATTCAGGAGGCGATGAGATAGAACATTCCGATCCTATTCCGGTTGGTTATAACCTGGTTTGGGACAGAACTATCAAGGAGGTTGCGATAAGCGCTTTTGAGGAACGCCAGAAGAGAGCGAGAAATGGAATCGGCTGGAAGGACTGCGGTTCTGAATTCCGGGAAATTTGCAGCATTGCGCCTTCCGTATCGGCGCTTTGCGATCTTTTGAATAAATGCCCTGCTGAATTTTCAGGGCAGGAACAGGAAAGGATACGCAGGCAGATTATTGCGGGAGCGGAATATATTATGAAATGTATGGAGGCAGCAGAATGTTTCGGGATGCCTAGGGGAGCTATCGTTCATGACATACCGAACTTTATCGTTAACTTGCCGGGGGATACGGCACAAGCGGTTATTGCCCTGGCAAAGGCTTCGGTTCTGTTGGTAGAGAACGATTCTCCAAAATCGTCTGTATATTTAGAGGCGGCCAAGGCAGGCTACGAGCATATCCTGCATGGCCTTCAGCCCTACGGAGAGGAAGGGCTGAACAGGGAGCTTTTGGATATCCCTGCCGGAACAGCGCTGCCTGGAGAATTTATGACCAAGGATCTGTTTTTGTTTTTAGAAGCAGGGATTTCCCTGTACAAGGCGGGGCAGTTTGGTTATAAGGACAGTGTTATCAGGTTTGCCGATGAAATAATGGCACGCCAGGTTTCGGAAGAAGAAAAGGAAGATGGGCTGTATGGCCATTTTTATACGTTTGACAGCTTAAAGATAAGCGAAAAGAATTTTATCCATCATCACTGCGGCCATGACTGCGGAGGGATCTTTTTTAACTACCTTCGTCCGTTTATGGATCTGATCCTGACATTCAGCAGTCATGAAAAAGTGAAGCTTTGGGAAGAGGTGATCCAAAGATATACCGTTTCCTTTTTCATCCCGGCATGTCAAAGAAATCCTTTCCGTTTGCTTCCGGTAGGATATTATAAGGGGGAGGGCTGGCTGAATTTTTGCGGCCCTTGGCATGGGTTTAATACGATGATGGGATATACGGCATCCTTGGCATTGGAACTGATCAAATTCGTGCCAAGACAGGAACTGTATGAGATTGCAATCAGCAATATCCAGTGGTTCTGCGGTGTCAATGCAGGACTTTGTAAGGAGTCTTTTGACACCTGTGTATTCTGGCAGGAGGATATTCCAGAGGGGAAAGTGGTTCCTTTTAGCCAGATCATGGGGATCGGAAGAAGGAGTGTATCTTGCTGGACAGATATTGTGGGGACCATACCAAACGGTTTTTGTGTTAATTCCCAGTTTCAGTTTGATGTGCCGAATAAGCTTGAAAACGATGGTCCTGTGCGATATACGGATGAGGACTGGATCCCCCATTCGGCGGGATTTATCTGTGCGCTTGCGGAGTTAAATGACAGGCACTATTTTGATAAGGTTCATCCCCGCTCAAGGAAACTGCTGGATTTTATGCAGAAAAAAGAACTGCCCGGGGGCAGCTTTTAAAATTTCGCATTTTCGTGAAGAACTGTTCCGATTGTAAGACAGCGCCGCCGGATGGCAGCGCTGTATGCAGCGGAGTCGGAGGGATTCGAACCCTCGTGCCCCGGAGGGCAAACGCATTTCGAG
>CAJUCN010000010.1 GCA_910585005.1 uncultured Lachnospiraceae bacterium | reverse complement strand
AGAAGTGCATATCAGGCAGGATACTTTGGAGAATAGGACATACTTTGTATGAAATATAATATAATGTTGGAGGGTTTGATATGTATTTGTCGAAGGAAGAATTACGGAAGATGGAGCAGATGGATATCAGGGAAGCCAATCGGGATGCCCTCGTGGATATTAGCACGATCGAAATTGATATGAAAAAACCCGTTTCTACTAGGGTAGATGAATATGTCCAGAAAGTAAGGAACCCTTTCCTTGTGAGGGTGGGGGAATATGTGGTTAAGATTGGCTATTCAGATCAGGCTTGTACATTGAATGAGCGGATGAAGCAGTATACCAAAAAAGTTGCTGAAATAAAGTATTAGCAAAAGCCTTTACAGGCGTCAGGAACTGTGGTAATCTATAGAAAGGACAAAAATAGACGGAATCATGACTTTGTTAAAAGATACAGACCTCGTAGGACAGGTTTTGCTAACTTGGAAGAATAATGAAGTTAGGAGATATGTGGAATGAAGGAACATATTTATTCTGCCGCCATTTATCTGCGTCTGTCAAGGGACGATGAAGACATCGATGGCAGTATGAAAGCAGAAAGCAATAGTATAAGCTCACAGAGGGAGCTGCTCCGTGCCTATGTCAGGAAACAGGAGGATATGGAACTGTTTGACATCTATGTGGATGATGGGTATTCCGGTTCCAACTTTGACCGGCCCGAATTTAAACGGATGATGGCCGATATTGAAAAGGGAAATGTGGATTGTGTTATTGTAAAGGATTTGTCCAGATTAGGACGAGATTATATTGAAGCCGGGCGGTTGATTCAGAAGACCTTCCCGGCTTTTCATGTGCGCTTCATTGCGCTGACAGACAACTTTGACAGCCAGAGTGCAGACAATAGCACAAAATCTCTTGTGGTGCCAGTAAAAAATTTCATCAATGATTCCTACTGTCGGGATATTTCCCAGAAGGTGAAGAGTAGCCAGAAGGCAAAAAGGGAGCAGGGGAAATTCATCGGATCTTTTGCGGTGTACGGTTACCGGAAATCAGAGGAAGATAAGAATCAACTCTGTCCGGACGGATATGCAGCACAGGTAGTCAGGAATATTTTTGCATGGAAACTGGCGGGAATGAGCGCACAGGCAATCGCGCTAAGGCTAAATGGATTGGGGGTGCTTTCTCCCATGGAATATAAGAAATCCCTTGGGGAGAAGTATTCCACCAGTTTCCGGACAGGGATAACAGCGAAGTGGTCGGCAGTGGCAGTGAACCGGATATTGACCAATGAAGTGTATACCGGAGTGATGGTGCAGGGGAAAAGCGGGAAGGTCAATTATAAGGTAAAGAAGACAGTGGCAAAGCCAAGGGAAGAGTGGATCCGGGTGGAAGGAACCCATGAAGCTATTGTATCCAGTGAGGATTTTGATACCGTGCAGGATCTTCTTAAGGTTGACATCAGGGCAAAGGCGGATGGAAGTTGCTCCCATATCTTTTCAGGGTTTTTATTCTGTGGGGACTGTAAGGAACCCATGTACAGGAGGGTGAACCGTTATAAAGGCGTGTCAAAAGTGTATTTTATCTGCCCTACAAGAAACCGGGGGCAGGGTTGCACCAGGCACAGCATTCCGGAGGAAGAGTTGAAGAGGATTGTATTCCGGACATTGCAGACGCACATATCGGTCTTTCTGGATTTGTACAGCCAGTTAGAGCATATTCGGAAAATGGAAGTGGATTTTGAAGAGGTTGCCCAGTTTGACAAGGAGGTAGAAAGGCTCCATAAAGAACAGGAAAAGTATCTGGATCTGTGGGCGGGGCTGCATGAGGATTTAAAGATTGGCCTGATCACGGAGACAGATTTTAGAAATTTTCGTGCCATTTATGAAAAGAAGTATGAAGAAGCAAAGGAAGCCATGCAAAAGCAGGAGGAGATGATCAAAAAATTATTCCGTAACGGTGTGGCGTCTGGTGTAAAGCTGGAAAAATTTAAGGAAGCTATGAAGTTGACGGAACTTGACCGCGACACCTTGCTATGTTTTATCAGCAGGATAGAGGTATTTGAGGATAAAAAGGTTTATGTGGAGTTTCGCGGGAAAGAGGAATTCCATAAGATGCTGGTATTACAGGATTATGCGGCATCAAAAACGGAAAGCGGAAAGGGGGCGGCGGTATAAATGGCAAGGACATCCAAAAAGAAGCAGGAAGTAAAAAAGTTGCCTGAAAAAATTTATTCCACTGGCATTTATGCAAGACTTTCCGTAGACAGCAGCGAAAGGAAAAATGAGTCTATTGAGACACAGGTGGAGATTGCAAAGGACTTTATAGGGCGTCAGGATGATATGGAGTTGTATGAGGTTTATACGGATATAGGGAAAACAGGGACGAATTTTGAGCGGGAAGGTTTTGAGCGTATGATGCGTGATGTAAGGACGCGAAAAATTGACTGCATTGTTGTAAAGGATCTTTCAAGGTTTGGCAGGAACCATATTGAGACAGGAAATTACATTGAGAAAATATTCCCCTTTATGGGAGTGCGTTTTGTTGCTGTTACCGACAATTTTGACAGCAATGATATATCTGGACAGGGAGATACCATGGGCATAAATCTGAAAAACCTTGTCAATGAGATGTACGCAAGGGATATCGCAGTGAAGGTAAAAGCCAGCAGGAAAGCAAAGTGGGAGCAGGGGGGTTATACAGGCGGCATACCACCTTATGGCTATAGGGCAGAATGGATCGGTGATAAGAAGTGTCTTTTTATGCAAGAAACTACTGCGAATATTGTAAAAAAGATATATGAATTATTCCTTTCGGGAAAAAACATAAAAGAGATTGTTGCATGGCTTTATGTAAATAAGGTTGTCAGGCCGGTGCAGTATCATAAAACAGGGCAGGCTTACTGGCAGGGGGAAGGGGAACTAGAGCAGTGGTCTAGGGCAACGGTCAAAATGATCCTGACAAACCCGGTCTATATGGGATGTCTTGTCCAAGGGCGAACCTGTGGGAAGGACTATATGATGCGCGAGAGGCATGATATTGATTCTGAGGACTGGTCGATAAAAGAACATACCCATGAAGCCATCGTCAGCGAAAATATATTTTTTGAGGCGGCAGGAAAATTTGAAAAATCGTCCGTGTATTGTAATAAAAATGGGTTTTCAAAAAAAGTGCCCGTAGATGAGGATATTTTTGCCGGAGTCCTTTACTGTGGCGACTGTGGCGCAAAAATGAAGAGAGTTTCAGCAGTTAAGGAATTTCATTCAAGGGACAGGGTTAGGACATACAGCTATAAATGTCCTAAAACTGACAGAATAGACAACTTTAAATGTGAGCGGAAGAGTATAACTTTGTGTTCCCTAATAAATATCGTAAAAGAAACGATCCAGCAGGAATTTACCCTGTCCGGGATGCGCCCGAAAGATCTTGTAGAGATGAATAACCGGGAAACGGAAGTTCTGAAAGAAGGGTGGAGAGCACAGCTTGCCATGCTTGACAGGAAATTGGAAGGGATCAGGTTGCTTGGGAGTGAACAGTACCTGAAATATCGGATGGGGGAGATGGACGAGGGAAGCTTCAAAAGGGCAAAGGTGGAGAATGACGAAAATATCGCTGCTATCAGAGAAAAAAGCAGAGTTTTTGCAGAGAAACTCAGAACAATAGATTCTGAAACAGTCAGGAAAAATCATTTCCTGCGAACCCTGACGAAAGGTAGCGGAAGGGGTGAACTGACATCAGAGATAATAAGGACACTGATCTACAGGATAGAGGTTTACCCGGAACACAGGGTAAAAATAACCTTTGCTTTTAAGAGGAGTGAGCTGCTGACAGGGAAGGAGGGAATTTGATTTGAAGAGATATCTGATCGCAATATATCTCCGCCTGTCCAAAGAGGATGACAAATGGAAAGAAGAAAGTAACAGTATTGCCATGCAGCGTGTTCTTTTAAAAAAGTACATAGAAGAAAATTTTGTAGATTATGAGATAATTGAGTTTTGTGATGACGGATATACAGGTACCAATTTTGACCGTCCGGACATGCAGAAAATGCTTGAAAGGATAAGGAACGGTGAGATTGACTGTGTCATTGTAAAAGATTTTTCAAGGTTTGCCAGGGATTATATTGAACTTGGATCTTATCTTGAACAGATATTTCCGTTTCTGGGTGTCCGCTTTATCTCCATCAATGACGGGTATGACAGTGCCAGCGCTCAAGGCGGCATTGCTGACATGGATGTGAACTTTAAGAACCTTCTTTATGATCTGTACAGCAGGGATTTGTCGGGAAAAGTGCGTTCTTCCATTTCCATAAGGAAGGAAAAGGGGCAGTATGTGAGTGGAAATTGTCCTTTCGGTTATGAAAAGGATCCGAAAGACAGACATGCCCTGCTGGTTGCCGAAGATGAAGCGGAAGTAGTCAGAAGGATATTTTCCTTGACTTTGGAAGGGTATACATCAGTGGAAATAGCGAAGCTATTTAATGAAACAGGAGTAAAGACACCGGTTGAATTTAAGATTGAGAAGGGAAAGATAAGTCGGACACCGAAAGGGGAAAGGTTTTTGTGGAGCAACAGTACCATATGTCAGATACTAAGGAACGAAATCTATATCGGGAATATTGTGCAGAAAAAATATGAAAGAAATATTGTGGGCGGTAAGAACCACCTAAAACCCCGCGAAGAATGGCTTGTTTCTTACGGGCATCATGAATCTATCATTAATAAGGAAGATTTCAGTAAGGTACAGGAGGGCAGAGGGAATAAAAAGCCTCCTCAGTGTCATGAGACACACTTGCTTGTGGGGAAGATGGTGTGTGGTTGTTGTAAGAAGAACTTGAATTATCGTAGAGGGTTAAAGCCATATTTTACTTGTTATCACCGCTATTATAATAATTTGAAAAGCTGTGTCCGGAAGGTAAACGCTATGTTTGTAGAACAGTATATTCTCTTTATGATGCAGGATAGGCTGGAAACAGAGGGAAAATTGGAAACACTTCATAAAGAGAAAGCTGAAGGGGTGAAACAGGAAATTAGAGAATTAGAAGGGAAAAAAAAGAGTCTTCTGGAAGTGATAGAAAAGTTGAAGCAGAAAAAATTTGAAGCCTATCAGAATTATGCCTGTGGCAATGCAGGGAGTTTCCAATTTGACGAATCAATAATAAAACCAGTAGAGGAAGAACTCGCAGGTTTAAATAAAAAGCTTCAGGAAATGGAAACAGAGTATTCCGCTATAAGGTGCTGCAAGGAAACAGAGTATTCAAGTGGTCGTTTTGCGGAACTGTCAAAAGAGATGGTAGAGAAGTACATTGACAAGATTGAAGTCTATGATGAGCAGCATATGGAAATTTACTGGAAAGAAAGTGTATGATTGGAATCTGCCTGTAAAAATGTTTTGCAATAATTTTACATGGAAGACTTACTTTTAAGACAATAGCATAACAGCAGGCATGAAATCAGAACCCGATAGTGGTAAAAACCTTGAAAAAAGCTAAAAAAAGTTACTGCAAACAGTTGACAGGAGAGGGGATCGATTATATGAATACAGAATTTAGAGACAAGGCGGGAAATACCCGTATTAAGTATTTGTGGGATCAGACACTTGTTCCAGAACGTGTAAATGCCCTTATCCCGGAAGAGTATGGAGAATTTGCGGGTAAGGCATCTCCGCCGGAAGGGTTTCATATGGGGGTAGAGTTTTCGGAATACCGGATCAATGCGGCAATAAAAAGTGGGATGCCGGAAAGGATCGTTCCCAGCATAGACACATCTGGACATGGGACTGCAGTGACATCCATTGCTGCCGGGAGCGGGTTCCTCTTGTCAGGACAATATCAGGGGGTGGCACCGGAAAGTGAACTTTTGGTTATAAAAATGGGTAATCCTGCACCCGATTCTTTTCCTAAGACTACGGAACTGATGCGTGCTATTACCTATGCAGTAAAGAAAGCAGTACAGTTAGAAATGCCTCTGGCAGTTAATTTAAGTTTTGGTAATACTTATGGCTCTCATGATGGCACTTCACTGGTAGAGCGTTTTTTGGATAATGTGGCGGAAATCGGAAGATCTGTTGTTTGTGTGGGGAGCGGTAATGAAGGAGCGGCAGGCGGACATCATGCGGGCAGTTTTGAAATGGGTGAAAATTCTTCCGATAGGAAAAGGATAGAACTGAATGTGGATCAGTACCAATTGTCTTTTGGCGTCCAGCTATGGAAAGATTATTCTGACCAAATTGATATAGAATTGGTTTCGCCAGGAGGAGAAACGATCCGGCTGAGTGACCGCCAGATTGGAAGCAGAAGCTATGTGATTGAAAACACGGAGATTCTCTTGTATGCTGGAGAACCTTCTCCCTATTCGGTAAAGCAGGAAATTTATTTTGATTTTCTTCCTATGCAAACTTATGTAAATCAAGGGGTATGGACTTTTACGTTGATACCAGTGCGGACTTTGACCGGAGGCTATGATTTATACTTGCCGGCAAGTAATGTGTTGAATGCGGGAACCCGGTTTTTTGTGCCTACGCCGGAAAAGACACTTACGATTCCCTCAACAGCAGCAAAGGTGATCACGGTAGGGGCGTATAACGGGGAGCTGGAATCTTATGCGGACTTTTCTGGACGGGGTTATCCCACCCAGGGGATCTTTTCAGAAAAAATACTTGCCAGGGAAATCAAACCTGACTTGGCAGCTCCGGGAGTGGGAATCAATGTTGTGGGAACGAACAATAGTTTTGTCCAGGTATCTGGAACTTCCTTTGCAACGCCTTTTGTCACGGGGAGTGCGGCGCTTATGATGGAGTGGGGGATTGTGCAGGGAAATGATCCGTTTTTGTTTGGTGAGAAGGTGAAAGCGTATTTGAGGAATGGAGCGAAACCTATCCGGGGGGAGAGAGAAAGACCAGATGATAAAGTGGGGGATTATGATATTATAGTGTCAAGTTAGCAGGAAACCAGTAAAATCAAGGTGTTCCGCTGATTTAGTCCGAATGTTTTTCGCTGCAAAAGCGGCAAAAAAGGATGGGAATACGCTGGCGGATGGAACAGGCACTGGTTAAGCGACCGGCCAGGAGATTAGCCTGACCGGTGATCGCTACCTTCATGCAAAGTGGAAGCAAAAACCAATACAGATCCTGGCAGGAGTATGGAAGGCATTGTTCTTTCGGGGGAAATACGCTATAATTTTTCATATCAAAAAACAGGGAAGGACTGCCGCATGTCCGTATGGTGTGAGCCGGTATACAGCAAAAGGGTAGAGGATATGGGGAAAGATCAACCGGGAGGATATGTTGGAACTGACAAGGCGCATGACTTTGAAACGGAACTGTTTTGACAGGACCGCCGGAGCATATCTGGACGGAGAGGGATTTATGGAGGAAACAAAAATATGTGGATATGCCCAAAATGCGGGAGAGAATTTAGAAGGACAAATCAGGGACATTACTGCGGGAAAGCACCCAAAACAGTATTAGAATATATAGATTCGCAACCCATAGAAACACACCCACACTTAACGGAAATGATGATTATACTACAAAACAGTGTTCCGTGTGTAAATGAACGTATATTATGGAGTATGCCGTATTATGAGAAAGAAGGAAAATCCATCTCATTTTCTGCATGTAAAAAGCACATCAGTTTTTATGCAGGGGTTGAAGCTATCGGAAAGTTTGCGTTGGATTTAAATGAATTTGTCACGAAGAAAAATGCAATATATTTTCCTTATGATAAAGCGTTACCTGAAAAATTGATTGAAAATATTGTAAAATGGTGTTTAAGCTGATTTGATAATTTCATGTATATAGAAATCTGTCTTTCCTATTATGGTGAGGAACAGTGCAGGAAGTAATATGAAAAGGCAATGCGTTATTATGAATGAGCAATGGATTTATGGAGGAAAACACAATGGCTGACACGGAAACAGTGCTTTTGATTGATTGCTGGGAAGACCAGCATTCCATAGATGCCCACCATGCTTCTCCCATGATGGCAAAGATCATGGAACTCCGGGAGAAATATGGCCTGCATATGAAAGTGGAGCGGTATGTGTCTGATGAAAATGGAGTGCCTGCGGAGGATAAAGCATTTATAAAGGAATAATTGCTTAAGTGATCTTTTTTTGCGCCCGAAAGGAGAAAAAATAGGTTTTAGTCATTGGTGAGAAGCCCGGCGTCTCAAAGGCGCGGATATTGAAAGTAGAGAAGAAGGAGGATGGATGCTTTTTAGGAAAAACTGCCGTGTAAGCTGATGTTTCGGATATTTTGCGGAATATGCGTCCCGGAAAGCTATGATGAACGGTATGTTAAGTGGAATTTTTAGATCTGTAAATAAAAAGGGACTTCCTCCATCCTGAAAAGGCTATGACAACAAAGGTTTACAGTCAAGTAATTTGAGGGAAAGTTTTCTGTAGAATTCTTGACAATAGTTAGGCCACATTATAAAATTGAGCATATGCTTAATTTTGCAGGAGGATATTTATGGATAAAGGAGATGACAGAAAAAAACAACTCTTACGGGTTGCGTTAGATGTTTTTATAGAAAAAGGTTACTACGGTACAAGTACACGCGAAATTGCAAGAAGAGCTGGTGTCAGTTCCGGCTTGTTATTTCACTATTTTAGCAATAAAGAAAGTATTTATCTTGAACTGGTAAAGATTGGTGTTAAGGAAATGAAAATAGATACAAAAATAGCAATGAAAGCACCTTGCGAATACCTTTTTCAAACCATGAGGAATGTATTTGAACAGCTAGAAAGCAATCCCTCATTCGGGAAGATGTTTGTATTTATGGATACTGTTCAATATACAACAGTCAATGATAAGGAAATAGAGTTGCTTTTGAAATCAATAGATTTTTGCAGGCAGTGGATTCCTGTCATTTTAGAAGGGCAACGGCGCGGCGAGTTTCGAGCGGGTAATTCCCATTCATTATGTGTCGCTGTTTTTGGCGCTATACAGGGAATTGCACAGGAAAAGGTCAGAATCCCCAACACACCATTGCCCAAAATAGATTGGCTTATGGATATGATAGTTAATACGACCAAATAGCACAACGCATTTATTCTTTTGGAGAGTAAAATATTGCAAATATTACAGAAAGGTAAATCCCTATAGACAACATGGTGATGTTATGAAAACAAAAGGTTATGATGATTTATTTGATAAATATATTCAAGAAAAAGAGATTTATGACAGCGTAGTCCTAATTGAAAAAGGAAATGGGGAAACTATATTCTCAAAGGCTTATGGGGGAAAAGATATAGATAGTCCAATAATAGCGGCGAGCATAACAAAAATGTTTACTGCTGCATGTATTTTTATTCTCATTCAACAAGGTTATATAACACTGAATGATAATCTGTTAAATTTTTATGAACCTGTTTATTTAAATGGGTTACATTTTTATAAAGGTAAAGATTATTCTCATGATTTAAAAATATCAGATTTACTCTATCAAACAAGCGGATTGGCAGATATATATGAGGAGGGAAAAAACAGCATCAAAAAACAAGCTATCGTTTCAGATACTTTTCTATCCTTTGATAAAAATATTGCTTTAACGAAAGACAAAGAAGCTCATTTCCCACCCAATTGTAAAAACAATGCCTACTATGCAGATATTAACTATAATATTCTGGGTGATATTATTGAAAAAGTCACAAAGTGCTCATTAGAGAGTGTGTTTGAAAAATACATATTTTCAAAAATAAATATGGCAAAAACTTATCTGCCTGTCTCGGAAAAAGAATATATACCTATGGTTTACTATGGGAATAAGCAGTTATATAGGCCGCAATTTATCATGTGTAGTAAAGCAAGCGGTGGTTGTATTACCTCTGCAAGAGATTTAATGATATTTATACAGGCGTTTTTTCATGGAGAACTTTTTGATCCCAAAATTCTCCATGAAAAACTGTATAGAAAATTACAATTATCTATGTGGCCTATCTATTATGGAAGCGGTTATATGAGAATAAAAATGGGCGGATTTTCCACTTCCTTTTTGGGGCAAGGTGATTTGATAGGACATAGCGGATCAACAGGCTCATTTGCATTTTATTATCCTAACAAAGAGTTATTTTTTGCCGGGGATTTTAATCAAATGAAATATCCTGCACTGCCTATAAGGTTTGTGATGCAACTTGCTATGTTTGCTCCATAAAAATAAAGTATGAGTTTTAGATTTTAAATTTCAGGAGGATTTTTTATGGAATTTCGTAGAACAGATGGTAAGGATAAAGATTTTATAGAGAACTGCAGGCTTCTTGATATGGATCTGGACAGACGTGTCGGGAAAAGGATACAAAGAGACAAATACAAAAAATATAATCAGTTGGATGAAATTCAGGAAGCAATCGTTGTGTACAAAGATAACAAGGCAGTTGGCGGCGGAGCCATCAGAAGATATGATGATGAAAATATGGAATTGAAGAGGGTCTTTGTACATACAGAATATCAGGGAAGGGGGATAGGGAGCAGGCTTGTGGCCCTGTTAATGGAATGGGCTGGGGAACTGGGATATAAGAGAATGGTTCTTGAAACCGGGGAGTTATTGGCTGAATCTTGTGCTGTATATAAAAAACTGGGCTTTCAGGTGATCCCTAATTATGGCCCGTTTGAGGATATGCCGGAATCGCTGTGTATGGCAAGGAACTTGAAAGCGGATTCATATTTTGAGAAATCTGCTGGTGGCAGGATGGAGACAGAAGATATTATTCTTGGGAAAGCAAAATATGAGGACTGGAGGTCCATATACCGCAATGTCTGGTCAAGGCCAGAAACAGCGGAATATATGGTATGGAAGGTGACGGCTGATGAGGATGCAGCCAGGGAGAGGATACGCCGGACAATCGCATGGCAGGAGACTCATGATGCATGGCTGGTCTATGAGAGAGGCAGCGGGCAGGCCATCGGCTTTGCAGGAGTGGAGGAAACAGAGCCGTATATTTATCATGAGACGGGTATTGCCCTGGGGCCGGACTATGTGGGAAGGGGATATGGGAAACAGATTCTACGTTTATTGATGGAATACTGCATTTCTTTAGGCGGGCAGGAATTTTATTATTCTACACGGAAAGGGAATCTTGCTTCAAAGGCGCTGGCATTATCCTGTGGATTGACTTATCAGTGCTCGGAGCAGAAGACAGACCAGCGCAGTGGAAAAACTTATGAATTGGAGATTTATAAAAAAATTTGATAAGTACAGGGGGCAATAATTAGCAGGGTAACTATCCATACCAGTAATCATTCCGTTATTGGTATCTCAGACATTTCTTTTTCTAATTTATACCACACAGGAGGTAGTTTTCCTTTAGTTCGTCAACAGGTTTAAGGTATGCATTTCGCTATAGAATAGGTGCAGGCATAGGACAATCAGATGAAGGCATAGGATAGAAGTGTGAAGAGGATTTCTAAGTCTGCAAAATATGCGGACTTAGAAATTCTAAAGCTTTGCACAGAAGAAAGCCAAAAGCAGGCATTCTTTCCAAAGCTGGGGGAAACGGAAAAGGAGATGATTGTGCCATGAGACTTGCAGCAGGGGCGCTGGCAGGGTTTACACCAGAGGAATTAAGGGAAATGGCAGCAGTAGATGTGCGGACAGTGGACATAGATACATTGACAGATTTAAGGGATATAGCAATAGATACAAAGGCGCCAGTGGAAAAGAAATTAGCATCTTTTGCAAGGCAGACTAAAAATCCGTATGTTAACAGGATTGGGGATTATGTGGTGAAAGTATGCTACCAGAAAGAAGGTTCCACGATCAATGAGAAGATGGAAGAATATATACGCAGGCTTGCAGAAGTTTATGTATAACCGGCTTAAACAAAGCGAAAAAATGTGATGATATATAGTCAGGATCCAATTGGTGTTGCATCTGACTTGCCAGGTTCTTATGTGAGCCAAACATAAAAGTCGGGAGAGATGCGTATATGAAAGAAAGAAGATTCTATGCAGCCATGTATCTTCGCCTTTCGCGGGATGATGCTGCCAGTGGCGGCAGTGCAAAGGACAGTGGGATACAGGCATCTGTAAAGAGCGAGAGTGAGAGCATCGGGAATCAGCGTGAGCTGATC
Organism: uncultured Lachnospiraceae bacterium; assembly: GCA_910585005.1. Lineage (GTDB taxonomy): Bacteria > Bacillota > Clostridia > Lachnospirales > Lachnospiraceae > Suilimivivens. Next base: position 114,882 of record CAJUCN010000010.1, on the reverse strand, counting down.
AGAGCCTATATCCGTGAGAGGCAGGATATCGAATTGTATGATATCTATGTTGACGATGGATTTTCGGGCAGTAATTTCGACAGACCAGAATTTAAGAGGATGATGTGTGACATTGAGGCGGGCAGGGTAAATTGCGTGATTGTAAAAGACCTGTCCCGTTTCGGGCGTGATTATATTGAAGCCGGAAGATATATCCAGAAAACCTTCCCGGCTCTTGGCGTGCGTTTTATTGCACTGACGGATGACTATGACAGTTTTTCAGTAGATATGGGAACCAGCTCCATTGTGTTGCCGGTGAAGAACTTTATTAATGATTCCTATTGCCGGGATATTTCCACAAAGGTAAAGAGCGGTCTGGAAGTAAAGTGGAGAAATGGGGAGTGTATTTCCCCTTTTGCAGTGTATGGGTATAGAAAAGATGAAGCAGACAAGAACCATCTTGTAATGGATGAATATGCGGGCAGGATTGTGAGACAGATTTTTGAGTGGAAGATTGCAGGTATGGCAGTGTCGGCTATAGCAGAGAAGTTAAATGGGCTGGGTATCCTTTCCCCTAAGGAGTACAAGAAATCCCTTGGGATTAATTACAACGGGGGATTCCGAGGGGTGGGAAAATCCCTTTGGAGGAATGCTTCTGTAAAAAGGATACTGACTAATGAGATCTATTTAGGGCATCTCCAACAGGGAAAATCACAGAAGGTCAATTATAAGGTAAAAAAGATTGTGGAAAAGCCCAGAGAGGAATGGGTGTGCGTGAAAAATACCCATGAGGCGCTGGTTACGGAAGATGATTTCCAGATTGTGCAGAACCTTCTTAAGTCAGACATCAGGCTGGGGCCGGGAATGGAAAAGTCCGGGCTGTTTTCAGGGCTTTTATTCTGCGGCGACTGCAGGGAGCAGATGGTGCGCCGGATAGTCCGCTATAAGGAGAAAGAGAAAATTTATTATATCTGCTCAACAAAAAACCGGGGAGACGGGTGCAGCAGGCACAGCATAGAGGAAAGAGTTCTGAAAGATATTGTAGAGGCTACAGTAAAAAAGTATGCCAATGCATTCCTTGATGGGAAACGCCTTTTTGATAAAGCAAAGGAGCAGGAGACGGGCAGTTTTTCAGAAGTTTCAGCCTATGACAGGGAACTGCGGCGGCTGAAAGAAGAACAGGACAGATATTACAGCTTATGTGCGGGAATTTATGATGATCTGAGGAAAGGCATTGTGACGAAGGAAGAGGCTCGGCGGCTTCATGCTGGTTTTGAAAAGAAAGCCATTGAATTAGAGGAGGCACAAAAGAGGCAGGAAACCCTTATTAGGGAGATGTTTAAAAAGGGTGTCCTTTCTGCCGGAAGACTGAAGGCATTTCAGGATTGTGTGGAATTAAAAGAGATTGACCGCCATACCTTGAGCAGCCTTGTAAAGCGCATCTATGTATACGAAGGCAGGCGGGTTGAAATGGAATACTATTTTATGGATCAGTATGAGGTTATGCTGGAAATTGGCATAAGACAGCAGGATCAGCAGGCAGGCGGGCATGATGCGGAAAGGGGCGCATAAGGTGGGAAGAATTTCAAAGAGAGGCAGCTTTTTGGCAAATATCTCAGGAGAAAACACAGGGAGTAACGTTAACAGTGTGAGGAATGGGGCAGGCAACTGGCGGAAAAGATATAAGGCCGGAATATATGCAAGGCTTTCCGCTGACACAGAAAGGGATTCCGGGGGAACCCCCAAAAAGAAAGAATCTATCGATGTGCAGATAAGAATTGCTGAGAAATTTGTGGAAGAGTTTAACCGGAAAAATAAGGAAGTGATTGATATAGCCGGGCATTACTGTGACCTTGGAAAGACGGGGAGCAACTTTAACCGGGACGGTTTTAACCGGCTGATGCAGGATATCCGGTTGGGGGATATTGACTGTGTGATTGTGAAGGACTTGTCCAGATTCGGCAGGAATTATCTTGAGGCAGGCAATTACATCGAAAAGATATTCCCATTCCTGGGAGTGCGGTTCATTGCTGTTTCTGACGGATTTGACACCGAAGAGAAGGGCAATGACACAAGGCAGATGACAGCGGAAATCAAGAACCTTGTCAATGACATGTATGCGAAGGATTTCTCCGTAAAGGCAAAAGCAGGACTTAGGCAGCGCAGGGAAGCAGGAGCTTATGTAGGAGGTCCGCCACCTTATGGTTACATAGCAGTTTGGAAAGGCAAAGTAAGAACGCTGGCGCCAGATGAGAATACTGCGGGGATTGTGGAACACATTTTTAAAGTTTTTGTGGAAAAAGGAAGTTATGTAGCTGTGGCAGATGACCTGAACCGCAGAAGGATTAATCCCCCGACTGTTTATAAAAAAACAAAAGAAGTATACTGCCCGCCAGATAAAGAATACAAAGGCTGGGAAAAAAGCGGTGTAGAGGGAATCATCAAACGGGAGACCTATGCGGGAAGGTTGGTGCAGGGAAAGACTACTTTGACTGCCCGCGATGAAAAAAGCCGTGTATGTAAACCGATAGAAGAATGGGTCATTAAAGAAAATACTCATGCTGCATTGATTAATGTGGATCTGTATCAGAGGGCACAGGAAGTGAGGAGAAAGCTTCAGAAAATTACCGCTGCTCACGCACACTGGACGGAAGGAATGCCTATCGGGGAAAATGTATTTGACCATGTGCTCTATTGCGGTGTTTGTGGAAGAAAGATGACGAGGCACAGTTATGTGAAGACCTATGCAGATGGGGAGAGGGCAAGGATGGACGGATATTTTTGCTTGAATGGCGGGAGTACGAAAGTGGAAATATGCCCACAATCAAACCGTATTTCCAGATATGACCTGACAGGTATACTGCTGTCAGTGTTTCATGTAGAATTTGCTATTTATTTAGATAAAACGGTGCGTTATATAGAAGTAGGAAAATCTCAATTCAATACAGCAAGGATTCGGGTCGAAAAAGAGATAAAGGCAATCCAGAACAGGGCACAGAAAAAGCAGGCGGAAGAAGAGGGCATATATATGGACTATAAGGAAGGAAAACTGTCCCAGAAAGAATATGCAGACATTAAAATGAAGCAGGCGGAGCAACATTATGAACTGGAAAAAAGGGAAGGAGAGCTGAAAAAAAGGCAGAAGGAGATAGATAAGGTACAGGAAAAATATCTGAAGGCAATACGAACCCTGCTCAAAATGAAAAATGAAGAAGAACTGAGCATGGAGCGTATGGATGCATTCGTAGAGAAGATTTTTGTTTATCCGGGCAAGCGTGTTGAGGTGCAGTTCCGGTATGTGAATGAAATGCTGGAAGGAGTGGCCGGGTGAATATCATAGGGATGTATTTAAGACTGTCATTGGAGGATAAAAAGGATTCAGGGAAAGATGAGAGCAACAGTATATCAAGCCAGAGGCTGCTGATCAGAGAGTTTGTCCGGAGAGATGCAGAACTAAAGGAATATGAGATAAAGGAGTTCTGTGATGATGGATGGTCCGGCACCGGAATGGACAGGCCGGGGATGAATCAGCTTTTAACCGAAGTAAAGAAAAACAGGATACAGTGTATTATCGTGAAGGACATGTCCCGGTTTTCAAGGGACTATATAGAAATGGGAACTTATTTAAACCAGATATTCCCATTTATGGGTGTACGTTTTATTGCGCTGGGTGACCGTTATGACAGCAGGGAGGATCATGGGAGAGCTATAGGGATTGACACTGCGTTCAAAACCCTCCTGTATGATTTATACAGTAAAGATATTTCTGTTAAAATGAAAGCTTCCTTTGAGAATAAGTGCGCGAATGGTGAGTATGTTTTTGGACAGGTACCTTTTGGCTATATGAAAAGCTCTGTAGAAAAGAACAAGGTCATTATCAATAAGGAAGAAGCGGAGATTGTACAGTATATTTTTTCCCTTGCAGTCCTGTCCAAAAGCAGTACGCAGATAGCAAGGCAGCTTTGTAGGGAAGGGGTTCCTACAATGATGCAGATACGCAGGCCGGATAAATATGCAGGAGACGGGAAAGCACATGCATGGAGCGCACAGGCAGTCAGGAATATCCTGAACAACCGTTTTTATCTTGGAGAGATGACCTATGGGAGAAGGACGAGTAAGTCAGTAGGGAGTAAAAAGATGACAATGCTTCCAAAAGAAGAATGGAAAGTAATTACGGGCCATCATGAGGCATTGGTCACACCGGAAGTTTATAAGCAGGTTTCTGTATTTCATCCGGATAACTCCACAAAGAGGAAAAGGAAAAAGCATCCACTTACCGGGAAACTGTATTGCGGCGGGTGCAGGTATGCCATGGTATATAAACCATTGCAGGGAAAGAATAAGAGAAGGCGCTTTGAGTGCTGGAAACATGCCATGCTTCAGATACCGGAGTGTTGCACTAATTTTAATGCAGGTGCGCTGGAAGAGTTGATCCTGACCATGATAGGCAAAGAACTGATGGTCAGAGGAGAAGCAGCCAGTCAGGAGAAAAGCCTTTATATGCTGCATAAGAGCCAGCTTGCTGCTATAAAGAATCAGATGGCGGGTCTGCGGCAGGAACAGAAACAGGTGCAGGCGTCTAAAGATGAAGTGTATGAGAAGTATGCAACAGGCAGCATGACACCGGAGGAATACCGGAGGAGAGCAGTTGAACTGGATCGGCAGGCAGAACGACTATCTGGGCTGATGAATGAACATCAGGAGAAATTTTTTGCATTGGAAGAAGAATTGGAAAGGATTGAAGCAGATATGAAGCAGATCATCCGGCATTCCCATATAGAGGAACTTACACAGGAATTAGTGGATACTTTTATTGAAAGGATATATGTTTATAGGGATAAGAGGGTGGAAATTAGGTGGAAGTTTCGGGAAGGATGAAGCCAAAAAAGAGACAGCGCTCAGTATGTTGCAGAACGGTAGAAACAGTAAAGTGGAAGGGGGATGCAGAGGTAGAAATGAGGAGGTTTTTGGGATAATAAGCGCTTTGCTTTAGTTTATAACATCATGGATCTACTTTCTCACAAAAATTGGATTTTACTTGTAAATAATAGAAAAATGATTATAATAATTATTAGATTAGAATGTGATTTGAATTGAGTGAGGGATCCTTTATGTTTGTAGAAAACAAAACAACTGAATTCAAGCGGGAATACGTTGAAGATATCAAAAATACGATTGTTGCCTTTGCAAACTGTGAGGGCGGTACACTTTATATCGGAGTGAACGACGATGGAACAGCTTGTGGGGTTGATAACGTTGATGGCACTATGCTGCGTGTAACCAATGCAATTAGAGATGCTGTGCGGCCAGATATTACTATGTTTGTAGAATGCCGTGATGATGTCATGGACGAAAAGTCAATTGTATGTGTAACTGTTCAGCGCGGTACGGCAAGACCGTATTATCTGCAAGGAAAAGGAATTCGCCCGGAGGGTGTTTATGTTCGCCAAGGAGCATCAACAGTTCCGGCAACAGATGCTGTCATTTTGAAAATGATTAAGGAAACCAGTGGTGACAGTTATGAGACAGCCCGTTCTCTTGACCAGAATCTTACTTTTGATAAGTCTGTTGACTTCTTTAAAAAACGGAAAGTAGAGTTTGGAAAAGCCCAAATGCGTACACTTCATTTGATTGGTGAGGATGATACATACACTAATTTGGCGTTTCTGTTGTCTGAGCAGTGTACACATATGATTAAACTGGCTGTTTTTGAGGGGAGTAAGAAGACTGTATTCAAGGATCGCCGAGAATTGTCTGGTTCTCTTCTGGAGCAACTGGAGGAAGCCTTTGACTATATTGAGCGTTATAATCGTACTCGTGCAGAATTCTCTGGACTGGACCGGTTAGATATGCGCGACTATCCGCCAGAGGCAATCCGTGAGGCACTACTGAATGCGATTGTCCATCGGGACTATTCTTTCAGCGGGGCTACTCTTATCAGCATTTTTGAAGACCGGATTGAATTCGTAACAATTGGTGGTTTGGTGAATGGCATTACGTTGGATGACGTGAAGCTGGGGGTGTCTGTTTTGCGTAATCAGTATTTAGCTAATATTTTCTATCGTTTGCGACTGATCGAAGCATATGGTACAGGAATTCTTAAAATCAATGAGTGTTACAATGATTATGCTGTGAAACCTTTGATCGAAACAACAAGTAATGCCTTTAAGATTACGCTTCCCAATACTAACTTCCATGCAGAAGAACAAAAAGCTCCAAATATCCTTAGAACGGGTGGAGCTACCAGTGTGACAAAAAAGGAAGAACGAATAAATACTGTTTTGGAACTGTGTCGTAGTAAAGGTTTTATTGTTCGTAGTGATGTGGAAATGGTGCTTGGTGTGTCTCAATCTACTGCAATCCTGCTTTTGAGGGAGCTGACTGGTGAGGGGGTATTGATTAAAAAAGGAAAAACCAAAAAGCTGCGATACTATGAGAATAAATAATGTAGTGGTGTTAGTATATAAGTGTAGACAGGAAAAGTTGAACAACCAAAAATCTTACACTCCGAAATTTAAGAAGTTTTGCAGTGCTTTGTAAGGTAGAAAATAGGATAATGAAGATAATTATTTTATAACACAACTTGACATTAATTTACCATCAATTGTTCACCAACTTGACATTAATTTATCATAACCCCAACGAAGTTATGCGGTTTTCGGGAATTTTGCGTAGGGAAAAGTGAAAAAAGTTCATGACAATAACTTGGCATAAGAGGGATATGGGGCGCTTTGTGTGGAAGATAGCCTGCCGCTGTAAATGAAAATACTTATTGCTTAACGTATGGTGCCAGCAGCTTGCGAAATCATCCATATGGTGGCATAATAGATGTAAAAGGATTGAGGGTCTGTCTCCATGAGAAAAATGATAAAAAATGCCATAGTTACTTTTTTGTTGTTAGCGTTGGGAACTTCCACAGCTTTTTTAATATATTTGCATTTTTTTGCGTTGGATGACAGTGACTTTTCCGGGGAGTGGACAACAGATCTGGACATGACGCAGCAGGCCGTAGTTACCGCTCTTGATTGGCTGCAGGACATAGAAGGCGTATCGTTTTCTTTGGGGGACATGGAGTCTTATATGCAGGATTTAACGGTTCAGGTGGATCTGACGATGGAACAGACATCCCGTTTAGGGGGAACCTTTCGCTGCAATATCCAGCCTGAAAGCTACGATGCCTGTTACCAAGCTGCTTATGAAGCGTTTGCCAGAGGATTTTTGGAACTATTGGGGGAGAGGCTTCGTATGGCGGACTATCCGGGGGATACGGGTCAGGAAGCAGTGGAAGATCTCGTGAAGGAGACGTTTGGAATGTCTACTGTCTCCTATTTGATGTCTTATGGCCCGGTTTTGCTACCATCACTGGAAGATTTGCAGGCACAATATGACGGCAATGGAACTTATGAAATTGCCGGGGAAACTTTGATCAGACAGTTTGATTTTGCGGGAATGTCTGACACGAGGACAGAGCGCTGCATCCGAAAGGAGGATGCACTCATCTTACTAGAAGAACCTGGTTCCGGGTCCTCCGGTACTTTTTTCTATGATGACCCTACAATATACACACTAAAATAGGGAGAAGGGAGGATCACGATGAAAGCCAGGTTACAGCAAATAAGTTTTCTTATTTTGGCCGTGTTCATCATATGTGCTGTTTTGCCTATCAGGGCATCTGCAAGTTTTGAGATTTCAGGAGTTTGCCAGGTGCAGGCGGATGATGGTGTTGCAGATATGGTCAAAACCTTGGATTATGGCTATGCCCATAATACCTATCTTTCCCTGCGGGATATAGCCATGCTCCTTAAGAATACAGAGAAATCCTTTTCATTAGAAGTTACCCAAAACGCCGTCTCCTTAATCATGGGAGAGGAGTATACGCCAGTGGGAACAGAACATGCTCCGTGGGAAAGTGATGAAAACCTGGATATTTCCCTGCGGCGAAACGGGTTTGAGGTAAATGGGCAAAAGGCTCTTTATTATACCTTGATCATGAAATTGTCTTCTGGCGATTACGATTGTTTCATGACGACCACAGATCTGGCTATGCTTTTGGATGTCGATATCACTGCTTCTTTCGATTATTCCCTGCAGATCCATACCAAGGAACCCTTTTGCATTTCACCTGAGGATTTGGAACAAAGCGGTTATTTTGGGGGAGTTAACAGTGTATTGGTGGGAGATGCCACGACCGGGAAAATCTATTACCGGTATCAAGCAGACCGCCCCTACCCGATAGCCAGCACTTCCAAGCTTATGACCTGTCTTTTGGCAATGGATGCTGTTGCTGCCGGACAGATTACCTTTGAGGATGTGATCACGATCTCTGATGCAGTTGAACTGTTGGCAGCTTCAGACGACGGGGTGGTTCCTTTAGAGGCCGGAAATGAGATTACGGTAGAAGATCTCTTGTTTGGCATTCTTTTGCCTTCCAGCAACGAATGTGCGTTGTGCCTGGCCGAATCCATTGCCGGTTCGGAGGAAGGGTTCGTCAGGATGATGAATCAGAAGGCACAGGAGCTGGGGCTTTCCCAGGCAGTCTTTTTTAATAGCCATGGGCTGCCTTCATATACGGAAGAACCAATTCCTGTAAAGCGTCAGAACCGCATGAGTGCAGAGGATATGTTTCGTCTGGTGTCGTATCTTTTGAAGGTGTATCCTCAAGTTACCGATATCACTTCTTTGAAAGAGACCACTTTGGAATCCATTGATTTTGAAGTAAAAAATAGTAATCCGCTACTGTATAACCTGCCGGGAGTCACCGGTCTGAAAACTGGAACCACGAATAAAGCGGGCGCCTGCCTGGTCACATCTTTGACTGCAGATGGGGGAGAGACGGATCATGATCTGATAGTTATTGTGCTGGGGGCTGAGGATTCCATGGAGAGAGGACGGGTGTCGGGGCTTTTAGCCAGATACGCCCTATATGCTTTTTATGAGGGAATGGAAGAGCCGGAAACCGGGGCGTCTGCGCCAGCTTTGCCAATACATGCTGAAGCAGCAGTAGACCGCATTATTCGGGAGGCAAAAAACCGTTAATGATTTAGCGTTCCATGTCTCTTGATGTGCGAAGATATGGCGGGAGGATAACAAGCATGGGAAGAATTGACCGTGAGGACATGTTGGAATTGACTAGAAGGATGACGTTGAAACGAAACTGTTTTGACAGGATCGCTGGGGCCTATTTAGACGAAGAAGGGTTTATAGACGGAACCTTTAATAAGCATTTCCAGAAGTTGTCGCCAAAAGACCAACAGGCAAATCTTGATCTTGCAAAAGCAGTCCTGTTCGCAGAAACTAACATACAGTTAAAGGAGTATATTTTTAAGGAATCGGATCAAAGGCCGGGGAGCATCTGGCAGCTTCTTATGGCGCTAAAATCATGCGGACTAAAAAATGATGCCATGCTGGATGTATTTTATGAGGAATTTGGACAGAGGTATCAGGCGGAGGGAGGATATGCGGTCTATTTTTTTCATGGCAGTTATGACGTGCCGTTGAAAGCCAGTGATAAGGAAAGTTTGTGGGAATCGGAAGAGGTTTATGAATTTTTGATCTGCACAGTCTGTCCGGTAAATGGGGATTATGAGCCGGGCAAGCCGGAATGCGGATTTCTTTTCCCTGCATTTAAAGACAGAAGCAGTGATAATTGCCGGATCAATGTTTTTCAGGCGGATGGAAAGAAATTTCCGCTATGCGCTCTTTTTATTCCGTAAAATGTTGTGTCATGAAAAGATTACGGCAAAGGTGGATCTTCAAAATAGATAATAAGATAAAAGGAACAGGAGGATGACTATGATCAAGTTAACACCGCCTATGGGGTGGAATTCATGGAATACGTTTGGAGAACATATCAATGAAAAACTGATTTTTGAAACGGCGGACGCCATGGCAGCAAATGGGCTGCTGGAAAAGGGATATGAGTATTTGGTGATTGATGACTGTTGGTCCCTTAGGGAGAGGGATCAGAAGGAACATTTGGTGGCGGATCCTGAAAAGTTTCCAAGTGGCATGAAAGCGGTGGCAGATTATGTGCATTCCAAAGGGCTTAAGTTTGGGATGTATTCTTGTGCGGGAAATCTCACTTGTGCAGCTTATCCGGGCAGTTTTGAACATGAATTTATTGATGCGGAAACCTTTGCCGGATGGGGCGTGGATTTTTTGAAGTATGACTATTGCTATCACAGTCCTATTATTCATGGCAAGTATTTATACCAGCGCATGGGGCTTGCTTTGCAGAATTGCGGCAGGGACATCTTGTTCAGTGCATGTTCATGGGGATCAGATGAAACCCATGAATGGATCAAAAGCACGGGAGCGTCTGCATGGCGTTCAACAGGTGATATTTTTGATACATGGGAATCCATAAGGAGCCTGGCAAAACAGCAGGAGAAGCTGCATCCATATAATGGAGTAGGTTGTTTTAATGATATGGACATGCTGGTGGTGGGAATGTATGGAAAAGGAAATGTAGGTTTAAAGGGCTGTAATGATATACAATACAAGACTCATTTTTCGATTTGGGCATTTATGGGATCACCGCTGATGATCGGCTGTGATGTCCGGTGCACGAAGGAAGAGACTATGAGAATTCTTGGAAATGAGGAAATCATACGGATTAATCAGGACAGGGGCTGCAGGCAGCCGGTAAAGCTAATTGGGACATGGACGGGGGAGGATATTCTTCTATATTCAAAACAGCTTGAAAATGGTGACCTTGCCATTGGCATGTTCAACTTAAGCGAAGAGAAAGGAGTCGCAAGACTGAACTTGGATGAAGTCGGTCTGCCATATAGTACGGGTAAGACTCTTGAACTTAAGGAGCTGTGGAGTGGAGAAACATATGTGGTAAAGAATGCTGTGATATCATGTGAACTTGAGCCTTGTGATTGTATGGTTTTTCGTGGAAAGGTGACAGATCTGTAATGAGTGACTGCATACAATGCGGCAAGCATCTTACTTACAATGAAATCGGCGCCCACAAAAAATTTATCAATCGCGGCAGCAGGGAGTTTTTTTGCAAAGGATGTCTTGCAGCAAAAATGGGCATTACCGTAGAGGATATCGACAGGAAAATTGAACAGTTTAAACAGCAGGGATGCACCTTGTTTGTGTGATGGGGCAATGATTTGTGAAGGAGTGAAGGGATGGATCAGAAGGCAAAGAGGATAGAATTTCGGTTTGGAAAGGTGGGAAAGCTGGCGCCTGTTATCGTGACGGCGCTGATGATTGGATGGGCAGCGTTTAGCCAGTCTAATGTGAACGGATATGTGCTGGCTTTTTTTGCAGCATTGGTGACGGGAATTATTTTTGCAAAGGATGAAAAGGCATACGGCGAGGCGCTGGTATATGGCCTAAGCAAGCCGATGTTTGCTGTGATCGTGCTGGCGGTGGTCTTGGCGGCAGTTTCAGGAAAACTGATCTCTGCCAGCGGCGCAGTGCAGACGATCGCAGGATATGTGGTGGCGGCAGGCTTTACGGGGAAACTCTTTGTGGCAGCGACTTTTCTCATCACCTGCCTGTTGGCATTTGCTACGGGAACATCAGTGGGCACTTATTTCGTGGTGATTCCGATTTTATTTCCGGTAGGTGTGATGGCAGGTGCAGCGCCGGAATTTATGATCGGCGCCATTGTGTCGGGAGCTGCATTTGGAGACAATCTGGGGCCAATCTCGGATACCACCATTGCCTCATCGGCAACACAACATGCGGATCTGGGAACGGTTGTGAAGACCAGAATGCGTTACAGCCTGCCGGCAGCGGCGGGAGCGCTGATTTTATTTTTGTTATGTTCCAAAACAACAGATGGAAGTGAGGCGATTGAGGCGGTGGGAGGACAAGCGGATCCGGTTAGTCTGGTCATGTTGGTCGTTCCTGTGGTGATCATCGTCCTGTGTATGAGGAGGAAACATCTGATCACCGCCTTGTCCTTTGGAATATTAGCGGGAATTGCTGCTGGGATGCTTTTTGGAGTTTATAGGGTAGAGGATTTGATTGCTTTTCCAGGCGGATTTGCTGTGTCAGGAGCGGTCATAGACGCCATCACGGGTACATCAGGCACGATAGCTATGCTGATTGGAGTTTTTTCTCTTTTGGGTGTACTGGAATGCGGCGGATTGTTTGAAGATGTGAGAGGACTTCTGGAGCGTTTTGCCAAAAAGGAGCGCAGTACGGAGGCGACGATTGTTTTGTCTGTTGGCATATTAAGCATGATAACAGGTGTAATTTCAGTGGCCATCGTGGCTCTTGGAGATTTGGTCAATGAGATTGGGGAAAAGACAGGAGTGAACCGGTATCGGCGGGCGAATCTGTTGGATTGTACAGGCTGTGTATTTTGTTTCCTGGCGCCCTGGACGGTACATTGTGTGATTCCGGCGCAGCAGTCTGCTCAATTCGGGGAGGGGTTTGCGGTGGCGCCGGCTTCGGTTCCAATTGTGAATTACTATTCTCTTTGTATGCTGGTGATCTTGTTGGTGGCAGTGATTACCGGTTATGGAAGGAAATCGTCCAAGACCAATTTGTAGAAAGGAAATACTTTAGTGAAAACAAAAGAACATGCTGTTGGCCTGAAACTTTTTATTTCTTTTGGCGCTTTTATATTGCTTTATGCAGTTGGAATTATGTTGCCACTGGAAGCCACTCCCCACTATCATAATTATATGTCTAGAGTTTGGAATTGGACAGAGATTCTGGTGTTGTTACTGGCTATTTACTATATTATTAAGGCAGGGACTTTTCAATGGAGACAGGCTGTTACTGGTTTGTTCCTCGGTGTAACGTGTTTGATTGCATTATTTCGGGATCCCAGAACGGCAGATGTTATAGTAACTGGCGTATGTGTGATGGTTACTTTTTATGCCGCTTGCAGGCTATATGAACTGGCAGGTGAGGAAAATGTTTCCATTTGTATAGGTATTGCAGGAAGTATCCGGTGTTTTGTCTGGGGCGCAGTTATTTCTATTCCACTGGCGGTTTTGAATGTATTATATTTTTCATTAAGCCATTCGATAAGTGCCAGAAATGTGTTCCAATCTGCTGTTTTTGCGTTGAAGCCGGCAGTTGCAGAGGAAGTAGTCTTCCGTTTCTTTTTATTGGCATATGCATATTATTTACTGCAAGGGAAACCACAACAACGTTTTTGGAATGTATGTATTTATATTTTGCTTGTAATTCCGCATGAGTTGCTTCACTATCCTGACCTATGGATGAAGTCGCCTGGCCGGGCAATTGTGATGTGCATATTAGGCAGTGGACTTTTCGGTTTGCCTATGGCGTTATTAATGAAAAGAAAGAACCTGCAAATGGCAATGGGAATGCACTGGTTGATAGATTTCACCAGATTCATTTTTGGTTTTTAAAAAGGAGATTTTATGCAGTATACCTGGAATGATATAGAACAGCATATTGCAGCTTGTACGCGTTGCCCATTAAGCCAGACCAGATGCCGGCCGGTTATGGGACGTGGAAATTATCAGGCGGATCTGATGCTGATTGCAGAGGCGCCCGGAGGACAGGAAGATCAGCAGGGGATCCCTTTTGTGGGGAAATCAGGAGAATTATTAGACAGTCTTTTGCGGGATTGCGGGCTGGACAGAAAGGATATATACATTACGAACATTTTGAAATGTCATCCGCCGGGCAACCGTGATCCGAAAGAAGCGGAAAAGGAAGCCTGTTTCCCCTATTTGAAATATGAGACGTTTTTGTTAAAACCCAGAATAATTGTCTGCCTTGGACGTATTGCCGCGCAGCGTATTATTTCACCTGATTTTAAAATCACCAGAGAGCATGGCGTTTGGACATACCGGAAAAATTGTGCATTGACTGCCACCTATCATCCTTCGGCAATCCTCCGTGACCCTTCTAAGTATGAGATTGCAAAGAAGGATTTTTTGGAGATTGCAAAGAAGCGGGCCCAATCATGTTAGTTTCGTTTAATGCGGTGGAGCTGGGGCTTTAAGGTAATGTCGGATACGATAAGCCCATCACGCTGGCTTAAAACATATTCTACGGCTTTTGCCACTTCTTCAGGCAGCAGATAAGATTCCGGTTCATCTCCTACCGTGAAATCTGCATTTCTGTAGAGGTTGGTTTTGGTCATATCCGGAGAGATGGTCACCACTTTTACTCCGTATTTTCTTGTCTCGTCAAACAAACTGCGGGAAAAACTGGAGATGCCCGCTTTTGTAGCGCCATAAGCACATCCGTGAGGGTTTGTCCCTGAAGCGGTAACGGAGGAGATATTGATCACATATCCTTTGTTTTTTTTCAGTTCCCGAAGCAGTTGGCAGGTGAGGATCATAGGAATTTCCAGGTTTGTCCGCACCATTTGTTGGATTTTTGGGGCATTGAGTTCTTCATGGAGACCATAATAGGCTATTCCGGCATTATTGATCAATACTGTTACATGGTTTTGGGCTGCAATCTTTTTGGCAGTATCACAAAGCTGCTCCGTATCCAATAGGTCGCAAATGACGGGATGAAAATGATCTTGTGTCAATTCCCGGTCAAAATTTCTTCCCATACCAAATACTTCATAGCCAAGCCTGCACAGAACCCTGCTGATTTCAAGTCCGATACCGGAGGATGCTCCGGTGACAATTGCTGCATTATTCATCTTTAAAATAATTCCTTTTCTTAGATTCCTTATTTTCCCATAAAAATATTTTATCTTCAGGCAGCTTGCTGATCAGACGGTTTACCAGATACCCTTCCATTTGTTCCGCCAGATCCTTGGGATAATGGTAGACGCCGTTGTCATTCTGGTAAGGGAATTGTACCACAGTCGAGTCAGGCTGGTTTTTTCTCATTTTTTTCAGGTAATCCTGAGATACACGGAAACTACCCACACTGACATCTTCAATCTCTTCCATATTGATTTCGGCAAATATCTGGTTAAGCATTTCATGGTAGCGCTGCCGCCAATCCCTGCAATAGAGCATAGGATCAAAGCAGAGGCGTATGGAAAATCCTCTTTGGAGGGCTTCCTTAACGCTGGCAATTCTTCGGGCCAGTGACGGGGTTTTATGCTCATAGGC
The DNA here is from genome assembly GCA_910585005.1 of uncultured Lachnospiraceae bacterium. Lineage (GTDB taxonomy): Bacteria > Bacillota > Clostridia > Lachnospirales > Lachnospiraceae > Suilimivivens. Next base: position 99,868 of record CAJUCN010000010.1, on the reverse strand, counting down.
ATCAATAACTGCCTGGGGGGACAAGGTGATCCCATAAATGATGCCGGGAACCGGGATATGCTTTTGCCAAAACTGCCTGTTTGCAGATTTGGTACGGATCTCCACTTTCAGGCGCTTTGGCAGATGGCTCAGGGTTTTAGCAAAGGAGATCCATTCTTCTACATACCCGGCAATCGGTTCCATTGCCAGCATATCCGTATCATAGGAGACGCAAAGGTACATATCGTGATCGTTCAGATGTGTCCGCACCTGGTCAAAAATCTCTTCTAAATTGACGAATATGACGATGTTCCCGGAAGGATACATGCCTTTTAAATAACAGTATTCACAGTCATAGATGCAATTCATGATACAGGACGTGTAATAAAATTCTTCATTTCCGAAGCTTTGGCAGACTGGCGCGCCTTTGTAGATCAGAGTTCCCTGCTTTGCTCCCAGGATCAGGTTCTGTGATTGCTGTTGGCAGATGAAGTTTTGACCTTTGCGGCAGAACACATCTTTGTAGTGGTTTATAGAGATGAGATTCGCCTTGGGAAACTTTTGGAGGATCCGTTTTGTCCGCGGATGATCCAGCACTGCTTTTTCCACATAGATGTGGGAAAAAAAGGGGTTATAATAATCTTTTTTTAAGTTCTTCAAAACGCTGTTTTCCTTCTCTCTTATCTTTACAGGGAAACTTTCCCTCCAGGTACATTTCCTTAATTACAGAATCATAATCTATGCCTGACAAAACACAATAGCGGATATACTGGCGGACTGATTCTGACATTGCTTTAGAGGCGTGCAGATCAAAGCACAGGCTTTGGAAAGATTTTTGCATGGTGTCCTGCCCATAAGAATCTTCCGCCTGTTCCTTGCTGGTCATGGCCTGCAGGGATATGATATATTCCGCGATGCTCTCTATCTTCTTGTCTATCAGATCTTGTATTTGCTTTGAGGTGACATTTTGAATCTCTCCATCATCAGATACTATTTTTAAAAAATACATTTGATGTGGGCCAAAGAAATAAGAACCTGCCTGATAGATTGCTGATGCCTCCATGTCATAAAGAGAAAAATCCGGTTCCTTTCTTTCGCCAGGGGCAATGCCTTGAGTTTCCGGTGTTTTCATATAGGGCTTTGCACCTGTAATAATGGGGGCTTCTGCAAATCCATGTTGGTATAAAATATCCGGATAAAAGGTCTTTCCGGTGATTTGTTCTGTGATTTTGTTGCACAAAAAAATTGCCCCGGTCTGACAATCCTTTCCTGTTTCCGGCATATTTGCATTCCCTATCCCTGCACAAGCGCCCACATTAAAAAGAAAGTCTTGCTGGCCTGCCCCATATTCCGTGCAAATGCTGCTAACGGCCACAGAAGCCGGGATCAGTCCGGTTCCGCTTATGACCAGGCATAGTTCCGCTTCTTTGTCCCGAAACACTTGGAAACGAGTGTGGGAAAGATCCTTTTTTAATTGAAAACGGTTAATAAGAGCATGTGCTTCCGCGTATATTGCCGTTATGATGTAGATCATATTCTTACCTGATTTCTGTATGATTACGGGCCAGGATCCGTTATCGGCCTGTAACACAAGTATAACACAAATGATACAGGAATTGTGAACGGGTTAACGTGTTTTATTGACATCCTCAATTTTTCCGTTACAATTTTTAATAGAAGAGGAATACTTGTGACGAAAGGGAGCAGGAAATGCAAAATATAAATCATTATCAATCGCCCATTGGCGGTATTCTTCTGGCCGCCGATGAAACAGGGCTGACGGGGCTTTGGTTTGAAAACCAAAAATACTATGGAGCCGGTCTTAACCCGGAACAGGAAGAAAAGGACACGCCTGTTCTTGAACAGACGAAGGAATGGTTAAGAATTTATTTTACAGGTAAAGAACCTCATTTTAGCCCGCCAGTCCATTTGACCGGGACTCCTTTTCAACTTGAGGTTTGGAAGATCCTGCAAAAGATACCCTACGGAAACACCGTTACTTACGGGGAGATTGCAAAGGAAATTGCCGTATTAAAAGGACTTCCCGGCATGTCTGCCCAGGCAGTAGGGGGCGCTGTGGGGCACAATAAAATTTCAATTATCATCCCTTGCCACAGAGTGATCGGAACGAACAAAAGCCTGACAGGATATGCGGGAGGGATAGACAAAAAAAGAAAGCTATTGGCTTTGGAAAAAGCGGATATTTAAAAGTTTTTGGAAGGAACCCTGTTTCCCATTTTCTCCGTTTGCTCTTTCCGGTAAGCGCCGGGACTGGCGTGAAAATATTTTTTAAAGGCGGAAGTAAAATGTTCCGCTGATGAATAGCCAAGTTCTTCAGCAATGGAAGCGATGCTTCTGCCGTGCTCGTTAAGAAGGATGGAAGCGGCAGACATGCGCGCTTCTGTCTTTTTTTGTTGAAAAGTTTTGCCGTAGTAATCCTGCATAAGGCGCTGGGTCTGCCTGGCGCTCAGATTCAGGCGTCTGGCAAGAGCGTCTAAGGATAGTGTCCGGTATTCATACAAAAAATACTCTTCTATGATGATGGACTTGCTGTTATATAGGGTGTCTGTTGCAGAGTGGTATTTGGGTTTCTCCTCCTGTTCATAATTCCGGACAAGGGAAATGATCAGTTGTGAGAGTAGAAGTCCCACCTGGTTTTGATAGCCGGTATATTGATGTTCCAGTTCATCGAAAAGTTGTTTCATTAGCAAATGGATCCCCTGCAGATCCTGGCCTATCCAAAAGCGGGTGGACAAAAAAGCGTCCATGAGAGGGGAAGGCTTCCTGGATCGGGATGCCCCGGGAATCCTAACATAGACACAATATTCCTGCATGGGGTCGGATGGGAGGGGAGACTGGGCATGTACTATATGGGGGCCAGTCACAAAAAGAGTGTTGGGGGAGATGTCGTAATAAGCGCCATCCACTTCCAGCCTACCAAACCCGGCAGGGATATAGTGAATCTCATAGCAGCCGTTTCCGTGGCTGTGTGCGGGAATAACGCGGGTGAACCGTTCAAAAATGATGTTTAAGGGGTGTACGGAAAGTCCGCCCAGGGAAAAGGGAATATCAAGGTTGGTATATTGCGTCTTCATGGTTTCTCCTTTTGAAAATGCGGGTATGATAGATGAACTTATAACTTATTATATCAAATGTTTCGTCTTGGAGGATAGAAAATGCACTATAAAAACACGACACTTTTTTGTAAAAATAGGCATGTTCCAATCTGGTATCCGGATCGGGAAGGAGTATACTGGAATAAGAAACAAATCCATTTGGAAAGGAGAAATTATCATGGCGGTCAAAATGTTGATGAAGGGGGCAGTGCTGCCGGGAAACAGCACAGTAGAGTTAAAGGATTTTGAAATCCCCAAACCGGGTTACGGACAGGTAGTCGTACAGACAAAAGCTACTACGATCTGTGGCAGCGATATCCGTTGTATTTACAGAGAACACACGGGAAAAGGCCCGGAAGGGTATGTGCCAGGCATGGTGGCAGGTCATGAACCCTGCGGCCAGATTGTGGAAGAAGGGGAGGGACTAAAACGTTTCAAAAAGGGAGACAGAGTGATCGTTTATCATATTTCGGGATGCGGCGTATGTAATGACTGCCGCCGGGGATATTATATTTCCTGCAAAAGCAGGTTCCGCCAGGCTTATGGCTGGCAGAGGAACGGAGGTATGGCTCCTTATATTCTGGCGGAAGAAAAGGACCTGATCGCCCTTCCCGATGAATTGTCCTATAAGGATGGCGCACAGGTGGCATGTGGGTTTGGAACCGTCTATGAAGCGATCGAAAAAATCGGTGTCTGTGGCAACGATGCTGTGCTGGTAACTGGTCTTGGACCGGTGGGGCTGGCGGCTCTCATGCTTTCCAAAGCAATGGGCGCTAACCAGCTCATCGGTGTGGAGAAGAATGATTATAGAATTGCGCTTGCAAAGAAGCTGGGACTTGTAGATGTTGTGGTGAAACCGGGAGAGGATGCCTTAGATAGGATCCTGGAAGCGACAGGCGGCAGGGGAGTGGAGCGTGCTATTGACGCATCTGCCAGCGATAGCGGAAGACAGCTTGCGATCCGCGGGACAAGACAATGGGGCAAGATTGCATTTGTAGGCGAAGGGGGAACCTGCACGTTTAACCCCAGTCCGGATATCATCCATGGACAGAAGACCATCTATGGTTCCTGGGTCACATCCCTTTGGAAAATGGAGGAGTTGGTTGAACGTCTGGTACGCTGGAAAATTCATCCGGAAGATTTGATCACGCATGAATTTCCACTTGAAAAAGCCGGAGAAGCTTACAGCCTTATGGCAGGCGGGCAGTGTGGTAAGGTTGCCGTCGTGTTTGACTAGAGAACGGATGTGAAAAGGAGAGGAATATGGAACAGAAAATAAAGCAATCCCTGATTCCGGCGAGAACCTTGAAAGGGGGAGAACAGATCCCCTGCATAGGGCTTGGGACTTTTGGGTCAGATAAATATGATGCAGATACGGTTTCTGAGGCGGTTTATGGCGCAATCAAGGCTGGATACCGTCTGATTGACTGCGCTTCGGTGTATCAAAATGAGGAGCAGATCGGGAAGGTTCTGAAAAGAATATTTGCTGAGGGAGTGGTAAAGAGAGAAGAACTTTTCGTTACTTCAAAGGTATGGAATGATAAGCACGGGAAGGGAGAAGTGATCGATTCTTGTAAAAAGAGCCTTAAGGATCTGGGGCTTTCCCGGATAGACATGTATTTTGTACATTGGCCCTTCCCGAACTATCATGCGCCAGGCTGTAACGGCGATTCCAGAAACCCGGATTCAAAGCCGTTTTCAGTGGAAGAATTCATGACGGCATGGCGTCAGTGCGAAACCCTCGTGGATTTGGGGCTTGTGCGGTATATCGGTATGAGCAATATGACAATTCCTAAATTGGAAGCGGTACTGCCCCTTTGCAGGATCAGGCCGGCAGCTCTTGAGATGGAACTGCACCCTTCCTTCCAGCAGCCGGAGTTGTTTGCATACGCGGTTTCCCAGGAGATCCTTCCTATTGGTTACTGTCCCATTGGTTCGCCTTCCCGGCCGGAAAGGGACCGGACGGTGGAGGATGTGGCGGATATGGAACTGCCTTCCATAATAGCAGCGGCCAGATCCCACCAGGTGCATCCGGCAGTGATCTGTCTGAAATGGGCAGTCCAAAGGGGACAGGTTCCCATTCCTTTTTCGGTGAAGGAGTCCCAGTACATTGCTAATTTAGAATGTGTCACTTGGGATCCTCTCACGGACGAGGAGATGGAGGCCATTAGCCGGGATGACAAGGGATGCCGTCTGGTGAAAGGACAGGTCTTTTTGTGGGAAGGAGCCAGAGGGTGGGAAGACCTTTGGGATATGGACGGCAGGATTGCCAAATAATGAGTGAAAATTTAATGAAAAAGGAGAAAATGTTTCATGTTAAAGGGAATACCTAAACTATTATCCCCGGAACTTTTGAAGGTTCTTTGTGAGATGGGGCATGGGGACAGGATCGTGATCGCGGACGGTAACTTTCCGGCGGAAAGTGTGGGAAAAGATGGGATTGTTATTCGGATGGACGGCCATGGGACTTGTGAGGTACTGGAAGCTGTTTTGCAGTTGTTTCCGCTGGATACTTATGTGGAACAGCCTTTTAAGCTGATGCAGGTGATGGAAGGTGACCCGGTGGAGACACCGATCTGGGAGAAATACAAGGATGTGATAAAAAGGTTTGATGAGAGAGGCGAAAGGGTCATGGGAGAGGTTGAGCGGTTTGAATTTTATGAGCAGGCGCGCACGGCTTATGCTGTGATTGCCACCGGGGAAGAGGCGTTATACGCGAATATTATGCTGCAAAAAGGCGTTGTGACAATGTAGAGTATGCCTTGATTAAATGTGTATTTAGGATTATAATGCAGACATTGAGAAGGAAAAGTCGAAAAGGAGGCATGATATGCAGTATCGCAGATTAGGAAAGACCGGACTTATGGTAAGTGAGATTGGTTTTGGCGGGGAATGGCTGGAACGTCACAGCTATGAGGAGTGTAAAGCGGCTATAGATCGTGCTGGCGAACTGGGGATCAATATTTTGGATTGCTGGATGTCGGAGCCTGGGGTACGCACGAACATCGGAAAATCTCTTGCCGGGAAACGGGAACACTGGTATATCCAAGGCCATATCGGTTCTACCTGGCAGGATGGGCAGTATGTCCGTACCCGGGATGTGGAGCAGTGCAAGGCAGCCTTTGAAGATCTGCTAAACCGCTTGCAGACAGATTATGTGGATTTGGGTATGATCCATTTTGTTGACCAGGAAGGCGACTGGGAGGACGCTATGAATGGTTCTTACATAGAATATGTAAAGGGACTGAAAGCGTCCGGGAAAATCCGCCATATAGGGATGAGCACTCACAATCCGGCTATGGCGGTAAAGGCAGCGGAGAGCGGAATTGTGGAAATGATCTTGTTCAGTATTAATCCGGCGTTTGACCTTTTGCCGCCTACCGATAATATTGACGATTATTTCGTGGAGGAATATCAGGACGGTTATCATGGCATTGACCCGGTGAGAGCGGAATTATACAAATTATGCGAGCAAAAGGATATCGGAATTACGGTTATGAAAGCTTACGCCGGCGGACGCTTATTTGATCCGGAGAGATCTCCGTTTGGCATAGCGCTGACTCCGGTGCAGTGCATCCATTATTGTTTAACCCGTCCGGCAGTGGCTTCTGTCATGGTAGGGTATGACACTCCGGAGCATGTGGAGCAGGCGGTGGCCTATGAGAGCGCCTCCATGGAGGAAAAAGATTATGCCAGTCTTTTGGCTAAGGCTCCCCGACATACCTTTGGCCAGGGCGAGTGCACCTATTGCGGTCATTGCAAGCCATGTCCTGCGAAGATTGATATCGCAATGGTTAATAAATATTATGACCTGGCAGTTATGCAGCCTGAAACGCCTGCCACGGTAAAGGCTCACTATCTTTCTTTGGAACACCGTGCCGATGCATGTGTTGGCTGCCGTAGCTGCGAAAGCCGTTGCCCCTTTGGGGTAAAAATAGCCGACCGGATGAAAAAGGCGGCGGAATTGTTTGAAAAATAGGAAAGGAACGCTGGTCTTTATTGCAAATGCTTTGAAGGCCAGTTTTTATCTATGAAACTAATGTTGCATTATATTAAAAAACATATAGGCATGTTCCTGATAGCGGTGATATTCCTTACCATAGAAACATTTGCCGATCTGCTGCAGCCAACGTTTATGTCTTATATTGTGGACCGGGGAGTCAAAGAGCAGGAAATCGGCCTGATTTTGCGGTACGGGGTGATTATGCTGGGAATTACCGCCTTGGGAGCTGTAGGAGCTGTGGTTCGTAATATCTATGCCACCAGGACTTCCCAACTGATCGGCAAGGAGATCCGGCTTGCTATCTATGAAAAAGTACAGACGCTTTCCTACGAAAATATCGACCGGCTCCAGCCCTCTTCCATGATCACCAGAATCACCAACGATGTGACCCAGATGCAGAATTTCATTAACGGTATCATGCGGATCATGCTGAAAGCCCCTGTGACCTGTATCGGCGCCGTAGCGCTGATTATTTTTCAGATGCCCAGGCTATTGCCTCTGATGTTAGTGATATTGGTCAGTGCAGGGCTGCTGATCTATGGCAATATGAAGCTGGGATATCCCCGGTTTGACAAAATGCAACGCAAGCTGGATGGACTAAACCGTACCAGCAGGGAATTCTTAAGCGCAATCCGGGTGGTCAAGGCTTTCCGGGCAGAGAGGCAGGAACAGGAAAAATTCGAGGATGCTTCCTGGCAATTGGCACAGGCTGGGATCTCTTCCATGCGGGTCATGGCGGTATTTGGGCCTTTGATCAATCTTACGGTTAATGGGGGAATTGTCATAATGCTGTGGCTTTCCCAGGGGGAGATGAGCGGTGAGATTGGCAGGCTGATGGCCTGTGTCAACTATATGACCCAGGTACTATTTGCCCTTGGCATGGTGTCAAATATCTTAAACTCTGCAGTCCGTGCAGTGGCGTCTTCCGCCAGAGTGCAAGAGATTTTCAATGAGGTTCCGGCCCAGCAGGAAGGGAAAGCCCATAAAAATATTCCTGAGCTGGAGGGAAACATTGTCTTTGGGCAGGTGTCCTTTGCCTATGCAGGTACGGCGCGGCCGGCAGTGCAGGAAGCCAGCTTTGTGGTGAAGGCGGGAGAGACGGTCGGTATCATCGGGCCTACCGGTTCAGGAAAAACCACGTTAGTGAATCTGGTTCCACGGTTTTATGATGCCACGAAGGGACAGATCCTGGTGGGAGGATGGGATGTAACCCAAGTACCTATGGCACAGTTGAGGCGGATGATTGCCATAGTGCCCCAAAAGGCGCTTCTTTTTACAGGTACGATAGAGGAGAATCTGCGTTGGGGAAATAAACAGGCTAAAAGGGAGGAAATTTATCAGGCAGCGAAAGCGGCTTGTGCAGATACATTTGTAAAAAAGTTCCCGGAGGGTTATGCTACCCAGCTAGGCCAGGGCGGCGTAAATCTTTCCGGCGGCCAGAAGCAGCGTCTGTCCATTGCCAGGGCGCTTATAAAAAAACCTAAGATATTGATTTTGGATGACTGCACCAGTGCATTGGACGCTTCCACAGAGGCGAAAGTGCTTTCTGGAATCCGTAAGGAAGCGGCAGGTATGACGGTACTCCTGGTAAGCCAGAGGATTGCTACGGTGATGAAAGCCGACCATATCCTGTGCATGGAGAATGGAAAAATCTGCGGTTTTGGATCCCATGAGAGTTTGATGGCGGATTGTGAACCTTATAAAGCGATCTTCCGCTCCCAGATCGGGGATGAGGGCTTTCAAAAGGAAGGAGGGGTATCTCATGGATAAGAATATGGCAACACCACCTTCACAATTGGGCCGGGCAAGAGGCGTTCCGGCCGTAAAGCCCAAAGATATGAAGGGGACGTTGATCAGGCTGTGGCAATTGACAAAAGGGCATCGGAAAGGGCTTAACTGGGTATTGCTGCTGTCTGCCCTGGCATCAGGTTCAGCCATTTTATCCCCTTACTTTATTGGCAAGGTTGTGAATTGCATTGATCAGGGAAATCCCAGTTTCCGGCTTATGATGATTTTGATGACCTTGTACTTAGGGGACTGGCTGATCCGGTTTTTACAACAGTTTTTGATGGCGGGAATCGGGCAGCGGATGATTTTGCACATTCGGACCAGCTTGTTCGTCCATATGGAAAAGCTGCCGTTGTCCTTTTTTGACACCAGGCAGCATGGGGAATTAATGAGTCGTCTGACCAACGATGTGGATAATATCAGCGTTACCATATCGGATTCTCTAACGCAGCTTATGATGTATGGTTTTACGATCATAGGTATTTTTTGTGTTATGGTCTACATGAGTCCGATGCTTACTGTGGTTGCGCTTTTTTCAGTACTGTTAATCTTTTGTCTGACCCGTGCTGTGACGAAGAGAACCAGGGTATTATTCCGGCAGCAGCAGGAGATTTTAGGAAAGCTTAACGGCCAGGTGGAGGAAAGTATTTCCGGAATCAGCATGGTCAAAGCTTTTGGGCAGGAGCAGGAGATGGTGGAAAAATTCATAGAAAATAACGATGCCTTCTGCCAGGTGGCGGCTAGGGCCCAGATTGCCTCCGGCTACCTGATGCCTATGATGAACGTGATAAATAATTTGACCTATGTGCTGATTGCGATCGTCAGTGGAGTGATGGCTCTTAAGGGGAAATTGACGGTAGGGGAAATTTCCAGTTTTTTGCTTTATTCCAGACAGTTTTCCCGGCCGTTTGTGGATATTGCCAATATTTATAATAATTTTCAGACAGCAGTAGCGGGGGCGGAACGGATCCTGGAGATTTTGGATGAAGCCTGTGAGCCGGAGGATATAGACGGGGCCAGAAGTACTGACGGGGTTTGCGGTAACGTAAGTTTTCAGGATGTGACTTTTGGCTACAGGCCAGATAGGCCAATCTTACAGCACATTGACCTGGAAATTCCGGCAGGAACCAGGGTGGCGGTAGTGGGGCCTACGGGATCAGGAAAAACCACACTGATTCATCTTCTTACCCGCTTTTATGATGTACAGGAGGGCGCGATTTTGTTGGATGGTTATGACCTGCGTGATTACCGGCTGGGTGATCTGCGTCAGACCTTCAGCGTAGTACTTCAGGATACAGCGCTTTTTGGTATTTCTGTCCGGCAGAATATTAGCTATGGACATGAGGAGATAGGGATGGAGGAAATCGAGGCGGCAGCGAAAGCGGCGGGGGTGGACGATTTTATTAGAAGGCTGCCCCGGGGGTATGAGACTGTACTTTGGCAGGGGGGCGGAGAGTTAAGCCAAGGGGAGAGACAGCTTCTTACGATTGCAAGGGCTGTGCTCAATCAGGCCCCGATTATGATATTGGATGAGGCTACCAGTTCCGTAGATACGGTGACAGAACAGAATATCCGTCAGGCATTGCTGACTATGACGGAGGGACGTACTTCTTTTCTTATTGCCCACCGGCTATCCACCATACGGGACTCAGATTTGATCTTATTGATACGGGACGGACGGATTGCAGAGCAGGGCACCCATCAGCAGCTTATGGAGCTAAAGGGAGAGTATGCACAGATGTACCTGACACAGATGGGACAGATATAAAACCATAGGGGAGTTGGCGAAAATTTCTGATATATCTTGCAGCCAGAGGGTCACAGAGGAAAAACTGAGAAGAACCCCCAACGGTCATCCCGGCCGTTGGGGGTTCTCATTAATCTGCAAGTGTAAACTGATCCACTAACTGCTTTAAGCCTACGGCTTCTGTGGAAAGATGCTCACTGGCTGACGCGCCTTCCTGTGCCGTGGCGCTATTGCTTTGAACGACGATGGATATTTGCTTGATTCCCTCGGAAACCTGCCAAACAGCCTCTGACTGTTCATTAGATATGGTGGCGATATCGTCAATGGAATCTACCACGGACTGGATGTTGTCTACAACTTCCGATAAAGTATTTGCCGTGTGGTTTGCAATTTCCGTTCCAATATGTACAGCTTCCGTGGAATGTTCAATAAGGGTGGCAGTGCTTTGGGCTGCCTCAGCAGATCTGCCTGCCAAATCCCGGACTTCTTGTGCTACAATGGCGAAACCTTTGCCGGCGCTGCCTGCCCTGGCCGCCTCCACAGATGCATTTAAGGCTAAGATATTTGTTTGAAAAGCGATATCTTCTATGGTTTTCAGAATCTTTCCAATCTCATCAGAAGTAGTCTGGATCTTGCTTATGGCATCCATAAGCTTTTGCATTTGTTGGTTGCACAGGGAAACTTCTTCGCCGGTTTGATGGGTCTGATCCCGCAGGGCTATTGCACTGCTTGCCGTGTTTTGGGCTTGCTGGGAAATCTCATTGATCCGCGACGCTAATTCCTGTACGGCGCTGGACTGTTCTATGGTTCCCTGGCTTAAGTTTTGGGCGCTGGTGGATAGCTGGACACTGGCAGAAGATACCTCTTCAGCAGAGTGGTTGACCTGCCGCATGATATCGTTTAACTGCACTTTCATATGGCGCATGGAGAGCAGGATATCCTGGAAACTGCCTACATAGGCATCTTCATGCTGGGTGCTGATATTTAGGTTTTGATTTGCCAATTCCATCAGCAGATAACTGATATCGTTGATGATCGTGCTTAACCCATCCACCAATAAGGTGGTTGACTTCACAAGGATGCCCGTTTCATCTTTATTGGTTACTTGGGGCATTGGTGTTTTCAAATCGCCTTCTACCAGCAGTTTCATTCGCTGGGCGCAGGCTTTCATCGGTTTACTGATATTGCCAGCCAGCAGCAGAGCGACCAAAATAGAGATCAGAATGGAAATTACAATGACCGTTACATTGATGGTAATGCAGTTATATGTGGAGGCCAGGTAATTTAGCTGTGGGGCAGTTACGGCAATGCTCCATCCATCCGTATCTTTTACAGGCGCATAAGCCACAAACATGCTTTGTTCAGCGGTCTTATAACTCCCGAAACCATTTTGCCCTGCCCGCATGTTTTCATGGATGGCAGCCAGATCTTTTAGGGAGGGATCACTTTGGGCTTCCGCTTCGATGTTTTGAACGGTGATCGTATCAAGGGTGATATCGGCAATCGTGTCGCCGGACTTATTGATCATGTAAGCCCTGCTGTTTTCGCCAATTTGTATAGAGGAGACGATATCGTTCAAAAAGGTTTCATGGGGGACGAAGTATACAACGCCTACGATGGAGGAGCCGTGAACTCCGTCTGCATAAAGCGGGGCGGCTACCATAATGGACAATTCTCCAGTGATCTTGCTGATCAAAGGCTCTGAGACATAAAGATTGCCCTCCATAGCCTGCCTTACATATTCACGGTCAGAATAATCTTTTCCGTCGAAAATACTGATGCCGTCCGCACCGATAATGTTACCACGTTGGAAATTGTGCATAGCAGAACGCTCGTCAATAATAGATTTTTTTACATCCAATGCCACAGATGGATCGGATAGCTGTGGAATGCAGCCGGTATCCATGGCGACATTCTTATAAGCCGTTAATTCTTGTTCCACACGTTCAGCGGCCAGAACTGCAGTTTCGCTCATCATGTGGTCCACAGTTGTGATGGTACTGTTGTAATTGGGTATAATACTGGACATTCCCACCGCAACCAGCGCCGTCAGAACAGTCAAAATGAGACATAAGGTTATTTTTGCCCGAATGCTTTTCATTTTATCGTACCCCCGTATACATAGCTGAAATGCCATTCTAAAGTGATATGTTCAGCCATTTATTTTTGATAATATTATAGGGTTCTTATCCATTATTTGTCAACGGTCTTTCTATACCGATTTTTGAAAACAGGCTATTCAAATTGGAATAGGATCGTTGTATAATGAAGAGAAATTTAGCGGAAATGGGACAAAAAAGTGATGAAACTTTATTATGCAAAGATAGATCCCCTGTTTAAGAAAGATCTTTTTTCTGTGCCGACAGGGTGGTTGGAACAAAAGCGCCTGGATGTGGTAAGGAAGAGAAAGAAGGAAAAGGCGAGAGCGCAGTCTTTGGCGGCAGGGCTGCTGCTTCATGCAGGGCTGTGTGATTATTTGCAGCTTCCCGTAGAGGAAACGCCTCCTTTTCAAACGGCTTGTGGGAAGTGGGGAAAGCCTTATTTGACGGAATATCCGGGCGTATATTTTAACCTGTCTCATTCCGGGGAATATGTTTGCTGCGCCATAGCGGAAGAGGAAGTGGGGGTAGATATCCAGCAGCATCAGGGTCAGATGGAAGGAATTGCAAAACGTTTTTTTACAAAGGCGGACAATCAGATGCTGGAGGATTGCAGTGAGGCGGAACGAAGGGAAAGGTTCTTCCGAATCTGGAGCATCCGGGAAAGCTATATTAAATTTACCGGCCGGGGAATGGGGCAGGGGCTGGATACTTTTGCGATTGATTTTAGCGGGAAGACGGTCGTTGAACAAGGGAGGACTGTGGCATATTTTCAGGAGGACAGAAAGATGGAAGGATATAGCCTGTGTGTGTGCACAGGTCACAAGAAATTACAGGCGGTATGGAACTTGACGGATATTTTTCAAAGATCCCCCTCCGTGCAGAGGGGGATCCGGGATCAGTTATAACTGTGCGATCACATCATCGTAAAGGACTCTCAAAAGCTCTTCGCTCCTGCGGCATTCCGAGACAACAGATACCACTGCATTTTGATCAGGAAGGATGATAGAAAGCTGTGAGTATTTGCCATCAGCCCGGTAAGAATTGTATTCTCCGCGCCAGAACAGATAGCCGTAGGGCGCATCCACTTGTTGCCTTGTGCTTTCTTCCATCCATTTCTCGTTGAGCAGTTGTTTTCCGTTCCAATTTCCTTTATTTAAGTAAAACAGACCAAACTTGTGAAGTTCTGTCAAGGTGAGGAACAGGCCGCCGGCTCCAAAAGTATTGCCAAGCGGGTCGGTTTCCCATGTAGGTCGTTTTATGCCCAGGTGGGAAAATAACCTGGGGGTGAGATAAGAAACCAGATCGCATCCAGACCTTCTTTGAACCAGAACGCCCGCCAGGTAAGGTCCTACATTATTATATACGAAGTGGGTTCCCGGCTCATAGCAAAAGGGGATGGCAAGGCTCATTTTCACCCAGTCGTCCTCCTCATAAACAGGCCGTTGCTCACCCATGAGGGCAGGGCGCTCCTGCCCAAGGCACATAGTCAGCAGATCCCTGACGGTTGCTTTTTTAAGATTTTCATTGAGATTGCCAGGGAGATCATTTGGGAAGGCATCTGTGAGTTTTTCATCCAGGGCAAGAAGCCCTTCCTGAATGGCAAACCCTACCGCACAAGAAGTAAAGCTCTTTGTGGCGGAGTATATATTTCTCCTGCATTCATAATCGCTTTCCCATTGGGCAGTTAATTTCCCATTTTGAGTTACTTTTATGCCAAGGACATGAAAATTCGCAGCTTTTTGTGTAAATGTTGTTAAATTCATATGGGCCTCCTGTCTGTAAGATCAACTATATCATAGCAAGCAATCCGTAAGAGTGCAAGGAATTTTCAGGATAGAAAGTTTACCTTATCCTTGATGGAGTCACCGAATGGGGATATAATGTTCTTAAAAAGTCACATCGGTATGGAAGACGCTGATCCGATAGTTGAAGTGAAGATATAGGGGGGGAGAGGAAGAGGCCATCATGGAAAGCTTAACAAAGAACAGACAGGATAAACAGGTATTGGAACAGATGACAGCAAAATTTTTTGCCCCAGCTATCATAGATAGCGTTGAGGAATTGACCGAAGGGTACTTTAATGTAGCGTACAAAATATGCCTTAGTGATGGAAAAAAAGTAATTTTAAAGATAGCTCCTTCTAAAGATGTACGGGTCATGACATATGAAAAGAATATTATAAGAAGTGAAGTGGAAACTATGAAAATGGTGGAGGATATACCTGATATTCCGGCAGCTAGAGTGCTTGGTTTTGATGACAGTTGTCAGATCTGTGAATCACCGTATTTTTTTATGGAAATGCTTCCAGGGGAGAGTTTGAACAACGTGAAAGAAAACTTGAGTGAGGAACAGATTCAGAGCATTTATGTGGAAACAGGCCGAATCATCCGGAAGGTCAATGAGATAGTCTGTCCGTGCTTTGGGTATCCAGGGCAGGTGGAACTTCAAGGCAAGGAATGGTTTTATGTATTTAAGAAAATTATGGAGGCTGGAGTGACGGATGCCGTTTCAGGGCATGTGGATTTAATGATACCAATAGAAAAGATTTGGGGATACCTGGAAAGGGATAAAGCGTTTTTTGAGGAAGTGAAGAAGCCTTGTCTGGTGCATTGGGATTGTTGGGATGGGAATATATTTGTAAAAGATGGCAAAGTGACAGGGATCATAGATTGGGAGCGCTGCCTTTGGGCAGACCCGCTGCTGGAGGTAAATTTCCGTGTTCATGGCGATAATATGTGGTTTCGGAAGGGATATGGGAAAGAACAATTGACCAAAAAAGAGTACCGCAGGGCTTTGTGGTATGATATTTATCAGATGATTCTTGGAGCATCGGAATGTGAGTACAGGAAGTATGATACTATGGATATGTACCAGTGGTCTACAGGCATTTTGAAGCAGCAATTTGGACTACTGGAACACCTGATAGAGAACACAATCTAAATACATTATACAAGGTGGTGGGAACAATGTACGGAAGAATTCAAATAAAACAATTAAATCCCTATATCTATCTGTTGGACGATAAACAGGAATCCAGCGGTTATTTAGTAGTTGGTGAAGAGAAGGCTTTGGTGGTGGATACCATGATGGGGTACGAGGATGTAAAGGCGGTGGTTCGTAAGATCACGGATCTGCCGCTTATGGTGGTCAACACTCACGGACATCCGGATCATATCTACGGGGACATTTATTTTGACAAGGTTTATATGAATCCGGCGGATTTTCCGATTGCGGAAGGTTTTATGAAAGATCCCCAGTTTATCAGCGAGTGCCGGAAACGGAATCTGAGGATGCCGGAATTTGCCCCTATTTACCCAGGGGATAGGATCGATTTAGGCAAAGTGGAGGTAGAGGTGATTGGCCTGCCGGGACATACGCCGGGAAGTATCTGTCTGTTTATCAGAAAAGATGGAATTTTGTTTTCCGGGGATAGCATTTTGGAGCAGACATGGATGCAGCTTCCGGAAAGCCTTCCGATAGATGAGTTTTTGAAGAACTTAAATGGGTTGAAACCAGTGCTGGAAGAGACAAGGTATTTACTGACAGGCCACAATCAGGATTTTGTGGACGTTTCGTTTTGCGAAGAACACAGAGAAGCTGTGGCGCAAGTGTGTGCGGGAAAGAATGAAAATGATGTTGCGTATCAGTGGTTTGGCGGTGTCTGCATGGCTCATCCTTATGGGCCGGAACCAAGAAAGATTGTTTATAGCGACGGATCATTCAGGAAAAATTGAAGTGGGAATTTTTATGGGGTATAATGAGTAAAAATACGATAGAAGACTGCAGGCAGGAATAGATTATGACAACACAGATAAAACTCCAGAAGAAACAACCGAAACACAGCAGAGAGAATATTCAGATCACCTTCAATATGGCATGGCCTTCCATCATAGAGTCCTTTTTTTCAGCTTTTGCAGGCTTGGTGGACTCTTTAATGGTGAGTTCCCTTGGCGCATATGCGGTAGCGGCGGTGGGACTAACCACACAGCCTAAATTTATAGGATTATCGCTCTTTTTTGCATTGAACGTAGCCATTTCGGCATTGATCGCAAGAAGAAAGGGTGAAAAAAAGCCGGAGGAGGCAAACCAGATCTTGAGCACTGCCATTGTTTTTATCCTGATAGCGGCAGTGGTGATCAGTATTTTGTGTGTGGCTTTGGCAGGACCGGTCATAGAGCTTTGCGGATCCACGGCGGAAACCCATGATAGCGCGGTTATCTATTTCAGGATCATTATGGGAGGCATGATCTTTAACTGTATCCAGATGGGAATCAATTCTGCCCAGCGTGGCGCCGGGAATACCAAGATCACCATGCGTACCAATGTGACGTCCAATACGGTTAATATTATTTTTAATTATCTGTTGATCAACGGCCATTTTGGTTTTCCGGCCCTTGGCATCCATGGCGCGGCGCTGGCAACGGTGTTGGGAACGGTAGTTGCCTGTATTATGAGCATTCTTTCTATTTTAAACCCGGAGGGCTTTATCAATATTCCCTACATATTAAAAAATAAGATCTGGCCCGCCGCCAAGGCTCTACGCCATTTGGTTCATATAGGATACAGTGTTTTCTTTGAGCAGATCTTAATGAGGATTGGATTTATGATGACAGCGGTCATGGCAGCTAAGCAGGGTACGGCAGCAATGGCAGCCCATCAGGTGGGGATGAATATTATGGGCCTTTCCTTTTCCTTTGGGGATGGACTGCAGGCGGCAGCGGTAGCGTTGATCGGGCGTAGCCTGGGGGCAGGTGATGAAAAAATGGCAAAGGAATTTGGAGGGATCTGCCGGATGTTTGGCGGAATTATTTCCGTATGCCTTGCTGTCGTGTATTTCTTTGGTGCACGGCCGCTTATGGGGATGTTTTTTGCAGAAGAACATATTATAGAGATTGGCGTAGGAATTATGCGGGTCATTATTTTCGTGGTGGCTTTCCAGATCAGCCAGGTGGTGTACATGGGATGCCTGCGTGGGGCGGGGGATACCCTTTATACGGCAGTTGCATCGACCATCAGCGTGACCTTTATCCGTACGGCAGGCTCCTATTTGGGCGGTTATGTGTTTGGGCTTGGTATCGTGGGGATTTGGCTTGGGGTTTTGGCAGACCAGATTTCAAGATTCCTGTTTGCGTCCGTACGGTTTAAGAAGGGGAAGTGGACGCAAATTAAAATATAGGAAGTGGGGAATGAATTGAACGAAAAAGATTGACAAAGGAACCCTGTCAGTTTATAATTCGGATTGTTAAAAGTTTTAGGAGGATTTTTGCATGTTAAGTGTGGATGTAATGGAGAAAATTGCAAACTAAATATTGCAATGGCAGGTCTGCGCGATTGGTACGCCCGTAGTCTGCCCATTTGCCAGCAGCCTTTGCTGCTGACGTTTTCGCCTTACATTTGCTTAACATTGTGGTATAAATAATTGTAGAAGCATGACGGTATGGTCATGCTTTTTATGTGGGAAATTTCCCTGTCAGATAAGCCCGTAGTTTTGCTTTGTGCAGCTATGGGCCTTTTTGCATCTTAATGGCGGTGTAAGGGCAAAGGATCATGAAAAGGAGAAAAGGGAGGAACAGGACAATGATCAAAGTGGAAAATTTGTCAAAAACATATCGGAGATACAAGAAAAAGGAAGGGCTGGCCGGGAGCCTGGCAAGCTTGTTCCATCGGGAATATGAGGAGAAAAAGGCGGTCAAGGAAGTTACGTTTACGATTGAAAAAGGGGAATTTATCGGTTTGATCGGGCCTAACGGGGCGGGGAAAACGACGCTGGTCAAAATGCTGACCGGGATCATCGCGCCCACAAGTGGATTTGTTGACGTGATGGGGTATTATCCCAATGATATGAAAAACGAATTTAAAAAGAGATTTGCGGTAGTGATGGGGCAGAAAAGCCAGCTCTTTTTTGAACTGACTCCCAATGATACCCTTCGTTTGTTTAAGGAAATTTATGAGATTCCGGAAAAGGAATTTAAGGAAAGCAAGGATTATTTTATGGAGCTGTTTGGAGTAAAGGAATTGATGGATGTCCAGGTGCGGACCCTTTCTTTGGGAGAGCGGATGAAAATGGAGCTGATGGTGGCCCTTTTGCACAATCCGGAAGTTTTATTTCTTGATGAGCCGACGATAGGCCTGGACATTGTGGCGTCTAAGCAGATCCGGAACTTTTTAAAAACGGTCAATGAGGAAAAGGGGACAACGATCATGCTTACTTCCCATTATATGGAAGATATCCGGCTGCTTTGTCAAAGAAGTATTGTTATCAACGAAGGGGAGAAGATTTATGATGGAGATACAGGAAGATTGTTTGAGGATGAAAAGACGATAGAGGAGATTTATCAGAAGGGTGGGGAAGTACATGTATAAATATTTAGAAGTATCGAAAGTCCATATGAAGGAACAGTTTACCTGGCGGGCGGACGTGGTGTTTAATATGCTGTTTACTATTATGAAAATACTGTTTGCCTATTTGCTTTGGGGGATCATATTCCAGGGAAAAACTATGATTGGCCAGTTTAGCTTTCACGGGATGTTGTCTTATTATCTGGTCAGCTCCTTTTTATCCCAGCTTGAAATGTCAAGCGGGATAAGTTGGGAGATCCATGACAGGATCAGGCAGGGAACCTTTTCAAAATATCTGGTCATTCCGGTAAGTGTGCAGGCATACTTTGTGTTTATGGAAATCGGGGTGGTGGGATTTTATTTCCTTTTTGACCTGATCGCGGCAGTGGTATGGAAATTTGCTTTCCGTATCCGGTTCCAGTTTACGCATGATCCGTTGATCATTGTGATTGCCGTGGTGATGGCAGTTTTGGGATTGCTTTTTATGGTTCAGCTTAGTTTCCTTCTGGGGATTATGACTTTGAAGTATCAGGGGATCGGTACATTTTTAATGATCAAAAACAATTTGATGGAGTTAGTGACGGGAACAATCATCCCGATTGCTTTATTTCCCGCTACGGTGGTCAATGTGATGAAATTTCTGCCTTTTTATTATGTGACTTATCTGCCGTCCATGCTGCTGACCGGGTACTGTGGACAGGAGGCGTTAAAAGGGCTGGGGATCATGATAGCATGGTGTGTGGGGATTCAGGCGGTGATCCGGGTAACATGGAACAAATATATCAAAAAGTATGACGGGGTGGGGATATGATAAAAAATTTAAAGAAAAATAGTAAGGTTTTAAGAGAACTGATTCTTCTTCGGTTTCATGGGCTTATGGTGTTTAGGCTGGATTTCTTTGGACCCTTTTTTGTGGATGGGAGTTTATTCCTCATTCAACTGGTGGCATTTGGGGCAGTGTACGCTAACGTGGATCAGATTGGAGGCTGGAGGATAGGGGAGATGATCCTTTACATCGGAACCTTTTCCCTGATAAATGCAGTTAGCATGACTATCTGTTTTTTCGGGTTAAACGGGATTCCCGGCAAGGTGCAGAGCGGGGAATTGGATTTGTACCTGACCAAGCCGGTAAGCCCGCTGTTTCGGCTGACGTTTGAAAATATCAGCCCGGGGTCGATCCCCCTGGTGCTTATGAGCATCTGCATCATCGCTTATGGGGCAGGGCATTTACAGGTAGAGGTGACCGGGAGGGCAGTTGGGGCGTATCTTTTTTGGGTGGCGCTTATGGAGATCTTGCATTATGAAATGGAAGTGATCATCCGCTCTGTTTCCCTTTATATCATTTCAACGGCCAGGATGGAACAACTGGAAGACGCAGGAATAACCCTGTGTATGAAACTGCCGGGGATAGCGTTTTATGGGGTGTATAAAGTGATTTTTTATCTGCTGCTGCCCTATGGGATTATGGCAACACTGCCAGTACAGAGTCTTATTGGGGAGATGGATCTGGGCCTTGCAATTTATGGGATATTAGTGGCGCTCCTGTTTTCTTTTTTGACAGGAGTGATATGGAAAAAGGGGCTTCGGCGTTATCACAGCGCCAGCTCATAAAAATGGAGGATGGAATGATGAATGTAGAATGTATTTTAGAGTTTGACCAGGTCAGGGCAAAATGGATGGAGCTGGCTCTGACGAAAGCAGCTAAAGAAAAAATAGCAAAGTCAGGATACTGTTTGGAAGAATCAAAATTGAATAAAAAGCTGAAGGATACGGGGGAAGCCAGGGAATTGATTGAAAAAGCAGGAACGCCTCCCTTGGCGTCTATTGACGAAGCGAAGGAGATTGTTGAACTTGCGGTGAAAGAAAGCTGCCTTGTGCCTTACCAGTTAGAACGCATTGAAAAAGCGCTGGTAGTGGTAGGCAGGCTGAAAAGCTATTTGGAACGGGGCAAGCAGTATGGAAATTCATTGGCATACTATGAGATCAATTTAGATCCCATGGAAGAGCTGAGGGAGGAAATTGCCAGACAGATCCGTGGCGGAGAAGTGGATGACTATGCATCCAAACTGTTGCAGGAGACCAGAAGAGACATTTTGAACCTACAGGAAAAAATGAAACAAAAGGCGGAACAGATGATCCGTTCCCACAAAGAATGTATGGCGGATCATTTTTTTACTCTCCGGAACGGCAGGGTATGTATTCCGGTGAAAAAGGAGTATAAATGGAAGCTTCCAGGCAGCGTAATCGATAAATCTTCCACCGAAAATACCTTGTTTGTAGAGCCGGTGAGTGTTTCCAATCTGTATGAGGAAGTGCAGTTATTAAAGATAGAAGAAGAAAATGAGGTGCGCCGGATCCTTTATACCCTGACCGCTATGGTGGCAGAGGGCGCTTGTGCTATGTATGAAAATATGCGGGTAATTGAAAAGCTTGATTTTATCTTTTCTAAGGGTAAGCTTAGTGCGGATATGGGAGGGGTGGCGCCAAGGATTAATGTGGAGCGGAAGATCCGGCTTCGTAGTGCAAGACATCCCTTGATGGAAGAAAGCATTTGTGTACCGTTGGATTTTGAGATGGGGGAAGGAATCCGGGGGGTGATTATCACAGGGCCCAACACAGGGGGGAAGACAGTTTCCATTAAGACGGTAGCCTTAAACTGCCTGATGGCCCAGCATGGCCTTCATGTTGCCTGTAAGGAGGCTGACATCTGTATGAACAGCTTATATCTGTGCGACATTGGTGACGGACAAAACATTACGGAAAATCTCTCCACTTTTTCCGCCCATATTAAAAATGCGCTGGAAATTGTCAGGGAAGTTGACGGGGAGAGCCTGGTGGTGATGGATGAACTGGGTTCCGGAACGGATCCTGCGGAAGGGATGGGGATTGCAGTTTCCATTTTGGAACAGTTACGGAAAAGCGGCTGTTTGTTTTTGGTCACTACCCATTACCCGGAAGTGAAGGAGTATGCGGATCAGGCGGAAGGGGTGATAAATGCCCGGATGGAATTTGACCGGGAAACCTTACAGCCCACTTACCGGATGATCATGGGGGAAGCAGGGGAAAGTTGTGCATTTTTTATTGCACGAAAGCTGGGGATGCCGCCGGAAATGTTAAGGACGGCAATGGAGGCGGCTTACGGCAAGGAAACTGGAAACAAAGCAAAAAGGAAAATGGAAACAGGGGAATTTCAGATTGCCAAAGCAGAGGATAGGCAGCCCCTAAAAAAGGCCTCAAAGATTACAAAGAAGAAAGAAATGAAAAAGGGAGAAGATTTAGCAGGGAAATACCGGATCGGGGACAGCGTGATGATTTTTCCGGATAAAAAGATTGGGATTGTCTGTGTGCCTGTAAACGAAAAGGGGGTGCTCAGGGTACAGCTCCCGGATAAAAAAATCTGGATCAACCATAAACGGGTAAAGCTTCATGTGGCGGCACAGGAACTTTACCCGGAGGATTACGATTTCTCCATTATTTTTGACACGGTGGAAAACCGGAAGGCACGTCATGATATGGAGCGGAAATACACGGAACAGATTGTCACATATGAATAGGCAGCAGGCAAAAGGCGTAAGCGAAAATCGTGATAAACTTGTTGAAAAGTCTGGTTGGTATTATAATAGTAGGGGAAGAAAAAGGAAAGAGGATGGCGGATGAAAGCTGTTATTTTGATGGAAGATACTTACGGGGCGCCGGGGTGTGAATATGAGCATGGACTGAGCGTTTATATCGAAACTACAAATCATAAAGTCCTTATGGATACCGGGGCAAGTGATAAAACACTGGACAATGCAAAGAACCTGGGCATTGATTTATCTAAAGTTGATACGGCAATATTAAGCCACGGGCATTATGACCATTCTGGCGGAATCCCTGCATTCCGCCAGATCAATCAAACTGCGCCTGTTTATATGCAAAGGACAGTGCTGGGGGATTATTACCATGGGGAGCGCTATATCGGGGTGGCCAAAAGCGTCGGGCAGCTATCCGGCCTAAAGCTGCTTAGCGGGGATTTCCAGATTGATGAGGAACTTTCTGTTTTTACCGGAATTAAGGGAAGGCGGTTCTGGCCCCAGAGCAATTTGAGGCTGTCCATGCTCAAGGATGGGCAGTTGGTGCAGGATGAGTTTTTTCATGAACAGTGCCTTGCGGTACATGGCGAGAAGGAACTGCTTATTTCCGGATGCGCCCATAATGGGATTTTAAATATTCTTGACAGGTATCAAGAGAAGTATGGGAGATGCCCGGATGTGGTGATAAGCGGTTTTCACATGATGAAAAAGACCGATTATACGAAAGAGGAGAAGGAGACGATCTGTCAGACGGCGCAGGAGCTGAAGAAGATGGATACCGTATTTTATACCGGGCATTGTACCGGACAGAATGCCATCGGCCTTATGGAACCTATTATGGGGGATAAGATGGTGCAGATCCATTGCGGAATGAAAATTGACTGTTAAATGTTTATTACAAAGTGCAAGGCTTTTCGGCGTTGCACTTTTTTGTGCAGGGGAACACTGAGAAATTTGTTAGAACTGTGTCACAAACTTAGTTTTCCATTGGTTATCTTTATTAGAAACACAATCCAGATAGAAGGAGTGACATGGTATGAGGAACAAAAGAATGATAGCAGCCCTCTTATGCGGCGCATTATTACTTGGGGGCTGCGGGAAACCGGGAACCAGGGAGGGGGAAACGCCTGAAGATGGCGAGGTGCAAGGCGTATTTCAGGAAGAAGCGGGACCGGATGATGACAGTATGGAAACAGAACAAGACACAAGCGAAGGTGGAAGGAATCGGGAGCAAGGCGGTGGGAATGCAGGAGAGGGTTCGGTGGTGATAGAAGCGGGGCCGGAAAAGCAACTATACGAGGTTGGCAATGTGGTCTATACGCTGCACGATTTCAAGCTTAATGATTCACCGCAGGAGGCGTCCATTGATTCGGATAAGCTGGTGACAACAGACGCAAAGGATTATATGGACAGGAGTAAATTCCTCACGGTGCAGGTCGATATCCATAACATCGATTATGCAGGGGACGAAACGGCCGGGGAAGGGGAAATGAATATCGCATTGCTTACGATCGCACCCAAGGAGCCGGATGAGTCGCTGCAGTGGTCAGGGTCTTGGCCTGTGTATTTGTCGGAACCCGGGGCAGAGCCAGGAGAGAATGGGAAATATTATCATATATGGGTAAAGCCTGGGGAGACGAAGACTGTGACGATTGGGTTTTATGTTCCGGTAAAGGATACTACGGATCTTTGCTCCCATTGTAAAATTTCACTCTATGGGATGTATGAGGAAGGCTATCTGTATGACATACCGAAAGTACAGTAAATGAGGTGGGAAGATGTTCCGGGAAGAGGCGCGGAGTGAAAAGAAAAAGAACGTAAGGATGCAGGACGGGAAAGAGCTGGTCATATTTATGGAAAAATGTTACCGGCTGTACGAGCAAAAGATGTATCAGGTGGCATACCGTGTTTTGCAGGACAGTACCTGGGCGGAAGATGCGGTGCAGAATGCCTTTTTGAAGCTGATGAAAGGACAGGTATATTTTGAAGATGTCCATTCGGATGACTGCAAAAAATACATAATCACCGTCATGAAGCATTCCGCGATAGACCTTTATCATAAGAAAAGAAAAGAGCAGGATCTGCTTTGCTTTGGTGGCGAAATGATGTACGGTGAAAAGGCAGCCGGATGGGATACCGGAGAGAAAGAGGTGGATGTGGAGGAAATGATCTCCGTATTAAGTCCACAGTATTATGCAGTGGTAGACTGCCTTGCGGTTCAAAATCTGTCTGTGAAGGAAACCGCCGGCCGGTTAGGCATTTCAGAGGTAAATGTAAGGAAACGGTTTGAACGTGCAAAGAAAAAGCTTAAGCAGGCGGTGAAGAAATAAGGGGGAAGGATGGAAGATAAAATAAGAGGAACGGGTGGAGAAGAATTTACAGTTTCTGTGGAAGAATTTGATGCATTGGAGGGAATGCATGAATTTTCCGGGAAGTATGAAAAGAAGAAAAAAAGAATGTTGAAGGCATACCAAAGAAGGGTCTGCCAGAGCGTGTGGCCTGCCGGATGGGTCAAGGCGGCAGCGATGTTTTTGCTGGCTATCTCAACGCCGGTTATCATGAGTGTGGCATCAGGAAGTGAATTTTTTGGCCGGATATGGGGAACTTTGGGGAGGGAAAATATAGAATCCCACGAGGAGATTTTGCAGGATGAAGAAAAGGGAACCTCCTTTTTGGTCACATATCCCAAAAGGGAATACACCGATGAAGGACTTGAGAAAGCAGAAGAACTGATGGGGGAAGGGGTATCCTACAAGTCCTTGGTAAAAGAAATTGGTGATACAAGGCTGACGGTGCTTGGGGCAGCTTATGATGGAAATGCCGCTGTTGTGGAATTTACTTTGGAAAGGGAAGGTGGCATAACGGGAGTCCTTTACGGCCAGCTTTATAATGAAAGTAAAGGCGCATGGTTTACCGAAGATGCCCCGTTTCGCCTTTCTTTTAAGGATTGCAGTGAAAATATCTTTGTGGATCTGGATAAATCCACCAAAGAAATGCTCTATTGTTATGCTTACCTGGTAACGGATCTGTCAGACCAGAGGGCAGGGATCCCTATGGAAATCTATCGGAGACAGGATGAGGGAACGGATGGGGAGCAGCAAACGGACACGGTTCTGATCCCGATTCAGGGGCAGGCGGAGAAAAAGCAGTATGTAAACGCAGATGGCGGGATCCTGGATCTTTCTCCCATGTCCATGGATATAGACTGCAAGGTAGGGCTTGGGCTTAGCCAGGAGCAGGCTTACGACCCCTGGTATGTCTATTATGCCGCCGTCAATTATAAGGACGGAAAGGTGTATGTGGTTCACGAACACGGCATAGAGGGGCTTCATTCTTGTGAGGTGGATATTGACAATACCAGTTATGCCTGCGGAACACAGGATAACCATATGGTGTTTGTGTTTAACCGTCTGGTGGATAACGGGGATGTGGAGTCCGTTGTAGTAAATAAGACGGTGTATGAATTGAAATAGTAGTATAGATTTTTAAAAAAGGATATTCCGAAAAGGGATGTCCTTTTTTATAATGAAATTAAGATCGCTTTACAAGTTAGAAACATTTTTGAGGTATATTACTTATTATTTGGAAAAGGAAGTGTGAGAATTGGCTGAAATATTAATTGTAGAGGATGAACTGTCCATTAATGAGTTGATACGCAGAAATCTTAGCCTTACAGGGCATCATTGTACGCAGGCTTTCGACGGGTTATCTGCGGCCACACTGCTGGAGAATGGAAAATTTGATTTGATTGTGCTGGATATTATGCTTCCCAAACTGGACGGCTATCAGGTGTTTGAAAGGGCTTTTGGAACACCGACCATTTTTCTGACAGCGAAAAGTGAATTGACTGATAAGCTGAAAGGGCTGGCTATGGGGGCAGACGATTATCTGACAAAACCGTTTCAGATGCTGGAATTGGCAGCAAGGGTGGAAGCAATCCTGCGGCGGACAAAAAAAGCTGAGTCACAATTCAGGATGGGTGACTTGAAATGCGATTTTGACAGACATCAGGTTTTTTTAAACGGGACGGTCGTCGAATGTACCCCCAAAGAATATGAGCTGTTGGAAGTACTGATTAGAAACCGGAACATTGCCCTTTCCAGAGAAAGGCTGCTTAACATGGTATGGGGATATGATTTTGATGGAGGCACCCGTACTGTGGATGTCCATATTCAGAGACTGCGCCATAAACTGCATTTGGAAAATCAGATCAGAACAGTATATAAGCTGGGATACCGATTGGAGGTCCATGAATGAAAAAAAAGATTTTTTTCGTTGCGCTGGTTCTTTTTACTGTGTTTCTCAATTCGCTGATCCTGATTATTTCAAACGTGATCCTGAAGGACAAACTTTCGGCTGTCCGGGACAAATGCCTGGCAGAGCATTATGTCATTGCATCCTCTTTGATTGGGGATATGCAGGCGTTGGAGAAGAGGGGAAACCATGTGGAAGAAAATATAGATAATCTGATGCGTTTGTATTCCCGGTATCTGCAAGGCAAGGGAAACGGACTTGCAGTGGCTTTTTCAGGGGAATGGATATATGAAAGCCCGGCATTTGCATCGGAAGGAAACATGATTTTTCCGCCTGATACAGGATACAGCCAGGAAAGGCTTGTTTATATGGAAAATGGGAATCGCCCTGTCCTGTGCGTTTATGGCAGCTTTCCGGCTCCGTGGCAGGATTACGGACTGATATATATTGGGAACCTGAGCGATACCCTTGAGTCATGGCGTCATACGAAAAATATTCTTTTTCTTACAGGTGCTGCAGTAATCCTAATGATGTCATTTTGTCTGTTCCAATTCCTGAATATTATTTTTCGCCCGTTAAGGCAGATTTCCAGTACATCTGCAAAGATTGCAAATGGAAATTACAGTAGCAGGATCTCGGTTCGGGGAAAGGATGAAATTTCCAGTGTGGCACAAAATTTTAATCTTATGACGGAGCAGATAGAAAATCAGATAAAGCAGCTTGAGGATGCAGCAGAACAAAAACAACAGTTTGTTGACAATTTTTCCCATGAACTGCGGATTCCGCTGACCGCGATTTATGGATATGCGGAATATATTCAAAAAGCGGTTATGTCAGAAGAAGAACGCTATGAATGTACACAGTTTATCATGTCGGAGTGCAGCAGGCTTCAAAACATGGCGTATCAGCTTCTTGATATGGCATTGCTTTGCCGGGAGGAAAGGAACGATAGCAACTGTTCTGTGAAAGAGCTTTTTGCGGAGTCAGAAAAAGCCATGCACATGAGGGCATCAGAAAAGAAAATAAAGCTGACGTATGTATGGTCTCAAAATTATTTTATCAGAGGAAACAAGGAGCAGCTTCTGATACTGGTGAATAACCTGATTGATAATGCAATAAAGGCAAGCCGGCAGGAAGAGGAAGTCCGTATCTGTGTGTATTCGGAGGAATCTGCTGTTGTGGTGGAAGTGGAGGATCATGGGACCGGCATGGAGATGGAGCAGATATCACATATTAAAGAAGCTTTTTATCGTGTTGACAAGGCACGAAGCCGCGCCCATGGCGGGGCAGGCCTTGGTCTTGCTATCTGCGAGAGGATTGTACAGATTCATCACGCAGATATGTCATTTATTTCCGAACCGGGAGAAGGGACAACCGTGAAATTGTCTTTTCCTGTGGAATGAAAAACTTTTTTCCTGATAAAGCGAATTATTTTACAAGTTCGCAATAACATTGATAATTTTTTGATACAGAGAGGTTTTATAGTGTATCTATCAAAACAAATCAGAAAGGAGTTTCCCTATGAAACAAAAAAATACTGTAAAATTGACAGCGGCAACATTTGCCATTATCGGTGCAGGCGCTATATTCTTTTATTCGGCGGCAGAAATGACCTATGCTGCGAACAGTAAAAAGGTGGAGAAGGTTCCGACCAGTTATCAGGTTTCCGATCATTTGGAGACAGAATTGCCAAATCCTGAAACAAAAGAGGAAGATGGCGCAAAAGTAAATAATTCCGTAAGTATGGACAGCCTGAACACGGGAACGCCTACGGATACGGATCTGACAATGGAAGAAGCGGCGGAAATAGGAAATCAATATTTGAAGGACATTTTCGGGCTGGATTTAGAGGGCGCTTATGTATCCATGAGCTATAATCCGGGAACGGTAACTTTTCCACGGGCTTTTTGGTCAGGAGTTGTTTCGTTTCAGAAAGAACTAAAACCTGAGACTACAAGATGGACATACATGATGGATGCTGTGACGGGGGAACTTTTTACGATTTACTATGATAAGCAGTTAGATGTAACTGTTTCCCTCGACAATGATGCCGCGTTGGAAAAAGATTACCGTCTGTATGCAGAACTTGCCCAAAAGAAAACGGAGGAATGTAAACTGTTGGATAGCCCGGTAGACAGGGTAGAATATAATTGTCAGGGATATTCCGGAAACAATCCGACGATTTCAGTAGATGTCATTGGAGAGAACGGAGAAATCGTCAATATGGCTTTTTCACGGTATGATCAGACGTTTTTAGGGTTCCTGACAGACACTTCTCGAAAAATAACGGAATCGGCGCTGGACAATATAATGGAAGAGGGGGTGTGGGGCGAAACAGAAGAATTTGAGAACAATGCAATAACGTATAAAACGAACGTTGCAAAATAGTAAATCGGTTACAGCCTGGTTGGGCGTTTAAAATTATGTATTATAAATAATCAGATACAAAGCGTAGTGGTTGAGAGGTATCAAGCCGCTGCGCTTTGATTTTTGGATGGTTTGATGATTGTAACAGGAAACAGAAGATCAATGACGCCCAAGGAAAATCATAAAAAATTGTTGACAAATTTTTGGCACGGGGATATACTTCCTTACAATAATAGTTTGACAATCAAAGTATTTGATAATCAAAAAGTTTGATTATCAAACTATAGGAGATAGCGGTAAAGGAGATCAATGAGGATGAAAACCAGAATAACAGAACTTTTAAGGATCAGGTATCCTCTCTTCCAGGGCGGTATGGCCTGGGTGGCGGATTATCATCTTGCGGCGGCTGTTTCAGAAGCAGGCGGACTTGGCATTATAGGGGCTGGCGGCGCCCCGGCGCAATTTGTGAGGGAACAAGTCCGGCTGGCCAAAGAAATGACGGATAAGCCTTTTGGCGTAAATATTATGTTAATGAATCCGGATGCAGAGGAAATTGCCAAAGCAGTAGTCCAGGAGCAGGTAAGCGTGGTCACTACAGGGGCGGGAAATCCGGCTAAATATGCGGCCATGTGGAAAGAAGCAGGAATAAAGATCATTCCGGTAGTAGCCAGTGTGGCAATGGCCAAAATGATGGAACGTGCCGGGGCAGATGCCATTATTGCAGAAGGGACAGAGTCAGGCGGGCATATTGGGGCGTCTACGACGATGACGTTGGTTCCCCAGGTGGTGGATGCAGTACATATTCCGGTTATTGCAGCCGGTGGGATAGCTGATGGAAGAGGCTTTGCGGCAGCACGGATGCTTGGGGCGGAAGGGGTACAGATTGGAACCCGTTTTGTGGCGGCAGAAGAATCTATTGCACATGAGAATTACAAAAACAAGATCATTGCGGCGAAAGATATTGATTCTGAAGTGACAGGCATGAGCCATGGGCATCCGGTCCGTCAGCTTCGTAATGCCATGACAAGAGAGTATTTAAAAATGGAAAAAGAGGGCGCTTCTTTTGACGAACTGGAAAAACTGACCCTGGGTGCTTTACGCAAAGCGGTGGTGGAAGGAGATATCGTGAACGGAAGCTTAATGGCAGGGCAGATCGCGGGGCTTGTAAAAAGAGAGCAAAGCTGTAAGGAGATCATAGAAGAAATAATGGCGCAAGCCAAGGGATTGATTGGCGGAAAGGGATGAATTATGAGTAGGACCGCATTCATATTTCCGGGACAGGGGGCACAATATCCGGGAATGGGGAAGGATTTTTACGAAAAGGAAGAAGCATCACGGAACATATATGATAAGGCAAGCCAGATCACAGGGATAGATATTCCGGAACTTTGCTTTGAGGAAAATGAAAGACTTGACAGGACTGAGTTTACGCAGATCGCCATGGTGGCAACTGAGATTGCTATTTTGGAGGCGGTTAAAGAAAGAGGAATAGATCCTTATGTGACGGCAGGATTAAGCCTGGGAGAATACAGCGCCATTGTGGCGGCAGGGGCAATGCGGGCAGAAGATGCTTTTGCGGTGGTCAGGCGAAGAGGGATTTATATGCAGGAGGCAGTTCCTACAGGCGGGGCAATGGCGGCAGTGTTAGGACTTGACAGCAAAACGATTGAGAAAGTGTGCTGTGAGACGAAAGGGACTGTGTCGATAGCAAATTATAATTGCCCTGGGCAAACAGTAATCACTGGCGAAAGGGATGCCGTCCATAGGGCAGGGGAATCTTTGAAAGAGGCAGGCGCCAAACGGGTTATCGGGCTGAATGTCAGCGGCCCCTTTCATTCCCCAATGCTTGCAGGGGCAGGGGAGCGTCTTGCAAAAGACCTTTCCAAGGTGCAGTTTATGGATTTGCAGATTCCCTATGTTGCAAATCTGACGGCGGAGTTTGTACAGGATACAGAATTAGTGAAGGGATATTTGGAAAAACAGGTTTCTTCCTCCGTGTTATGGCAGCAATCAGTGGAGAAGATGATCGCGGAAGGGGTGGAGATGTTTGTGGAGATGGGACCAGGAAGGACATTAAGCAGTTTTGTAAGGAAAATCAGCAGGGACATCAAAGTGATCAATATTGACAGGTATGAAGACTTTTTGAAGGCAATGGAGGTGATGGCAAATGCTTAGTGGGAAAGTGGCGCTTGTAACGGGCGCGGGCAGAGGAATCGGAAAGGCGATCGCGTTATCATTGGCGAAAAAAGGTGCATTCGTGATTGTAAACTATTGTGGATCTGAACAGAAAGCACAGGAAACTGTGGCAGAAATACATTTTCACGGTGGGAGAGGCGTTGCCTGCCAGTGTGATGTATCAGATTTTTCTGCCTGCAAGGAGATGATTGACTTGCTCATAAAGGAGTATGGGCATATTGATATTTTGGTGAATAATGCAGGGATCACCAGAGACGGTTTGGTGATGAAAATGTCGGAGGAAGAGTTTGATGAGGTGGTCAATGTAAATTTGAAAGGATGTTTTCATACGATACGCCACCTTTCCAGACAGTTTTTGAAGCAGAAGAGTGGGAAGATCATTAATATTTCATCTGTTTCCGGAATTGTGGGGAATCCGGGACAGGCAAATTATTGTGCCTCTAAGGCTGGTGTTATTGGGCTTACCAAAAGTGTGGCAAGAGAGCTGGGAAGCCGGGGAATTACGGTAAACGCTGTGGCGCCTGGATGGATTGACACGGAAATGACTGGCAGTTTGCCGGAAGCTGTGAAGGAAAAGCTGAAAGGGCAGATTTTGCTGGGAAGGACTGGAACGGCAGAAGAGGTTGGGGAAGTGGTGGCTTTTTTGGCGTCTCCATCGGCAGATTATATTACAGGACAGGTGATTTCCGTGGATGGCGGGATGGCATTGTAGAGAGGAGATCAAAAAAATGAAAAGGCGGGTAGTCGTAACAGGAATGGGAGTGATCACGCCCATAGGGCTTGATAAAAAAACGTTCTTTCAAGAGCTGAGAGACGGACGGCATGGATTTTCGGAGATCACGAAATTTGACAGTACCGATTATAAATGCCATATTGCAGCAGAAGTAAAAGGGTTTGACGCAAAACAATACATGGATGCCAAAGCAGCCAGGCGTATGGAACTTTTCAGTCAGTATGCGGTAGCGGCAGCCAGGGAAGCATTTGAAGATTCCCGTATCGATATGAAAAAGGAAGACCCTTACCGTATAGGCTGTGCGGTGGGATCGGGAATTGGTAGTCTCCAGGCAGTAGAGCGGGAATGTGGGAGGCTGACAGACAAAGGGCCTTCCAGGATCAATCCGATGCTGGTGCCCATGATGATATCTAATATGGCGGCGGGAAATGTCTCTATTCAGTTCGGTCTGAAGGGAAAAAGCATTGATGTTGTTACGGCTTGTGCCAGCGGAACCCATTCCATTGGGGAGGCATTCCGCAGTATCCAGTACGGGGAAGCGGATGTGATGGCAGCAGGCGGCACGGAAGCTGCAATTACCCCTATTGGCATTGGAGGATTTTGTGCCCTTACCGCATTGTCCTTCGTAAACGATCCGGACAGATGCTCTCTTCCATTTGATCGGGACCGGAGCGGATTTGTGATGGGCGAGGGAGCGGGGATCGTAATCCTGGAAGAGATGGAGCACGCAAAGAGAAGAGACGCCCATATTTATGCGGAAGTGATGGGATATGGGTGTACCAGTGACGCCTATCATATCACTTCTCCGGCGGAAGATGGCATGGGTGCAGCAAATGCCATGTTATATGCGATAAAAGATGGCGGAATCTCACCAGATGCCGTTACTTATATCAATGCCCATGGAACCGGGACACACCATAACGATTTGTTTGAGACCAGGGCAATTAAAAAGGCATTTGGCAGCCATGCAGACGGGATCCATATCAATTCTACCAAATCCATGGTAGGCCATCTTTTGGGGGCGGCAGGAGCTGTAGAATTTGTGGCGTGTGTGGGGCAGATGGAAGCAGGCTTTATTCACAAGACAGTAGGGTACACCACACCGGATACGGAAATGGACCTGGATTATTGTAAGGATGCCTATGAAGAGGAAATTCCTTATGCATTAAGCAATTCCCTTGGATTTGGGGGACATAATGCCAGCATTTTAATAGGAAACAGGAGAAATGAAAATAGGATATAGAAGGAGATAGAGATGTCGTTATTATCTGCAAAGGAAATCATGGAGATCATTCCTCACAGGCAGCCGTTTATGCTTCTTGACACCATTGAAGAGCTTACGCCAGGCAGCCGCGCGGTGGCAAAAAAATGTGTTACCTACAATGAGCCTTACTTTCAGGGGCATTTTCCGGGGGAACCGGTTATGCCGGGCGTACTGATTGTGGAAGCGCTTGCACAATCTGGCGCGGTAGCAATATTAAGTTCAGAAGAAAACAAAGGAAAGACAGCATATTTTGCAGCCATACAAAATGCAAAATTTAAACGGAAGGTGACTCCTGGGGATGTGCTGCTTCTTGAGACCCAGATCATAAAGCAGAAAGGGAGCATGGGGATTGGAAAGGCGATAGCAACGGTTGACGGGAAAGTGGCAGTCCAGGCGGAACTGACTTTTGCGGTTTTGTAAGAAGAGGTCTTTTAGGAGGCGGAAAATGTTAGGATTATTTCATAAGGAAAAATATACTCATTTGGATGAAAATAAGACGAAGGATGCTTTGATCATCTGTCCTAGTTGTAAAAAGGAGATCAGCCGGTCAGATGCCGTAATTAACAATTATATTTGTACCTATTGTGGAAGCTACTTCCGCATCAGAACCAAAAACAGGATACGGATGGTATGTGACAGGGGCACTTTTGAACCATGGTTTGAGGATATGGAGTCAGAAAATCCCCTTGATTTCCCGGGGTATGAAGAAAAGTTAAGAGCTGTAAAGGAAAAGACAGGCTTGAAAGAAGGGGTAAGCGTAGGACAGGGGAATATTTTTGGAGAAGAAGTATGCATCGGTATCTGCGATGCCAGGTTTCTGATGGGAAGTATGGGGCATGTGGTAGGAGAAAAGATTACCTGTGCCATAGAGCGTGCTACGCAAAGGCGGCTTCCGGTGGTCTTATTTTGCTGTTCCGGAGGAGCCAGGATGCAGGAAGGAATCATATCGCTGATGCAGATGGCAAAAACGGCCGCCGCGTTGAAAAGGCACTCGGAGGAAGGGCTTTTATCGGTAACGGTACTGACAGATCCAACCACAGGAGGGGTGACGGCGAGCTTTGCCATGCTGGGGGATATCATTCTTGCGGAACCCAATGCACTGATTGGCTTTGCAGGCCCGCGGGTTATTGAACAGACCATAGGGCAAAAGCTTCCGGATGGGTTTCAGAGTGCAGAATTCCAGATGGAACACGGGTTTGTGGATTGTGTGGTTGAGCGGGACGACTTAAAAAAGATACTGTACCAGATTTTAAAGTCACATAGGATTTCCGGCCGGAATAAGGGATTTAGCTGTTTTACGGAAGAGATCGTAAAGTTTTCGCCAAGGGAGACCGCCAAAGAACGTTTGTTTCAGGAACAGGCAAAAACCGCATGGGAGAAAGTAAAGGAATCCCGCAACATAAAAAGACCGTCGGCATATTCCTATATCCACCTTATTTTCGATGATTTTTTGGAATTTCATGGTGACCGGTATTTTGGGGATGATAAGGCGGTGGTAGGCGGAATTGGATGGATCTATGGGCAGCCGGTCACGGTGATCGGCGTACAAAAGGGGAACGATGCGAAAGAATGTGCCTATCGGAATTACGGAATGCCTTCTCCGGAAGGATACAGAAAAGCGCTTCGCCTTATGAAACAGGCGGAAAAATTTCACCGTCCGGTAGTGTGCTTTGTGAATACGGCAGGCGCTTATCCGGGGAAAGAAGCAGAAGAAAGGGGTCAGGGTGAGGCAATTGCCAGGAACCTTTATGAGATGTCAGGGCTGAAAGTGCCAGTGCTGGCTATTTTGACGGGAGAAGGCGGCAGCGGGGGCGCATTAGGGCTTTCTGTGGCAAATGAGGTATGGATGTTGGAAAATGCTGTTTACTCTGTGCTTTCTCCGGAAGGATTTGCGTCAATTTTGTGGAAAGATGGGAAACGTGCACAGGAGGCGGCCCGGATAATGGGTATTACAGCGGATGAGTTAAAAAGACTTCAAGTGATCGATAAAGTGATCCCGGAATATGGCGGCATAAATGAAGATACCGTGAAAGATGTTGCAGGATATCTAAAAAGCAGTATGGTAGAGTTCTTGCAAAAGTATGGTCAGATGAGCGGAGATGAAATTGCGGCCCAGCGTTATGGCCGGTTCCGAAAATATTAAAAGGAAGGGGAAAGGAAATGACAGCGGAGATAATAGGGACAGGAAGCGCACTTCCTATGCTTGCAGTCAATAACCGCGAACTGGAAGGGATCGTAGATACGACAGATGAGTGGATAAAAAGCCGGACCGGAATTGAGAACCGGCATATTGCGGTGGAGGAGACGACCACATCGCTGGCAGTAAAAGCGGCCGAAGCGGCAATTAGAAATGCAGGGGTATCTGCACAGGAACTGGATTTGATCATTGTAGGGACAGTATCTGGCGACTTATGTTTTCCCTCAACGGCGTGTCAGATTCAGAAGGCGCTTTCAGCCCCAAATGCGGTGGCGTTTGATATGAATGCTGCATGTGCAGGATTTTTGTTTGGTTTGGCTGTAGCGGAAGCATACTTTAAAGCATCTATGGCAAAGACGGCGCTTATCGTGGGAGCGGAAGTGCTTTCCAAAATGATGGATTGGAAGGACCGGAGCACCTGTGTTTTATTTGGGGATGGGGCAGGAGCGGCAGTAGTCAGAGCAAGTGACGCAGGGGTGTTAAGTATGGTACAAGGGTCGGATGGAGAGCGGGGCGGCGCCCTAACTTGCGGGAACAGGCCGGTAAATAACCCGTTTGTATCCAACCCTTTCAGACTTGAGTATGCCAAGATGGAGGGCCAGGCTGTTTACCGTTTTGCGGTAAGGACTGTGCCAGAAGCGGTCAGGCAGGCGATCAGGCAGGCCGGGATTGAAATGAGTGAGATAAAGTATTTTTTGCTTCATCAGGCAAATATAAGGATCATAGAAGCGGTGGCAAAAAAATTAGAACAGCCCATGGAAAAGTTCCCCACAAATCTTCAGAAATATGGTAATATATCAGCAGCAAGCGTACCAATTTTGTTAGATGATATCAATCAAAGTGGAAGATTACAAAAAGGGGATAAAATTTTGCTGGCAGGTTTTGGGGCTGGTTTTACATGGGGGGCGGCGGTTTTGGAATGGCAGCGGTAGGTTTCGCTTAAGAGAGATGGAGGGGGACAGGTATATGGAAAAGGAACCGGACAGGACACTGAATACCTTGCTGGTCACATTGTTCCGTGAAATTATGGATATTGAGCAAAATGTGTTGATCAGCGGAGAATTTGTGGATATTACGATCAATGATATGCATGTAATTGAAGCCATTGGAATGGGAGAGCCAAGCCCTAGTTCCGTGGTGGCGAAGAAATTGTCAGTTACCATGGGGACGCTTACCAAATCCATCGACAGGCTTACCAGAACAGGATATGTGTTACGGGAGAGAAGTGAAGAGGATAAACGCCTTGTCTTGCTTTCATTGACAGAGCGGGGAGAGCGGGCTTATGCACATCACAAAAGTTTCCATGAGGAGATGATCCGGGCGGCAATGGGACAGTTTAATAAAACAGAGGCGGCAATTCTGATTCACTCACTGGAAGGATTAGTCCAATATTTTAACAGCCAGAAAAAGAAATGAAAGAATGGCTGTGGATAAATCTACGGAAATTTAAGAGATCCTTTCTATTGTGTGCTGATTCTTTGTGATAGAATAGGCATGATCTTATTACAAGCTGTGCTTAGGGAGGATGATCACAAGGAAATGAAAAGCAGAACAAGACAGGAAAAATTTGACTGGAATTATTTTATTCGGCATATTGCAATCATTGCAGTCCCGGTGGCGCTGCAAAATCTTTTGACTACCACGGGGAGCATGGTAGATACTATGATGCTGGCTTCTCTGGGAGAACAGACGGTAGGCGCGGTGGGGCTTTGCGCTCAGTTTTCCAGCCTGATGTTTGCAGGGTATTGGGGATTTGTTGGTGGCGGTATGCTGTTTTTTGCCCAATATTGGGGGGCAAAAAATGATGACGGTATTATCCGTTCTTTTGGGCTTACTCTTTCTTTTATGACGGGAGTGGCTATGATATTTAGTTTTTTGGCCCTTGGTGTGCCTGGGTTTATCATGAATATTTACACCGATAAGGCGGAGATCCAGCAGATTGGCATTTCTTACCTGAGGATTGTAGGATTTGCCTATATCCTTCAGATCTTGTCAATGGCGGTAAGCGCTCTTTTACGTTCCATTGAGCAGGTGAAGATCCCGCTCTACGGTGGGATCGCGTCAGTAATTGCCAATTGTTTTTTTAACTATCTCCTGATTTTCGGAAAGTTTGGATTTCCGAAGATGGGCGTTCGTGGAGCAGCCCTGGGTACGGTGCTGGCAGGAATGGTGAACCTGCTCGTATTGCTGTTTTTTATTGTAAAAAATAAAATTCCTTATGTGTTGGAGTTTTCCAGATATTTCCGTTGGGATAAAGAGTTTGTCCATCAATATTTGCAGAAGTGTTTTCCAATCATCTGCAATGAAGTTTTGGGCGGTGTGGGAAATATGATGATCAATATTGTCTTAGGGCACCAGAGTGAAAAAGCCATTGCCGCTGTGGCGGTATTTCGGACATTGGAAGGCCTTGTTATTGGATTTTTTAGCGGATTTTCCAATGCAGCTACGGTACTTGTGGGAAAGGAAGTGGGAGCAGGAAACCACGAAGTGGCTTTCCAGAGGGCCAAGCGGCTGGTGTACTTATGCAGTGTCTTGATTGGAACCGTTTGCCTTGGGGTGCTTATTGTCCATAATCCTTTGCTGCATGCCATGGGGTTGAGCGGGGAATCCTACCAGATCGGCCTGGGTATGCTGCTGATCTATAGTTTGGTGGCTTTGATCAGGATGGGAAATTGGACGCAGAATGATACCTATCGGTCGGCAGGGGACGCGGCGTTTGGTTCGATTATGGAGATTACCTTCATGTATTTGATGGTGCTTCCCTGTGTATATTTGGCAAACTATGGCTTTCATGCGCCTTTCCTTTTGGTTTTTGCCCTTTGTTATGTGGATGAGCCGATCCGGTATGTCATTATGCAGTGCCATATGTATTCCGGTAAGTGGATCAAGCCGGTATCTGACGAGGGGATTAAGACCATTGGAGAATTTAGGAGAGTGCATGGGATTAAGGTGAGATAATGTTTTCCATGTTGCAATCTTTGAAGCCTTATGAGAGTATTGTTCTTATAAAAGGGTAACGAGGTGCAAGATGATTACAATTTACTATGTGGAAGATGATGAAACGATTTCACAGGCTGTTAAGGAGTATCTTGACAGGCAGGGTTATCAGGTTTTTCTTTTTGGGACTATTGCAAAAGCAAAGCAGGCCATGAAAAACAGATGCCCTGCCTTAGTTTTGGTGGACTGGAATATGCCGGACGGAAACGGGGATGGGCTGTGCCGTTGGATCCGTTCTAATTGGAAGGAACTTCCGGTCATCTTTTTGACCGTCCGGGGAGATGCAAGGGATATTGTTTCCGGCTTTTTGGAGGGCGCCGATGATTATGTGGTGAAGCCTTTTGAGCTGGTGGTTTTGCATTCCAGGATCCGTGCACTGCTGCGAAGGGCAGGAGATGTGTCCGGGCGGTATTTATCCTGCGGCCCTATTTCCATGGATCAAAACAAAAGACAGGTTTTTTTGGATGGCGGGGAAATTCGTGTCAGCCCGTTGGAATACCAGCTCCTTTTCTTTCTGGTTCAAAATAAGGGGAAGATTGTTACAAGGGAAGTGTTATTGGAACAGCTATGGGACAGTAATGGGAATTATGTCAATGACAATACCCTGACAGTTACTATAAAGCGTCTGCGGGAAAAGCTGGGCTGTCCCGATTGCCTGAAAACGATACGCAGCATCGGGTACCGGATGGAGGATGGGGAATGAGCGGAAGAAAAAATCAATTGGCGTTCGCAGGATTTGTGCTGGCGGCAAGTATCTTTACGGCGACATTGGTGTGGGTGGTTTTGGAGCGCTATTACAGTGGCGTGCATTTTAGGGCGATGGGGGCAGTCTGCCAGGAAATCATAGACAGGGAGCCGGAAGCAGAGCCAGCGGTCTTAGATGCGTTAAAAGGATATCAGCAAAATAAGTTACAGTTTGACGGGGAAAATATCATACAGGCGTACGGATACCGGCAGGCGGATCTCTGGGATAAAGGAGTGAAAACCGGCCTTTTTTTTGTCGTGAGTAGTTTCGCAGCAGGTGGAATCCTACTGTTTTTGGCGTTTGCGGCTATGAAAAAGGGGGAGGCACAACGGATTAACAATCTTACGGAATATCTGGAAAAGATAAATACAGGAAGAAGCGGCGTCCTTTTACAGACTGGGGAAGATGCGTTTTCAAAATTGCAGGATGAAATTTATAAGACCGTTACCATGCTTTACGAGACCAGGGAGAGGGCAATAGATACCAAAAATAATTTTGCGGAAAACCTTGCCAATATTGCCCATCAGATTAAGACGCCAATCACGGCTCTCTTGCTATCCACACAGATGCTTGGTGAAAATCTGGGGGAAGGCCAAAGGAAACAGATTGACATGCAGCTTTCCCGGCTTATGCGTTTGGAGGAAGCTTTGCTTGTCTTATCCCGGATTGATGCCGGAACCCTGCCTTTAGAGCCAAAGAAGACGGATGTGTTTACCGCCCTTACGCTTGCTGCCGACAATCTGCAGGAACTGCTAAAGGATGCAGGTGTGGCGGTGAACATACCGGAAGCGGGGGAAGTCAGGGTTTGGGCGGACATGGACTGGACGATGGAAGCCATGATGAATCTTATGAAAAACTGTATGGAACACACGGCTTTTGGGGGAACGGTTTTTTGCGCCTATGAACAAAACCCCCTTTATACCCGGATCAGGATATGGGATCAGGGAAAAGGATTTGCCAGGGAGGATATTCCCCATCTTTTTGAGCGTTTTTACCGGGGAAAACAGACAAACAGCAGCGGGATTGGAATCGGGCTTGCTTTGGCCAAAGCGATCATCGAAAGCCAGGGCGGTATCCTAAGCGCCTATAACCGGCCGGAGGGCGGCGCCTGCTTTGAAATCCGCCTGTACTGCATAGACGAAGGGGAATAGCTATTTCCTTTTTTTGCTGCATGATCTTGTCACTTCATTGTCACTTAGCCCTGTTAGAATGGAGGAGGGAAAGGAAACAAGGTTACCCCGGCGGATGCACTTATCGGGAGGAAGGAGAAGGCACATGGAAATCTTGAGATGTGAAGGGATCAGGAAAGTATATGGAAACGGCGAAGGGCAGAGTGTTGCGTTAGACGGCATTGACTTATCGGTAGGGAAAGGGGAATTTGTGGCGATCGTGGGGGCGTCCGGTTCGGGGAAGTCTACTTTGCTGCATATTTTAGGCAGCGTGGAAAAGCCCACGGAGGGCAGGGTTTTCGTGGAGGGGGAAGATATTGCTTCCCTGAAACCGAAAGAAGCGGCAGTTTTCAGGAGAAGGAAAGTGGGGCTTGTTTATCAGTTCTATAACCTGATTCCCACGCTTACCATCCGGAAAAATATTCAAATGCCGCTTTTATTGGACAAAAGAAAGGTGGATCAGGAGTATTTCGGAAAAATTGTAAGATCCTTAGGGATTGGGGATAAACTGGAATCCCTGCCGGGACAGCTTTCCGGCGGGCAGCAGCAAAGGGCAGCCATTGCAAGAGCGCTGGTGTACCGCCCGGCGCTGCTTTTAGCGGATGAGCCGACTGGAAACCTGGATCAAAAAAATTCAAAAGAAGTGATGGACATGCTGAAATTGTCTAACCGGAATTTGAATCAGACCATTCTTTTGGTCACCCATGACGAAAAGGTGGCGTTGGAGGCGGATCGAATGATCACGGTGGAAGACGGGCGTATGATCAGAGACAGAAAGCGGGAGGGGTGAGGGCATGTGGAAAGATTATTCAAAAAGCTACATTCAAAATAACCCCGCATCCAGTCTTTCCGTGATCATTGCAGCCTTTATCTCAGCCTTGCTTTTGTCACTGCTATGCAGTTTGTTTTATAATTTTTGGATGTATGAGATTGATAGATTGAAGCGGGAAGAGGGAGGCTGGCACAGCCGGGTCACCGGAGAACTGGATGAAGAGGATCTCCTAAAGATACAACAGTATGCCAGTGTGGAAAAGGCTGTTTTCGATCAGGAGACAGATGATGGAATAACAATTGATATTTATTATGCAGATAAGAAACGGGTGTTTCGGGATACGCCCCAAATTGTGGATTTGCTGGGAGATAAGGTAAAAACGGTTACCTATCATTATTCCCTTTTGGCAATGTATCTGATCCGTGATTCCTCAGATAGGTCGCCCCGGGCGGTATTCCCGATCCTTTTGGCAATTATGGCGATGGCATGTGTTTCCCTTATTATGATGATCCACAATGCCTTTGCGGTATCCATGAATGCCAGGATCCATCAATTTGGCATTTTTTCCAGTGTTGGGGCAACACCAGGGCAGATCAGGATCTGCCTGTTGCAGGAAGCGGCTATGTTGTGCAGCGTGCCTGTTCTTTTGGGGAGTTTGCTGGGAATTTTGCTCAGTGCAGGGGGAATAGGCATGACGAACCTGTTGGCGGAAAATGTGCCAGGGAGGGCTTTGGCAGTCTGGTCGTATCATCCGTTTTTATTTGTAATAACACTTTTCATTACAGTTGTTACCATATGGATTTCCGCATGGATTCCGGCAAGGAAGATAGGAAGGCTGACGCCTTTGGAGGCAATGAAAAATATAAGGGAGCTTTCTCTAAAAAAGAAAAAGCGTTCCCGGCTGCTTTCCCTTTTATTTGGGGTGGAGGGAGAACTTGCGGGGAATGCGCTAAAAGCCCAGAAAAGGTGCCTTCGCACGGCAAATCTGGCGCTTGTTATCTCTTTTTCAGCA
Organism: uncultured Lachnospiraceae bacterium; assembly: GCA_910585005.1. Classification (GTDB taxonomy): domain Bacteria; phylum Bacillota; class Clostridia; order Lachnospirales; family Lachnospiraceae; genus Suilimivivens. Next base: position 57,516 of record CAJUCN010000010.1, on the reverse strand, counting down.
TTTTTCCTGATGCAGTGTTTTTTTACCCTTACCCGGATCAGCCAGAGGATGACCTACTATGCAAGGTATCAGGATGCTTGGGATATTATGGTCACGTTAAAAGATACACAGGTGGGGGACTTTAGGAAAGTTGATGAATTACAAGCATTACTTAATGTGAGGAGCGTTGTGGCTTATCAGAAGGCGTCGGCAAAACGGCTGCTTACGGCAGATGAGATAAGTGATGAGTTAAAAAGGTCAGAAGGGTTTGCAGCGTTTTTGGGAGAAGCTGTTTCGGAGCCTTTGGAAGGCTGGCTGGCGCCTGTGCCGATCCTGGTTATGGATGATGAAGGTTTTTTGGAATACTGCAGCCAGATCGGCGCACCGGGGAGAATCGACGGAGCGGTGGTCCTAAACCGGGTCAATGATAGTACAGCCCCTAATTTCCGTATCCGTAATTATATTCCTTATGTGAAGGAAGAACCAAAGGTTACTCAGTTGCAAAGCGCTTTGGGGGAAAGGATCAACGGGGAGCGTGTGGAAATCCCGGTGCTTTTTTATACCCAAACGGTTCCGGTACTGAGGGAAGCCTATGACGAGCAGGATCATTTGGTACTGGTTCATATTCTTCCGGCATCCCTTTGGGAGGATATGAAAGGGCGGATTGGGGGTGTGGAGGAGGATACCTACATCCGTATTCTTGGCAGGGAGGATGTGAGCTTGCTGGAGTTATGTAAACTGGAAGAGGATGTGCTTAAAGTGATTGGCGGGGAATATGAGACAGAGAGCACAAACCGTATCCAGGATAAGATCACCAACGACCAGATGATAAACGGTATGATGTTGATATTAGGGGGATTTTGTGTCCTGCTTGCAATCATTGGGATTGGAAATGTGTTTTCCAATACGCTGGGCTTTGTGTACCAGAGAAACCGGGAATTTGCCCGCTACCAGTCTATCGGGCTTGCTCCGGGAGGGATCAAAAAGATGTTTGCCATTGAAGCGTTGGTGATTGCCGGCCGGCCGGCGCTTATTGCGCTGTGTCTTACCGCGGTGGCCACCTGGGTTATGGTAAAGGCGGCTTACTTGGAGTCGATCGTGTTTCTCAGGGAAATGCCGGTGGTTCCGGTTTTCACATTTTTCCTTTTTGTTTTTTTGTTTGTGGCCCTGGCATATTACCTTGGCGGCCGGAAAGTGTTAGGGAGCAGCCTTGTGGAAGCGCTGCGGGATGACAGGTCCAATGAATAGGGAGGCAGTCTTATGGCTGCCTTTCCCATTCCCAGGCGGATGAAATTTGCAGGGGTTATTTGCGGTTTTTCCTTTCGTTCCAGACAGTGGCCAAAATATCTTTTAAAACAAGGAAGGTATCCAGCTCACTGTATCCGTATTCTTTTTCCAGGTCTTCCAGCAGCCGGTTCAATTCCGCTGCATAGATTTGTGTGTCTACCTCTTTTTGGTAAGTGACAAGAATAGGATATTTTTTGCTCCACGCCTTTGTCCAATCAACTTTTTCGGTAACCTGGTCGCTTGTTTTGTCAATGACTTCCTGGATTTCTTTTATGTCAATATCAAATTCTATCAGTTCGTCCAGTGACAACCCATACAAATTAGAAAGCTTTTTGGACTGGCGGATATCGGGTAAGGTTTCGTCCAGCTCCCACTTTGAGATCGTCTGTCTGCTTACACCCAGTTTCCCGGCAACATCCTCCTGTGATAATCCGCTTTTTTTACGGGCGTTAAAAAGATTGTTCCCTAAACTCATATGCATTCCCTCCTTTGTTTGGTTTACATAGATTATAAGTGGTGTATAGGCAAAAATCTACCAATTGGAGTTTTCACATTTGCCCGTTTTGTTTCCATATCTTGACATTTTCCTACTTTGGTATAAAATAGTTCTAAAAAGAACAAAGGAGGATGGATATGATTCCGTTAAATCCGTGGGAACATCAAAATGCCATCAAGGCGCTTTACTCTAAATGTGTGGCAGGTGTCTGTACGAAACATGGTATCACCCGTATGGAACTGGACATTCTTCTTTTTCTTGTAAATAACCCGTGTTATGACACGGCAACGGATATGATAGAAACCCGCTTTGTGTCTAAATCACAGGTATCCGTATCCATCAAGCTTTTGGAAAAGCGGGGGTATCTGAGAAAAGAGTATGTAAAAGATAACAGGAAAACGGCTCATTTGAAAGTTTGCAGGGGGGCCTTTCCTGTGATCGAAGATGGACGAAAAGCCCAGGAGAATTTTATTTCCATTATGCTGCAGGGGTTTGGGCAGGAAGAAATAGAACATTTGAAACAATACTTTGAACGTATGTGGGGAAATATCAACATTCATTTAAAGGAGGAGGAAGAATAATGTTTCAGCTAGTTATTTGTTTTATTGCCGGGATTGGAGCAGGTCTTGGAACCGGATTTGCCGGGATGAGCGCCGCCGCGGTAATCAGTCCCATGTTAATTACTTTTTTAGGGCTTCCCGCATATGAGGCTGTGGGGATCGCTCTGGCAAGTGATGTTTTGGCCAGCGCGGTCAGCGCTTATACTTATGGAAAAAACAAGAACCTGGATATAAAAAACGGTGTGGTAATGATGGTCACTGTGTTGGGCTTTACATTGTTTGGGAGCTATATCGCCAGCTTGGTGCCCAATACCACTATGGGCAGCTTTTCTGTGGTTATGACATTGTTTTTAGGGATTAAATTTATTGTGAAGCCGGTGATGACTACCAGGGAGTCCATGGAAACAGTCAGCAGAAAAAAGCGGATGATCCAGTCTGTTGTCTGCGGTGTGATTGTGGGATTTATCTGTGGGTTCATCGGCGCCGGCGGTGGAATGATGATGCTTCTTATTTTGACCAGTGTTTTAGGGTATGAGTTAAAGACGGCGGTTGGGACAAGCGTGTTTATCATGACGTTTACGGCTTTTACGGGGGCATTGAGTCATTTTGCAATTGGAGGGATGCCGGACATATGGTGTCTGCTTTTTTGTGTGATATTCACGCTTTTGTGGGCGAGGATTGGGGCGAAGTTTGCCAATAAAGCCAGCACGGCAACCTTGAACCGGGCTACAGGGGTGGTGCTTGCAGTTTTAGGGGCGGCGATTCTCGTGGTAAATTATATGAAAGGATGATAATTGCCACCTGTGCGGTTGAAGCGCTTTCCTGTCAGACCACCGTGCAAATTTCGTAAAACCTGCCGCAAATCGCGAACATACAGGCAAAAAAGAGGGAACGGCAGGAACCGTTCCCTCTTTTCATGATTATCATACCACAAAACTGTCCAAAATACAAGACTGGCATCCCTTTTGGCAGAATGCTATAATCGGATTCCTAACAAGAAACAGCATATGGTTAAATAGGAGGAATCAGCATGGGTAAGGATTGGATGATGTTATTGCAAAACCAACAAAACCAGCTTGGGAAGGTGCTTGAAACCAATGAGTCCACAGAGCAGTTTGGACTCTCACTAAGCGAACGGGATGCAAAATTGATTCTGGATGAACGCAGAAATTCCTTGCAGGAGCAAAGAAGAATTGAGTTTGGCGAAGGCATTGCTCCGAAAATTATTTATGAATTTTGTGATTCTGATTTTATCGACCAGAACAATTATGTGGATACCGTGGTCAGGCTCCAGGAAATATTTTATCTTTTTAAGAATGAAATGCAGGATGAAATTACGGATGATGAGCTTTTGCATTTCATGAAGGAGCAGTTTGAGCAGATTTGCTTTGGTGACCTGGATTATTTGGAAGGCACCTGCCTTGCCAATTTTGCACAGGCCATCCGGGCCGGTTACGGTGGGTATCAGGAAACAGACGGTTTTGGGGAATATGCTAAGTTTGATGAAGTGAAACGATGGGATTATGATCTGTATTTTGAAACATTGAAAGAACTTTGCTGGGGGTGAGTTTATGAATTATAAAATGGAAGAGTTAGCGCAGATTGTAGCGGGGCTGGCGGAGAAATATACTGCAAAGGAAAGCACATCCATCACATATGAGAGGGCAGAGCAGTTTATGGGGGCGGTTCTTTATTGCATCCGGGAGGTATGGCAGCAGAAAGAAAATTCCATCATATCCCGGGAAGGGATGAGCGCCCTGCAGGCTTACGAAACAGGTTTTATGCTTGTGGAACAAAAGGTAAAGGCAGCATTGGAATTATACAATGAAATGATACCGGATTTTAACTGCTATGGCAGCAAGTGCCTGTATGATACGTTTGTAAAAGGGATTCCGGAATTTTTCCGGTGGTATGACATTCGGTTTGAACCGCAAAACACCATTTTGACACTGGATTATCCGGTGAGGGAAGACCTTTGTGGGGATACAGGGATTGACAAAATTTATAAATACATTTTGTGTATCCGAAAGGAGCAGGCATTTTTGGGCACATTCCCGGAAGATCAGATAAAAAGTGCATTGCGAAGATATCACAGGCAGTATGAAGATCTGCCGGAGAACATCTGTGAAATGGCTTTTGCGGAGAGATATTGACTTTTTATGAAGTAAATGTCAAAATGGGATGCAACGGAAATCATGTTTGAAAGAAAAGGATAGGTTTTTTATGAAGAGAAAATTTGACTGGCATTTAGCAGGGTATGTGTTAACTGGTATGGTATTACTGGCTGTCCTAGGAGGATGTGGGAAGGCTGGTGGGAAGGCGGATATCAACGCCCGGCCGTCTGAACAGGAAGACCAGACCATCAGCAGGGCAGAGGCGGATGCGGAAAATGAGGAAGAAACAGCGGAAAGTAAGGAGGAGGGTGTGGTCTTTGAAGGGCAGGATGTGGAAGGGAATACCTTTTCTTCCGATGTCTTTGCTGAGTCAAAGATTACCATGATCAATGTCTGGGCCACTTATTGCAATCCATGTCTTAGTGAAATGCCTGGGCTTGGGGAACTGGCAGAGGAATACGAGCCTGCAGATTTCCAAATTATCGGGATCATAAGCGATGTGCAGGAAGGGGCGGATGACAGGGCATTGGAGTATGTATCGGAATTAATTGAACAGACGGGGGCGGATTATCCTCATTTGCTGTTAAATGAATCGCTTTACCGTGGACTTTTGACGGAGGTTTCGGCGGTTCCTACCACCTTCTTTTTGAATGAAAAAGGAGAAATTTTGGACGTTGTGATAGGCGCTATGAAGAAATCTGCATGGGAGGAAAAAATCAATACTCTTTTGGGAAAATAAATGGTCTTAGAAACAGCGTGGCAAAGTTACAAAAATTTAAAAAATTTATTTTTATTCATGAGAAATTAGGGAAATTATGGGTAAAAAGCCAGTATTTTCAGTGCATATTATGCAGAAAAATGTGTAAAAAAAGCTAGAATGGATTTGACAAAGTAAGGGTTTTTTGCTAGTATATATCCAGTCTATAAGGAACGATAGGGTTTGTTATAAACACTATTGTTCTTTTTCTTAATGGGATTTAGGAAATTATTGAGGTAAGGAGTTAAAAACATGTTAAAGTATGTTGCAAAGCGAATCGGTCTTGCAGTGGTCACAATCTGGGCAGTTGCAACGATCACATTTTTCCTGATGAATATGGTTCCAGGAGGTCCCTTCCTTTCTGAGAAGGCAATCAGCCCGCAGGCGACGGCCGCCTTGGAGGCGAAATATGGATTGGACAAGCCTTTGCTCCAACAATATCTTACATATATCGGAGATGCCCTTCACGGTGATTTTGGCGACAGCCTAAAACAGCGGGGGCGTACCGTTATGGATATCATTTTGATGAAATTCCCAGTTTCTGCCAGAGTGGGCGGGATTTCTGTTTTGGTGTCTTTGCTTATTGGAATTCCCCTTGGCTGTATTGCAGCTCTTAAGAGAGGAAAATTTCTGGATAGTCTGATCAGCGTAGTTGCTACCTGCGGGATCGCAGTTCCCAGTTTCGTAATCTGTACCGTATTGCTTTATTTCCTTGGTGTGAATTTAAAATTGCTGCCAACGATTGGGCTGACCTCATGGAAGCATTATGTTATGCCGGTTATGGCATTGTCTTTTTACCCTACGGCATATATTATGAGATTGATGCGTTCTTCCATGCTTGATGTCCTGGGGCAGGATTATATGCGTACTGCCAAGGCAAAGGGTGTGTCCGGGTTTGTTACTTTGTTTAAGCACGCGTTAAGGAATGCAGTGCTGCCTGTCATCACTTATGTCGGACCGCTTCTTGCTTACACCGTGACAGGAAGCTTTGTTGTTGAAAAGATTTTTACCATCCCAGGGCTTGGCGGGGAATTTATCTCTGCGATCAACGGACGTGACTATACATTGATTATGGGAACTACGATCTTTCTTGCCACACTGATCATTGTAATGAACGTTGTTGTAGATATTGTTTATAAGATGGTAGATCCCAGAATTAAATTAAAGTAAGGAGTTTAAGGCGATTATGAAACAAAATCCGATCAGTTTTCAATTAAAACTTAACCCGGAAGATTTTCTGCCTGCAACAGAAGAAGAAAAGCAGAGCCAGATTATCATGCGGGAGAGCGTAAGCTTTTGGAAGGACGGGATGCGCCGCCTTTTGAAGAATAAGGTGGCAATGACAAGTATTGTAGTCATTATTATTGTTATGGTGTTTTCGTTTATTGTCCCTGCCTTTTATCCCTATTCTTATAAGTGGCAGATGAAAGGGGCCAATAATCTGGGGCCTATGGAATATTCAGAAGAGGAACAGGAGAGGATTGCAGCAGGAGAGAAGGTGTTCCCGCATATTTTTGGAACAGATAAGATGGGGCGTGATTATGCAATCCGTGTCATGATGGGAAGCAGGATATCCCTGCTGGTAGGTCTCATTGCGACAGGCATTATCCTGATCATTGGATCCGCTTATGGTTCTATTGCCGCCTTTTTTGGCGGATGGGTGGACTTGATCATGATGCGTATCGTGGATATCATTTATACGATACCGGATATCCTGCTGATCGTGCTTTTATCCTTTGCACTGAAAGCGCCTCTTGGGAACTTGAAAAATGTGCCAGGCTTTAGCTGGGTAGGGGTCGTAGGTGAAAACCTGATTAGTATTTTTGTGGTGTTTGCTCTTTTGTACTGGGTGGGTATGGCCAGGATGGTCAGAAGCCAGGTGCTGATGTTAAAAGAGAGCGAATATGTTACGGCAGCCAGGGCGCTGGGGGTAGGCAATGGCAAAATCATTAAAAAGCATTTGCTTACCAACTGTATCGGTACGTTGATCGTTACTACGACTTTACAGATCCCATCTTCTATTTTTACGGAAAGTTTTTTAAGTTTCCTTGGAATGGGTGTGGCAGTACCCCTCCCGTCTCTTGGAAGCCTTGCCAGCGATGCGATCAATGGTATGAATACCTACCCCTATTTATTGTTCATCCCGGCGATATTGATCAGTTTGATCATTCTTAGCTTCAACCTGTTAGGCGATGGACTCCGGGATGCATTTGACCCTAAGCTTAAAAATTAAGAATGACAGCGCAGTTACTTAAGCGCAGAAATGAGGAATTTATGTCAGAATATCTTGTTGATATAAAAAACGAACGGCTTTCTTTTTTCACTCCCGTAGGAGAGGTAAAGGCCTTAAATGATGTTTCCATTCATTTAAAGGAAGGAGAGGTTTTGGGAATCGTTGGGGAGAGCGGTTCCGGAAAGTCGGTAACGGCCTATAGCCTGATGGGGCTTACCGCCCATCCGGGTAAATTGATCGGCGGCAGCCTTTTGTTTAACGGCCATCAGATTGATCAGATGTCGGAAAAGGAAATGAGGAAGATCCGCGGAAATGAGATTTCCATTATTTTCCAGGATCCGATGACCAGTTTAAATCCTGTTTATACCATAGGGAACCAGATTATGGAGGCTGTTTTACTCCATACAGATAAAAACCGCGCGCAGGCAAAGGAGCGGGCAAAAGAGCTTTTGGAACTGGTAGGGATCAATGAGCCAAGTAAGCGTCTGAAACAATATCCCCATGAATTATCCGGCGGAATGCGCCAGCGTGTTATGATTGCTATGGCCCTTGCCTGTGAGCCGAAACTTTTGATTGCGGATGAGCCGACTACGGCGCTGGATGTAACGATCCAGGCCCAGATCCTGGAACTGATGATGGAGTTGAAAGATAAGCTTGGCATGGCCATCATTATGATCACCCATGATTTAGGGGTGGTTGCCAGTATGTGTAAGAGAATTGCGGTTATGTATGCCGGAAAAGTGGTTGAATATGGCACGGCAGACGATATTTTTTATAATCCAAGGCATCAATATACAAAAGGTCTGATCCGCTCAATTCCCAGGATCGACACAAAGGAGCATGAAAGGCTGATCCCTATTGAAGGGACACCTGTGGATATGTTAAATCCTCCAAAAGGCTGCCCGTTTGCACCCCGTTGTGAGGAATGTATGAAGATCTGCTTAAGGGAAATGCCTCCAATTACCAATTTCGGAGAGGTTCATTATACACAGTGCTGGTTAAACCAGAAGGAGGAAGTTATGGGGCAGTCACAGGTGAGCGCCCCAAATGGGAAAGGAGCCGCAAATGAGTGATAAGTTAGTACAGATAGAGCATTTGCAACAATATTTTCCTGCTGGAGGATATGGCAAGAGAAAGAAATATATCCAGGCTGTTGACGATGTGTCGTTTACCATAGACAGAGGCGAGACTTTAGGGCTGGTTGGGGAGTCCGGCTGTGGTAAGACGACAACAGGACGTACCCTGCTTCGGCTTTATGAACCCACGGGGGGCAGGTTTGTCTATGACAATGAAGTGGTTTTTGATGTAGAGAAGAAGATTTATGCGGACATGCTGCCCTACAGGAAGAAGATGCAGATTGTATTCCAGGATCCCTATGCAAGCCTGGATCCCCGTATGACAGTGGGGGATATTGTCGGGGAAGCCATTGATGTACACAAAATGGCGGCAAATAAGCAGGAAAGATACGAAATTATCATAGAAATGTTAAGGCGTGTTGGGCTGAATTCGGAGCATGCAAACCGCTATCCCCATGAATTTTCAGGTGGGCAGAGGCAGCGTGTGGGCATTGCCCGGGCGCTTGCGGTAAGACCCGAATTTATCGTATGCGATGAGCCGATTTCGGCACTGGATGTTTCCATTCAGGCGCAGGTCATCAACATGTTTGAGGATCTGCAGCAGGAGATGGGATTGACCTATTTGTTTATTGCCCATGACCTTTCGGCTGTAAAGCATATTTCCAACCGGATCGGCGTGATGTATTTGGGAAGAATGGTAGAGCTGGCAGACAGTTATGAACTGGTGAACCGCCCGCTCCATCCCTATACCAAGAGCCTGATTTCCGCGATTCCCATTGCAGACCCGAAGGTAGCCAGGGAGAGTCAGCGTATTGTGCTGGAAGGGGACGTGCCCAGCCCCTTAAATCCGCCTTCCGGATGCCGGTTCCGCACCAGATGCCCTTATGCAGATGAGCGGTGTGCGGTGGAAGTTCCTGCATGGCAGGAAGTTGAAAAAAATCACTTTGCGGCTTGTCACCATATTGACAAGACCAATTAAATGTGATACAACAAAAAAGCAAAAAAAATCATAGAGGAGGAAAATTATGAAAAAGAGAACACTTGCACTCTTGCTTGCAGCAACCATGGTTTTTGGTCTGACAGCTTGCGGCGGCGGTAATGATGCAACACAAACCCCGGCAAATGACACCCAGACAGAAGCAGATGCGCCTGCAGATGAGAGCAGTAATGAAGCGGAAGAAAACAATGAAGCAGATGCAGCTCCTGCTGAGACTGCAACAGGGGAGAAGATCCTATCCGTTCAGGTTGGACCTGACCCTGAGACCATCGATCCTGCACTGAACAGTGCGGTAGACGGCGGTAATATGCTTCTTCATTCTTTTGAATGCCTTTTGGCTGTAGATCAGGATGGAAAGCTGATTCCCGGACAGGCAGAAAGCTGGGAGACCAGTGAAGACGGCCTTACATGGACATTCCATTTAAGAGAGGGCCTGAAGTGGTCCGATGGCAGTGATCTGACTGCAAAAGATTTTGAGTATAGCTGGAAGAGAGTATGTGATCCTATGGTTGCAGCTCCTTATGCAGAGACAGTGCTTGGCATGGTAGAGGGATTCAGTTCTGCAGTTGAGGGAAATCTTGATGACCTTCAGGTGGTAGCAACAGACGACAAGACACTTACAGTTACCTTAAGTGCACCTTGCTCTTATTTTGGAAGCCTTGCTGCATTTGCTACTTTAAGCCCTGTACAGCAGGCAACTGTAGAAGCAAATGGTGATTCATGGGCAACTGCTGCTGCAACTTATATTTCCAACGGACCTTTCTATGTATCCGAGTGGGTTCCTGGTTCTCATATCCTTATGAGCAAGAATACCAATTACTGGAATGCAGATGCAATCAAGTTAGATGGTATTAAGTGGAATCTGATCGAAGATGCAAATGCATCTTACAGTGCATACCAGACAGGTGAAGTTCTGTTTATCAAGGACGTTCCTACAGAAGAAATTCCTTCCCTGACAGGAAGTTCCGATTTCTTTGTAGATCCTATTATTGGTACCTACTATTTGAGCCTGAACACCCAGAGAGAGCCTTTCACAGATGCAAATGTGCGTAAAGCGCTGAGCCTTGCAATTGACCGTGACTATGTGGCAAATACTCTGATGCAGGGAACTTATTCACCGGCATACAACTTCATGGGTCCCGGCTGGATTGATACAGACGGAAGCCAGTTCATGGATAAGGCAAATGGCGGCCAGTTATATATTTCTGAAGATTACGAAGCAAATCTTGCTGAAGCAAAACAGCTTCTTGCAGATGCAGGTTATCCGGATGGCGAAGGCCTTCCTGCAATCACTTATTCAACCAATGATGCAGGGTACCACAAGGTAGTTGCTGAGTACTTACAGCAGGCATGGGCTGAGATTGGCGTAGAGTTAAGCGTAGATATCGTTGAGTGGGCAAGCTTTACACCTATGCGTCGTAATGGTGATTATGATGCTTCCCGTAACGGCTGGGTTGGTGATTACAGTGATCCGTCCAACATGTTAGTCCTGCTTTACTCTACAAACGGAAATAACGATGGTAAGTTCAATAATGCTGACTATGATGCAGCTATGGATATTTCCAGAACAACACTGGATGCTGCAGAGCGTTCTGAGGCTCTTCACAAGGCAGAGGATATCCTGATGAATGAAGCAGGATGTATCCCGGTTGCTTACTACAATGACTTCTGGTTACAGAGTGAGAAGATCACAGGTTCTTGGCATTCACCTTACGGCTACTGGTATTTCATGTATGCTGATATTGCTGAATAATAAGAATTCAGGATTGATTTGTAAATAGGTTTATTAGCAGGCAGATTTAAGTTTTGACTTAGATCTGCCTGTTTAGCTACTGTAGCTGTTTTTAAACAGGAAAGCAGGGAATGAGTGGAAGAGGAGTGAAAATGAAGGGTAATCTTTTTCAAATGATCAGGGAACGTCAGTGGTTGTGCGGTGTGATTGCGGGCGTTGCATTTTTGGCAATCGGAGTTGTGACAGGGCAGCTTACTGTGATTTGGAAAAAGGCGGTGATGATCTGCCTGGAATGTATAGGGATTGGGTGATGAAATGAAAAAACTAAGGCTGATGGTACAGCTTTTATTTACGATTGTGACCAATGGATATGTTTTTGGCTTTATGAACGGGAAGATTTACCAGGGGAAATTAAAGTATGCCTGTGTTCCAGGGCTCAATTGCTATTCCTGTCCAGGGGCGGTTGGCTCTTGCCCCATAGGAGCGCTCCAGGCATTGCTTAACCAACGGGGATTGACAGTGCCTTTTGCCGTGTTAGGTTTTTTCTTCCTGTTTGGAAGTCTTTTGGGACGTTTTATCTGTGGATGGTTATGCCCTTTTGGATTTGTACAGGATCTTTTGCATAAGATCCCTCTTTTTAAGAAAAGGAAAAGACTTCCCGGACATCATATTTTAAAGTACGGGAAATATGTGGTTCTTATCCTTTTTGTTTTGCTGGGTTCGATGTTTCTCTTTGGAGGATTTGCCAAGGTTCCGGCATTTTGTAAATATATATGCCCTTCCGGTACCTTATTTGGAGCGTTGCCGTTGATTGGCAGGAATGAAATGCTTCAGGCCCAAGTAGGCGGTTTGTTCTTCTGGAAACTGGGGATTTTGGCAGTGGTCCTGGTACTGTCCATAAAAGTGTATCGTCCTTTTTGCCAGTACTTATGCCCTTTAGGGGCCGTGTATGGCTGGTTTAACCGTTTTAGCCTGGTGCAGATCTGCTGGCAGGAAGAGAAGTGTCTGTCTTGCGGGGCATGTCAAAATGCTTGTCCGGTAGATCTTTCCGTGAAGGAAATTTCCCGTTCGCCGGAATGTATCAGATGTGGGAAATGCGTCAGTGCCTGTCCGGCAGAATGTTTGTCTTTTACCCATCCGAAATAATGGAAACGCTGTTGCCAGGTATGGAAAAGGATGGTATATTTGGTTTAGGAGGTGCGGAAGATTATGGAGAAAAAAATGATGAAAACAGCAGTAATGACAGCACTGAAGACAGTGGAGATCCAGGAGAGGCCGGTTCCTGCCCCGAAGGAAAATGAGGTTCTTGTCAAGGTGGAATATGTGGGAATCTGCGGATCGGATCTGCATTATTATGAGTCCGGACGGATCGGGGATTTTATTGTGGAGCCGCCCTTTGTGTTGGGGCATGAAGCCGGGGGTGTAGTGGTAGAGACTGGCTCAAATGTAAAAAACCTGAAAGTGGGGGACCGGGTTGCATTGGAACCGGGAAAGACATGCGGTGAGTGTGAGTTTTGTAAAGAAGGGAAATACAATCTTTGTAAGGATGTGATCTTTTTTGCCACACCGCCAGTAGACGGTGTGTTTCAGGAATATGTAGCGCATGAAGCGGGGTTATGTTTTAAACTGCCTGAGAATGTGAGCACCATGGAAGGGGCGTTGATCGAGCCTTTGGCAGTGGGTATGCATGCGGCACGCCAGGGCGGTGCAAAGCTGGGACAGGTGGCGGTAGTGACGGGGGCAGGCTGTATTGGCCTGGTTACCTTGTTATCTTTAAAAGCAATGGGCGTTTCTAAGGTTGTCGTAGTGGATGTTATGGAAAAACGTCTTAAGAAAGCACAGGAGTTAGGAGCGGATCTTGTGATCAATGGGAAGGAAGAGGATACCGTCGCAAAGATTATGGAATTTACAGATGGAAAAGGCTTTGATCTGGGGATTGAAACAGCGGGAACCCAGGTGACTGCTTCCCAGTTGATAAAAGGAGCCAAAAAAGGAGCAACAGTCGTATTTGTAGGGTATAGTGCAACTGGTGAAATGACTTTGCCTATCGGGATGGCTTTGGATAAGGAACTGACATTTAAGACCGTGTTCCGTTACAGGAATATTTATCCTATGGCAATTGAAGCAGTTTCTTCAGGAAAGATTGCGATTAAGGATATTGTCACGGATTATTTTGACCTGGATGACATTCAGGACGCCCTGCAGGCTTGTGTGGCCAACAAGGCGGATATTGTCAAGGGTGTGATCCGCATAGGGCAATAACCAACGAAAAGCCGCTTACGATGAAGCGGCTTTTTTTCTGCTTTTTTCCTGATACATTAATACGTCGGCTTCCACAATCAGGGAATCCATGATGACAGTCCCATCCTCAGAATGGGAGATGCCGATACTGGCGGAGAGGCCCTTTAGGTGGTCATCTGCCGCAAAGGTCTGATCAAGCCGTTGTTGTATCCTGTTCTTGGTGCGGGTAATGTCAGGTATGGTATAAGGGTCAATGCTCACCACTAAAAATTCATCGCCCCCAATCCGGGCTATGGTATCTTTGGGCATACATTCTTTTAATACCTGGGTGGTGACAAGCAAAGCCCGGTCCCCTTCCTGATGGCCATAGCGGTCATTGACAGCTTTAAAATTATCAAGGTCAAGATAAAACAGCGTCAATGGCTTTCCGGCTTGTTCCTCTACAAACTGATAAACATACCGTCGGTTGTACAGGCCGGTAAGAAAATCAGTGTTGGCATTTTTGATGATCATCTGCTCGTATAGACGTTCCTGAGTCACATCCACAGCAACGCCTACGGTACCCATCACGCTGCCGTCAAGATTAAACAAGGGCGATTTATAAGTTTCCAACTGGCGCATTTCGTCCCGGATCTTTACCGTTTCATCAAAAATGCAGGTTTCCTTTTTGTCCATAACTTCAAATTCAGATTCCATGCAGATAAATTCACCTTTTGCATATTCGTCCGGCTCAATATCCCAAATGTAATAATGCCCCCGTCCTTCTACCTGTTCCATGGTTTTGTTGACTGCCTTGCAAAAACTTGTATTGACTTTTTGGTGAACGCCGTCCTTATCTTTATACCAGATCAGATGCGGTACGCTGTTGATAGTAGTTTCAAGATAATTTTGGTATAACCAGAGATCTTTTTTGGTTTTGTAGGTTTGAAGCCATTTGGAGAAACGGAAAGAAATCTCCCCTTTAGTCAATGGGAGGGTCCACAGGTCGGAAACGTCCTGTAGTTCTTTGGAAGTAAGTTCCCTGATCTGGTCTTTATCCATAAGAAGGATTAATTCCGCTTCTTTTTTCTTATAGGAGAAAAGACGGTCAAGCTCTTTGGGGCCGACAGTCTGCATATCAGCAAAAATAACGTCCGCCTTGTGGGCTGGGATCTCATAAAGTGTATGATTTTCCTCAAACTGAAAAGTAAATTGTGCAGGCGGTGTGCTTTCCCTGATGGTTTGGATCAGATCATTGCTGCAGCCGATAAAATAAAAATGAACCAGGCAGTGATACATCTTTCGCTCCTCCACATAGTAAGAAAGTTGGTTAATCTGATTATATCAAATTAATTATGGGATAGCAAAGGAAATCTTGAGAGAAATAATTGTCTGAGAGGGGAAATCAAGGTATAATATAAGGAAATGAAAAGGCGGAGGTAAGAAGAAATGAAAATTGTAATCATTGGAGGAGTTGCGGCAGGAACGAAAGCGGCAGCCAAGTTAAAGCGCCTTGACAGGCAGGCCGAAATCAAGATTTTTACAAAGAGTAAAGACATTTCGTATGCAGGATGCGGCCTGCCTTATTATATTGGCGGTGATATTAAAACGAGAGAGGAACTGATCGTAAATTCACCGGAAAAATATTCCCGCTTAACAGGCGCACAGGTAGAGACTGGCTGTGAGGCGGTTGGATTGGATAGCAAAAAGAAGCTGGTGTCTGTCCGTCGGGAAGACGGAACAGTATTTGAAGAAAGTTACGATAAAGTGATTCTTGCCACAGGTGCGGTTCCTTTTGTGCCAGCCATAGACGGGGCAGGGCTTTCGGGTGTTTTTTGTGTCAGGACGCCGGATGATGCAGTGGGGATCCGGGCATATGCACAGGAAAATAAGTGCCGGAAAGCAGTAGTCTGCGGTGCAGGCTTTATCGGATTAGAGGTTGCGGAAAATCTGGCGGCGTTAAAAATGGATGTGACAGTGATTGATGCAGCGCCTCAGATCATGCCCAATGCATTTGATGCGGAGATGGCAGATTATGCCAAGCGGCAGCTAAAGGCAGGCGGGATACATGTATTGACGTCTGTGAGCCTTAAGGGGATAAACGGAAAAGACCATGTAGAGGGTGTGCTCACGGATAACGGTGTTTTACCGGCAGATCTGGTCATTTTGGCTATCGGGGTCCGGCCTGCAACAGGATTTTTGGCGGAATCGGGATTGGAAATGTTGAAAGGGACGATTCTTGTGGATGAGGAGTTAAAGACCAACCTCCCGGATGTTTATGCGGCCGGAGACTGTGCAATGGTGAAAAATGCCATGACAGGAAAGCCCCAATGGTCGGCAATGGGTTCTACTGCCAATTTAGCGGCGCGGGCTATGGCAAAGAGAATGCATGATGCCGGGAAAGGATATGGAGGCTGCCTGGGAACCGGAGTAGTGAGGCTGCTTCCTACTTTAAATGGCGGGCGGACCGGACTTACACAGGAACAGGCAAAGGATGCAGGGTATGATGCCGTTTCGGTGGTATGTATCCTTGATGATAAAGCCCATTATTATCCGGGAGCGTCTTCCTTTATCGTAAAGCTGACTGCCGAAAAGGAAAGCCGCAGGATACTGGGCATCCAGGTGTTGGGTGCGGGCGCGGTAGATAAGATGGTGGATATTGCAGTTACCGGGATTTCCCAGGGGATGAAGCTGGATGATTTCGATACGCTGGATTTTGCTTATGCGCCTCCCTTTTCAACGGCGATTCATCCTTTTGTAACGGCATGTTATATTTTGGAAAATAAAATGGACGGTGTATTGGAGAGCATGAGCCCGGCGGAATATGCATCGGGGAAAGCAAGCGGATACACTGTTTTGGATGTGCAGCCGTCTCCAGGCATTCCTAACGCGAAATGGATCAATCTTTCTGCTGTTGCAGAGCCGATAGAGGGGCTTTCCCAAGATGCAAAGCTTCTTCTTGTATGTACCAAAGGAAAGAGAGGATATTTCCTCCAAAACAGGCTGAAAGCGCTTGGCTATACCAATACATTGGTTTTGGAAGGCGGCGTGATGTTCAATGAGGTGAAAGTGCCTCGTAATGGAAATCCCTTATCGGCCCAGGAGATCAAGCGGGTGAAAGGTCTTGGCTGCTTGCAGGACAAACGGTATGATGATGTGTTTAATGTCCGGGTCATCACCAGGAACGGGAAACTGACTGCCCAGGAGCAAAGGAAGGTAGCGGAAGCGGCGGAACGCTTTGGTTCCGGGGAAGTAACCATGACCACCAGGCTGACGCTGGAGATCCAGGGGGTTCCTTATGACAATATCGATGAGGTGATGGCATTTCTGGCGCAGGCAGGGCTGGAAACGGGAGGAACCGGTTCTAAGGTGCGCCCGGTCGTGTCCTGTAAAGGAACCACCTGCCAGTATGGCTTAATTGATACCTTTGAATTGTCTGAAAAACTTCATGATCTTTACTATACGGGGTATCACGATGTGTCTTTGCCTCATAAATTTAAGATTGCAGTTGGGGGCTGTCCGAACAACTGTGTGAAACCTGATTTAAATGACTTGGGCATTATCGGACAGCGGGTGCCGGAGATCGACCTGTCCAAATGCCGGGGCTGCAAAAATTGCCAGATAGAGAATAGCTGCCCGGTCAAAGTGGCAAAGCTGGAGGAGGGAAAGATCCGGATAGATGGGGAAACCTGTAATCACTGCGGGCGCTGTATTTCCAAGTGTCCTTTTGGCGCCGTGAATGAATCGGCAGTGGGATATAAGGTGTATATCGGCGGACGCTGGGGCAAAAAAGTAGCCGCAGGACGTCCCCTTGATAAAATTTTTACCTCCCAGGAAGAAGTGATTGCCCTGACGGAACGGACGATACTGTTTTTCCGTGACGAGGGGGTTTCAGGAGAGCGCTTTGCCGATACCATAGCCCGTCTCGGTTTTGAATATGTACAGGAAAAACTGTTAAATAGTCAGATCGACAGGGAAGAGGTCTTAAAGAAAACCGTGGTTGGCGGAGCAACCTGCTAGTAGTCAAAAGGCGCCATAATCTTATGGCGCCTTATACAAAACTTTCATGGGATGAAAGGTGATATGGTGAAAAAAAGACTGATTTCTGTGATTTATCTATTGGTTTTTCTTGGCATTTTGGGTGTGGGCATTGGTAAGATGTGGGGCAAGGGAAGGGAGGCAAAGGCCTCTTTTTTTGCCATGGACACTTATATATCGTTGACTTTATACGGGAAAGACGGGGAGAAGGCAGTTCTTGAGGCACAGGAGAAGATGACGGAGCTGGAAGGGCTTTGGTCAGCTACCCATAAGGAAAGCATAGTCTATGCGCTGAACCATAGCGGCGGCGCCCCTGTTATTCTTGATGATGAAACAAAAGAGCTGCTCCGGTTTGCCGTTAGCATGGCCCGGGAAACAGAAGGCGCGTTAGAGCCAACGATCTATCCCGTGCTTCTTTCCTGGGGATTTACCACAGGGGAGAACCGGATACCGGACAGGGAGGAGATCCAGGATCTTCTAAAATATGTAGGATATGATAACATACGGATCCATGGAAAGGAAGCGCTGCTCCCATCAGGGACACAATTAGATTTCGGGGCTGTGGCAAAGGGATATGCAGGTGACATGTTGGTTGAATTGTTAAGGGAGAGAGGCATTACCTCGGGACTGCTGGATCTTGGAGGAAATATACAGGCTATAGGCAGTAAACCAGATGGAAGCAGTTGGCGTATAGGATTGCGGGATCCATTTGGAGACGGATATTTAGGCGTCATTGAGGCCAGCGATCTTGCAGTGGTGACTTCCGGCAATTATGAGCGGTTTTTTGTGGGGGAGGACGGAAATGTGTATGGCCATATCATTGACCCGGTTACCGGCTGTCCGGCAGACAGTGGCCTTGCTTCCGTTACGGTCATAGCAAAGGAAGGGAAAGTCTGCGATGCCTTGTCAACGGCGCTTTTTGTCATGGGTTTGGAGAAAGCCTCCGATTATTGGCGGGAGCACAGGGATTTTGATATGATATTGATCACGGAGGATGGGAAGATCTATTTGACGGAAGGGGCAAAGAGCCGGTTTTCATTAAATAACAGTTACGAGGAGTATAAGTGGGAACTGATAGGAGAACGCTAAAAGAAAAATGCCAGATTGGAGGTACGAAGATGTGTACAGCGGCAGCTTTTAAGACGAAAGATTTTTATTTTGGGCGAACCTTAGATAACGATTGTTCCTATGGGGAGGAAATTGTAATAACACCCCGTAATTACAGGATGAATTTCCGTTGTATGGGAGCCGTTGCCAGCCATTATGCCATGATCGGGATGGCCCATATAGAAGATGGCCAGCCTTTGTATTATGAAGCGGTGAATGAGAAGGGATTAGGAATGGCGGGGCTTAATTTTGTGGGAAATGCGTCTTACAAGGAAGAGGAAGAGGGCAGGGACAATGTGGCGTCCTTTGAATTCATCCCATGGATCCTGGGGCAATGCAAAGAGGTGGGAGAAGCGAAAGCCCTTTTAGGGAAGATCAATCTTACCAATGCCGCTTTTAAAGAAACACTGCCGCCGGCACAGCTTCATTGGATGATTTCTGACCGGCAGAGTTCCCTTGTGGTGGAATCGGTAGCGGAAGGACTGAAGATTTATGAAAATCCGGTGGGAATCCTTACCAATAACCCGCCATTTGATGAGCAGATGTTCCGGTTAAATGATTATATGCACTTATCTTCAAAAGAACCCAGGAATTTGTTTTCTGATCAGATTCCGCTTCGCACTTACAGCCGGGGGATGGGAGCATTAGGGCTTCCGGGGGACTTATCCTCCCAGTCCCGTTTCGTAAGAGCCGCTTTTGTGAAAAGCAACGCTGTATCAGGGGATTCTGAACTGGAGAGCGTCAGTCAGTTTTTTCATATTCTTGGTTCGGTTGACCAGCAGAAAGGATGCTGTGATTTGGGCGATGGGAAATATGAGGTTACAATCTACACTTCTTGCTGCAATGGGGATAAGGGAATCTATTATTATACCACTTATGGAAATCATCAGATTACAGCCATAGATATGCGTAAGGAAGACTTGGACGGGGAAGAACTGCTTAGGTATCCGGTGATAGAAGGGGAACGGATCTTTATGCAGAATTAAAGGATGGAGGAGGTTTTATGCGAATTGACAATGATACAGCTTCCAATTTGGGAAGTCAGCTTACTCACTCACATACACACCATATAACCAAATGCCTTTATGAGGAGGAGGGAACCAAAAAGAGCGGGGCTGGGGCGGGGATTGGCAGGGATACTTATCAGGCAGCTAAGGTGGTTCCGGAGGAGAATCTTGGAGGAGCCGGTTTTGCATCTCCAGCCGACAAAAAGTTCAAATCAGGAAAAAGCTTTTTTCGTGGAATGTGGGAAGCAATGGGAGATGATCATGAGGACGGGGAAGAAAGGATCCTTTCAGCCCATGACAGGAACGGGGCCTTTTGGGGAGTACGGGAAACAATCACCTCAGTCAGGCTGAATATTTCCTCTTACATTGTGAATAAATGGGAAGCGGCAAGAGAAAAGATTAAAGTAGGGACTGACTTTGCCCGAAAATATTTCGGAAGGAACAAAAAAGGATTTACCATGTCTTCGGACATGGGTCAGCAGACAGCCGGAGAGGGCCGGAAAAAGTGGGAAAAAGATGAGAAGCAGAAAGGAACCAGAGGGGCGGGGGAAGAGATTCCTTTGGTCCAGCAGGCGGATAACCATCTGATGGATTCTTACAGTAAAACAGGAGAATACTGCAAGATCAACGAAAACCTTACCTATTGGAAAAAGTAGTGAAATGAAGAAATGCTTGCTTAAGGAGGGAGGAAACGGTATACTTAACATGTATTATTACGGATAAAGAAAGGTATGGTTTGGGTTATGGGTTACGATGCAATTCCTTATGAAAAGAGAGTGAAAGAAAATATCAGAAATTATTCACTTTCCAATCTTTATGATATGGAGAGTATCAAGAGGTATCTTGGCAATCTGGCAGAAGCGTTTGGAATCAACCTTCTTTTAACGGGCAGGCGTGGAGAAAAGGAAATCGTGATAGGGGATAGTTTTCTTGGATTTCATCCTGATGTGGCAAAGGAGCCAGGGCGTAAACTGCAGGTCCAGGGAAGGACAGTGGGCCATCTTTATGTGAACCTTCCTAATGGGGAAGAGAGCGGAAACCTCATGGAGGAGATGATAGATGGAACAGTGGAACTTTTGGGGAAGCTGGGAGAAGAAGCGTACTTACACCGGGAAAGCAGTATTTACCTGGAAGAACTGGAAAAGCGTCTGGCTGATAAGACCCGCAAAGTGTCGGGCAGCGAGCGGGACGATATCCTTACAGGCGTGTTTAATAAGCTGTATTTTGAGGCACGGATGAAGATTATTGACAGGTCAGAGGTGATACCGGTAGCAGTCCTTAATGTCAATATCAACGACTGGAAATATGCCAACGATCATTTCGGCGATGAGGAGAGTGACCGTCTGATCCGCATTGTGGCGGATATTTTAAAGGAAGAGGCAGGCCCTTATTTTGTTATCGGGAGAATAGACGGAGATGTGTTTGGCGTGCTGATTCCCATGGCGGAGGATGGGGAAGCGGAACGGTATGCATCCAAGGTGCAGGAAAGGTGCATGTCTTATGAGGATGTTCATTTAGCTCCTTCAGTGGCGGTGGGCATCGTTTATAAAACTAACATAGAGGAAACCCTGGAAGAAAAGCTGTCTGATGCAGAATATGAAATGTTCAGTAACAAGTTTGAAATTAAAAATGCAGATGGGTACAGGCAGCGTCTCGAAAAGAAAGCGTAAATAAATTGGAAGGATTACCAATAGGTGGTCCTTTTTCCAATTCTAAACAAATTATTAAATCAACGTTTCTTGGTAAAAATGAGATAATGAAAGAAAAAAAAAGAAAATGAAAGAAAAATAAAGAAAATATAATGAAATATCACTGTAATACCAGTTGCAAAGGAGCGCATATAAAACTAATATATGTTTTGATGATTAGCACTCAAAGTAAATGAGTGCTAACAATTCCTTAAATGGTTAAGGATAAGGAACGTGAATGTTTGAACTAAAATAAAGGAGGCATTTAAAATGAAATTAGTACCATTAGCAGACAGAGTTGTATTAAAACAGTTGGTAGCAGAAGAAACTACCAAATCAGGTATTGTGTTACCCGGACAAAATAAAGAGAAGCCCCAGCAGGCAGAAGTTGTTGCCGTAGGACCTGGCGGAGTGGTTGACGGCAAGGAGATCAAAATGGAAGTGAAGGTTGGAGATCAGGTAATTTACTCCAAATATGCGGGGACGGATGTAAAGATCGAAGAAGAAGAGTACATTATCGTGAAACAAAGTGATATTTTGGCAGTGATCGAAGGTTAAAAATTAGATTATAGAAGAAGAAGGAGGCCGATCGAAATGGCAAAGGAAATCAAATATGGCGCAGAGGCGCGTGCAGCGCTTGAATCAGGTGTAAATCAGTTAGCAGATACCGTAAGGGTAACGTTAGGACCTAAGGGAAGGAACGTGGTTCTTGATAAGTCTTTTGGAGCCCCCCTTATCACAAACGATGGTGTGACCATTGCAAAGGAAATCGAACTGGAAGATGCTTTTGAGAATATGGGCGCACAGCTTGTGAAAGAGGTTGCTACCAAGACCAATGATGTAGCTGGTGACGGTACGACAACGGCTACCGTACTTGCACAGGCAATGATCAATGGCGGTATGAAGAACCTGGCAGCAGGAGCTAACCCGATCATTTTGAGAAAGGGTATGAAAAAAGCCACTGATTGTGCAGTAGATGCCATTGCAAAGATGAGTTCTAAGGTAAATGGAAAAGAGCATATTGCAAGAGTTGCAGCGATCTCTGCCGGAGATGACGAAGTAGGTCAGTTAGTGGCAGACGCAATGGAAAAGGTTTCCGGCGACGGCGTTATCACCATTGAAGAGAGCAAGACGATGTTAACAGAGCTTGACCTTGTAGAAGGTATGCAGTTTGACAGAGGATATATCTCTGCATATATGGCCACAGATATGGATAAGATGGAAGCAGTTCTTGACAATCCTTATATCCTGATCACCGACAAGAAGATTTCCAACATTCAGGAGATCCTTCCTCTGCTTGAGCAGATCGTACAGTCCGGCGCTAAATTGTTGATCATTGCAGAGGATGTGGAAGGTGAGGCTCTTACCACATTGATCGTTAACAAACTTCGCGGCACATTCAATGTAGTAGCCGTAAAAGCGCCTGGTTATGGCGACAGAAGAAAAGCAATGCTGGAGGATATTGCAATCCTCACAGGCGGTCAGGTGATCAGTTCTGAACTGGGCCTTGATCTGAAAGACACCACAATGGATCAGCTTGGCCGTGCAAAATCTGTTAAGATTCAGAAGGAAAACACTGTTATTGTTGACGGGGAAGGCGATAAGGAAGCGATTGCGGCAAGAATCAATCAGATCAAAGGACAGATTGAAGAGACAACTTCTGATTTTGATAGAGAGAAATTACAGGAAAGACTTGCGAAACTGGCTGGCGGCGTAGCGGTGATCCGTGTAGGCGCTGCTACAGAGACAGAGATGAAGGAAGCGAAGCTTCGCCTTGAAGATGCGCTTGCGGCTACAAGAGCGGCAGTGGAAGAAGGAATTATCTGCGGTGGTGGTTCTGCATATGTCCATGCAGCTAAAGAAGTGGAAAAGATGGCGGAAACTCTTGAGGGTGATGAGAAGACAGGTGCACAGCTTGTTTTGAAAGCTCTCGAAGCGCCCTTGTACCACATCGTGGCAAATGCCGGCCTGGAAGGAAGCGTAGTTATCAACAAGGTAAGAGAATCTGAGGTAGGCGTAGGTTTTGATGCTTTGAAGGAAGAATATGTAGATATGGTAACAGCAGGAATCCTTGATCCTGCCAAAGTTACCAGGAGCGCACTTCAGAATGCAACAAGCGTTGCATCCACATTGCTTACAACGGAATCCGTTGTTGCAAATATTAAGGAAGATACTCCTGCAATGCCCGCTGGCGGCGGCATGGGAGGAATGATGTAAGCGTATAAACGGACCATGCGTCAAAAGGAAAAAGGCCACTGCGACAAGCTTGCTTGTCTGCAGCGGTCTTTTTCTTTTTCTCATATCGCTGTAAGCGGACCTTTTTTAAAATTTAGTTAGTAAAAAACTTTTACTTAGTCGTTGACTTATTAGAAGTAAGCAGATATAATATAAATGTGCAAAGCTACTGAAAAGAATTTCCAACAAATTGAAAAGCAAAATGAACAGTTAGTAAATTTTTTGTACTAATTGATGTGAGGTATGACAATGATCGGCATGAACCAGCAAAATATGAATGGCATTAATAAATATATTCTTTTAAAAAATATTATTATCAATGAGCCTATATCCCGAATAGAATTAAGCCACCTGACAGGCTTAAGTAAAATGACAATCACTGGGCTTATTAAAGAGTATATGGAAGCCGGGATCGTGAGGGAATGCGGGGTTGCCCAGTCTACGGGAGGACGCAAGCGTACCTATCTGCAGGTGATTCCGGAATCGCTTTTAACGCTGGGGATCTATATCAGCCGTGATCATTTGAACGTAGGAATTATTGATTTGAAGGGACAGGTCATTCAAGCGGAAAATATGGAACTTTCTGCTATGGAAGGTAACGATATTTTTTTAAAAAAATTGTTTTTGTTATGCGACAGATTGATGCGGACTGGCCATAAAGAAAAAATATGGGGTATTGGCGTTTCCTGTGCAGGCCCTTTGCTTGTGAAGGATGGTGTGATCTTAAACCCGCCAGACTTTAATAATATTAAAAATCTTCCTATTGTAAGTTGTCTGGAAGAGCGATATAAGCTGCCTACTTATTTACAAAATGATATTTGTGTGGCTGCTCTTGCCGAGGTGTATTTTGGCAACCGTAACCAGTATGATGATTTTATTTATGTGGGGATCTCTGCTGGTATTGGCGGCGGTGTGATCATGAATGGAAAGCTTTATACCGGAGTTGGCGGTCTTGCAGGTATTATGGGGCATATGATCGTAGAAAAGGATGGGATTGCCTGTGAATGCGGACAAAGAGGCTGCCTGGAAAAGTATAGCAGTACAAGGGCGGTTGTAAAATGGGCGCGGGAACATGGCGCAGGAGATGCTTTGACCTGGATGGAACTGCTGGTACATGCATCAGAAGGAGATGAAGTATGCATACAGGCAATGGAGAGAATGACCGAATATCTTGAAGTAGCGTTTGCCAATATGGCAAATGCCTATGATACGCAATGTTTTATCATAGGAGGAGATTTGCACATTTATCAAGACAAAATTACGAAAAGACTGGAGGAAAAATTAAAAAGCAAAAGCTTTTCCTGGGGGCAGGAAAGAGATATCCGGGTGGAATCGTCTTCCTTTATTGGCAGCGCTTCTTTTATCGGGACAGTAGCCCTTGTGTTGGAAAATAATTCGGAAATTTAAGTTTCCTAATACAGTAATTTGCACGATTACGACGAAACAGCTAACTATCTGGAAGCGTAACGCTTTGGATTGGAGGATAATATGAAGAAGGTATTAAGTTTTTCGATTTCACTGGTTGTATTATTGGGTATGCTAACAGGATGCGGAGCCAAAAATAGTACGGTCACATTGACGATTTGGGGGGATGCGGATAATCAGGCGATTTTGGAGCAGTCCTTTACGGAGATCAATGAGGCTTTTGAAAAAGAGCATCCCAACATTAAAGTGGATTATCAGTATTCAGGAACCTTTGATACAATTAACGTGGCGGTGCAGTCGGATTCCCTGCCGGATCTTTTTTGGGTACAGGGAAACAAATCCACTAAGATGGCGGAACTGGCAAAGAATGGTTATATTTTGAATCTGGATTCTTATAACTTGGACAGTTCCAGGTACAGCCAGGCTGCAATTGATTATGCAACCGTTGACGGATCCGTTTATTGCAGCTATCCGGCGTTTCTTGACTATGCAACGATTTATTACAACAAGGATCTTTTTGGTTCTTTGCAGCTTGAAAAGCCGTCTACATATGAAGAATTGCTCTCGGCAATTGAGACGTTGGCGAAAAAGGGATATACGCCGGTTGCGTTGGGCGGAAAAGGTGATTTTGACAGGTATTGGCTGATCCAAATTATGGCGCCGGCTTTATGCCAGGAAACAATGAACCAGATCAGCAAGCACGAAACCATAGATTTTACCGCGATGGAAAAAATGTTTGATACCTACAGGGAATGGTCGGAAAAAGGTTATATGGGTAAGGACTTTGCTTCTGTTGACGCAGTAGGCGCGCAGCTTGCATTTACCAATGGTGAAGCAGGTATGATCGTAGATGGGACTTGGAATAACCAGATGTACCGGGAACTTAATTTTGAGGTGGGCAGCTTTGCCTTTCCGGGAGAAGATGGGACACGTTATGCCCAAAGCGGTGAGAGTAATTATACAACTTATGCAATTGCGAGCAAAACGGAGCATCCACAGGAAGCAGTTGAGTATTTGAAGTTTTTAAATTCCAAACAGGCGGAGCAGATCGTTGAAAATTATGTGGGGAGCATTCCCAGCGTAAAGGATCTTTCCATCAGGGATGAAAGTGTGGAGGAACATTCTCAGTTTGATATCGTTGGATCCAATATCTATCATGTGTTAAGCAGTGTAGCAGATGAAACAGGAAAACCACAGGATGTATTTTTAGGTGAAGTTCTGCCTAAACTGATGATGTCTGAGATCACCGGGAAAGATGCGGTAGAAATGATAAAGGCAGAAATGGACAAAAGCAGTGCAAAATAAGAAATATGGTGCAGAGCCTTTGGAGATCATACTGTGATTTATAACGAATGATGAATGGAATAAATGTCAGGAAATATGGAATGAGTCATTGCATATTCCTGACATTTTTAGCTGATGGAAAACTTTTGGGAAGTAGTGTTTGATTGGAAGGAGCAGTGAAAATGATAAAAAAGCTTAGAAAGAAGCCCTATATCTGGTTTTTAATGCCGGGACTTATCTTATATTCTGTTTTCATTATTTATCCGATCTTTGCGGCGGGACAGCTTAGTCTGTATTATTGGAATGGGATAGGGGAAAAAGTATTTGTCGGGTTTCAAAATTATATTGACTTATTTACCAATAAGGATCTGATGTCACAGATGATGAATGCATTAAGGCACAGCCTGACGATCTTTGCTCTTACTGTGTGTATTGCAATACCGGTGCAGGTTACGATGGCATATATGGTCTACAGTAAAGCGAAAGGCGGGAATTACTTTCAGGTGGCGATTTTTTCACCACAGTTTATTTCCACGCCGGTCATTGTGTTTATTTTTACTTTAATTTTTGACGGAAATATTGGAATCGTCAATAAATTAATGGAAGTAGCCGGGCTTGGCGCTTATACCCGCTCCTGGTTGGGAATTCCACAATATGGAATCTATATTGTATGGGCGATGATTACATGGGCGGGAATCGGTGTAGGTATGATGTACTTTATTGGAGCCATGAAAATGATTGGAAGAGACAGCCTGGAATGCGCGTATATGGAAGGCGCCGGGTTCTGGAAACGGCTATGGTACATTATCCTGCCCCAAATCAGGATGACGATTTTGAATTTAGTATTGGTTTCGTATATTGTCAGCATGACGATTTTTGATTTCAGTTACATTTTAGGAGGTACATCAGGCGGAATTAACCGGAATGTGGATGTGATGTCCTTATTCTTTTACCGCATGGCATTCGGGGATACCAATCCCCTTGGGGGAAACGTCAGCGCTAATTCGATGGGAATGGGTACTGCCGTTGCCTGTGTACTTTTTTTAATGATTTTTATGATTGCACTGTTACAGCTTTTACTTGTATACAGGAAGGAGGAGGACTAGGTGAAAACGAGAGATATGATGAGCAGGCATCAGGGGAAGACGGCGGGGCTGGTAAAACTATTTTTGTGGATCTATTCATCGTTTACTTTTTTCATGCTTGTTTATATGATGTACCATTCCCTGCGGCCAAGGCAGGATATCTTAAGCAATACCTTTGGAAAACCAGAAAAGCTTTCCCTGGATAATTATATCAAACTGATTGTTAAAGATCATTTTTTCAGATATTTTGGGAATAGTGTAATGATACTTGCAGTCAGCCTTGCACTTTTGGTATTTATTTCATCCATTACTGCATATGGAATTGCCAGATACCGGTTTAAAGGCAGGAAGTTTTTGCGGGTCTATTTTCTGGTTGGGCTTATGTTCCCGATACAGTTGGGAATTGTTCCGGTTTTCCAAATTATGAAAAACTTGAACTTAATCAATCATCCACTTTCCGTAATCTTAGTTTCGGCGGCCAATATCTCTATGCCGGTTTTTATGCTGACAGATTTTTTTGCAGGCCTTCCCAGGGAGATTTATGAGGCATCGCTGATAGATGGGGCGGGTGAATGGATGACTTTCCGAAAGATTATGTTTCCTATGGCGAGTCCAATTGTGTTTAGTGTCTGCATCACCGTGTCCGTACAGATCTGGAACCAGTTCTTTTTACCGCTTATTTTTTTGCAAAAAGACGTGGCAAAAACAGTGCCGCTTTTGGTGGTAAAGTATACCGGAAAGCTGATCAACACGATGGATCTTGCAATGGCAGTATCCACGTTGTCCACCATCCCCATTTTGTTATTGTTTCTTGTTTTTTCGCAGAAGATATTGGATGGCGTTACGGCAGGCGGCGTCAAGGGATGATAGAAATAGTCAAAGGAGGAAAGGAAGAGGAATATGGGAAAAATTAAAGAAATTTGGTGTATGCATCATAGCCATTTAGATATTGGATATACACATCCGCAGCCCATGCTTTTGGAATTACAAAGTGATTATATCGAGCAGGCAATAGCGTTATGCGAGATGACAAAGGATTATCCGGAAGAAGCGCAGTTCCGGTGGACTTGTGAAGCGGCTTATCCGGTAATCAGATGGATGGAACATGCTTCGCCTGAAATGACAGATCGATTTGAGAACCTGGTAGGGGAAGGGAGGATCAGCATAACGGCGCTTCCCATGCATACGACTCCAGGTGTATTTATCCAAGAAGAATGACATATTTGAAAGAAAGTGAGAAATAATAGGAAAAGGTGAGAAATACCGAAAAATCAATGCTTGTAAAAGGTTATAGTGAAAAAGTGTGTCATTTTTGATGGACAGTTTTTTTATATGAAGAGAGCAGATAAATCTAATCTGTTCTTTTTTATTTACAAAGACTTAAATCTTTTAAAGTGGATATGGATAGGAAAAATAGGACAATTTAAGAATGATTTAAAATGTTTTAAAGTCATGAGAAAATAAGCTTATTGTGATTGGACAACCAAAGTAGGAAAAAACAGATAGTGGTTGTTCAATCCGAAAATGCTGAAAATATCAGTATTTATCTACCTTAAAGAAAGTGATTGAACAACCGTTTTGGTAAAATAAGAAAATGAAAAATTTCCTTATTAAATGTGTTCATGTTTGGTTGTTCAATCACCCTAAATTTATGAGTGTAAAGAAATTACATATAAAAAATAGTCTCTCAAAAGCTCTTTTAAAGACTGGTTAAAAGGATTTAAAAGGGAGTTAAACTCACGCAAGCATATTGTGAAATCCATCATCGGTCTCGGTTCCAGAACCGGATGACAGTCTCTTTCTTTTCTTTTGGTACTGTTCGTACTTGTAATTTATCATATAGGCAATTTCTTCTTTACCATCATTAGGAAGAGAATTATATTTTTGAGTCAAGTCATAAGGCAGGGAATAGGCGTTACGAGTAGGGGAACTCCTTCCCATCAAATAATCAATAGAGCAATCTAAATAGTCAGCTATTCGGGCTAAGTTGTCTGCACGTAGCATGGATCCTCTTGATAACATTGAAGAAATTGCATTTTTACTTAATTCACATTTTTCTAACATTTCTTTTTGAGATAGTTTTTTTTCTTTTAATAATTGATTGATTTTTGTTGCAATTTCGCTAGAATTATACATTTTAATCTCCTTTCATCCCACAAAAAGAGTAATAGAAATATAGAAATCCAACAAAAAATTGAATTTAGTATTTACAATCCAACAAAAGTGGGATATACTGTTACTGTAGTAAACGTATATTAATGTTACCACGGTAACACATAGAAAGGAAAGGGAAAAGTATGAGCGTAGGTGAAAATATTAAAGCAAAACGACAGGCACTTGGAATGACACAGGAAAAGCTTGCAGACGCAGTTGGATTGGGAAGATCCATGGTAGCCCAGATTGAACGGGGAAGTAAAGTTCCTAACATGGTTCTGGGTAGAGATATAGCGAGGGTTTTAGGGTGCGGCATGGAGGAACTATTGGAGGAAAGGTGAAATGTTTAAAAGCAGAATAAAAAAGCTTGAAGAGAGGGTTGAGGCTTTAGAAAAGGCACCTGCCCCACAGCATATACAAGTTAAATGTTCAGGAATGAGCATAGGCGAAAACATTAAGGAGATAAGAAAAAAAGTGGGAATGAGCCAAAAAGATTTGGCTTCCGCAGTAGGAGTATCAATACCGATGATCTGCCAGATTGAACGTGGTACAAAGTCGGTTACGCTGCTTCTGGGCGCTGAAATAGCTAAGGTTTTGAAGTGCGACATGAATGACTTAGTGGGGAAATAGGGGAGGAAGATATGTTCAAAAGCAGAATAAAAAAACTTGAAGAGAGGATTGCGGCTTTAGAAAAGGCACCTGCCCCATAGCATATACAAATTCTATCACAAATAAAAAGAATAGGATAGCCGAAACAGGGAATCCATTCCCTGTCTGCCAGAGATGGTCTACTGGCACTGATGAGGCAGACCGGAAAGGGAAGAAATGTGGAAAAGGTTATGGAATTATTACAAAATATCGCCGCGACAGTATCCATATTTATATTCCTAATTGCGTTATATCTGCTTATGGCAGCGATAGGATAGGAGGTTTTAATGAAGGAAAATAAGAAGGACATTGTTTCAAGGCTTTCGGTTTTAATGAAAGCAACAAGGGCAGGCGAAGATGTTCATAAGATGATCCTTTCAGAAGATGAAAATGAAGTGACAATTAGATTCCAGTCAGGGTATGAAAGAACCGTCAACGTGGAGTGTGATTCCGGGATTGCGCTGATACAGGATGTCATCCGCATGTTTTTGTAGGAGGTGCATGCATGAAAAAGAAAATATATCCATTGGAAGGTTTTGCAGGGAGGCTGAGGGAGTTGTGGCTTGCATCCGGGAAGACCCAGAAGGAGATCGCACACCAGATCGGTGCAAGTAGGAGTGCATTTGCACATTATATTTATGAAGACGGTATGCCCAATGCATTATATCTTGCGCGTTTATGTATTGTGTTTCATGTGTCAGCCGATTACCTGCTGTTTGGAAAAGAAACAAATAATGGAGAAGGGATTGAACGGAATGGTACGAAAGAAGGGAATTAGTGACCTGGAAAGATTTAATAAAGAGGCTGCACAAAGAGGACTTACCTATGCGGAGGCACAAATAAAGGAAACCTGTGAGATGGTTGGCAGGGTAAGGGCGCCGAAGGGTGAGCAGCCGGACGGCAGGATTTACAGCAGAATATCAGAAAGGACTAAGGAAGGAGATGCAGGGAGTGAAAGTTAAGACAATCGTAAACAGCAAAGGGGAGCCGCAGGCTTCTAAAATAGTGATCCCCATGGAAGGAAGCTTAGGAAAAACAGGGAAACAGGCAATCACATATTTGACAATGCTTATTAACTCCATTCAGGAGACTAAGACGGAGGAGGAGATTGTTAAGCATTTCTATATCATAGCCGGTTATGCCATATGCTGCAAGGAGTGCGGCTTCTTGACAGAGAAGAGCCTGGATGATCTGATGCACCTGGTGGAGCACATAATAGACATTGAATTAGACCGGGTGGGTAGAGCCGAAACAGCGGAATAATCCGCTGTCTGCCAGAGACGGTCTACTGGCACTGATGAGGCAGACTAAAGGAAAGGGGAAAGCGATATGGATAAGGAGAATCATGCAGTATCAAGGCAAGGATGGACTGATACATTGGGTCAGGGCAAAGAGGATAAAGGAACGGAAGCCATAAAGAGAGGCATTGAGAAATATGGGATACCAATCAAATGTGGCGTTCTTGCAGTGAGTTCTTCCAATAATCTATCAGGAGATATTTAAAGAAATCAGCCTTGTTTTCAGGCAGACTTATGGCATCGGATTGATTCTGGCATTCCAGATAGCGTGAAAGCCAATAATAGCGGATATAAATGGTAAAAATGGTTTTTGCAGTCATTTTCTGACTGAGCGATTCAAGCATAGCAGGGGAATCCAAAAACATGGATAATTGGATGACTGCCAAATCTGCACGCTCCGCCTCCTCCGCTAAAATGAATTTAGCCCTTGCAGAATATTTTCCAATATTCCTTTCATATTTAGAAATAAACGTTGGCGCGAATACATTTTGGATGATGGAATACAGGGTTGTCCTGACACCGTTTATTGTATAAGGTTTCATGGGTAATATCCTCCTTGATGATGTAATGGCGGAACAGATGCCTTGAAATATTATAACATATCCTATGCAAAAAACCAGCCGAAACAGTGGATCCGCCCACTGTCTGCCGGGGAATGGCCGCCCGGCACTGATGAGGCAGGCCAGAGAAAGGAGAAAATATGAGACAAAAACAACATAAAAAAGGAAGCCGCCGCCCTGGCAGGCATTTGGCGGCATCCCAAACAAAAATCAAATTTACTGTACCATAATTTAAAGGTGTGGTAAAGAAGGGATTGAAAAAAGATGGAATATTTATCAGTACCAGAGTATGCGAAGCTCCGAGGATGTTCAGAACAGTATATTCATAAGTTAATTTTACAAAAAAAACTACATGTATTAAAAGATACTGTTTTAAAGCGTGGAGGCAGTGGAGGGGTGACATATAAAATCCCCCTTGCATCCATAGAGCCGAAGCTGATCAGGAAGTACCAGAGGCAGCAGGACAAGAAAAACGGGGTGCAGGAGCCTAAGCAGCCCAAGAAGCTTCTTGTCCTTTCGGCGGAAGACATGACGGCACAGGAGCGGCAGCAGGTAGCGCGGTGGAAGCTGATCCTTCAGGAGTGGAAGGCATACCGCGGGCAGGGAGGAAACAAAGCGGACAGGGATAAGGAGTTTGTGGATTACATAAGCGGCAAGTACCCGGAAATGAAATTCTCCGTGCGGATCCTGCAAAGGCATGACCAGGCGCTCCGGGAGCAGGGGGAGGCTGCCCTTATTGACGGACGGGGGAAGCATGAAAACCATAAGAAAGCCATACCGGATGAGGTGTTTGCCGTCTTTATGAGCTACTACCTTGATGAGAGCAGGAAAAGCGTGCAGAAATGCATCAGCATGACAGAAACCTGGCTAAGACATGAGGGAAAGCAGGAGCTTCTGCCACTGGCATCCCACCAGACCTTTACCAGGGAAATCCTGCGGAGCATCCCGCCAGCGGCGATCGTATTGTGCCGGGAAGGAATAAAGGCATGTACCGACAAGATGCTTCCTTATATCAAAAGGACTTATGAAGACCTTAGCAGTAATGACATCTGGGTATGCGATAACCACACCTTTGACGTGTTTGTCAATGACGGGGAGCATGAAAAGCCCATCCGGGTATACCTGACAGCCTTTCAAGATGTAAGGAGCCGGAAGTTTGTGGGCTGGTATGTGACCTTAAATCCAAGTTCTTCCGCAACGCTGACAGCGTTAAGGCGTGGAATAGAGGAATGGGGAATCCCAAAGAGGATCCTTTCCGACAACGGGCGTGAGTTCCTGACCTTTGACATAGGAGGACGGGGATTCCGAAAGTCAAAGAAGCCGTCCAAAGAAGAGCATGAGATCCCCACGATCCTTGACAACTTAGGTATTGAATTCAGGACAGCGATGGTGAGGAATGCCAGGGCAAAGATCATTGAGAGGGCATTCTTGGATGTAAAAAACGAGTTTTCCAAGATGTTTGAAGGATATACGGGAGGAACTATTGCGGAACGTCCGGAGCGGCTTAAAAAAAGCGGCAGGGATGTAGATAATTTCACCCTGCTTCCGGAATTTGTGGAGTATGTGGACAAGTACATCAGGGGCATATTTAACAAACATAAGCATTATGGCGTAGGAATGAATGGAAGGACACCGGATCAGGTTTATGCCGCCTGCCTGGTGGAGCAGCGTGTAGCAACGGCAGACCAGCTTAATCTGATGATGCTCCGGAATACACGGGTGCAGAAGGTCGGCAGGGACGGTGTACATCTGGATCTGTACGGACAGAAGATATGCTTCAATAGCCATGACCTGAATTTCTACCATTTCGGGCAGAAAGTTTATTTCCGGTATGATCCGGACGACCTGGCCGAGGTAAGGGTGTATGACGATAAGGATCGGTTCCTGTGCACGGCGCAGCAGACCGGGACACTCGGCTATTTTGCAGATAAGGAAGAGGTGCAAAAAGCAGTACAGGAAAACCGAAAGTACATGAGAGCAGTCAAGACCTGGAAAGAGCAGCATGTAAAACAGGCGCATAATGAGCTGGAGCTTATGATCTGGCAGGCAGAACAGAACCTGGAGGAGGGTGGAGACCGCCCGAATCCGAAAATAGTCCGTATCGTTACAGCAAATGAACAAACAGAAAAGGAACTTGCAAGGGCGGCAGGCGAGCTGGGAGAGACCATTGATTATACAGCGGCGCTGGAACGTCTGAAACAGGTGAAGGAAGAATAGGAGACAGAAAGATTATGGAAGAAAAGCAGGAGCTGACATATGGAGAGGCAATAGCAGCCTTAAGGGAGTACATAAGCAGCACTGGTAAAAAGCAGGTGGAGGTTGCATCTGAACTTGGATTGTCCGGGGCACTGGTGAGCAGTTTCCTTGCAGGAAACTATAAAACACCCCATACCGTCATCCCTAAGATTGCAGAGCTGATCAAGGTGAATGAGAAAAAGAAGGTATCCCCGAAGGAGCCGGAGTTTGCGGAGACATCTGTATCCAAAATAGTATTTAACACTATATCTTATGCACACCTGCGTGGCACAGTGGCGGTAGTTTATGGGGATGCCGGAGTTGGAAAGACCTGCGCGATCCGGGAGTATGTTAGAAAGAACCGTCTTGCCTTAGTGATAACCATATCCCCGACTTATGCGAGTATCACAGGAGTCAATGAACTAATGGCGGAGCAGCTTGGCGTCCGGGAGCGTGTGGCGCGGAGGATTACCAAAGAGATCATTCTGAAGCTGAAGAACAGTGGAAGGGTGCTGATCGTGGATGAGGCACAGCATCTGACCGTCCGGGCACTGAACCACCTGCGGTGCATTTCTGACGAAAGCGGAGTAGGCGTTGCCCTGATCGGCAATGAGGAGGTCTACAGCAAATTAAGGGGGACGGGAAGGGCTGATTTTGCACAGCTTTTTTCCCGGATCGGGATGCGGAAGCAGGTTTTAGCAAATCGGCTGACGGAGGAAGACATAAGCAGCGTGTTTGGTGTTTACGGGTTGGAACCGGATGCAATGAACATGCTTACTGCAGTAGCAAGGACGAATTACGGGCTGCGCGGCGCGGTAAATGTTTTTATCAATGCAGCGGCAGTCTTTGGACAGGTGGATAAAGCCGGAATTGTAAAAGTCATGCGCGATATGAACATTGGATAAAAGGGAGGAGGACATGAAGCAAAAGATAATTATAGTTCTTACTGCGTTAACGGTTTTGCTACATCCACAGTATGGACATGCAATGGAAGAGCAGGAAGTGGAGGAGATATCTGCCCGGGTGGGGGAAGAGTTTGGCATCTGCCCGGAACTGCTCCAAGCTCTTGCTTGGAAGGAAAGCAGGTACCAGGAGGAGGCAGAAGCCGGAGGCTGCAGTGGGCTGATGCAGGTGGCAGGACGCTGGCACCAGGAGAGGATGGGGCGTCTTGGGGTAACGGATCTGTATGATCCGGAAGGGAACATGAAAGTGGCGGCAGATTACCTTGCGGAACTGTTTGCCAGGTATGAGGATCCCGGCATGGTGCTGATGGTTTATAACGGTGACAGCCAGGCAGCAGAATACCAGAAAACAGGGGAATTGTCAGAGTATGCAGAGGCGGTTCTCGAAAAATCTTACCAGATGGAGCTGGAGCATGGAAAATAGGAGGAATGGAAATGGCAAGAAAAAGAATGGAAGAGGCATCCTTAAAAAGCTGGGATGAGGTGGACAGCACCTTAAAGCAGATCCGCGAGGCAGAACTTGAAATGAGCCGGATTGCGGCGGATATGGAAAAATGCATTCTTAATGTGAAACAAAAGGCAGAAGAGGAGGCGGCTCCTTTTAAGGACCAGATCAAAAAAGCTGAACTACAGGTAAAGGAATATGTGACCCTTAACAAAGATGAATTAAAGGGAAAAAGCCGTGAAATGGCTTTTGGAACCGTGGGGTTCCGGATGAGCACAAAGCTGGTGCTGCCAAAGGCTGTTGAAAAGGTAATCAAACAGTTAAGAAAACTTGGCATGGGTGACTGTGTTACGGTAAAAGAGAGTGTCAATAAGGAAATCTTAAAGACCTATGATGAGAAAACGATTTTAATGGTAGGGGCAAGCCTGAAGAAAGAGGACACTTTCTGGTATGAGACCAGGCAGGAGGAATTGGCGGAGGCATGAAGGCAAAAAAGATTACACAGGGGCAGATGAAAAAGATCCATGCACTGGCGAAAGAGATCGGGATGGACGATGATCTTCTGCATGAGTATGTGTATATGCTGACAGAAAAAGATTCCATGAAGGAGCTGACGCTTAATGACGCCGCAAGAGTCATTGACGGGATGATGGGGAAGAAAGGCCATGCCCAGGGAGACCGGATCAGCTACCGGCAGGAGCAGTTTATATTTGTTCTAATGAAAAAGATGGACTGGACGGACAGTGACGGAAATGCCGATATAAAGCGTTTAAACGGGTTTATAAAAAAACAGTACGGAATTGAAGACTACCGGTGGATCACAAGGGCAATTGCCAGCAAGGTTATTGAAGCCTTCAAGGAACTGAACAGCAGAAAAGAAAAGCAGGCATAAAAGCTGGAAAGGAGGCATCCGGATGGCGGATATAAATAAGGATGGACTGACGCTGGATGACCTCCAGCAGCAGCACCGGGAATATGCAGAAATAATTGGTCTTGACAATCTACTGAAGCTGGCGGATACTTTTGGAGGGACAAGCATTTATATCCCCCAGCGCAGGGAGCTGATGAAGAACAAGGTGTATGCAGCCATCTATAAGGAATTTGACGGAAGCAACCTGCCGGAGCTGACGCAAAAATACGGGATATCTAAGTCAACTATTTATAAGATCGTGCAGGATAAGGTGGGGCACTGCAGCTGGAATATCCCGGGACAGAGATCCCTGGCTGACTGGATGGACGAACTTGCAAATAAAAATTGAATTTCCAAATTTTTTTCCATAATGGAAAGTACTTTGGAAAAGGTACATGGTAAGATTACTGTAACAGGGAGCCTGTTGCAGTAATCTTTTTTTTAGGAAAGCAGGTGGTATCTATGAAGGGTGTACTGGCAGTCATATTGGTCATTATATGTATTGTCATATTTTTACTTTCCACATGTATTTTCTTTTTATATATAGGTTTTTCAATTTTTATAAAAGATATCGGTGCAGGCTGGTGGTAGGAGGATATATGGACGGCGGGATGACATTTACGGATATTATGGGAGTAGTCGGGAATACGGGGGTAAGCATTGTACTTCTTATTATGTTTGTATTTTATGTATTAAAAAAGGCACAGACAGATGATAAGAGGGTGGCAGATGCACAGGAAGCAAGCAGGAAAGCCATAGCAGACACTTATGCGGAGGCACAGGCTAAGATTGACGAAGCGAATAAGGCAGTCAGGGAGCGTGAGGATATCCTGATAGAGAACAGCATGAAAAGAGAAGAGATTCTCAGGGAAGAGTCCCGCAAGCGCGAGGATCTTCTGCGGAAGGAATCAGAAAAACGGGAAAGCATCCTAATGCTAAATCAGGATAGAATGATGGAGAATATGAAATCTATTACGGAGGCGCTAAATGACATTAAAGGGAGCTTTTCCGGGATAGATAGTAGGCTGGAAAAGATTGAACGGAAGGTTGGGATAACGGATGAATGAGATGCAGATATCAGAGCGGAAAGTGCTTCGGGGTGATGTGGTAGAGAAACTATATAAGAATTATGGGACGGATCTGCGGATCGCAGTGTTGAGGAACTTTCTCCGGGTAGGCGGGTTCGTGACAGAAGATGAGTTGCAGAAAGCTATCTTTTACCTGGGAGGCGAGGAAAAGAGGTACATTCATGTAGAAGTAAATAATGACAATTGGCTGGACGGCACGATCTGGCTGACGCCCAAAGGCGTAAACCTTGCAGAAGGCGACATAGAGGATATAGGGGTGGTTATTGATGGGTAATGTAATGGATACGGCAATGAATGAGGATGTAAGAAAAGAAATTTTGGAATTATGTAGGCAGGCAGCCCCTTATGGGGCAGGAATCCAGGTGCTGAAAGCAGCACTCCGGAAATGCGGCCATATTATGACGGATCAGGAACTGATGATGCAGGTGGGCTACCTGGAAGGAAAAGGTTTGGTAAGGAAGGAAGAAGTGGTAAACCGCAGGCTGGACATCCAGCGGCAGATAATCTTCCTGACGCCGGAGGGAATGGATTATCTGGAAGGAAATGGGCCGGATATCGTGGGGGTTGGCTGAAATGGAACAGAAGAACAGGAGTCATGGAAAGATTGACAGCCTTCCGCCTGAACTTAGGAAAGAGGTGGAGGAACGCCTTTTAAGCGGGGAGACTTATGAGGAAGTATCCAAGTGGCTTCAAAGCCAGGGAGAAGAGGTGCACCTTTCCAGCGTGGGGCGGTACGGGAAAAAGTTCCTTAATAAGTTTGAATCTGTCCGGATTGCCAAGGAATTTGCAAAGCTGCTGGCGGAGGATAATGTGGATCGCCCGGCAACGGAGCTTCACGAGGCAAACAACCTCCTTGCCAGCCAGATCATCATGGAGGCGTTGGTGGATGATTCCATGGATGCCAAGGCAAGGGCAGAAGCAGCAAAAAGCATTGCCACGCTGCAGCGGGCGCAGATATCCAATGAAAACCTTAAGATCAAGGCAAGGAAGGAACAGGGGGCTGTGCATGTGGCGATGGATCTTCTGAAACAAAAGGTTTTTGCAGAGATTGGCGAAAACCATCCGGAGATCGCAGCCACGCTTCTAGAACTGGCGGAAAATACGGAAAAAGAACTTGCCCGGATGCAGTAGCCAGTGTCGGCTCAATTTTCAGTTTCAGCCTTTTATGAGGAAATTATCGCAGGTATTCTTTCAAAAGGCAGTTTAAGCCGTTTAAAGTGGTTTTAAAGCATATACAGACAGGGTTCAGGCAGATGCCCTTACTATGCTTAAAAGAAGGTGGACAAAAATGGAAAATGAATGGAAGGAAAAGGCAGCATCTTATTACCGTGATGGATTGAAAATAACGGATATAGCGGTACTGTTAGAGGTAAGCAGGCAGAGCGTATCTGCATATGTTAAAACCCTGCCGGATTTGGAAGAGGTTAAGGAAAAACGCCGGATAATGGCTGCAAAAGCGCGCAGAAATTACAAAACAGCAAAACAGCGTACCTACCGGAAAATGGAAGGTATGATGGCAGTTACCGGAGAGACCCTGCGGAGGGAGCATGATCTGGCGGCAATGGAACTGAGCAGGGAAATATACCATTAAAGGAAAAAGGGGGCCTGGCCCTTTTTTTCGTGCTTAAAAAAGTGTTAAAAGAGGTTAAACATGAGCAGCTTGGCGGAGCAGTTCCGGGAACAACTGAATAATAAGAATACCATCCGGGAACGGAACCTTGCAGAAGGAAGGAAAAACTTCCGTACATTCTGTAACTTGCGGAAACCCGATTTTTATAAACAGGAGAGGGAATATCAGGATGTATTGTGCAATACCCTGCAGGCAGCCTACGAAAAGAAGCTGGTTAATGAAAAGACAAAAAAGCCCATTAAATACTTGATCATCAACCTGCCGCCCGGATTTGGGAAGTCCTACACCCTGGCAAATTTTGTAAACTGGGCGTACGGGCAGAATATAAAAAATAAGGTGATTACGGTTTCCTATAACAGCATTATCGCGCCGGAATTTGCACGGACAACCAGGGACATGGTGGCGGAGGAGCCGGATCCGGAGGATGAGGACTCCTATACCACAAAGGATTTTTTCCCGCATGTGCAGCTTAAATACGGCGACAGCTCCGTAATGAAATGGACCCTTAACGGGAGCTATACCAGTTATCTTGCCACAAGTTTTGACGGAACGGTTACCGGTATGCGCGGCAACATCATCATTGTTGACGATCCCATCAAGAATGACAAGGAAGCCGTAAACGATGCCGTGAAAGAAGGGCATTTTAATTACCTGAAAAATACATTGTCTTCCCGTGCCCTTCCCGGAGCGTTATGGGTTATCGTCCTGACCAGATGGGCGACTGACGATCTTGCAGGGATGGTGATGAAAAAATGGCCGGACAAATGCCATGTGCTGGAACTGACGGCGCTGGACGTGGACGGTTCGGAGGGAAAAAGCACCTGTGAAGATTTGTTTCCCACGGAAGACCTGCAGGACAAAAGGGCTACTTTGGATCCACACATCTGGGGGGCAAACTATATGCAGCGCCCGGTGGATCTGGAAGGCGGCCTGTATGGGAAATTCAAAACCTATGACGCAGTGGATCCGGGTAAGTTTGAACGGGTGATGAATTACACGGACACGGCAGATGAAGGAAGTGATTTCCTTGGAAGCATATCCGGCGGGACAATCGGCAGGTATTTTTATGTTACAGATATTTACTATACAGACGAACCCATGGAGGTTACGGAACCGGAGCTGGCAAGACGCCTACAGCTTAATGGTGTAAGAGAATGCCTGATTGAGTCCAACAACGGCGGGCGTGGGTTTGCCAGAAATGTTATCCGGCATTTAAAGGAGCTTAAATGTTTTAAGTGCAGCGTGACATGGTTCCATCAGTCCAAGAACAAGAAAACAAGGATTATAACCAATGGTTCCAATGTCATGGAGCAGGTTATTATGCCGGATGACTGGGAGGAACGGTGGCCGGAAGCGGCAGAGCACATAAAGAAATATCAGCGCAAAGGGAAAAATGACCATGATGATATTGAGGATACCCTGACAGGAATTGTAGAATTTGTCAATGGTGATGTAAAAGGGAAGAAAAAGGCCAGAGTCGGAAAGAAGAGGCGTCTGGGGCTTTAGGAGGCAGACATGTATAAATTTAAAAAAGAGCAGGTTCTGGATCCGGAATTCCTGACGAAGCTGATCCGGAATTTCAAAAGCGAATACATCCCGCGGTTTGAAAGGGACCAGAAATATTACAGGGTCCAGACCCGGATTGAGCAAAGAACCATGACGGACGGGAAACCTAACAATAAGCTGGCGCATGGATTCTGCCGCTATATCACAAACATGGCGACAAGTTATTTTGCCGGGAAACCTATCCGCTATACGGCCGCAGATAAGAATTATGATGATGCCTTAAAAGAAATATTTAAGAATAATTACATAAATTCCCTTAATTTTGAGGTTTCCAAAGAAGCTAGCAAAAAAGGGATTGGATATTATCTTCTTTTTATTAATGAAAATGCAAAGTTGCGGATCAAGAAGATGGATGCGGAAAACATTATTCCCATTTATTCACCGTCACTTGACGAATTTCTGGAAGCGGGAGTCAGGATCTGGGAAGAGTATGACATAGACGGGAAACTGAACGCAGAATATGCGGATGTCTATGATGAGAAATATATTTATCATTTCAGACGGGAAAACGGGGAAATTGTTTACAGCCAGTATGCCGCCAGGGACTGGCATATGCTGAATGACATTCCCATTATCGTTGTCTGGAATAATGAGGACAGGATGGGGGATTTTGAGCCGCATATATCCCTGAATGATGCGTATGACAATGCCCAGTCCGATACGGCGAATGACATGGACTATTTTACAGACGCCTACCTCTGCATTGCAGGAGCAAGTGACATTCTTGAAGACGAATTGAGCGGTGACGAAGATGAGGAGGAGACAAAAGCAGTAAAAAATCTGAGAAAAAACAGAATTTTATTTCTGGACGAACATGGACAGGCACAATGGCTGACGAAACAGACAAATGATACAGCCAATGAGAATTATAAAAACCGGCTGTATAAAGACATTTTTTTCCTGTCGCAGGTGCCGGCGCTCACGGACGAAAGCTTTGCCGGGAACCTTTCCGGGGTAGCCATAAAGTATAAGCTGATCGGGCTGGAAGAACTTGCCATCATGAAGGAAAACTGCTTCCGGTCCGCCCAGACCAAAATGATCAGCATTATTACAGGCTTTTTAAACCTCCTGAAAAATAAGGATTGGGACTCTGATACCGTAGAGCAGAAATATGACAGGAACTTCACAGAGAATCTTTCTGAAATCATTGAAAACGTGACAAAACTGGAAAATGTGGTTTCCAAGGAAACCCAGATAGATATGCTTCCGGCGGACATAGTAAGCGATACGGCTGATGAGCTGGACAAAATCAGAGAGGAAACCATAAAGGGAGAGAACCTCCCTAAAATAAATGTGGATGATTTGTAGGTGGCGGCATGGCAGGAAGGTTATCTTATTGGGAAAGAAGATATTTAAAGGATAAGGCGGCATCCGTCAACCGTTCGGAGGATTATCTTCTTAAGGAACAGCAGAAGATGTACAGCCAGGCAGCGGAGGAAATAGAAAAAGAGATTCGAAAGCTGTACCAGAAGTTTGCCGATCAGCAGCATGTGACACTGGCGGAAGCCAAAAGAAAAATCAGTGATGCGGATTTTCGAAAGATTGACTGGCAGGGGATGATAATGCAGTCCGGGAATTATACTTCCGGGCTTCAGAATGGAGAGAGGCTTCCTGGTGATGTAATAGCAAGAATAGAAAAACAGCATCAGGATCTGGAAGAACAGATGAGGCTGTATTCCCGGAAGGGGAAAATATCCTATCTGGAATTACGGAAGCTGGAAAT
Organism: uncultured Lachnospiraceae bacterium; assembly: GCA_910585005.1. Classification (GTDB taxonomy): domain Bacteria; phylum Bacillota; class Clostridia; order Lachnospirales; family Lachnospiraceae; genus Suilimivivens. The sequence goes on along the minus strand of CAJUCN010000010.1, from coordinate 14,977 downwards.
AGATAAAAAGCTGGTCAGCCTTTACGACAGCCAGCAGGCAAGCATTTATGATTACTTAAGCAGTGAATTTGACGATGGATATTATAAAGGAATCTTTAATGTCCAGCAGCGGATCGGCTTTGGGAAGAATTTTGTTTATCCAAATGAAAGGGCAGTGGAAAAGGCAGTCCTAAACCGTTATGATAAGCGGAATTATTCCAAAAGCCTGTATGCACACTGTAAGCACTTTTCGGATGACCTGCGGCAAAACCTTACCATAGGCCTAATCCGGGGCGAGAGCTTGGAAAAGATGGCATCAAGAATCCACAAAAGAATGAATGTAGCCTACCGGGCGGCAAAGACACTGGTAAGGACGGAGACCGCTTATATTTTTGAAAAAGCAACAAAGGAAGCTTATGAAGCCGCCGGGATTGAGTGGTATGAATATCTTGCCACCCTGGATGGCAGGACAAGCGAAGCCTGTCAGGAGCTGGATGGGAAACATTTTAAGGTGAAAGATGCCGTTCCGGGAAAGAATTATCCGCCCATGCATCCTAACTGCAGGAGTACAACCGTCTGCTGGTTCCCTGATGAAGAGCAAAAGAAAGCAGCGACTACGAGAGATGCCAGGGATGAAAATGGAAAATACTATGAAGTGCCTGCAGATATGACCTACAAGCAGTGGCAGGCAAGATATGCCCCGGCGGATGATCTAAAAGGCAGGGCGGAAAAGCTGTTGAACGCGGTGCATGACAGGAAGGAACCTCTGGGACTTAGGGAGCTTCCGGAAGCGGCACACATCATGAAGACAATCCGGGAGAACAACACGCCGGCAGGGGAACTGGTCCGCAGCCATCTGGATGAGATCCGGGTGATCAATACTAGGGCAAGAAAAACGCAGTATCTGCCCCGGACTGGATTAATCCGGTATCATGCGGAGCATTCTGTAGCAGATGCCAGGGGGAAAAATGCACCTTTGTGGCATGAGATAGGGCACAGGATAGACCATCTGACCGGAAACCGGTCAGAGTTGAAAATGTTCCGGGATGCTATTATAAGCGACAGTGAAACATTATTCCAAAACTTGATAGACAGTGGGATGTATGATAACATAAAAGGAGCTTATAATGATTTAAAAAATGAACGGGAACAAGAGCCTTTTTACAGAGATATCATAGACCTGCTGGATGGAGCATCGGAAAAAAAGATTTTGCAGAAGGGCGGGCATAGTGCGGAATACTGGGAGAGGGAGCATGCCCTGGAGCATGAAGCCTATGCACATTTTTTCTCCGCAATGATGGTCAATGCCCCGGAGAAGATAGCGGCAATGGAGCAGGCATTCCCCACAGCCTGGAAAATTTTCATGGAGGTACTGAAAAGTGTGTAATATACCGGACTTCTTAGCGGATTTCTTGAAAAACCGGACAGAAGAGGATAAAAAGAGGGCAGATGAATGGCGGGAATATACCCAGAAAGTTGATGAGAAATACAATCAAATGTTCCCGGACAGCACTCTCTATCTGGGGGTATTTGATGATACACCGATGGAGGATTTTTACCAGATGATGGAGGAATGCATTAAACAGGGAAAGCCCATGGAAGAGCTGTATCCGGATTATACCATCAACTGGGATGATTATGATGAGGATGACTGCATCGATTAAAATTTTATTTAAAACTTATTAAAGGTAACTTTAAGGGATTGCGAAAAGTGCAGTCTCTTTTTAATTGCAAATTTTTAGGAGGTACGAAAATGGAAAAAGAAACAAACACGGCAACAGAGTCTGTTGCAGTACAGGAACAGACACCAGATCTGGCAGCGGATGGAACGGAGGCGAAACCTGCCGCTTCCGGAAATGGCGGGGAGCAGTCCGTAGACAGGGATACGGGAAAAACCTATGACCAGGCATACATTGACCAGCTTCTTGCAAATCAGAAAAAAGCGCAGGATGAAGCGGTGGCGGAAGCCCTTAAAGTTGCAGGCATGGATGCCGACAGCAAGGCGGCTTATGAGAAACAGCAGGAAGAAAAACGCCTGAAGAACCGTGAGGCAGAAATTGCGCTCCGGGAACTGAAAGCAGATGCCAAGGAAGTCCTGGCGGAAAAGGAAATTCCGGGAGGTTTCCTTAACATCCTTGTAGGCAAAGATCTGGAGGAGACCAAAGCAAATGCAGATGCATTTAAGAAGCAGTTTGACCTGGCTGTGCAGGCACAGGTGGAAAAAAGGCTTTCCGGGAAGACGCCTTCCGGCAGCAACGGTGGAGGTGCATATAGTGAAGCAGAGTCAATAGCGGCAGAAATTGACAAGATTTTAAATTAGCAGGAGGTAAAAGACATGCCATTAAATACTTTAGAATATGGGGCACAGCTCCAGAAAAGGCTGGATGAGAAAGCGACACAGGGACTGACTTCAGGCTGGATGGATACAAACGCTGTCCAGGTGGAATACAACGGCGGCAACAAGGTTAGGATGCCAGAGATCAGTACTACCGGATTGAAGGATTATGACAGGGATGATGGGTATCCACAGGGTTCCGTTAGTCTTAAATTTAAGGATTATGATATGACTATGGATCGAGGCACATCTTTTCAGCTTGATGCTATGGATGTGAATGAAACTAATTTTATTGTTAATGCGACTTCAGTGATTGGGAATTTCCAGAAGGAAAAGGTGCTGCCGGAAATTGATGCGTACCGTTACAGCAAGATTTGTGCATTGCTGAAAGGATCAGACAGGGCTGGTACATATACGGCAGCGGAAGGGACTGTCTGGAAAAAACTCCAGGAGGACATTGATAAAGTTAGGGATGAAGTAGGGGAGGATACCCCGCTTGTAATCACCATTGCTCAGCCTGTCAAGACCATGCTGGAACTGGATGATAAGTTTACGAAGGTTCTGAATGTAGCAGAATTTAAGACTGGGGTTATTAATACAAGGCTTAAGCAGTATAACAATTCTTTCTTTAAGCCGGTGCCGTCTTCAAGGATGAAGACATCCTATGTGTTCAAAGACGGTAAGACGGACGGGGAGAAGGAAGGAGGTTTTGCACCAGCAGAAAATGCAGTCGGCATTAACTGGATTATTACACCACAGTCGGCTCCCATTGCGGTGACCAAGCAGGACAAAATAAAGATCATTGATCCGGACACCTTCCAGAAGGCGGATGCATGGTTTATTGCTTACCGTAGGTATCATGAGGTGTGGCTGCCGGAGGACAGGCATTTAAAGTGCTGGGTAAATGCGGAGGGATAATAATGAGGGAAATGATGCAGAGACTGAATGTAGTAAAATGCGCCACTTCAGAGGCACAGAAGGCTGAGCTTTTAAAAAAGGGATTTGTACCTATAGGAAGTGCAGGTGAAACTTTTGGAGACGTGCGGAAACCAGAAAAAGGATCCATGCCCCAAATTGATGCAAATCTGCAGACGGAGGTAAAAAAGAAAGTCAAGCAGGAACCAAGGAAGAAGGATAAACAGAAACAAGAAAAAGATGATCCAGAGAAGATTAGCCAGCAGAAACAGGTGCCGGAACCAGGCCAGGGGGAAGAGAGAATATCTAATCGGGAATCCCAGCCAGAAGCAGTACAGGCAGGTGATGGAAATGCCTGATATGCAGCAGATGCTGGAGAAATTAAAGCTCCGGCTGGGAATCGGGGAAGGTGTGACGGCACATGACGCCGTCCTCCTGCAGATGCTGGAGGATTCGGTGATGGCGATCACTTTATTCTGCAACCGGAAGATACTCCCCTATCAGCTTGAGTATGTAGCCCGCCAGATGGCAGTGAATGCTTTTGACCGCGATAATGGCGATCATGTGGCGTCCATTAAGCGCGGTGACACGCAGATTACATATTCGTCAACAATTACCGAAAATTCACTGACACAGGAGCAGAGAGACATCTGCTGTAAGTTTCGGCGGTTTCGTACCGGATAGGAGGAAAAATGAAATTTGAAGACCTTAAATATAAGAGAGCGGGAAAGGCGGTAAAGGACAATGACAGGAAACAGGGAAGCGGCAATCCTGGCAAAGACATTCAGGGATCGGCTGACCGTGTACAGGAAAAAAAGGGTAAAGGATCCAAAAACACTACAGACGCTTGAAAAGGATGCGATTGTTTATGAAGGGATCCCCTGTGCCCTGAGCCAAGGGAGCAACAGCAAACCAGACCGGCAGGAGTTCCACAGCGAAAAACAGTTTGAATCCGTGATCTTTACCATGCCGGGGGTTGAAATGCGAAACAATGACCGGGTGGAGATAGCAACGGAAGCAGGGCAGGTCTTCCAGGGATTGACGGGCAGAACATTCGGCTATATATCCCACGGGGAGACTCCTTTTGCAATGGATGGGCTTGCATGAGCATGAAAAGCCTGGAAGACCTTGAAAGGGCATTTAATCGAGGACTTGCAGAGTGGGAAGGGAGGATTGCCCTGGATCATGCAGAGAAGATGGGAACCAAATGTGTCAGGGAAGTCAAAAGGAAGACCAAGGTGAAGACGGGAAACCTTAGGAGGCGGTGGAGCAGCCATGCCCAAAAGGGAAAGGATGATATAAAAATCCATTTGGAAAATGACGCGGATTATGTGGCATATGTGAATGACGGCCACCGCAAAGTAAGGGGTGGGAAGACAGTAGGGTATGTTGAAGGGCACCACATGCTGGAAAGAGGTGTGGCATCCTATAAGGATCATTATCTTCAGGATGACCTGCAGGGCATGGTGGATGACCTTGGAAAAGCGATGAGGGGGTGATGCTATGACGCTGGCAGATATCAGGAATGGGATCATTAAGATCCTCAGGGAGAATACAGAAGTTGAAGATATTACAGGTGAGGATATTACCCAATCAGACGGGCCTTTCCTGCACTTACAACTCGTCCCTCTGTCTTCCAAAACAGCGGCAGCAGGGCACTGGGTGGAGAAGGAAGTGCTAGTAGATATTGCTTACATGGAGAAGCTTGTAACTACGAATGAAAAGATTTATGAAATGCTTGATAAACTGGACGGAATTTTTAAACCGTTCTTCTTTATTAACGGAAGGGCATTTTATCCATCCGCACAGATGGACATAACCGATGACATCGGACATTACAAGATGACGCTGAAATTTATTGATACGGTTCCTTTTGCTGTTTTGGAGCCGTTGGCAGAAAACCTTAGAATAAAATGGAGGAAAAAAGATGGGATTACCTGAAATACTGATCAGTTTTCAGCAGAAAGCGGTGACCGCTGTGCAGAGAAGCAGCCGGGGAATGGCAGCCATTTTGTTAGAAGATGATACGTTAGAACAGTTTCTTACGCCATACAGGCGGGAAAAAGAACTGAAAAAGGGTGACTGGACAGAGGCAAATTTAAAGATGCTTAAACTTGCCTTTAAAGGATCGCCGCAGAAGGTTCTTGCAATCCGGATGATAAAGAAAGAGGATGGGACTGCGGATCTGGAAGGGACGCTGAAAGAAATCATTCCGATGAACATTGATTATCTGGCGTATCCAGGCTATGTATCCGGACAGATGCAGGCCGTGAAGCAATTTTTGAAGGAAACACATGCAAAAGGAAAAAAGGTCAAGGCGGTGCTTCCATCCTGCGAGGCGGATGACGAGCATATTATCAACTTTTCTACCGGCCATATTACGGCAAGATGGGAAGACCAGGATGAAACAGCAGAGTATACTGCTGCACAATACACCTGCCGGATTGCAGGAATCCTTGCGGGGCTGCCGCTTACACAGAGCAGTACTTATTATGCATTGCCGGAGGTAGTGGATGCACAGATGGAAGAGGATCCAGATGCAGCAATTGATGCAGGGAAATTCATCCTTGTATTTGACGGCGAAAAATATAAGGTTGGAAGAGGCGTTACAAGCCTTGTGACGGTATCGGAGGAAAAGACGGAAGACCTGAAAAAAGTAAAAATTGTGGAAGGGATGGATGTGCTGCTCCATGATATACACACGACCTTTGAAGAGAATTATGTAGGGAAGGTAGTAAACAGCTATGACAACAAGCAGATGTTTGTAGGGGCGGTAAACGATTACTTCCGGAAAATACAGGGTTCCATTCTTGACGGGAATGCGGAAAATTATGTGGAAGTAAGCGCGGAGCTGAACCGGGAATATCTGGAAGGGCATGGAATTGATACGGAGGAAATGCCGGAACAGGAGCTGAAAGAGGCCAATACTGGAAGCTGGATGTTTTTGTCTGGTGTCGTGAAATTCCTGGATGCAGCAGAAGATTTAAAACTACAGATGGAGATGTAGGAGGAGTGGTATGAAAACAATTAAAGGAAACCGTGTGCTTTCCGGCACATGGGCAGAGATGTGGTTTAACGGCTTCCTGCTTGCAGAAATGACCAAAATTTCAGTAAAAGTGACAATAAACCGTGAAGACGTGCAGATGGGAATGGACGTGGATACCAAGATTACCGGACAGAAAGGCGAGGGCACGATAACTCTGGCAAAAGCCTTTTCGCGTTTTGAGGATGTACGGGAGGAAATTAGTAAAGGAAGGGATCCGCGGGCAACAATCATTGCCAAATTGAAGGATCCGGATGCAACAGGGGCACAGACAGAGCGCTACCAGATCGGGAACGTGGCTTTGTCGGAGTTTGGGTTTGAGTGGGAAAAAGGCAAAGTGGTAACACAGGATTATCCATTTTCTTTTACCCCGTCAGACATGATTCCATTAGACCAAATTCAAGAAGAGTAGGAGGAATGTAAATTATGGACAGCAAAGTAATTATGTTTGAAAAATTTGCACAGCAGGCAGCCAAAAGGATGGAGGAGAGGAAAAAGCACCGGACAGAGCAACTGAGGCTTAAAGATATGGATGATATGGTGCTTGAAGTCAGGGGGCTTTCGGATAAGGAAATAAGCGAATGTTACGAATTTTCGGATGATTCCCTTGAAATTGACCAGTACACCATTTACTGTGCATCAAAGACTCTGCAAGAGGCGGCAAAGGTACTTGTGGCAAATGGACAGCTTAAGACCGGGCAGGAATACAAAATCACGGAAATGTTTACGGCTACGGAGCGGAATTTTATTGCTAAAAGAGTGCTGACGCTATCAGGGGTTCTGGGAGATACCGGGATTGAAGTGATTGGGGAGACGGAAGAAATAAAAAACTCCTAAGACAGTCGCGCATCATGTGGACGGCAGGGTACTGGATGCAGCATGGATTTAAGCCGGATGAGATCCTTTCCCTGACGCCGGATGAGCTGGCTGTTTACCAGGCGGTGGCAGAGCTGAACCGGGAGCAGGAAGTTCAGAACATGAAAGAGGCTTTCCTGGAGGCTTTTACAGTGATAACGAAAAGCATTTCAGGAAAGTGAGGTGGGTGAAATGTCTGAAGTGTTTGGAGCCGTGTTGTCGATTAAAGATAATGTAAGCGGTGTGATGAAGCAGGCAAGGGAATCCACCAGTGGTTTCCGGGGAGAAGTGGAGAAAGCAAAAAAGGATCTTCAAAAGCTGGACAAACAGAAAGTGAAGGAGAAGGAACTAAAACTTAAGAACACCACAGCCTATAAGGCGATAGAAGAGGTTAAAAAGAAGCTTGAACCAATAGCCAAAAAGACGATTGAACTAAAAGCGAAGACGGAGCTGGCATCTGAGAAAATAGAGAATATAAAAAGCCATTTGGATAAGATCAAAGGCAGTAAAGTGATAAAGATTGCGGTACATGGTGCGGAAAAGGCAGTCAAAGCGATTGGCAAGGCCGCACTGATCGGCACGGCAGCAGCTTTTATAACCGTGGCAGCAGCCGGGGGGATGGCAGTACACCAGGCAGTAGAGTACCAGGCGCAGATGCAGAATGTCGGAACCCTTTTGGATGGAGATGTGAACGGCAAACTCCAAAGCATGTCCAAGGAGTTAAAGCAGGTATCAATTGATACGGGTGCAGCCACGTCAGACCTGACCGATGGGCTTTATCAGGTTGTATCCGCGTTTGGAGAATCATCAGAGTCGGTTAAGCAGCTGGAGATTGCGGCAAAAGCGGCAAAGGCCGGGAATGCGACTACTACAGATTCCGTTAATCTTTTGTCCGCCGTGACGAAAGGCTACGGGGATACGTCAGCGGAGGCAATGCAGAAAGCTTCCGACCTGGCATTTATGACGGTAAAGCTTGGCCAGACAAGTTTTCCGGAGCTGGCATCCAGCATGGGGCAGGTGGTACCGCTTGCCTCTGCTTTGAAGGTTAGCCAGGAAGAATTATTCGGTGCCATGAGCACCCTGACAGGCGTCACAGGCGGCACGGCGGAGGTTACGACACAGCTGAAAGCAACTATGCAGTCTTTTCTTTCCCCGTCATCCGAGATGGAGAAAGCCCTGAAAGGAATGGGATATGCTTCCGGTGCAGCGGCACTGGAAAGTGAGGGGCTGGGGGGAATCCTGTCGAAGCTAATGGAATCCGTGGATGGCGATACAGTAGCCTTTGCAAATTTGTTTTCCAGTGTGGAAGCAAAAAATGCAGTGCTGGCACTTGCAGGAAACCAGGCCGAAAATTTTGCAGAAAAGACGGATGCCATGCGGGAAGCTTCCGGTGCGGCGGATGCAGCATTCAAGACGCAGACAGCATCCGTGTCTGCAATGGCAGATAAGCTTAAAAATGCCGGAAGTGTTATGCTTACCAGTCTGGGAGAAAAGGTGCTGCCATATATCCAGACAGCCTTAGAAGGTATAATCGAAAAACTGCCGGAAATGACAGAGGCTATAGGCGGCATGATCGAAAAAGCCGGACCGGTTTTTGAGAAACTTGCAGGCGGAATCTCCGGAGTGGCAGCGACACTTAAGCCGGTAGTTCACCAGATTGGTTCCATGTTCCAGGGAGCAATGACGCAGGCACTCCCGGCAATTCTCACTTTAAAGGACAATTTCGTAAACCTGCTTCCAGCGGTGGAACCAGTAGTCATGACATTGGCGGAAGTTGTTTCTTCCGTAATTCCTACAATTGCAAATAATTTTGCTGGGCTTTCGTCCGTTGTAGCTGCAGTCATGCCGGTGGTGTCAGAAATTATCCAGGATGTAGGGAGCATAGTTTCCCGGATTTATGGTGAAATGGGTTCTGAAACGAGTCTGCTGCAGAAAATATTTGCTACGGCCGGACCGGCAATAGCAAGTGTATTGTCTACAGCATGGGATGTAATAGGACCGATTGCCAACCTGGCTATTGAGTTATGCGGACTTGTAGCTGATGCAATAGAATGGGCATTCCCTTATGTACAGGGTATTATAGAGTCTGTATGGGATGTGATAGGACCGGTATTTTCCAAAATCGGTGAAGGGATAGACTTTGTTGCTTCTGCAATAAGGAAGATCCGCGGAGGGGATGCAGGAGAAACGGAAGGCGGAAGTTCCGGCAGTTTTCAGAATATTGCATCAAACGCTACAGGGACATCATTTTTCAGGGGTGGATGGACCACTGTAGGAGAACACGGACCGGAGCTTTTAAATCTTCCTGCAGGCAGCAAGATACTGCCGAACAGCGAAACCCTGCAGACAGGAGGACAGAAGAAATTTCAAATCAACATTGAACATATGGAAGTCCGTAGCGACAGCGATATTGAAAGGGTAGCGGATGAAATAGTGAAAAGGCTGGAAGAGGCGGAGGATAACCAATGAGAAAAACAAGGAGTATTCTAATCATTACGGAAGGCAGCCAGTATGAACTGGCTGTAAATCCCCGCGAGATAAGTATAACACAGGATAGTAAAGATAAAACCATTGACCTGCTTAATGTGGGTGAAGTGAACGTTCCGGGAAACAGGGGACTGATAAAGGTGACACTTACAACATTTCTTCCTGACAGGACAAGCCCCTTTTATACGGGAAATGCTCCGGAAACAATTGTCCAGGCGGTGAAAAAAGCGAAAAACGGGCAAAAGACGCTGCGGATTATTATATCCGGAACGGATGTAAACACTTTATTCACGGTATCATCTATGAATGAAACCTACAAAGAAGGACAGGAAGATATTTATATCTCATGGTCATTTACGGAGTCACGGGATCTGAATACCGGTCAGGTGGCAAGCTGGGTAAGGCGGTATACGGAGACAGGACTCTGTGACAGGAACACAGGAAATGTAATACCTAAGGTGGTGACAGTTATGCAGAATGATTCTTTATGGAGCCTGGCAAGACGTTATTACAATGACGGCTCCCGATGGAAAGTTATAGCAGCTGCAAATGGCCTGGCGGAAGACCGGGTATCTGCTGGAATGAGGCTGGTGATGCCGGGATGAATATATCGGTTGACGGGGTGGATTTTTCCAAACATATAGAAAGTATTAGCTGGAGTGGAGACGAAAACCAGCTTGCAAGAAAAGTAACCATATCCTATCTGTATGCACCGGACAGTAAAACCATTCATAACGTGGCTGCAGGTAAAGGCGGCAGGCTGATCATGACGGAATCCGGAAGAATCTGGTTTGATGGCATTATCGTGACCGAAGAAAGGTCAGAGAGCGGAATTACTATGCAGAACATGGCTTATGACTATGCCTGGTACCTGCGTAGCAAAGCCATGGGAGTATATAAGGGATCGCCAGGAACGGTGGCAGCAATGGTGTGTGGAGAAAACGGGATACCATGCGGAAGCATTTACGATCCGGGAGGGGAAGTGGAAATCATAAGCACCGGGGAGAAAAGCATCAGCCAGGTGGTGAAGGAAGCGTATGAAGGTGCGGATGCCCATATTTATATGGAAGGAACGAGCCTGTGCATTGAAAAATATGGCGCAGTGCTTGCCGGGATAGTGACTGGTGATGATTATGTTACAGATGGGAGTTATAAGAGCAGTATTGAGAACATGGTCAACAAAGTGGTGCTGCTGGATGCGGCAGACCAGCCAGTGGGTGAAGTGTCTAATGGAATGGAACAATATGGAACAATACGGGATGCATATAAAATATCCGGCAGTGAATTGGATCCATTGGCAGAGGCAGAAAAATTATTAAAGGGCATCGAGGAATCCGGGAAGATTGTAGTAAAAGGCTACCCAGATTTCCAGACAGGGAAAGCAGTTATTGTTGAGAAAGTGAATTCCAAGATCCGGGGGCGGTTTGTTATTATATCGGACAGCCATACCATAAGGGATGCAGAACACACGGCGACGCTTGGACTGCGGTTTGATACAGTTGCCTGAGAGGGGTGATAAGATGGCACAGGGTGATTCGTTTGCACGGATGCTGGAAATAATGAAACGCCAGGGCAAAGCATTTAACGGGTATGATATGACAACCGCAAGCATTGTAGGTGTAGAACCGCTCAGCATTGCCATAAATGGACAGGTGATAGAGGATCATATCTTTTACAATGGCCTTATTACTTCAAATAAGGATGAGGAGCTGCAGGAGATATTGGATGCGGAAGAGTTTATTTCAGATGGATTAAAACAGTTTTTATTGGATCTTTACAAGGAGTTAAGGGTACAGCCTGATGACCAGGTATTAGTGCAGCGCGTAGGTAACAGCTTTTTTATTTGCGGAAAGGTGGCAGGATGAGCAGTATATTCCCTTTTACCGTGCAGGATACGGCACAGGAGGCAGCGGCGGAAGAGCATCTGCCAGTATTCCGGGAGCTGGCATATGATTACGATAACAATTGCCTGCTCCGCAGGGGCGGAAAACCTTACCTGATTGAAAAGGATGAGGCTTTGAAGGTTTGGATCTATAAAGCACTAAAAACAAAGCGTTTTGTCTGGCAGGCATACAGTCATACATATGGCACGGAAATCGAAAATGTGATTGGGCTGGCGAACAGCCCGGAGATCATTGACAGTGAGATCAAAAGGTATATCACAGAGACATTGATGATAAATCCATATATTCAAGAGCTTTCTGATTTTTCATTCGTTCATGAAGCTTCCGTAGTTGTGGTAGGTTATACTGTGACGACTGTTTATGGAAGATTTACCCATGAAAGCGAGGTATACAATGAATAATGATTTTATAGCAATATTGGGAAGGATGAAAGCCAGACTGGAAACGGAAGCGGACAAGCGGGAAGGGACATGGACGGCAGATAACCTTCAGGCAGTTGCAAATGAACTTGCACGGATCTATTCAGAGGACATCGAGTCTATCCTGCCGCAGGCTTTTGTGGAAACTGCCACGGGCAGCAACCTGGACAGTGCCTGCAGCGACTATGGGATTACGCGGAGAGAGGCAACCTATGCGGAAGCAGAGGTGGAACTGCAGGGGGAGCCTGGGACATATTACTGGGTACAGCTTTATGCCGGGGATATTGTTTTTGCAGTACCAGACAGTTTTACTATTCCCTTTGAAGGGAATGTAAAAGCCCGGGCAGTGTGTGCATTAGCTGGAGATATTGGCAATGTGGCAGCAGGCAGTATAAATAAAGCGGATACAAGCCGCATTACAAAAGTGGTTAATGCCCTTGCAGCCACGGGAGGCTATGATACAGAGTCTGATGATTCTTTGAGGGAAAGAACACTGGAGCATATACGGACGCCTGCTAATTCTGGAAATATCGCCCATTATGTGCAGTGGGCGAAGGAGGTATCGGGGGTTTCTAAAGTGAAGGTGTATGACCTTGCAAGAGGACCGGGAACCGTGGATGTGGTGATCATTGCAGATGGAAATGAACCAGCACCGCAAAAATTGATTGAAGAGGTAGAAAATCATATAGAATCCCAGCGCCCAATCGGAGCCGATGTGTTGGTAACCAGCGGCCAGGCGATAGATCTGTTTGTGGCAGCTAATGTGCTGGTAAAAAAGGGTTATGCTGTAGAAACAATACAAAATAGTCTTTATAAGCTGCTTGCAAAATATTGTGAGGATACGGCTTTTCAGTCTCAAACCATATCATATCTTGGTATGGTTAACTTTCTGTTCGATTGTCCGGGTGTAATTGATGTTGTGTCATTTACGATCAACGGGGAGGACAAAAGTATCAGGCTTGCAAGCAGGCAGTTTCCAGTACCACAGATGCCTGTGATTACAGTGAAGGAGGAAACAGATGCTCAATAAATGTGTGCCGCCTTTTGTTGCACAGATGAGGGAAATGGCAGAACTGTTTATTGCAGAGCAGCCGGAGATTGACCGGATGGAAATGGAACTTACAGAGCTTCTAAAGCAGTTTTATGTCAAATCAGCCACATATTCCCTTGACCAATGGGAAGACGAATTCGGAATAGAAAGGAATTCTTCACTCACTCTGATGCAGCGGAGAGCGAGGGTTTTGGCAAAATTAAACAGTAACCCGCCTGCCACAGTGAAAATGCTGGAAAACCTTGTTTTTCAAATTTTATCAGCAAATGCAGTTACAATTGTGGAACATCCGTCAGAGTATCATTTTGATGTGTATGTGAACAGCGACTATCTGGTTGAAACATTTGAGATTGCGGACGAAGCCGTGCGGCTTGCAAGACCTGCACATTTATCCTATAAGTTTATCAACCGCCTGATCCGGAATTCAACATCAAAGATTTATTATGGGATTGCAGGAGGATATATCGGTATCGTGAGAGGAGTGGTAGAAGGATGAATTTTTGTCTCACAACAGCAGGAAAAGAATACATGGCAAAAGTAAATGCCGGTGAGATGCAGATGCATCTTACAAGGGCAGTGACAGGTTCCGGCAGTTCTTCCAGTTTGGAAATATTAACAAATGTTGTTGATGAAAGACAGCAGATACAGCTTGATGAAGTCAAAGCGCAGGGTGAATATACTCATATTACTTGTGTGCTGACGAATCTCGAACTGAATAGAGAGTATGTCTTGCGCCAGATCGGGCTGTATGCCATGGACAATATGGGTGTGGAGAAACTGATTATAATTGGACAGGATAAGTATGGTGACCGGATCCCAATACTGGAAGAAAAGGAAGTAGAGTATCAATACAATATTGGGATGCGGGTGAGTAATGCAGCAGAAATTACGTTTGACTTTTCCGTCAATGATTTTCTGAGAAAAAAATATTTTTATGAGCATTTAGAAGAATATGAAAAGTATAAAAATGCTATACAAAACCAGTTTATGGCACTGCCCCGGGTAAAGGTAGGGGAGGAAAAGCAGCTTGACCGGAAGGACACCATCTTGATGGAACTGCTTAAGGGCACCAACAGGATGTACAGGATTTTGAAAAGGGATTCTGAAGATCAAAAGCATGAGTATGAGCTTGCAGCGGTGTTTGAGACAGCCTTAACCCGAGATGATTTACAGTCCGGGGATACCCTGGCGACTTTGTTTGGCAAGGTTTCCAAATTTTTTGCAGACTTGAAGGAAAACTCTTTTAAAGAGGCAGATGACCCATTTGTGCCAATGACAGTGAATACATATAAACAACCTTCTTCCAGGACGAAAGGCAGCTCATATGGTTTTATTACGGCACAGAGAGGATTGCTGATAGTTTTTTTTGATAGGTTTATAAAAGGTATGGAAGATCCGGCAGTAGATAAGACTGGTTATGGGATAGAATCGGTGAAAAAAACGGAACTAGGGGCAGATGATCGGCCATGTAAAGCAGTCTGCAATAATGTTATATGTATAAAGGAAGGTCAAGAAGTTGAGCGGCAGCTAGGCGTGGCGTATGCTGTTATCAAGGAAAGGCGATAGGAGGCTGAAAAGTGGAAGATAATATTGTAAATGTAACAGCAGTAGTAGATGGGAGATATTTATTAGCAGAATACCAGGATCATCTTGGAAATGTTTATTACTTTCATACGGATCCGCGTGTAGTTTGGATGCCTGATGGGACATCACTGTATGCATATCTTACAGCTCCGGTGACGGATGAACAGATCAATAGTATTTTTACAGATTAAGGAGGAAGAAATGTCTACATTATCAGAATTTATTGTTGATATAATAAAAAAATATCATAATGCTTTTATTAAGAAGAGAATATTAAAAACAACGGAAGAAGTGTCAGCATGCACAAATCAGAAAAATTTGCCTTCAGCAGTAGTTGTTGGTGAATTAATTAATGATTTAATGTTTCCAGACGGCACCAGATTCTACCCAGATAAGCAAAATGGA
>CAJUCN010000009.1 GCA_910585005.1 uncultured Lachnospiraceae bacterium | reverse complement strand
GGGCGGGCTTATAGCCCGCGTCCCTAGCCACCCGTTTTACGGGTGGGGGCGACTTATAAGCGGCATCAAAAAACAAAAGGAGGATGAGTCATGTTAGGAAAGAAGAAGAGTAATGTTTTCCAGCAAAAGGAGCCAGGGCAGTTAGGCGCAAAGATCAGAAAGATGACAGGCATTGCAATAGGGGTCATAGTGGTTTTGTACCTGCTTGCGGGCAGCGTTTATTCCCTGAAGGAAAATGAATATGCGGTAGTCAGCACCTTTGGCGTACCGTCGGTGGTGGAAGAATCGGGGATTCATTTAAAGTTTCCGTATATCCAAAGGCTTCATAAAGTCCCGAAGACCATTAACGGGTTCCCGATCGGATACCGCACGGACAGTGACCAATCAGTGGACGATGAATCGTTTATGATCACCAGGGATTACAATTTTGTAAATGTGGATTTTTATGTGGAGTACCGGGTGACGGATCCTATCAAATTTTTGTATTCTTCGGAAAGCCCCATAGATATTTTAAAGATGCTGACCCAAAGCTATATCAGGGACACGATCGGGCTATATGATGTGGACAGTGTGATCACTACCGGGAAGAATGAGATACAAGCTTCCATCAAGGAAAAGATCATAGGACGTTTAGAAGAGGAAGACATTGGCATACAGCTTGTAAATATTACGATCCAGGATGCGGAGCCGCCTACCCAGGAGGTGATTAACGCCTTTAAGAACGTGGAGAATGCAAAGCAGGGAAAAGAGACTTCCATCAATAAGGCAAACCAAAAGAGGAATGAAGACATCCCTGCAGCAAGGGCTTTGGCCGATGAGACGTTAAAGACGGCCCAGGCGGAGGCGGAGGAACGGGTGAACCAGGCAAAAGGGCAGGTGGCAAGGCTCAATGAGCTATATGCGGAATACCAGAAGTACCCGCTTATTACCAAACAAAGAATGTTTTATGAGACTATGGAAGAGATCCTGCCTGATATGAAGGTGATCATTGAAAGAAGCGATGGAAGTACCCAGACCATGCTGCCTTTGGAGTCCTTTGCAAATATTTCAGGAGAAGCCGGGACAGCGGGCGGCTTAGAAAGTACGGGGCGTTTTAGTGCGGCGGGAACAGATTCCGGTCAGGGAGAGGTTTCCGAAGAGGAAAAGGAATAAAAGGGAAAGGAAGGTATGGATTATGAAGAAGAAATCTTTGTTGGGAACAGGAATCATGGTGTTCTTTATTCTATTGATCGTGGCCAATGCAGGGCTTGTAGTCACTTATCCCAATGAGTACACGGTAATCAAACAGTTTGGAAAGATTGAGAGCATTAGAAGCCAGCCAGGGCTTAGCATGAAGATCCCCTTTATCCAGACGGCGGAAAAAATTGAAAAGGAAGTGCTGTTATATGATCTTGCGGTAAGCGATGTGATGACAAAAGATAAGAAATCCATGATAGCGGACTGCTTTGTGCTATGGAAGATCGATGATCCCTATAAGTATACACAGACCTTAAGCGCACAAAAGAGTAACGCAGAGTTCCGTATCGATACGATCGTGTACAACAGTTTAAAAAATGTGATCAGCAGCCTCAGCCAGGAAGAGGTGATCAGCGGACGTGACGGGGAACTGGCCCAGGCTATAGAGGATAATATCGGCGATACGCTTGCACAATATGGCATTACGCTGCTGGCGGTAGAAACCAAGTCTTTGGATTTGCCGGATGAAAACAAAAATGCGGTTTATGAGCGTATGATCTCTGAACGGAATAATATTGCGGCAACCTATCAGGCGGAAGGGCAGGAGGAAGCAAAGGAGATTTCCAACAACACCAATGCGGAGATCATTGTCATGCAGTCTGAAGCGGATGCCCAGGCACAGGAGATTATTGCCAAAGGGGAGGCGGAATATATGCGGATTTTAAGCGATGCCTATAATGACCCGGAGAAGGCGGATTTTTACTTATTCTTAAGATCCCTGGACGCGGCGAAAAAGACCATGACAGGAAATAATAAAACCTTGATCATTAATGAAACTTCACCTATTGCACAGATCTTTTACTAGGAAGAGATTGCAAAAATAGACGCTCTATGGTATAATGAAGCCGTTGGCAATGATAAAAAATTAACAATCATTGCAGGGAAAAGTATAATAAAAATAAGTTTTTATTCAAACGGAGGAATGAACAATGGCAAAGAAAGTAGTTTTAGCCGGTGCGTGCCGTACTGCAATCGGTACCATGGGCGGGTCGCTCAGCACAACACCTGCCGCTGAGCTTGGTGCAATTGTTATCAAGGAGGCTTTAAACAGGGCCGGGGTAGCTCCCGAAGCAGTAGACCAGGTATACATGGGATGTGTCATCCAGGCTGGTCTTGGGCAGAACGTAGCCCGTCAGGCATCGATTAAGGCAGGACTGCCTATCGAAGTGCCTGCAGTTACCATGAACGTGGTTTGCGGTTCCGGTCTTAACTGTGTCAACCAGGCAGCACAGATGATCATGGCAGGGGATGCGGATATCGTCGTAGCAGGCGGTATGGAAAATATGTCCATGGCCCCTTATGCAATTCCTCAGGGTCGTTACGGATATAGAATGAACAATGGTGTTTTGGTAGATACCATGATCAAAGATGCCCTTTGGGATGCATTTAATGATTACCATATGATCACTACAGCAGACAATATCTGTAGGGAATGGGGCCTTACCAGGGAAGAACTGGACGAGTTTGCATTAAAGAGCCAGCAGAAAGCAGAAAATGCCCAGAAGACAGGCGCTTTTGATGCAGAGATCGTACCGGTTATGGTTAAGAAGAAAAAAGAAATGGTTGAGTTTAAGGTGGACGAAGGCCCTCGTGCAGGCTCTACCATTGAAGGGCTTGCGAAACTCCGCTCCATCAATCCTGACGGATTTGTTACCGCAGGAAATGCATCCGGTATCAATGATGGCGCCGCTGCAATCGTAGTGATGAGCGAAGAAAAAGCGAAAGAACTTGGCGTGAAGCCTATGGCAACTTTTGTTGCAGGCGCTCTTGCAGGCGTACGTCCTGAAGTGATGGGAATCGGCCCTGTGGCAGCCACCAAGAAAGTTCTTGCGAAGACAGGCATGAAGATTGAAGATTTCGATATCATCGAGGCAAACGAAGCGTTTGCAGCACAGTCCGTGGCAGTTGGAAAGGATCTGGGAATCGATGTGGATAAGCAGCTTAACCCTAACGGCGGTGCAATCGCTCTGGGACATCCCGTAGGCGCTTCCGGGTGCCGTATCCTTGTAACACTGCTTCATGAGATGCAGGCGAAAGGCGCTAAGACAGGTCTTGCTACTTTATGTATCGGCGGCGGCATGGGTTGCTCTACCATCGTTAAAATTGAGGATTAATTAACAAGTTAAGGATAAGCAGGCTTAAGTTTTTAGGTCTGCTTATCAGAATGTCTGGGAATAGGTAAAAAGTACTGGCAGAAAGTGCAGAAAGAGGTTAAAATGGAATTTATCGTATATGAGCAAAAAGGTACATACGGCATCATCACCATCAGCCGCGAAAAGGCATTAAACGCTTTAAACTCACAGGTTCTGGAAGAACTGGACAAAACATTAGACGAGGTAAACCTTGATGAAGTCCGGTGTCTTATTTTAACAGGTGCAGGCCAGAAGTCCTTCGTAGCCGGCGCAGATATCGGGGAAATGAGTACCCTTACCAAAGAAGAAGGGGAAGCTTTCGGGAAGAAAGGAAACGATGTATTCCGGAAACTGGAAACTTTCCCGATCCCGGTGATCGCTGCCATCAATGGGTTTGCACTTGGCGGTGGCTGTGAGATTTCCATGAGCTGTGATATCAGGATCTGTTCTGACAACGCAGTGTTTGGCCAGCCGGAAGTTGGCCTTGGCATTACACCGGGCTTTGGCGGCACACAAAGGCTTGCCCGTCTTGTAGGCGCCGGGATGGCGAAACAGATGATCTATACCGCAAGGAATATTAAAGCGGATGAGGCGTACAGGATCGGCCTGGTTAACGCTGTTTATACCCAGGAAGAATTGATGCCCGCTGCAGAGAAGATGGCAGCAGGCATTGCAAAGAATGCCCCCATTGCAGTGAGAAATTGTAAGAAGGCAATTAACGAAGGCCTTGACGTAGATATGGATCAGGCAATTGTGATCGAAGAGAAGCTTTTCGGCGACTGCTTCGAGACAGAAGACCAGAAGTACGGTATGGCGTTTTTCCTTGACAAAAACAAAGAAAAAGTGAAAGAGCCTTTTAAAAACTGCTAATTTGTTTTTAACTTGATTTCACCACTGCCGGAAGGCAGCGTTATGTGGTGTGCCATGTGGCGTACCTTTTGGCGGTGAAAAATACAAACTAACAAAAACAGGAGGAATGAAAATGAAAGTAGGTATTATCGGTGCAGGTACCATGGGTGCCGGAATTGCACAGGCTTTTGCAATGACAGACGGTTATGAAGTATGCCTCTGCGATATCAAGATGGAGTTCGCTGAAGGCGGAAAAGCCAGAATTCAGAAGAATATGAATTTCCTGGTAGGCAAGGAGAAGATTTCACAGGAGAAGGCAGACGCAATCATGGCTAAGATCACCTGTGGTTTAAAGGATATCTGTACAGACTGCGATTTGATCGTAGAGGTTGCCCCTGAGAATATGAAGATCAAGAAAGATACCTTTAAGGAATTAATGGGTATTGTGAAGCCTGAGTGCATGTTTGCTTCCAACACTTCTTCTTTATCCATTACAGAGATCGGTGCAGGTCTTGACAGGCCAATGATCGGTATGCATTTCTTTAACCCGGCAGACCGGATGAAACTGGTAGAAGTGATTGCGGGCGAGAACACACCGGATGATATGGTAGAAAAGATCAAAACAATCGCTGTAGAGATTGGCAAGACACCGGTACAGGTGAAAGAAGCTCCCGGCTTTGTTGTTAACAGGATCCTGATTCCTATGATCAACGAGGCAGTTGGCATTTATGCAGAAGGCATTGCAAGCGTAGCGGATATTGATGAGGCGATGAAGCTTGGCGCAAGCCATCCCATGGGCCCTCTGGCTTTGGGAGACTTGGTTGGCCTTGATATCGTGCTTGCGATCATGGAAGTGCTCCAGAACGAGACTGGCGATCCCAAGTACCGTCCTCATCCTCTTCTTCGCAAGATGGTTCGTGCAGGCAAGCTTGGAAAGAAGACCGGCGTAGGTTTCTACGACTACTCCAAGAAATAATAAGGGGGCTTTTGGGGCAGGAAGCGGTTTTGCACCTTGCCCCGCCCTTAAGGAAATATAACGATAGAAAACAACAAATGGAGGAAGTAATATCATGGATTTTATGTTAACCAAACAACATGAAATGGCTAGGACTCTTTTTAAAGAGTTCGCAGAAAAAGAAGTAAAGCCTCTGGCTCAGGAAGTGGACGAGACAGAAGTTTTCCCAAGAGAGACCGTTGAAAAGATGGCAAAAGCCGGTTTCCTTGGAATCCCTGTTCCGAAGGAGTATGGCGGACAGGGCTGTGATCCTTTAACATATGCTATGTGCGTGGAGGAACTTTCCAAAGTCTGCGGTACCACAGGCGTTATCGTTTCCGCACATACCTCTCTTTGCTGTGACCCGATCATGACATACGGAACAGAAGAGCAGAAGCAGAAATACTTAGTACCCCTTGCAAAGGGCGAGAAGCTTGGCGCATTCGGTCTTACCGAGCCTGGTGCAGGTACAGACGCACAGGGCCAGCAGACAAAGGCTGTTTTGGATGGGGATGAATGGGTGCTCAACGGCTCCAAGATCTTTATCACAAACGGTAAAGAAGCTGATGTTTATGTGATCTTTGCAGTTACCAGCGTTGTAACGGATGCAAAGGGCAGAAGTAAAAAGATGATCTCCGCATTTATCGTAGAGAAGGGAACTCCGGGCTTTACCTTTGGTACAAAGGAAAAGAAAATGGGTATCCGCGGTTCATCAACTTATGAGCTGATCTTTACAGACTGCCGTATCCCGAAAGCAAATCTCCTTGGCCAGGAAGGCAAGGGCTTTGGTATTGCTATGCATACCCTTGATGGCGGACGTATCGGTATCGCTGCACAGGCTCTTGGTCTTGCAGAAGGCGCTTTAGAGCGTACGGTAGAATATGTAAAAGAAAGAAAGCAGTTCGGAAGGGCAATCGGCGCATTCCAGAATACCCAGTTCCAGCTTGCTGATATGGCAACCAAGGTTCAGGCCGCACAGTATATGGTATACCGGGCTGCTATGGCGAAAGCTACCCAGAAATCTTATACGGTAGAGGCAGCTATGGCGAAATTATATGCAGCAGAGGTTGCTATGGAAGTGACCACCAAGGCGGTTCAGCTCCACGGCGGCTACGGCTACATCAGAGAGTACGATGTAGAACGCATGATGAGGGATGCTAAGATTACCGAGATCTACGAAGGAACATCCGAAGTTCAGAGAATGGTTATCTCCGGTGCCCTGCTGAAATAGCCGCGAATAAGCAAATGAGAATAGAAGCAGTTACGAGTATTTGCTTATGAGAATGATATGTTGCAGTATAAATCCGGTAACAGAAAATTAACAGATAATAAATAAGGAGAGAAATACAATGAAAATCGTTGTTTGTATTAAACAGGTACCTGATACCAAGGGTGGCGTTAAGTTTAATCCTGATGGTACGCTTGACAGAGGTGCAATGCTTACGATCATGAATCCTGATGACAAGGCAGGTCTGGAAGCAGCCCTTAGATTAAAAGATCAGTATGGAGCAGAGGTCACAGTAGTGACCATGGGTCTTCCCAAGGCGGAGGAAGTTCTGCGTGAGGCTATGGCTATGGGCGCTGACAAGGGTATCCTTGTAACAGACAGAGTATTAGGCGGCGCGGATACATGGGCAACCTCCCAGACACTGGCAGGGGCTATCCGCAATCTGGAATATGACCTGATTATTACAGGACGTCAGGCAATTGATGGCGATACCGCACAGGTTGGGCCTCAGATTTCCGAGCATCTTGGGATTCCGGTAATTTCCTATGCACAGAATATTAAGATCGAAGGTGACAGCGTAATTGTTGAGCGCCAGTACGATGACAGATATCATGTATTAAAGGCTAAAATGCCTTGCCTGATCACGGCGCTTGCCGAATTAAATGAGCCTCGTTATATGACTCCCGGCGGGATCTTCGATGCATACAATGCAGAGATCACTGTATGGGGAAGGGCTAATCTGGTGGATGTAGAAGATTCCAACTTAGGACTTAAGGGTTCACCTACCCAGATCGCAAAGGCTTCCGATAAGGTAAGAAAGGGTGCAGGCGAAAAGGTTAACCTTGATCCCACTGAATCCGTAGATTACATTATCGATAAGTTAAAAGTAAAACACGTTATCTAATAAAGATATTAATGGAGGTTCAAAATGAATATTCAAGATTATAAGGGCGTATTTGTCTTCGCTCAGCAGGTTGATAATGAGCTTAGCGGGATTGCTTTGGAACTGGTTGGAAAAGGCAAAGATCTTGCTAAGGATTTAGGCACGGAAGTAACTGCAGTATTGGTTGGGTCAGGCGTTGGCGCACTGGCTGATACCCTTGGAGAATACGGCGCTGATAAGGTGATCGTAGTGGATGACCCGGAATTAAAGGAATATAGGACAGAGCCTTATGCACATGCGTTGGCATCTGTGATTAACGAATTCAAGCCTGATATCTTTTTGGTAGGCGCAACCGCAATTGGGCGTGACTTAGGTCCCCGTGTGTCTGCAAGGATCCATACAGGCCTTACCGCAGACTGTACACAGCTTGATATCGGTGATTTCCCGATCAATCCGATCCCGGGCAAAGAGCAGCTTCACAACCAGCTTCTCATGACCCGTCCGGCATTTGGCGGTAATACCATCGCAACCATCGCCTGCCCGGAATTCCGTCCCCAGATGGCTACAGTGCGTCCCGGTGTTATGCAGAAGGCTCCCAGGGAAGCAGGCAGGAAGGCGGAAGTGATCAATTACAATCCTGGCTTTACACCGAACGATAAGTATGTAGAGATCTTAGAGGTGGTTAAGGCAGTTTCCGACGTGGCTGATATTATGGATGCTAAGATCCTGGTATCCGGCGGACGTGGCGTTGGCAGCCCGGAGAATTTCAAGATCTTAGAGGATCTTGCAGAGGTAATTGGCGGTACAGTAAGTTGTTCCCGTGCAGTAGTTGATGCAGGATGGAAACCGAAAGATCTGCAGGTAGGCCAGACTGGCAAGACCGTACGTCCTAACGTTTATTTTGCAATTGGTATTTCCGGTGCGATCCAGCATGTGGCAGGTATGGAAGAAGCTGATATCATCATTGCAATCAACAAGGATGAGACAGCGCCTATCTTTGAAGTGGCTGACTATGGAATCGTTGGCGATCTGAATAAGATCGTTCCTGCACTGACAGAAAAGCTGAAAGTGGAATTGGCTGAGAAATAAGGGCAGAATCGGTAAGAAGGAAATAGAAACGAAATCTTAATGAAACCGGCAGGAGGACTTTCTGCCGGTTTTGTGTGTGGTTATTGTGAGGAATAGAGCAGGCATTTATTTTTTTAGCAATTTATGAGATAATAAAAAACACAGGGAAAGGGAGAGTGTTTTTATGGCAAAGAATAAAGAAATAAAAACCAATGCAATGCGTATACTGGAAAGGGAAAAAATCCCTTTTACCCATTATACTTATGAGTGTGATGAATTTATAGACGGGCTACAGATTGCAGACAAGCTTTCCCTTCCTTATGAAAAGGTATATAAGACGCTGGTAACACAGGGGAACAGTAAAAGTTATTTTGTTTTTGTGATTCCGGTGGCGGCGGAGCTGGATCTGAAAAAAGCGGCAAAAAGCGTTGGCGAGAAGTCGGTATCCATGATTCATGTAAAGGATATCAACGGGATCACGGGATATATCCGCGGCGGATGTACAGCCATTGGAATGAAAAAGCAATATATCACCAGACTGGATGCGTCGGCCCGGGAGAAGGAGACGATCATTGTCAGCGGAGGAAGGATCGGTTCCCAGATAGAGCTTGCGCCGGAAGACCTGCTGAAAGCCTGTAAAGGAGAATACAGTGAGGTTATCGTATCAAATGGATGAGGGATAGATTAAGACGATAGGAGTCAAGGGGGATGGACAGGATGTCACAAATCAATAGGCAAGAGAAGAAAGAACGGGAAAAGAGAAAACTAGAGCGCAGAAGAGAAAAGCTTCGGAAGAAGAGATGGAAACGGATCAATGCCCGGATTGAGCGGGGAATCGCATTTTTGGCAGTAGTGATTTTTGGTGTCAGCGTATGGGTGGAGATCGATGAAATAAGGAAGGGGAAAGACAATGGGTGAAAAAAGCATATTGGACTACGAAACGGTAGATCTGGACGATAATGACAATAGTGTGGTAATTATTGACCAGACCAGGCTTCCCGGAAAGACAGAGATAATAAGGCTTCATACAGCCCAGGAGATTTGGGATGCCATTTATTTATTGAAAGTGCGGGGCGCTCCGGCAATCGGTGTGGCAGCCGCTTTTGGCATTTATGTGCTGGCAAAGGGGATTGTGAAAGAAAGCGGCGGCGAGATGGAGTTTGAAGACTTTTATGAAAAATTCCA
This sequence comes from uncultured Lachnospiraceae bacterium, assembly GCA_910585005.1. Lineage (GTDB taxonomy): Bacteria > Bacillota > Clostridia > Lachnospirales > Lachnospiraceae > Suilimivivens. The sequence continues at coordinate 126,546 of CAJUCN010000009.1, read as the reverse complement.
CACCCAGAAAGAGTATTTAGATTCCGCCCGTCCGACAGCGGTGAATTTGTCATGGGCTTTGAACCGTATGGACAGGCGCTGTCAAATGGCCGGAAGGGAAGAGAGAAAGAGCATACAGGAGGTGCTGGAAACGCTTCACAAAGAAGCGGTGGAAATGAAAGCCGAAGATATCCGGGTATGTCATGCAATTGGTGAAAACGGACTCCGTTTAGTAAAACCCGGGGACGGGATCCTGACCCACTGTAATGCGGGGCAGCTTGCTACATGTAAATATGGAACTGCAACGGCGCCTATTTATTTGGGACAGGAACGGGGATATGGATTTAAGGTGTACGCAGATGAGACAAGACCTCTTTTGCAGGGGGCAAGGCTGACTGCATATGAACTGTTTTCCGCTGGGGTGGATGTGACTTTAATCTGCGATAACATGTCGGCAATGGTGATGAAAAACGGCTGGGTAAATGCCGTATTTGTAGGTTGTGACCGGGTTGCCGCAAACGGAGATGTGGCAAATAAGATCGGAACCTCCGTGGTGGCAACGGTGGCCAAGCACTATGGAATTCCCTTTTATGTGTGTGCGCCCACTTCTACGATTGATCTACACACGCCTACCGGAAAAGAGATCAGGATCGAACAGCGTCCGGCACAGGAAGTGACGCAGATGTGGTACAAGGAACGGATGGCTCCTGAGGGGGTAAAAGTGTTTAACCCGGCCTTTGATGTGACAGACCATGAACTGGTGACGGCTATTGTGACAGAACATGGTATTGCAAGAGCGCCTTATGAGCAGTCGCTGGTTGATTTGTGCCATGCTCATTCACAGCCTGGCTGAATTGGTGAACGGAAATCTGTGGATATGACAGGAAAAAGATACATAAGGATGATAAGTACATGAAACGTAACATAAATGAACATAAAATTACGGAAGGCGTTATCTGGAAACAACTGCTGCTATTCTTTTTCCCCTTGCTTCTTGGCACCTTTTTTCAGCAGCTATATAATACGGTGGATGCAGTGATCGTAGGACGTTTCGTGGGAAAAGAAGCGTTAGCGGCAGTGGGCGGGGCAGCGGCAATGATCGTCAACTTGTTTGTAGGCTTCTTTACCGGAGTCTCCGCGGGAGCTACGGTGACGATCTCCCAATTTTACGGCGGAGGCGGCAAAAAGCAGGTCAGGGAAGCCATCCACACGGCAGTTGCAGTATCGGTGGTGGCAGGGGCGGTTATCATGGCGTTAGGCCTTATCTGGGCGCCGGCAGCCCTTGAGTGGATGAATACGCCGCCAGAGACGATGACGGATTCTGTGGTGTATATCAGGATTTATTTTTGTGGAATGATCGGGAATTTGGTTTATAATATGGGAGCAGGCATTCTGCGTGCCATGGGGGATTCAAAGCGGCCTTTATATTTTTTGATTGCAAGCTGTCTGGTAAATATTGTGCTGGATATTTTCTTTGTGATCGTTTTAGGGATGGGGGTCATTGGCGTGGCTCTTGCCACCATTTTATCCCAGCTTTTTAGCGCTGCATTGGTGTGCATTGCCTTAAGCCGCCTTGAGGAAGAGATCCGGATGCGTTTTAAGGAGATCCGCTTTCACAGGTGGGTGGTTCAAAGGATCCTTTCTATCGGCTTGCCGGCAGGGGCACAGACGTTGACCTATTCTTTATCCAATATGATCGTGCAGGCGGATGTGAATTATTTTGGGACAAGTACGGTGGCAGCCTGGACCGCCTACAGTAAAGTAGATTCTGTTTTTTGGATGGTGGTCAGCTCCTTTGGAGTTGCAGTGACCACTTTTGTAGGACAAAATTACGGGGCAGGCCTATATGGCCGGGTACGCAGCGGGGTGCGTCAGTGTCTGTGCATGACAGTAGTCACGTCTCTTGCCATTACCGGGATGCTGCTTCCAGGAGGAAAATATCTTCTTAGCCTGTTTACGAAGGATCAGGAAGTGTTGGCAATCGGCATGGGAATGATACGGTTTTTGGCGCCCTTTTATATTACCTATGTGTGTGTGGAGATCTTTTCAGGCGCCCTTAGGGGGATGGGGGACGCCCTGGTTCCTATGCTGCTGAGTTTTGGAGGAATCTGTCTTTTACGCAGCGGATGGCTTTTGGCAGTGGTACCTGTATGGAACAATATGAAGACGGTCATGTTCAGCTATCCGCTTACCTGGATTGTGACGTCAGTTTTATTTATCCTCTATTACTGTATTTATGTGCGGCGGCACAAGATCGTGTAGCGATTGTACCGGTGGGCAAAAGATAGGGAAAATGACAAATGGGAAGAACATGTGAAAGGAATAGGGAAGGGGTATGTCAAAAAAAGTAAAACAGGACTATTTATCGGAAAAAAAGGCTAAGAAAGCTATTTTGGATATTGGACAGCGGATGTATGTGAGGAATTTCGTTGCGGCAAACGACGGAAATATCTCCATCCGTACAGGCGAAAATGAAGTTTGGGCCACACCGACAGGAGTATCCAAGGGATTTATGAAAAAGAAGATGCTTGTGAAAGTGGATCTGGAAGGGAAGGTGCTGGAGGGAAACTGCAGGCCCTCTTCGGAATTAAAAATGCATTTGCGGGCTTATCAGGAAAATCCGGCTATCCGCTCAGTCTGTCATGCCCATCCCCCTATCTGCACTTGTTTTGCCATTGCGGGGATCCCACTGGATAGGCCGGTTCTTGCAGAAGCGGTGATCACGCTGGGGAATGTACCGGTTGCGCCTTATGCGGAACTGGGCTCTAAGGAGGTACCGGAAGTGATTGCGCCTTATTGCCACACCCATAACGGGGTGCTTTTGGCAAATCACGGTGCGGTGACCTGGGCAGAAGATGCATACAGTGCCTACTACCGTTTGGAATCTATGGAGTATTATGCCAATATTCTTATGTTGACCGAAAAGGTCATTGGAAAGCAGAATCGGTTGACAAAGCAGCAGATAGAAAGCCTTTTGGCTATGAGGGAGAAGTTTGGAATTGCCAGAGGAGGCATCCCCAGCGTACCGGAGGAGGAAGAGGCATGATAGAGGTCTGTGACATAACTAAAAGGTTTGGAAATTTCATCTGCCTGGATCATGTGACGGTGATGATCCCTGACGGCGCCGTTTATGGGCTGGTGGGGGAAAACGGTGCGGGAAAAAGTACCCTTCTTAGGCTGATCGCCGGCGTATACCGGGCGGATGAAGGGGAGATAAGGATAGACGGAAAAAAGGTTTCGGAGGCGGCTGCCAAAAGGGATGTATTTTATATGCCGGACAGGCAGCATTATGAGAGAAACGATACGCCTCTCACCATTGGATCCTTTTATCGGAATTTTTATCCTGGGTTTGCCATGGAAGAGTACTGTTACCTATTAGAAAAATTTGGCCTGAACGAAAGCGCCCTGGTGGATTCTTTTTCCAAGGGCATGAAAAAGCAAATGTTTGTAGCGGCCGCAATCTGTGCAAATACCAAGTATCTTCTGTGTGATGAAGTGTTTGACGGTTTGGATCCCAAGATCCGTCAGGAAGTCAATGCCCTTTTGACCAGCGCTGCCAAAGGGAGAAAACTGACGGTTCTTATAGTTTCCCATTATTTGGAAGAACTGGACAAAATTTGTACCCAAAAGGGATTTTTACACCGGGGAAAGATTTTGTCTAAGAAGGAGTGGGATATGCTGCTTGCTGGGGAGGAGAAATAAGATGGATGGATGGAAAAGGTTTCCCGGTCTTTTGAGGGAGGATTTGAAAAGTAAGCTTGGGTTTGTGGCAGCATCCTGGTATGTTCTTGGTATGTTTTGCCTGTTGTTTTCTATGAAAAAGGCTGTACCGGCAGGAGAGATACGAAGTTTTTATGTGGGGGCGGGGAACACCTCTTTTTTTCTTTCTGCTATTCTTTTTGGCGTGATCATGGGGGCGGGGGCATTCCGCTTTTTGTATGTACAGTCCAAGGCGGATCTTTACTTTGGGATTCCTTTTACAAGAAGTCAATTATTTACAGCGGGAATCTTAAACAATTTCTTTATTTTTTCAGTTCCATTGGTTCTATGCAGGTTTTTATTTTTTAAAATCTCCCTTTCTATGGGATATTGTGAGTACGAAGACAACATTTTTTGTGTATGGATGGGATGTCTTGTTCTCATAGTTGGTTTTTTGTTTGTGATGAACCTTTCTATGCTGGCTTTCTTTCTGGCTCAGAATACAGGGTACAGGATAGGGCTTTTGGCGCTTTTGATGCTGGGGCCGGATGCGGGTATCCGGTTGAGCGAAAAAATGCTGGAAGCGCTAAGCCCTTCTTTTTATCGATCAGAATTTTTGGATCTGTTAAAAAGGTACGTTCCTCCCTTATCTCTTCTTGAAAATGCTGCAGGGGTTAAAGAGTATGTGGATGGCGTTAATTGGAAAGCGGGGGATCATTTATCATATCTGCTTGTTATGATTGGGGGCACAGGCATTTTGCTCTGCATTAACCTGGTAATATTCAATATTCGTCCGGTGGAACGAAAAAGCGGCATGTTTACCTTCCGTTTTGTAGAGCATCTGGTACGGTATAGTTGTGGGATCCTTGCGGCTTTGTGGTTTACAGGCGGGTTAAAAGTATTTTCAGCAGGGGGAAACCCGGTGGTAGTCATGGTGATTAGCCTGGTGATGGGAGTGCCGGTCATTCATGGGCTGTTGAATATGGTGATCGCCTTTGATGCCAAAAAGTTTTTTACCGGCAAATGGAATCTTTTGGCGGAGTTTCTGGTGATGGCAGTAGTGCTTGGTGGTTTTTTATTTTGGGGGAAAATGGGAAGTCAGATTCCCAAGGAGAGAGAAACGGTATCTATGGCAATTGCGCTCACAGATCTTGGCAGCGGCGATGATAGCAGCCAGGTTTTGGAGAATATGTGTCTTACCGGGGAGGAGCTTTCCAGGGCTTACGATTGGCTGGGGCTGATAACTGGGTATGAGGGCAATAGTGCGCCTTTGGTGGAGGAAAGGACTTATGAGGCGTTGGTAAAATATGAGCTGCAAAACGGCAGGACAAAATATTTTAAATATCGGTTTCCAGGGAGCGGGCTGGAGGGCTTCGGGGAGGTTTTTGACCAGGAAGGATTTAAGAGGGGGACTTATGAAGCCTTTCGGATGGATTCTCTCAAGTATTATGAGGTTCGTTGGACAAACGGTTTGGAAAGCTATACACTGGATTTGGATGAGGAAGAACGCCGGGACTTTTTAAAAGCTTACCAGCAGGATTTGGAGGAGCTTACCTTTGAGGAAGTCTGCCGGCAGATTCCGGTGGGAAGGCTTACCTTTGCTTCCACCAAAAACCAGGGGGATGTGTCAGGTCTTCTTTATCCCGGATATGATAAGACGTTGACATATTTGTCGCAATTGAACATCAACACTGACAAGAAAGTCAGCGACTACGAACTGACCCAGATTGTGGTTGAAAAGTATATGTCAACAGAAGGGTTTCTGTATGATGTGCGTTATTTGGAATCACAGAAGACAATCACGGATCAAATAAAAATGACAGAAATGTCGTTAAATCTCTTCCCGGAAGAGTTGTGGATTGACCGCTTGCAGGATCATGTGGGCAGGGATATGGAATATTTTGTAACTTATAGGGATTCGGCAGGGAAGACCGTGAAAAAAGTAAAATGCCTGGCGTTGGGAAAGGAATAACTGCAAGCAGGCACTTCATCGAAAAATTGCAGTTATCTCTTGACATCTTGTGTCTACGATTGTAAACTAAAAGTGTCTACATAAGTAAACACAAGGAGGTTTAGGTATGGAAAAGAAAAATACGGTTTCCGATGCAGAGCTTGAAATTTTGGAAGTGCTGTGGGCGGCAGGTAAAGCCATCAATGCATCTGAGATCCGGGCAGCGTTGGATAAGAAGAAAGGCTGGGAACGGACTACGGTACTCACCTTGATCCGGCGGCTTTTAGACAAGGAAATTATCATTCAGGAAAAAAGGGATGTTTACTACTATTATCCGGTACTTGGACGGAACGAGTATATTCAGCGGGAAACCAGAAGTTTTGTGGATAAGTTTTTTAGTGGGAGTTCCAGAAATTTGGCGGCAGCTTTGGTGTCAAGTGATCAGTTGACCAAAGAAGAAATAGAAGAATTACGGGATTTCTTTCATCAGAACATATAGGCAGGAGGGAGAAGTAATGGGAAATCAAGTATTTTTGACAGTTTTGTCACTTTCTTTATCCGGTACGCTGACCGGCATTTTAATTATGTGCATCCGACCGCTGACAAAAAAGATTTTTTCAAAAAAATGGAATTATTATGTGTGGCTGGTCATGATTGTCCGCCTGCTTATTCCTTTTAGTTTGGGGATCAATCTGGTGGGAAGCCTTTTTGCCGCGGAAAATATGGGCATCGGGACACATAGCCTAAGCGATGGGAAGAGTTGGGATTTGGAAGGACTACATGGCGCACAGATAGAACCGCTTGATGAAAAACCGTCAGAATCTATGGAGGTGGATTTACAGCAAAAGGGTAATCCTGTGATTGCAGGGGAAAGAAACCGGATTAGGCCAGGATCCTGGAATGTATGGAAGTTTTTTTCTTATCTGGGAGGAATCTGGATCATAGGGGTTTTTGCAGCAATCGCCATAAAATGGAGGAATTACCGGAAGTTTGCGGCTTATGTGAGGTCAGGCAGAGAGGAAATCGGGGAAGAAAAAGTACAGGAACTGGCAGGCGGGCTTTTTAGAAGGCTTGGTATAAAAAAGAACATTAAGGTGTACGAAAGCGCCTTGATTTCCGGCCCAATCATGATGGGGCTTTTTCATCCTTGTATCGTACTTCCCAAGGGGATTACCCTCCAGGAAGACATTTCCCTGATCCTTCATCATGAGTTGATTCATTATAAGAAGAAGGATCTTTGGTATAAGTGGCTGTATCAGGCGGTTCTTTGTATCCATTGGTTCAACCCGTACCTTTATCTGGTTGGACGGAAATTAAATGTAGATTGTGAACTTGCCTGTGATGAAGCAGTTATGAAAGTTCTTACTTTGGAGGGGCGGAAAGCCTATGGGAATGTACTGCTTGATGCGGCGGAACATAAAATAGATTTTAGAAAAAGCGTGTTTTCCACAACGCTTCTTGAAGATAAAAATACATTGAAGGAGCGTCTTAGCGCCATTTGTCATTACAAAAAGACAAAAAGAGTCATAGCAATGCTTTCCGCCTTCCTTTTTGCCCTGATTTTCTTAATAGCGGGAGCTGTTGGCGCCCAAAATGGCAAGGGACGTAGGGAAAATCATGAGTTTGGGCAAATGATGGCAGGAGGGTATGTCTCTGGCTGGGATACGATAGCGGCAGGATATGTGTCTTTTTGGGATCGTTTTGGGGAAGCGGTAAATGATGTATGGGATGGTCTTGGAGAGATGTGGGGAAATTTGGGCGATGTGCTTTTGGGTGATTTTGACAGCCTTGACCTGTTTCTTTCCCAAAATGTTTTTGTTGATACCCATGGGGAGTCATGGAATTTGTACGAGGATGACCAGATGATTGCAGGAGCGGATATCCATGACATATGGCATGCTTACAATTACACGGGAAATGGGGGGAATGTTGACTGTAAAGGGCTGTTTTTAAATGGTTCAGACACTTATGAAATCCTATATGCGAAAAAAGGATTTACGCAAACGCTGGACTTTGAGGTCACGCTTTTATCTGGCAAAATGAAGCTGGTTCATGTGGGAGCGGACGGCAAAGTCACTGTGCTTTCTGAACTGGAAAAAGATGAGCCAGTCCAAAAGAGCGTTGCCATCTCCCTGACGGAAGGACGGAATGTGGTAAAAATTGTAGGTCAGGGAGCGAAAATAAAAAGCCTGAAGCTTCGGTTTGGAGATCAGAATCATAAAAATATTTTGAAGTTATTTACATCAGATACGGATGAAGCCGCAGAGATGCTTTGCGATGAATTCCGCAGAGGGGACAGAAACATTTCCAGATTTATGGATGCGCTGCCCTACATGAAAGACGAGGATCTTTCAGAATGTGCAAAAATATTGTTTGACAGTGGTGCGGATCTTACCATAGAGCAGATTAGCGATCTGATCATATACGGAAATGCAGAGGTGGGGAAATATTTGTCGGATGCAGTGGAAAAGGGAACAATGAAGCCTTTTACCGGTGAAGAGATCGTGGATGTTTTGGTTTATTATGTCAGTTCGCCGGATCTTTTGAGACTGGTGGAGAATATGGAAGGCTCTTTGGATTTTGACGTGTTAAAAGAGCTTTTGATTTACCTGGACGCGGAGGATGGAGAAAGGTGTCTGGATGTTTACCTGAAGCAAGGCAATAAGCTTTCTTATCAGCAGTTTTCCGATATTGGATGTTACTTGAATGAGGACACCATTAGATGGCTGGATGAAATGGATAAAGTGGAATAAATATAGCCGTTAGGGAATTAAAAGCCCATTTCTTTTAATTCCTTAACGATTTCCACATAAGCCTCGATGACGTCAAACCCTTTATAGTCTTCCCTCTTTAAATCGATCATATCACCGTGGGAGATTCCCCGTCTTCCGGCGCTGACAAAGGCTTTTTTGAAATGGCCCCATTTGGCGGACTCAATGGTGACAAGACCGTCATTTTTGGACGCTCCTGCAAAATACATCAACAGGTTGGGAATAGTAAGGAGACTGTCGCCCAATGTGCTTTTTACACAGGAGGCATAGCTTTGGTAGTAAACCTTAGGCGAATCAGGGTACTTTTCGTTAAACTCCTGGCAAAAGGAAGGAGCAAGCTGTTTACTGGCATGATAGCAGTCAGGGGCGGTGTCTCCCAGTTTTTTATAATTCATGTCGATCAACGAAGAGATCAGGCAATAAATCTTATCAGGCAGTTTGTTTAAAATATTTAACAGCTCTGAGCCGTGGTGAGGCGTTGATATGGTGGTCAGGGATGCTATATGGTCTTCCATAAAAAGGCCGCGGATCAGATAACGGGCGTCAAGGCCGCCTTTGGAATGTGCGATAAGGTTGACCTTATCGCAGTGGTTTTCTTCCATGACTTTTTCGATGGTAGACTTAATGGCGGCAGCATTGTTTTCAATAGTCCCCCAAGCCTCCTGATGGCCATAGTAGACTAGAGCGCCATTTCTGACCAGTTCTTTGGGAATCCGGCCCCAATAGTTAAAGTATTGCAGATCCCGGAAACCGATTCCGTGGAGCATTACCAGGGGATATTTGGTGGCGCAGATCATTTTTCCATCCCGTTCTTTGCGGTTTTCAAACCGGCAGACCTCCTGGTCTATTTCTTCCTGGGCCTTTTTTCCGAGATAATGCAGAAGGAAAAGATTGATAAGGGGAATCCACAGTCCAAGAATGATTAGAAGCCGCTTTAAAACGCCAAGGCTTCGGCAGGTGAGGATGATGCGTAAGCAGGCATTTAGCAAAAATAAATAAATATGTACACAGCAAAAAATAAGGTCAATCAATAGGATGACGATACCGCTTTCGTCCTGAGGGAGAAAATCCCAGCCGATCCATGACATGATAAGGTAAAAAGCAATCTGTGACAAAATACTGTAAAAGCAGAATTTTAGCAAATATTTTCCGCCCTGTAGGATTTTCAGCCGCAGGGAAGAAACCCGGGCCGATATCAGGGGCATAATATGGAAACAGGTGCAGGCGGCTATATAGACCAGAACCAGAGAAACCATGAGGGAGATCATGGTAAACTTGTGCGTAGACAGATTGTGGTAGATGGATACAAGCAACAGGATCAGGTGGGGAAGTAATATCATTGTGGAATTTCCTTCTTTCCGTATTTTCAGGTTCGGATTCCTCATGTGTCTAAAATCAGATTCTGTGAGGTCTAAATACAGTGTAGCACAGGAAAAAGGAAAAGTATAGACATCAGGTTTCACAACGGCTATAATAAAAATGTTGTTATGGATTATGATGGAAAATGGCGCATAAGCAGAAAGGAAAAGGAAGATGGCTAATATCATTTCTGATGAAACCATTGAATATGTAGGCATCCTTGCCAAGCTGGAGCTTTCGGATGATGAAAAAGAGCAGGCCAAAAAGGATATGGGAAGTATGCTGGATTATATTGACAAGCTGGGGGAACTGGATACCGGAGACGTGGAGCCAATGAGCCATGTGTTTCCGGTAAAAAATGTATTTCGGGAAGATGTGGTTACGAATGGCGATACCAGGGAGGATCTATTAAGGAATGCTCCCGGTGAGAAGGATGGCATGTTTATGGTGCCGCGTACGTTTGAATAGGAGGACGACAGATGGATATTTTAAGCATGACTGCCGTTTCCCTTGGGGCGGCAATAAAAAAGAAGGAAGTAACGGTCAGGGAAGCAGTGGAGGCGGCTCTTGACAGGATCGGGGAAAAAGAAAAGGAATACCACTGCTTTGTAACGGTAGATAGGGAAGGGGCTTTAGGAAAAGCAGATGAGGTGCAAAAAAAGATCAACGAAGGGGAGCTTACCGGCCCCCTTGCAGGCGTTCCCGTCGCCATCAAGGATAACATGTGCACGGAAGGGCTTTTAACCACTTGTTCTTCTAAAATTTTGGGAAATTTCATCCCTACTTTTTCTTCGGAAGCAGTACGAAACCTTCAAAAGGCAGGAGCGGTGATTCTGGGGAAGACGAATATGGACGAGTTTGCCATGGGTTCCACCACAGAGACTTCCGCCTTTGGCGTGACCAAAAATCCCTGGAACCCGGAACATGTGCCAGGTGGGTCTTCCGGGGGCAGCGCGGCGGCAGTTGCGGCGGGAGAATGCTTCTATGCCCTGGGATCGGACACGGGCGGTTCGATCCGCCAGCCCGCATCTTTTTGCGGGGTGGTGGGATTAAAACCTACTTATGGCACGGTTTCCCGTTACGGGCTGATTGCTTATGGCTCTTCTTTAGACCAGATCGGGCCTTTGTGCAAGGATGTGACAGATTGTGCGGCGATTATGGAGATCATTGCCTCCCATGATCCGAAAGACTCCACATCCGTAGAGAGGAAGGATCTGGACTTTACCTCCGCCCTTGTGGATGATGTGAAGGGAATGCGTATCGGCATTCCCAGGGATTATTTTGGGGAAGGGCTTGATGGTGAGGTGAAAAAGGCGGTTCTTGCAGCGGCGAAGGCTTTGGAAGAGAAAGGGGCCATAGTGGAGGAATTTGATTTAAGCCTTGTAGAATATGCAATTCCTACCTATTATACGATTGCGGCGGCGGAGGCAAGTTCCAATCTGGAACGGTTTGACGGGATTAAATATGGTTACCGGACAAAGGACTATGAAGGGCTTCACAATATGTACAAAAAAACCCGTTCCGAAGGGTTTGGAGCGGAAGTAAAACGAAGGATCATGCTGGGAAGTTTTGTGCTCAGTTCCGGCTATTATGATGCATATTATTTAAAAGCATTGCGGGTAAAGGCGCTGATCAAAGAGGCTTTCGACCAGGCGTTCTCCAACTATGATGTGATTTTGGGTCCGGTTGCGCCCACAACAGCTCCCAAGCTGGGGGAAAGCCTGTTGGATCCAATCAAAATGTATCTGGGGGATATTTACACCATATCGGTAAACCTTGCTGGGCTTCCGGGACTTTCCATCCCCTGCGGTTTAGATGAAAAAGGGCTTCCCATTGGCTTACAGCTTATCGGGGATTGTTTTAGCGAAAAGAAATTGATACGGGCAGCCTATGCTTATGAACAGGCAAGGGGCGCTTTTGGCAGGAAGGAGGGCAAGTAGGATGGCAAAACAGTATGAGACGGTCATCGGGCTGGAAGTCCATGTAGAACTGGCCACCAAAACAAAAATCTTTTGCGGATGTTCCACTGCCTTTGGGGGGGAGCCGAATACCCATACCTGCCCGGTATGTACTGGTATGCCGGGTTCTCTTCCGGTGCTGAATAAACAGGTGCTTGAATATGCGGTGGCAGTAGGGCTTGCTACCAATTGTACCATCACCCAATCTTGTAAATTTGACAGGAAGAATTATTTTTATCCCGATAATCCACAGAATTATCAGATTTCCCAGCTTTATCTGCCGATCTGCCGAAATGGTAAGGTAGAGATCGAGACGGAGACGGGGAAAAAGTATGTGGGTATTCATGAGATCCATATGGAAGAAGATGCCGGGAAACTGATCCATGATGATTGGGAGGATTGCTCCCTTGTGGATTACAATCGTTCCGGCGTGCCGCTGATTGAGATTGTGTCCGAACCGGATATGCGTAGCAGTGAGGAAGTGATTGCTTATCTGGAAAAGCTTCGTATGACGATCCAGTATCTGGGGGCTTCCGACTGTAAGCTTCAGGAAGGATCTATGCGGGCGGATGTGAATCTTTCGGTAAGGGAAGTGGGAGCGGAGCAGTTCGGCACCCGTACAGAGATGAAAAACCTGAATTCCTTTAAGGCCATCGCAAGAGCGATTGAAGGAGAGCGGGAGCGTCAGATTGATCTTTTGGAAAGCGGTGAAAAGGTGATCCAGGAAACCAGAAGATGGGATGACGGTAAGGGGGAATCCTATGCAATGAGAAGCAAAGAGGATGCACAGGATTACCGTTATTTCCCGGATCCGGATCTTACCCCTATCGTGCTTGACGATGCATTTCTTGAGGAAATCCGCAGCAGACAGCCAGAGTTCCGGGAAGAAAAGATGGCACGCTACAAAGAAGAGTTTGACATCCCGGAATATGATATTGAGATTATTACAGGCAGCAAGCATATGGCTGATATTTTTGAAGCTACGGTAGCTCTTGGCAGCCAGCCGAAGAAGGTGTCCAACTGGCTGATGGTGGAGACGCTGCGCCTTTTAAAAGAAAAAGGAATGGATCCGGAAGATATCCGCTTTTCTCCGGAAAACCTTGCCAAGCTGATCAAGATGACGGACGCAAAGGAGATTAACAGTTCCGTGGCCAAGGAAGTTTTTGAGGTGTTGTTTGACCAGGATATGGATCCGGAGAAATATGTGGAAGAAAAGGGCCTTAAGACGGTAAACGATGAAGGCGCTCTTAAAAAGACGGTGGAAGAGGTGATTGCCGCAAATCCCCAGTCTGTGGAAGATTACCGAAACGGAAAAGAAAAGGCAATTGGATTTTTGGTAGGACAGACTATGAAGGCCATGAAGGGCAAAGCTGACCCGGGAATGGTGAACCGGCTTTTAAAGGAGCTGCTATAGGGTGCCAGGGCGGAATGGTATCGCTTTAAGTAACGTTCGTGTTTCGTTTAAGAAAGGGATCAGGCAAGAAAAGATAAACTGCCTGGTCCCCTTATTTTTCGTTATGCGGAAACATGTCCGGAGATCCGGCTCATTTCCAGAAGTTTCTGCCGCATTTCATTTTCGATACGCTGCAATTCTTCTTCAGCGCCTTTTCGCTTGATGCGTCCGTCTTCCTGTATTTTCATCACCTCATCGAGGGTGCTGATCAGTGTCTGGTTGGTAGCGGTCAGCGTTTCTATGTCAACTATGCCCCGCTCGCTTTCTCTTGCCGTTTCGATGGTGGCAGTTTTTAAGGTTTCTGCATTTTTCTTAAGGAGGGCATTGGTCATGTCGGCAACTTCCTTCTGGGCTTTTGCCGCCTCACTGGAATGGTTTAAGCCAATGGCAATCACCATCTGGCTTTTCCAAAGAGGAATGGTGTTTACCAGGGTGGATTGGATCTTATCAGACATCGTGATATCATTATTTTGTATCAGCCGGATCTGTGGCGCCATCTGCATGGAAATGGTTCTGGTCAGTTCCAGATCGTAAATCTTCTTTTCAAAGCGTTCACACATGGCGGCGAAATCTTTTGCTTTCTGGGTGTCTTCAGGAAGCCCGCTTTGTTCCGCTTTTGCAAGGAGGGAGGGAAGCTCCGTAGTTCTGGAATATTCCAGCTTTTGTTTTCCGGCTAAGATATACATGGATAATTCTTTGAAATAATTCAGGTTTAGTTCATACATTTTATCCAGCATGGCAGCGTCTTTTAGGAGGGTGATCTGGTGGCCTTCCATAACTTTGCAGATCTTATTGATATTTGTTTCCGCCTTGTCATATTTTGCCTTCATGCTCTCCAGCTTATTGCTGCTTTTTTTGAACAGGCCGAGAAACCCTTTTTCTTCCTCTGCATCAAAATCTTTCAATTCCGTAACCACGTCCGTGAGCATTTGTCCAATTTCGCCCATATCCTTGGTACGCACATTGTTCAGGGCATTTTCGGAAAAATCTGCAATTTTTTTCTGGCAGCCTGCACCATACTGGAGGATCATCTGGGTATTGGTGATATCGATCTGCGCCGCAAAGTCATTGACCATTTTTTGCTCTTCAGGCGTTAATACGGTTTCCGGAATTTTTTCGGGTTCTTCCGTCAGGATGGTTGTCTGCTCCGGAATGGAGGGGACGTTTTTGGCATCCGCCCCAAAAGGATCCAAAGTAAGAGAGGGAGCCTCTTTTATCATGGAATCAAAGTTGTTGTTCATTTGGTTATCCTCCTGTTATTTTACAATAGTTACGATGTTAGGATCTGGAAAATTCTGTATTCCCGGTAAGACCTTCCCTTGCAAGCATGGTCTGCAAAACCTGTGCGTCTGTTGTGGCATCCAGCACGGCATTTTGGAATAAATTGCTAAGAAGTTCGGAAAAGGCCTGGTTAATGATATCCATGGTGCGTTCAATTTCCGCTTTGGCGGCAACGATTTCCGGTCCGGGCATACTGATTTTGTCAAAATCTTCATAAGCTTCCACCAGCTTTAAGGTAGTGGGGAGATAGTAATCCATCATCTTATGCATTTGATGCATCTGCTGGGGATGTTCTCTGACGCTGTCAAAAATATCTTTTAACAGGCTGTCCAAACGATAGAGTTTCTGGGAGATCACTTCTCCCGGGATCTGGTCATTCAATTCCCGTAGTTTGCGGATGCATTCCATCCCTTCGGCAATCATGGTATTTAGTTCTGCTTCCTGCTCCATGTCCATTTGGCCGGGCTGGGCGTTTGACGCTGTATGATTTGCAGCGGATGCCTCCTGGCTTTCTTTAAGGGCTTGCTGTTCCCGCAGGATACGGGCTTTTTCCGCTTCTAAATATTGCTGGTGGACGGAATCATTTAACATAAGACAGGTCTTTTTTTCATCCAGATGACCTTCGGGAAACATGCCAAGGCTTAACATCCGGTGAATATCTTTGACAACAAAACGGACGCTCCTTCCGGTATCCCTTGCAAGGCTTTCGATTTGACCGTACATTCGCCCGCCGCAAAGCTGGATGTATCGTTTGGCCCGTTTCAGGCGGTTGCGCTGGCTTACCCCACGGCGTATCATGCCAAAAAAGACTGCAAGGAACAAAAGATTTATGATCCATCCAAGAAAAGTGGTATCTCCGGCAAGCGCTGCAAAGAGCCGGAAAAAGGCGATCAGGGAAGAGATTCCAAACCCGATTCCGCCAAATACTTGGTATAGGACGTTGGAAACATTTCCTACTTGTTTAAATTTTGCAGGAATAAGGGCAGTAGTCCGGGCGTTTGGGGGAGAGATGGCATGGGGTTTGGTTCCACGCTGCTGCTTTAACGCCTGCTGCGCGGCTTTTCTTTGGGCCTGCGCTTGTCTTTGCCGCTGTATGTGAATTCGTCGGTTTTCTTCCTGCTGCTTTTTTCGCTGGAGATGCTGTTCCCGCTTTGCTTTTTCCTGCCGTGTCTTCTGCTCTGCGCTGTCCTTTTCCCTGACTTGCTGGGGTCGGAACCCATCAGCAAATTTGTTTCCGGCCTCACTTAAGGCATCGGTAACGGTTTGGGATACAAGTTCGTTTAAATCGGTGAAATCACCTGTCCGCAAAGCATCAGAGAGGGCGCTTTTCATTTGTTCGCCTACAGCATTCCAATTCTGACTGTTATTCATTATGTTAAACCTCTTGGAACATTTTTCAAACACGATTGATCATGAAACATTATAGCAAATAACCGGGATAATAGCTAGTGCAGGATATTGATTTTCGGAAAGCTTTTCGGGTTGGTCATAAGACTCCTTTTAAAAAGATTTCAAACCCGATGACAATCAAGATCACACCGCCAAGTATCACCGCCTGGTTTGAAAACTGTGTTCCTGCCTTTTTACCGATCCCAAGGCCGGCTAAACAAATCACAAAAGTGACTGCGGCGATGATAAGCGCACATAGGATGGCCATGATAAGGCCATATCCTGCAATGGTAAATCCCACAGACAATGCGTCTATGGAAGTTGCCACGCCCTGTATGAATAGGGCGGCAAATCCAATCTTGGGCGGTTGTGCCTCTTCTTCTCTGTTTTTGATCCCCTCTAGCAGCATTTTGCCGCCAATGTAAAGAAGCAAGACCAGGGCGATCCAGGGGATCAGCTTTTCAAAAGCTTGAAAATATTGCAATATGGTGTGGACGCAGATCCACCCGGCCATTGGCATGACTGCCTGGAATAGGGCAAATACTCCGGCAATGCCACACATTTTTTTCTTTCCCATGGCAGGTTCATGTAAACCGTTGGCAAGGGATACTGAAAAGGCATCCATTGCCAGTCCTATGCCGAGCAATACGCTGTTGAAGAAAAATAATAAATTCCATTCCATCTTTCGTTCCTCCCGTGGTGTCTGCATAAAAAAACCAAGCACAGTGCTCAAACTATACTTGGCTATTGGTAAAACGATTATTTTCATGTTAGCATCAAATGTCATGGTTGTCAAATCATATCCGACAGGATGGAGGGTGTTGAAAACAGGAATTTATTTATGTTATACTAAGCCTTATGGCAGGATTGGATGGATTATATTTTCAGATTTTAAAGTTTTGGCTTTCATGGGAGGACAAGGGGATGATCTACTATAATCGTGATGGAATAATGATACGGGACATGCAAATAGAGGATGCACAGGCTATCACGGACGGGGAAATTGCCCAGGGGTGGAGCGCGACGATCGATAAATATCAAATGCGTCTGGCAGACCAGGCAGCAGGGAAAGCTGTGGCTCTGGTGGCGGAATATCAGGGAAATGTTGCAGGTTATATTCATGTATACCCGGATGCCGCGACGGGACCTTTTGGCGGTCAGGGATACCCGGAGATTGTTGATTTCGGCGTGTTGGAAAAATACCGCAGGCATGGGATCGGCGGTAAGCTGATGGATGTGGCGGAGCAGGTGGCGTCCCGGTATGGGGATGTAGTGTATCTTGGTGTTGGCCTGCATTTTGGGTATGGCAGCGCCCAGAGAATGTATGTCAAGCGGGGCTATGTGCCGGACGGCAGCGGCGTGTGGTACCAGGATCAAGTTTGCGGGCAGTACGCCCCTTGTTGCAACGATGATGAGCTGGTGCTGTATTTTTCAAAAAAACTATTAAGTTAGGAAAAAGAAGAAACTTTCTTTTGTCGGTACTCAGTTGGTGTTAAATGGTAATGCTTTTTAAATAACCTGCAAAAATAGTCTACATTGTTAAAACCTGTCTCCTTAGAAATCGTGTTAATTTTTTTCTCCGTTTTTGAAAGCTGTAAGGCGGCTTCTCCCAAACGATAATTTATCATGTAATTTACCGGTGTAGTGTGCAGATGCTTGTGGAAAAGGTTTAATGCAGAGCTTTTGCTGATTCCTGCATGATGGGCAATATCATCCAATGAAATATCATGGGAATAATTCTGGTGAATATACTGCATCATTAACTGTAATCTTGCCTGAGAAGAGGCTGAATCGTTCATTTGGTCTTTCCTATTTGAAATATCTGCATTTTCATAAATTTCTAGCCAGAGTTTTTGAATGAGGTAAGCTGTTGCAAGCTCACAGGACGAAAGGCGGTCTTGAGCGGCGATGATCTGCTTAATGACGGATAAAGCCCTTGCCTGCCAGGGAACTTCTGTATGAAAAACCTGGTAGGTGAAGGAAGAAGAGATAACAGGCATGATATATTTATGATATAGGAAACTACCCTGTGCAGCAATAAAAGAAGGCATGCATACAAAATTGGGGACAATGGCTTCAGAAGGAGAATAAAAGCGATGCAGGATTTTGGAATTAATGAAGACTCCATTTCCTCCGGATAAATCAAACTGTTTTTCTCCGATCCAAAAAGTTACGGTTCCCGATTCAATATATACAAATTCTAATTCGGCATGCCAATGCCATTCAATGCAATTAAAATCATATAGGGCTAAATTATCATAATAAAAATGGAAAGGATAGTCATTCCTGCCATGTTGAATGGTTTCCATTAAATTTTCATCTGTAATGATCTTGTTATAAGACGTATTAAATTGCATGGCCGAACCATCTCCCCCAATTGGATTTTGCGATATTATACAATAAACATAGGATATAAATCAATGAAAACCATATGATTATGTTATATAATTCAAAAATGAAAATTTTAGCGAAGGGGCCGAATGATTATGCCAAACTATCAAAAAACGAAAACAGCCTGTTACTTAGGATTTATTACACAGGCAATTGCAGCTAATTTTGCACCGTTATTATTTTTAAAATTCCATAATGACTATCACATTTCTCTTGGGAATATTGCATTGATACCTATATGCTTTTTCTTTACACAGCTTTTGGTAGATTTATTTTGTGCAAAGTTTGTGGACAAGATTGGATATCGTATCTGTATTGTTGCCTCTGAAGTGTGTGCAGCGGCTGGGCTGATTGGGCTGGCTTTTCTGCCGGATCTTTTTCCGAATCCATTTATGGGAATCATATGCAGCGTGATCATGTATGCAATAGGAAGCGGACTGATTGAAGTGCTTTGCAGCCCTGTCATAGAGGCATGTCCCTTTGAAAATAAGGAAGCGACAATGAGTCTTCTTCATTCTTTCTATTGTTGGGGGGCAGTGGGAACCATATTGATTTCAACCATATTCTTCATGATCTTTGGGATGGAAAGTTGGAAATGGATGGCTGTTTTATGGGCGCTGATCCCGGCAATCAATATTTACAATTTTGCAACGTGCCCAATGGAACATTTGGTAGATGAAGGGGAAGGAATGGGAATAAGGGAATTGTTCCGAAAACCCTTGTTCTGGCTGTCGGTGTGCTTGATGATCTGCTCTGGCGCATCCGAACTTTCCATGGCGCAGTGGGCATCGGCTTATGCGGAGGCAGCATTGGGGTTATCAAAAGCGATAGGAGATTTAGCGGGGCCTTGTATGTTTGCGGTCACGATGGGAATCAGCCGTATGATTTTTGGGAAATATGGTGACAAAATGGATTTAATGAAGTTTATGACGGGATCAGGAATCTTATGTGTGGTATGTTATCTTTTCACGTCATTATCGGCAAATCCGTTGATAGGGCTTATGGGCTGTATTGTCTGTGGGTTTTCCGTTGGGATTATGTGGCCCGGAACGATTAGCATCTCCGCTGAGAGATTTCCTGTGGGCGGCACCGCAATGTTCGCCCTGCTTGCTATGGCGGGAGATTTAGGAGGGAGCATTGGACCGGGAATTGTTGGACGTGTTACACAAAATGCAGAAGATAATATCCGTGTAGGTATGGGCGTTGGCCTTTTATTTCCGATTGTTTTACTCATAATGCTCTTTATCCTTGGAAAGGCAAAGAAACAGACGAAAGAGCAAAAGCCTGATCTAGGATGAAATACACAGTGTGGGAGTCAATGGTTTTTGAAAAAATTCTCATGCAGGGCCATTTCAAATTCTAACCCGCGGCCTTTTTCAAAGAATTTTCCGTTTAGGACAGCATAGGAGAAGCTGCCTGCAGCTCCCTGGTCGTCCATCATGGTAACCGTGATGGATGCATTTAAGGTATGGTTGGTAAATTCCGCCATTTCATGGATCATTTCCTGTAAACAGGTTTCTATTTCCTGGCGCTGTCCTGTCCTTTTTGTTTCCTCACTGCTTTCATAAGTGACATAGAGATACATGTTCAGGATGTAGGGGAAATCATGGAATACATTGCAAAGTTGCAATTGTGGAAAATCAATATTTTCCGACAGGGAATAATGAAGCCGCTGGTCAAACATGATTGACGTTTCAGGGACATCCGGCATAGAAAAAAGCCGGTAGGACTGAAAGTAAAAGGCGCTGTCTTTTTCCCTGCCGCCGGGGATCCGGGCAATTGTCCCATCCCAAAATTCTTGTTGGTAGTATTGCTGGACTAAATCGCAAAAGTAATTTTCTATGGAATCTTCCATATGTTCCCGGGGAGATTTCCGGCCGTTTTGGTTATGAAATGTAAACCGGTGTTGTTGTCTGTCCATATCTTCATAAATCAGTTCCCACTGTGTGTAATGGGTGATGATGTCTATATGTTCAAATTCATCAAAAAAATGTTTTTCCTTTTCCACACCTTCAGAAAGGATGTACGCATCTCCAAAGCAATCCAGGAGCTGCTGCCTGCAGGTTTCGGGCAGTTGGTCATCATACGTTATTTCCCTATTTCCAAAGGCACAACTTGTAAGGGAGAGTGTTGCCCCAATATAGATAAGAAAAACTGCTATGATTTTTGGGATTATTTTCATACCGCCCTCCTTTGCCCGTTGTATTTGTGGTGGAGTGGATTCCTAATCATTATATCTTTATATGGGCAAAAAGAAAAGCAGTTTGACACATATTTGCGTGATTTGTATAATGATGGCTGTAGGGATCTGCTATGGAAAGCAGGGGGAAAGAAAGGGGGATCTTATAAGGAATATGAAAACTGACAATTATAAATTTTCGGCTGCGGTAAGAAACAACGATCTGCTCCGCGATTCTTTTAATAAGCTCACCAAAACCACATTTGGTTTTGATTTTGCAGACTGGTATGAAGCCGGGGGCTGGGGTGAGTTGTACGTTCCCTATGTTATGATGGATGGAAACCAGGTGGTTTCCAATGTGTCTGTTAACCGCATTCGGTTTGACTTAGGGGGCGTTAAGAAGGATTATATACAGATCGGTACGGTCATGACGGATGAAAAGTACCGGGGCCAGGGATTAAATGGAAAACTGATGGAACATATTTTAAAAGAATTTGAAGGTACGGTAGACGGCATTTACTTATTTGGTAATGACAGCGTTTTAAACTATTACCCTAAATTCGGGTTCCGGGCTTCTAAAGAATATGAATATTACATGGTTTTTGACGGCACATCTGACAGCAGTATTGAAAGTTTGGAGCCATATGAAATCCAAAAACTTGACATGGCGCAAAACGGGAAGAAGGAAGCGCTGTATCGGGAAATCAGGAATTATTTCACTGATCCGGAAAACAAAAACCAAAATGACGGCATGTACATGAGTGAAAATCTGAGGCTGTATCAGTTTTGGATGGCGGCGGGTTTTGGAGATTGCATTTATTATATGCCGGAAACCGGGACATATGTTGCGGCAAATGTGGAAGGGCAGGTTTTGCGCGTTGAACAGGTTTTTGGGAAAAGGCTGGTGGAGATCCCCCGCCTTGCAAGATCATTTGGAAAGGGAATCAGGCAGGCCGTGCTTGGATATACGCCTGTCCATAAAGAGTTGTTTCAAGTGCGGGAGCACAAGGAGGAAAACAGTACCTTATTTATCATGGGAGAAGATCTACAGCGCATAGAGGAGAAGCAGATGATGTTCCCGGTTTTATCCCATGCGTGATTTCCATTTGCATTTGCCATCAAAAATCCTGGTGATCAGATTGCTGTGGGGGAAGGAAGAAGTTTTGAGAAATACAGAAAAGCGTTGACAGTCTGTCGTTAAGCATAATACTATTTACTTAAAGATTCTAAAGAGAAGGAGACGGGAATGAGAAAAGAAGCATCATTAGAGCAATGGGGCGGATTGTATGAAGTGGCAACAAGGCTAAAAGCAAGAAAACCGTGGGAAAAGTTCTGTGATATGGATCTGATTGGAGTCAGGAATGGAGCGGCGGAAGACACGGTGTTTTTCAGCATATTGGGACAGGGCGGAGACTGCTACGGAATAGTCGTATATGAAGGGTATGAAGGGCTGAACCGTTATATGATGCTGGCGATGCAGGATCGGCTGAATTTTTCTATGGATTTTGCGATGTATAACCAGAAAAACTTAACCTGTTATTGGGGAAACCGTGATGAACTGACAAACAAGCAAAGAAAAGTGATCAAGGATCTTGGATATGCTTACCGGGGAAAAAACCAGTGGCTTTATTTCCTATCCTATGAACCAGGATATTGGCCTTATGATCTGAACCAGGAAGAAGTGCTGCGGATGAACGGGCATTTACAGGATTTGGAAATGGCTTTACAGTACTATGATCAGGCGGATATGCAGGTGGATTTTGAAAGTGGGAATATGTTCCTCCTTTCGTTTGACCAAAAGAAGGAAACATGGAGTTTCGGAGAAGAACCTTTGCCCTTTGTGGGATATCAGATAAGGGATTTGATTATTACGGATGAAGAGCTGCTTTCGGATCTGGCAAAAGCGCCCAAATGTGATGCTGTGCTGGAAGCCGATCTTTCTGTTTTAGGAGCATCTGTGACGGACAAGAAGTATGATCGCCCGGCTAACCCTGCGCTGCCACTCTTAGGCGATGCGTTATCCGGGATGATTCTTAAATTTGAGATGCCGGAACCGGAGGAAGACCCGTTGGTGTCACTTGCGGAAATGGTGATCGGTTTTATCTTCTACAATGGTTCGCCTAAGGAAATACAGGTATCCAATGACGTGGTAGGAGCAGGCCTTGCACAGATCTGTGAAGTGTGTAAGATCAAACTCCGCAGGGTAAATAGCCTTCCGGGGTTAGAATCGTTTAAGCAGGGTATGGAGAGATTTGGAATGTAGCGGTGAAAAGAAAACAGATCACCAAAGGATTAGGGTAATTGCTTTCGGAGTTCCTTGATGGGATATGCTGTTTGCAGGCTGCCGCATTTTAGGATCAGGTGGGCAGCGCTCCATTCCTGGAAGTCCAGTTCATCATAGGTATCATAATCCGGGTCGATCAATTCCTGCATTCCGATCCATTTAGGAGAAAAATGCAACGGCTCTGAAAAATCGCCCACCATCACGTTGCCAGGGCCTGCCCAAAAGCAGCCGCCATAGGCAATCAGGTTTTCTGCAGGATTATAATGGATATCCGTAATCAGGAAGGATTCACCTAACACATAAGCAGCATGATGCTGCCAGCCTTCAGGAATGTAATTGTATGCCTGGCGTGTCTCTAAATCAAGGTAACTGATGCCGTACAGGTCAACATGGAATGGATAATACCGATGGCCGTTTTGGTGGCGGATCCATTCTTTGAAAGGGGCAATATGGGCGTTGGAAGAAAGATATTCATAAAAAATACAGCCATCATGCCAGAGGGTGCATTTTTGTAAGAATGCTTTCCTGACATCATAGTTTCCTTTGTTTTCCATCTCTGCATAAGTCCTTATTTCGAGCAGGAAACCATCAGGCAGACGGTAATGAGTCTCACCGCGGAAAAATTTCTCTGATAAAACATACCTCTGGCTATCAATGATTGCCTGATATTCGGCAGTGCCGTACATATTATGCAGGGACATTCCCTGATATTTCATGGGGAAAGTTTTGTCCATAGGCCAGCCCTCCTGATGATCCATTATAGAGAATTTCAGCGCTGTTTGTCAATGAAAGGCCGGAAAAGAAAAAGGTGATAAGATGCTTTATATTATGAGACATGGTAAAACCGATTGGAATGCCATCCATAAACTACAGGGAAGGACGGATATTCCCTTAAATGATGAGGGAAGGGAGATGGCCAAAGCCGCTGGCAGCAAATATCAGGATGTCCATCTGGATATTTGCTTTTGCTCCCCGTTAATTCGGGCGCGGGAAACGGCACAGCTTGTATTAGCGGGCAGGGATGTCCCTGTCGTTTATGATGAACGGCTTTTGGAAATGTCGTTTGGGGTCTATGAGGGGACTGAAAATTCCCTTCAAATTCCGAATTGCCCGATCAATGTGTGTTTTCAAAATCCATCACAATATATGCCGGTAGAAGGCGGTGAGGGTTTTGATGAATTGTTTGCAAGGACAGGGTCATTTTTAAAGGAGATGGTCGACCCACTGTTAAAAGAAAACAAGGATATTTTGATTGTTGGGCATGGGGCTATGAACTCTAGCATTGTATGCCAGGTGAGAGGAATTCCTCTTCACAGATTCTGGGAAGCAGGAATTGAAAATTGTAAATTGATCCGGTTGGTTTAGTCATGGAAGCATGTATTTCAATGGCAAGGAGAAAGAGCATGGTTACGTTACAGAAACATTGCGATAAGAAATATTTACTGCTCCCCATTGCAGCAGGGGAACCTTTGGAGGAAATCTGCATTTATGCGGACGGGAAAAAAATATATGATTTTAAGGTGCCCATATTGGATTGCCAGGGGATTTACCAATTCCAGTATTATGCGCCAATCCCCTTAGAGAAATATGGGGGATGCCGGATTGAGATGGAAGGAGATGTGGGGGCAGCTTTTGCGGAGGCGGTGTGCTTTTCTGATTCCCTGCTCCAAAAGGGCGGCAGTCACCCTGCGATTCATTTTTCGGCAAATACGGGCTGGCTGAATGATCCCAACGGATTTTATTATGATAAGGGAGTTTATCATCTTTATTTTCAGCATAATCCACTAAATACAGCGTGGGAAAATATGTGCTGGGGACATGCCGTAAGTAAAGATCTGCTTCACTGGAAACAGCTAGAGACGGTGCTTTACCCGGACGAAGACGGCGCCATGTTTTCAGGATGTGCAATCATAAATGAGAAGGGGATGCTGGGACTTTCCAGGGAATACCCTGTCTTTTTTTATACCAGCGCCGGAAATCAATCCCGCTGGAGCAAAGGGAAACCGTTTGTCCAAAAGCTGGCGTACTCGCCGGATGATGGGAAGACCCTTGTGAAGACAGGGATTACGGCAGTGCCCCATATAGCGGGAGATAACCGCGATCCCAAGGTGTATTGGCATGAAGAGTCAAAGGGATATTATATGGCGCTGTATCTGGAAGAGAGTGATTTCGGAATTTTACGTTCCCACAATATTACAGATTGGACGCTGACGCAGAGAATCACTTTGGATCATGCCTGGGAGTGCCCGGATCTGTTTCAGGCGCCTGTGGAGGGTGGCGGTGAGCGCTGGGTGTTCTGGTGCGCCGATGGGTATTATTATCTGGGTGATTTTGACGGTTATACCTTTACGAAAACCAGTGGGAAGATGCAGGCATATGCTACGAAGCTGCCTTATGCCGCCCAGACCTGCTGGGGAGAGGAGAGAGTGATTTCCATTCCCTGGCTGCGGACCTGCAATGAGGGCAGTGCTTATACAAGTGTTATGGGGATTCCCCGGGAGCTTTCTCTAGCAGAGTATAATGGTTCGCTGCGTCTGCGGGCAAGGCTGGTCAGGGAGTTAGAGACATGCCGACAAAAATTACATGGAGTCCCAAGGGGAGAAGGAGCCTCCCTTTATAGCTGTGACGCCGATTATGGGGTGGAGGTGGTCATTGCCCTTGGAAAGAGAGAGGATGTGAACCTGACAATTTATGAGGTGAAGGTCGAATACCAAGCGCAAAGGCAGATCCTGCGTGTGACCGGATGCAGGGTGCATAAAGAGGAAGAAGGCTGGCGAAAGGCAGAGCGGAATGTGATGGAAAAAGACGGCATTGCTAAGGAGATATTGCTGGATAAAGAGCCGGAAAAGATTTCGGTGCTGGCAGATCATGAGATCATGGAAATCACAATAGATGATGGCTTTGTCTGTGGTTTTTTTGAAATCCCTTTTTCCAAAAATCATCATGAAATGGAGCTGCATATAGAAACGAAGGGGGAAACGGAAGTCTATCAGATCTGTTGAGAATAAAAAGAGGTTGGCTATGAAAAATAGAAGCAGGCTTTTTGGGTGGAAAGAGCCGTTTGACGTTGCACGGACAGAAGGACTGTTCCTTGAGGCAGTAAAGGAAAACTGCCGTTTTCAATATGAGCATTGTGAGCCTTACCGGAAGATTTTGGAACATTTCCAGTTTTCACCGGAGGATTTAAAAGAAAATAAGGACATAGAACGGCTTCCTTTTCTTCCCACATGGGTGTTTAAAAACCACACCCTTTTTTCTATGCCGGAAAGGCGGATGCTGATCCAGGCAACATCCTCCGGGACGAAAGGGAAATTCAGCCGGATCGGATTTGAATTTAGCGGCTTATGGAGCGGCCTTCGGATGGTATGGAAGATTGGCAGATGGCGGAGGCTGTTTTCTTTTTGTCCGGCTCATTATATTGTGCTGGGATATAAGCCCCACAAAGGAAATCAGACGGCAGTGACGAAAACCGCGTACGGAGCTACCTTGTTTACTCCCGCGCTTAGCAGGACTTTTGCCCTAAAAATAAAAAACGGAAGCTATGAACCGGATCTGGATGGTGTGATTTCGGCAATTGAAAAACACAGTAAAGGGCGTTTTCCGGTGCGGTTTATGGGATTTCCGTCATACTTATATTTCGTGCTCCGGAAGATGGAGGAGCAAAAAATCAGGGTGAAGCTTCCCAAAGGCTCTAAGATCCTTTTGGGGGGCGGATGGAAGCAGTTTTATACACAACAGGTAGATAAGCAGATCCTGTATCAGCTTGCGGAGCAGGTTCTGGGGGTAAAGGAATCGGAAGTGATAGAGTTTTTTGGCGCAGTGGAGCACCCTATTTTGTATTGTGATTGCCCAAAACATCATTTTCATGTGCCGGTCTACAGCCGGGTGGTCATACGGGATGTGGATACTTTAAAACCGGTGAAAATGGGGGAAGTGGGACTGGTGAATCTGATTACGCCAATGACCCTTGCCACACCGATTTTGAGTATTATGACGGACGACCTGGGAGCGCTGCATGAAGGAAATGAGTGCGGCTGCGGCATAAAGTCGCCTTATCTGGAAATTATAGGCCGTGTAGGGTTTCAGGACATCCAGACCTGTGCGGCAGGCGCAGCGGCCTATTTAAATGAGAAGTAAGAAAGGTATGGGAATTACTATGATACTTTACAGGGGGAAATTATATGAAACTTCCCATCAGACAAAGTTACTTCAAAAACTGGAAAAAGATATTAATGACACGCGTGTCAACAAACGGCTGGACATTTCCAAAGTAATTGCCTCTGTGGATGTAATCGGACAAAAACTGGAAAATGGCGTTTACCGTGAAAGAATCGAAGCCCTTGGCATGGAGGGGATAGAAGAGCAGATCCGGACGATATCCGCTATGGCATCCCGGGAAAGCCTGGAATACAGGATGGCTGTTGAATTGGGGGAACTGAAAGAGCCGCTTCTTAGCGGGCAACCGGTAAATGTCAGGCAGGAAAGTTCTTTGACAGAGTTGGATACCTATGTTTATCCGTTGGGTACACTTTTTCATATCGGGGCAGGAAACCGGGAAGGGCTTCCGGTCTACAGTGTTTTGGAAGGACTGCTTACGGGAAATGTCAACATTTTAAAGCTCCCTCAGGCAGACCAGGGGTTGTCCATAGAAATTTTGCAGACGCTTTTGGAAATAGAGCCTTCTCTTGCTGAATTTCTTTATGTCTTTGATACCCCTTCTACCGATCTGGACGCTATGTGCGCTATGGCACGAATGAGCGACGGGGTTGTGGTCTGGGGCGGCGATGAAGCCGTGGCGGCAGTAAGGCGTTTTGCCCCACCAGGTATCCGGCTGATCGAGTGGGGGCATAAACTGAGCTTCGCCTATCTGTCCGGTCTTGAGGAGATGGAAGAGAAGGCCCTTGACCAGGAGCTGCAGGCTTTGGCGGAGCATATCATATCTACCAGACAGATCCTTTGCAGTTCTTGTCAGGTGATATATTTGGATCAGCAGGATATGGAAGAGGTGCACAAGTTTTGCCGCAGGTTTCTTCCTTATTTGGAGCGGGCGGCATTGGGGTTTCCGGCAAAATCAATTGGGATGCGGGCACAGCTTTCCATGAGCCGATACTGCGATACGCTGCAAAAGGTAATTACAAAGGAAAAGGTTTCAAAGCGCCAGGTATTTCACGGAAGGGACTGCAGCCTGACGGCCTGTGAAGATATGGAGCTGGAGCTTTCCGAAATGTTTGGAAATTGTCTGGTCAAGCGATTGCCAAAGGAAAAGATGCCGGAGATGCTGCGGCGTAAAAAGGGATACCTGCAAACGGCAGGGCTTTTGTGCCCGGAGGGGAAACGGCAGGAATTTTTGAAACGGCTGGCGGTCTGCGGAGTGACCCGGATTACTTCTGTGGGGAAGATGTCGGAGACATTTTCGGGCGAAGCTCATGACGGGGATTATCCTCTCAGAAGATATGTGAGAGTGGCGGATGTTACTAAGCGGTAAAAATAGGCTTGCTATCTATGTAAGTCTGTGATAAAATATCTTTCGTTGGCAAACAAGTGTCCGTGATGAAAGAACATGCACGGACATTTGTATGCTGTTATGCATAACTTGAATGTTGGCTTGGGAGATGATGCAGAAAAATGGGGACGAAATATTATGTCGTGAAGGAACAGGCAGTGCCGGAGGTGCTCCTTAAGGTAGTCGAAGCCAAAAAGCTTTTGGATACGGGGCGGGCGCACACCATCAATGAGGCGGCAGACCGGGTGGGAATCAGCCGTAGTTCCTTTTATAAGTACAAGGATGATATTTTTCAGTTTCATGACAACGCACAGGGCACCACCATCACATTGACTTTCCAGATGGAAGATGAGCCGGGGCTTTTGTCGGATGTGCTTAAGATCGTGGCCCAGTTTGGCGCAAATATCCTTACCATTCATCAAAGTATCCCTATTAACGGGGTGGCTTCTTTAAGCTTAAGTGTCCAGGTATTGCCTACTACGGGAAATGTTTCGGAAATGCTTGAGGCGATGGAACGGCAAAAAGGTGTCAGGAATGTGAAAATACTGGCCAAAGAATAAAAGCAGGTTTTCTGCTTAAGACGAACGAAACGGAGGGAAAGATATGATACAGGTAGCGGTTTTAGGGTATGGCACAGTGGGAAGCGGTGTTGTGGAAGTTATCGAAAAAAACAAGCAGGAGATCAATAAGAAATCCGGCGAGGCGCTGAACATTAAATATATTTTGGATCTGCGGGATTTCCCGGGAGATCCTTACGAAGAGAAGGTCGTTCATGACGTGGAAGTTATCTTGAACGACCCGGAGGTGAAGATCATCTGCGAAACCATGGGCGGGATTAAACCGGCTTATGATTTCACCAAAAGAGCGCTTTGCATGGGAAAAAGCGTATGTACTTCCAATAAGGAGCTGGTTGCGCTCCATGGGCCGGAGTTGATACAGGTTGCCCATGAACATCAGTGCAATTATCTTTTTGAGGCGAGCGTAGGCGGCGGGATCCCAATCATCCGTCCCCTTAATTATTCACTGACAGCGGAAAGAATTGATGCCATTACGGGTATCTTAAACGGTACAACGAATTATATTTTAACGAAAATGGAGCGGGAAGGCGCGGACTTTGAAGAGGTGCTGAGGGAAGCCCAGGAGAAGGGCTATGCGGAGCGAAACCCGGAAGCGGACATTGAAGGATACGATGCCTGCCGGAAGATTGCCATTTTGTCTTCGCTGATGTGCTGCCGAAATGTAAAATATGAAGACATTTATACGGAAGGGATAGCAAAGATCACCCCGGAAGACTTTGTTTATGCAAAATCCATGGGGAAGACCATCAAGCTTCTTGCCCAGAGCAAGGAGGTAGGCGGAAAGATGTATGCGATGGTAGCGCCTTTTCTGATCAGCATAGATCATCCCCTTTCTATGGTAAATGGCGTGTTCAATGCAGTCTGGGTGCATGGAAATATGCTGGGGGATTCTATGTATTATGGAAGAGGGGCAGGGAAGCTGCCTACAGCAAGCGCTGTGGTTTCCGATGTGGTGGACTGTGCACGGCATATCGGCAAGGTGATTATGTGCTTTTGGGATGATGAAGATGTGGAACTTACCGGGATTGAGGAGGCAGAGCGCAGGTTTTTCGTCCGCGTTCCGGCACAGAAGGAAATGGATGCGCTGCATGTTTTTGAGCGGGCAAGTGTGGTAGAGGCGGATGTGCCCGGAGAGTTTGCGTTCGTGACGGATCAGATGGCGGAAAAGGAATTCAATGAAAAGGCTGGCCAGGTTGGCGTGATCAGCCGCATCAGGATCGAGGAATAAACTGGCGTTTTGAATCAACATTTTGGGACACAGCGATATCATTATGAGGAGCTATGAATAAAATGAAAAGAAAGAAGTATGTAGTAGTGTTAGGGGATGGCATGGCGGATGAACCGATAGAAAGCCTTTTGGGAAAAACGCCTTTGGAATTTGCCAAGACTCCTGTCCTGGACAGATTAAGCGCCCTTTCAGAGATTGGAATGGTGCATACAATCCCGGAGGGCATGAAGCCAGGATCTGATACGGCCAATCTTTCCGTGTTGGGATATGATCCGAAAAAATATTATTCGGGGCGCTCCCCGCTGGAAGCGTTGAGCATTGGCGTTCCCATGAAGGACACGGACGTAGCCCTGCGGTGCAATATTGTGACGGTTTCGGACGGTGATGAGCCTTTTGAAGAAAAGGTGATCATTGACCATAGTTCCGGAGAGATTTCCACGGAAGATTGCAGCGTGTTATTGGAAGCGGTAAAAAAGGAACTTGAAAACGAGACATATCAATTTTATGCAGGAACCAGCTACCGGCATTGTCTGATCTGGGATCACGGCAGTGTGATTGAACTGACACAGCCCCATGACGTGTTGGGACAGGTGATCGGGCAGTATCTGCCTGCGGACGCAAAGCTGCTTGCTATGATGAAAAGAAGCTATGAGATCTTAGCGGATCATCCGATCAATATAGAACGGAAAAAGCAGGGATTCCATCCTGCCAACTGCTGTTGGTTTTGGGGGGCAGGCACCAAACCGGCCCTGTCATCTTTTGCAGAAAAGAATGGTTTAAAGGGCATGATGGTTTCTGCTGTGGATCTGCTCAAAGGAATCGCAGTGGGAGCCGGGATGGGCGTAGCCTATGTGGAAGGAGCCAATGGCGGGCTGCACACCAATTATGAGGGCAAAGTGCAGGCGGCATTAGAGGCGCTTCGGGACGGTTATGATTTTGTTTACATACATGTGGAAGCACCGGACGAGATGGGGCATCAGGGAAGCGTGGAAAAAAAGGTGCAGGCGATTGAGTACCTGGATCAGCGCGTGATCGGTCCATTGACCAAGGCGTTGGAGGAAGAAGGGACAGATTACAGGCTGCTTGTGATGCCGGATCATCCCACTCCCATTCGGGTAAGAACCCATACGGCGGAGAGCGTTCCTTATTTGCTCTATGACAGCGCCTCCCCCAAGAAGGAGAGCTGGCATTATAATGAAAAAGAAGCGGCCAAGAGTGGAAATTATGTTGCATTGGGGCATACCATGATCGCTAAACTTCTGGCGTGAAAATCCATAGACTGGTAGGAAAACAATGATCATGAGGAGAAAACAGTAAAATGAAAAAAGTAGTGAAATTTGGAGGAAGTTCCCTGGCTAGCGCGGAGCAGTTCCGAAAGGCGGCGGATATCATTCATGCGGATAAGGAAAGAAGATATGTAGTCCCTTCCGCCCCGGGTAAGCGTTTTGGGGAGGATACCAAGGTTACGGATATGCTTTATAATTGTTACCATTTGGCGGAAGCGGATAAGAGCTATTCCAAAGAACTAAAAGAGATAGAGGCAAGATATCAGGAGATCATTGACGGATTAGGGCTGTCTCTTTCTTTGAAAGAAGAGTTTCAGGCCATTGACAGGAATTTTAAAGAAAAAGCCGGTGAAAATTATGCCGCATCCAGAGGAGAATATTTAAACAGTATTATCATGGCATCGTTTTTGGGGTATGAGTTTATTGATGCAGCCCAGGTGATCCGCTTTGACGAAAAAGGCGATTTTGATTCGGAAGTGACAAACCGGATCCTGGGGGAAAGGTTAAAGGGCGTGGATCATGCCGTTATTCCCGGATTTTACGGTGCATATGAAGACGGGAGGGTGAAAACCTTTTCCAGGGGCGGTTCCGATATCACCGGCTCTATCGTTGCCAGGGCGGTGAAGGCGGATGTATATGAAAACTGGACGGATGTATCCGGCTTTTTGATTGCGGATCCCAGGATCATTGCGGATCCGGAAGCAATTGAGACGATTACTTATAGGGAGTTAAGGGAACTTTCTTATATGGGGGCAGGAGTATTCCATGAGGACGCCATTTTTCCGGTCAGACGGGAAGGGATCCCCATTAATATCCGTAACACGAATAAGCCGGAAAACGCAGGCACTTGGATTGTGGAAAGCACCTGCCAAAAATCCCGTTATGTGATAACAGGTATCGCAGGCAAAAAGGGATTTTGTTCTGTTAATATTGAAAAAGCAATGATGAATTCGGAGATTGGGTTTGGAAGGAAGGTGCTGCAGGCATTTGAAGATTATGGAATCTCCTTTGAACATGTTCCTTCTGGCATTGATACGATGACGGTGTTTGTTCATCAGGATGAGTTTATCGATAAGGAACAAAAGGTAGTTTCAGCTATCCATAGGCTTGCAGACCCGGACAGCATAGATATTGAAGCGGATCTTGCGTTAGTGGCGGTGGTTGGCCGGGGAATGAAGTCGACCAGGGGGACTGCGGGGAGAATCTTTTCTGCATTGGCACACGCCAATGTAAACGTAAAGATGATCGACCAGGGATCCAGCGAGTTGAATATCATTATCGGTGTGGCAAATGAGGATTTTGAGGATGCCATCAAGGCAATTTACGATATCTTTGTGGTGTCCCAGTTATAAATGTATCGGTTTAAGACGATAAGGCAGAGAAGCAATTGCAGGAATTAAAATCAGCTATGCCGGAGAGAGCTTCCGGATTCAATAAGACAGCGCCGCCAAGCGGCGCTATTTTAATAGTATTGTTCAATCATAGAACCAAAATCAATCGTCTCATCCCAGAGAAATTCCAGATATTTCTTTGCCATGTCCGGCCGGGTAGTGGTTGCGGAAACCCCAAAGACAGGCTGTAACTGTCCGTAGGAACCGGTCTGCTGGGCAAAGGGAGAGCCTTCCAGGAAGATCCCTACGGGGATAGGCTGTTCCATCTCTTCCGGGTGGCGGTGAGTTTGCGCTTCCGCAAGGACATCATCAATGGTAAGCGAAGCGGCGTCCGCCGTGGAGATTAAGTCTTCATTTTCATAGGAAGTATCTTCGTTGGCTTTGGCAATTTCCGCGTAATCCACATAGTACAGCCTGTCCTCATATTGTGCAAGCTCTTCCTTAGTAAAGAAGGTATTTAGATCAAGGAAGAACTCATTGTTTGCATAATTATTAAAGACCTCCGAGTCAAAGACCAGTGCATCGATCTCTCTGGATTGTACCAGCGCTACCAGTTTTTGAACGGTTGCCATGTCGTATTGAGTCATTGAAGAGTAGGAAATCCTGGAATCCGTGTCTATGAAACAATCATAAGTTTCCAGGTCAATGCCGGCATACTCGCTAAAGGCAGCCTCCATTGATATGGAAGAAAGCCCTGCAGAATTCAGCATGATACTGTAAAAGCCATAATCTTTGGCGGAACGGATGTCATGAATCAGAGTAACCAGGAAAGCAATAGAGGCAAGGATTACAATGGTATGGATCTTGTAATAATCCCAGAAATACTGTAGCTTTCCCTTCAAAGACATATCTTTCATTTTCATGTGCTGTTCGTGGATCTCATCCTGCACACCGCGGTAAGGCTTTGGTGTTTTTGACCGTTTATCCATAATACTCCTCCCTGTTTCCTATCCTATTAATTGATGGTTAGCTTACTAAGCTTGGCCTTATGCCCATAGATTACATCATAGCGATTTTGAAAAAGGGTGTCAACGTCCGTAAAAAGGATATCCCTAAAAAAACAATAAATATTTAGTGAAAATATTGAAAATATTAGAAAAATTTTTTCCTGCACCCGATATTGCTTGAAAGTTCTCTGAAAATATAATATGATATATAGAAGTATACATTTCGGATGGAGGTTTCCTATGAACGAAACATATGTGGAATGGCTTGTGAAAAGAAAAACACCTGCGTACATGTTATTGCTCAAATTCCTTACGATCATTTTGGCGGCATGTTTTATCCTGCTGGGATTTTTGTTTATGCCGGCAATGATCATTGGCATCCTGCTTGGGGTAGCCGCGTATTTTGTCAACCTGAATGCAGACCTGGAATATGAGTATCTTTATGTGGACAAGGAGCTTGCAGTGGACAAGGTTCTTGCAAAGAGCAGGCGTAAGAGAGTGGCAGTGTTTGACGTGGGCAAGATGGAGATTCTTGCGCCAATCAAATCATGGCATCTTGACAATTACAAGAACAGGCAGGACAAGGTGGTAGATTATAGCTCGGGGGAAGAAAAGCAGCCGGACGGCAGGTATGTTTTTTATTATGATGGGCAGAAAAAGGTGATCTTTGAACCCAATGAGGAAATGATCAAAGCAATCACTACGGTTGCCCCAAGAAAAGTATTTAAGGATTGATAGTTGCGGCAATGTGCAGAAAACTGCGGGCATTGCCGTAAAGTTTTGGAAACAGAAAATGGTAAATCACAGGAGGAGAGAAAATGGGCCAGATAATTGGTGAAGGAATTACTTTTGATGACGTTCTGCTTGTCCCTTCTTACTCACAGGTCGTTCCCAATGAGGTGGATCTGACCACATGGCTGACAAAGAAGATCAAGCTCAACATTCCCATGATGAGTGCGGGGATGGACACAGTTACCGAACATCGGATGGCGATTGCAATGGCAAGGCAGGGAGGAATAGGCATTATTCATAAGAATATGTCCATTGAAGCCCAGGCCGAAGAGGTGGATAAGGTAAAAAGGTCGGAAAATGGCGTTATCACAGATCCTTTTTCCCTGACACCGGAACATACGCTGGCGGACGCGAATGCACTGATGGCAAAGTTCCGCATTTCCGGGGTGCCGATTACAGAAGGACGAAAACTGGTGGGGATCATTACGAACCGGGATCTTAAGTTTGAGACTGATTTTACACAGAAGATCAAAAGCTGTATGACATCTGAAAATCTGATCACCGCCAAAGAAGGGATTACTTTGGAGGAGGCCAAAAAGATCCTTGGCAAGGCAAGAAAGGAAAAGCTTCCGATTGTTGATGATCATTATAATCTGGTAGGCCTGATTACGATCAAAGATATTGAAAAGACGATCAAATACCCTCTTTCTGCAAAGGATGCCCAGGGAAGGCTTTTGTGTGGCGCGGGGGTAGGGATTACTGCCAATGTGCTTGACCGGGTAGGGGCCTTGGTGGACGCGAAGGTAGATGTAATCGTTCTTGACAGCGCACACGGGCATTCTGGAAATGTGCTCCGCAGTTTGTCCATGATTAAAGAAAAATTCCCGGATGTCCAGGTGATTGCAGGAAATGTAGCTACCGGCGAGGGGACGCGGGATCTGATCAAAGCAGGAGCTGATGCAGTAAAGGTAGGGATTGGCCCTGGTTCTATCTGTACCACCCGTGTGGTTGCCGGGATCGGCGTTCCACAGATATCCGCCATCATGGATGCATATTCTGTGGCAAAAGAATTTGGGATTCCCATCATTGCAGATGGCGGGATCAAGTATTCGGGGGATATGACCAAAGCCATTGCAGCAGGCGGGAACGTATGTATGATGGGAAGCATTTTTGCAGGCTGTGACGAAAGTCCCGGAACATTTGAACTGTATCAGGGGCGTAAATATAAAGTGTACCGTGGTATGGGTTCTATTGCCGCCATGGAAAACGGGAGCAAAGACCGTTATTTCCAGGAAAATGCAAGGAAATTGGTGCCGGAAGGTGTGGAAGGACGCGTGGCGTATAAAGGAACCGTGGAAGATACGGTATTCCAATTGATGGGCGGCCTCCGTTCAGGGATGGGCTATTGTGGGACGGCTACTGTTGAGGAATTAAAAGAAAAGGGAAGATTCATCAAGATATCAGCGGCATCCTTAAAGGAAAGCCATCCCCATGATATCCATATTACGAAAGAGGCGCCCAATTATAGCGTAGATGAATAAAGCAGCCATTTACGGGTTTGCGGAAAGGTTTAGGGGAGAGGAGAGATTCCGCGCCTCCAAGAGGTGAGGAAAGTAATGCGTAAGTGAGAAATCTGAAAGACACAGTGTCAGGAAAAGACACGGCGCCGCTGGCCCAGGGCCTGATTGAAGGGCAGGAACTTGGCCGTTGGCAGAAACATTTTTGTGATACTGCCAATGTATTTATGTGCTGTGTGGATGGTAATGGAGTGCCCATCACAGAACTTGGTGGAAACAGCAACGATAAAGAAAGGATCAGGAAGATCATAGATAAAGAGCAGCTTCAAAGCATGCTGCTGCGTGTATCGGAAAGCACACTGGAAGATCAGGCAATTGAGACTACAGCTTACCCGAATCTTCGCCTGGCGGTAGTTTCCGCCAGGGAGGAAGGGAAACCGCTTATCAATTGGCTTATTTGTGGTGTGCTTTGTGATGTGACGGACACGGAAGATTACGAAAAAGAACTGCTGGAAGGTTTTGAAAGTACCTTAAGCGGGAAACAATTTGGTGCAGTGGTAGATGCGCTGCAGGAAATGACCAGGACGTTGATCCATTACAAAAAAGCCATGCTTGACGCAAGGGCGGAAAGCAGGAAGAGCCGTAGTTCAGAACTGGAGATGGGAGAACATTTAAAACGGATGGAAGCCCTTACCGGTGTCATACAGCTTTTGGAAAGTGAGGAGCCGGTTGAAACCGTTATCAGCAGACTTCTCAGCATTGTGGGAAATTTCCTTTTGGTCAGCGTAGGTGTAGTATGCAGGCCGGGTAAGGACAAAAAAATATGTCATTATATTGCCGGCTGGAGCAGAACCGGAAAAGCGGATGTGGATTGGCAGGACGATGAGAGGGAATATCCGTCTTTGCTTAAGGCAGAAAAAACACTTGTTATTTCCGGAAATTCATCCCTGGGAAAGGCACAAAAGGAAGAACTTAAGCAGCTTGGGTTAAGGGCCGTGGTAGTTGTTCCCGTGGTGATTGGAAATACCGAAAAGGTTTATGTATATTTTGGGGAAAAGGAGCGTGAAAGAACCTGGGAGGTGGAAGAGATCAAGTTTATCAATGACTCTGTGAAGATCCTCCAAAGCATCTTAAACAGAAGCAGCCAGAAGAAATCACTGTTTGATTCCCATGCTTCTATGGAGACTGTACTGAATCATATTGGGGCTTCTATCTATGTGAGAAGCCTGGCTACAGGGGAAATGCTTTTTGCCAACAGAAGTATGCGTATCGTTTTTGAAAAGGAAATGGCGTCAGAAAGCCTGGACGCTCTTCTGGATAAAAATATGCGTAAGGAAAATGGTATCAGCGAATTTTACTATGGGCAGCAGGAACGCTGGTTTGACCTGTATTACACCCGGATGAGATGGGTGGATGGCAGTCCGGCGCTTTTATGCGCGCTTTATGATATCACAGAAAAAAAGGATTATCAGGAAAAGGTGGAAGAACAGGCATATACGGACTTTTTAACAGGGCTGTATAACCGTATGTGCTGTGAGCGGGATCTGGCAAAGTATGTGGACGAGGCGGTTAAGAAACGGCAGAAAGGCGCGCTACTTTATCTGGATCTGGACGATTTTAAACATATCAATGACGGTTTAGGCCATCAGTACGGGGATGTGCTCTTAAAGGCGATTTCTAACAGTTTAAGAAGGGTTGATGGA
Organism: uncultured Lachnospiraceae bacterium; assembly: GCA_910585005.1. Taxonomy (GTDB): domain Bacteria; phylum Bacillota; class Clostridia; order Lachnospirales; family Lachnospiraceae; genus Suilimivivens. The sequence continues at coordinate 88,967 of CAJUCN010000009.1, read as the reverse complement.
ATTAATGACACATGTTATCGTGTGGGCGGGGATGAGTTTGTTATGATTATTCCTCCTGATGAGCGGGAGCGGTTTGATGAGATTGTCACATCCATCAAGGAAATCTTTTTGCGGCCATGGTTTTTGAAGGATTCTGATTATTATTGTACGATGAGCATGGGCGTTGTAGAGTATCCGGGAGAGGGTGATTCCGTCCACGATCTGATCAAAAAGGCGGATATCGCCATGTATGAAGCCAAAAAGCGGGGAAAGAACCGGGTGGCGAAGTATTCGGAAAATATGGGCACAAAGTCCGGCAAGCGTCTGGATATGGAAAAAAACATGCGTGATGCTACGGCAAGAGGCTATCAGGAATTTGAGGTGTATTATCAGCCGATCATAGATGTCAAAAAGAAAAATCTTCCTTGTACCGGTGCAGAGGCTCTGATCCGCTGGAATAACGCAGAGCTGGGGTTCATCCCGCCTTCGGAGTTTATTCCACTGGCGGAATACCTGGGGCTTATTAACCCCATTGGCAACTATGTGCTCAGAGAGGCATGCCGGCACTGCAAAATCTGGAACGATACGGGGCATCCTGACTTTAAGGTCAATGTAAATCTTTCGGTAGTCCAGCTCCTTCAGCCGGATATCGTGGATATTATCGACCGGACAGTGAAAGAATCAGGGATATTACCCCAGAATCTGACCCTTGAGGTGACAGAAAGCCTTGCCATCAACGATATGGAGAGGATGAAGGAGATCCTGGCAAGCATTAAGAAGCTTGGCGTGCGGATCGCCCTGGACGATTTTGGTACGGGATATTCTTCCTTAAATCATATTAGGGAAATTCCTTTTGACGTGATCAAAGTGGATCAAAGCTTTGTGCGGGACTTAGAGCGGGATGCTTACGCCAAATCCTTCATTAAAATGGTTGGCGATCTTGCCCAGGCAATTGGAGTTAACTTATGTATAGAAGGGGTAGAGACGAAGAAGCAGTATGAGATCTTATCGGGAATGAGCATCGGTCTGGTGCAGGGCTATTATTTTGACCGGCCCATGCCCCGGGAGATGTTTGAGGGGAAATATGTGCCGGAACTGGAGCCGGAAATTTTTTCTTTATAAATTTGAGCCGGTGTGCTATGATATCTAAAAATATGAATCGCTAAAGGAAGGACCTTTGGCAGTCGGAGGCTGACGGGATATGAGCGAAAAGGAGTTTAACAAAGAAAATACGGAAACTTTGGATGGAGAAGAAAAGACAGTGGTTTCCAGAAATTTTATTGAGCAGATCATAGATAAGGATCTGGCGGAAGGGGTATACGACGCCGTTCATACCAGGTTCCCGCCGGAACCTAACGGGTATCTCCATATTGGACATGCAAAAAGCATTCTTCTTAATTACGGGCTTGCCAGACAATATGGCGGTAAGTTCAACATGCGTTTTGACGATACGAACCCGACCAAAGAAAAGACAGAATTTGTAGAGTCCATTCTTGCGGATATCAATTGGCTGGGAGCAGACTGGGAGGACCGCTTGTTTTTTGCATCTAACTATTTTGGGCAGATGTACGAGGGAGCGGTAAAGCTGATCAAAAAAGGGAAGGCTTATGTGTCTGACCTTTCGGCAGAGGAGATGAGGGAATACCGGGGGACTCTTACGGAACCGGGCAAGAACGATCCTAACAGGGACAGGAGCGTGGAGGAAAATCTGGACCTTTTTGAAAAGATGAAAAACGGCGTATTTGCCGACGGGGAAAAAACACTCCGGGCCAAAATTGACATGGCTTCTCCCAACATGAATATGCGTGATCCCATTATTTACAGGGTGGCGCATATGAGCCATCATAATACAGGGGATGAGTGGTGCATTTATCCGATGTATGATTTTGCCCATCCCATTGAGGATGCCATAGAAGGGATCACCCATTCGATTTGTACCCTGGAGTTTGAGGATCACAGGCCGTTGTATGACTGGGTAGTGCGGGAGTTGGAGTATCCTCATCCGCCGAAACAGATCGAGTTTGCAAAGATGTACCTGACCAATGTGGTGACAGGGAAAAGATATATCAAAAAGCTGGTGGAAGAAGGCATTGTGGATGGCTGGGATGACCCCAGGCTGGTTTCGATTGCCGCCCTTAGAAGAAGGGGTTTTACGCCGGAATCGATCAAGATGTTTGTAGATTTGTGTGGTGTCTCTAAGAGTAATTCTTCCGCAGATTATGCGATGCTTGAGTATTGTATCAGGGAAGACCTGAAATTAAAACGTCCCCGTATGATGGCAGCCCTTGATCCTGTTAAGCTGATCATCGATAATTACCCGGAAGGACAGACGGAGATGCTTGAGGTCGCCAATAACCTGGAAAATGAGGCTATGGGATACCGAGAGGTTCCTTTTGGCAGGGAACTTTATATTGACCGGGAAGATTTTATGGAGGAACCGCCAAAGAAATATTTCCGTCTGTTTCCTGGCAATGAGGTACGCCTGATGAACGCATATTTTGTTACCTGTACAGGGTGTGTGAAGGATGAAAACGGCAGGGTCGTTGAAGTCCACTGCACCTATGACCCGGAAACGAAATGCGGCACTGGATTCACTGGGCGGAAAGTGAAGGGAACGATTCATTGGGTTCCTGCAAGGGAAGCTGTGAAGGCGGAGGTAAGGCTGTACGAGAATATTATCGATGAGGAAAAGGGCGTGTACAATGAAGACGGAAGCCTGAATTTAAATCCCAATTCCCTGACGGTACTTAAGGAATGCTATTTAGAGCCGGCTCTGAAAGACGCGAAAGCGTATGACAGTTTCCAGTTTGTAAGACAAGGATATTTTTGCGTGGATGTGAAGGATTCCAAGGAAGGGGCGCTTGTATTTAACAGGATCGTTTCCTTGAAGAGTTCGTATGTGCTGCCCAAAGCCTAAGGGTGGCAGGGAAGAATGGAGGAGAACGAATATGTCTGAAGTAATGGCGGCAAAAGAAGAAAAGAATGCGGCCCCTGTTGTAGACGAGGCAAGTTTTCTGTTTGATAAGGGATTTGACTGCCCGGTGTGTCAAGGAAAGATCAAGGTAAGGACGTTAAGGTCCGGGAGGGCAAGGGTCATCCGGTCGGATATAGACTTACGCCCTGTTTATGAGAATGTAGAGCCTCTCAAATACGACCCGGTGGTTTGCCCAAGCTGCGGGTATTCTGCGCTTGCAAGGTACTTTCCGTCCCTGACGCAGGCGCAAATCCAGGACATAAAAGAAAAAATATGCAAGTCCTTTCAGGCGGTAATCAAAGAACAACCGACTTATACTTATGAGGAGGCGTTGTACAGGTATAAGCTATGTCTGGCCAATGCCATCGTCAAGCATGCTCCTGCCAGCGAGATGGCGTACATATGTTTAAAAATCGGGTGGCTGCTTCGCAGCCAGCAGGAAAAACTGGCTTTGGAGGATGCAGCAGGAAATGAAAAGAAATGCGGGGAACTAAAAGCCCAGGAGCGGGAGTTTCTAAAAAAGGCAATGGACGGTTTTTTTGATGCCAGACAGGTGGAAGAATATCCCATGTGTGGAATGGATGAGCCGACGATGGAATATCTTCTGGCGGAACTTGCGATGGAGTTTGACCAGTTAGACAATGCATCACGGCTTGTATCGGGAATTATTGCTTCCAGGGAAGCCAGCAACAGGATCAAGGACCGTGCCCGCGATTTGAAAGAAATGGTTCTTGCCAAAATGAAGGAAACGAAATAGTAATGACAGATTTGGCCATTCAATTGACGGACGACAAAAAGAAATGTCTTTATCTGCAGATATATGAATATATCCGGGATGAGATCAGGGCGGGGAAGCTTCTCTCAGGCGAGAAGCTTCCCTCAGCGCGTTCTTTGGCGGGATATTTGCAGGTGGCGCGCAGTACCGTGGACTCTGCTTATGGGCAGCTTGTGGCGGAGGGGTATTTGGAAGCACGGCCTTGTAAAGGGTATTTTGTCAGTCCGGTAGAGGAATTGCTTGATCTTTCCGATTCGTCCAAGAAACTTTTAGAGGCGCGGGAGGAGGAAAAGCCGATTGCGGAGAGCAAAGAAACGGAACTGAAATATGATTTTTCTCCACATGCCATCAGCCTTAAGGATTTTCCTTTCGCCACATGGAAAAAGATTACCCGCAGTATTTTGGTGGATGCCAACAGTGAAATGTTTGCCAGAGGCGATGCCCAGGGAGATATCCGGCTGCGGGAGACGATCGCAAGGTATCTCCATTCTTCCAGAGGAGTGAACGGCAGCCCGGAACAGATCGTAGTGGGGGCCGGGACGGATTATTTGTTTATGCTTTTGGAAAAGATCCTGGGAAGGCATGTGCCGATCGCCATGGAGGAACCTACTTATGAACGTGCTTACCGCATTTTCCAGTCTTTTGCTTATCCCGTTACGGCGGTTGGGGTGGATCGAAACGGGATGGACGTAGCAAAGCTTCAAAAGAGCGGTGCGCGGGTTGCCTATGTCATGCCCTCCCACCAGTACCCGACAGGAATCGTGATGCCGATTGGAAGGCGTATGGAGCTGCTTCGCTGGGCAATGGAGAAGGAGGACAGATATTTGATCGAAGATGATTATGACAGCGAATTCCGTTACAGGGGAAAACCGATCCCCTCACTCCAGGCTTCAGACAGCGCCGGGAAGGTAATCTATCTGGGAACTTTTTCCAAATCAATTGCGCCAGCAATCCGGGTAGGGTATATGGTCCTTCCCCGAAAACTTTTGGATGTATACAGAGAAAACTGCGGATGTTATGCTTCAACGGTGTCCCGTATTGACCAGCGTATTTTGGATGAATTTATCAGAGACGGTTATTTTGGGCGTTATTTAAATAAAATGAGAAAGATTTATAGAGAACGGCATGACTATCTGCTCACGCTGCTTTCTCCTTTTGAAAAGAATTTTAGAATTTCCGGGGAAAATGCCGGATTGCATCTGCTCCTTGCCAGCCGCAGGGGCGTGACGGAAGAAGAACTCCTTGCCGCTGCGGCAAGGGAAGGCATCAGGCTCTATGGAATGTCCCAGGCGTGCATGGAAGGAAAAAGGAGAGATCCGGTTTTTAGGGATACTGTGCTATTAGGTTATGGTGCAATAGAAAAAGGGGACTTAAAAGAAGGGATCGATCTGTTAAAAAAAGCCTGGAGCGCATATCTGTAAACGCTCCAGGCTTTTATCTCACATACCCATATAAGATCACGGAGTATCATCATTATAAAATTCTTCTACTTTTCCGGAGGAAGACGGTGTTTTTGATCCGGTTTCGGCTTCCGCTTCGTCGCTGGTATTTGCCATGGTTTCCATTTCCGCCTCTGGACTTGTTTCCGCTTCCGCTTCGTCATCAAAAAAAGCTTCTTCCTGGACAGGCTCCTCATTGGAGGCTTCCGCTTCTTTTTGGAGGGCAGTTAAGTCGGTGAAATTGGTTTCATGAGCCATTTGGCTTTCGGTTACGGATTTCACAGTATCCCGTACCTGCTGCACAGAACTGGAGATAACATCCTTTGCCTTATGGAAGGATTCTGTAGCGATTGCCGCTGCTTTATCAAGATTTAAGGAGACATAGGAACGTTCCTTTTCAGGTGCAGGCTCATCATCTAAATCCTCGCTGAAGTCATCGAAATCATCGTCAGTATCTTCCTCTTCGGCAGGGGAAACGGTTTTTTCTTTGTTTTGCAGGTATTGGTATGCCCCGTATGCGGCAGCGCCTGCCAGGGCGGAAAAAAGTAAAAATTTCCCAAATTTTTTGGACATAAATAAACTCCTTTCAGTCATTCATCATTTAGTAATATCTTAATACTATTTTGCGAAATTGAAAAGGGAATATGTATAAAAAATACATAAATTTGTTGCCTGAAACAGAAAAATGTGATATATTTAATTTCGACTCACAAGGTCAATGGAAGGTATGCGAAATAGAAACGAGGGGGAAATGAACGAGAAATTTTTTGATCTAAAGAAAGAAAAACAAGACAGGATGATAAATGCCGCGCTGAAAGTATTTGCGGAAAACGGATATGGCCATGCCAGTACGGATGAGATTGTGAAGGAAGCCGGAATCAGTAAGGGGCTTTTGTTTCATTATTTTATCAGTAAATTAGGATTGTATTCGTTTATCTATGATTATAGCGTAAGGTATATGATGTTGGAGTTGTCATCAGGCGTATCGAAAGGGGAGATAGAATTTTTCAGGTTGATCGAGCAGATTGAAATGTCCCAGCTCCAGGTCATGAAAAATTACCCATATATGCTTTTATTTTTGAATAGGAGCAGGCATGAGGATGTGGGAGAGGCGCTGGTGGAGACAGAAGATAAGCGCAGCATTCTGCCTGCCTGGTACGGAGAGGCTATGGGGCGGGCGGATATGTCCAGGCTTAAAGAGGATGTGGATGCGGCGCGGCTTTGCAGGCTGGTTGATTATATGACTGACGGGCTGATGGCGGAACAGTTTGCGGAAGGCGCGTTCCAGCCGGAGATCTATTATGAAGAAGTGAGCCAGTATTTACATATGCTCAAAAAGATTAGCTGTAAAAAGTAAAGGAGAGGGCAATGAAAGAGACACTTTATACCATACCTTTAAATGATGCGGTGAATGCAGGCGATGAATGTCCATTTTGCTTTATTGAGCGTGAGGTGGAGCAGGATCTTTTGGATTTTGTGTTGGGGAGCGGTTCCTCCTATATGGAGAGCGATGTAAGGGAAGCCACTGACAAGGCGGGGTTCTGCCGGGAACATTTCAAAAAGATGTTTGATTATGGCAATACCCTGGGTAACGGCTGGATTTTAAAGACCCATTATATGAAGATGCGGGGAGAAATGAAAGAACAGTTTGACAAGTTTGTTCCCACAAAGTCGTCGTTTATGGGAAAATTAAAGAAGAATACCGAAAGAACGAACCCCATCGGTATTTGGATGCAGGAAAAGGAAAAGTCCTGTTATATTTGCAACCGCTTTGCGGATACTTATGACAGGTATATGGATACGTTCTTTTTTATGTATAAGAAGGATGAAGATTTCAGGAAACGGGTCCTTTCCGGAAAAGGCTTTTGCCTGCACCATTTTGGAGACCTGTGCGAATATGGGGAAAACCGTTTGTCCGATAAGGAAAAAAAGGAATTTTACCCGGCCATGTTTGAACTGATGGAAAAGAACATGGAGCGTCTTTCGGAGGATGTTTCCTGGCTGGTGGATAAGTTTGACTACCGGAATAAGGATGCGGATTGGAAAACTTCCAAGGATGCGATCCAAAGAGGGATGCAAAAGTTAAAAGGAGGTTATCCGGCGGATCAGGCCTATAAGATGAACAAATAAGTTTCCGTTTCGTTGACTTGGGCAGATGAAAACGTACGCATGGATGGATTATAAATTCTACGTCACCACGCTTGGTAAAGCGTGCGCGAATTGGTTCCTTTAGAATTTATGATCCATCCATGCTGTATTATGAATAGCGCCAAGGTCAACGAAATACTCCGCTAAAACCAAATGATTTACTCTTTAGCATGTGGCCAGAGAGTGGATTAGGCAGTTTTAGTGGAGTTATAAGCTGATTTTCTGTTAGTCAAAAAACTAACTCGGATACGAAGCAAATTCTTAAGGAACCAATTCGCGAATGCTTTATCAGAGCGTGGTGACGTAGAATTTTGCTTCATATCCGAGTGGTCGTTTGCCATAAGAAAATCAACGAAACGGAGCTTATGAGAGCACACCGGCAACTTTCAAAATCCAGTAACCCAGCCCCAGTACCCAGCTTGTAAAGATTCCGTACAGGATTACCGGCCCGGCGATGGTGAAGATCTTACAGCCGATTCCGAAAACCTGGCCTTCCTTCTTAAATTCCACGGCAGGAGCTGCTACGGAGTTGGCAAACCCGGTGATGGGAACCAGGGCGCCGGCCCCGCCGAATTTTACGATAGAGGGATAAATATTAAAGCCGGTAAGCAGGACGCTGATGAGTACAAGAACAAGGGAACAGAAACTTCCTGACATGTCTTTGTCCATTCCCAGCGTCTTTCCGGCAAAGTTTAAGAGAAACTGCCCAATAACGCAGATGATTCCGCCGGTGATGAAAGCCTTTAGCATCTGTAGGAACAGGTTGTGGGTGGGAGTAATACGTTTGACATATTCTTCATAGTCTTTTTCAAGAGAAATCTGCTCTTGGCTTTTGGGTTCACTCATAATTTCCTCTTTTCTGTCTGCCGTATCGGCAGACGTTTTTATTTCCACAGGCAGGATCTTTTTTGATAGGATCTATGCTGCCAGGATCAATATAAGTTTGTGGATGTTAGGAAAAAATATACAAAAAATTAATAATAAAAATCATAAAACTGGAGGCTGTCATATCTTGTAGATTTTTGTCCGGGATGGTAAACTATAATACAGAAAGTAAGCAAAATTGTGCTTTCTGAAAGAAAGGGAAAAAGGTAAGGTTATGGTCAGTTTTTCCAGCTTGGAATTTTTATTCCGGTTTTTGCCGGTTTTTTTCATTTTATATTTCATTACTCCGTCAAGGCATCGGGAGATAACGCTGCTGATAGGCAGTATTATTTTTTATGCGGTGGGGGAGCCGGAATTTATTTTGGTACTGGTACTGGCAACATTGATAAACCATTTGTTTGCCGCTCAGTCATGGAAGGTGAGCGAGGGATTTGCACTTCATGAGTGGCAGAACCGGAGAAGAAAACGCTATATGATAAAAGCGGTGGCGCTGGATGTCCTTGTGCTATGCACATTTAAGATGCTGGGGATCTTTGTGTCCAATGCGCTTCTTCCGCTGGGACTTAGTTTCTATCTTTTTAAGATGATATCCTTTCAGGTAGATCTGTACAGGAGGGAAGTTTGGTGCAGGCCGCAGCTTAAATATACGGCGCTTTACTTTATGATGTTTCCCCAAGTGGTGTCCGGCCCGATTATGCGTTACCGGGAGGGAGAGTTTGAACTGACAAGGAACTATAGCCTGGAGCAGTTGGAAGACGGATTGAAATATTTTATCCTGGGACTGGGCATGAAAGTTCTTTTGGCCGACCGGCTGGCAATCCTTTGGAATGACCTGCAAATGATCGGGTTTCAAAGTATTTCCACACCTTTGGCGTGGCTGGGGGCAGCAGGGTTTTCTTTGCAGCTTTATTTTGATTTTTGGGGGTATTCCTTGATGGCGTCCGGCCTTTTGGTAATGCTGGGCTACCATTTTATTGAAAATTTTAACCATCCGTATGCGTCTAAGAGCATTTCTGAGTTTTATAGGAGATGGCATGTGACGCTGGGAAACTGGTTTCGGGATTATGTTTATATTCCCCTGGGGGGAAGCAGATGTTCCGGCGTGCGGCTGGTGTTCAATCTTGCGGTGGTGTGGCTGCTTACAGGAATCTGGCACGGGAATGGCGTCAATTATGTGATCTGGGGAGCAGTGTTAGGGCTTTTTATTATTTTGGAGAAGCTGGTCTATGGAAAACTGTTAAATAAAGCGCCAGTGTTGGGGCATGTCTATGTCTTGTTTTTGATTCCTCTTACCTGGGTGGTATTTGCGGTGAATGACCTTTCTTATCTGGGGGTATATTTCGGGCGTCTTTTTCCTTTTTTGGGGGGACCGGGAATTGCCGTCAATCAGCAGGATATTGTACGGTATGCACAAAATTATGGGATATACTTTTTGGCAGGTATCGCCCTGTGTGTTCCGGCAGTGTTCCGGCTGTTTGAGAAGTATAAGAAAAATCCCATCGTGGTTTTGCTGCTGGCAGTGATCTTTTGGTATTCTGTTTACTTTTTGTCAAGCAGCGCAGGGAATCCGTTTATGTATCTGAAATTTTAGGAGTGTGGAAATAAATGAAAATAATAAAAAAATGCCCATTATTTTTATTGCTTTTAAGCACTGGGATCTTTTTTACGATAATTGCAGCAGGGGGGAGGCGGACTATTTATGCCGGACAGGAGTATTCACCCCTTAAAGCGCCGCTTCTTTCGGTGATGTTTACAGGATTGAATGAAGGCATATATCCCTGGCAGGTCTTGGAAAACGGGAGTATAACGACCAGCGGGCCTATGGATACGGACTTAGCCCAGGCGGAAGCATCCCAAGAAGATATGGCGGATCCGGGTGATGTGGAACAAAAGGATGAGCAGGTTTCTTCTGACCGGGAAGAAGTCCCGCCAGCGAAAATCCCGTCCCAGGAAACGGCTAAGGAGGAAGGCCAGGAAGAAAGAAACCCAGAAGAGGTGGGGGAGGATCCTTCTAAACAAGGGGAAGAGGGAGTCCAGGAAGAGGAAGAAGATGAACCGGAAAAAAGCCCTTTGCCGGAAGGGGAAGGCAGTGAGGCGGATCTTCCTGACCAAAGAGCGGAAGAGATTCCGGAAGGAAGGCTTGCGCCTCTGCGGGAAAGCACTCATGAGGAGTATTTGAATCATATTTCAGCAGATATTTATGGAGATGCGGGAGTGATCCGGGCGGCTTCCTATGGCTTTTCCCAGGTAGACGAGACTTATTTTGATGATGCTTTATTTATAGGGGATTCCCGGACGGTAGGTCTTAGAGACTATACCGATCTGTCAGAACATGCAGACTTTTACTGTGAGACTTCCCTTACCATCTACAAAGTCATGGAGGAGAATTTCAAAGGGCTGGGCACAGTGGAACAGGCCCTTGCAGCGAAGGATTACGGTAAAATTTATCTTATGGTGGGGATCAATGAACTGGGCCGGGGGACTACGGAAAATTATATGGAGGAATATACGGAAGTGGTAGATACCCTACGCAGGCTGGAACCGGATGCCAAGATTATTATTCAGGGAGTGATGCGCGTATCCGGGGAAAAGAACAGCAGCGATGCCATTTTTAATAACAGTAATATCAATGCGCGGAACAATGCGGTGGCAACTCTGGCGGATAATGAACAGATTTTTTACGTTGATGTCAATGAGGTAGTCTGTGATGAGGAGGGCAATCTGAAAGCGGATTATACGTTTGACCAGATCCATCTTCTTGGTGTATATAATGATTTGTGGAAACAGTTTTTGATGGCCCATGGGGTTTGACCTTTAATATATTTTTGCACAGTTTTTGATAAATGAATAAAAATCTCCGGATGGGAAAAGCTAATCAAAAGTAAATCATCCGGAGGTTTTTTTATGGAAACGACAGTAGGTGCAATTTTTGAACAGGGGCAGCGCAGCATTAAGGTTCCTGTGCCCGTTTATATAAGAGCAAGCGCGTCCGTAGTTGGGACCAAGGAAGGGGAAGGGCCTTTTGGCGATTGTTTCGACGTAGTTGGCGTGGATGATAAGTTTGGATGTGAAACCTGGGAGGAAGCGGAAAGTACACTGCAAAAGGAGGCCTTGCAGCTTGCCATAGGGAAATCTGGCATTGACAGCGGCGGGATCCGGTATTTGTTTGCAGGTGACCTTCTTGGTCAATCCATTGCAAGCAGTTTTGGGGTGGGTTCTTTCCAGATACCACTGGTTGGAATGTATGGGGCATGTTCCACCTGCGGCCTTTCCATTTCCATGGCCACAGTGATGATAGCCGGAGGGATGGCGGAACATGCGGCATGTGTCACATCCAGCCATTTTGCCAGCGCTGAAAAAGAGTTCCGTTTCCCATTAGGGTACGGGAACCAGCGGCCTCTCTCTGCAACATGGACAGTAACGGGCAGCGGCGCTTTCATCTTGAGCAGTACCAGGAGTGACCACGACAGGGCAATGGTTGCCGGACTGACAATAGGGAAGATCGTCGATTTTGGCCTGAAGGATTCCATGAACATGGGGGCATGTATGGCGCCTGCGGCCTGCGATACCATTTACCATAATCTAATGGATTTTGGACGGCAGCCTTCCGATTATGACAAGATCATAACCGGGGATCTGGGAAGCGTAGGTCAGAAGGCGCTGTGGGATATGATGCGTGAAAAGGGGATGGATATTTCCAAGGTACACATGGACTGTGGAATGGAAATTTATGATCAGAGCCAGGACGCTCATGCCGGCGGAAGCGGCTGTGGCTGCAGCGCAGTGGTGTTGTCTGCATATATTTTGAAGCAGTTGGAAGAAGGGAAGTGGAAACGGGTGTTATTTGTCCCTACTGGCGCGCTGCTTTCCAAGACCAGCTTTAACGAAGGTCAGAGTATACCCGGCATTGCCCATGCAGTGGAGCTGGTGGGATTAAAGCAGTGACATGGCATTTAAATAGAGAGAAAAATACAATAAATATATATAACCATAATAGAATCAGATTGACATTGGTGCTATGCTATACTCACGGATAAATAGAACTTATGACATATATGTCATAAGTTCTACAGACATCAGGAGGATTATGGCTTATGGAGAAGATGAGAAACAAGAGTGTTGCACAAAGATTTGCCAAGGGCAGTTATAAGAATTTTAACGTGGCAGTTTACTGTCCGGCGGATGTCATTAAGGATATTACAGATTTTGACGATTTTGACAGACGCTTTAGGCTGATCAGCGACCATGTAAAGGTAGGACGGGCATACATAGAATGCTATCGTGCATTGGATTGGTGCGAGAAGGAACAAGTCCTTAAAATGAAAGAGTATTTCGAGAGCAAGGGCATTGCAACTTCCGGAGGAATTATGACCTGTGGAGATTGCAGGGACGGGGGATGGATCTCTCTGTGCTATTCAAAGCCGGAAGGACGGGAGACGTTAAGGAAAGCGGTTGCCCAGAATGCGGAAATTTTTGATGAATTTATTTTTGATGATTTTTTGTTCCTTAACTGCCGTTGCGAAGAGTGTGTGAAACAAAAGGGAGACCGGAGCTGGGCACAGTTTCGTTTAGACCAAAAAATAGAGATTGCAGAAGAAATTATTATGAAGACAGCTAAGGAGATCAATCCGGATATCAATGTGATCCTGAAGTATCCTCAGTGGTACGAGTTCTTTGACGAGGAAGGGTTTGACCTGAAAGTAGAGCCGGAGCTGTTTGATTCCATTTATACAGGAACAGAAACCAGAAATCCCAGCTATGCACAGCAGCATATCCCCAAATACCTGAGTTATTTTATCATGCGTTATTTGGATAGTGCGGCGCCTGGACGGAACCTGGGGGGATGGTTTGACCCTTATGAGTGTACCTACAATTTGACCTCTTACTTGGAACAGGGGTATCTTACTTTGTTTGCAAAACCGAAAGAAGTAACCCTTTTCGGGCTAGGGGTGTTGGTATATGAGCCGGAATACAGGCTTTTTGCACCGGCAGTAGGGGAATTGTTTGCGGAAGTGGACGAATACCTTGGCAAGCTGGGAGATCCGGTTGGCGTGGCAGCGTATAGGCCGGTCTACGCAAGGGGAGAAGATAATATCCACAATTATCTTGGAATGTGCGGCGTTCCTTTTGAGCCATATATTGACTATCCGGAAGGGGAGAAGGTGATCTTCCTTGCGGAAGGTGCGGCGGATGATGGAGACATTGTTGCTAAGATGAAAGAAAGCATGATGGACGGCGCATCTGTAATTGTTACCAGCGGCTTTGTACGCAAATTGGGAGATGCCTTTGGCGAGTTTGTGAATGTGAAATATTCCTCCAGGAAAGCCCTGGTCAGCGAATTTGCAGACAGTAAAAACAGCGGTGTGAGCATTAGTGGGAAGTATGCAGGTGGGAAAGAGATAATGATTCCCCAGCTTGACTATTGCACCAATGATATTTGGGAACTTGCGGCTGGGTATGGGACAGACAATAATTTCCCGATCGTGCTGCGTTGTAAATATGGAGACGGCACCATCAGTATCATTACAGTGCCCGATAATATGGCTGACCTTTACCATTATCCGGCTCCTGTCCTTAATGTGATCCGCGGGTTGTTTAATAAGGAAATACCTGTAATGGTGGAAGGGCCTGCCCAGGTACAGCTTTTTACTTATAGGAATGGAAGAGGAAAGGGTAAAACAATTGACCATGCGATCGTAAGATCCGATCTTCCTTATGCGGAACAGGTTACTTTGAAACTGCCTGAAGGCGTCTGCGAGGTGAAAGAGCTTATAAGTGGTGAAAAAATGCCTGTTGTGGACGGGAAGATCACTTTTGGAATGACGCCTTGTGTGAATTATGTCTATGAATTGATTTATCAATAAAATATTTTAGGAGGATGATATCTTATGGAAAAGATGAAAAACAAAAGTATTGCCCAGAGACTTGCCAAGACCAGCTATGAGAATTTTAATGTGGCTGTGTATTGTCCTGTCGCAAACATTAACGGCATGATTGACTTAGAGGAGTTTGACCGTAAGTTTAAACTGCTTTACGACAATGTGAAGATCGGCCGTGCTTATGTAGAGTGCTACAGAGGTATGAATTGGGCAACCAAGGAGCAGCTTCTTAAGGCGAAAGAGTACTTTGAGAGCAAAGGGATTGCGACATCCGGCGGTATCACAACCTGTGCAGGGGAGACCAATGAGGACGGCTTTATCTCTCTGTGTTATTCCAACCCGGAAGGACGGGAGATCTTAAGAAAAGCAGTTGCCTTAAATGCAGAAGTGTTTGACGAACTGATTTTTGACGACTTTTATTTCTTAAACTGCCGCTGCAAGGACTGTGTGGCAAAAAAAGGTGACCGTACATGGTCCCAGTTCCGCCTGGATGAAAAGAGGGAGATTACGGAAGAGATCGTGATGAAGACAGCCAAGGAGGTCAACCCGGATATCAACGTGATCGTGAAATTCCCTCAGTGGTATGAAGTATTTAATGAGACAGGCTATGACCTTAAGATGGAACCGGCATTGTTTGACTCTATCTACACAGGGACAGAGACCAGGAATCCTACTTATGCGGCGCAGCACCTTCCCAAATACTTAAGTTATTTCGTGATGCGTTACCTGGAAAGCGCAGCGCCTGGACGGAACCTGGGAGGATGGTTTGACCCTTATGAATGTACTTACAACCTGACCTCCTACTTGGAGCAGGGATATCTTACCTTATTTGCCAAGGCGAAGGAAGTTACCTTATTCTGTCTGGATTCCATGATCAAAGACCCGGCTTTCAGGCTTTTTGCACCGGCGGTAGGAGAACTGTTTAAGGAAGTGGATGAATATTTAGGAAAGCTTGGCAATCCGGTTGGTGCAGCAGCGTACAGGCCGGCAAATGGCAGAGGGGAAGACAATCTCCACAACTATCTGGGAATGTGCGGTATTCCGTTTGAAGCCTATATTGATTATCCCGAAGGGGAAAAGGTGGTCTTTTTGGCGGAAGGGGCAGCAGATGATGCAGATATTGTTGCCAAGATGAAAAAGAGTATGTTAGATGGCGCATCCGTGGTGGTGACCAGCGGTTTTGTAAGAAAGATGGGTGATGCCTTCAAAGAGTTCGTGAATGTGAAATATTCCTCCAGGAAAGCCCTGGTCAGCGAATATGCGGACAGCAAAAACAGCGGTGTGACGGTTGGCGGCAAATATGCCGGTATGAAGCCGATCCTGATTCCACAGATGGATTACTGCACCAACGATATTTGGGAGCTGGCGGCAGCTTATGGAACGGACAATAACTTCCCTGTAGTTTTGCGTTGCAGCTATGGGGCAGGCAGCATTGCTATAGTTACCATCCCTGATAATATGGGTGATCTTTACCATTATCCGGTAGAAGTGCTGAATGTGATCAGGGGACTGCTTAGCAAAGAAATGCCTGTAGTCCTTGACGGGCCTTCCCAGGTACAGCTTTTTGCTTATGACAATGATAAAGTGATCGTGCGCTCTGACCTTCCCTATGCAGAGAGCGTTGGCTTAAAGGTAGCCGATGGAGTGAAAGCAGTGAAGGATCTGGTGAAAGGTACGGAGATTCCGGTGGCGGATGGCAAAGTGACACTGGAGATGATGCCGGGATTTAATTATGTACTTGAGTTGAAGAAATAGAGAAATGATCAAAGGGAAAAGTGTAAAGCCTCTTGAAATATCAGGGGCTTTGCACTTTTTTTGCTGCGGGCAGCAGAGGGGGGAGTTCTTGCCAGTAATTGTCTAAAAGTGTATAATGGTGAAAAATAGGGTGCAGGCAGAAGAATGCCAACGACGTCTACAAGTCTATGCGGCATGATATGAATGTGATTATGAGCAACCTGCTACTCAATGCTTGTGAAGCAATCCCAAAGTGTAGCAGGAAGGAAATCCAAGCAATGATGGAGAATGACATGAGAATAGGAAGTGAGTAGGGCGGCGGAGTAAATCTGCTGTTTTTTGTTGTCGTGACTGGTGAAATAATGAATTTAAAAATTATAATAGGGTATATTTGCTAAAAAAAGTGTGTTATAGTAAAGTTAAAATTGAAAAAAAGTGAAGAGAGGGTTTTCTCAAGATCTGTCAAGAGAATAAATGGAGACTATATGAATGCAGTTGATATGACACAAGAAAGTATGTGGAAGGTAATAGTGAAATTTTCCATTCCATTAATGCTTGGGAATATTTGCCAACAATTGTATTTGTTTATAGACGCGTTAATTGTAGGTAGAAGATTAGGTGTAAACGGGTTAGCAGCTTTAGGATCTATAGAATGGTACGTCTTTTTGGTATTTGGATTTATACAAGGTATAACACAGGGGTTTTCAGTGTGTATATCGCAAAGTTCAAGGATGAGGCAAAAAGAACTTTTACGGCAGTCCATTTATAATGCGTTAGTATTATCTTTGGCAATAGGTTTTCTTTTACAGGTGATTTGTCTAAATACGCTTTCGTCAGTGCTAGACATTATGCGGGTGCCTTATGCAATTAATGTATTGGCAAAGTCTTATTTACAAATTCTTTATGCTAGCATTCCGATTTTTTTCTTTAATAATATGTTATTGGCAATTTTAAGGGCGTTGGGAAATGGTGCATTATCATTTATTGCAGTTTTATTGTCGTCCTTTGGAAATATATTTTTAGATATTTTCTTTCTATATATATTAGAATATGGAATTGGTGGGGCAGCTTATGGTACTGTTTTAGCACAATTCATGTCATTAATATTTTGTTGGAGTATGATTAAAAGGACTGGGGTAAAAATAAGTTCAAAAGATAAGAAAATAGATAAAAAAATTTTAATCAATCAATTGGCTGTGGGCTTGCCAATAGGACTTCAAAATGTAATAACATCGGTGGGAGGACTTGCAATACAATATGTTATTAACGGATTTGATATATTGTTTATTGCTGGATATATAGCGGCAAATAAGATATATATTTTACTTGAAATTGCAGCTTCCTCCTATGGTTATACGATCCTTACATATACAGCACAGAACAAAGGAATTAATAAAAACAGAAGAATATTGCAAGGATTCTTTTCCATATTGAGTATAGGTGTAATTACTGCTGTAATGATGTCTTTTATCATGATTGTATTTGGGCAAAATATATTAAGCTTTTTTTCCAACACATCTAAAGAGACATTAGAAGAAACAATACGTTATGGATATGATTATCTGATTATTTTAGCTTTCTTTTTCCCGATGTTGTATTTTCTTTATATCTGTCGTTCTTGTTTGCAGGGAATTGGAAATACTATTATTCCAATGCTGTCCAGTGTAATTCAGTCTGTTATGCGTATATTTTTTGCATATCTTATATGTCCGGTAATTGGGTATAAAGGAATTTTTTGGGGAGAAGTTTGGGCATGGATAGGCGCTGATATATTTTTGGGAATTGCTTTTATTATTCAATACAAAAAAATCACATAAAGGTATGGTGTATAGTCTTCTTGTCTATTTGTTTTAATTATTTAAGCGAAAAGTAGTAATTAATCATATCCCGTAAGATATCATAACAACTTATAAAAGGAAAACTAGGATGCAGCAAAAGGCAAAGGGAAAAGGGCAGTTTATGGGTTTGAATGGATTTTGAAATGGGGGTATGATATACTGCAATATACAGCCAGGCTTTGGAATTGGTTGGATTCTACGCGGCAAGGAGAGATTTTGTGAAAAAGGTAATAAAGAGAATTGTATTAATAACAGTTGTTTTGATAGTTCTTCTGGGGGCTTATGTGTGGTATGTGTTCCATACCTATTACCGCCTTCCGGATAATTTGACCCTTGAAGTCAACAGAAATGGCGCAAACACATATTTTGACGAGGACTTTGCGCTTAAGGAAGGCGGCGATTACCTGATTCTTACTTACAATGTGGGATTTGGCGCTTACCGGAAAGACTTCAGCTTTTTTATGGATGGGGGTAAGTCCTCCTGGGCCAAGGATGAGGAGAGTGTGCTTGCAGGAATTTCCTCTATTGGAGAGATCATCAACAATGTCAATCCGGACTTTGTCCTTTTGCAGGAGGTGGACAGGGACAGCACCAGGTCTTACCATGTGGATGAGCTGGATTTGTTAAACCAGTTTGTCAGGGGTTATTATTACGACTTTGCACAGAATTATGATTCCCCGTTTTTATTCTTCCCCCCCTGGCAGCCCCATGGGGCAAGTTTAAGCGGGTTGGTCACTTATTCCAGGGAGGAGTTTAAGGATACCATACGCAGGAGTCTTCCGGTTTCAGAATCTTTTAGCAAATTTCTTGACCTGGACAGGTGTTATTCTATTTCCCGGATCCCTACGGAAAATGAGAAACAGCTTTGCATTTATAATATCCATATGACTGCCTATGGGGGCAGCGATGAAATTAGGGCAGGTCAGTTGGCTATGTTGTATGGAGACATGGAAGCGGATTATAAAAGAGGGAATTATGTGATCTGCGGCGGTGACTTTAACCACAACTTGAAGGACAATGACCAGGAGAATGCGCCGGAATGGGCATATCCTTTTCCCAAGGAGACTCTTCCGAAAGGCTTTCATATGGCAATTGACTCAGCGAATGCCCAGGACATTTCCCATAACTCCTGCAGAAATGCAAACGAACCCTATACGGAAGGGCAGACATACACAGTTACGTTAGACGGCTTTATTGTTTCTGATAACGTAGAAGTGAATTACTATCAGAATATGGATTGGGGATATGAGTTTTCGGATCATGATCCCGTGTTGATGCAGTTTATTTTGAAATAAATGTTTGAATATAAAATAGAAGTGTGGCCATACTAACCTGTGTGAAATAGTCAAAGGAATAGAGCAGAGGTGTATGATGGCAAATACAACAATATATCTAAAAGCAGAACAAAATGCGGAGGTAATGGAACCACGGGTGAGTGTAAAGGACATTGCCTCCGTTTATTGTGTGGATAAGAATATCTGTGCGAAGGCCAAGGCTGTCAGCGTGCATCACTTCCATGAAAAAGAGGTAAAACGGCAAGTGATCAGTATTTTAAAAGTGATTGAACTCATTGAAAAAGAGTGCGGGGAAGTTACGGTGATCAGTGTTGGGGAAAATGCTACGCTGATTGAATTGGTTAATGTGGATAAACATAAGGGGCCGCTCCAAATGCTGAAAATGATCTTCGTTGCGGCAATCAGCTTTTTTGGCACAGGTTTTACGATTATGGCATTCCACAATGATATTAGTATCAACAAGATCTTTTCAAAGATATATGAACTTGTTATGGGATATCCTGCTGACGGATACAGTATTCTGGAAGTTTCTTATTCCATAGGGTTGGCAATCGGGATTATCTTATTCTTTAACCATATTGGTGGAAGAAGGATCACCAAAGATCCTACGCCGATTGAAGTGGAAATGCGGATTTATGAGACGGACGTAAACAAAGCGTTGATTGAGACAGCGGATAGGGAGGGAAAAAGCATTGATGCTTCTTAAACAGGTCTTTTTGTGTGTTTGCGGAATTAGTTTTGGACTTCTGGCATCGGCAGGTGTGTTTACCGTATTGGTTTCCGTGGGGTTGATCCCCAGATTTGCGGGAAAAATGCATGTGGCCAAAAAGGTGTTTGCACTAGAAGAGGCTGTAGTATTTGGAACTTTAACAGGAGGATTTTTCAGCCTGTTTTCCGATTTAGGGAACATAGGGATTTTGGTGCAAGGAAGACAGCTTCTCGGCACATACACAGATAGTATATGGCAGGTGGTTGGGAATGTTTTTCTGATTGTCTTTGGAATTTTTGCCGGGATGTTTGTTGGGTGTCTTGCGCTGGCCATTGCGGAAATGCTGAATTCCATTCCTATCTTTGCAAGGAGGATTGGATTCCGTCATGGACTTGGGGTGGCAATTGCAGCAGCAGCTTGTGGAAAACTGGTAGGAAGCCTTATTTATTTTGCCAAGGGCGTTTTCCTGACCGGGATATAAATTTCACCTTTTGAATACAGCCATCTGAATTGGTAAATGGAAATTTTATCAAAAGAATAGATTGAAAAATGAATGTAACCCGATTACAATAGAAAAGATGGAGGAATACCTATGCGCGAGATGGAATTTAAGATGGAGCGCCCCGGCCTTTTGAAAGAAGGAGATCAGGTTACGGTGACGGAAGGGGTGCTGCCCAGCAATTATTATTACATCATTGACCCATCCCTTGCTATGTCGGGGAATGTCCCTTTCCGTGAAAGACTTATGGCAAGAAGCGGAGAGGTGGTTAAAGTGGTTGAAAATGAGCGTGGGTTTTATGTGACGGCAAGATTTGAAGAATAATGACCAGTACAAAGAGCGAAAGAAAAGGGAGGAGATAAGGTTATGTTGACTCAAGTATCTACAACGAAGGCGCCGGCGGCAATTGGGCCGTATTCACAAGGGATCATTGCAAACGGTATGCTGTTTGCTTCAGGACAAATTCCCATTATCCCGGAAACAGGGGAAATTGCACAAGGAGATATTACCGTCCAGGCTGGCCAGGTGATGGTGAATATTGGGGAAATCTTAAAGGAGGCCGGAACCACTTATGAAAATGTAGTAAAGACCACTTGTTTTTTGGCGGACATGGCGGATTTTGCAGCATTTAACAGTGTTTACGAAAAGTATTTTACCGGAAAGCCTGCAAGAAGCTGTGTGGCGGTAAAGGAGCTTCCCAAAAATGTTTTGTGTGAAGTGGAAGTGATTGCGGTTTTATGAAAAATAATTATGTTTTGATCGGGATGCCTGGTGCAGGCAAGAGTACGGTAGGCGTGGTACTGGCTAAACGGCTGGGATACCGCTTTCTGGATTCGGATCTGGTTATTCAGGAAAAGACGGGAAAGCTTCTCTATCAGCTCATTGAAGAGCTGGGGGAAGCTGGTTTTCTTGTACTGGAAAATGAGGTGAATGCTTCTCTTTGTGTGCAAAAGACAGTGATTGCCACAGGGGGAAGCGCTGTTTATGGTAAAGAAGCTATGGAATATCTGGGGCGGAATGGCCAGATCGTATACTTAAAGCTTCCCTACGAGGAACTGGAAGAGAGGCTCGGGGATCTGCATGAACGGGGCGTGGTGTTACGGCCCGGTTTTACCTTGAGAGATTTGTTTACGGAGCGGACTTCGCTTTATGAGAGATATGCGGATATTACAGTGGATTGTGGCGGAAAAAGTATCCGGCAGGTGATGGAAGAAATTGTAGAAAGAGGAACCAGAGAGAAATGAAAAAAGCGGCACTGCGAAGCAGTTTATTGTTATTTATGGCGGCGTCTATCTGGGGCGTGGCATTTGTGGCACAGAGTGTAGGTATGGACTATATGGGGCCGTTTACCTTTAACGGCGCCCGGTTTTTGATGGGAAGTATGGTGTTGCTCCCGCTGGTCGTATACAGAAGAAAGCAAAAGAAGAAGGAAGAGGTTTTCTTTGGAAGCAGGAAGGATACGTTGACTGGAGGAGTCTGTTGCGGGCTGGCGTTGTGTTCGGCGGCTTTATTGCAGCAGTTTGGCATCTTATATACAACGGTTGGAAAAGCGGGTTTTATTACGACTCTTTATATTATCATTGTCCCAATCATGGGAATCTTCCTTAAAAAAAAGGTACCGGGAAAGATTTGGCTTGCGGCGCTGGTGGCGGCAGTGGGAATGTATCTTTTATGTATGAGTGAAAGCCTTCGGCTTGGTAAGGGAGATACATACGTTTTTATCTGTGCCATCTTGTTTTCGGTACACATTTTGGTGATCGACCACTTTACGGCTAAAGCAGATGGTGTAGAACTATCCTGTGTCCAGTTTTTTACAGCAGGAGTGATCGGAAGTGTTTTGGCGGTAATCTTTGAAAAGCCGCAGATTTCGTATTTTATAGAGGGGATCATTCCCCTTGCTTATGCAGGAATCATGTCCAGTGGAGTGGCGTATACGCTACAGGTGATTGGACAAAAAGACATAGATCCTACGGTAGCTTCGCTGATCCTTTCGTTAGAGTCTGTGGTTTCGATGCTGGCGGGATGGGTGATCTTAGGACAGGCGCTAAACAGGAAGGAACTTTTGGGCTGCATATTCGTATTTGCGGCGGTTATTTTAGCTCAGCTTCCGGAGAGGGCAAAAGGCAAAGGATAAGAGGAAGGCTATGCTTGGAAAGGAGAGTTATATGTTTGGAAAATTAAAGGAATTTCATGTAGATGGAAACCGGGTGTTTTTGGAATATGAGAAAGAAAAAATATGCCCATGCGTAGAAGCGGTTGCTGACATGATTGTCAATGTATTTGTAGACTACACAGGCCAGGGGCACCAAACCAGAGCCATTGAAGGAAAGCTGGGAGAACGGTTAAATGCGGGAATGGACGCTTCTTCTGAGTCCGAATTGACGTCGGTGACATGGGAAAAATCCAGTGTCATGATTAAAACTTCAAAATTGACTGTAATAGTCGGAGACGATTTTGCTGTGGATTTTTATGATTGTCAGGGAAAGCCCTTGAGCCTGGCTTATAAAGGCGGCAGGAAGATGGGTGCACAACTGAGCGATGCTGCCAGGGAACTTCTTAAGATGGAAGGACACGAGGCGAAAGAGGGAACCGCAGATTACCCGGTCCAGGAACTCCGTATGCTGGAAAAAGAAGACTGTATTTATGGCCTGGGAGATAAAACAGGCGTATTAAATAAACGGAACTATGAGTATGAAATGTGGAACTCTGATATTCCGGATCCTCATGAGGATGGTTTTAAGTCCCTGTATAAGAGTATTCCATTTTTCATTCTTTTGAAGGAACAATCATGCTGTGGTTTTTTCTTTGACAATCATTACAAGACCTTTTTTGACCTGGGAAAGGAATGCCCTGATTACTGCCTGTTTGGCGCGGCGGAGGGGAATCTGGATTATTATTTTATTGCAGGGGACAGCATGAAGGAAGTGTTGGGAAATTATACGACGCTTACCGGGCGTGCGCCTATGCAGCAGTTGTGGACGCTTGGTTTCCACCAGTCCCGCTGGGGTTATGAATCTGAGGAGGAGATCCGCGGCATCGCACAGAAGATGTTGGAGCTTCAGATTCCCTGTGATTGTATTCATTTTGATATTGACTACATGGATCAATACAAGGTATTTACATGGAATAAGGAAAGTTATAAAGATGGGGGAAAGGTGATCTCTGATTTCCGGAAGATGGGGATCAAGGCAGTGACTATTATTGATCCCGGCGTAAAACTGGAAGAGGGTTATTCTGTGTATGAAGAGGGCAGGAAAGAGGGGTATTTTGTAAAGACGCCGGAAGGGGAAATCTATTCCAACTGGGTTTGGCCGGGCGAAGCGGTATATCCTGATTTTGGCAGTCCGGCAGTCCGCACTTGGTGGGGGGAAAAGCAACGGTTCCTCATTGATTTAGGCGTGGCGGGCGTCTGGAATGATATGAACGAGCCTGCAAGTTTTCATGGCCCCCTCCCCGATGATATTGTGTTTACAGATGAGGACCGGCTATCGACCCATAAGGAGATGCACAATATATATGGGCATAATATGGCGCGGGCAACTTATGAAGGATGGAAAAAATATTCGGGAAAGAGGCCCTTTGTCATCACCAGGGCCTGCTATAGCGGCTCCCAGAAGTATGCGACCGGATGGACCGGGGATAACCATAGCATTTGGTCCCATATCCGTATGGCTGTGCCCCAGCTTTGTAATTTAGGACTTTCGGGAATGAATTTCGTAGGCACAGATGTGGGGGGATTTGGAAGTGACTGTACCCCGGAATTATTTGCAAGATGGATCCAGCTTGGGTGTTTTTCCCCGCTCTTTAGGGATCATTGCGCGAAAGGGTGTAAAGTGCAGGAACCGTGGCAGTTTGGGGAAGAGGTTCTTGCCATCAGCAAGAAGTATATTCAGCTCCGATATGAACTTTTACCCTATTTTTACGACCTGATGCGGGAGTGTGAGGAAACGGGCATACCGATGATGCGCCCATTGGTTTTAGAGTTTGAAAAAGATCCTAATGTAAGGAACCGCAATGACCAGTTCATGGTAGGAGACAGGATCCTTGTTTCTCCGGTATTAGAGCAGGGGGCAAGGGAAAAGCTTGTGTATCTGCCGGAGGGAACCTGGTATGATTATTGGACGGGAGAGAAGCTTTCCGGCGGTGAAAGCTACATCCGCAAAGCGCCTCTTGATGTTTGTCCTATGTTCGTGAAGGCTGGGGCGGTGATTCCTAAATATCCGGTGCGGATGCATGTTGGGGAGGACAAGGATGAACTGTTGATCCTGGAGGGATATCCTGGCACGGGGACTTATGTGCACTATCAGGATAATGGAGAGGATTTCCGGTATCGACAGGGAGCCTATAATGAGTACTGCATTACAAACCAAAATGGGGAAGTAAAAATAGAAAAGATCCATGAAGGATATCTGCCTTACCAGAATGTGGAGGTTAGGTCAGGAGAACAGCTATGGCCAAGATGACGATACAGGTCATGGAATGATTTATGGGACTTTTGACGTTTTAAGTATGAAATTTAGCAGAACAGCGCATAATAATCCATGATAGATCCGGCAGAAAACTGCTGTTTAGGAGGGAATCATGGATTATTTTAATGCGTTTTGGATAGGAGGGCTTATTTGTGCCCTGGTTCAGATTTTAATGGAAAAGACGAAAATGATGCCGGGCAGGATCATGGTACTTTTGGTTTGTCTTGGCGCGGTGCTTGGTGCGTTTGGCTGGTATCAGCCGTTTATAGAATTTGCCGGGGCCGGGGCTTCCGTACCCCTTCTGGGATTTGGGAATGTGCTGATGAAGGGAGTAAAAGAGGCTGTTGACCAGGAAGGCTTTATGGGGCTTTTTTCCGGGGGATTTAAGGCGGGAGCCGTGGGAACGGCAGCAGCCCTTATCTTTGGTTATCTGGCAAGCCTGTTTTTTAGCCCTAAAATGAAAAAGTAAATGTAAAACGGCTTGATAAAAAAACTCCATACTACTATAATTTGCTTAAAGAGTAAGAAAAGAGGAACAAGGCGATGGTAAAAGAACGATTAAGCAGGTTAAGGGATGCGATGGAGGAGGCGGGGATTGACTGCTATTTAATTCCCACTTCAGACTATCATGACAGTGAATATGTCAGCAGTTTTTTTGCGGTGCGAAAGTATTTTAGTGGCTTTACCGGTTCAGCGGGGACGCTGGTGGTAACGAAAGAGGAAGCTGCGCTTTTTACTGATGGAAGGTATTTTATCCAGGCGGCAAAAGAGTTGGAAGGCACGGGAATACAGCTTATGAAGATTGGGGAACCCCAAGTCCCTACAGTAAAAGAGTATCTGGAAAAGGTTCTGGGGGAGGGACAGGCTCTGGGGTTTGACGGCAGGGTAGTACAGGCGAAAGAAGCCATTGCGTATGAGGAAATGGTTAAAAGCAAGCAGGGAAAGATCGTGTGGGATAAAGACCTGGCGGAAGGAATCTGGCAGGACCGCCCGCATTTGCCAGGCAGTCCTGTTTATATCCTGGATGAATGTTATTGTGGGGAATCCGTGGAAAAGAAACTTAAGAGAGTAAGAAAGAAAATGCAGGAGGAGGGGGCTGACGTACATATATTGACTACTTTGGACGATATAGCATGGCTCTTTAATCTCCGGGGGAACGATGTGGATTATTGCCCGGTATTTTTGGCATATGCGGTGATCCGGATGGATCAGGCCATCCTCTTTGCAGATAAAAGCGAGGCCAGTCTTCATTTGAAAGAAAACAAAGTGGAATTATGTCCTTACCAGGCATTTTACGATTTTGTGGCATCCATCAAAGAAGAAAAGGTACTTGTGAGTGTAGCCAGGGTCAATTATCGGCTTTATAAAACTTTGGGCACAGAGTTGGAGATCATTGATAAGCCCAACCCTACTACATGGATGAAAGCTGTAAAAAATCCCAAAGAAATGGAAAATATCCGAAAAGCCCATTTACGCGACGGGGTGGCGGTGACCCGTTTTATGTACTGGCTAAAGACCCAGGTAGGAAAGATCCCTATGACGGAAGTGAGCGCTGGGGAATACTTGGAACAGCTCCGGCGTGGGCAGGAGAAGTTTATCGAGCCAAGTTTTGGGACGATCTGTGCATACGGGGCGAACGGAGCCATTATCCATTATAGTGCAAAACCGGATTTCTGTGCCCAGATCAAACCGGAAGGGCTATTGATGGTAGACAGTGGCGGTCATTATCTGGATGGAAGTACAGATATCACCAGGACTTTCGTCCTGGGAGAGGTGACAGAGGAGATGAAGCAGCATTTCACGTTGGTACTCCGGGCAATGCTGCATCTTGCGAATACCCGGTTTTTGTATGGATGCAGGGGATCCAACCTGGATATCCGGGCCAGAGAAGTATTTTGGGAGCAGGGGCTTGATTATAAACATGGTACCGGGCATGGGGTAGGTTACCTCCTTAATGTACATGAAGGGCCAAACAGCTTTAGGTGGAAGATGGAGGATGGACAGCCAAACAGCGCCGTGCTGGAAGAAGGCATGGTGACTACCGATGAGCCAGGCATTTACATAGAAGGAAGCCACGGCATCCGCTTGGAAAATGAGCTGCTTTGCCGGAAAGGGGAAAAGAACGGGTATGGTCAGTTTATGTATTTTGAACAGCTTACCTGGGTTCCCATAGATTTAGACGGAGTGATTACAGAGCAGTTATCCGATCAGGAACGGGGATGGCTTAACGAATATCATAAACAAACGCTTGAAAAGCTGAGACCTTATTTTGAGGGAAAAGAGCTTGCATGGCTGGAAGAAGCAACAAGAGAAATTTAACTTAACATTATATCATAAGCAGTACTATTGTTATGTTTTTTTGGTTTAATCGTTCTATTTCATGACCGAAACCATCCAAAGGATTCCTTTGGATGGTTTTTTTGTGCCCTGGATATTAAAAAGATATAACTGGGGAATGAGAGGAAGTTCTGGGGATAAATGCTTATACAATAGGTGGGGGTACCCATTACTTTCAGATAAAAGGAGAAAATGCCTAATGAAACAAAAAGAAATTGAGGAATATGAACATTTTTTGGAAGAAACAGGATTAAGCCGAAACACGGTTCTTCTGTATACTGCACGGGCAAAAGATTTTTTATGTTCGTGTGGGGGACAGATGTTTGGCAGGAAGACGGTAGATCATTATGTGGAAAGGATGCGGGCCGTTTATAGGCCCCGGACGATCAATATTTATATTGTATCTTTAAACCGTTATCTGCGGTGGGCAGGGTGTCAGGAATATATGGTTAGGACGGAACGGATACAGCCAAGAAGAAGTCTGAATAATATTCTTTCCATGCAGGAATATCATAAGATGCTGGATTATGCGTGGAAGACAGGAAGAAAGAAGTATTACATGCTGATGCGGGTATTGGCCGGGACAGGGATCCGCGTGGGGGAGCTGCAGTATATCACGGTGGAGGCAATAAAAGAGGGCAGCACCGATGTGTATAACAAAGGGAAAGTAAGAGAAATCATTATCTCCAACGAGCTTTCTGATATGCTCCTGGAATATTGCAGGGAAGAGAACATTGATACAGGGGTTTTATTTGAGGGAAATAAAGGAAAGGCGATCAGCAGGAACGCAGTCTGGCAGATGCTGACCAGACTTGCCGGAGGGGTAGGGGTGAATAAGAAAAAAGCCTGCCCTCACAGCTTTCGTCACTTGTTTGCAAAGACCTATATGGAAAAGTACGGGAACTTAGCGGAGTTAGGGGATATTTTAGGGCATTCCAGCTTAGAGACTACAAGAATCTATACGTTGTCCACCGTGGAGGAAAAGCGCGGGCGGATGGATCTGCTTGGCTTGTAGCAGGAAAGGCGCTTCACTTAATACAATATTATGATAAGAAAGTCAATCCCTTTTTCAAAAAATTTTATTATTTTGACCATTAGGATTCTCTTGATCAAAAGGAATTTTAATAACAGTAGAAATTTTAAGTGTTTTTTTGCGCTTTTGCTTAACATAATATTGTATTATGCAAAGGAGCTCATAAATGACGTCAAAAATAAAGAGAAAGGAGACATGAAAAATGTCTAAGTACAAAGTAGAAATCAAGTTTGCAACAGATGCATTAAAGGCAATTTATGCAGCGGGGGAGAGATTGGCAATTACAAAAGAAGTAACAGGGAATAAGGGAAAGAGCGTTACCTGGGTATCAACACTTCCTTTTGAAAACAATGTGATTGAGTGGGAAGAAGATTATCTGCTTTACGCATCCAGGCAGGAGGTACAGGCCGGTGCAATGATCAGTAAACTTTCCGAAGAAGTTGGCGTTTGCGGTGCAATGTATTCTTTTGAAAGCGGTATTTTCCAGAATGCCCGCGCAGTTGAATGTGTAGGAAAGAATGAATACGGTCTCCAGAACGGTATGGATATGTACCCTCATTTATCCTTTGGGCTTGCACAGCCAGTAAGGGTAAATGACGAGCTTCAGATGGGAAATCCGATTAACGTGCTTACCGTTCCTTATAACCATATGGCGGTAATGTCACCGAAGGAAAAAATCAAAGTTTTCCTGGCGGCGGACCTTGATAATGGCGTAGTGATCTCAAGAGAATTTAGTAATGCCCTTGAGGTAGAGTATGTAGGGAACGAAACGGAAAAGACCGTTGTATATGACCAAAAAAGCGGGATGTTTATTCCGGCGTAAACAGGCAGAGCACACAGGCAGTATTCTGTACTGCCTGTGTGTTTTTATAGCTTTCATTAATGCCAGGAAGGAGAAAACGGGATGGGAAATGGAGTTTATACTTGTGAAAAAGAGAATTATGATGTGTCAAGGGAAAGAATATCCGGGGAGGATGCCGGAAAGTGGTTTTTTAATCAAATGGGAATTGGGGTAGAAGAGGAAAAGGAGGACAAAGTTAGGGAGCACATGGAAAGATGTCGGGATAGCTGGAAACAGAAAGCTGTCAGTGGAGAAGAAATTTATCCTGCCGCAAAGCCTTTTTATGATCTTATGATTTCCGATTCGGATGAACTGCTCGGGATATTCAGGAGAATGCCCAAGGGCGGGCTTTTACATGTACATAGTGCGGCGGCATTGTCCACGGATGGGTATTTGGAACTTCTGCTTACTTATTGTGGTAAGGCGGAGACAGGAGGAGGGCCTAAAATCAACGTATTGACCAGAGGAGACAATGAGGGAGCAAAGTATATAGAGGGAATGCTGTTATTTGACTATCAATGCAGAAACCTGCCTGAGGAAGTGAAATTCCGATCCTTAAGCGAAGTGATTAGAAATATACGGGGAAGGGCGTGGCTTAAGAAAATGCTTTCCATCAGCGATGAGTATTTGGGCAGCAAAACGGATATTTGGGCAGCGTTTAACAGAATCTTTGCACGCATAGATAACCTGTATACGAACCGGGATTTCTACATTGATTATCATGTTGCTTTTTTTCAGGAGTGTGTCATGGACAAGATCAATTATGTGGAGCTTAGGAGCGGGTTTCAGGAATTCCAGGACAGGGAGGAGAAAAACGGAAAGGCCTGGGTTTATGGGGAAAGACATTCCCGGTATCATGTAAACAGACATTTATATTATAAGGAATTGACCCAGATAGTTAATGTCAAAGATCCTGATGACAGTTTTTTGGAAGCCT
This sequence comes from uncultured Lachnospiraceae bacterium, assembly GCA_910585005.1. Taxonomy (GTDB): domain Bacteria; phylum Bacillota; class Clostridia; order Lachnospirales; family Lachnospiraceae; genus Suilimivivens. The sequence continues at coordinate 59,196 of CAJUCN010000009.1, read as the reverse complement.
TGCTGATGGCAAAGGATATGGCGGATCCCGATGGCAAGCATCAATTAAAGTTTAAAGTGATCTTAAATGCAAGAAGAAACTTAGACCCTAATAAGCCGGAAGAATTAGATAAATTATCAAAAAAAGTGGATGCGGCAATAAAGATAAAAGAAAGTGGAAATGAAAAATTGAAAAGTTTGGTGATAGGGTTTGACTTTGTAAGTGAAGAAGACAGAGGGCAGGATACGGCTTTTTATGCAGATCAGGTCATATATAAGCCATTTGGGTATGGATATGGCGGGGAGGGAGAAGACCTAAGGCCAAGAATTCAGCGGATTGATTTTTTCTTGCATGATGGGGAAAGCTGCTGGAAGGCGGATGATAATATGCTCAGTGCAGCGCTTATATCCAAACATAGGATCGGACACGGATTTAACTTAAACTGGTTTTCCCGTTTAGCAGATGAAATTCTCCATGGAGAAAAGGATGCAAAAAGCGGGCTTAGAGAACCGGTATTGGAGATCTGTCCTATCAGCAATCAGCTTCTGCGGTATTACCAGGACATTAGGAATCACTCTGCCTATGAACTGATGAAAAATGGAATTTGCTGCGTGATAGCAAATGATGATCCGCTGCTTTTGGGAAATGGGGGATTGTCTTATGATTTCTGGGAGGCTTATGTGGGAATGGAGCTTCCATACGAAGTAATCAAAACATCTGTTTTTATTGCGTACTTATACCAGGAATATGTGTACGGTGAGGAGTATGGCTGTGGGGAGCTTAGCCCTCATCCGGTATATGACAGGACAAAAGAAAGATTTGAAAGAGAGTGGGGGGATTTCGTAGAGATGGCTTACCAACAGTTGGAGAAAGGAGGCAGATGAAATGGATCAGATTATGGATCAAAAAGAAAATGAGGAAATCAGGGGAATTGATGTGAGCCATTGGAACGGAAAAGTGAACTGGAAACTTGTGGCTGGCAGTGGAATCCGTTTTGCCATGATCAAGTGCATCAATGAGGCAAATCAATTTGACAGTGAGTTTAAGCGAAATTATGAGGGGTGCATGGAGCAAGGAATTTTTGTTGGTGTGTACAAGTATGTGATAGCCAGGGATCAAAAGGAAGCGGAGAAAGAGGTAGCGGCATTGTTAAACGCATTGAAAGGTAAAAAAATAACATATGGTGTGTGGCTGGATATTGAGGATAAGCGGTTAAGCGACATTCCTGCCCTTTCAATGATCGGCATAGTGGATCTTATGCTTGGAAGGCTGAAACAGGCCGGCTATACTGCGGGAGTTTATTGTTCCAAACATTGGTATGACAGGCTGTTTGCACCATATGAGGCGGCGTATTTGTTTTGGATTGCCAGGTATCCGGCCCGGGATGACGGACAGGTTCATCCTAAATTAGATCCCGGAGTTGGGGTATGCTGGCAGTATTCCAGTAAAGGAGTAATAGAAGGGATAGACGGAAAAGTGGACTTAAACCTGGCAAGGATTGATATATCAAGGATAAAAGAGGAACGTCCCATGTCGATAAAACAAAAAATTTTAAGTTTTTTGGTTAAATAGCATATGTAATATAAAATTAGTATTATGGGTCAACAGATAAAATAAGGTGCATCAGGGCTTGTCTTTGTATGGGCCTTATTTTATAATGTGATATGGCTTATTGGAATATCAAAAGAAGAATTGGGGGAAGGGTATGATACCGGAGGTCAATACAGACAGGCAGCAAAGATTGAAACATATCCAGTGCTTTGCATTGGATATGGATGGAACAATCTACTTGGGGAATCAATGGATCCATGGAGCAAAAGATTTTTTGCGTGCAGTGGAAGAGAAGGGGAAAAGATATTTTTTTCTGACCAATAATTCCTCTAAAAACCCACAGGCTTATGTGGAAAAACTTAGCCGCATGGGATTGGAGACAGACCGTTCAAAGATCATTACTTCCGGGCAGGCAGCGATTGCCTATCTAAAAAGAAATTTTCCGGAAAAACGGGTGTTTTTGTTAGGAAATGATTTGCTGGCGGAAGAGTTTTTGCAGGAAGGGATCTGTTTGGATGACCAGGCGCCGGAAGTGGTTGTGGTAGGATTTGACACGACGCTCACTTATGCAAAAATGTGCCGGGTGTGTGATCTGGTAAGAGAAGGCCTTCCTTATATTTCTACTCACCCGGATTATAACTGTCCTACGGAAACAGGATTTATCCCTGATGCGGGAGCGATCCATGCGTTTATTCACGCTTCAGCCTTTCGGTATCCGGATTATATCGTAGGAAAACCCAATGGAGAGATTATGGATTATCTGGCCAGACGGGCAGGAATAGAAAAGAAGGACACGGCTATGGTTGGGGACCGATTGTATACAGACGTAGCGGCGGGAGTAAATAACGGGTGTACTGGAATATTGGTTTTAAGCGGTGAGGCTGGAATGGATGATCTGGCAGCATCGGAGGTGGTTCCCGACTTGATTTTTAAATCGGTAAAGGATATGATTCCTTTTTTATAAAAGAAGGTTCCTATGAGGGGCTTTGTTTGTAACTTTGTTAGGTTTTTACATGTAGGATGATGGTAAGGTATGGGATTACAATTTTGTTTTGGCGGCTCTGGAGCAGGAAAGAGCAGACAGCTTCATCAAATAGTCATAGACTGGGCGGCAAGGGAACCGGGAAGGAATTTTCTGTTTTTGGTTCCGGACCAGTTTACGATGCAGACCCAGGTGGACTTGGTAAATGCCAGTCATAACGGTGGGATCATGAACATTGATGTGCTCAGTTTTGGACGGCTGGCCCATCGTATTTTTGAAGAGACTGGTTACAGCTCTAAGCCAGTTCTTGATGACACGGGTAAGAGCCTGGTGCTCCGTAAGGTGGCTGCAGAACGGAAAGATGAAATGCCGGTAATCGGCAAAAATTTAAATAAGATTGGTTATATCCATGAGGTTAAATCAGCGATCTCGGAATTTATGCAGTATGGGATTTCGCCGGAGCAAGCCGGGGAACTGGCGGAGTTTGCAAAAGGACGCGGAATGCTGCATAGTAAGCTAAAAGATCTTGAAATGATCTATCAGGGCTTTCAAAGTTATGTCCGGGATCGGTTCATTACTACGGAAGAAACCCTAGGGCTTTTGACAAGAGCTGTGGCAAAATCGGAAATTATCCGGGATAGTGTGGTCATATTTGACGGGTTTACAGGATTTACGCCGATACAATACCGGTTGATTCAGGAACTTATGGGATTGACTGAACGGGTTATTGTTTCTATAACCATTGATATTCGGGAAAACCCCTTCCAGGCAGGGGGCGAGCAGGAATTATTTTATCTCAGCAAAAAGACAGTGGGGGATCTTTGCCGGTTGGCTAAGGAAACCAATATTGAAAGAACAGATGATATTTTTATGAAGTTTTTGCCCTTGCCCAGATTTTCAGAGAATAAAGAGCTGGCTCACCTAGAGCAGAATTTGTTCCGCTATCCCTGCGTTTCCTATGAAGAGGATGTGAGAACTGTGCAGATCAGGGAAGCGCTTAATCCGGCAAAGGAAGTGCAACAGGCATGTATCCGGATTAAAAAGCTGGTGTTGGAGGAGGGGTATTGTTATCGGGATATTGCAGTTGTTACTGGTGACTTAGAAACTTATGGAGATTATTTTGAGCGGGAGGCCCTGGTTTATGATATTCCGGTGTTTTTGGACCGGACCAGGGGGCTTAGGTTAAATCCCTTTATTGAATTTATTAGAAGCGCTTTAAAGATGGTTTTACAGAACTTTACTTATGAAGCGGTGTTTCACTATCTGCGTTGTGGGTTGACAGATTTTACGTTGGAAGAGATTGACCGGTTAGAAAATTATGTACTTGCCTGCGGAATCAAAGGAAAAAAACGGTGGAATCAGGCTTTTGTACGGTTGGGGGAGAAGGGGGAAGAACAGGAGAAGGCTCTTACAGAATTAAATAACATGCGTGAGAAAATTATGGGGCAGATGGCTCCATTGCTGGAAAAACAGAGCCGTGCCGGGGAACTGGTCAGGACCTTGTATGAATTTATTGTGAACGGGAGGATCCAGGAGAAACTTGCAGCCTATGAGCAGAAATTCCAGGAAGAGGGGCAGCCGGAGAAGGCCAGGGAATACGCCCAGATCTATCGGCTGGTGATGGAACTTTTAGAACAGATTGTTGCTTTGCTGGATGAGGAGCCAATGACTTTACAGGAGTTTGCGGATATTTTGGATGCCGGATTTGGAGAGATACAGGTAGGGATCATACCGGGCAGTGTGGACAGAGTGGTGGTAGGTGATATGGAAAGAAGCCGCCTGAAGCAGGTAAAGATTCTCTTTTTTTTGGGGGTAAATGATGGGAATATCCCGAAAGGAAGTTCTAAAGGCGGAATCATTTCAGATGTTGACCGGGAATTTCTAAAAGAGTCGGAATTTGAGTTGGCGCCGACGCCACGGCAGCAAATGTTTATCCAGCGGTTATATCTGTATATGAATCTGACGAAACCTTCAAAACGTCTCTATCTGTCTTATGCACGGGTCAACAGCCAGGGAAAAAGCCTTAGGCCCTCTTATCTGATCGAGCGCATGGAAAAAATTTTTCCTAAGATTATGAAGGAAAGGGTTGATGAGGCAGCATCTTTGGAGGAGATGATCGGAAAGCGGGATGGTCTTTCGGTTCTGGCCAATGAGCTTCGTGAGTATGCTGGGGGCAGGGAGGGAAGTTTGACCAGGGAGGAACTGACCGCGCTGTATCGGTTATATGAAAAGGATGAAGAATACAGCCGTTATGCAGGAAAACTTGCAGAATCGGCTTTTGACAGATACAGGCATAAGCCTTTGGCAGGAGCCGTAGCCAAGGCCCTTTATGGCATCATGCTGGAGAACAGCGTAAGCAGGCTGGAACGCTATGCTGCCTGTGCTTATTCCCATTTTTTACAGTACGGGCTGGGACTGAAAGAGAGAGAAGAATTTCGTTTTGAACAGGTGGATTTAGGAAATATCTTTCATGGCGCGCTGGAAATTTTTGCAGGAAAACTTTCGGAAAATAACTATACATGGTTTGACTTCCCTAATGAGGAAGGGGATAAGCTTCTTTATCAGGCGTTGCAGGAATGTACCTTGCAGTATGGGGAAAGTGTACTATATAGTAACGCGCGTTACGAATATATGACGGAGCGGATGTTTCGGATACTAAGAAGAACGATCCGAACATTGAAGGCACAGCTTCAGGCAGGGGACTTTGTTCCTTCTTCCTTTGAACTGTCCTTTTCCAAGGCGGAAGAATTAGATGCGGTGAATATTGCCCTGTCGGCAGAAGAGAAAATGAAGCTTAGGGGAAGGATTGACAGAATTGATACCTATGAAGACGAAAATCATGTTTATGTGAAAGTGATCGATTACAAATCAGGAAATAAAAAATTTGATCTTGCCGCCCTATATTATGGACTCCAGCTTCAGCTTGTAGTGTACATGAATGTAGCTTCGCAGATCACTGCGGCAAAACATCCGGGGAAGGAGATCGTGCCGGCGGCGCTTTTATATTATCATGTGGCGGATCCGCTGATGAAGGCGGAAGGGGAATGGACACCGGAAGAGATCAATCGGGAGTTACTAAAAGAACTTAGAACCACTGGAATAGTCAACTCTGATCAAGAGGTGATCCGTCTGTTGGACAAGACTTTTTCGGAGAAGTCTTTGGTGGTGCCTGTAGAGCGAAAAAAGGACGGAAGCCTTTCAACAAGATCCAGTGTCATCGACAAGCAGGACTATGATATCGTTTCTCAGTTTGTCAGCCACAAGATCCGGCAGTTTGGCAGGGAGATTTTGGATGGAAATATTGAGATAAACCCCTGTCGGCAAAATGGGAAGGATTCCTGTACTTTCTGCGCCTATAAGGGGGTATGCAATTTTGAAGAAGGGACTGGCGGTTATGGGGTCAGGATACTGGCGTCTTACCCAGAAGATGAGCTGCTTAAGCGGATGAAAGAGGAGATGAATAGCCATGGCAACGAAATTTACCCCGGAACAACGGAAGGCAATTGAACTGCGGGATAAGAATATTTTGGTTTGTGCCGCTGCCGGTTCAGGAAAAACAGCAGTTCTTGTCCAAAGGATCATTGAAATAATAACAAGCGATATTGATCCTGTGGATATTGACCGCCTTTTGGTGGTGACTTTTACAAATGCGGCAGCGGCAGAGATGCGGGAACGTATTGGACTTGCCCTGGGGGCCGCTCTTGAAAAGAATCCGGAATGCGTGCACCTTCAAAAGCAGCTTTCCCTTTTGCATAATGCCCAGATTACTACCATTGACAGTTTTTGTCTGTTTTTGATCAGGAATAATTTTAATGATATTGGGCTGGATCCGGGGTTTCGGATCGCTGATGAGGGAGAATTGACGTTGCTGAAACAGGATGTGCTCTCTGAACTGCTGGAAGATCAGTATCAGGAAAGGGATCCAAGATTTTTGCACTGTGTGGAATACTTTACGGGAGGCAGCAATGACAAGATGTTGGAGGAGTACATTGAAGGGCTTTATGAGTTTTCAATGAGTTATCCCTGGCCGGAAGACTGGATCAGTCAGTGCAAAAACGACTATAAAATAACAGATATTATAGAAATGCAAAAAACGCCGTGGTGTGAGTTCCTGGTATCTTATATCCAGCGGATGGTAAGAGAATGTAAAAGAGATATGGAATTTGCAATCACTCTTTCCCTACGGCCGGATGGGCCTTATATGTATAGTGCAGTTTTGGAGCAGGAAGATGAAATGATAGGAAAACTTTGCACTGCGGACTCGTTTTCTGATTTTTACAGGATGTTTCAAACCATTTCTTTTGGGCGGCTGCCTGCCAAAAAGGACGATACCGTAGATTTAACGCTGCGGGAAAAGGTACAGCAAATTCGGAAAGAGATCAAAAAAAGGCTGGAAATGTTGGAAGGCGCTTACTTTGCTCTTTCACCTGAACAGGCTTTGGCAAGAATGGAGCAGGCAGGCCCGGCAGTAGAAGAGCTGCTTTCCCTGGTACTGCTTTACAAAGAACGGCTGGATGCGAAAAAGCGCCGGGATAACATCATAGATTTTCATGATATGGAGCACTTTGCCCTTCAGATCCTGCTTAATCGGCAGGAAGACGGAAGTTACTGCACATCCGCTGCGGCAAAGGAGTATCGTCAGTATTTTAAAGAGATATTGACTGACGAATACCAGGACAGTAATTTGGTTCAGGAATTGATTTTAAAGAGTATTTCCGGCGAAGAGGAAGGGAACTATAACCGCTTTATGGTGGGAGATGTGAAGCAGAGTATTTATCGTTTCCGGCTTGCAAGGCCTGAACTTTTCATGGAAAAATACAACTGTTATTCAAAGGGGGAGGGAGATTGCCAGAGAATTGATCTGCATAAGAATTTCCGCAGCCGTTGTCAGGTTCTCGACAGTGTGAATGAAGTTTTTGCCGGGATTATGGGAGCGGAATTGGGTGGTGTGGAGTATGATGAGGAAGCTGCCCTTTATCCGGGGGCGGAATTTGCGGAAGGCAAAGAGGAGGGAGAGGACGATCCTTACCGTACAGAGTATTTAATCATCGGGAAAAATGATTCTTCGACCATGTCGGTCAAAGAACAGGAGGCGGAGGCTGTTGCACGAAAGATCAGACAGATTTATTCTCATCTTAAGGTTACAGACCGGGAAAGCGGAAAGCTTCGCCCTGTCCGTTATAGAGATATAGCAGTTTTGCTCCGCACTACGGCTGGCTGGGCGGAGGAATTTAGAAATATCTTGGAAAGGGAAGGGATTCCGGCTTATGTGGCTTCCCGGACAGGATATTTCCAGGCAGCGGAAATTAAGGAAATTTTGCAGCTTTTACATGTAATTGATAATCCCTGTCAGGATATTCCACTATTTGGCGCCATGAAATCTTATTTCGGCGGATTTACAGAGGAAGAAATTGCACGGATCCGTGCAGGCGGCCGTGACAAATTGCTCTATGACCTGCTTTGTGGTTATGAAGGAGAGATGGAAGAAAAGGTTCATGGGTTTGTCCGGTGGCTTTTTGCCTACCGGCAAAAGACTGCTTACACTCCGATCCATAGGCTGATACAGGAAATTCTTACAGATACGGGATACCTGGATCATGTGGCTGCCAGACAGGGAGGGGAGCAGCGCAGGGCGAATGTGGAAATGCTTCTTACCAGGGCTGCATCCTTTGAACAGACCAGTTATTACGGACTTTTTCATTTTTTACGTTATATAGAACAGCTTGAGAAATATGAAGTGGATTATGGGGAAGCAGATGTTCTGGATGAAAATGCAGACGTGGTCCGGATTATGAGTATTCATAAGAGTAAGGGTCTGGAATTTCCAGTATGTTTTGTAGCAGGGTTATCCAAACGGTTTAATATGCAGGATGCTTCAAGTCGTTTGATTGCCGATGTAGATATGGGGGTCGGGGCGGATTATGTTGACAGTGATCTGCGTGTACAAAGCCGTACGCTAAAGAAAAGCGCGGTTTCACTGAAAATGAGGCTGGATGCCCTGGGGGAAGAAATGAGAGTGCTTTATGTGGCAATGACCAGGGCAAGGGAAAAACTGATCCTCACAGGCATGACAGGGGATATCCACAAATTCCGTGAAGCTTTGGAAAACCAGGAGAAGTTTTATGCCCATGATGGGAGAGAGGGGGCAAGGGGAAACCGGCAGAATAAGAGGGTGAATTTTTCTACACTTGCCGGGGCGTCCTGCTATATGGATTTTTTGATGCCCTTTTTGGGACAGGCAGAGTTGATAAGCCAGGAAACGCTTTACATCAGAGAGATTCATGAGATATCTGAGGAAATGGTGCGGAAACGTCAATTGTCAGTAGTCCAAGCCAGTCAAGAGATTATGACGAAAATGTCGGAGAAATTTGAAAGAACATACCCTTACCAGTATTTATCCGGATTATTTGTAAAAACTACAGTGTCAGAGTTGAAAAAGAAGGCAATTCACGGAAGTAAAAATAATATTGAAAATGAACTGAATGAGTCAATAGAAGGCGTTGGCTCGCTTTCACCTGGTCAGGCGTTTACAAGGGAATTATTTGAAGAACCGGAGGTGGTGCCTTATATTCCCTCTTTTATCAGCAGTAAGGAAGGGATCTCCGGCACAGACAGGGGAAGTGCGTACCATAAGGTTATGGAACTGCTGGACTTAAAAGCTGTGGAAAGAAATTTGGCGGAGGCGGAAATAAAAAGGCAGATAGACCTCTTTGTACAGGAGGAGCGTATGACCAGCCAGTGGAGGGATGGCATAGATATCTCGAAGATCATGACTTTTTTGGAAAGCAGCCTTGCACGGCGGATGATGGATGCAAATGCTCACGGTAAACTTTGGCGGGAACAGCCTTTTGTCATAGGACTGACAGCAGACCGGGTCAGTGCTGAATGCCCCTCTACGGAACAGGTGTTGATCCAGGGAATCATTGATGTTTTCTTCGAGGAAGAAGGAAAAATTATCGTGGCGGATTATAAGACTGATATGGTCAATGCACCGGAAGAACTGATCAAGCGGTATCAGGTGCAGCTTGATTACTATGGGGAGGCGCTTGAGCGGATTACCGGAAAAGAAGTTGTTGAAAAGGTCATCTATTCCTTTTCGCTGGGGAGGGAGATTAAGTTAAGTTCCTGTTAGCTGGTGTATTTGTAGCTTCTAAATGACTACATTTTTCTTTTTCGCTGGAGAGAGCAAGCAGTTTTTTCAAAGAAGCAATTTCATCCCACAGGACAATAAGTTCTTGCTGCTGGGATGTGATCTTTTCTTCTTGGAAAGCAACTTTCTCTGTCAACTGTTTGATAGTAATATTTTGGCTTTCAATAGTAGTAATCTGGTTTTCAATAGTAGTGTTCTGACTTTCGATTGTCTCCTTCTGCTTATCCATGTTGTACTGGATTGCACGTTGCCTGCGGTAATAGTCTTCCCTTGCCTGGCATTGCAGACGTATCTGTTCTTCCTGGCTGAGCTGGTAGACGGTTGCAGAAGCTTCATTTATAAATTCATTTTGTTTGGCTAGCATTTTTAATTCCTCCCATGTGGTGGCTTTGAAGAAAGAAGCCCAGTGGTGGAGATGGGCTTTTTTATCTTCTTTGGTGGCTAAGTCTTTACGGGTTAAGTTTAACACAGAAAGCTGTATTTTGTCACTATATAACGTATGATTTTTGATGTTTATAAACTGATAAGTAGAATAAAACTCAGGATATTCCGGAAAGAGGGTAAAGTCTAGGAGGCCAATCTGGACGGCAGGACTTACCATCGGGTATGCTTCACCGGAGTTTAAACTGTCAAAGGTGCGGCATAGATAGCTCAAAGACCGTTCCGGCCAGTTTTGCTCATTGACCACTTGCAGTTCAAGATTGATCCTGGTGTGGTTATTTAAGATCACAAAAACATCGAGGAAAAAGGTTTTGTGGCTGATGGCTTCTCCAAGCATGATGGGATTAAGGATCTTAACAGAACGGACTTGCTCTGGGGATAAGTGAAGGAGCGAGCAGATCAACCCTGTAAGGACATAGCTATTACGCTGTAAAAGCGCTCTGAATAAGTAATCGTTGGTCATAGGGATAGACAGTGAGCCGGAGGCGGAAAGCCATTTGGAGTCAGCGCTTTTAACAGCATTGGAAATATAGTTTTGATGGAACATAGAGAGTCCTCCTTAGAATAAAAAGAATGATTAGAATTAATTACATAGAGAATTGAAATAGAATTATTTAGAACAAAGCCCTATAGGGACTTTATACTACAAAAATGCACATGATTCAATATAATCTAAGTAAGAAAAATGTAGAAAAATATTTTATCCGTTAAATAGAATTTAAGTTACATACACAATATATGGTATTTTAATTTTTTATGTTAAGTTTAAAATCTACATGATGTATTGTGCAATCTGCTGCATAGTATTAGCTTTTTAATGATAGATACAAGAAATGTAAGGAGCTTCATAATAATTTTGAGGGCTTGACATTTCCTTTAAACGGGTATATTGTTGAAAAAAATAAATCGCTAGGGGAGCAGATGCTGAGATTGCATGTGTTATTTTATATACATATGCTGACCCTCATTACCTGAACCGGATAATACCGGCGTAGGGAAGCAGGTTTTTATAAATGCGAAGGTTTGTGGCGGCCTGCTTTAAAATGGCCGTTGCTGGCTAAAAAGGTCAGGAACCCCTTTGGTTTATAAAGATTTTTTGTTCCCTCCTGTGATAAAACAAGGAGGATTTTTTATGTCTATTTTTGCAACAAAAGTGATGGAAGAGGGCGGAAATTATTATGAACTGACAGGAGCAGGCTATGGAGCGCTGATCGGGATCATGCTTCTTATGCTCCTTTTAGGGTGTTTTTTCAGCAATCCGTCAGGAAAGAAAAAACTTAGCATGAAGGCGCTGGTATTTTCGGCAATGGCAATCGCGCTTGCGATGGTAACATCGATGATCAAATTAATGGATATGCCGATGGGAGGTTCGGTCACATTGTGCAGCATGTTGTTTATCTGTCTGATCGGCTATTTATTCGGGCTTAGGACAGGGCTTACGGCTGCTTTTGCTTATGGTTTTCTCCAATTAGTGGTAGACCCCTATATAATCAGCATTCCACAGATGCTTACCGACTACGCTTTTGGATTTGGGGCGCTGGGGCTTTCCGGAATTTTCCATGAAAAGAAACAGGGGCTTATAAAGGGATATCTGCTTGGTGTGCTGGGAAGGTACTTTTTTACATTTTTGTCGGGGATGATTTTTTTTGGCAGTTATGCCTCCAGTTACCATATGTCCGCCGCCGTGTATTCCCTTGTCTATAATGGCTCCTATTTGGGGGCGGAAGCAGCGATGACATGTGTTATATTAATCCTGCCTCCCGTGGAGAAAGGGCTTCAAAGAGTAAAAAGCCTGGTATAGGATGTTTTTTACAGCATGTTAAAGTAGGAAAATTGATAATGTAAGTCTGTTTTTTGGTAGAGACAGGATAAAGATGATGTTAACATGAGAGCATACCGGTATAACGAAATAGATTTGTAGGATATGTTAGGAGGGTGCTCATGAAAGGTAAAAAATGGAAAAAGAATTTTCTTATGATTCTTTCAGTCGTGTTAGTGGCAGTTTCCTTATCAACTGGTTGTGGGGACGGGGCCAAACAGGCAGATGGACAGGATAACACGGATATTACGAAGGAAAAGGAACTTGAGGGGGAAGAGGATAGGAAGGAGGAGGAAGAACCCTACACGGTAAAAATACTGGCGTTTGGTGATGCGGATACAGATGCTGCCAATGCAGTTGCAGAAGCAATTTCCAAAAAGACAATGGAACTGTTTCAGGTTAAAGTGGAGTTGGTAAAGGGTTATACGGTAGAACAGCTAAACTTGATGCTGACATCGGGGGAAAAGCTGGATCTGTTCCCGGCTATGCCATGGGAGGTGTCACTGACTAATCTGGTCAGCAACGAGCAGATTGTACCGATCAATGAACTGCTTCCTGAATATGCTCCTACGACATGGAATGCGATCAGTGAACGGGATTGGAGATGTGTGACGATCAATGGGAATATTTATGGGGTTCCAATGAATAAAGAAAAGGCATCCTCCTCCGGGATTATTTTCAGGAAGGATCTTGTGGAAGAGCTTGGAATTGATTATGAATCATTAAAAACCTTGGATCAGATTGAGGAGGCTCTTACGCTGGTAAAGGAAAAAACAGATTATTACCCGCTGGTGTCTAATGCCGGGACCTTAAAGGATTTTCTGCCCTATGACGATTTGGGGGACGGATTTGGCGTCCTGGAAAATGTGTTTGAGGACAGTACCACAGTCGTGGACTGGTATGAGACAGACAGCTATAAAGAATTATGCCAAAGGATGTACGACTGGAACCAGAAAGGGCTGATCATGCCTGACGCAGCGAGCAATACGGACAGCGATATGACAGTGATTGGCGCCGGAAAGGGATTTTCAACGTTCGGACGGTTTAAGCCGGGGGTTTTAAACCAGGGAGGCGCGGAGGCCGGGACAGAATTGGTGCTTACAGAGTTATATCCTGTATATACCAAAACCACCAGCGTTGCCACTCCATGGTGTATTGCGGCAAACAGTGAGCAGCCCCAGAAAGCAATGCAGGTACTGGATCTTTTGTATAACGACCCGGAAATGGCTAATTTGTTTGGAAACGGGATAGAAGGAATCCACTATGTATATACAGACGATACCAGGAAAATGATCGATTATCCGGAAGGGAAGGATGCGGCAGGCATTGGCTATACGGTGGTGAGCTGGTCCTGTCCAAACCAGCAGATTACGCCGGTAAGAGTGGGGGATCCTTTGGATCTGTGGGACCAGCTTGGCCAATTTAACGATGAGGCGTACCCATCGAAGGCTCTTGGTTTTGTGTGGGATAATTCCAAAGTGCTCAACGAGATCACGGCCTGCCAGAATGTGAAGAGTAAATATGCGAATGGCCTGGAGCTTGGCGCCCTTGATCCTGATGAGGCCTTGCCCAAATTTATTGAAGAATTAAAGGCAGCGGGGATCGACACGATTATTGAGGAAAAGCAAGCGCAGTTGGATGCGTGGCTGTCAAAACAATGAGAGATGGAGCTGCCGCATGAATGATTGAACCGATCATAGATGCGACAGCTCTCCCATTTAAAAAGAGGCTAAAAATATGAAAAATGCAAAAAAACTTTTGCGCTATTTACCGTTGTACTTCATGTTGATGCCGGGGTGCATTTACCTGGTCATTAATCACTATATCCCAATGGGAGGGATTGTGCTTGCATTTAAGAAATACAACTTTAAAAAAGGGATCTTTGGAAGTGACAATGTAGGGTTTCACAACTTTAAGTTTCTATTCCAGACAAAAGATGCAATTACGATCACAAGAAATACGCTGCTGTATAATTTGGTTTTTATCGTTGTCGGTACGGTTATTGCGGTATTTGTGGCAATTCTGCTGGATGAACTGACGGGGAAATTCCTGAAAAAATTATACCAGACGGCAATTCTGTTTCCATATATAATATCAATTGTTATCATAAGCTATCTGGCCTATGCTTTTTTGAATACAGAGACAGGTTTCTTAAATATGGCGCTGTTAAAGCCCTTGGGGAAAGCGCCGGTTTCCTGGTACAGCACGCCGAAATATTGGCCGGTGATATTGACAGTGGTCTATATATGGAAGAGTTTTGGGTATCATTGCATTCTCTATTACTCTGCACTGGTGGGAGTGGATAGGGAATATTATGAGGCGGCATCGATTGATGGAGCCGGAAGATGGAAAAGGATATGGTATATTACCCTTCCTAATTTAAAATCAACTGTTATCATATTGACGCTGCTTGCGGTCAGCAAGATTTTTTACTCTGATTTCGGTTTGTTTTATCAAGTCCCGCTTAACCAGGGGGCATTGATAGATGTTACCAATACCATTGATACCTATGTTTATCGTGGGCTGATGCAGCTTAACAATGTGGGGATGTCTGCAGCGGCAGGGTTGTACCAGTCTTTGGTGGGTTTCGTGTTGGTTCTGTCGGCAAACGTGATTGTGAAGCGTTATGATCCCGATAGTGCACTGTTCTGAGGGAAGAAAGGAGAGGCATTTTGGCAAAGGGAAAAGATAAAGGGTTTCAGATGGCTGCCCATGGGTTTTTTATCTGTATTTTGATCTGTATCCTGATCCCGTTTATGATTCTGTTTTCTTCTTCCATTACCCAGGAAGAGGCTTTGGTCAGGCAGGGCTACGGGATCTTGCCCACAAAGGTAGATTTTACGGCATATAAACTATTATTGGTGGATTCCACCAGTATTTTGAGAGGGTATGGAATTTCCGTTATTGTGACGGTGACAGGGACGGCGGTGAATTTGTTGCTGACAGTGTTATATGCCTATCCGCTGTCCAGGAAGGATCTGCCAGGGCGGGAATTTTTTTCCTTTTTTCTCTTTTTTACAATGCTGTTTCATGGTGGGATCGTATCCAGTTATATTATGTGGACTCAGACATTTCATATCAAAAATACGCTGTGGGCATTGATCGTCCCTAATCTTTTGATGCAGGGGTTTTATGTTATCATGGCACGGACATACTTTACAGCAAATATTCCCACGGCGTTGATCGACGCTTCCAGGATTGACGGGGCAGGCGAGGTGAAAATTTTGGCCCAAATCGTGCTTCCTATGTCCCTGCCCATTCTTACAGCGCTTGGATTGATGGTAGGACTTTCCTATTGGAATGACTGGTTAAATGGAATATATTATGTAAATGAGGACAAGTATTATTCCATACAGGTGCTTTTGAACCGGATGCTGCTTAATACGGAAACAATGAAAAAAGCGGCAAAAAGCGGATTGGCAGGCGGAAGGGTTCCATCGGTGAGCATGAAGATGGCTGTTGCGGTTTTGGGGGCTTTGCCAGTCCTGGTAATTTATCCTTTTTTACAAAAGTATTTTGTAAAGGGGATTACGGTGGGAGCAGTGAAAGGGTGAGAAAGAAGGGAAGGAGATAGGAAAAGTATGGAAAAGAAATCTGGTTATGCGTCATTGACGCCCTATTTTAGAGAGGATGGTTCCCTGAAACGGGAAGAAATATTATCCATGGCGTTTGAACAGGAATATGGATGGCTAAAGGAATGCCAATACACACTTTCTTTTCGGGAGCTGGCCAGGGAGAAGTGGGGATGTGGGAATATAACCAAGATATCGCTGGCAATGGATGTTGCGTTTACAGACGATATGGCCAGCGTTCCTTTTACCGCATTTTTGCCTGTTGGAAATTCACCCTGCCCGGTTTTTTTATACTTGGGATTTGACAGCCTCTTTCCGGGGGAATGTGTGCCTGTGGAGGAGATTTGTGATCAGGGGTTCGGACTGGTTGCTTTTGACTATCAGGATGTGGCAAAAGACCAGGATGACCAATTTGCAGGAACACTGGAAAGGATGCTGGTTGGGCCAAGGAGTAAAAATACCGCCGGTAAAATCCGTTTGTGGGCGGAAGCGGCTTCGATGATCATGAACCATGTTGTGGATATGGAGGAAGTGGATAAGGAAAATATTGCTGTGGCAGGTCATTCCAGGCTTGGAAAGGCGGCGCTTCTTGCAGGCGCCCTGGATCAGCGTTTCAAATATACGATTGTCAATGAGTCGGGATGCGGAGGCGCATCATTGAACCTTCACAGGCAGGGAGAGTCTATTGCGGAAATGACACGGAATTTCCCGTGGTGGTATGCAGAAAATTTTAAATGCTGTCAGGATAATCATGTGGCAGAGCGGTTTGACCAGCATTTTATCCTGGCGTTAGCCGCACCCAGATATCTTTATGTTGCCAGTGCCGCCCAAGATACCGGGGCGGACATTGAGGGAGAATATATGGCCTGTGTTTTGGCGGATGAAGCATACAAAAAGCTGGGAAAGAAAGGGTTTGTGGGAGAGGGGTTATCCCCGGATCTGCCTTTGTGTTTTTTAGAAGGGGATATTGGCTATCATCTGCGGCCCGGCCAGCATTTTTTGAGCCGGTTTGACTGGCGTATGTTTATGAAATTCATCAATTTAAAAAGGAATTTATGATGCATGAGAAAAAAAGGTCTGTACAGGGAGGGATTTTGTTTGGGCTGTTGATCTTTATCATTCCCTTTTTGCTTTTTTTGGTTTGTTACAATATATATAATTTAAATGTGATGCACAAGATGCAGATACAGGTAGGGAAGAATAACCTAAACACATATGTGGATCCCATTGAGGACAATCTCATGCAGATCGAAGGTGCAATGGTCAAGGTTATGGCAAATGATGGGGCGTTTTACCAAATGGTTCACGGCGCCAGTTATCTGGATGTGTATGTGAGTTCGGACAGTGTCATCAAAAATCTTGGACAGGCGCTGATTGCTGACCAGTCAATTTCAGGAATCCTGGTTTATGATCATAAATATGACATTATTAAGGAAAAATATCTTTTTAAGTACAGTTTTTCTCAAAAAGAAAGTTTTAGGGAGTTTTTGAGAAAACAGCCCCAAAGGCTGGTACAAATGCAGTGGGGGATGGAAGAGATTGGTGGAAAAAAATTTCTGTGCAGAGTCCTGCAAAAGAAGGACAGCTTTCTTATGCTGGTTTATGATCTTGAGTTAAAGGATACTCCTCAGGATTACGACAGTCAGGGTTCCGGTTTCCTCTTTTTTGCGGATCAGACTATGAATCCGGTGACAGAAGAAGAAAGGGTCAAAACAGAAGGGCTTATTTTACAAGGAAAGTGTGGGAGAGAATATTTCATTACGGGAAAAGACACGAAATACTTAGTGGTGCAAAGAGAAATGGAATATGGCGGGGCCAGAGCCTTGTATGCGGCCCCCTATTATGGGATGATCAAATCGGCGGATCAAATACCTGCCTGGTTCCTTTTGGCTTCTGTGCTCATTTTAGCGTTAATGTTCGTGAGTTTCAGGCAGTTACATGTTTATTTCCTTCGCCCCATGAAGTTGTTTATAGGAATTATGATGGATATAAAGCAGGGAAATTTGGATGCCAGAATGCCGGAAAGCAGCATAACAGAATTTGCTATGCTTTCAAGAACCTTTAACGAGATGATGGAACAGATCAAGTGGCTGGATGCTGTCAGATACCAGGAACAGTTTGAAGCGCATCAGGCAAAATTGCAATATCTTCAAGCACAGATCAGACCACATTTTTATATTAACTGCTTGAAAAACTTATATAGTTTAATAGAAAACGAGCGTTATTTACAGACGCAGGAAGCAATTCTTGCACTTTCCGGTCACATCAGATATATGTTCAGGGATAATTTGAAGCTTGTGACCGTGGAACAGGAATTGCAGGGCGTTAGGAATTATCTTTCCCTCCAGCAGATCATGACGGCAAGGGAGATCCAGTGTGATATAGAGGTTGAAGAAAGGTTAGGTAAGTACCTGATCCCCACCTTTTCCCTCTTATCCTTTGTTGAAAATTCTGTCAAGTTTGGGAGAAAAGATAAGAAAAAGCTGCTGATTGGAATTAAGATTAGTGTGTTTACTGACAGGGATAAAGAGTTTATCAATATAACTGTGTTGGATAATGGACCAGGCTTTTCCAAGGAAAACCTGGAAGGACTGAACAAAAAATGTGATTTTAGCTATCATTCGGCCCATGTTGGGATCGAAAATATCAGGCATCGCTTATGGCTATTGTATAAAGAGGAGGGGACGGTCATCTTTTCCAATATTGAGGGAAGCGGAGCATGTGTACAGATTTTTCTGCCCTCCCCAAGGCTGGAGGAGCAAGCAGCAGATCTCTTGTTTTGAAAAGTTGACTGGCCAGGGAGGCGGAAATGAATGTTTTGGTAGTGGATGACCAGATTCCGGTGGTGGAAGGGCTGGTAAATCATATTCATTGGGACAAGCTGGAGGTTGGCCGGGTTTTTAGCGCCTGCTGCGCGGAGGATGCAAAAAAGATCATCCGGGATAGGGAGATTGATCTGCTTTTGTGCGATATTGAAATGCCAGGGGAAGACGGCCTTAGTTTGCTGCGCTGGGTCAGGGAAAATCATTTTAACCTGGAATGCATTTTTTTGACTGCACATGCAGACTTTTCTTTTGCACAGCAGGCAATTGCACTAGGAGGAGCTGATTATATCCTTCAGCCTGCAAGATATCATGAAATAGAAGGTGTTATTTTAAAGGTAAAGCAAAAAATAGAGGAAAAGGAAGAGCTAAAAAGATTTAGCGACTTAGGGCAGAGATTATACCAAAGTCGTGGGGCGGAGGAACAGTCTCTTTTGTGGGATCTTACAAAGGAAGAAAAAGACCAGGGCGGCGGTAATCCTTTACAAGATGGCAGATCAGAATGTATTGAGAAGGTTATACAGTATATTCATTGCAATCTTGACCGTGAGATCCACCGGAGCGATGTTGCCAGATGGGTCAATTTTAATGAAGATTATATTTCCAGGATATTTAAAAAGGAGAAAGGGATCTCTTTAAAGGAATATATCATCAGGGAAAAGATGAAGCTGGCCAGGGATCTTTTGCGTACAACAAATTTTTCCATAGGAACGATCGCAGCCAAAGTGGGATTTGATCATTTTTCCCATTTTTCCATGACGTATAAGAAAATTATGGGAGTGACGCCGATGGAGGAGCGGCCGTAAGGTATTGCAGGAAAACGGACACAGTTTTTCATAAACATCATAAGATAGTAGAGAGATCTTAAGGATAAAATAGTTTATGGAAGAAAGATGTATTGAAAACACTTGTAATTTCATGGCGGTAAAGCCCATTATGGCGGACCTGCCCTATCCCCCGATCCGTGTACAGGGAAAAAACCGCAGCTATGCTGACTTGCTTAAAGTTGACTATTGCGGTCAGACATCAGAACTATCAGCAATCACACAATATATTAATAATGAAAATCGTTTATCTGGGGAAAAATGCGCGATAGCCCAAACGCTTCTTGGCATTGGGATGGCGGAAATGATACATTTACAGAAACTAGGTGAGATGATCGTTTTGCTGGGCGGAGATGTTGATTATACTGTTCCTGCCTGCAATGGAAGGCAAAAGATGTGGACTCCGGCATATGTAGCGATTCCTGGACAGGCGGCGAAAATGCTGGCGGCGGATCTTGAAGCGGAGAGGGCGGCTATCGCGCAGTATGAGGCACATATCCGTATGATCGGTGACGATTGTGTCAATGCGGTCCTGGCAAGGATTATCAGGGATGAAGAATACCATATTATGCTGTTGAAAGCGCTGATGCAGGCATAAATTGCGGCGAAAGCGTAAGTGCGCTGTTTATCAAAACAGACATTATTGTTGCAAGATTGGAAAACTTATAGTATAATTTCAAAAAACAAGTTGAAGAAGCAAGTAGATTATGATGAGCGTTACAGAGAATCGGGGCAGGTGAGAGCCGATGCAGGTAGTCATAGTTGAAGATCCCTTCTGATTGGCAGTCCGAAAGCCGATGCAAGTAGAGACTGACGTTTTCCTTACGTTACCCGGGACGCATATGATGGTATGACGTAAATAGCTGGAAGACAGTGCGACTCTCATTCTATTTGCGAATGAGAGTTTTTTTATTACCTGGAAAACTTCTTTGAATTTCCTGGATGATAAAAACAATGATTAAGAAAGTGAGGATATGACTATGATAACTAACAGCTTTGATGACCGGACAGCAGCAAAAATTAACCCTCAAAGAAAAGAGGGCGCTCCGCATGTTGACGCATGTATTTTTACCTTTTCTTATCAGATTGAGGAGTTTGTGCTAAACAATTATCAATGCAGGCAAATTGGGCAGATCTATTCTGCCACAGGCATTACGCCCATATATCAGATAGACTACAATGGCAAAAAGTTTGCATTTTATAAGACTTATATTGGTGCGCCTGCCTGTGTGGCAATGATAGAGGATGCATTTTCCGAAATCGATACGGATAAATATATTCTGTTCGGAGGCTGTGGATGTTTGGACCGTGAAATCACCCATGGAAAGGTGATCGTTCCCACAGAAGGATACCGTGATGAAGGGACTTCTTATCATTATGCACCTGCATCTGATTACATCAAAATGGAGAACGCCTCCATGGTAGCGGAATTTATGGAAGAAAATGGAATACCCTATGTAATGGGTAAGACATGGACGACAGATGCCTTTTTCAGGGAGACAGAGGGGAACATGGCTAAACGAAAGGCGGAGGGATGTATCAGCGTTGAAATGGAATGTGCAGGCGTTCAGGCAATGTGTAAGTTCAGAGGATTAGAGCTGTATGCGTTTTTTACAAGCGGTGATCTTTTGGACGCGCCAAAATGGGATGCCAGATGTAAGAAGGGGCAGATTCAAGGGACACAGCATGATGGGGAGCATTTTGATATAGCAATTGCACTTGCCGATTATGTGTCATCGTAATCAGATCCTTCTCATTGGCCAAATTTAAAAACAACAATTTCTTTAATCCGGCGGATAATGGGAATTTCACAACAAAAAAGGTTCCTTTTACCACATTGCCTTGTAGCAAAGGGCTGAACGTTACGATATAGTTAGAAAAGAAGTTGGATGATGCAGGGAATGGGGGGATGGCCATGCAGATAGCGATATGTGACGATGAAGAGGAAATAAGGGATCTTTTAAAAAGGAAGATAACGGATCTGTATCCAGGGGCTGGGCTGCATGTTTATGGCTCAGGAGATGAACTGCTTAAGGCAGGAAAACATGTGGATCTTTTGCTTTTAGATATCCAGATGCCGGGGCTGAACGGAATGGATACGGCGGTGGAATTCCGAAAGAAAAATCCCCAGGCCGTGCTTATTTTTGTGACTGCCCTGGAGGGATATGTTTTCCAGGCT
This sequence comes from uncultured Lachnospiraceae bacterium, assembly GCA_910585005.1. GTDB lineage: Bacteria > Bacillota > Clostridia > Lachnospirales > Lachnospiraceae > Suilimivivens. The sequence goes on along the minus strand of CAJUCN010000009.1, from coordinate 37,877 downwards.
TTTGATGTAGGGGCTTTTCACTATCTGGTCAAGCCTTTTGACGGGGAAAAATTGAAAGAAGTGCTTAGAAGGGCAGCAGAGCAGTGCCAGCAGATGAAAAGGATGCAAGCAGGCCAGGAAGAGCAGTATTTTGTGATAAAGACAGGAGGCGCCCACAGAAAAATCTTTTTGAAAGATATTGTCTATGCAGAGATCTTTAACCGCAAGATCATGATACACAGCCTGGAGGATGAAATAGAATATTATGGGAGGATATCCGATCTGGAAAGGCAGTTGGGGGAGGACTTTTTCCGTCCCCACAGGGCTTATTTGATCCATTTTAAATATGTAGTAAGATATAATGCCTCTGTGGTGGAATTGGAAAAGGGCTGTGTACTTATGGCGAAAAAAAGATATTCAGAGTTTGTCAAAAAATATATGCAGTATATTCAGCGGAAAGGGAGTTGGATATAACATATGGGACAAGTAGATATTTATTGGGATATGGCATCCCGGGCAGTCACCATAGTTTCCGAGGCCATTTCAGCCTGCCTTTTTGCACAGTTTATGACCCCTTTTTTGAAGAAACGCAGGTATGCCTGGGAGGCAGGCGGGGTATATTTTTTGGTAATGCTAGTCATTTACCTGGTTCCATATGAATTTTCGGGAACGTTCGCAAACATGGCTGCTTTGCTCGTGGTATTTGCAGTGATATGCTTAAGGGACAGGAACGACTGCTGTGGTCAATGTGGTGTCACCTGTCAAAAAAGCAAAGGCCGGGAAATTAGAAATGTAGAGCAAAAAGTATTTTTGGTGGCGCTTATGGATCTGATCGAGTGGTTTACCCATGGCATTACCATGATTTTTAGGGATATTCTTTTTTACACGGTTTTATTTTCAGAAGAAATTATGAATAAACCCTCTATGGTATATTGGGGTTATTACTTGGTTGTTGAAATGATTTATGTTGCCTTGCGGTTTGTGATCATGTTTTTTTTGTTCCGTTTGATTGACCATGTTTATATCTACAAAAGAGAAAATATGGATAAAAGGGAATTGGCGCTGCTTCTTACCGTCCTGCTATCGGTTTTGGCAGGTCATTTTGCGTTTAACTATTTCTTTCAGATTTATTCCCTGGATGACCAGTGGCATATGTGGAATATGAATTTGGCATACAATTGGATTAAAGCGTTGTACCAGGCTGCCTCTTTTGCAGCAATTTTATCTTCTATTGTGCTCTATCAAAGCATGAAGTCAAGCAATAGGAGGGAAAAAGAAGAGGCTGTGTTGGAAGAGCAGATTGCAAGTATGAAACGGCATATAAGCGAGGTGGAAACCCTCTATAAGGATATCAGGGGGATCAAGCATGACATGGGAAACCATGTTATGGTTTTGGAAAGTCTTTGGCAGAAGGGAAGCCAGCAGGAAGCAGCCAGTTATCTTGCGAATCTGAAGGAGGAATTTCAGGAAGTTTCGTCGGGATTTCGGACAGGAAATCCTGTAACGGACGTGATTCTTATGGAGAAGGAAAGAGAGGCAAGAGGGAAGGGGATTGCTTTTCTCTGCAATTTCCACTACCCGGAAGGAGGACAGGTCAATGCTTTTGACGTCAGCATTATTTTGACCAATGGGGTAAATAATGCCATAGAAGGGGCAATGACATGCAGCAGGCCCTATATCCGGATTGAATCTTTTCAAAAGAACAATGCTTATCTCATAGAGATCAAAAATTGTTATACGGGAAAGCTCTTATTTGACGGGGAAACGGGAATACCAATGACGATGAAAGCGGATAAAGAAGAACATGGCTGTGGGATTGCCAACATCAGGAAGGTTGCCCGGAAATATTTTGGAGAGATAGAGATCAGGCAGGATGGAGAGGACTTTGTCCTTCATGTGATGCTGATGCTCCAATATCCTCAGTAGGAAAGTTTACCTTTTACAACAAAAAAAGTCTGCTTTAAGGCAAAATGCTTATGGGAAGGGAGGGATCTCCCGATGTAATGATTGGAGAGAACAGACCTGCGACAAAGCAGTTTGATGGACACGTCATAGCAGACGGGAGAAAGATTCAGAAAGGTGGAATTGCGATGAAGGTAAATGGAATGAGCGGTGTTGGCGCTGGCAATGCCCCGGCAGGAGCCATGGGGATGAATCAGGCTTCAGATCCGGTAAGTAAAGATCTGCTTCGGCAGATTGATGAGGCAAAAAAGAAATTGCAGGAGCTTTCTTCCAATGAGGATATGAGCATGGAAGAAAAAATGAAAAAGCGGCAGGAGCTACAAAAACAGATTAGTGACTTGAATAGTCAATTGCGGCAGCATCAAATGGAAATGCGCCGGGAAGCGTCGGAAAAGGCCCAAAAGAAGGATTCCAATGGGGAGGATCAATCTGGCGGCGTCCAAAGGGCAGAAAACAAGGGCAGGAACCAGCAGGCCGGAATGTCCAAGGGAAGCATGCAGGCGATGATCGGTGCAGAGGGAACGTTGAAGCAGGCAAAGATACAAGGAAGCGTTGCCAGAAGGATGGAAGGCAGGGCAGGGGTTTTGGAGGCGGAAATCAAGCTGGATGCAGCCCGGGGCGGGTCTGTAGAGGCGAAAGAAGAAGAACTTGCCCAGGTGAAAGAAAAAGCACAAAACGCGACAGATTCCCAAATGGATACCCTTTCCAAGGCAAACGGAGAGATGAAAAAAGCTGGGGAAATAGATCAGGAAACCGGAAAAACCCAAAAGGATGAGGGGAAAAAAACAGATACCGGGACAGCAGATGAAAAAGAGAAGGACTGGAAAAAGCCGGAACCGGGCGAGAAAGAGCGCCAAGAAGAGATGAAATTTGTGCGTTATGCCCCGGTGGATGTGCGCTTGTAAGTGAAAGTGATATCCGGTTTCCTTTCCTTGATGGCAGCGGTTTGTAGAATTTGGAAAACCTGGATGCTTATGGGAGAAAAGTACTTGCAAATCCAAGACGTAAATGATATTCTTTTGGGGAACATGAAGGAGTGACAGTTCGTATTGGAGGTTATGTATGAGAGCAAGCGGAATATTACTGCCCATATCCGGGATCCCTTCTGCATACGGGATCGGTACTTTTTCAAAGGAAGCCTATGACTTTGTGGATTTTTTGGCGCAGGGAGGCCAGACTTTTTGGCAGATCCTGCCTCTTGGGCCTACCGGATATGGAGATTCGCCCTATCAGTCCTTTTCAACGTTTGCGGGAAATCCTTATTATATTGATTTGGAAGAGTTGATCCGGCAGGGCGTTATTAGCAAGGAGCAGTGCGAAGCGTGTGATTGGGGCGGCAGCGAAGGGTATGTTGACTATGAGAAGATCTACCAGTCGCGTTTTAAAGTTCTTAGGGCTGGGTTTTTGCAAAGCAGGATAGAAGAAAATGAGGATTTCCAGGCCTTTGTCAGGGAAAATAGCCACTGGCTTTTGGATTATGCGCTTTATATGGCGGTCAAGGATTCTTATGGCGGCACAAGCTGGTCACAGTGGGATGAGGACATCCGCCTGCGTAAAATGGATGCGATATCTTCCTGTCAAAAGAAGCTGAAGGATGAAATCCTTTTTTATGAATACCAGCAATATTTGTTTGCATCCCAGTGGGAAAGGCTGAAAAAGTATGCCAATGGGAAAGGGATCCGGATCATCGGGGATATTCCGATTTATGTTGCTTTTGACAGTGCCGATGCATGGGCAAATCCGGAATTGTTCCAGTTTGACGATGATGGATTGCCTACCGGAGTGGCAGGCTGTCCGCCGGATGCGTTTTCCGCTACCGGGCAGTTGTGGGGAAATCCGCTTTACCGTTGGGACTATCATAAAAAGACGGGGTATGCCTGGTGGGTACAAAGGATTGCACATTGCTATAAACTTTATGACGTCGTGCGTATTGACCATTTCAGAGGATTTGATGAGTATTATCATATACCCTATGGGGATCCCACTGCGGAATATGGTAAGTGGGAAAAGGGACCGGGGTACGAGCTTTTTAAGGTCTTAAAAGAAAAACTTGGCAAAATGCAAGTGATTGCAGAGGATCTAGGGTATTTGACCCCATCGGTCATTAAGTTGGTCAAGAAAACCGGTTATCCGGGAATGAAGGTTTTGCAGTTTGCCTTTGATGCAGGCAGTGACAGTGAGTATCTTCCCCATAATTATACGGAAAACTCAGTGGTTTACACGGGAACTCATGATAATGACACAACTGTCGGATGGTTTCAGTCAATGGGAAGGAAGGACAAAAACTTTGCAAGGCGTTATTTGAATTTTAAAGGAAATAAGAATGTAGAGTGGGAATTTATCCGCGCAGCGCTGGCCAGTGTTGCAGATACTGCGATCATTCCTATGCAGGACTATTTAGGGCTTGGAAAAGAAGCTAGGATCAATACGCCTTCCACCCTTGGAGATAATTGGAAATGGAGAATGCAAAAAGGGCAGGCAGGGGAAGAACTTGCCCAAAGGATTTACCAACTCTCCAAGCTGTATGGAAGGGTACATAAATAACAAAACCAAAGGGGTGATCCCCGGTGGCTTTCTTGCAAAGCTGCCGGGGATCTTTTAACGGTAAGCGCTATAAAATCTTTTTGGAGAGATTAGAGTTGTGATAATTGGGGTCGTGGGTCACATCTTCCGCGAGCCAGGAAGGCGGAAGAAAAGCGTTTGCCGATTTTTCGTCAGGAAATTCCACCTCTGCAAGGATAAGGGGTGCAAGGGGCGGATCAAAAATATCCAATTCTACTTTTAAGTTCAGGGGCAGATCCGGCGGCGTAAAGCCATCCGCAAAAGACGGCTGGGGAATGGGGATCAAGTACCGTTTCTTGGAAATAAGGATGCCGTCCGCCTTGGCAAGGAGATGCCGGTAAGCGCGCTCATTTAAGGGAAGGTTGTATTCTTCCCTTGAAAGCAGCCCTTTTCCTTTATAGGTCAGGTAGTAATCCTGATCCTGCCGCCGGATGCGGACAACCGGGTCAGTGCACAGGTAAGCCTGTTCCAGGGTAAGACATTGGTAGGAAGATAGATCCACAGGCAGTTCTTTGATTAAAAATTTTCGTTCAATTTCCATAGGAGTTCCTTTCAGATCAAAATAATCGTTGAGAATGACCCTATTTTAAAACATAGGAAAGATAAAAGCAATGGTGTAGTTTGAAATCATCGTTTAGACCCGTTTAGAAATATTTAATTTGGAAAATAGCGCTTTTGATGGTAGAATAAAAATAGAAATTTTTAACAAGACAGGGTGCCGTGAAAGGGCGTTTATGGGAATAAACGTCAAAGAACGGTACAGGAATGGGGTGTATCATGAGTAAGGTATGTGTATTTTTTGGCACGGGCTTTGAGGAGATTGAAGCATTGACGGTGGTTGATATTCTGCGTAGGGCAGGGATCGAAACGGAGATGGTGTCTGTGATGAATGATAAGACGGTGCAAGGATCTCATCAGATTCCGGTGGTTATGGACAAGCTGATCTGGGAGGTGGATTTTGGCAGTGTAGATGCGCTGGTGCTTCCGGGCGGTCTTGACGGAACCAAAAATTTAGAAGCATGTGGACTGCTTATGGAGCATGTGGATGCTTTTGCAGGCGATGGGAAGATGGTATGTGCAATCTGTGCAGCGCCTTCCATTTTAGGCCATAGAGGTTTGTTAAAAGGAAAGAAGGCGATTGCCTATCCTGGGTTTGAGGATCAGCTTACAGGGGCTGAAATTGTCAGCGAACCGGCCGTTCGGGACGGCAATGTAATTACAGGCAGAGGAATGGGATGTTCGATTCCGTTTGCACTTGAGATATTGAAGAGTTTAACGGATGAGAAGACGGCGGACGCTATGGCGGAAAAGATTGTCTATATGCCATAAGCCGCAGATTGTTTGAAACAAATAGATGGGGAAGGTTTGTAAATGAACATTTTATTTTTTTTAACACCAAAGAGTGAGGTGGCTTTTCTTTATGATACCGATTCGCTGGGGCAGGCGCTCAAAAAGATGGAGAGCCATAGATACTCGGCAATCCCGATCATTGCAAGGGACAGTGGAAGATATGTAGGTACGCTGACGGAGGGAGATCTGCTCTGGAAGTTGAAAGACAGTAAAAATTTATCCTTTCAGGGTGCGGAGAAATTATCTGTTATGGAGATCGAAAGGAACAGGGATAATGAACCGGTGGAAGCAGATGCAGATATGGAGGATTTGATCAATAAAGCGGTGAATCAGAATTTTGTTCCGGTTATCGATGGTGACCAGTGTTTTATCGGACTGATCAAGAGGAAAGACATTATCCTGTATCTCAGCTCAAGGCTTGCCGCCGCAAAAGCGGCCATGTCAGAAAGGCAAAGGGCAAAGGAAGCAGAAACATGTATAATCAGTTGACGAAGAAGGATATTGAAGCTATGGAGGCTGAAATTGAAGAAAGGAAGCTGGTCATTCGTCCCAAACTTTTAGAATCGGTAAAGGAAGCAAGGGCACACGGTGACTTAAGCGAAAACTTTGAATATTATGCCGCCAAGAGAGAAAAAAATAAAAACGAAAGCCGTATCCGCTTTTTGGAGCGGATGATCAAGACGGCACAGGTGATACCGGATGATTCCAAGGAAGATGAGGTCGGGATGAATAAAACCGTGGAAGTCGAATTGGAAGAGGATCATACGGTTGAACGGTACAAGATCGTTACTACCATGCGGGGGAATTCTTTAGAGGGTTTAGTCAGCGTGGAATCACCCATTGGCAAAGCGCTTATGGGTCATAAAGCCGGAGACCGTGTCTATGTGCGGGTCAATGATAATTATGGATATTATTTGACCGTTAAGTCCATTGAAAATTCAGAAGATGGCGGAAACGATAAGCTTAGAAGTTTTTAAATGAAAACTGAGGAAAAACTTACCATCATATTTTCAGAAACACCGTTAATACTATGAACAAGATAAGCGATACGAAAACGCTTTGAACGAAGAAACTCTTCAGGATAAGCAATTCGCAAAGCTTATCTTGAGGAGACCGAAACACTTGGTCAAAAATAATAACGGAGGTGAAAGAAGATGGCAAGCAGCAAATCTAATAGAGTAGAAGTTCCTGAAGCTAAGGCTGCTATGGATCGTTTCAAAACAGAAGTTGCTTCTGAGCTTGGTGTTAACTTAAAAGAAGGCTATAACGGCGATTTAACATCCAAGGAAGCCGGTTCTATCGGTGGCGAGATGGTTCGTAGAATGATCAAAAAGCAAGAAGAACAGATGAAGTAACTTCAGCTTTTCGATAAGAATAATGAATGGAAATAAAAATGGTCCGTCTGCATGGTGCAGGCGGATCATTTTTCATGATGCCCTTGGTACAAATATATTTTGTAATTTTCATCCTGCCGTGACATAATGGAAACAAACAGTACCGGCAAGGAAATGAGCTGGCCTATCGTCAGATGGGGCGGAAGAATGGGAGGCGGAGCAATGAAAAAATATTTACTGGAAGTTTGTGTGGACAGCGTAGAGAGCGCCTGTATTGCAGCGGCAAACGGTGCGGACAGGCTGGAGCTTTGTTCAAATTTAGTCATAGGAGGAACGACGCCTACTCTGGCTTTGTTTGAGGAGATCCGTAAAAAATGCAATTGTTTGATCAACGTGCTAATCAGGCCCAGGTTTGGTGACTTTTGTTACAGCGATTGGGAATATGAGGTGATCAAAAGAGAAATCCGGCAATTTGTAAAAGCGGGAGCGGACGGAATTGTGATAGGGTTTTTGAAACCGGACGGAAACCTGGACTGTGACCGGATGGAAGAAGGTATTTCTTTGGCAAGGGGAAAGCATGTGACCCTGCACAGGGCGTTTGATGTGTGCCGGGATCCGTACCAAGCGCTGGAACAGGCGGCACAGCTTGGGGTAAACACGATTTTGACGTCTGGCCAGGAGAAAGACTGTATGGCGGGACTTTCTTGTTTGAAGGCGTTGGCATTGGCAGCAGGGGATCGGATTGCCATTATGGCGGGAAGCGGCGTATCCCCGGACAACATGAAGACCCTTCATGAAGAAGCAGGAATCCGGCATTTCCATATGTCTGGCAAAAAGACCCTGGCAAGCAGGATGGAGTACCGCAGGGAAAATGTGCCTATGGGGATTCCCGCTTTTAGTGAGTTTGAAATTTGGCAGACGGATGGAGAGAAGGTGGCACGGGGAGCAGATATTTTGAAAGGTTTTTTACAGGAATCCTGACATACCCGGAAAAAGATGCAAAAATGATGCAATTTTGATGCAATTCTGATGGGTAAATATTGTACAGTAATTAGAGAAAACATTGTTTCTCAAAGGGGGCATAGCAACGATGAAAAAGCGTCTAAGACATTTCGGGAAAAAATTACTTTTGTGTGCAGCCGTACTCTGTCTGCCGGGAATCATTTTACTTGGCGGCCTGGGGCGGATGCAGAAAGAGGACGCGCCTTCCCAGGATGAAGACGGTTATTATCTGCTTTGCACCAAAGACGATTTTCGCTGGTTTACCACCACGGTCAATGATGGAAATTGGGATATCAACGTCCGCCTGGGAGGGGATTTGATTTTAAACGATACGGATCGGTGGGAGGAATGGGCGGATACGTCTCCGGGGAACGGCTATGCCCCGGTCACCTATTATAATGGACATTTTGATGGCAACGGGTATGCCCTGGAAGGATACAATGCCAGAAACGGGAAATGGTTGGCCTCAATTTTTACCATATTGGAGGAGGACGCCAGGATTACCGACCTTGAAATCCGTAACAGCGTCTTTTATACGACCTTGGAGGACAGCGGATATGAAGACAGTGATGAGGAGACTGATGTGGTCATTGCCGCCGTTTTATGTCACACCAATTACGGTCTGATAGAGAACTGTGACGTGCAGGGAAAAGTGGTGGGGGCATGGAAAGCAGGCGGAATTGCCGGCATCAATTACGGTGAAATGATAAACTGCCGGTTTAGGGGAACCCTGGAGGCCGGGACGGATCAGAGCACGGAACCGCCCGAAAATCTTTTGGCAGTCAGTAATTTATATGCAGGCGGAATCTGCTGTTCCAACTATGGAAGGATCCGCGGCTGTATCAATGAGGGAACGGTGACGTTGAAGACGCTTTCTGATGCTTTTCCTATGGAGGCTTATGCCGCAGGAGGAATCACCGGACGGCTGGGGCAGGATGGATCCATCGAAAATTCACAAAATATGGGAAAGGTCACATCCGTCCAGCTTGCAGGAGGGATTGCCGGGGCAAGCTGGGGAACGATCAGCCAATGTACCAACAGTGGGAAGGTCTTCGTTGGGCAGGTAGACAGAGAATATGCAGAAGCCCTGATTAGTGCGGGGATTTGTGCATCCAACGGTGGTGTGGTGGACACTTGCCTGAACACAGGGGAGGTTGGTGTTGAACAGAAGTACCTGAGTTTTTATGCCCCTATTTACGGAATTGCCTGTAATACGGTTAACCCCAGTGACGGCGTGACGAAAAACAGCTATTACCTGAAAGAAAGCGTCTCCCAGGATTACCGTCAGTCTGGCGTGTATAAGCTTTCTTTGGCGGATACACCGGATTTTCCGGCATATCTTTCCGGGGAGAAAAGGATAGAGGACGTGGATACCTGGGAACTGCTTACAGAGCTGCCTGGTTATGCGGGAACGGACGAGGAGGATTACATTCATTTGGAATTTGGACCTTCTGAGGATGTCAGGTACGAAGTGGTATCCGGTGATAATCTCTGGAGTATTGCGGAAAAGTTCTACGGGGATGGAACTCTTTATGGCTTGTTGGAACGGAGTGAGACGGCGCTTACACAGGGCCTGCTTCTTCCGGGCGAGGAAATTCTGATACCACATAAAGACTATTATCTGCTATGCCCAAATGATGAAGAGGGATTTACCTGGTCTTATTGTATGCTGCCCTCCGGCGAAATTTGCCCAACCAGTTTTGTTGCTGCGAAGCCTGTGGACTGGTATTATGGGAATATGCATTTTGACGCTAATTTTGGGGTGGATACTCTGTGGCCCAAAGATCTGGAAAAAGGGCATGATGCCCCGGCGGCGGATATCCGTATCTTTTACCGGCTGGACACAAACCCGGAAGGTGATTTTTGGGGTTCGGATTGGGAGGCGGCAAAGGAGCGTATCAGAAAAAACGCCCTTTCTACCTGCGGCGGCGCAATAGGAGGTCTGCAGTTTTACCGGTATATGCTGGATAATGGCGAAAGCCTTTATGGATTGTCTTTCCTGCTTTATAAACAGGGCGGCGCGGTAAAATGCGCGGCATTCTACCGTCTTTGTGACAATATGGCAGCGGAATTTATCGGTGTGGAACCGGTGGAAGAGGAAGAGCATGTCTTAGAGCGCGTGCGTTATCTGGCAGCCAGGGTTGACACGGCCTGTCAGATTGAAGAAGTCCAGTATGACCCGGAAGAATTTTATGGAAGGGAAAACTGGGATTTCCCACAGATCCATAATCCTTTTGCCATTGCGCTGGCATACAGTAAGGACGCGGAGTGCGATTCCTACATGCTTTTTACAGGGGCACAGTAAGGGCTAAGAGAAATTATTCCCGGCCGTTTTTTATATATTTATTCAGCGGAATCCAAATCACATAAGCAAGGGCGCTTCCAATCAAAGCGGTAATAAGTTGTGTCACGGAAAAGGTCACCTTTGCTGTGGCAAGCACTCTGGGAAAGGTTTCCGGTTTCAGGAGTTTTCCCGCAATATTATCGCCCCAAACAGGCAGGATGAATAGAACTACAACAACGCCCATAAAAACCGCTTTTTGGACAGAACCCAGCGCAAGCCCGGCAGGAAGTTTCCATGGAAAGGAAAGCTTTGTTTGAAAGAACCATACGCTTATGGCAAGGATAGCGTTTCCTGCCATAACCACCGGGAACATCAGCGGGATTGCAGCCATAATGACAGAGCCGGTAAACAAGAAGGCAGTGACAGGCGCGATCATACTGATCAAGATACCGCTCCAAAGCCCTACGGCAAGTACGGCAATGATGATCGTTGTATTTACGATAGGCCCGGTTATATAAACGGAAAGGTTTTTAAAGTATTGGCTTGCAATGCAGATGGTAAGTAAAAGCGCTGTCTGGGCAAGTCCTTTGACAGATAGTTTCATAGATAAATCCTCCCATATACGGATGTAAAAAAGTATGTCTTCTGGCGTATGCCAACATTAGTATAACCTGCAAAAAGGAGAATGGCAAGGGATGATCCGCTTTGGCTCCATCAAATAAGGATGCTGTACTGTGCATATTTCTTTGGGGAGATCCCGACAGCCTTGGTAAATGCTTTAAAAAAGTTACTGTAATCAGTAAAACCGCTTTTTTCGTAGGCTTCCATGACACTGAGGCCATCGCTTAACAGGGTTTTGGCAATACTGATGCGCCGTGCGGTAATATATTTTTGGATTGTAGTCCCGGTAGAGGATTTGAAAATACGGCATATATAGGATTCACTCAAATAAAATTGCGCGGCGAGGCCGCTAATAGAAATAGGTGAAGCAATGTTTTGGTTTATATATGCCAGAATGTCATCCACTTGTTTGTTATACACATAACCGGCTTTTGGGAGGGAGTCATGGGATGCAAATACTGCGGAATTGAGTAAAAGCATCAGTTCCATAAACGAGGACTGCTCCATCACATCCCTGCCATATCCTTCCGCTTTTGTAATTTTGCTGATCAGATATAGGAACTTGTTTTGCTGCTCTTTATTCAAAGAAATTTTATGGCTGAAATTCTCAGGGTGATCCGAAAAGCATGCGTCCAGGTTTGTGTCTTTGGTAGACAGTTTTTTGGTGTATTCGGGATGAATCGAAAGCACGATCCGTTCATGGATCATGGAATCCACCTGGGTCAGCTTATGGCTCTCATACTGGTTAATGACGAAGATATCGCCAGGTTCAATCGTGTAAAATTTTTGGTCGATCAAAAATTGTTTTCCCCCAGAAATAGAATAATAGATTTCATAGCAGTCATGGATGTGCATATCCATGGCTTTTTCTTCCTTATATAAATGGGCAATGGCAAAGGTGCGGGTGAGGGAGCAGGCATCCATTGCCTGCTTGCAGGAAAATAATTCTTTCATAAAGAGTCCTTTCTCAAGTAGATGGTATTATTTTAGCTGATGAGTTCAATATTTGCAATATTTACAGAGATATTTGAAAAGACATAGACAATCCTTTTTAGTATACTTGATGATAACAGGAAACAGGCAGGGGAGTTTCTCTTCTGCCAGGGAACGTGACTAAGAAAGGATGGGGTTAGAATGGAACTAAGGACTGCTTCTTCACCAAAGGATGTGAAGTACTACACGACAGAGAGACTGCGCGAGGAGTTTTTGATTCAGGAGCTATTCGTGCCGGGAGAGATCAAACTGGTTTACAGCCATATTGACAGGATCATTACCGGGGCGGCTGTGCCGGTAAAGCCGCTTGTCCTTACAGCGGGAGATGAGCTGCGCGCAGAATATTTTTTACAAAGAAGAGAGATGGGCGTGATCAATATCGGCGCGCCGGGAAGGATTCTCGCAGACGGCAAAGCATATACGATCGGCTACAAGGAAGGTATGTACATCGGTATGGGCGTGAAAGAAATCGTATTTGAAAGTGAGGAGGAAGAAAAGCCTGCAAAATTTTATTTGAATAGTGCACCCGCCCATAAAAGTTATCCTACGGTGTTGATCAAACCGGAAGGGACGCCTGAAGACGGGGTGGTGATCGTGAAGGATGAAAACAAAGTGGAACTGGGATCTTTGGAGGATTCCAACCACAGAGTGATCTGTAAGTACATCCTGCCGGGACAGGTGGAGAGCTGTCAGCTTGTTATGGGGATGACGCAGCTTAAGCCTGGCAGTGTCTGGAATACGATGCCCTGCCATACGCATGACAGGAGGATGGAAGTATATCTTTATTTTGAGATGGGCGAAGAGGATTTCGTTATGCATTATATGGGAGAACCTTCCCAGACCAGGCATATTGTAATGAGAAATGAGGAAGCTGTGATTTCGCCTAGCTGGTCCATTCATGCAGGGAGCGGATCTAAGGCGTATACCTTTATCTGGGGAATGGTAGGTGAGAACCAGGCCTTTGACGATATGGACGGCGTGGCAATGAAAGATCTGATGTAACCAGGGATACTGTTGGCAGTAGGATATGTACGGAAGTACGGCATGGCAGGTCTTATGGATGGAGAGAAGAAAGGATAAAAGGAGAGAGGAAGATGAGCGATTTTATGAAGATGTTTTCACTGGAAGGGAAGATTGCATTGGTGACGGGGGCTTCTTATGGGATTGGTTTTGCCATCGCAACCGCTTATGCCGAGGCAGGGGCGACAATTGTTTTTAATGATATTAAACAGGAATTGGTGGATAAAGGGCTTGCCGCTTATGAAGAAAAGGGAATAAAAGCTCATGGGTATGTGTGCGACGTGACCAGCGAAGAACAGGTACAGGCACTGGTAGGGCGGATCGAAAAAGAAGTGGGTGTGATCGATATCCTGGTAAACAATGCCGGAATTATTAAGCGCATTCCTATGTGCGACATGACAGCGGAAGAGTTCCGCCAGGTGATCGATGTGGATTTAAATGCACCGTTTATTGTCTCTAAGGCAGTGATTCCCGGTATGATCAAAAAGGGTCATGGCAAGATCATCAACATCTGCTCCATGATGAGCGAGTTAGGACGCGAGACGGTATCTGCATATGCAGCGGCGAAAGGCGGGCTTAAGATGCTGACCAGAAATATTGCGTCTGAGTACGGTGAATTTAATATTCAGTGCAACGGCATTGGGCCGGGCTATATTGCGACGCCTCAGACAGCGCCGCTGCGGGAGATCCAGCCGGATGGCAGCAGACATCCTTTTGACCAGTTTATCATTGCCAAGACACCGGCAGCGCGCTGGGGAGAAACATCGGATCTGCAAGGACCGGCAGTATTTTTGGCGTCGGATGCATCAGACTTTGTGAACGGACATGTACTTTATGTGGATGGCGGTATTCTTGCATACATTGGGAAACAGCCCCAATAAGTTGTCTATACGTTTGGAGGCGGTGTCCGGGCTGTGCATGGATTAGGTTTGTGCTGGCGGCTGGGTGGTTTTACCGGACAAATAAGCGTACCAATTTGTCAAAAAACTGATTGTACGGCTGATAACGCATGGGAAGGTCTAAGAATGTCTTTTTATCCACGATACTCTTTTTATGGGAAAAGGCATCGAATCCACATTTACCGTGGTACGACCCCATGCCGCTTTCCCCTACGCCGCCAAATCCCATGCCGCTGGTTGCAAGATGGATCAGGGTATCATTGATGCATCCGCCTCCAAATAAAACATGTTCCTTTACAAAGGAAATATTTTTCTTGTCAGAAGAAAAATGATACAGTGCCAGAGGGGATGGCATAGAGTTAATTTTTTCGGCAGCTTCTGCCAGGCTTTGGAAAGTCATTACAGGCAGCAGAGGGCCAAAGATTTCTTCCTCCATAAGAGGATCCTTCCAGGAAACCTGATCCAAAATCGTGGGAGCGATTTGCAGTGTTTGGGCATTGGTTTGACCGCCCCATACAATGGTTCCCTGGTCAAATAGTTTGCATAGCCGTCCAAAATGTTTCTGGTTGATAATCTTGCCATAGTCAGGATTTTGCAGGGGGGCTTTGCCGTATTGCTTTTCTATCTGGATCTGAAGTTCTTTTAATAATGCGGGTTTCACGCTTTCTGCACAATAAAGATAATCTGGGGCAACGCAGGTCTGGCCGCAATTGACAAACTTCCCAAATACGATCCGTTTGGCGGCAAGCCGGATGTCGGCAGTTTCGTCTACAATGCAGGGACTTTTCCCGCCTAGCTCTAATGTGACAGGGATCAAATGCTCTGCGGCCTTACGCATCACTTCTTTTCCCACGGTTTTGCTTCCGGTAAACAAAATGTAGTCAAAGGAAGAATCCAGCAGAGCGGAATTTTCTGCCCGTCCTCCTTTCATGACGGTAACGAATTGAGGTGGAAAACACTTTTTTATGACTGTTTCGATCATATCGGAGGTGGCGGGCGCGTAAGCGCTGGGCTTTATTACGACGGTATTTCCGGCGGCTATAGCGTCTGCTAAAGGCTCGAAGGATAACAAGAGAGGATAATTCCAGGGACTCATAATCAGCACGCAGCCGTATGGCACAGGCTTTACGAAACTCCGGGAAAACGTCTGCGCTAAGGGGGTATGTACCCGCTTCTCCCGGGCATATCCGGCAACATGGCGGAGCATATACCGGATCTCGCTTTTGATCAGTGCAATTTCGCACATATATCCTTCCTGAGCGCTTTTGCCCAGATCAGTCTTTAGTGCGCTTAGGAGAGCCTCCTCATTTTCTTCCAAAGCATGGAGCAGCTTTTTCAGCGCATCTTTTCTGGCTTTGACAGGGAAAGTCGCTCCAGTGGAAAAATATGCTTTTTGTTCCTTTAAGATGGACTCTATTTCCATATGGTTCATAGCGATCGTGATACCTCCCGGTAAATTTCTTCTAATTCTTTAGCATTCCATAAAACGGGAACCGGATACAGCGGATTGGCTTCTTTGTCAGCATAAGAGGCTAAAAGAGGGATATCTTCCGGTTTGACCGCGTCGATGTAATCGGGGATATTGTATCGCTGGTTCTTTTCTTCAATTGCAGCAATAAACTTTCCGGCAAGATCCGCTTCTGTGTCACTAGTTTCCCCCATTCCGGCTACCAGGGCAAGCTGGGCCAGTTTATGATGGACAGCGGCGCCGTAACGCTTTAAGATGAGGGGCAGTAAAACGGCATTTGTCCATCCGTGGGGCAGGTCGTATTTCCCGCTTAAGCTGTGGGAAACGGCATGGATATAGCCCACATAGGAACGGGTAAAGGCCCGCCCGGCATAGTGGGATGCCTTAAGCATTGCGCTTTCTGCATCAGTGTTCTCATGGTTTACGGCAGCGTCAAAATTCTCAAAAATCAGCTTGACTGCATTCTCGGCATCGGCGCGGGTCTGCTTCATGGTTGACCGTCCGATATAGGCTTCCACGGCATGGGTCAGGGCATCCAGCCCGGTGGATGCTGCAATATGGGATGGAAGGGTGTGGATGGTAGAAGGATCCAGAACTGCGTATTTGGGAATCAGCGGAAAGTCATTAATGGCAAACTTGTGCCGGGTATTCCCATCGATCAGTACAGCGGCAAGGGTGGTCTCGCTTCCCGTTCCGGCAGTGGTGGGAATGGCAATGAGAACAGGCAGTTTCCGGCGTACCTTTAATATCCCGGCAAACCTTTCAAGGGGTTTACCCGGCCTTGCCAGTAAGACGCCAACGGCTTTGGCCAGATCCATGGGGGAGCCGCCCCCAAAGGCGATTAACCCATCGCATTTCTTTTCCTGATAGAAGGAAGATGCCTGCCGTGCAAGGGCGGTAGTGGGGTTGGGAAAAGCGCCGTCGAACAGGGCGTAGCCGATCCCATTTTCGGTGAGTATATTTTGAAGGGTATTTGTGGCGCCAATGGAAGAAAGTGTCTGGTCGGTGATGATAAGCGGATTTGAGAGGTTTTCTTTTTTTAGCAGTGCCGGGATATCGGAGATCTTATCGTGGACTTCCGGGTTCCGGTAAGGAAGTACAGGCAGTACCATACGGAAAGCCACCTGAAAGCAGCGGCAGTATATTTTTTTGAAGGTATTCATTTAGACAGTTTCCTTTCCTTGCAAATATTGTGACAGGTTATCAAGGATGCGTTTCATGACATGATAAAAGGTGTTTCTTTCGTTGTCTGTTAGACCTTGCCCTCCGTGAAAAAGGGCATAAGCGATCCGCTCATCCATCTCTTTTACCAGTGCGCTGCCTTTTTCCGTCAGGTAGTGCAAAGTGCGGTAGGAACGTTTCTTTTCGGGCAGCCTGAAGCAGACAAGCTCTTTTTGGGCCAGTTCGTTCAAACAGCGGGAAATGGCGGACTTATCTTCTTTGCAAAGCCGGGTCAGGTGGGCGGCGGTAAGTCCCTCGCGATGTTGTCCCAGATAGTACAAGCACATCGTGTGGGTGCCTTTTAATCCAAACCTTTTCATCTCCATATCTTTGATTTTTTGCAGAAGGCGGTTCAGCTCAATGACGGAACCTGCAAATGTTTCAAAACGATTTTCCATGACGTCTCCTTGTAGGTAACGTTGCTATTGTAGCATAAAGATGTTGATTAATCAACATCTTTATAAGCGCTGCTGCTTGCAAAAGGGATATGGATCCAATAAAAAACCCCCCACAGCTAACTGTGAGGAGTTTTTTGTTTCATATAGTTAAGATTAAATTATTTAGAAGCTTTCCATGCATTGTACTGTGACTGGAACTCACTTAAAACATCCTGGTATCCAGCTTCGTCAAGAGCTGCCTGGTATGCTTCGATCATTGCAGGTACTTCAGACTCAGGAAATCCGCCGTTTTCAAGAGGGAATCCCCATTCATTGTAAACATTCTGACATGCGCTGAACTGAGCTGCTACAGGTTCCCTGTCAAAACGGAATCCTGCTGCGCTGGAAACTTTAGCGCTGCCGTTGAAGTCAATGTAAAGGTCTGCTTTGTTTTCAGGTTCGCCTGCAAGAGGAGTAACAACTGTAGCGGAAGCTGACTCCCACATAGAGTGGTTATACTTCTCACTTGTCTGAACAACCTGTCCGTTTGCATCATAGGTGAAGTCTTCGCCTTCAATACCAAATGTGTAGATATCAGCAAGCTTGCTGTCTGTGAAAAGAAGGCCTAAGAAGTCAACACAAGCTTTTGCCTGCTCCGGTGTGCTGTTTGCAGTTACGCAGTAGCAAGAACCAAGAGCGGATGTGGAATGTGCCCATCTGTTTGTGATTGGAGCCATGGTAACATCCTGGCCATAACGGCTGTCAGCTTCGTCATTGTTCGGGATATCTGTCCACCATGTAAATGCCCAATCCTGTGTCATCATACCGGTTTCTGTGGTTGACTTTGTTACTTCATCTTCTGAAATGTAACCAGCAGCAGCCCACTTAGCCATTAAAGTACAGAACTCAAGGTATGTGTCAGAAAGAACGGTGTTTACCACTTCATCCGTATTTCTGTCAACGCCTACCCATGCTGCAGTACCATCTGCTGTAAAGAAATCAAAGCTGTCAATGCACCATCTGTAGAACATACCGGTTGACCTTGTAAAGAAGGGGTACTTAAGTCCGTCTGCTTTAGCATCCGCCAACATAGGTTCAATATCAGACAACTGCTTAATGGTGGAAAGATCCCAGCCATGCTTGTCAATGAGTTCCTGACGGATCATCAGGTCATAGCCTTCTACGTTGTCCTTATATACAGGTACAAAGTAATTCTTTCCATCATACTTGGTAGCTTCCCACTGTCCAGCATCCATAGAATCATAAAGAGGAGTTCCAGGAAGAAGATCAGTCAGATCGTAAACACCATTACGGGAATAGAGATCATTTGTTCCTACAGTTGCAACCCATGAAGCTGTCCAAAGAAGGTTGATCTCATTGTTAGCAAGTGACAAGTTAACTTTGTCTGAGAATTCAGGGGAACCAATGTCTGTCAAAACGATCTGTACATTGATCTTGTCCTTGATATACTCATTAATTGCGTTTTCTACCTTTTTTACCTGTTCAGAATCAGGAGTAGCAAGGTTGAATGTGTTCCTGGTCAGGTTGATGGTAACTACATCGCCGGATGCTGCCGGAGCCTGTGCATCGTCTGCATCAGCGGTGTCGTCTGCAGCAGGCTCTGATTCCTGTTCTACAGGCGCTGCCTGGTCGTCACTTGGAGCTGGTGTGGTGTCGTCTTTGCCACCGCCGCAGCCTGTCAGCATGGTTGCTACCATAGCTGTTGCCAGGGCTACGGATAAAACTTTTTTGATTTTCATTTAAAAATCCTCCCTGTTTTTTATTTATTTCTAATCCGCCGCAGGATTGCGTTGGATTGAAACCGAAGTTAACCCTTTACGGAACCTACCGTAAGACCTTTGATGAAATATTTCTGGAAGAACGGGTATGCCACCATGATCGGTCCAATAACTACAAGCACGGTTGCCATAGTTGATGAGTATTGAGGAATATTTCCGCCCATGGCCGCCCTGGCAGATGCCGGGACATTGGCATTGTTCAGCAAAAACTCAATGCTCTTTTGAATGTTTACAAGCAAAAGCTGTAAAGGTTTTTTGCTGTCGGTAGTTATATAAAGCAAAGCATTCTGCCAGTCGTTCCAAAATGCAGTAGCCATCATGAACCCTACCGCTGCCAAAGAAGGCTTCAGGAGCGGGAGAGTGATCTGGAAAAATGTCCTGTACTCACCGGCGCCATCGATCTTGGCAGCTTCCATCAGTTCGTTTGGAATGCTGTTTGCAATATAAGTTCTTAAGATGATTACATTCATGGTAGATACACAAAGCGGCAGAATCAAAAGCAACAAACTATCTTTTAAATGATAGTAGGATGTAAATATAACGTATCCCGATAACTGGCCGCCGCTAAACAACATGGGAATCAACAAGTAAATGGATAGAAACTTTGCTAAACGGAAGTCCCTGCGGCTGATGGAATAAGCGAACATGCTCATGACCAGCAGACCGAAGGCCGTACCAAATACTGTGATAAAAATTGTAACCCCATAAGAGGTAAGAAGCTGTTTCCCATATCTTAGTACGGAATTCACACCGTCTAAGGAAAGCTTTTTCGGAAAAAAGCTAAATCCCTGTTGAAGAATAGTAGTTTCATCACTAAATGCTGCAATAAATACAAGCAAAACCGGCAAGGCGCAAAACATTGTATAAAGCAGAAGGAAAAAACCAAGGATGTATTGCCCCAGTCCCTTCTTTTCCTTTTTGGACGGCGCCAGGTCAGCTAAATTTCCTTTTCTCTTGCCCATAACTCAATCTCCTCTCTGATTAGAATAATGCATTATCCGGCGCAACTTTACGCACCATTCCATTTGCAAACAGCATTAGCAATAAACCGACAATGGACTGGAAGAAACTAGTCGCTGCAGTAAATCCAAAGTTTGAATTCTTAAAAATTGCATTTAATACATAAGAATCGATAACCTGTGTCGTCGAGTACAGTACGCCGCTGTTACGGGTTACCTGATAGAACAAACCGGTATCAGACCGCATAATTCCGCCTACAGACAGGAGCAGCATGACGGTAACCATTGGAATCAGGGAAGGCAGGGTAATATGCCAGATCTGCTGCCACTTGTTTGCCCCGTCGATTTGGGCTGCCTCATAAAGTTCCGTATCAATCCCGGCAAGGACAGACATGTACAAAACAGATCCATATCCTACGCTGTTCCATATTTTTACAATGGTCAATATCCATGGCCATATAGAAGCAGTAGAATAAAATCTGGTGCTCATTCCCAAAGTGTTATTTAATATACCGGTGTCCGTGCTGATAAACGCATAAACAATAAATTGGACTGCGGCATAAGAAATAAATACAGGGATGATCATGATGGTCTGCATCACCTTTGCAGCTTTTTTAAATACAAACTGGTCAATGGAGATCGCAAGGACAACATTCAAAAAAGTCCCTACAACAGTAAAAATAACATAATACATTAGGGTGTTTTTGGTCATGGAGACAAAGGTGTTTTTTGAAGCCAGTAAAAACTTAAAGTTGTCGATACCACACCATGGGCTGCCCCAAATTCCCTTTGAGTAATCAAAGTTTTTGAATGCCATTACCAGACCTGCCATTGGAACGTACATGATGAAAAACAGGATTAAAAAAACCGGCAACGCCATCACTACATGTGCCCTGTGCTTCCAGGTGTTTGCGAAAAAATTTTTCATAAAACAGTTCTCCTTTTCTTTTTTAAATCCTCCCTTTAATAAAATTGGATAGTTTTTTGCATTTATATTTTGGGAAGGAACCATCTTCCTCCCATAAACGCCGCATGATTCCTATAATTTTTTAACCGAACTCCCGGCAAATACTTCTCCCGTCACAATAATCTGTTCGTTTATTGTCGTACCTGGGTACTCTATCAGGTTAATCAGCTTATTTGCCGCCTCCGCCCCAAGGCGCTTGGTATCCTGTATAATCGTAGTCAGTTTCGGCTCAAAATTTCTTGCAATCCCAATTCCATCGTATCCTGCCACCGAAACGTCATCCGGTATTTTTAGCCCTCTGGCCTGGATGGCAGCGATCCCGCCAAAACAAGAAAAATCATCCGGGTAAATAATACAGGTAGGCGGATTCCTTAAATCCAGCAGTTTGCAAGTTTCCCCATAAGCTTCCTGGATATTTCTGTATGCCGCTTCCCTGATATACCCCACAGGAACGCTCAGCTTTAACTCCTCACAGGTTCTGTAAAATGAAGATAACCTGCTTTGGGTGACCGCTGAATCTGCGCCATGGATATATGCGATCTTCCGGTGTCCCATTTCATATATGTAACAAATCAAATCATTCATGCCCTTCACATTGTCTGAAATGATCGTACTCCTGTTATCAAACAAATGATCAATGGTCACCACCGGAATATCGCTTCTTACAAGCTCCCCAACCTCCGGATCCCCAAAATCAACACAGGCAATCACTACGCCGTCAAACCCCCGGTACCTGGCATGTTCTAAGTAGGTCATTCTTTGGCTTCTGCTCTTACAGCTATTGATAAAAGTGATATCATACCCCTGTTCCTCGGCTGTATTCTTAAAACTGTCAAGAACATGGGCAAAATAATCATGGGTCAACCCGCTTTGACTTTCATCCGAAAACAGCACCCCAAGATTATATGTTCTGTGGGTCTTTAAAGTCTTTGCCGCTGAATTAGGGGAATACCCCATCTGCTTTGCAACCTGCCTGATGTGCGCCTTCGTCTCTTCACCTATATCCCTGTGTCCGTTAAGCGCTTTACTGACTGTCGCTATCGACACACCGCATACCCTTGAAATATCTTTCATTGAAACCATGTCGCGAACTCCCCTCTGTCATCAAACCCAGCGTACCTTATTTTAATAGTCCACCCAAGCCTGATGCAAATGAGCAATAGGTGTAGAGCCTTTCTTTCAGGAACTTAATCGTTTTCTGTTTTTAAGTATATATCACTTTTTATATTTTTACAATACTTTTGGGGCTATTTTTATACATTATGAACAATTTCGGCAAACATTAACATATTTTCAGTTTCATTTTCTGTAATTTTCTACAAAAAAATTGTAAGTTTCTATCTTCTGGAAAAATTTTACTTAAACGTTTTCTTCCATAATTTTTGTCATTCTTTCACTGCCCCTGTTATCATTCCTTTTATAATCTGCTTGCTGAATGCAAAATACAAAATGACGATCGGAGACATGGTGATCAACATAGCGGCCATCTGTTTGGGATAGTCTGATGCAAACTGTCCTCTAAACTGGGTCAGCGCAAGGGGAACCGTCTGCAGCGTCACGTCCTTGATCAGCACCAGGGCAAAAGAAAATTCATTCCAGCAGGCAAAAACCTGGATGATTCCTATGGTAACTAGAATTGGCTTGCAGATCGGCATAATAATATACCACATGGTATAAGAAAAGCTGCTTCCGTCAATGGCTGCCGCTTCCTCCAAAGATACGGGAATTCCTTTCACATAACCTTCCATCAAAAAGATCCCCATGGGCAGCCCAAAAGACACATACGGAAAAATTAACGTAAACCATTGATTGGATATTCCACAGTTGCGGAATACCACATAAATCGGGACAAGCAGAGAATGGACCGGAATCAGCATTCCCAGCAAAAACATGGCATAAAGCACCCTGTTCAATCGAAAAGAGACTCTTGCAAGGATATATCCCACAACAAAACTGAAAACAATGATAAACACGATAGACAAGGCGGTTGTTCTCACACTGTTTAACATAGACTCGCTCAAATGATAATCCGGATTGGACAAGATCCGGCTATAATTGACCAGGGACGGCTTTTTGGGCAGACCAATGATATCAGCATTAAAAGCCCTCTTTTCTTTCAGGGACGAATACCCCATCCAGATTATTGGGAAAATACAAGTCAGGGAAAACAGAATCAATGCAGCATTCATAAAAAAGGAGAGCAGTCCCCTGCCCAGGGAATGCATCGTTTTGTTTCGTTTCATTTTCAAATCTCCTTTTCATGGGTAAGAAATTTAATGAATGCCTGGGAACCGGCTATCACAAGAAGGGACAGGACAAAGATGCCCACAGAAATACAGCTTCCATACCCCATATTGTTCTGGTTTAAAGATATCTGGTAGCCGTACATAGCCATCACCATAGACGCTTTTCCCGGCCCGCCCTTGGTCATAACAAAAATACTGTCAAAGGCTTTCATATTGCCTGCAATGCAAAGCGTAATACATACCATGATAATATTTTTGATCAGGGGAAGCGTTATATAGCAAGCCTTTTGCACTCCGCTTGCCCCGTCAATCTCTGCGCTTTCATACAACTCTTCATTAATAGAAGAAATTGCTGAAAGAATAATGACCATATAATAACCGATGTACTGCCAGATCAGGGGAATGGATACCAGAAGCATAACCAGATCCGTCTCATTCAGCCATACCCGGCACAGTTCCGGTTTGCCGATCGCCTTGAAAAACCAGTTGATAATGCCATATTGATTGTGGTAGATGATACTCCAGATTAGTCCAATACAGACAGCGGAAATCGTGCTTGGAAAAAAACCGAAAGTCCGGTGAATGCCTTTTAGCCTTACAAACTTGGAACCGACCATCATCACCAGGATAAACGCAATCCCGATCTGACCGATGATACATGCCACCACCAGGTAAATATTGTGCTGAAATGCCAGCCAAAAGGTCTCATCGTGGAGCAATGTCACATAATTGGTTAAACCGGTAAATGTCTTTACCGGCCCTCCTTTCCACTCAAAAACACTATACCCTAATGCTGTTACCAGAGGCACAAATACTGTAAATAAAAATAAAGCAGTTGGAATCAAAAGGTATAAAATAATAATGTTCCTTTTGGGTCTAATAGCATGTAACATTCTAAATCCTTTCCTGTAATTCCTGTTCGGATCTCTTTTCCGGTTACTCCTTGGAATAATTTGCTTCATAGGCTGCCTGGGCGTTTGCCGCAACCTCTTCCGGCGAAATATCTCCGTTGAGCATCGTCTGCAAATCGGTATTTAATACATCCCATACTGCGTTGGTGATGTAAGAATCATAAATCTCACATTCTTCCGTATCCACATACGACCAGTTGTAAAAGTCCTGTGTGATCTGGTCGAAAGCGCTGAGATCTACCTGGGCAGCTTTGGTAAGACCACCCAGTGCGTAATTGGCTGTTACATAATTGGCAAAAGCAGGCCCTGTAACATATTCTGCAAGATCAATCGCCGCTTCTAACTTGGCCGGATCATCCGCCAGCTTTGCATTGATCGCTACCGCGTAGCCAAGTCCGATATTCTGGGAATTAGGCGCCATTTTGGCGTCGGCAGGCTGGGGAAGGACTGCAAACCCCATATGGTCAAACTTTTCCGGATCGCTGTCTTTTAACATCGCCCATATATAGGACTCGTCCCAGTTACCTCCAATAAATGCGGCAGCGTCACCGGAAATATAGTACTCCCGGGCATCTTCATTGGTCACAGCATTGAAATCCACATTAAAGATATCGGTCTGATGAAAAAGCCGCTGCATTTCCGTCAGTGCGCTCACAAATTCAGGATCCGTAAAAGCAGCGCCGTCTTTGGCAACCAGACTAAGGAACCAATCCGGGCCAGTATATCTGTTGGCAAGGGTCGAGAGGAAACAGGAATTTGCCTGCCATTTGCCGCCGTTGCCAAAAGCCACAGGGATGACGCCCTGGGCCTGAAAATATTCCGCAGCCTTTTCCACCTCTTCCCATGTGGAAGGGAAACGGTCATAGCCGGCTTCTTTCCACATGGCTTTATCATAGATGACTACCGTACATGTCCCTCCGGTCAATGCGGGATAACCATAGATCTTATCCCCCACCATAAACGGGTTAAAATAGGCTTCGTTATAGTCCTGTGCATAAGGGGAAGACTTGATATCCTCTGTCAGATCGTAGATCAGCCCCTGCTTGGCCCAGTCAATGGTATTCATCCCCTGGAGAAAAAACACATCCGGAAGATCATCCGCCGCCGCCAAAGTGGCGATCTGTGTTTTATACTCTGCATTCGCAAGTATGTTTTGCGTCAAAGTAATGTCAGGATGGGCTTCGGCCCACTGGGCAAGAACCGTGCGGAACCCATCGGAACCGCCGTTTCCTTCTGATTCCTCCGAAGTGGAGTAATGCATGATCTCCAGTTCTCCCATATAAACGATACTGCCTTCTGAAGATGCCGAAAAATCTGATTCCTGATAAGTGGAACCGGTATCTTTCCCACCACATCCGGCTAAAAGAACCGCTGCCAAAAGCAGTCCCCCAAACACTTTCTTTTTCATGTTTTTGAACCCCTCCCAGATCTGCCCCAGAAATTTATGTGACTAATTTCTTAAAGGTTTAACATTTATTACTATACGCTTTTTGAGGTTTTTTTGCAATACTTCTCTATCATTTGTTCTTTCTACTAAAATGCACAATTTTCATATTGCACTCCTGGAATGTTTTGTGTATAATTTGGACTATAGAGAGAACTTAAACGTTTTCTTAAATTCATATCATAAAATAAAAAAGGAGAAGGAACTATGAAATTTGGTTATTTTGATGATGCGAACCGTGAGTATGTGATCACCACCCCAAAGACGCCGCTTCCTTGGATTAATTATCTGGGCTGCAATGATTTTTTCAGCCTGATTTCCAATACCTGCGGTGGCTATACCTTTTATAAGGATGCAAAGCTGTTGCGCCTGACACGGTATCGTTACAACGACGTACCCGGCGATGTCAATGGAAAATATTTTTATGTGAAAGATGGTGATACGGTATGGAATCCCGGCTGGCAGCCTACCAAAACAGAGTTAGACTCTTATGAATGCCGCCACGGTATCGGCTACAGCCGTTTTACTTCATCCAAAAACGGCGTGAAAGCTTCCGTACTTACCTTCGTTCCCATGGGCGATTCCTGTGAAGTAAGCCAGTTACAGCTTACCAACGGTTCTTCCGAAACCAAAGATCTCTCCCTCTTCTCCTATGTAGAATGGTGTCTTTGGAATGCGGACGATGACAGCCGGAACTTCCAAAGGAACTATAGTACCGGCGAAGTAGAAGTGGTTGATTCCACCATATTCCACAAAACAGAGTACAGAGAGCGCCGTAACCATTATGCTGTTTATTCCGTGAATGCTAAGGTAGATGGATTTGATACCAGCAGAGATGCTTTCCTTGGCGCATACAGAGGCGCAGACAATCCGGAAGCAGTGGAAAAGGGAGCCTGCACAGGTTCCGTTGCACACGGATGGTCACCAATCGCTTCCCATCACCTGAAAGTTACGTTAGCCCCTGGTGAGACCAAGTCTTTTGTGTTCGTCCTTGGATACATAGAGAACCCGGAAGAAGAAAAATGGGAATCTTACGGCATCATCAATAAGAAGCCAGCTTATGCGCTGCTTGACAAGTATAAAACGGACGCTGACGTAGATAAGGCATTTGGCGAACTGAACGAATATTGGAAGAACCTTCTTGCTAAATACACACTGAAATCCTCCAATGACAAGGTTGACCGTATGGTCAATATCTGGAACCAGTATCAGTGCATGGTAACTTTCAACATGTCACGTTCCGCCTCCTACTATGAATCCGGTATTGGACGGGGGATGGGCTTTAGGGATTCCTGCCAGGATCTTCTGGGATTCGTACACCTGATTCCTGACCGTGCAAGAGAAAGGATCATCGACATTGCATCTACACAGTTCCAGGATGGCAGCGCTTACCACCAGTACCAGCCCCTGACCAAAAAGGGCAACTCCGATATCGGAAGCGGCTTTAATGACGATCCCTTATGGCTTATTGCAGGTACCAGTGCGTATGTTCGTGAGACAGGAGATACTTCCATTTTGACGGAAATGGTTCCTTTTGATAACGATGCGTCCGTAGCTACGCCGCTTATGGATCACTTAAAACGCTCCTTTGACTATATTGTAAACCATAAAGGTCCTCATCAGCTTCCGCTGATCGGGCGCGCTGACTGGAATGACTGTCTGAACTTAAACTGCTTCTCAGAGCATCCAGGTGAATCCTTCCAGACCTTTGGCCCAAGTGAAGGCCCTGTTGCCGAATCCGTGTTTATTGGCGGTATGTTTGTAAAATACGGGGAAGAGTATGCACAGTTATGTGAACTTATGGGTGACCAGGCTGAAGCTGACCGTGCCCGCGAAGAAGTAAAGATCATGAATGCTGCAGTGCTGAAAGACGGCTGGGATGGCGAATGGTTTGTCCGCGCTTATGACGCATACAGCCAAAAGATTGGTTCAAAAGAATGTGAAGAAGGACAGATTTATATCGAACCTCAAGGTTTCTGTGTCCTTGCAGGAATCGGTGTGGAAGAAGGGCTTGCTAAGAAAGCGCTGGATTCCGTAAAAGAAAAACTGGATACCAAGTATGGCGTTATGATCCTCCAGCCTGCTTATACCAGATATCACTTAGAACTTGGCGAGATTTCTTCTTACCCGCCTGGATACAAAGAAAATGCAGGCATTTTCTGCCATAACAATCCTTGGATCTCTATTGCTGAGACGGTGATCGGCCGTGGTGACCGGGCCTTTGAAGTATATCAAAAGACCTGCCCTGCCTATGTGGAAGAGATCAGCGAGATCCACAGAACGGAACCTTATGTGTATTCACAGATGGTTGCCGGCGCTGATGCTTATATTCCCGGCGAAGCAAAGAATAGTTGGCTGACAGGTACTGCTGCATGGACCTTTGTAAACATCTCCCAGTATATTCTGGGTGTGTACCCTACCCACAAGGGATTAAGCGTAGACCCTTGTGTCCCTAAGAACTTTGGCGATTTTGAGATCACCAGGCAGTTCCGTGAGGGGACTTATAGCATTAAGGTTGTCAATCCTGATAAGGTAGAAAAGGGCATCAAGAGCATTACCGTTGACGGGACACCTGTGGATGGCTGCATCATCCCTTATGTAAAAGGGAAAGAAAGCTATAACGTAGTCGTTACCATGGGCTGATCCTTGTAAAGCAGTTTTACGGACAATGCCCTGCCTTTTCTCGCAGGGCATACTGTACCAGAAAGTACAAAAATAACACATCCTTATGCTATGATAGAATTGCACATGTCTATGGTTCATGTGTGATTACAGCAGAAAGGATGTGTTTTTTATGCCGGTTTACAAAAACCAAAAGCGCAACTCCTGGTACTGTAGCTTTTACTACCGGGACTGGGATGGCGCAAGCAAACGCAAGAAAAAGGAAGGGTTTCCGACCAAAAAGGCTGCCAAAGAATACGAAGCGGCTTTTCTTGCCTCCAAAAGCGGCAACTGCAACATGACATTTCAGTGTCTGGCGGAACTATACCTGGAAGATTGCAGAAACCGCTGCAAACCTACTTCATTTTCGGAAAAGGAATTTTTGATCCGAAATAAGATCATTCCCCGATTTGGCAATATGACCGTATCGGAGATCAAGCCTTCCGCCATCAGGCTTTGGCAGAACGAACTGCTGTCCGCCCGTCGGCCTGACAGCAGGCCCTATTCACCAACTTATTTAAATTCTATCCATGTCCAGCTATCGGCAGTTTTTAACTATGCTGTGAAATATTATGGGCTTGGGCAAAACCCGGCTCATTTATGTGGAAGCATAGGGCAAAAAAAATCTGCTCCTATGAATTTCTGGACATTGGAAGAATTTAACCGGTTCCTATCTTCCATGCAGGGAAATTCTTCTGCAAGGGTTATTTTCTTATTGTTATTCTGGACGGGCATCCGATCCGGGGAACTGCTTGCCTTGACGGCAGAAGACTTTGATTTTTCCAAACGTCTTCTTACCATCAATCGGAACTATTGCCGTTTCCATAAAGAGGATGTTTTTCTTACGCCCAAAACGCCTAAAAGCGTACGCACGATTGCGCTCCCGGACTTTTTGTGCGATTCCGTACAGGAATATATTTCCAGATTGGGCAGTCATCCTCCCGACAGCCGTCTGTTCCCTGTTTCTAAATACTATCTCTCATCACAACTCAAAAGAGGCTGCGAACTTTCCGGCGTTCCTCAAATCCGAATCCATGATTTGCGCCATTCTCATGCCAGCCTGTTAATCGAACTTGGTGTCTCTCCCTTACTGGTCTCAGAACGTCTGTGACATGATAAGATTGAGACCACCTTAGATATCTATTCCCATCTATATCCCGACAAGCAAAATGCTGTCGCGAAATCTTTAGATTCTCTTTATTATAGTACGCTTAAAGTACTCTAACTCATACTGTCAATACATAAAATCCCGTAGAACTCTACTTTTCTTTTTTAACCCAATAAACTTTATTAAAGGGAGGATTTAGCGAAATATGAAAAGCTTTTTTCAAAACACATGGAAGCATAGAGCATATGTAGTGATGGCGTTACCAGTATTTCTGATCTTGTTTTTCATTATGTATGTTCCCATGGCCGGTTTAGTCATGGCATTTAAGAACTTTGATTACTCAAAGGGAATTTGGTCCAGCCCTTGGTGCGGGATCGAAAACTTTAAATTCTTGTTAGCATCAAAGAACACATTTGTTACGATTACGAAAAATACACTGATGTATTACGTTATCTTTACAGTACTCGGTACGTTCTTAAATGTGGTTTTGGCTATTGCAATTGATCAGTTCCTCTTCAAGAAATCAGCAAAAGTAATGCAGACGATCATGATCATTCCTACTTTCATTTCCTTCGCAGCAGTCCAGTTTATAGTTTATGCATTTATCAGTACAGATACAGGTATTTTAAATAACACGTTTGGGATGTCAACGCGGTTTTATTCAACGCCGGCTCTGTGGCCATGGATATTGACGATTGTAAAAATCTGGAACAGCGTTGGTTATGGGTCAGTCCTCTATATGTCGGTGCTTGCCGGTATTGATACGGAACTTTATGAGGCAGCCCAGATCGATGGAGCAAATAAATGGAAACAGATCTGGCATATTACATTGCCGTCCCTGATTCCAATGATCACAGTTATGCTGCTCCTTTCCGTAGGTGGTATCATGAGGTCCGACACGGGTCTGTTCTATCAGGTTACCAGAAACAGCGGAGTGCTCTATCCAACAACGCAGGTTATTGACTCTTATGTATTGAATGCCATCTTTAAGAATTCGAACTTCGGGTTTGTGGCGGCAACAAGTTTCTTCCAGTCTATTATAGGACTTATCATGATGCTGTTTGCGAATGGTATGGTTCGTAAGATTGCACCGGAAAACGCATTGTTCTAAATTTGGAGAGGAGATTTTAAGATGAGTAAGAGAAAAGGAAATAAGGCTGATTTGGCACCATCCAAACATGAAAAGAAAGGCGTAGGACAGTTTATACTTGGGTTTTTCCTGTTAGCGTATACCCTCTTTTGTGGTCTTCCGATTTTATTAGTGTTTATCTCTGCTTTCACGGATGAAGTAGCGATCACCCAGAATGGTTTTAGCTATTTCCCGGAAAAATGGTCTATGTCCGGTATCAATGCAGTGCTCCGGTACGGCAGACAGCTTTTGACTTCTTATGGAGTGACGATTTTTATTACTGTATTTGGTACGGCGCTAGGGCTTTTGGTAATGAGTATGTTCGCATATTCTATCAGTCGTAAGGATTTCCGGTTAGGAAAGTTTTTATCCGTATATTTATTGATTCCCATGTTGTTTAATGGCGGACAGCTTTCCGGATACATTATTTTTACATCCTATTACCACTTAAAGGATAGTTTATGGCTTTTGATTTTGCCGCTTTGTGTATCTACCATGAATGTGATCATTTTAAGAACTTATATCGCCAACAGCATTCCAGGTGAATTGATGGAAGCGGCGAAGATTGATGGCGCCGGCGAGTACAGGACATTTTTCCAGATCACGCTTCCGCTCCTGAAGCCTTCTTTGGCAGCGGTAGGATTTATGATGGCTACTGCATATTGGAATGATTGGCAGAACGCTTTGCTTTATATCACCACAGACGCCAAGAAGCCGTTGCAGTTATTGCTGGTAAATATCCAAAAGAGTATTGAGTTTTTGCTGAACAATGCAAATGTGCCTGCCTCTGTAAGGGCGGCCATGGGAGGAAACATTCCACAGTATTCGTCTACTATGGCAACCGTGCTTGTAGTTATTGGGCCGATCATGGTGGTATATCCGTTCTTCCAGAAGTATTTTATCAAAGGTCTTACGGTAGGTTCCGTAAAAGGTTAATTCGGTTTCAGTCCAATGCAATTGTGCGGCGGATTAGAAATAAATAAAAAATAGGGAGGATTTTTAAATGAAAATCAAAAAAGTTTTATCCGTAGCCCTGGCAACAGCTATGGTAGCAACCATGCTGACAGGCTGCGGCGGTGGCAAAGACGACACCACACCCGCTCCAAGTGACGATCAGGCAGCGCCTGTAGAACAGGAAACAGAGCCTGCTGCAGACGACACCGCGGATGCAGACGATACACAGGCTCCGGCAGCATCCGGTGATGTAGTAACTATTAACTTAACCAGAAACTCTTTCAACGTTGCAAACCCGGATTCCGCTCAGGTTAAGAAGGTTGAAGATGCAATTAATGAGTACATCAAAGATAAGATCAATGTTCAGATCACTTTAACGGATATCGGTTCTGGTGAATATGCTGATAAGACAAATCTTGCACTGGCAAACGGCGAATTGAACCTGTTCTGGACAGCTTCATGGCAGGGAACAGTAGGAACCAACGATTTGTATGCATCAAATGCAGCATATGATTTGACAGATCTGCTTCCGGGAACGCCTCTTTATGAGTCTATGGACGAAGGACAGTGGGAAGCTGCTAAGTATGACGGAAAGAACTACTTCATTCCTGTATACAAAGACAATGTAGAAGGCTATGATTTGATGTTCCGTCAGGAATTAATTGACAAGTATGGCTGGGATATTTCTTCTGTTAAAACGCTTGCTGACCTTGAGCCGATCCTTGCTGATTGCAAGACAGAAGGTCTTAAGTATCCTTTCCTTACACAGAAGACAGCTATGTTCTACAGATACTACATTGACAGCTTTGATTTCTTCACTGCTGATGCAACATCTAACTGGGTTTCCATCGACAGGGAAACAGATACAGTTATTGACACAATTTTAACAGATGAATACAAAGAGTTTTGTACATTAATGGCTAAGTGGGCTGCTGCTGGTTACATCTCAGAAGATGATGTTACAAAGACCACAACTGATACCACAACTCAGACACAGGATTGGGGTGTTACATGGTGGACAGATATCCCGGTTAACGACGAAGCAGATGCACGTTACAATCAGGATGTTACTATGACTCCTATTACCCAGAGATGGGCACATTCCACATCCGCTCTTGGTTCCGTATATGCTGTAGCAGCAAGCTGTACACCTGAGCAGGCAAAGGCTTGTGTAGACTTTATGGGTCTCCTTTACACGGACAGCAAGCTTGCTGATATGTACACATTTGGTATTGAAGGAGAAGACTTCACCTATGATGCAAACGGACAGGTAACACAGTCCAGCGAGAAGTACAACCACTCCATGTGGGAGTCAGCTTCTGCAACAATCGTTACTCCTTTGTCAAATGAGCCTGCAGACAAGGCAAGCCTTTACGAAGCATTCAACAGTGGCGCTAATACTTCCAGCGCAGCAGGTTTCCGTTTTAACAGAGAGCCTGTAGCAGCTCAGTTCAGCGCATGCCAGAACGTTTTTGAAACTTATGGTTTCCCTCTTGAGAACGGCGGATTTGCTGAGTCAGATGTAGAAGCAACCATTGAAGCATATCAGGCAGCTCTTGACGAAGCTGGATATCAGGATATTTTAGCTGAGTTCACATCACAGTACGATGCTTGGAAAGCTTCCAAATAATTTAAGTTAAAATAGAAAAATGAAAAACTCCCTGCGGATTATGCGCGGGGAGTTTTTTGTTGGCTAAAACTAATTCTGATTAGAAACTACAGATAAACCAGTGAAACAAGAAGTGATGAAGGATTGATTTTTAAGCCGGATAGGGATATATTTATATTAAAAACGGGAAGTGATTGGAGTGCAGGGAATTTTATACGATGCGTCAAAGATCAAAGTCTGTCAGGCATTTTATGCGGTTTGTGATTATGCAGAGCTGGACAGGGCATGGGCGGATGAACTGTGGAAGGATATCATGATCCGGCCGGAGATTTATGAGGAATTGGTCTATTATATAGAACATCATACTTTTTTGAATAAGGTGACTGCGTGCGGATATTCTCTTTGCGATCTGTATGTTTGGCAGATGAGCCGATATAACTTGATAAAAGATACAGGGAAGAATTCCAAAACATGCAATAAAGAAAAGATGGCGATGCAGGCATTTCGTTCGTTGATCGATTTTTTATCAGATCCGGAGAAGGGCAGGAAGAAGTATGAGAATGGGCAGGAGATGGATCGGTTATGACCGTTTAGGATTGCCGGGAGGATGAGAGATGACAAAAAATGAATTTGTTAAGCAATTGCGAAGGTCTTTATCTGGCAAACTTGACAGCGCTAAAATATCCGAACTTGCAGGATACTATGAAGAATATATAGAAGTTCTGGTAAGAAAAGGGAAAGAAGAGGAGCAGGTGGTGGAAGAATTGGGCAATCCTGCGCTGATAGCAAAAAGCATTTTGAGCGCGGAGTATGACAGGAAACCCCGATTGAATCAAACTACACTGCTGTCTTTGGGAATGCGTGTGAAAAGTTTATGTTTTGCGCTGGGAAGCAAGTTGGGAGAGAAGGCGAAAACCTGGTTTGAAAATCTGAGATAAAGTGAAAAAGCCTGTCAAATAACAGGCTTTTTCTGGGGAGTATAAATAATTAATATAAGGGTATAAACAGGAATTTGAAGGGGTTTCCCGTTTACATTTTTATTATAAGCCTTTTCTTCGATTAAATCAATGAATAAATAGTCCAAAAGTACTAATGGTATAAGAGAGTTTACTTGTGCAAATTGAACAAATAAACAGTACCAAAGTACTAAAATGAAGAAGAATAAATCCTCCGGGAAAAGTGAATACTACTTCCGTAACCTAAATAATCAGGAGGGAACAAAAATGTCTAAGAATGATTACAACCAGAACAACCAGAATAGTCAGAACAACCAGAACCAGCAGGAAAACAAGTCTGGTCAGAACTGCCAGAACAGCCAGAAGAACAGTTCTTCTAACAGCTCTAGCAACAATAACAAAAAGAATAACGAATTCTAAATGTTTTTGGAGAAAAGGCGCCCGGTGTGGGCGCTTTTTCTTGTTGTCAGTTTATATACAAAAGAACCGGATTGTGATATAATACCCGCAAAAGAAAAACAAGAAAGAGGTAATGATGAACAGATATGAATTGATCGCGCCCTGCCACTTTGGGCTTGAAGCTGTATTAAAGCGCGAAATTATAGATTTGGGATATGATGTTGTACTTGTGGAAGACGGGCGGGTCACGTTCATTGGAGATGAGGAGGCAATATGCCGGGCCAACATTTATCTGCGTACGGCGGAGAGAATTTTGCTTAAGGCAGGAAGTTTCAGGGCGGAGACTTTTGAAGAACTTTTCCAGGGAACAAAGAATATTCCATGGGAGAATTTTATTCCTTCCCATGGGAAGTTTTGGGTGACTAAGGCTGCCAGTGTGAAAAGCAAACTCTTTAGCCCTTCCGATATCCAGTCAATTATGAAAAAGGCCATGGTGGAACGGCTCAAAAATATTTATCATAAAAGTTGGTTTGAAGAGGATGGAGAATCCTTTCCGGTCCGCGTATTTTTGATGAAAGATCAGGTCACGGCAGCGTTAGATACCACGGGAGAATCTCTCCACAAAAGAGGATACCGTAAATTAGTTGCCAAAGCGCCAATAGCCGAAAACCTTGGGGCGGCTCTTTTGATGCTGACGCCATGGAAAAAAGACCGTATATTGGTGGATCCTTTTTGCGGCAGTGGGACCTTTCCCATTGAGGCGGCGATGATGGCGGCTAATATAGCGCCAGGGATGAACAGGGATTTTACGGCAAAAAGCTGGGAGCATTTGATCCCCTTTAAAAACTGGAAAGATGCCCTTGAGGAAGCGCATGAAATGATTGACTTTGATGTGGATACAGACATTCAAGGCTATGATATTGATGATGGCGTGGTTAGTGTGGCAAGAGAAAATGCCAGGCTTGCAGGTGTGGATCATATGATCCATTTTCAGAAAAGAGGAGTTGACAGGCTCAGTCACAGCAAGAGATATGGGTTTATCGTTACAAATCCGCCTTATGGGGAGCGCATGGAGGAAAAGGAGAACTTACCTGCATTATATCAGATGATCGGTGAACGATACCAGGCGTTGGATTCCTGGTCCTTATATCTGATCACGGCCTATGAGCAGGCAGAAACGGCGCTGGGCTTGAAGGCGGCAAAGAATCGAAAAATTTATAATGGTATGATGAAAGCATATTTTTATCAGTTTCCCGGACCTAAACCGCCTGGGAGACGGCAGGAGAGGTTATAGAAATGCAGCGTAATATCATGAAAGGAATGGCTTGGTTTTGCGGGATCTTATGCGCCTCGAGTATGAGTGTGATCTTGTATCTGTCGATGAATAAGACCATCGTCATTTCTGAGGTGGCGCAGGATGAGATGGTTGAAAACACACAGGACAATGCCCCTCCAGAGCCGGATCGGGAGCAGGAGCCAAAGGAGAATGTGCTAACCTTCGTTTTGGGAAAGTCGGACACCAGTTATCTCCGGGTCCCGTTGCCGGAGAAGTGTGGGGCGGAGGATATCGTAATTGAAAACCATTATATGGATCAGGAACTTTGTGTAGTCATAAATGAAGCGAAAGAAAAATTTTATGTGGATCATGCAATTTCGGGGAACCGGGATATGGTGCGGCAAGGACTGTACGAAGCGACGCAGGACGGTGTGAGGCTTACGTTCCATTTGACAGGAATTTATGAGTGCCATACCATATTGGAGGGGAATGATCTGTATATCAGCTTTTTAAGCCCTAGAGAAGTGTATGACAGAATCGTGGTCATCGATCCCGCATGGGGAGGGAAGAATGCAGGGGTGTCGGCCAATGGGCTGATGGAGAAAGATATCAATTTGAATGTGGCCAAAAAGTTAAAGGAAAAGCTTGATAAAACGGATATCAAAGCATATTATACCCGAATGGATGATGTATATCCGGATGAGGAGGGCAGGGTGAAGCTTGCCAATGAAACCAGGGCGGATATGTATATACGCATTCAGACGGATTTTAATGATGATAACAGCATTTATGGGACTACAACCCTTTATAATGGGGATTATTTTATTCCGGGCTTTGGAAGTGTGGAGCTGGCGGATGCCTTGGAGCGCGAGGTGGTGACTAGCATTAAGGGAAAGGCATTGGGACTTAGTGCAGCCAGTGTCAATGATTACGCCTTGAGGAATGTTACAGTGCCTGCCGCAGCGGTCAAGAGCGGATGTATAACCAATAAGCAGGAGGCAATTTTGCTTGGAAGGGAAGATTATCAGGAAAAAATTGCGGAGGGGATTTATCAGGCAATTTTGAAGATCTATGAAGAAAATTTTTAGTCCTTTGTTTTAGAAATATCGGATAGATGCAGAAAGGAAAATTACATGCAAAAGATAATATTTGCAACTGGAAATGCCGGAAAAATGAAAGAGATACGGATGATTCTCTCTGATCTTACAGTGTACGGGGAACCGGTGGAGATTCTGTCGATGAAAGAAGCGGGGGTAGACCCGGATATCGTAGAAGATGGGAGGAGCTTTCTGGAAAATGCCGTGATTAAGGCAAAAGCGGTGGCATCCTGTGCGAAAGGAACGATTGTTCTTGCTGATGATTCAGGGCTTGAGGTGGATTACTTAAATCGGGAACCGGGAATCTACTCTGCCAGGTATATGGGGGAAGATACCCCATATTCCATTAAAAATGCCAGTATTATCAGCAGATTGGAGGGGGTGCCGGAAGAAAGGCGGACGGCCCGGTTTGTCTGTGCCATTGCTTGCGTTTTGCCTGATGGGAATGTTCTTGACAGTGAGGCAGTGATAGAGGGAAAGATTGGCTATGAGGAAAAAGGGGCGAACGGGTTTGGGTATGACCCGATTTTTCAAGTGCCGGAATATGGTAAAAGCACGGCGGAGCTGACGGAGGAAGAAAAGAACCAGATCAGCCACAGAGGAAAAGCGCTGCGGGCTATGAAAGAACGGTTAAAGGAACTGCGGCGGGGGCCGGAAACATTGGAGGATGTGGAGAAAAGCAAATGAAGGTGCTGATAGTCAGCGATACCCATCGCAGGAATGATAATTACATAAAAGTGCTTGAAAGAGTTGCACCTGTGGACATGGTGGTGCATTGTGGGGATATAGAAGGCAGTGAATATCTGATTGCAGAAGCGGCAGGGTGTCCGGTGCAGATGGTAGTGGGGAATAATGATTTCTTTTCGGACCTTCCCAGGGAAAAAGAATTTAATATCGGAAAGTATCGGGTCTGGCTGACGCATGGCCACAACTATTATGTGGCTATGGGCAATGAAAACCTGAAACGGGAGGCCAGGAGCAGGGATGCCGATATTGTTATGTATGGACACACCCATAAGCCGGTGGTGGATATAGAAAGGGACTTGATCGCTGTTAATCCTGGAAGCCTGACTTATCCCAGACAGGAAGGACACCGGCCTTCTTATATTTTGATGGACATTGACCGTAAGGGGGAGGTGCATTTCACCATTCGCTATCTGTAAATGGTTTTGAGCAAACTATCGTTACAAAAAGCGCAGCAGATTAAATCTGCTGCGCTGATTTGTTTTAATATGAATGAGCCACCGGGGACTCGAACCCCGGACAACTTGATTAAAAGTCAAGTGCTCT
>CAJUCN010000008.1 GCA_910585005.1 uncultured Lachnospiraceae bacterium | reverse complement strand
AACGGAGCCATTGCTCCAGTAGTGATTATTCATCTACTTTTGCAACAGCCCCTTACATAATCTCTTATCTGTTTTATCATTATCTTTTTCCCGCAGTCATAATGTCAGTCGTATTTCTCCAATCGCCAAAATCTCTCAATATTTCATCTGTATTCACTGTCGGTATGTCATGCAGGCTTTGCAATGACTGATACAAAGTTGATTTGCCTGCCCCATTGACTCCTGCTATCAGAATATATTTTTTCACTAAAAGAGAGTCCTTTCAATTACTTGTCTCTGTTTCTTTTGCAGGAGAAAATCACCCACCATTTCATAAAAACTTCTTTGTTCTTCGTATCTCTTGGAGAACTTCAAACTGTACAAAATAAGGCTCTACAATGCTCCATAATTCGCTTTTAGAGTGCTCGCATACATTTTCTATCGTTTCATCTTCAAGGCCAAAATCGGTTTGTATGATATCGGCAAGTGTCAAGCTATTATCATCTGCTAAAGGAGTGTCTAAACTGCCTAATTCCTGTTCTGACTCCTGTACGGTTTTCTTGTAACGTCCTATTCTCTGTCTTGCATGGTTCGGTATTCGCACCATAGAACCACATTTTTCAAGATAGCGTTGTACTGGTTGTTTTATCCAGTATTCCGCATAGGCCACAAACCACACATTTGCAGACGTTTCATAATGTAGTGGTCGAGTTTCTGAAGTTGGTGTGAGCCTACCCCTCCCCCCGAAACATCCCGGGCGTCATTCCCGTATGCCGCCGGAACATGTCATAAAAGTGCTTCCGGCTGTGGAACCCTGCCTCCAGCCCCACCTCCTCCACGGTCAACTCCGTCTCCCGGAGCAGCTTCATGGCCCTGTTGACCCGGAGGATGTTCACATAGTCCGTAAAGGAAATGTCGAACGTTTCCCGAAACAGCCTGCTTAGGTAGCTTGCATTGTAAGAGCTGACCCGGGCCAGCTCCGACAGGGTGACAGTGGCGAAATGCTCCGACAGGTACTCTAGCAGCGGCGTGATGGCCCGGTGATGCTGGGCCTGGGCCTTATTGCCGTCCTGGAACCGCAGGAGGCTGACGCAGAGCCTGTCTGCGCTGCCCTCCATCATATACCGGTAGCAGCTCTCCTGCTGTTCCCGTTCCAGAAGCAGATCGTCATAGATACCCTCCACTTCCAACAGCGTACTTCCCGTCAGGTGGAGGAATGGCATCAGCTCCTCCGTAGGCAGACCGCTTTTCCCCCGCAGGTACGCGCAGGACAGGATGCAATTGTAAATCATCAGATCCTCCAGCGGGAAATTGGCGTGCACCTGGCCCGGGCGGACGCAGAAAATGTCCCCCTTCTGTAAAATGTAATTGGTACCCTCCAGATAGGCCACCCCTCTGCCGCTGTGTACATAGAACAGTTCCAGAAAATCCACATGAGTATGCAGACGTTCCGGCTCATAGGAGTCCACCAGAATCTCCGACGGTTTCCGCTCCCCCTCCTGTGCCCAAAGGCTGGCCGGGCTTTTCCTGCCCTTTCGCAGGAAGTCCCTGCTGGCCCAGACCGAATCCTCTCCGGCCCATTCCGCCATGTGATAATGCAGCATGTCTGCCCGGCAGTACTCCTGATTTTCCATCCGATTCTTTCTCCCCTCATCCTCCCGGCCATGCGGCTTCAGTGCCATTCCAAGGCATGGACAGCCGCGCAAGCCCGGCAGAATGCCTACATCCAAAAATTCAATACAAAACAGTCATATAGCTATATTGTCAACATCATTGATCTTGTTTTATGCTGATATCACTATTATAACCAAAAAAACAATCGGATGAAAGGAGACATTTATGGAACTGAACTTCAATG
Organism: uncultured Lachnospiraceae bacterium; assembly: GCA_910585005.1. Lineage (GTDB taxonomy): Bacteria > Bacillota > Clostridia > Lachnospirales > Lachnospiraceae > Suilimivivens. Next base: position 134,773 of record CAJUCN010000008.1, on the reverse strand, counting down.
TGCTCTACGACAAAATCATGGGATGCTGGAACGGGAAGAACATCGGCGGAGTCCTGGGCGCTCCCCTGGAGGGGAGACGGGGCGTCTTCGATGTGCAGTCCTATCTGCAAAAGGACATGGACGGCAATCCGCCTCCCAACGATGACTTGGATCTCCAGTTGGTATGGCTGGCCGCCGCGGAAAAGTATGGCCAGCAGCTCACCCCGGAAATCCTGGGTGAATACTGGCTCACCTTCATCACGCCCCACTGGAGCGAATACGGCAGAGGAAAGGGGAACATGACCGGCGGCCTGGTTCCCCCCTTGAGCGGCCATGTGGAGAATACCTACCACAATAGCTGTGGGTGCTTCATCCGCAGCGAAATATGGGCCTGCCTGTGCCCGGGCAATCCTGACCTGGCCGTGAAATATGCCTATCGGGACGGCGTCATCGACCACAGCGAGGACGGCCTCTATGGGGAACTGTTCTGCGCCGCCCTGGAGAGCGCAGCCTTTGTGGAGTCCGACCGGGACACTTTGGTGGCGATCGGACTTTCCTACATCCCGGAGGAGTGTCTCGTGGCCACAGCCGTAAAGCTGGCCCAGGAATGTTTTCGCCAGGGCCTGACCTGGCAAGAGGCCAGAAAGCGCATGATGCAGGAAGTCCCCGGCACCTTCGGCATCCAGGGCAGCACGGACGGCAATACAGAGGGCTTCCCCACCTCCCCCGCAGGCAATGACGCCCCCAACAACATCGGCCTGATGATGATTGGCTGGCTGTACGGGGAGAACGATTTCGGAAAGAGCCTGTGCATCGCCGTAGGCTGCGGCGAGGATACGGACTGTACCGCGGGCACCCTGGGCGCCATCCTTGGAATCATCCAGGGCAATGAAAGACTGCCGGAAGAATGGCTGCGCCCCATCAACGACAAAATCAACACCCTCTGCATCGAAAAGACCAAAGCCCATCTGCTAAACGGGATTCCAGGCACGGTGACGGAGCTTTCCGACAGAATCGCGCAGGCCATCCCCAGGTTCCTGTACCGGGATATGTGCGAGCTTCTGCCAGAAGGAGGTTACCGGGTCTTCTCCCAGGGGAATCTCTTCTGCACCGCCCGGGATATTAATTTCGTGCCCGGCATAGGCGGGGTCGGTTTTCCACAGGACAGGAACCCGGTGTTCCATGAAAGCTTCGGCCCCATGACGATCCGCAAAGACCATCACATGTTCCGGCTTTATTTAGAACATCCCCAGGGGGTGTTCCTGCGAAACGGGGAGGAGCTTGCGCTGCGGCTCACAGTGGAGGCCACCGCGTTTTGCTGCCAGCAGTGGATGAACATCCGAATATATGCCCCCGACTTCCTGACAGTGCGCCCGGGTAGATTTTTCAGCCTGCCGCTGCACAACACACGGCAGACGCCCTCTGTGTTGGAACTGGCCCTCTCCGCCGTAGATCCTCTTTCCGACGGGATGCCTGTCGGGGAAGCGGATGTGCTGATAGAAGTCTCCCTTTCCGGACGGCACAGCTATGAGGTCATCAAGACGCGGCTATATATCCGGTAACACCTTTGTCTTCTTAAGTGCCATCATAGAAGCGAATCCCCGGCCCTGTCATACAGAAATCCAGCCGTCAGGCCCTGTTCCAGACTAGCCCCACAGGGACTGGTCTCTCTTCAGGGCCTTTCTGGCCGTTAAGGGCAATCTCAGTTTCCCTGGAAACGCAAAAAGTGCCCAGCAAAAAATACCGTCGGCTTATCCTGCTTTCCGCTTCAAATCTCGCCATGCGTTAATGGCTTCATGGCGCAGGACAATCTTACAGAACGCATGAAACATATATTCGATATGTTCCATGAAGTGTTCAGAATATCTCATTTTCTCTCACTCCCTACCACTCGATGATTTTGGAAAGCTTACAACCACAGTCCCTTTGTATAGTTGTTAATCAGTTAGATACCGCATAACGGCTACTTTAGAACGCGGTTACAATCACAAGGAGTACCTGTGGGTCTAAACAGTATTAAATTTATTCTAAGGAGATTTCTTATGATTTACGTTAGAATTGATGTTGCCAAAGATAAGCACAATTGCTTTATCACTAACTCGGATGGAGAAGTGCTGTTCAAATCTTTTTCCATCTCTAACAATCGCGAAGGGTTTGTAACCTTATTTCAAAGAATCAATTCTGTATCTGATCAATTGAACAAAGTAAAAGTAGAACTGGAAGCCACCGGACACTACAGTTACAATCTTCTGGGATTCCTTCTTGATAAAGGTCTGACCACCTTTGTTATCAATCCGTTACATACCAATCTTTACAGAAAAAGTCTAAGCCTTAGAAAGATCAAAACGGATAAAGTTGATTCCCGTACCATTGCCACTATGATGATGTCTGATGAGGAATTAAAGTCACTAACCCGTTATCGTTTTGATAAAGAAAAAAACGGGCAAGGCAGATGATGATTGAACGGAATAAGGCAAAGGAAGATTAAGCGAAATTTAATGGAATTGTGTATGTGTTTGTGGTAAGATAATGACATTGAACGATTTGACAAATCGGGATTTTTCAAATGGCGTAAGTGAGGGTTATAAACTATGACTGTAAATGAGAAAATGAAACTTGTAATTGATCTGGCAGAGCAGGCATTAGAGAAAAATGAATTACCGATAGCCTGTATTATATTCCACAATGATACAATAGTGGTTCAAAGTCATACATCTGAAAGCGAAGATAAAAGATTATTGGTTCACGCAGAGTTAAAAGCTCTGATGGAACTGGATCAGAAAAGAATGAACGCAAAAGAAAAGAGGCAAATGGAATTGTTCACTAATTTAGAACCTTGTATGATGTGTTTGGGCGCTTCAATATCATCATTTGTTGGCAAGGTATACTATTCACTTGACGCACCTTCCGATGGTGCGGCTCAATGGGCTGTGAAATCATGGAATGACTTCCACGTTGCATCATCTTTTTGTCTACCGGAAATTACATCGGGAATTTTAAGAGCTGAAAGTGAAGCGTTATTCAAGAGATACATAGATATTAACAAGGACAGCCCATTGGTGGAATGGGTCAAAACTCTTATCCAATAAGACGATAAATTTCAAAATCCTCCAAAACAAAGGATTTATTGCAATTTAACTTATAGTTAAAAAAAATATTTCTTAGTTAACAACTGCTCAATTGTTTTTTGGGAAATACACAAATATAATAAAGTCAACAAAAGCTTTTGTTCCATTCTCAATAAGAAGGCTTCTATTATGCCTATGAACTTAGTTATACAAGAAAGAAGAAAAGAATTAGGACTCACGCAGGAACAAGTTGCTGAATATCTCAATGTGTCTATTCCGGCAGTCAGTAAATGGGAAAAAGGAACAACCAGCCCGGATATTTCGTTCCTGACTCCGTTAGCCCGATTGTTAAAAATTGACTTAAACACTCTTTTTTGTTTTCACGAAGATATAACACAACAAGAAATTAGTTTGCTCTGCAAGGAGGTCGGAAAAATTGTCGGAGATAAAGGACTCAAAGAAGGGTTTGCAGCAGCAGGGCAAAAGCTCCACGAATATCCTCACAATGAGAGACTCATGCATGTTCTTACATTCCAACTGGATGGACTTCTTTCCATATCCGGCTTGACTGTAGATGAAATACGCCCCTATGAAGAGCAGATCCTTGAATGGTATCATCGACTTGCTGGGAGCACAGACGTAAAAATAAGCAACAGCGCAAATTTTATGTTGGCAAGCAGATATCTTCGCAGTGGAGAATATGAAAAAGCACAGGAAACATTAGACTTAATGTCTGACAGAAACGATATTGCCGACAGCATGGCTGATAAGTTTTGGTTACAAGTTGAAATTGATAAACATCAAGGCAAATCAGAGAAAGCGGCAGAAGATTTGCAGAGAGAATTACATTTGGCTCTCAACAAGGTTCAGTTGCTGCTATACAAAATGGTGAATATTGAGTTAGAATGCGGCGAACTTCTTACTGCAAAAAAGATAGCAGATAAATCGGCACAGATGGTCACACTTTTTGAAATGTGGAAGTATAGCGCCCTCACTGCACCATTGGAAATCGCCTTTACGGAAAAGGATGCCGATAAATGTATTTCCATTTTGAGAGAAATGCTTGCGGCAATGCGTGAACCATGGAATATGGATAAAACCTTATTATTTAATCGCATACCTGCACAAGCGGCTAAACCAGAGCAAATGATTCCTGTAATCCTTTCTGCAATGGAAAAAGAATCTCTGTTGCAAAACTCCTCAGAGTTTCAAGAACTAATCACAGAGTATGAACGATTCAAAGGCAGGAACACGAATCACAAAAGACACCATTTGCCCGAATAATAGCGTTCATCATATTCATCAGCATAAAAATTGGAAATACAACACCAGTTGCAGCATTGCCCAATACACTTAATTCACTGTTGCCGATGAATACTGGTCTACAATGTTGTTAAGAGCGTTGACCAAAAAAGATAAAATGCAGAGGATTGAAAATTTAAGCATGAGCGTAGGTATTTTTTCTCCCCCCCAAATAGTTATTTTGAAAAATATATTTTTTCACTAAAAGAGATTCCTTTCGATTACCTGTCTCTGCTTCTTCTACAGGAGAAAATCACCCATTATTTCATAAAAACTTCTTTGTTCTTCTATTTCGGCCTCCAGTACAAGCTGTAGAGTGTCTTCCTGTTGAAGCATTTTTATATCTTCATAGATTTTTTATATTTTTAACATCACACATACCAGAACCTCCATTACGAAATCTGTATAGGCTCAAAATATATTGTAATCTAAATAGCCTGAAATGTTAATAGACCAAAAAGGGGCTGTCGCTTTAATGAATAAAGATTCATGAAGCGACAGCCCCTTCCCATATAAAAATATACTTTTCCTATCGTTTACATAACTTGAACGGCTAGATTTTGGATTGTGGTGTTTCAAACACGTTACAAACGCAGAACTTCTCATTACTCCCCGTCATGCATCAAATTACGTTAATAACTCTTCTAAATCTGGATAATCTAAAATATGTTTTCTTACATAATTTCTTTTAAATGCCGCAAATATACTATTCCTGCTTAACGTGGCTCTTAAACTTCTTTTATAACGCAATAATTCTGGATTTTTCTTATGTTTTTCCAGTATTTTATATAAAACATTCATCTCATCTGCCAAGCGTCCAATTCTGTGTTGACATGCTGCTTCCCGAATCCCCGTATTACGTCTTTCAAAACATTCCTGTATGAGGTCAGCAGTCATAATAGCCAGCTCTTCATCCACAATATTATGTACACTTACATGTCCCTCTTCATAGCACTGCTCTAACATTTTTTCTGGATCTTCTTTGCAACAATCTATAATTTTATCGTCATATTTTGATTCTTTCTTTATATTGTTACAATGAAAACACGCATAAAATAAATTATTCCAATCAAAAACTCTCTCTGGTATTGTACGCCCATGATGGGGTTTTAAATGTTCTACTTCCGGATCGGATAGCCCTCCCAATTCACAAATATAGCATTTATCATGCGAATCTGCCTTTAATCTCTGTATTACATCTGGCTTATTATAAACCCCTTTCGCCTTTTGTTCTTCTACAGCCAGTGATGGAGGCGGAATAGGATTTCTCTCTATCTTAATCACTGTACTTACCCCCTATTTGAGAATTCTAATTTCAATCGACTATATTCTGATGTCAGTTCTTTTGCAAGATAATCCGGGATTTCATCCAAATAGAATTCCAGTTTATCCATTTCTTCATATTCTTCGTCTGATAGCTCATCCTTAGAAACCAAATCTTTATATCTTTCAAATTTTTCTCTTAGTTCTTCTGATAGTGTATCAGCTTTAAAATATCCTTCTACAATCCCTTCATATGGTAAATTTTCCAATCCATTTTCTACAAGAGTCCTGTTCTGCAGATCATAAATGACAGCATTATCTAAGGAACTTAAAATAAACGGAGAGTGTGTTGTAATAATAAATTGAATATTAGGAAAAAGAGTTGTTAGAATAGGAAGTATCTTTTTCTGTAATTCCAAATGCAAATGGGTTTCAATTTCATCAACCAATACAATCCCTTCCATGTCAAACTCTGTTCGCAGTCCTGACTTTGCCTCCATTCTTATAATCAGATCATTAATAATCTCAAATATTGCCGCGTAACCACTGGACATTGTATTAAAATTAAAGGGTTCTCTATCTGTCTCGCAGATAGAAAACTGAAATGTTTCATCATTGAATTTTAGTTGCAGATTTTCATCTTCAAAAATTTTCTTTAAAATATCCTCGAATGCATGAAACCATTTATCTATCTTTTCGGATTTTTCCTTATACTTTGTAAAAGCCTGAGTAGCTTTCAAATCTACAAGATATTTTGTAAATTTTCTACCTGGATTTTCAGAAATACTATACTTATCCTGAAATTCTATTTTTTCAATATTTTTGTATTCTTCCACTTGAAATTCTCTTTCAGCTTTATAATATGCAAAAATATAATTCCCATTTTGATATTTTTCTTTCAACATAACATTAGAAGTACTATTTAAAATCACCCCTGAATCTAATCTTCTTAACTCCCTTTCCCATAAATTAAAATTTTCCTTAGCATCAAAAATCTTTTTTCTATTTTTTTCTGAAAAGTCTAACAAATTAAATCTGTTAATCTCATTTAAAGAACTCTCATACATCATTTTAACATGATCCAATGATGTACCAAATTCACCCATAAAGCTTTGAATATATTTTACTACAGCTTCCACTACACTTGTTTTTCCACTTCCATTTTTTCCTGTTAAAATCAAATGTTTTCTAATATCTTTATCTAAAGGAATCAAGATGTTTGATAAATGACGTACATTTTCTATATTAATACCAGTCAAAAAAGTTTGTTCCATAACTTCTCCTCCAATACTTTATACTACACTTATTTTATCATATCCAGACTAAAATTTATACAACAAAAAACTCCCCAGAACCGAAGTCCTAAGGAGTTGCAAAATCTTTTTTGAAATTGTTCGTTCTGAAAAGTTTGATTATCTCTTGGAGAACTGAGGCGCTCTTCTTGCTGCCTTGAGACCGTATTTCTTTCTTTCTTTCATACGAGGATCTCTTGTTAAGTAACCAGCTTTTTTGAGTACCGGCCTGTAATCTGCATCTACCTGAAGCAGTGCACGCGCGATTCCATGTCTGATAGCGCCTGCCTGGCCTGTATACCCGCCGCCGCGTACATTTACTAAGATATCGTATTTATCAACGGTATCTGTTGCTACAAGGGGCTGACGAACGATAACCTTTAATGTCTCTAATCCAAAATAGTCGTCCATTGCTCTTTTATTAATTGTTATATCACCTTTACCAGGTACGATATATACTCTGGCAATTGATTTTTTTCTTCTGCCGGTTCCGTAAAATCTTGCTGACTTAGCCATTTTATTCTTCTCCTTTCAGTCCCTTAAAATGTCAATACTTCGGGCTTCTGAGCCGCATGCTTATGCTCAGGGCCTGCATATACATAAAGCTTCGTGTACATCTGCCTTCCTAAAGGTCCTTTGGGAAGCATGCCCTTAACAGCAAGCTCTACTACCCTCTCAGGCTTCTTAGCCATCATCTCACGAAGGGTAGTCTCTTTCATACCGCCTACATAATCAGAGTGGCGGTAATAAATCTTCTGGTCAAGTTTCCTTCCGGTCACTTTCACCTTATCTGCATTTACCACGATCACAAAATCGCCTGTATCCATATGTGGAGTAAAAATTGCTTTATTCTTGCCTCTTAAAACCTTAGCTACTTCTGAAGCCAAGCGTCCTAATGTCATATTTGCAGCGTCAACTACATACCATTTTCTATCAATGGTTGCAGGGCTAGCCATAAATGTTTTCATTCCATTCACCATGCCTTTCCTATTCTACAGTTGGTTGCTTCCTAATCCTTCTGCTTCCGCCGGATGTCCGGGCCGCCGGTTCTTCAGGATCTAGGGAAGTTCTCTATTATAATGCTCTATCAGGGAATGACAGACCGCTAAAAGCAGCTTATAAGAATCTGTCGGACAAAGCATTACTAAACATCGTCACATTGAATAATTATATTATACGCCCCCATGCGTGTCAACCATATTTTTCATGGTTTTTGCAAATTTGCCGTTATAAATTACTATGCCTCCGGTTTACGCTCTTTCGCAGATCATTCCCGATCTGCGTGATGCATAGCAGCGTCACCAGCAAAAACATACCTGGAATCAAAATGACCCACCATAAATTCGTGAGAAGCGCTTTTTCCGCCAAAGAAAGCATACTTCCCCATGAGACCACCTGGACGGGAAGGCCAAGTCCCATAAAGCTGAGCGTTGATTCCGCTATGATTGCATTTCGGATGTTCATAACCACCATAAACAGGATGGCGGGCATAAAATTAGGCGTTAAATGTTTCCACAACACATGGAAAAATCCGCCACCCATACATTTTGAAGCGATAATATATTCACTGCCACGAAGCCTCCTTACTTCCGTTCTCACAACCTTTGCAATGCTCATCCAGCTCGTAATCCCAATCACAATGGAAATGCTTCCTACGGTTGCTTTCCCCAAAACCGCCTGGAACAGAACCACCGTCAAAAGCCCCGGAACACTGAGCAGTATTTCCGTCAACCGCATCATAAGCGTATCCGCCCACTTAGGAGCGCTCCCGCTAACTGCCCCAAAAATAACTGCAATCCCGGTAGAAATTAAGGTTGACACCCCGCCGATAAACAGCGATATCCTGCCCCCATGCCAGACCATGGCAAACAAATCCCTGCCCATCTCATCCGTACCAAAGAGAAATTCCTTACAGGGCGGAACGCTGCAATGTGCCAGATCCATATAGGCCGGATCCCTGTCGATAAACAGGCCGCCTAAAAGACATCCTAAAAGGATCAGCAAAAACACTCCCCATGTTAAAAGGATTCTTCTCTGCTGCCGCCTTTCTTTCGCATCACGGGCCGGCTTTCGATCCTGGGGTCCCTGAAACTGCCAGTCCCTTGCTCCCACAATCTCAAACTCCTCTTCCCTCATCTTCCACCCCCGGTTCTTTGAGAAACTCTCCTGCCTTTAGCCTGGGATCGATCCTCTCATTGATAGCCTGCGCCGCCAGATTACACAGAAGTACTAAGGCCCCGGAAAGAATACAAAGCAGCATCAAAAGATTGTAGTCCTTATATCTGGCGCTTTCATAAGACAGCGTACCGATTCCGGGATAGGAAAAAACTGTTTCCACGATATAGGTTCCCCCCAGAATATGGGGAACTGCAATTGCCATAATGCTAAAATAAGAAGGCATGACATTTCTCAGACAATGCTTAACCATCACCTTACTTCTCTTCAGCCCTTTAGACTTGGCCAACAAAACATAGTCTGCCCGCACTTCCTCCAACAGCTTATTGCGGATCATATACGCATAATACCAAAGATGGGTCATAACCACTATAGAAAGCGGAAGGATTAGGTGCCACAGACGGTCTCCCACATCCTCCGCTTTTCCCACGCTATATGCCCCGCTGCTTGGAAGCCATTTCAAGTTAACTGCAAAAATCAAAATAAATACCAAGGACAGCCAAAATTCCGGGATACAGCTTGTCACCGTCCCCAAACTGCATATTGCCCGGTCCACCCACCGGCCCTCATACCAGGCACAAAAGACCCCAAGCCAAAGGGCCAGAAAAAAGATCAGCAAAAATCCGCTCCCGCCTAAAAGCAAGGTATTTCCAATCCGCCCCCGAATCACTTCCGCCGCATCCATCTTATATTTGTAAGAAATCCCAAAATCCCCTTGTAGGGCATTTTCCAGCCAGCGTACATATTGTACGGGGATAGGATCCCTAAGTCCCAGCCTGTTTTCCGCCCATTCCCGTTCCTGTGCATCCATTTTTTCCGCCCGCTCCCCGTAATAGGACACAAGGGGATCCCCTGGCGATAACCTGGAAATCACAAATACCAGGACGGATAAAAGAAAAAGATAGAAAAGAAAAAAAAGAAGTTTTTTACCCCACTTAAGCATCCATCCACTCCTTGTCCATCTCTTTTCCTGTTTTTCTTGCCCTCTCTCTTTTGGGATCGGGAATGGGAATTGCAGAAATCAGAGATCTTGTATACGGGTGCCGGGGAGCCTCAAATAACTCCTTGACCGGAGCCATCTCCACCAGTTTCCCGTGATGCATCACGCCCACACGGTCGCACAAAAACTCTACCATGGCAAGGTCATGAGCAATAAACAAAATAGAAAAACCATGCTGCCGCTGAAGTTGTTTAAACAGATTCACGATCTGCGCCTGAATCGATACATCCAGCGAAGCAATGGGTTCATCGGCCACCAAAAGCTCCGGTTCCATGGCCAGCGCTCTGGCAATGGCCACACGCTGTCGCTGTCCCCCTGACAATTCCGGAGGATACTTATCCAGATAACCTGCATCCAATCCCACCAGATGCATTTGAAACTCCGCCTCCGCCCGGAGCGTTCCCCGTGGCGGCGTAACATGTTGGATCTTCATTGGCTCTGCAATGATTTCCCAAACTTTCATACGCTGGTTTAAGGCAGAATCGGAATCCTGAAAAATAAACTGCCTTTTGGACTGCAGCATCCTTTTATGCTCCCGGAACTCCTTCCGGTCACATAGGTTGATCCCCTTATAAAAGATTTCTCCTTCTTTGGGTCTGTAAACATTCATAACGCAACGGGCAACCGTCGATTTCCCGCTGCCGGATTCCCCCACCAGCCCAACGATCTCCCCCCTGCGGATCTGGAAAGAAACATCGTCTACCGCCTGGATCCTCACCTTTTTGGACAAAGAAAAAACATGGGAAAGATGCTTTACGTCCAACAATATCTCTTCATTCATCTTTCCACCTCCTGACCGGAGCTGTGATTCTGGGCGCACGCTTATCAAGAAGCCATGTGGCTGCATAATGTGTATCCGTAATGGGGAACAGGGGCGGTTCCTCCCGGTAATCAATGGCAAGCGCATATTCATTGCGGCAGGCAAAAGCATCTCCCTTCGGAGGATCTATCAGCGTTGGGAGCATACCCGGAATCGCATACAGATAATCCTGTCCCTTAGAAAACGCCGGCAACGCCCGCATAAGCCCCCAGGTATAGGGATGCCTGGGATCATAATAAACTTCTTCTACCGTGCCGGTCTCCACGATTTTGCCAGCATACATAACTGCAACACGATCCGCCACTCTTGCGACCACCCCCAGATCATGGGATACGAAAACCGTTGCCGTGCCTAATTTTTTTTGCACATCCCGCAGCAAATCCAAGATCTGTGCCTGAATGGTCACATCCAGGGCAGTGGTAGGCTCATCGGCAAACAGGATTTTGGGGTTCCCGGCAAGGGCGGTCGCCATCACGCTCCTTTGTCTCATTCCGCCGGAAAATTGATGGGGATACATTTTCATGCGTTCTTCCGGTTTATCTATCCCTACCAGCTCCATAAATCCGATGACTTTTTCCGTCAATTCTTTTTTGGCTATCCTTGGCTGATGAACTTTTACCGCCTCCCCGATCTGAGCGCCAATGGTCATAGTGGGATTTAATACACTCATAGGGTCTTGAAACACCATAGAAAATAACTTCCCCCTTAATCGTTGCATGTCCCGCTCCCCATATCCGGTAATATCTGTGCCGTTTATGCAAATACTCCCGGATTTAATCCTGGCAATCGGCGGGAGCAGTTTCATAATTCCTTTACACAGAACGCTTTTACCACATCCCGATTCCCCTACCACGGCCAGCACTTCCCCTGCGTTCAACGAAAAGCTGACGTCCCTTACAGCCTCCACTTCTCCGCGGGGTGTAAAAAAGCTGATCGATAAATGATTTACTTCCAATAATCCCGGCATACTTACCCCCATCTGTAAAAGATTTCTAAACGATTAATGGCCTTCCGCTATCTCCCACTGATCCACATTCCAAAAAATTCCTACCCCATGATGCCCCATGACCGTATCCGGTGAAATTCCCCTGATCGTAGATTTGGCTACATAATTGGCATCCACATAGCAGATAAATGCAAAAGCAGGATCCTTGGCCAATTCTTCCTGGAATTTTGCATATGCCCCGGCCCTGACTTCCGGTTTATCCGACTGCCGGGCCATGAGCAGATATTGGTCAACCGACGAATTGGAATATCCACTGTAATTTGCTCCTTTTTCTGTGCCAAACACCTTATAAGTATGGTCATCTGCGTCAAAAGGGCTTCCCCATCCGATCAGATAAGCCATCTGCCCTCCCCAATCCACTTGAACAGGGATCTCCACACTACAGTCAATTCCTACTTCCTGAAGCTGTTGGGCCACTGCCTGGGCAATGTCTATACGAACCTGGTCTCCTGCGCCAACACTGATCACAAAACCAATTGCCTCTCCGTCCTTTTCATAATAACCATCGTTTCCCATGACACAGCCCTCACTCTCAAGGACTTCCTTTGCCTTTTCCGGATCATAATCGTAATGTTCCACCTTTTCATTATTATAAATATTTCGCTGCAAAGGGCCATAAGCCGGAATTCCCTGCCCCAGTAAAACCGCATCTATAATCCCTTCCCTGTCAATAGCGTAGCAGATGGCAGGAATCAAATTCCTGTTTTCCGTCCAGTATTCATTCCCGAAATTAAAGAGTATCCCCCTGTAATCAGAAGTCTTCATGTCGTAACAGGTATAACCCTCCCGGTCTGTAAATGACCGTGCATCCTTGGGGGTAAGCAAAGCCAGATCCAGCTCTCCCGATTCCATCTGAACCGCCTTGGCATGATCATCCGGAACAATCTTAAAAATAATTTGATCAATATGCGGCTCTCCCTTGAAATAGTCCTTATTTTTGACCAAAGTGATTGCCTGCCCTACATCCCACTTCTCCAGCACATAGGGGCCTGTCCCCACAGGCTTGCGGAAAAAGTCTGATTCATGCATATCCTCCCCTGCCAAAAGGTGTTCAGGCAACACTGCCATTGTCATATAATCAAGAAACGCAACGTTAGGCGCCGACAGCCTAAAAGCAATGGTATATTCATCCATCACCACGATCTCTTCCACATCTTCGTAATTTGGACTGTTTTCAGATCCATTTTCCGGATCTTGGATGGCCTGGATGGTAAATCTCACATCCTCTGCTGTAAACGGTTCCCCGTCATGCCACTTTACTTCCTCTTCCAAATAGAACGTATAAGTGCAGGACTCTTCATCAAAATCCCAACTCTTTGCAAGCGCCGGAATTACTTCATTCTTACCGTTATGAGCAGTCAATCCGTTAAAAAGAAGGATATTGATCTCTCCGTGCTCATCCATAGCAGGATTGATCCCCGTATAATCCCCGCTTCCATAAACAAGAACCGTTTCCTCCTGGCTGTGCTCTTCCCCTGCCTTTGTACAGGCAGACAGCCACGCCACCATAGCCATCATGATCAACAGAAAACTTATTTTTTTCATAAAAACCTCCTGACATAAAAAAAGACATCCCACCCTTTTTCTAAAGGTAGTATGTCTTCCTGTACATACCCTGTTTCCCTCACCTGTTTACCGTCTCTTTTCATCCTGGAAGCTTCTGCCTCCCCGGACAGCTTCCTGCCGTCCTTTCCCTGCCCTATCGGCCTTGGCATTTGTTTATTCTATCATCTCAAACGTTCCTTGGCAAGACCATTTATAATCTACCAGTGTAAGGCCACATGCCGGCGCCGTCGGCCCTGCACTCCCCCGGTCTCTTGCCGCCAGAATGTCTTTCACAGCCCCAGGCTCTAAATTTCCCCGGCCCACTTCCATCAGTGTGCCGGCAATGATTCTCACCATATTATAGAGGAAACCTCCGCCCCATACCCGGATGATTATCTCGTCCCCCTGCTTTTCCACCAGGATCCCATCAATGGTTCTCACGGTCGTTTGAACCACTGCCCCTGACGCACAAAAGCTCTTGAAATCGTGCTCCCCCACAAGAAAATCCGCCCCTTTCTGCATCCTCTTCTCATCAAGATATACATAAGTGAAATAGGAATATCTTCTTTTCGTTGGAAGTGGAAATTCCCTGTTCAAAATCCGGTATTCATAAGTCTTTTGTAATGCATGATGCCTGGGGTGAAAATCCCCGGGCACTTCCATCGACTTCTGGATCTTGATATCCTCCGGCAGTCTCTGGTTCAACGCATAAGAAATCTTTTGTGCCGGTATCTTCGTTTCCGTATCAAATACCGCCCCGTTGCACAGGGCATGCACTCCGGCATCCGTCCTGCTGGCCCCGGTCACCTGGGCTTTCTCCCCCAAAAGTTCCTCCAAAGCTTTATTTAATTCCCCTTCTATCGTCGGTACTCCCGGCTGGAACTGCCATCCGTGATAATCCGTTCCGTCATATGCCACGATCAACATGATTCTTTTCAAAATATCATCCCGTCCTCTACCACAACACTTTTCCACAGACAACACAGACTGCCAGATAACCAACTACCATCCCGTAGGCAATCATATCCCTCTTTTGGTATATAAGGGGCTTCATTTTGGTCCGGTGTTCTCCGCCATGGTAACATCTCGCCTCCATCGCCATAGCCAGATCATTGGCCCTGCGAAACGCCGAAATAAAAAGCGGTACCAATAGCGGAACCAGGCTTTTTGCCTTTTTAATCAGGTTTCCGCTCTCAAAATCTGCGCCTCTTGCAATCTGCGCTTTCATGATCTTGTCCGTCTCCTCCAGCAAAATAGGAATAAAGCGAAGGGCTATGGACATCATCATTGCAATTTCATGTACCGGAACCTTCAGCGCTTTCAGGGGACCTAACAATTTCTCAATGGCATCTGTTAAGTTGTTGGGCGTAGTCGTCAATGTCATGACCGAAGAACCCATAATCAAAAACACCAGCCGTACCGCCATAAAGGCGGCCAGCCGTACCCCCTCTTTGTAAATCGTTAATTTCCAAAAAGCCACCAGCGGCTCTCCTTCTCCGGGAGTCAGAAACAAGTTAAACACCACCGCTATGACCAGCAGGAAAACAATAGCTCTCATTCCTCTTACCATAAATTTGAAAGGCACTTTGGAAAGTTTGATAACAAGCAGCAAAAACAAACCTGCAATCACATAACCTATCCAATGATCCACGATAAAAAGAGAAATTAGATAGCATAATGTAGTCACCAGCTTCACTCTCGGGTCAAGCCTGTGTATGACAGAATCCGTCTGATAATATTGTCCCAATGTAATATCTCTTAACATTTTTTACCTCTATCGTCCTAATGCCTTAAGAATCGCCGTTTTTGCTTCTTCCACTGTAGTGATATCCATATCTACGGGAAGCCCTTTTGCCTTAAGCGCCTGCATGATATATGTGACTTGGGGCGCGGCAAGGCCTATATTTTCCAACTCCTTATAGTGCCTGAAAACCTCCTTAGGCTCATGATCTAAGAAGATCTGTCCTTTATTCATGACAATGATCCTGTCCACATACTTGGCTACGTCCTCCATACTGTGGGACACCAGGATCACAGTGATCCCTGTTTCCCGCCGCAGTTTTGCCACCTGATCTAAAATCTCATCCCTTCCCTTGGGATCCAGCCCCGCTGTAGGCTCATCTAAGATTAACACCTCAGGCTTCATGGCAAGGACTCCGGCAATCGCCACCCTTCTTTTTTGCCCCCCTGACAGATCAAAAGGCGACTGATAGAAGTAATCATCCTCCAGTCCTACCTGCTTTAACGCTGCATAAGCCCGAAGCTCCGTTTCTTTCTTGCTAAGCCCCAGATTTTTGGGGCCGAAACAGACGTCGGTAAACACATCGATCTCAAAGAGCTGATGCTCCGGATACTGAAAGACTAACCCAACCTTGCTACGCAGCTCCTTCTTATCAAAATCATGATCGTGAATATCCGCCCCTTTATAATAAATATTCCCATCTGTCGGCTTAAGCAGGCCATTCAAATGCTGCACCAGGGTAGACTTCCCTGACCCGGTGTGACCGATCAGTCCAATAAACTGCCCGTCTGGAATGACCAGGTTAATATCCTTAAGCGCAGCAAATTCCATTGCCGTCCCCGATTCGTAAATATGGCTTACATGATCTAATATTATTGACATATCTTTTGCCACCCTATAATCCTAATGCTGTTATCAGTTCCTTCGTGGTCAATATCCCATCCGGGATGTCCAGGCCACCCTTTTTCAGTTCATGGGCCAGCAAAGTCACCTGAGGCACATCCAGCCGAAGTTCCTTTAATTTCTCCACTTGGCTGAAAATCTTCCTTGGCGTCCCTTCCATGGCAATACTGCCTTTGTCCATCACAAACACCTTGTTGGCATAGATAATCTCCTCCATGTAATGGGTGATCAGCACAACCGTAATCCCCTCCACATCGTTGAGCGCCCTTACCGCACGAATCACTTCCCTGCGCCCATTGGGATCCAGCATAGCTGTAGGCTCGTCCAATACAATGCATTTGGGGTGCATAGCAATCACGCCGGCAATAGATACCCGCTGCTTTTGCCCACCGGATAGCTTATTCGGCGAATACTTTCGGAATTCATACATTCCCACAGCCTTAAGGCTCTCCTCCACCCGTTCCCAGATCTCCTTCGTGGGAACACCCAGGTTTTCAGGGCCAAACCCTACGTCCTCTTCCACCACCTGTCCGATGATCTGGTTATCCGGATTCTGGAACACCATACCGGCCTCCTGACGGATCTCCCATAGATGTTCTTCCTTTGAGGTATCCATCCCATCTACCCAGACCGTCCCCTCTGTGGGATAAAGGATTGCATTGATATGTTTGGCAAGTGTTGACTTACCGGAACCGTTATGCCCCAAAATAGCAATAAAATCCCCTGCCTGAATATCCAGGCTCACTTCGTCAACTGCCCGTGTGATCCCTTCTACATTCCCTTCTTCATCTCTTCGGATATATTCAAAAACCAGATCTTTCGTCTTAATGATTCCCATATCCAGCCTCCATGCCAATTCTCTCAATCTTTTATTCTACAGGATGTTGTTTCCATTTGCAATACATAGTCTTTTGTCGTAACATATATTATATCAGTTCAGCCAGCCTGAATATACATTTCCCAATGTGCTTACACCGATTTAGAGATATCAAATCATTTGGAAAGGAAATAAAACATGGATAAGTGGATAAAACCTTTAGGATTCCTAATCATATTTATATTATTATGTTCCGTTATTGGAAGACTCCTTACCAAGGGGGAAACGTTGGCGGATTATGCAGACCAAAACCCGGAAATTGCCTACGCCACTCCGCAAAAAACACAGGAGCCAAGCCCCTCCCCCACCCCAACTCCTTTGCCCTCTCCAAGTCCTTCGCCCTCACCATCACCTGAACTTCCCCCATTTGTCCCTTTAGATACGGAGTCCGGGGAAAGCACCCATTACCAAGAAGGCTTCTTTTACCAGCCTTTATCAGATGCCGTAACTGCAAGGATTACCGGAATATCCTACCCCGTATCCGAAAGCATTGCGCCTGCCCTGTCCTTACAGGCGGTAAATGTGATCCCTGATGCACAAACCCCGGCCATATCCTATAGCGATCTGCGCTACATGAACATATTATATTATGATTTCCAGGGAGATGTTCAGGTAGGAGAACTAATCTGCAACAAGGATATCGCACAGGATCTGGTTGAAATCTTTTATGAATTATATTTAAATGAATATCAGATCGAAAAGATCCGCCTAATCGATGAATATGGCGGTGATGATACGGCTTCCATGGAAGATAACAATACTTCCTGCTTCAACTACCGTGTCGTAGACGGAACAAACAGCCTGTCTAAACACGCCTTGGGCCGTGCTATTGATATCAATCCTTTTTATAACCCCTATGTGGTTTTTGATAAGAATGGAACCGGGGAAACTTATATTTCCCCTGGCGGCAGTGAAATTTACGCTGACCGTTCCCAAAACTTCCCCTATAAAATCGATGAAAATGATCTGTGCTACAAACTTTTTAAAGAGCACGGCTTCACTTGGGGCGGTAACTGGAATTCCAGCAAAGACTACCAGCATTTTCAAAAGGTAAATGAATAAAAACAATCTTTCTATGCCAAGAGCCGGCTTACTTAGCCAGCTCTTTTTTTTCACTCGTATTTTCCTCACGGGGCATCTCCGTGATGGGATGGATCTTATGCCATTCAATCTCTCTAAATTCTTCTTCCAGGATCAGTTTCATCATCCGGTTCCTTGTCAATCTCTTTTTATATTTCATTACGGCTATGCAGGCCAAAACGCAGACCGCCGTCATGAATATAATCGCTATCATTTGCACTTCCCTTGACGAATTTATGGTGCAAAGCATGATCGATACAAACAGTGTCAAAGAAAGAACAGCAGCTACGATCATATAAAGCCAGTTTCCATCCTCCTGCACTTTCGCATACAGACAATAATATTTTTCCCGGCTGGTCACTTTTTCCCGCAGTTCACTCCTGATGGACTCTACAGCCGCTTCCCCGCCTGCCTGCTCTTTCCCTGAAAAAGCCTTTCTGTCCCATCCAAACGACCTGCCCTCAAAGCCCTTTTCCCCAATCTCATTGAAGCGCCTGGATGCCCGCGGTTTGATCTTTTCCATTATAAACGCTATTCCATCAATTATTCCGGCCAATAACCCAATGGCAGCCACGAACAAATTGACCACCGATTTCAAAAAACCTTTTACAGCCTGATATATCTGATCCATTTCCCCACTCCATATTTATTGTACTTCAAACATTCCCATACTGATATCCATCTGGGATGCTATCTCCTTTAGCTTCTCCGCATTATCCGCGATGTCATGGATAATTTCACTGACCTGGTTCACCGATGCCGCAGACTCCTGTGTGCTTGCCGCATTTTCCTGTGCAACCGCCGTAAGGTTCTGCACCGTATCTGTGACAGAGATCCTTGCCTCATTCAGCCTGGTCGTCTTTTGTGCAACAACGCTGATGGCCTGAATCGACTGCTCAACCTGTCCCAAGACCAAGTTAACCTGCTCATCCGTCTTTTTCACATTCTCATTTTGATCGTCCATGGTCTTTTTCACTTCTTCCATGGTTTCTACAGCCTTTTCAGAATCGCTAAGCAGCAGATTTATAATCCCGTCAATCTGCCTTGCCGACTCATTAGACTGTTCCGCCAGCTTTTGAATCTGTGCTGCCACCACTGCAAATCCTCTTCCCTGTTCTCCTGCTCTTGCCGCTTCTATGGATGCATTCAAAGACAGAAGATTTGTCTCTTCTGCAATATCTGTAATCAGTTCCGTGGCCTCCCTGATCTTCTGTGCAGAAGTATTCGTCGTATTAGTCTGCTCATAAATAATATCAATAGAATTTCTTGTTTTTTGATTGATCTTCTGCAGATTTTGAAGCGTTTCCGTCGCTGTCTGCCCAAGCTTCTGGATATACTTGGCGTTTTCATTCATTACGCCGATCTCATTAACCGTCTCTTCAATCATATTGCCCATGACAATAATATTTTCCGTTGCATTCTGGGTTTCCTCCGCCTGGCTTCCTGCCCCAAGGGCAATTTCTTCCACAGCCCGTTCTACCTGGCCGATATGGTCAGCCCCCACAGTTGTTTTCTCATTTAAGTACGCGGATGCATTTTTCAACGCATTACTCTGTTCCTTGATATTCGTGATGATCTCCAACTGTTTGGTTTTTAACTGTAAGATTGCCTGTCCGATCTTTCCGATCTCATCCTTACGCTTTAAGATTCTCTGGTCAATATCCACATTCAGTTTACCATCTGCCACGCTCTCCAAAGCGTCCTCGCCTGTACGCAGCGCTTTTACAATTCCCCGTACCACAATAAAGAGAATGATCGCACATGCAACAAATAACACGGCTACGATTCCTGCAATCAAAGAAATGATTGACGCAATCTGCCCCCTGGCCTCCCTCTCAGGCATCCCTGCAAAGACCATTCCTATCACGCTTCCATTTTCATAAAGCGGAACATAGTAGCCAAAATAAGCGCGTCCTGCCACATCCACATTGGTTGCAAAGTGCTCCTTCCCCTGGATCAAAACATTCTGAACCACTTCTTCCCCCGCCTTGGTCCCTACCACGCGGTTCCCCTGGGCATCAACCACAGATGTCATATAACGGGTATCCCCGTAAAAGACGGTAATATCCGTATCCGCCGCTTTTTTTACATTGTCACCGATCAGCGCTGCATCGCTGACATTAAACTCTCCTTTGTATAATGCATTTTCTTCCACATGATAAGCCCCTTCGTCCACATACCCCAAGGTATCCCTTACAGAAACAGCCGTGCTGCGAAGCCCGTTTTCTATTGTACCTGTTACTACCCTGCTGATCTGCATATTCCCAACCAGGATAACAGCCAATCCTAATCCAAGAAGTGGTATCAATGCAACAATTAATATTTTCGTTTGTACTTTCATTCCTCTACCCCTTATATCGTGATTCTAAATGCTACTTCTTCTATTATACCACTTTCTCACTAATTGTCTATGCCGCCCCAATGAAACAATTTCACATATCACAAAAATACCCGTGAATATTCCGCCATTGTGAATATTTCACGGGTACTCATTTTAAACTAACTCAAGCACTACCTGCATAGCGCCGTCGCCTTTTCGCTGGCCGATCTTAATGATCCTTGTATAACCGCCGTTACGGCTGGCATATTTAGGGCCATATTCGTCAAACAATTTTGCAACCAAGTCAACTTCCTTGGTTCCTTTCTTTCTTCCTGCAGCCTTTGCGGGAACTTCAGTCACAGGATAAAGAACTTTCAGCATTTGATGTCTGGCATGAAGCCTGGAAGGCATATCCTTTTTGATCTCCTTCTCAACGGTCTCAAACTTTGTAACTTTCTTCCCATCAACTACTTCTTTTACTCTCTTTCCGTCTTTGTCCTTTAAAGGAACCTTAACGGATACCTTAACGGTTTCATAGTTATCTTTTTCTTTTACAGCAAGTGCAATAAGTCCATCAGCTATCTTCATAACTTCTTTTGCTCTTGCCTGGGTGGTAATGATCTTCCCTTTGTAAATAAGACCTGTCACCTGGTTTCTAAGTAATGCTTTTCTCTGGTCAGATGTCTTTCCCAGCTTTCTGTATTTTGCCATTTTAGGCTCCTTTCCAAAAACGTCTGCCAAGGGGATCCCAAGGCCGCTTTTCTCAATTCCATGGTACATCCGGCCACGCTCTTTGGACTTACTTACCGAATGTAATGATAGTTACATACACCATTTATGAGGACATGCTGCACACTCTTTGGGTTTACTGCAGCACACTTCATTGAAATAGGACTATGCTTCATCTGCCGGATTAAGCTGTAATCCCAATTCTTTTAACTTTGCCAAAACTTCCTCCAAAGACTTACGCCCAAGGTTACGGACTTTCATCATATCTTCAGAAGTCTTATTTGTCAACTCTTCGACGGTATTGATCCCAGCCCTCTTAAGACAATTATAAGAACGAACTGACAACTCTAACTCGTCAATACTCATTTCCAATACTTTTTCCTTTTCATCCTCTTCCTTCTCTACCATAACCTCTGCAGTCTTGGCATTTTCAGAAAGGTCAATAAAAAGGCTCAAATGTTCGCTAAGTACTTTTGCCGCTAAACTGACTGCCTCATCAGGCTCTAACGTTCCGTTAGTATACACATCTAATGACAGCTTATCAAAGTCAGTGATCTGACCCACGCGCGTATTTTCAACAGTCACATTAACCCTCTCAACCGGTGTATAGATGGAATCAATTGCAATGACTCCAATTGGCAGATCCTCACTCTTATTTTTATCAGCGCTGACATATCCTCTGCCCTTGGTGATAGTAAGTTCCATGTATAGCTTAGTGTTCTTACCACTTAAGGTTGCAATAGTAATCTCAGGATTAAGAATTTCAATATCCTGGTCACACTGAATATCAGATGCCTTGACTACCCCGTCACCTTCATACTCAATGTATGCTGTCTTAGGTTCATTTGTATCGCTGTTGTTTCTGATAGCCAGGTTTTTGATGTTCATGATGATCTCTGTCACATCTTCCTTGACTCCATCAATAGAACTGAATTCATGGAGTACCCCTTCTATCTTGACCTGGCTCACAGCGGCGCCAGGGAGCGAAGAAAGCATGATCCTTCTAAGTGAATTACCCAGCGTAATGCCATAGCCCCTTTCCAGCGGTTCTACAACAAATCTGCCATATTTCTTATCCTCAGAGATTTCTGCCACCTCAATATTAGGTCTTTCAAAATCAAACACCGCAAATACCCTCCTTTACGAACAGTTGACTCACCCCATGGTTTTATTTGGAATATAACTCAACGATAAGCATCTCATTTACAGGAACATCAATCATTTCTCTGGTTGGGAGATTCTTAACGGTTCCTTTTAATGCCTCCTGATCCACTTCCATCCATTCAGGTACCAATCTTCCTGCGGTCACTTCCAGGATATCTTTGTATCTCTGCAAGGACTTTGATTTTTCTCTGATCTCAATCACATCTCCTGCCTTGATCAGGTAAGAAGGGATATTTACAGGCTTTCCATTTACCAGAAAATGCTTATGGCCTACTACCTGCCTTGCTTCTCTTCTGGTTCTTGCAAATCCCATTCTGAAAACCACACTGTCCAGTCTTCTTTCCAGAAGGATCATCAGGTTTTCACCGGTCATCCCTCTCATTCTGTCTGCCTTTTTGTAGTAATTCCTAAAAGGTTTTTCAAGAACGCCATAAATAAATTTTGCTTTTTGTTTTTCCCTGAGCTGAAGGCCATATTCGCTGACCTTCTTACCAGCCCTGGCATTTGTCCTATTGGACTTCTTGTCATATCCTAAATATGCTGGCTCAAGACCAAGTGACCTACATCTTTTTAATACCGGAACTCTGTTTACTGCCATTTCTATTTCCTCCTAAACTATTGTTTACAGCGCAACCACGCCTTCGTCCAACTCAAAAAATCTTCTTATCGTTATACCCTGCGTCGCTTTGGCGGGCGGCATCCGTTATGGGGAACAGGTGTTACGTCCCTGATGCTGGTTACTTCAAGACCACATGCAGAAAGTGCACGGATCGCTGCTTCACGTCCTGAACCAGGTCCTTTTACCATAACATCTACTGTCTTCAACCCATGGATCAGCGCCGCTTTCGTAGCTGTCTCTGCGGCCATCTGTGCTGCATAGGGAGTAGATTTCCTTGAACCTCTAAATCCAAGACCACCGGCACTTGCCCAGCTAAGAGCATTCCCTTCATTGTCTGTCAATGTAACAATGGTATTGTTAAAGGAAGACTGGATATGTGCCTGTCCATGTTCAACGTTTTTCTTGACACGTTTTTTTGTCACTTTTTTGGTAACTTTTTTTGCTGCCATTTAAACTAACCTACTTTCTTATTGAGATAATTTTCCAGTAACGCTTCAGAGATCATACCAAATACTATGCATGAACTCTTATTTTTTCTTGTTTGCAACAGTCCTCTTAGGACCTTTTCTGGTTCTTGCGTTGGTCTTTGTCTTTTGTCCACGCACGGGGAGACCTTTTCTGTGACGGATACCTCTATAGCATCCAATTTCCTGAAGTCTTTTGATATTCATGGCAATTTCCCGGCGTAAGTCACCTTCTACCATGTACTCAGCTTCAATCACTTCGCTGATTCTCTTAACTTCTTCGTCAGTTAACTCCCTTACACGAGTATCCGGATTCACTTTTGCTTTTTCAAGAATCTTGTTAGAACTTGCCCTTCCGATCCCATAAACATAAGTTAAGCCAATTTCTACGCGTTTTTCCCTCGGTAAGTCAACACCTGCAATACGAGCCATTTACATTTCCTCCATTTTCCTACTAATTGATTGGGGCTTTTGCCCAACCGGACGTTTCCGATCTTACACAGATAAACTGTGAATCAAGAAGTAATCACTAAGGCTCCGTCGTACAATTATATAGAAATCAGTTCGGCTATCAGCCGGACTGCAGCCGCTTTCATACTAATTGGACAAGAACCCTTCTGTTTTGCCTTGCACTGCTTTAGCAGCGTCACAACGGCATACAGCGGATTATCCTTGTCTTTGTTTGTGCTTCGGATTCTCACAGATCACTCTGATACGTCCTTTTCTCTTGATGATTTTGCATTTCTCGCAAATCGGTTTTACTGATGATCTAACCTTCATGTTAAACCTCCTTTCAAAAAAGACCGTTTTACATTATAACATGGTATATCTACAAATGCAAGATAGAAATTGCTATTTGTCCCTCCAAATAATTCTTCCTTTGCTAAGGTCATAGGGTGATAGTTCCAGGGTAACTTTATCCCCGGGAAGGATCCGTATAAAATTCTGTCTCAGTTTTCCACTGATATGGGCAAGCACTCTGTGTCCATTTTCCAATTCCACCTGAAACATGGTATTCGGAAGCTTTTCTACTACAGTTCCTTCAATTTCAATTACGTCAGCCTTCGACATGCGTTACCTCCTTATTTGCTCTGATCCTGATGGCATGTTTTATTTCTTCATTATATAAAATCTCTCCATTTAAAAGCTTATGCGCCAAAGCTTCTTCTAAGCCCTTTTTTACAATCTGCACATGCTTTTTCTTTTTCCTTTTGGGGTTTTCCAGGGTTCTTATTCTGCCGTCCGCCAGATCCACTGTGTTTTCCCCTTCCCCGACAATAAGGTACATCCTTCCCTTGTCGTGGCCTGCTTTTGATATGGCAAACATCCCGACCATAAAAGCACCTGCCTTTTCGTTATTCCATTCCGGGAAGCAAGGTCAAAATCTCCGGCTCCCCATCGGTGACCAGCACTGTATTTTCATAATGGGCCGACAAAGAACCATCCCGGGTGACTACTGTCCAATCATCATCCAGCCATTTCACCTGCCAGCCCCCCATATTGATCATCGGCTCAATGGCAAGAGTCATTCCTGCTTTTAGCCTGATCCCCCTACGCCATTGTCTGAAATTGGGGATCTGAGGTTCCTCATGGAGCTTTGTCCCGATCCCATGGCCAACCAAGTCCCTTACCACACCGTAACCAAAACTGCTGCAATAACTGTCTATGGTATAGGAGATATCATGCAGATAACAGCCTTCTGTTGCATATTTGATGCCCTCAAAAAAACTCTGCCTGGTCACTTGGATCAGCTTTGCCGCTTCTTCACTGACCTTTCCCACTGCATAAGTCCTTGCCGCATCTGAATGATATCCTTTATAGATCAATCCTGCATCCAGACTGACTATGTCCCCCTCTTTCAGGATCCTGTCTTTAGAGGGGATCCCATGTACCACTTCATCGTTTACAGAAACACAGATAGAAGCCGGATACCCGTTATAATGCAAAAAATTCGGAACACATCCACAGCTTCGGATCAGCCTCTCTCCCAGCACGTCAATCTCCAAAGTGGAAATTCCCGGCTTGATCGCCTCCCCCAGCTTTGCATGAACCTCCGCCAAAAGCCTGCAGGACTCACGCATCAATTCAATTTCACGTTTTGATTTAATCGTTACTGCCATTTACGAACCAGCCTTTCAAACCATATCCTAACCCAGGATTTCCGTAATTGCAGCAAATACATCGTTCATGTCCGCCGTTCCGTCCACACTGTGCAGAATTCCTTTTGCCTGATAAAAGTCAATCAGCGGCTGCGTCTGCTTATGGTATACATCCAAACGGTTCCGGACCGTCTCTGCTTTATCGTCATCACGCAATACCAATTCCTTGCCACAGACATCGCAAATCCCTTCTTTTTGGGGCGGCACATGTTCCACATGGTAAGTTGCGCCACAGGAGAGACATGCACGTCTTCCGCTCATTCTCTTTACAATGTTCTCATCCGGCACCTCTACATTGATTGCATAATCGATCTTACTGCCCGTCTTGCCAAGAGCCTCATCTAGCACCTCTGCCTGGGGAATTGTCCTTGGAAAACCGTCCAGCACATAACCCTTCCTGCAATCCTCCTGGGCCACTCTGTCAAGAAGGATCCTTACCGTAAGTTCATCCGGCACCAAAAGTCCCTCATCCATATATTTCTTGGCTTCCATGCCAAGTTCCGTACCGTTCTTAATATTTGCCCTGAAAATGTCACCGGTAGAAACATGGGGAACATCATACTTTTCAGCTATCATTTTTGCCTGTGTTCCTTTTCCAGCCCCAGGGGCGCCTAACATAATAATTTTCATTTTCTCCTCTTTCTCTACACGTCTGGCCTATCCAGAACGTAAGATAGAGGCAAAGGAAAGCCCGGCGCGGGCTTAGCGCCTGCACCGCTTTCTCCTTTAACCTCTAATATTATTTTAGACCATTTAATCATTCAAAAAACCTTTATAATTACGCACCAGCATCTGGGACTCAATCTGTTTCATTGTTTCAAGAACAACGCTGACAATAATGATCAGGCTAGTCCCTCCAAAAGAAACCTGTGCGCCAAACACTCCATTGAACACAAAGGGAATCACGCATACGATTGTAAGCCCTACTGCTCCAATAAAGATAATATAATTTAAGATCTTTGTCAGATATTCGCTGGTCGGCTTTCCTGGCCTGATACCCGGGATAAAACCACCCTGCTTTTTCATATTTTCCGAAATTTCCATGGGGTTAAAGGTAATCGATGTATAAAAATATGCAAAGCAAACCACAAGCACGATATACACCACAAGCCCAATAGAATAAACCGGCTCACTGGGGTTACACCAGTTGTTTGAGCTTAAGCCTCTAAGCACATGCGCCCAAAAGCCAGTTCCCTGATAGTTAAAAAAGCTGCATAAAACCACCGGGAGCTGCATCAGGGATGAGGCAAAGATGATCGGAATAACGCCTGCTGTGTTAACCTTTAAAGGGATGGAAGAAGTCTGCCCTCCCACCATTTTCCTTCCCTGTACTTTCTTGGCATACTGCACAGGGATCTTTCTTGTCCCGTCATTTAAGATGACAACCAGCGCCACCATTCCTGCAATGATCGCAATGATTACAAGCGCCGCAACGACTCCCACTGCAATTGCTTCCTGGTCAAAGACAAACTGCTCAAACAGCAAGTCAATATCCTGGGGAATCCTTGAAATGATATTGATCACCAATACGATGGAAATACCATTCCCCACGCCTTTTTCCGTGATCCTCTCTCCTACCCACATCAGGAAAGCGCTTCCTGCCGTAAGGGCTGCAACGATCGTGATCACATTTAATACCGTATTTTCCTTAAGAAGATTTCCATTCCAGAACATCATCGCCATTGCAGTCGCCTCAATAAGTGCAAGAACAACCGTCACATAGCGGGTAATAGAAGCAATCTTCTTTCTTCCATCCTCGCCCTCCTTTTGCATCTCCTCCAATTTAGGAATTGCAATGGTAAGGAGCTGCATGATAATAGAGGATGTGATATAAGGCGTAATGTTCAGCGCCAAAATGGACATTCTTTCAAAGGAGCCACCTGTAAAAGCATTAAAAAAGCTAAACTCATCACCAATATTCTGGTTAAACCAGTTCATAAACTGGTCAACCCGCACACCCGGCACGGGGAGCTGCGACCCGAGACGGATCACAACCAACATGCCAAATGTGAATAATAACTTATTTCTGATCTCTTTGATCTTAAATGCATTTTTTAGGGTTGTAAACATATTACATCACCTCTGCAGTTCCACCAGCAGCTTCAATTTTTTCTTTTGCGGATGCACTGAAAGCATTTGCCTTTACTGTAAGCTTTTTGGTAATTTCTCCGTTTCCAAGGATCTTAACGCCGTCTTTAGGATTTTTCACAATACCGCTTTCAATCAATGCGTCTACATCGACCACAGAGCCGTCCTCGAACATATCATTGAGCGCACCTAAATTAATACCCACAATTTCCTTTGAGCTGGGGCATGTAAAGCCTCTCTTCGGAATTCTTCTGTATAAAGGCATCTGACCACCTTCAAAGCCTGCCCTGGGAGCTCCTGAACGAGCCTTCTGTCCCTTATGGCCTTTACCGGCTGTCTTTCCGTTTCCTGAACCGTGTCCACGACCTCTTCTAAAATTATCACTATGCTTAGAACCATTTGCAGGCCTTAAATTTGATAATTCCAAACTCATTGTTGACACCTCCTTATCTTTTAAACTTCTTCAACTTTAATTAAATGTCTGATCTGCTGAATCTGACCTCTGGTAGCCGCATTGTCCGGCAACACGATCGACTTATTCAGCTTTCTAAGTCCCATAGACTGTACAGTAGCTTTATGCTTGGGAACTGCACCGATAGTAGACTTTACCAATGTGATCTTTAACATTTTCTGCTCTGCCATCTTACCTTTCCCTCCTATGCCATCACTTCTTCTACGGATTTGCCGCGTTTTCTTGCTATCTCTTCCGGTGTCTTCAATTGTCGAAGCCCTTCGATCGTTGCAAGAACCACATTCTGCTTATTATTTGATCCCAATGATTTGGTACGGATATTTTTAATGCCTGCAAGTTCACAAACCACACGGGCAGGACCACCTGCAATAATACCGGTACCGTCGGGAGCTTTCTTTAAAAGAACATTTGCTGAACCGAACTTTCCTATAAAGTCATGCGTAATGGAATTATTCTCATCCATGGCGATCTTTACGATATGCTTCATGGCATCTTCTTTTCCCTTACGGATAGCCTCAGGAATTTCAACAGCTTTACCAAGTCCGGCGCCAACATGCCCATTGCCGTCACCTACTACTACAAGAGCTGTAAATCTCATGTTACGTCCACCCTTTACAGTCTTGGTTACTCTCTTGATGGCAACTACTTTTTCTGTTAATTCCATGCCGCTGACATCGATGATTGTATGTCTCATGTTAAGTTTCTCCCTTCCTAGAATTTAAGGCCAGCTTCTCTGGCTGCATCAGCTAATGCTGCGATCTTACCATGGTATATAAAGCCGCCTCTGTCAAAGACTACGGTATCAATACCTTTTTCGATTGCTCTTTTTGCAATCACTGTTCCCAAATATGCTGCCGCATCAACGTTATTGGTCTTTTCAAGCTGCGATTTTACTTCACCTTCTACTGTAGAAGCCGCAACCAGAGTATTTCCAACTGTATCGTCAATAATTTGAGCATACATATGATTATTACTTCTGAATACTGCAAGACGAGGTCTTTCAGTTGTACCGCTAAAGCGGTTACGTATTTTCATGTGCTTTTTAACACGAACTTTTTGTCTTGACTCTTTACTAACCATCTTTACACTCTCCTTATCTATTTCTTACCAGTCTTACCAACTTTACGCCTGATCGTTTCATCAGCATATTTGATACCTTTGCCCTTATATGGCTCAGGTCTTCTCTTGTCTCTGATTTCGGCTGCGAATTGGCCAACTTTTTCTTTATCAATCCCCTTAACAATAATGATGTTCTGCCCTTCCAAAACGGTCTCAATCCCTTCAGGGTCGATCATCTCAACGGGGTGAGAATATCCTAAAGACAAGGTCAACTTATTACCGGCTTTTGCAGCCCTGTAACCAACACCATTTACTTCCAGTTTCTTTTCATAGCCATTTGTCACACCAACTACCATATTGTTGATCAGTGTTCTTGTCAAACCATGTAAAGATTTCATTTTCTTTAAGTCGTTCGGCCTGGTAACGTGTATTTCCACACCTTCAACCTTGATCTCCATCTCTGCTGGAAGCACTCTTTCCAGTGTTCCTTTAGGACCTTTTACAGTCACTTTATTATTTTCTGCAATATCCACAGTAACGCCTGCCGGAATTGCGATTGGCATTCTTCCTATTCGTGACATGCCCGTACCTCCTATTTTATTTGATACAACTTTATCGTTTCAAGCTCAAAAACAACATGTGCTACCATACATATGCCAGCACTTCGCCGCCTACCTGCAATTCCCTGGCCTTCTTATCCGTGATAACACCGTGGTTGGTAGAAATAATTGCAATACCAAGTCCGCCAAGCACCCTGGGCAGATCTTCCTTACCGGCGTACACACGAAGTCCGGGCTTTGAGATTCTCTTAAGGCCGCTGATGATCTTCTCATTTCTGTCCGCACCATACTTTAATGCAATGCGGATCGTCTTAAAACTGCCTTCGTTGACTAAATCATATTTCTTAATATATCCTTCTTCTACCAGTATGTCGGCTATAGCCAGTTTCATCTTAGAAGAAGGAATGTCTACTGTATCATGTTTTGCAGTATTTGCATTACGGATTCTTGTAAGCATATCTGCAATAGGATCACTCATTGTCATTTTATTTCCTCCTATACGATTTCAATGCAATATCCTTTTCTCGTCCTTTTCATCTGGTGAAATTTGCAAAACAGGCCTTTTATGCCTTTGCTTGCAAATCTTATTGCTAAAGCGAACTTACCAGCTTGCTTTTCTAACACCAGGAATCTGTCCCTTGTAAGCCAGCTCACGGAAGCAGATCCTACAGATCCCATATTTTCTAAGAACAGAATGTGGACGTCCACATACCTTGCAACGGGTATACTCTCTGGTAGAGAATTTGGGTTTACGCTGCTGTTTAATCTTCATTGATGTTTTAGCCATGAACTTATCTCCTCCTATTTTGCAAATGGCATATTGAATAATCTTAACAATTCGCGCGCTTCTTCATCCGTCTTTGCAGTTGTGACGAAAATGACATCCATTCCTCTTACCTTATCCACCTTATCATACTCGATCTCAGGGAAAATAAGCTGCTCTTTGATACCCAGTGAATAGTTTCCTCTTCCGTCAAACGCATTAGGATTTACACCTCTGAAGTCACGCACACGGGGCAATGCAAGGTTTACAAGGCGGTCTAAGAAATCATACATTCTTTCGCCACGGAGGGTAACCTTACATCCAATTGCCATGCCTTCTCTGATCTTGAAGTTGGCAACGGACTTCTTTGCTTTGGTAAGTACAGCCTTCTGTCCCGAGATAATCTCAAGATCCTTCACAGCAGATTCCAACACTTTGGCATTTTCTTTAGCTTCGCCTACGCCCATGTTGATAACAATCTTGTCAAGCTTCGGTACTTCCATCACGTTTTTATATCCGAACTTTTTGATCATAGCATCTACGATCTCATCATTATACATCGTTTTAAGCCTGTTCACGCTTACCGTTCTCCTTTCTTAGAATCATCAATCACTTCGCCTGTTGATTTTACAAAACGCACTTTCTTATCGTTTTCCATCTTAAAGCCGACTCTTGTAGGTCTTCCCTTATGGACATACATAACGTTTGAAATATCAATAGGCGCCTCTTTTTGAATAATTCCGCCATTCTGATTCGCTGCCGATGGTTTGGTGTGTTTGGTGACCATACCAACGCCCTCTACGATAACTTTATGCTTCTTAGCGTCAACAGAAACCACCTTACCTTCTGTTCCTTTATCCTTACCGGCAATCACCTTGACGGTGTCGCCTTTCTTAATCTTTAAAGTTGCCATGCTAAGCACCTCCTATAATACTTCGGGAGCTAAAGAAACGATCTTCATAAATTGTTTCTCACGAAGCTCTCTCGCTACTGGTCCAAAAATTCGTGTTCCCCTGGGAGTCTTATCATCTTTAATGATAACTGCAGCATTTTCATCAAATCTAATATAAGAACCGTCTTTACGGCGTGCTCCCTTTACAGTACGGACAACCACAGCTTTAACAACATCACCTTTTTTGACAACGCCGCCTGGTGTTGCATCTTTGACCGTAGCAACAATCACATCGCCGATATTTGCATATCTTCTTGTGGATCCACCCATAACTCTGATGCAAAGAATTTCTTTTGCACCTGTATTGTCAGCGACTTTCAGTCTGCTTTCCTGTTGAATCATGCCAATTCTCCTTCCAAATAATTATATCATTCATTTCGAGCGTTGAAATTTGCAGGGCAAATTTCCGAAAAAGTTTTTTAAAAACCTTATTTCGCCCTTTCTACGATCTCAACAAGTCTCCATCTCTTATCCTTTGATAAGGGCCTTGTTTCCATCACCTTAACGGTATCGCCAATACGGCACTCATTATTCTCATCATGAGCTTTTAATTTGTAAGTACGTTTAACGACCTTTTTATAAAGAGGATGCTTAACGTGATTTTCTATTGCAACAACGATCGTCTTATCCATCTTGTCGCTGGTCACCTTGCCAATACGTGTTTTTCTTAAATTTCTTTCCACGATGTTTTGTCTCCTTTCATTGACATTCCTACAACTTTGATCATTCCTTTAAAAGCTTATGCTTCTTTCTTTTTCTGGGTAATAACAGTCTGGATCCTTGCGATGTTCTTTCTCACTTCTTTGATCCTAGCAGTATTATCCAACTGGTTCGTTGCATTCTGGAATCTCAAATTAAAAAGTTCTTTCTTTGCTGCCACCAAATCCTCTGCCAGTGCTGCGGCTGATTTTGTCTTTAACTCTTCTACATACTTGTTAGTTTTCATTAGATGCACCACCTTCCAAGTCTGCCTTAGAAACAATCTTGCACTTGCAAGGAAGCTTATAAGTCGCAAGACGTAAAGCTTCTTTTGCGATTTCTTCGGAAACTCCTGCGATTTCAAACATTACACGTCCAGGTTTTACTACTGCTACCCAATATTCCAGTGTTCCTTTACCAGAACCCATACGCGTTTCTGCTGGTTTCGTTGTCACCGGTTTGTCAGGGAAAATCTTAATCCAAACTTTACCGCCACGCTTAATATAACGCGTCATAGCAATACGGGCTGCTTCAATCTGGTTTGATTTGATCCAACATGGTTCTAATGCAACAATACCGTATTCACCGTAAGTAATTGTGTTGCCACGGGTCGCTTTTCCCCTCATGGAGCCACGGAATTGTTTACGACGTTTAACTCTTTTAGGCATTAACATTATTTATCGCTCCCTTCCTGCACTGTCTTTTCTTCGTTCTTCTTTGTAGGAAGTACTTCACCCTTATAAATCCATACCTTAACACCTACTTTACCATAGGTTGTATCCGCTTCTGCAAAGCCATACTCAATATCTGCACGCAGTGTCTGAAGGGGAATAGTACCTTCACTGTAGAATTCTGTACGGGCCATATCTGCGCCGCCAAGGCGTCCAGATACGGAAGTCTTAATACCCTGTGCCCCTGCCTTCATTGTTCTTCCCATGCAGGACTTCATAGCACGTCTGAAAGAAACACGGTTTTCAAGCTGCTGGGCAATATTTTCTGCAACAAGCTGTGCATCCTTATCCGGTCTCTTGATCTCTTTAATATCAACCAATACCTTCTTTCCGGTCATCTTGGAAAGTTCTTTCTTGGTCACCTCGATCTCAGCGCCGCCTTTGCCGATAACCACACCAGGCTTTGCTGTGTAAATGATGACTTTAACCCTGTCGGAAGCCCTCTCGATCTCAATTTTAGAAATTCCGGCGCTGAACAATTTCTTTTTCAGGAATTTTCTAATGTTATAGTCTTCTATCAGGAAATCAGAAAACTCGTCTTCCGCGTACCATTTCGAATCCCAATCCTTAATAATACCGACTCTTAAGCCATGAGGATTAACTTTCTGTCCCATAAATCACTTTGCTCCTTTCCTATCTCTCATCCAGTACAATTGTAATGTGGCTCGTTCTCTTTTCGATTCTGTAAGCCCTTCCCTGTGCCCTGGGCCTTACTCTCTTCATTGTAGGCCCTTTGTCTGCATAACATTCTGCAACATAAAGGTGCTCTGGATTCGGATACTTTGTAGGATCCTGGCTATGCAAATATTCAGCATTCGCATATGCAGATTCCAGTAACTTTTTAATGATGCTGGAAGCATATCTGGGATTATACGCCAAAATACCCAGCGCTGCCTCCACATCCTTGCCTCTGATGGCATCTAAAACGAAACATGCTTTTGTAACAGACACTCTTGCGTAAGATAACTTAGCCGAAGGTCTTGTATCTTTTTGTGCATTTCTTTCTCTCTTAATTTGGGATCTATGTCCTTTTGCCATGATGAAACCTCCTATCTTACTTTACTTTTGACTTCTTCTCGTCTTTGCCGTGTCCTCTATAGGTCCTGGTTGCAACGAACTCACCCAGCTTATGTCCTACCATATCTTCCGTAACATATACAGGCACATGCTTTCTACCGTCATGCACTGCAAATGTGTGTCCCACAAAAGAGGGGAAGATTGTCGAACGGCGGGACCAGGTTTTGATAACCTGCTTCTGTCCTGCTGCATTCATTGCATCTACTTTTTTCAGCAAACTTGCATCTGCAAAAGGTCCTTTTTTCAGTGATCTAGCCATTTTCTTCTCTCCTCCTTAACTATTTGATGGCCCTGCCGTCTCTTCTTCTTACGATCAGCTTATTAGAAGCTTTATTCTTCTTACGCGTCTTAAGACCAAGAGCAGGCTTACCCCAAGGTGTAGACGGGCCAGGACGGCCGATACCGGTCTTACCTTCACCACCGCCGTGAGGATGGTCATTGGGGTTCATAACGGAACCACGGACTGTAGGGCGGATACCCATATGGCGCTTACGTCCTGCCTTACCAACTTTAATCAGGTTGTGGTCACCGTTGCCTACCACGCCCACTGTTGCCCGGCAAATAATGGGCACCATTCTCATCTCTCCGGAAGGAAGACGAAGGGTTGCATACTTGCCTTCTTTTGCCATAAGCTGTGCACTGTTCCCGGCGGAACGTACCAACTGGCCGCCCTTTCCAGGATATAACTCAATGTTGTGTACCTGGGTACCAACAGGAATTGCTGATAAAGGCAGGCAGTTTCCTATCCTCACTTCCGCTTCCGGACCATTCATCACTTTCATGCCGTCTGTCAGCCCCTGAGGTGCAAGAATGTAAGCCTTTTCACCATCTGCATAACAGATCAGTGCAATATTCGCACTTCTGTTAGGATCATATTCGATCCCGATTACGGTAGCAGGAACGCCTTCTTTATTCCTCTTAAAATCTACCAATCTGTATTTTCTCTTCACACCGCCTCCGCGATGCCTTACTGTGATCTTCCCCTGGTTATTACGCCCGGAATTCTTCTTTAAAGAAACGACAAGTGACTTCTCTGGTGTCTTTTTCGTGATTTCTGAAAAATCAGAACCGGTCATATTTCTTCTGGAAGGTGTATATGGGTTATATGTCTTAATTCCCATGTTTATTTCTCCTTTCAAACTTCATTTGATATCGCACTTTTCCTGTGCATAGTTAATGCTGGCCACGGTGAAACTAATTGTTCTTCACTTCACGTTCCGCCGGATTACAGACCTGCAAAGATCTCGATTTCCTTACTGTCCTCTGTAAGCCACACGATCGCTTTTTTCCTCTTTGCCGTCGTGCCAACAGTCATACCCCGTCTCTTTTTCTTTCCTGCAAGATTCATGGTGTTGACTTTCTTTACCTTAACGCCATCAAACATTTTTTCAACGGCTTCTTTGATCATGGTCTTATTTGCTTCCGGATGAACCAAAAATGTATATTTCTTATCACCCATGCCAGCCATGCTCTTCTCTGTGATAACCGGCTTAAGAATTACGTCATAATAAAGAATTGCTGCCATTATGCATACACCTCCTCGATCTTGGTCACTGCATCCTTGGTGAGAATTAATGTATCGCCCTTTAAGATATCGTAAACATTAATCGTACTAACCAATGCAGTTTTTATGGTAGGAATGTTCCTTGCAGACATAACAACCTTTTTATCATTATCGCCAAGTACAACCAGTGCCTTGCTGACTTTCAAATTGTCCATAACTGCTTTGAACTTCTTTGTCTTGATCTCGTCTAACTTCAGCTCATCTACAACGATCAGCTTTCCTGCCTGAACTCTGCTTGTGAGAACAGATTTCAGCGCTGCCCTCTTTTCTTTCTTGTTGATCTTAAATGAATAATCCCTTGGTACGGGAGCGAACACAACGCCGCCGCCAGTCCACTGGGGCGCCCTGGTCGAACCCTGCCTTGCATGGCCAGTCCCCTTTTGCCTCCAAGGTTTTCTTCCGCCGCCGGAAACCTCTGAACGGGTCTTTGCCTTCTGCGTTCCCTGACGATTATTTGCAAGCTGCTGCACAACTGCCATGTGTACCAGGTGTTCATTCACTGTAACGCCAAATACCGCATCGCTTAATTCCATCGTGCCGACTTCCTTGCCTTCCATATTAAAAACAGATACGTTTGCCATCTGAATGGTCCTCCTTTCATCTCACCGGCTTACGCCATAGTCTTAACTGATTCTTTGATCGTAACCAGCGCTTTCTTAGGTCCGGGTACTGCACCCTTGATAAGAAGCAGGTTCTTTTCAGCATCAACTCTTACTACTTCCAGGTTCTGCACTGTTACCTTTACGCAACCCATATGTCCAGGCATTCCTTTTCCTTTGAACACACGGCTGGGTGAAGAGCAGGCGCCGTTAGAACCCTGATGACGATGGAACTTTGAACCGTGAGCCATAGGACCTCTGTGCTGTCCATGTCTCTTGATAGCGCCCTGGAAACCTTTTCCTTTAGAGATTGCCGATGCGTCGATCTTATCGCCAACTGCAAATACATCCGCCTTAATCTCGCTTCCAAGTGTATATTCCTCTGCGCCTTCCAACTTAAACTCTCTGACAAACCTTTTGCTGGAAACTCCTGCCTTGTCAAAGTGGCCCTTCATAGCTTTGCCAACACCATGTCTGTGGATAATCTCTTTTTTTCCACCCTTGTCCTTGTTGATAATTCTGTCCTTCTTATCAACAAAACCAACCTGTACTGCACTGTAACCGTCATTTTCCACTGTCTTAACCTGTGTTACCACACAAGGCCCAGCCTGAAGCACGGTTACCGGAACCAATGTTCCATCCTCGCTAAAAATCTGTGTCATTCCGACTTTGGTAGCTAAAATAGCTTTCTTCATTTCTTTACCTCCATTTGTTTCTACAGCGGGCCCCAATCGGGCCATTCTAGTGTAGGGGTTCATGTTCCGAAGAATTATTTATTCTTCATCTTAATATCAATGTACACACCGGCAGGCATTTCCAGTCTCTGCAAAGCGTCAACTGTCTTTGGTGTAGGTGTGATGATATCGATCAGCCTCTTATGGGTTCTTTGTTCAAACTGTTCCCGGGAATCTTTGTATTTGTGGACTGCCCTCAAGATGGTAACTACTTCCTTCTTGGTGGGAAGGGGCACTGGTCCGCTTACCTGTGATCCGTTCTTTTTGACTGTTTCGATGATCTTTTTGGCTGATGCATCCACCAACTGGTGATCATAAGCCTTGAGTGTGATTCTCATTACTTGACTTGCCATAAAAAAAGTCGCCTCCTTTTCGCACTTTGGGTTAATAAGTACGACAAGCGGTGACTGTACACTCTTCCGTGTGTGTCCTGCTAATCCGAAGAAAACAGCGTAACCTTACGCATTCCTATAACATTCTTAACACACGAGTTTCTGTATTTCACAGACTATGTTTGTACAGTGACTTGCCGTCAGGTTCTTGGGGCGGCCAAAGCCGTCCTTCTTGACATTCGCTCCACGGAAAACCTGCTATGCCTTCCGGCAGGGCAGCAACCTCACGCTTCAACGCTATCATGTCACAGCACTTGATAGTATACATGATGTTTCGGAAACATGCAAGTATTATTTTGAAATTTCTAATAGATTTTATCAGACGTCTTTGGCTTTGCACAAGACAAAGACGTCCTCACTCCTTCAAAATTTCCTGGACATATTTTTCATAGCAATAAATCCGGTATCTCTGCTTCTTGGAAATTTCTTTTACAATATCATGTTTCTCAAAGATTGTAATCATTTTGGCGGCAGTATTATATGCAATTTGAAATTCTTTTTCAACATCCGCAATCGTAAATATGGGAGTTTCTTCCATATATATAATCATGCTCTCCAGCAGGTCTTTTTGCTTTTCCATTAATATAGAAGAAACGGAATGATCATGTATCTGCCTAAGACCCATGATCATGCAGTTCATTCTTTCTAATGCTTTGCAAACCACTTCAAGAAAATATTGGAGCCATATACCATAATCCCCGCTTTCCCTTACCTGCTTCATGGCCTCCTTTCTTTCCTTTTCCTGTTTCAGAAAGTCTTTGCCAAAAGGGATATAATATCCCGTTCCAATCCCCTGCTCACGCAAAAAACAGTTTAACAGAATACTTGCCCATATTTCATTATCCTTTTCAAAAGGCATGACGGTAAGAAACTGGTAGCACAAAAGACCTGCCCGGATCACCGGATCCATGGCGCTCTTTCTTTCCACAAATCCCGTCAGCGCTTTCATCAATTCAGGCACACGCTCTGGCGATGGGGGATTATGTTCCCTGAGGCTGACCCGCTTTACCTCTTTGTCTTCCCAAATTTGCTTTTTCCTATAGACAAAATAATGTTTTTCTATTTTCATTCCACCCTGAAGAATCTTCTGTGAGCTATAGCTATTTTCTCCATCCAGAACATCATAAAGAGTCATTTCACTTTTTATTTCATTTGAGAGTTGATTGCTGAACTTATCTCCCAATTCTATTCTGCCCCCGTTGCACTCAATCCGCGAAGCAGCCTCCTGCTGGTAAACCTTCCTGTTCTTTCTTGCATAATTACTTTCATAGAACCCAAGCCCCTGCATTTTCCCGGCTTCCTGATAAATGCGTTTCAAATTGTCATTCCCTGCATTTGATGCAATTTCAACTCTTGCAATATCAACAGGAATGTACGTCTGATAATATAGACGTCCTTCGGATTTCACTTTCCCTGCATCATTCTTGATCAGTTCATATTTTCCCGCTCTCTTGTCCCCCATCTGATCCGCCATTCATGTCACCCTCCTTCTCCCAATTCTTCCTACATCTCATTTATCTCCCTTTATGTAATTCTTCCTTATGCCATCTTGTAATCATCTGTATCCTATTTTATAACCTTTATTTCAATTTTTCAACCCTTATTAAAATAACCTTGCAATCGGAACAATCCAATTAAAATACCCTGGACAAAGCGCTTACTTTAGCTGCTTTTATCCAGGGTATCCGTTTCTGCAAAGAGCGCTTTCCTACCAGCTTCTTTCAAGCTTTGTCTTAAAATCCACGCTAAAGGGATTGTCCCCAGCATTTTGGAGTTCTGTGTAAACCCCCCGTCTTTCTTCGCTGCTTTCTTCCGCCCAATATTCATATCCGGTAAAATAACTTTCCATATAATCGTCCCAGGAATCAAAACTTGTCTGAATCATTTCAGCAATGTTCAACGAATAATCAAGAGCCTCCTCCAAGGTATAGTATCCTGCAAGATAAAAATTAGCCAACTGGCTTAAAGCACGGTTATAATCCCAGCCTGAAGCCGCATCTTCAAAGCTTTCTTCATACTTGCCATACCAATCGGCATACATTTGAGCCTGTTCCTCAGTCACTTCAAAATTTTCGTACAAGAAGGCCGCCCTCTCCGACACTTCTACCTGGTCAATTCCACACTCACTAAGATACTCCATCTCTCCTGCAAAGTCCGTCCTGTGCCCTTCTGTCAAAAGCCACTCCAAGGTCTCGTCTGCGGAAGTTTTATCTGTCACTCCCCAGCTATTGTCCAACACCTGCTTTGCGATCTCCATGCTTGTCTCATCTGCTTCAAGACCGCCATAAAGCTGATAATCCCATCCGTTCACATAGATCAGCATAGAGTTCGATGCATTAAACCACCGGATGGTATCTGATAAGTCTGCTGCAGAAGCTGATTTCTCCTCAATAACCTCCGCATTTTCCTTAAAAGAAGCACATACTTTTCCAAAATAATCCTCACTGTTACGCTTCACTTTAGATTCGGAATACATCAACAAATAATAGGCATAATCTGTTTCACCAAATACCGTACAAACCTCCGCACTATAACCGTCCTGTGTCATTTTGTAAGTATATGCCTCAATGCCGCTAAGATTTGCATTTTCCGGCTTAGGCATTTCCTTTTTTTCAGAAAGATCATTGGATTCTTCCATCAACCCGATCACTTCTTCCAGACTTGCAAAACTGCCAAGAATACCACCCTTTTTAGGGAACTGCATCACCCCCAGGCTTTCCAGGCCGCCAGACGTCTCAAGCCCCAGCCAGCTCTCCATCCCCATATCTGTTATCGTATAGCTCTCATCCGCTTCAATGCTGTAGGTTCCATCCGGTGAAACATACTCTTTCATGTTTACGATTTTGGCCTGCTTGCCACAGCCGGCCAAAAGAAGCACGCTAAGTAATACCAGCGCCGCCTTTTTCATTTCTTTCAGCTTTTTCATCTCATATCTTCCTCCCAAATTTATAGTAAAGAAAATTATAACACAAAAAGAAGTAAATGAAAATTAATTCAAGTCAATTCCTATGATTTTCAGCAAAAATATGTATCCGGATCTTTCCCGGCCCTGCATCTTCTACCGTTCCTGACAGCTTTGCCGTTTCCAGCCATTTAAGCGCACTGCTGTTTGTAAGGATCCTGGGCGTTGTAGCTATCTGCCCGTCTTTTTTCACAATTGCGTTGTTTTCCACATAGATCCTGCAAGGCTTCCGGTCACAGTCAGCGCCATCCAAAAGATACCTTGCAGACAAGGTAACTGTTCCGTCACTTTTGCCCACTTGTGTATCTACGCCTCCCTCCATGATTTCACCGCAAAAATTCCTGCAATGACAGCTTC
Source organism: uncultured Lachnospiraceae bacterium (assembly GCA_910585005.1). Taxonomy (GTDB): domain Bacteria; phylum Bacillota; class Clostridia; order Lachnospirales; family Lachnospiraceae; genus Suilimivivens. Next base: position 94,258 of record CAJUCN010000008.1, on the reverse strand, counting down.
CCGTAAAACAGACCAGGCTTACATTCCCCTCTTCCCGTTCCATTGCAGACGTTGTTGTTATCTGAACCTCTATCATCAATACCTCGGTCATCTATCTTCCTGCTCCTTTCTATGCCGCCAAATCTCTCTTCCCATACACGGCTGCCGCCGCCAGGACAGAGATCAAAATCACTGTAAGGCCGATTCCAACCATCCCTGTTTCTATCTGTCCTTTGGCAAAAATATCTGCCCCATTAGAGAAATAGTAGGGCGTTATATATTTCAGATTCTCTATGTCCGGAATCACCCGGCACAGCAGATCCGCCACATACAGCAGCATGGCTAACCCCAAAGAAACTCCAATCTGCCTCCGTTTGGATATGGCCGAAATCAGGAAACAAACACTCCCCACCTCAAGCTGCATCACAAGCTGCACCCCATGATACAAGGCCAAAGTCTTGCCCTCCAATATTTCCCCTATCCCTGCAAATCCTGCCAGAATAAAAAGCACTGTTATGAAATGAAATAATATAACCAGAACAACCATTCCTACATACTTCCACCAAAAAATACTTCTCCTTCCCAAAGGAAGGGTAACAAGAAACTCACAAGTATGACCTTCCTCTTCCTTGGAAAGCATAGCCGCCCCGGTCATTGCCGCAAACATAGCGCCGCCTATCGCAAACATCAGGGCAACCTCCGTCCCATAAAATCCTTTCAGCGTGCTGACATTTAACTGATCCATACCAAGGGCTGCAGAAAATGCCCCCATATCGGAATAAGCATCCGCCATCCCCCTCATACTCTCTTCCAGGCTTTCAAACAAAAGGATACAGCCTGCACAAAGAATTCCCACGCTAAATGCCCAGATGAGCAAAGTCTTTAAGTTCATCTTTATCTCATGCTTTAACAAAGTCATTTTGCCCCTCCCTCCTTTCCATCAGAATAGTAATGCATAAAAAGTTCATCCAATCCCGGTTCTTCAATCAGTACATCGGAAAATTCTGTTTCATTGAGCTGACGGATCAGCTCCTTCATATTTCCTGTATAAGAAAAGTTTCTCTCTCTCCCCTTTTCCCAGATACGGATCTTACGCAGATTGGATTTAGAAAGGTTGTCCACCGTATCTACCCGGATAATCTCCCCTTCCCGGATAATTGCTGCATTTTGGCAATAGCGCTTGACTTCCGAGAGAACATGGGAGGACAAAAAACAGGTCGTTCCCTGGCCTTTATAATCCATAATCAAGTGAAAAAAAGCCTCCTGCATCAACGGATCCAAACCTGATGTAGGTTCGTCCAGGATCAAAAGTTCCGGTTTATGCTGCATGGCACAGACAATGCTGACCTTTTTCCTATTTCCCAAGGACAACTCCTCTATCTTTTTACCGGTGTCCACTTCCAGCAATTCGCAGATTTTCCCTGCCTCCTCCTGACAGTCACACCGTCGCACATCCGCCGCAAAACGGATCACATCCCTGACTTTCATAGACGGATAAAACATGGCCTCCGAAGGCATGTAGCCCACCCGGCTAAGTATCTCCTTCTGCTGTTTCACACTATCCATTCCAAGCACTTTGATCTCCCCTTGTTCAAAATGCAGCAATCCCAAAATACTTCGGATAGTAGTAGACTTACCTGCCCCATTAGGCCCTAAAAAGCCGAAGATCTCCCCTTTGGGCACTTTAAGGAAAATATCCTTTACCCCCCGGCGCCTGCCATAACTCTTGGTAAGCCCGCTGATCTCAATTGCACTTATCATATGCCTTTTCTCCCTTCTTAAATTCATCCAGCATCCTGTTTAAATTCTGTGTATCATATGCTCTCCTTATCTTGTTCACCAGATAAACGCATCCAAAGCTAAACAACATAAACAGAAAAAAACCTCCCGTGGCCGCCACTCCTCTTCCAAACCAGTCCATCATGAGGGAAACCACCGTATACGAAAAACTACACAGCAACATGCTAAAAGCCTCATGACATCCAAAGTGATCCGATTCATCAAAGTTTTTCAAAAGGTATACCTGTATATACCCCATTACATATGCACATAAAACCATTTCCGCCAAAACCAATATGCTGGCCATATCTTTTTTTTGGCAAAGCAGATAGATACAGTAATAAACGATCATACAATAGGAATACAGACAAGCCTTATATTCAATCCAAATCTCCGCCCACAAATAATGCAGCAAACTCTTTTTATCCTTCCTTTTCCTGCAAAACCGGCCCTCCCCATGCCTTTTATTCTTCCTCATCTTCCGCCCCTCCCTTCAAAATTCCCCGAAGCTGCCGGGCATATCTTCTGGAGATCATTACCTGTTCCCCATTTTCCATTTGTGCCAAAATCCTGTTTCCCGGTTCGCTCCTTAAAGCGCTGATCCGGTAAATATTGATGACCATGGATTTGGAACACCGGAAAAACCCTCTCTCCCCCCACGATAATGCGGCCTTTTCCAAGCTCTCATAGACCCTGCATACCTTGTCCGAAAGATATGCCCACGTCACCCCATCCACGCTCTCCAAATACAGGATGGACTCCGGACTTACCAAAATCACTTCATCATCATATCTGGCGCTGATTTTGGGTGCTTTCCCTTCCGCCAGCGCCGCAATCATTTCGATCTGTCCGTTCATTTCATGGTACCGGATGATTACCTCATCTTCCCCCTGGGATATCCTATTCATTGTCAGTTTCATATGTTTCCTCTTTATTATTTGTTTCGTAGTTCCATTTTAACAGATTAGGGAATGTGGGCAACCGCCTTTTTGGCAGGATGCAGTTTTCATGGAGTAAGATGCAGTTTTCATCATAAAAATTTTCAGGATCCTCTTGCCTACCCTTTGTTTCATGTTCATAATATTATATAGAAATTTGTACAGAAAAGGAAAAAGAAATTGAAAACAATTATTTTAGAAATAGCGCTGGCGCTTGTATTAGCCATTTGCTTATCTTCATGTGGAAAACCGGATGAGGATAAAAAGGCCGTTCAAAAAACAGTCAAAATCCCTGCACCTCTTCTCTTGCCAAAAGAACCGGAGGACTTATCCCTGGAACAGCCACAATGGCAAGTATACTTATGTCCTGGTATGCCACAGCCCTATATCGAAGTTTTAAAGCAATATGAACAGTTCATGAATGCAGATAATCAGGATATCAATGAGGAAAGTGTGCAGGCAAAACTCTGGGATGGGGAATGGAAATATCTGTATGACGAACTATGCATGTCCTTGCCCTTTATCCTGGAAAACGATCCATCCCAGGGTCCGAATTACGCCCTGGCGGATTTAACAGGCGACGGTCACCCGGAAATGATCATGGCCTATGGAAACGATCCCTGTGTGATCTACCATTACAGCGACACCCATGGAATTGGGATGGAACATGCCTCCTCCTATTATTGTATGACGATTTATCAGAACGGTATTGTCGAATATGTCAGCGGCGGAGTCTATTCCTCCACAACCTACTTACAGTTTCAGGAGGATCTCCAATGCTGGAACGTGGCAGACATCATTGGCGTTTACGGTACATGGGACTCCGAAAATGAACAAATGAATGACACGGACTATTACGGCGGAGACTGGGGAGATGACGGGTGGCTTGATGAAACGATAACCGAAGAAGAATACAGGAAGATCCAGGAAACCTATGTCACCGAACCTATGGAATTTGAATGGATTCCATTATTAGGGGAATGCGTCCATATGCATTGACGAAGGTCATCTTCCAACGTATAATCATACCATGGCTTTCATAAACATAAATCATATATTCTATAAATTTTACGCCTGATAAGGAGGATCTGACATGCCAAAAGTCACCCCATTTCAAAGCATCCGGCCCGCGCCAGAGCTGGCAAGTTGCATTGCTGCCCTGCCCTACGATGTATATAACCGGGAGGAAGCTCTTGCAGAAGTAACCAGGGAACCCCTTTCTTTCTTAAAGATAGACCGTGCGGAAACACAATTTACTGCTGATGTGGATACTTATGATCCCAAAGTCTACGCTAAGGCAAAAGAAATCCTTGATTCCATGATCGCGGACGGCTCATTTGTTACTGAGGAAACTCCCTGCTATTATATCTATGAACAAGTTATGGATGGCCGTTCCCAGTCCGGGATCGTGGCATGTTCTTCCATTGATGATTACCAGAACCAGATCATTAAAAAACACGAAAACACCCGGGAAGACAAAGAACTTGACCGCATCCGCCATGTGGATATTACAGATACCCATACCGGACCGATCTTTCTGGTGTACCGTTCTAACAAAGAGTTAAACCAGATTGTAGAAAAAGTGCAGCGTGCTGCTCCTTTATATGATTTTATTGCAAACGATGGAATCACGCACCGCGTATGGCGCATTTCTGAAAGGGAAGAACTTACGCGGATTGAACAGATCTTTGACCAGATTCCCTGTACCTACATAGCAGATGGTCATCATCGCTGCGCCTCCGCCGTCAAGGTGGGCCTTAAACGCCGGAATGCCCATCCCGATCATACTGGAGAAGAAGAATTCAACCGATTCCTTTCGGTTCTGTTTCCCGATGACCAGCTTGCCATCCTGCCCTACAACCGGGCGGTAAAGGATTTAAACCAAATGACCGTAGAGGAATTTTTAGATGCGGTAAAGAAAGCAGGGTTTTCTATCACCTGTAAAGGAAAAGAACCTGTATCCCCTTCCTCCAAGGGATCTTTTGGCATGTTCCTTGATGAGAAATGGTATTTACTCACTGCGGATAAAACACTTCACTGCGAAGATCCCGTAAAAGGACTTGATGTTTCGATCCTACAGAACAATTTATTAAATCCTGTTTTAAACATCCAGGATCCAAGAACCGATAAACGGATCGACTTTATAGGCGGCATCCGTGGGCTTGCTGAACTGGAACGCCGTGTCCATACAGACATGAAAGTGGCATTTTCCATGTATCCTACTTCCATCGCAGAACTACTGGCCGTGGCAGATGCAGGGCTTTTAATGCCCCCGAAATCCACATGGTTTGAGCCAAAACTTAGAAGCGGGCTGTTTTTGCATAAGTTAAGTTAACGGAAAAGATTTCAGATTGTTACATACTGATTATGATTATAAGAAAAAGAGTCTTTGATTTAGAGGGTATCAGTTCAAGCGAACACAACATGTTCCTTTTCTCATACCCTCTTTTGTGGCCCTTCAAAGGCAATTACTATTTACTCCTCTAGCCAAATCTCTACCTTAAGCCTCCCCTTTTCAACCCCCGCATCAATCTTCCCTCCCATCCGCTCCATCAGCGTCCGGGCAATGGAAAGTCCCAGGCCGGTCCCATGGTCTGCTGCCTCCACCGTATAAAACCGGTCAAATAATCTTCCCACCTGCACCGCATCTAACTCAGGGGCATCATTGAAAAAAGCAACCTTTCCATCTTCCAACAGCCGGATCTCCAAATCCCCTTTACTGTACTTCACCGCATTATGCAACAAATTGGCAAATACCCGTGAAAGCGCCGCCCGGTCAAGGCAGCGCACCACCTTTTCTTCCGGCATAAAAATGGAAGGGGTGATTTTCTTTTCACATAACTGTGTATAAAAGGCGGCAATGCTCTCTTCCAAAACCCGGTTCACCACCACTTCTTCCTTATTCATCCCCTCATGGAATGTGACCATAGAATAATCAAATAGTTCTTCCGTAAGCTGCTTTAGCATATCCGCCCGGTTTTTCATGATGGAAAGATACCTTTTGGCATCCGGAGATACCTCCTCCCCGGAAAGCAGATCCAAATACCCCAAAATTGCCGTCAGCGGCGTCCTTAAATCATGGGAAATATTGGTGATGGCATCTTTAAGCTCCCGGTCACCCTGCAAAAAGCGGCGGCGCTGGCGGCGAAGCTGCCGGAGTTCAATATTCAAGCCATCTGCCAGTTGTTTCAAAAATCTGTCATTACTTGAAATACTGATCAGCGTATTCGTATCCGTGGTAAGCCTTTCTGCAAAAGCTTCCCTGATCTCATTCGCCGCCTTATGCATCCAGTGGATTTTTACGCAAAGCATGACAACCATAACCGTCAAAATACCGGACAATGCCCACAGCCAACCTTCCATCTGAATACTCCTTTACTTTAAGTCTTTCCTTCCAAAAGCCCAAATTCCGCAGACGGTAGTTCCAACCGCGATCACCAGGGAAGATATCATCATACGCAGCGGATGCTGCACACTAAACTCCTCCAATTGTATGCACTGTCCTGTCGGGAGAACATCTATGATGAACTGGTAAATTTCCCTTTCTAATCCGCTGATATAATTGGGATTCGGCGACGGATCCCCCATCTGCATCCCTTCCTTTGTGATCAACAGGCCATGGGACACTTCCGGCTCCATCAGGCCTGCATAAACATGAAAAGAAAGTATGAACAATATTAAAAACAATAAGATTGCCAAAACTGCCGACACCGCTTTATTGGTGCAAAGCATCCCTGTCAGGGTAAAGACCGCCGCATAGGACACCGTAAAGAATACACTGACCAGCAGGTATACCCAGATCATATTGCCCACTTTCCATAACCCAAGAAATGGAATCCCGCAAAGCCCGCCTAATAACCCGAAAAAAAGCAGGATCAGTGAAAAGGCAATATTGGCAAACAGTTTTGAAAGATAAACATCACTGCGCTTATGCCCCACCACAAGCTTATTACGGATCGTCCCGTCACTGTACTCGCTTCCTAAAAACAAGCTGGTAAATACCGAAATAAGAAGACCAATGGGAAAGGCATACACAAAATAAAAAATTTCCAAAGCATAGGGGAAACCCGACTCCACATCCTCCATAGCCTGATGACAGTTGCCAAGCATGGCCCCAACGGTATAAGCAAGCATGGCCAGCGCTCCGGTCCAAAAAGCCTTATCACGCCCCAGACGGTAAAAATCCGCCGATAATAATTTACGCATCCCTGCCACCTCCCACCAGACTGATATAATAGCTTTCCAGGCTTTCGTTCCTCTCATTTGCAGAAACCACACTGCAGTCTGCCTTGGCAAGCGCCTGGACTAATTCTGATATATTAACTTTTGCATATACATCAGCACTGGTCTCGGAAAGGATCTTGTATTCCAAGCCCATACCATCCAGCACGCAGGCAAGGGCCCCTACGCTGCTTACTTCCATACGGACACACTTCCGGCAGGCCGCCTCAAGCTCTTTCGCGCTAAATTCCTTTAAAAGCGTTCCCTGATCGATAAATCCGTAATGGGTGGCCAGCTTGGCCAGTTCATCGAGAATATGGCTGGAAATCAAAAAAGTGATCTGTTTTTCCCGGTTCAGCTTAAGGATCAGTTCCCGCATCTCCACAATCCCCTGAGGATCCAGGCCATTGACAGGCTCATCTAACACAAGAAAGTCAGGATCCCCAACAAGGGAAATTGCAATCCCCAGCCTTTGGCGCATCCCCAGCGAAAAATCCTTTGCTTTCTTTTTCCCCGTATCGGACAAGCGTACCAGATCCAAAATTTCATCCAGCCCGTCAAAAGAAGGCAGTCCTAAAATACGGTACTGCTGCTTCAAATTATCTTCCGCCGTCATATCCGGATAAACGGAAGGCGTCTCCACCACCGCCCCCATCCGCCTTCTGGATTTGACGATCTCCCTATCCGTATGTTTCCTCCCGTAAAGCGTGTAGCTGCCGGAATCAGGGGTTTGCAATCCGCACACCAGCCGGATCAGCGTAGTCTTCCCTGCGCCGTTTTTCCCTATAAATCCATAAATAGCCCCTTTCGGGATATTCATGGACAATCCGTTTAGCGCTTTAAAATGCCTGTAGCTTTTACACAAGGCATCCGTCCTTAGAACATAGTCCATCTTGATCATCCTCCTTTACATAGGAGTCCTGTGTGACCCCTTATGCCCCTTATTTTATCCGGCAATGATAAAGGAAGCGGTAAAGAAAAGCGTAAAGGTATGGTAAAGATTTATTTTAATTGAAACCCAATTCCCCAGACCGCTTCGATATAGTCCTTATGATTTACCTCACGAAGCTTTTTACGCAGGTTGCTTACATGCATTTTCAGGGAACTTTCCGTACAGTCCGGGGTTTCTTCGCTGATCCGGTCAAGAAGAAGGGATTTGGTCATTACCTGGGCCGGGTTTTGCAGCAACAGCTTTAAAATCCCGTACTCCGTCCTGGTAAGCTTCACGTCCTGCCCGCCAACTGTCACCAGGTGGGAACCAAGATCCAGCGTAATCTCATCATAAACAAGCGTTCTGCCCCCTTCTCCCGTTTCCCTCTTCCGGAACTGCACGGCAATCCTGGCAAGAAGCTCTTTCATTTCAAAAGGCTTGGTAACATAATCCACAGCGCCCCCAAGAAGAAGGGCTACTTTATTGTCGGTCTGGGTCTTTGCACTGACCACGATCACCGGGATCCCCTTGATCCCCTTAAGCACTTCCTCCCCCTTAAGCCCCGGGAGCATCAGGTCAAGCAAGATCAGATCCGGCTTCGTCTTTTCCAAAAGCAAAAGCGCTTCCGTTCCCGAATAAGCCCGTAAAACGCCGTACCCTTCTTTCATCAAAGTCTCTTCCAGCATATTCCCGATATGGATATCATCGTCAATGACCAATATTTGTCTCAAATCTGCCTGCCTCCGTCAAGTCTGCGCCTTAAAAAGCGTTCCTACTTCTTCCCCTGCAAGAATCCTGTTGATATTTCGCACATCGTCCCCGTTGGCAATGACCATATCCACGCCGGCATCATTTGCAATCCTGGCCGCTGCGATCTTGGTAGCCATGCCGCCTGTGCCAAAGGCTGTGTCTGCCCCCTTTGCCATCGCTTCCAGCTTTTCGTCAATGTGATCCACGAAACGAATAAATTTCGCCTTCTCATTATTCCTTGGGTCGTCGGAATACAGTCCGTCAATATCCGACAACAAAATCAGCAGATCTGCTTTTACCAGCTCCGCCACATTAGCCGAAAGAGTATCGTTATCCCCGAAATTTTCTTCTTGTATCTGGTCTGTGGATATGGGATCGTTTTCATTCACGATGGGAATCACCCCCATGGCAAGCAGCTCCTGGAAGGTATTTTCCGCATTGGAAAGGCTGATCTCATTGAGCAAAATCCTTTTGGTGATCAAGATTTGGGCAATGGTCTGATTATACTCCGCAAACAGCTTCTGGTAGATCATCATTAATCTTGCCTGGCCTACTGCCGCACAAGCCTGCTTTAAGGATAGGGTCTGGGGACGTTCCTTGATCCCCAATGCCTTTCTCCCCGCCCCGATGGCGCCGGAAGATACGATCACCACTTCCTTGTCCTGATTCCGAATGTCAGTAAGCACCCTGACAAACTGCTCTAATTTTCCAAGGTTTAAATTACCCGTTCCCATATGGGTGATGGTTGATGTACCAATCTTAATTACGATCCTTTTTTTATCTTTTAAAAAACTTCTATCCACAATTCTTTTCTCCTCTAAGTTATTTATCGTCTTCTTTTTCGCCTTCGTGCACGGCACTGTTCCCCTATCTTATCCCCAGGCTTTCCAAAAAGCAAGCCTGAAATCCTTCCTCCTCCGCCAGCTCCACATGCCGGATCAGTTCCGCATCCCGCTCCATCTCTTTTATGATCTGGCCGCTAAGCAGCGCCATAGAAGCTCCTGTGCCCGCACAGTTTCCAATATGGCTGATCTTCTCTAAAGGAATCCGGGGTAACAGCCCGATTTCAACTGCGCTCTCCTTGCGGATAAAGCTGCCAAAAGAACCAGCAATATAAATATGGGCAAGCTCATCCGCCCTAATCTGTTCCTTCCCCAAAAGAATTTCTATCCCCGCCCTGATAGCTCCTTTCGCCAATTGGAGCTGCCGGATATCCCCCCCTGTCAAAAAGACGGGATTATTTTGATTGGTCAAGAGAAATCTGTTTTCTCCCTGATGACAATCAATCCGTCTGCAAAATTGTTCCCGGACGCCTGCCCGCCTTGCTTCCATCGCGGTACAAAGATAGCCTGTCTCATCTACCACTCCAATTTCCCTAAGCGCCGCCAGCCCATCCACCAGGCCGGATCCGCAGATTCCTTTCGGCGCACCTTTGCCAATCACTTTACAAAAAATGTCCTCCCTGGGAAAGCTGCCCAAAACCCGAACTTCACTGACTGCCCCCTCACAGGCGCCCATGCCGCTAAGAACCGCCGCACCTTCAAGGGCCGGCCCTGCCGCTGCCGAACAGGCAAACGTCTGCTCCTTCCCAAACAATATCACTTCACCGTTTGTGCCAATATCCACCACAAGCACATGTTTCCTGCCATCTTGATGCTTCATACAGGTATACACCGCCAGCGCATCCCCCCCAACAAATCCTTCAACGGCAGGTAATAGCGTAACCTCCGCTTCCTGCAAATAGACAAATCCCAGGTCTTTTCCCTTGCATCTCCTGCTTCCCGTATAATCTTTGTGAAAAGGGGCTTTTGCCAGCCCATCCATTGACTCCAAAAGAAGCAGTTCACACATCACCGTATTTCCTGCAATCACCACCCTGGATATCGGCTCCCCACAAACCTTTGCCGCCTCCTTTGCCATGCCATCCAGTGTGTCAACCATCATACGCTGAATCTTTTCCCTCTGACCGGGCGTATTTCTGACAAAGGTCATACGGCTGACCACATCGCTTCCCGCATACCTGCCTGGGTTGACCTGGGTCTGTGCTTCTAGCTGCACTCCCTTTTCCAAATCCCACAGCAGTCCCGCTATGGTGGTAGTCCCTACATCAAACGCCATGCCATATCCTTGCCCCCGGTCTGGGGTGAAATCTTCCGGAACTACGGCCCCTTTCTTTTTCCCTGTATTTAACTGTTGATACAGGCTACACCCATTACAACGTTCTTTCCTGCACCCTGCACATTTGAAATGAATCATAACGTGAACTCCTCTTATCCCCTCTGCCCTATCTTACACTTCATTCCACAAAGTAAAGCCAAGGATCAGCAATCCGCCCAGCATCTGCAAAACGTTCATGGCCTCCCCAAGGATCAGCGTCGAAACAAGAACCGCCACAAGCGGGTCAATATAACTGAGCATTGCCGTTTCCTGTCCGGCTAAATCTTTTAAGGCGGAAAAGTACATACAATATGTAATTCCTGTATGAATCAGCCCCACAGCCAGCAGGCATCCCCAGCCCATTCTATCCAGATTTTCCAAGTGCATCCCACTGGTACCCATAACATAAGGAATCAAAATCAGGATGGCTGCAAAAAACTGTAGGAGCGTCCGATGGATGCCTGTCACATTCTTGATAAATTTATTGAGCAGGATCACTGCAGCATAAAATCCAGCGGCTCCCAGCCCAAATAAAATGCCTGCCAGATCTCTTCCTCCTTGTGCAAGGCTGTCAATCCCAATGATCAAAACCAGGCCCACTGTTGACATACAAAAACAGATTATCTGCTTTCCTGTCAGTTTTTCGTGGAACAAAAAAGGGCAGACCACTGTTACGATCACCGGAGCAAAATAATAACTTAACGTTGCGGCGGAAATGGTAGTGTACCGGTATGCCTGAAAAAGCAGAATCCAGTTAACTCCCATTGCAATGCCGGAGAGCAGCAATAGCAAAAGTTCTCTCTTTATCATGCGAAACCGGATCCTCTGGCCGGACACAGCCAGGTAAATCAAAATCAACGCGGAGGCCAGAACCGCCCTATACAATGCCAGTTCCCCGGACGAAACAGGAATCTTCCTGGTAAAAAGCCCCAGTGTTCCAAATATTGCCATGGAAATACTTAACATCATCTTTGCCTTCAAATTCTTTTGCACCGTATGCCTCCTAGGTTATTCTTTCACTTTTCCCGTTCACATCATAGTATATTGTACTTTGGAGTGTTTGCCAAGAATTTTAAGTATTGCATTTTTCCCTGTTTTTTTCTATTATCAGTATGGAACCATAACCATTTGCTGAAAGGAATGAAAAACATGTGGATCGCACAAAACTGGAACGATTATGAAGTGATAGATACCTCAAAAGGAGAGAAACTGGAACGCTGGGGGGACTATATTCTCCTGCGCCCCGATCCCCAGGTGATCTGGAATACGCCGCGCCAGGCAAAAGAATGGAAAAAACTAAACGGTCACTACCACCGCAGCAGCAAAGGCGGCGGCGAGTGGGAGTTTTTTCATCTTCCGGATGAATGGAATATCCACTATAACAAACTGACTTTCCGCTTAAAGCCTTTCAGTTTTAAACATACCGGTCTGTTCCCTGAACAGGCCGTAAACTGGGATTGGTTTACAGACATCATTCAAACGGCAGACCGCCCAATGAAAGTCCTGAATCTTTTTGCCTACACCGGCGGAGCTACTCTGGCGGCTGCCAGTGCGGGAGCTTCCGTCACCCACGTTGACGCTTCCAAGGGGATGGTCAACTGGGCAAAAGAAAATGCCGCTGCATCCGGCCTGTCAAATGCTCCCATCCGTTATCTTGTGGACGACTGCGTTAAATTTGTAGAAAGAGAGATCCGCCGCGGAAACACCTATGACGGCATTATCATGGACCCCCCTTCTTATGGACGAGGCCCTAAGGGTGAAATTTGGAAAATGGAAGATCACATTTATTCTTTTATGGAACTAACTGCTTCTCTCCTCTCTGAGCGTGCAGAATTTTTCCTCATCAACTCTTACACCACCGGATTGCAGCCTGCTGTCCTAAGCTATCTGCTCAATACGGTCATATCCAAAAAGCGGGGCGGACAAGTAAGCGCTTCGGAAATTGGACTTCCCGTACGGGAAAACGGCCTAATCCTTCCCTGCGGCGCTTCCGGAAGGTGGATGCGTTAAGTATCCGTTTCGCCGGGTAAGCGTATTGTTTGTTACTTAGGTTCCCCCCGGTTAAAGGGAAAGTATTTTAAAACAGGATCCACTGCCTGCCGATACCATGGCGCTATCTCTGACAATAAATTTTTCTTATGGTATACATAAGGCGCCCTATCCGGAAAATACAGGTACATCCGGTAAAGATAAATCACAATTGTCACCGCTGTAAGCGCTCCTAACGCAAGAGAAAATCCCCTCACTTTTGTACCCTTCAAATACCGGAAATACCCACAGTAGAGAAAAAACAGGGCAACCAAAAAGATAGAGGGGTTGAGCGCTGCCGCCCTGGAAATATCTCCCCGCAAAAGATGCAGTCCCGCCCGGGTAAGCCCGCAGCCTGCACAGGGAAATCCGGTAACTACTAAAAACGGGCAAAATGCATCAAAGATGGCCCGTACGATCAGATAATAAACAATAAATACCACACCTGCCATCCAGTACTGCCGAATATCTTTTTTTACTCTGTCAATGGTTTCTTTTGCCCTTTTCATGTTCAAATTTCCTCAAAAGACGTTCCACATCTTCAATCCGCCCAATCACCATCAAATGCTCCTTTTCCTCAAAAATGTGATCCGCCATAGGCAAAAAGCGGGTATCCTCCCCCTTTTTTACCCCCATAATGCTCACTTTGTATTTTGCACGGAAATTCACATCCCTGATAGTCCTTCCCGCCCACTCGGCGGCTACCGGAATTTCAAAGATAGAATACTCATCATTAATCTCAATGTAATCAAATACATGGTTGGCGCTGAAACGTACTGCTACCTTTTCGGCAATATCACGATCCGGGTAAATGACCTCGTCCGCCCCATTACGCAAAAGGAATTTGGCCTGGATGTCCCTGGTTGCCTTACTGACTACATACTTCGCCCCCTGTTCCTTCAACAGGGAAGTAATCTCTAAACTGCTCTGGAAATTCGTTCCAATGCAGACAAAACACAGATCAAAATTCCTGACCCCCATACTCTTTAGCACTTCCACATTGGTACAATCGCCAATCTGGGCGTTTGTCACCAGCGGCATCATTGCCTCCACAACCTCCGCCTTGGTGTCTACCACCATGACCTCATTTTTCAATTCCGCCATTTTCCTGCAAAGATGCTGCCCAAACCTTCCAAGTCCAATGATCAATATTGATTTCATATCTTACCTCCATCACCCTATCATAATTTTTTCCCTGGGGAGCTGCACCGGGGCAACCTTCTTTCTCTCCGTAAAGGAAAGGGCAAAGGACATGCTCCCTAATCTTCCGCAGTACATAAGCAAGATCATTACAATCCTGGATGCAAGAGAAAGTTCCCTTGTGATTCCCGTACTCATTCCCACGGTCCCGATTGCCGAAAGCACCTCAAAGATTACATCCTCCACCGGTAAAGCCGGCTGGATATAGCAGATAAAAATGACTGCCGCTACCGCCATCACCAAACTGATCACCACCACGTTACTTGCTTTGCGGATGGTGTCATCATCAAGCCTTCGTTTAAATATGTTTACCCCTTTACTGTCACGGAGATTTGACCAGACATACACAAGGAGCACCGCCGCCGTAACCGTCTTGATCCCCCCCGCTGTGGACCCAGGGCTTCCCCCGATAAACATGAAAAGGGAGGTAAGCATTTTGGAAGCATTGCTCAGCCCTCCGGTATCTATCGTATTAAATCCAGCCGTCCTTGCTGTCACGGAACTAAACGCTGCTGCCAGAAATTGATCTTTGACACCCATGCCGGCAAGCAGGTTTCCCCTCTCAAAAATCCAAAAAAGTATTGTTCCGCCTATAAGAAGTATTGCCGTGGAAAACAATGTGATCTTGGTGTGCAGCATATATCTCTTCCAGTGGATGCCGTTTTTCTTTAAATCACTCCAGACAAAGAATCCAATGCCGCCAACTACCACAAGCGCCATCAGCACCAGATTGATCAGCACATCTCCATGAAATTCCACAAAAGAGGAATACTCCCCGGAGTATGTTCCCATAAGGTCAAACCCGGCGTTGCAAAAACCGGAAATGGAATGAAAAATTCCAAAATAAATTCCTTTTGCCACACCAAAAACAGGGATAAACCGGATTGCCAAAAGAACTGCACCAGTCAGTTCGATCAAAAATGTCCCTTTATAAACCATTTTGACCAGGCGAATGATCCCCCCCATCTGCATGTAGTTCATGCTTTCCTGTAAGATCCCCCTCATTCGGAGGGTAATTCTCTTCCGGAGCATCAGCGCCATCACAACACCCATAGTCATAAAACCAAGACCACCAACCTGTATCATGAATAAGATCACCAACTGCCCAAAGACTGTCCAATGGGATGCAGTATCTGCCACTACCAGGCCGGTAACGCAGGTCGCGCTTGTAGCCGTAAACAACGCTGTCAAAAAATCCGTTTTTTCCCCTGCCGTTGTTGATGCCGGCAGCATCAAAAGCGTTGTCCCAACTACAATGACCAGCAAGTAGCCCATGGCAATGATCCGCACATAGGTAAGGCCATTTTGCATACGATGTAATAGTTTCATCTGTCTAATCCTTTTCACATATGACTTTCACTTTACCTATTTTATACCAAAGCTTTCTTAAAATCTACTCCCTTTCACAGATTAATCCCGCAGCATCCGTCATAAATGATGCTGCGGGACCCGTTCTAATCCAGCAGTTTCCTGCTTCTTTTCATCAGTTCAAAGCACATCCGGCCGTTGTGGTATGGACATTTCCACGGTTCAACCTCCGGCTTTCCTATCGGGGAGCCATCCTGCCATACTTCCGAATGCCATTCCCCTCCTTCTCTTCTATCCCAAATTTTGTTCAAGATAAATTTCCATGTCTGGTATGCCGCATCCCAATACTCCGCTTTCCGGTCATCCATTTCCCATCCATCCCAAAAACCGACTACCGTTTCTGCCTGCACCCACCATACATAATTTCTCTTTGTTCCATTGTCCTCCACTTCTTCGCCCAGTCCGCCGCCTTCCGACAAATGCCTGTATACTTCCTGCACGAGGTCTTTGGTGATGGGATACATTTTTTCCCTGTAACCTTCCCCGCCTATCACTTCAACGCCCCTTCTGATCAGCCAGGCCGCTTCGATATCATGTCCCAGGGAATGCAGATCCATCAGGGTATTCATTTCACCGTCAAAGAACACCTCAAGCCTGTGCTTTGACGGGTTATAAACCTTCCGGGCAAAAAGATCCAGGATCCACATAATCCGGTCCTTTACTTCTTTTTCCCCTGAAACCCTGTATAACTCTGTATATGCCTCAAAAACATGGAGCAAGGTGTTCATCGTCTTCTTTGCCAAGATCCCGTTCTCTGAAAGTTTCTCATTACCGACCTCCCGGAACTGCATGTCAAAGGCTTCCCGGTAGCCAAAATCATCTTTACACCTTGTCTCTACCGTATGGAACAGATTCTTTGCAAGAGCAAGCGCTTCCTGATCCTTTGACGCCTCATAATAAGATGATAACCCATAGATGGCAAACGCTATATTATAAGTGTGCTTTGTCTCATCCACCGGCTGGCCACTGTAGTCTACGGCCCAATACACCCCGCCATTTGTCTGATCCCAAAAAGCCTGCTTTAAGAATTGGTACGCATGAGATGCATAACTTTTCAGACTTTCTTCCCCCAAAAGCGTATATGCATTGGAAAAAAACCACAAGATCCGGCTATTTAAGATGCACCCTTTTACCGCTTTTTGATCCACCTGAAGATCCCGGTCCATAAAACCGTAGTATCCTCCCAATTTTTCATCCTTTAACTTTTCCCAAAAGGGGATAATCACTTCCTTTAAATGACAGGAAACCTCCTTTGTCAATTCTTCCATTTGGCTTACCATAAACATTTTTAACCTCTTTTCTTGTTATATTTTGTATTTTCTTTGCTTTAAAATTTAAGCAATGTTATAATTCTTTAAAGTCTTGGAACTATATTATAAAACTCAGGAGCATGGCATAATGACAACCCAACCTATAAAACTTTTTCTCTCAGAGCCGGAAATGGCAAGCGGCGGCGGTTTCCTTCATCAGTTTAGCGTAACGGAAACCTATCAGCTCCATACCCACACCTTTTATGAGCTTTTTTTGGTCTCAAAGGGCATGGCCATTCATTGCATCAATGGCAGTACCCAATTGCTCTCAGAGGGATCTTTTGTACTGATCCGCCCTAAAGATGTTCATAAATATGACTTTTTCAACCAATATGACTTTGAGCTGATCAACATAGGTTTCCCTATCAGCTTATTCCAGGCTGCCAAGGCGCTCACCGACTGCCCTGAGCGCTATTTTGATGAACCGGAGTTATCTCCCCACATCCTCTTAGATGGATATAACTTTACAGACATTAAGCGGAAACTGCTCCATTTTGAAAAAAAGGAAGCGGGATCTTTGCGGCGAAGATATTTCTCTTCCCTACTTCCTTTTTTTCTCTATCGCTTTCTTGCCGAGCCAGATATCTCCGGGAAAAATACTTTGATGCCTTCCTGGCTCTCCCAGCTTCTCCTTGCCATGGACCGGCCGGAGCATTTTATAGAGGGCCTTCCCTGCCTGCTGCGCCTGGCAAATATGTCACAAGAGCATTTAAACCGGGAATTCCGTAAGTATCTGAATTTAACTCCAACGGAATTCATCAATACCAAGCGCATGAACCTTGCCATAAAACTGCTTTTAGAAACAGACATGGAGATTATTACCATCTGCCATGAGTGTGGGTTTAATAATCTCAGCCATTTTTACCGGGTCTTTCAAAAACAATTTGAATGTTCCCCCAAAAAATTCCTGGAGCGTTACCAGTCCCACACTTAAAAGTTTGGGCAGATTATTGGTATGTGGTGCGGGCTATAATCTCTCTTTGCACCACAGGGCTCAGAGTCACAAATCTGGCGCTGAACCCTCCAATACGCACCAGCAGGTTTTGGTAATTTTCCGGTTCTTCCATCGCCCTTTCCAAATCTTCCCGGCCTACCACGGTAATATTGTTCTGGACACCGCCGTTTTCATAAAAAGCCTGTAGCAGCAAAGTAATTTTATCCATATTTTCCGTAAACATTTCCTTGGTAAAGCGAATGTTATTAATCACTCCCACATGCTTATCATTGTCAAATTTAGCCATGGAATTTAGTAGCGCCGTTATGCCTTTTTTGTCCGCTCCGATAGACGGCGCATTTCCATTAGACATAGCTTCTCCCCGGCGTCTGCCACAAGCGGATGCCAGACAATATCCGCCCCACTCCGCGCTCATGGAATTATTAACGCTGACTATGGCATACCTGTTAAGCCCAGCTTCCTTCCCTGCCTCCAACGTCATATCGGCAATCAGACGAAAAACCTGTACCGCCATCTCATCCGCCGTCTTATCATCATTCCCATACTTAGGAGCCGCAAGCAAAAGCTTCCTAACATCTTCCCTGCCTTCATAGTTATGATCCAAAATATCCACAAGTTCCGGCAGCGTAAACCGCTTTTCCTCATAGACATACTTCTTAATTGCAGTAAGACTGTCCGCACAACTGATCAGCCCGAAGATTTCACTGGCCGCATTTAAATAGCGGACGCCGCCTTCCAAAAGAGGCAGTCCTTTTTCAATACAGTCATGCATCAAAAGGCTCTGGTGCAGATAAGGCGCCGCTGCCCCTGCTACCTGGTAATTCAACATCTTATGCACCGCCAACTGACGTACCGGTTCTTTTAACTGCTGGCAGAAGGCATCCCAAAGCTGCTCAAATGTAACCAGCGAATCCGCCTCCCCTGTCTGTTTCCCACAAACCACATTGTGGAAACAGTCCTTTCCATTGTGCAGTGTAATTTCCAGGGCTTTTAACAAATTCACACCATTATTAGGCGTCCCAAGGCTATACCCGATCAACACATACTCGCCGCACCCGAAGGGAACATACTGCTCCGCCTCCTGCCTGGTAACCCCATAAAGTTTTTCCACCGCCGGCACATTCGTCTCATCCGAATAAATGATGGGAAAAGTACAACCCTCGGCATTGACCTCCATCGCCTTTCTAAATACTTCTTTGGACATCCCTTTATAATACCGGAGGGTCAACTGGGGAACCGTATCCTTAAAACGCCTGGATGCCTCCATAAACAGGATTGCCAGCCGATCCGCCTCATCCGGGTATTTTCTTCCGACTCCTCCAAGGATCACACGGCAGTCATGAACCTTATCGATCTCTTTAAAATGTTTATATAACCCTAAAATAATGGCGATGGTTTCTTCCTCCGTGATCCTTTCCGCCTGCTGATCCGCCATATAAAGGGGGGCAAGATAATCGTCCATCCTTCCGTAATTCATCAGGTCACAGCTAACAGAATAGATCCACATAAGCTGTATTCCCTCCAAAAAGGTTTCAGGGGGCCTGACTGTAAGATTGGTAAGCGCTCCTGCCAGCTTAGAGAAATAACTTCTCCTCCCCTCTTCCCCAGCCGTTTTTGAAAGTTCCCTGGCCTGCCCTGCATAAGTCTCACAGACATCCTTAAGCGACCGGATCCACATGTTCAGAGCCTGGTAAAAGGTACTGTCGCCGTTTTGCTCTATCCCTTTTGCAATTTCCTGCTCCATTCCGCAAAGTCCCTTTTCCATCAAAAGATGAAAATCCAGATTGGTGCCCGCTACCCGGCTGTCACAATTATAAAACCCATAATTTTTATAGCTATGAGGCGGTTCAAAACCATACCGGCTTATAAACGCATCTGCATGTTTTTTGGCCGTATTTTCCAGTTTCCAAAATTCTGCGGCAAATTCCGCTTTCATTTGTTCCTCTTCCGAAAGTTGGCCCCTACACTCTTCCAGCGCCGTCATGTATGGTATTTCATTATAATAATAGGTGTAAATGCCTCCATACTGCGAAGAAAACCCTATGTATCCATGTTCCATTTTTCCGGCCAGCATGTCATCTTCTTCAAGCGGAAGCAGGATATGCTTAAGCTGATAGTCCACGCACATTGCTTCCCTTATATTTTTATCGTATGAATACTGGTTATAAAGATCTGTAAATTCCGTTGCCTCTTTTATCTTATTTCTTTTTGGCCGCAGCATTTTTATTCCTCCTTATTTATTTCCTCTTCCCAAACTCTTTTTTGTTCCGGCAGTACCGTTTGTATATGTCCAAGCTCATATATTTTCCCGCATTCTTTCCATTTTCCTTTGCCAATATCATGATAAGCCATGACTTCCACATGATCTATGCAGGAGTAGTTCTTTTTTAGATCCCTGATTGCAGCAAAATGCACCTTTGTATCATTGATTCCGGGTATGATGGGACAACGCAGGATTACTTTGCCTCCAGCCTCTTGCATTTTCTCAAGGCTCTGCAGGACTGGCTCTCCCGGTACCCCTGTCCACATGGCATGTTCCTGCCCGGTAACCTTATAATCCAAAAGAAACAGATCCACCAGCACAAGTAAGTCCGTTAACAAGTCAGGGGAAAGCAGCCCGTTGGTCTCCACTGCAGTATGATACCCTCTTTCTTTGCACAGCGCTAAAAGCTCCTTCAAAAATTCTGGCTGCAAAGTAGCCTCACCACCGGAAAAAGTCACACCGCCGCCGGAACTTTCATAATATTTTTCATCCTTACAGATCTCCTCCATTACCTGGCCGGCGCTTACCCTTAAACCGTTCATCGACAGAGCTTCCACCGGGCAGCTCCCTATGCAGACGCCACAGCCTGTGCATTTGCTCCGGTCAACTTTATGTACGCTGCCACTTACCTGATGTACCCCATTCGGGCAAATGCGGGCACATCCTCCGCAGCCTATGCAGGCCTCATCCCGGTACATCAATACCGGAGCCATTTCCATACTTTCCGGGTTATGGCACCATTTACATTTCATATTGCATCCTTTCAAAAACACCGTAGTCCGGATGCCCGGTCCATCCTGTAGACAGAACCGCTGTATTTCCATGATCATCCCATCCATCTGAGAACTCAACCTCCTGCTATCTCTTTATCATTCCTTCCTACTCTCCGGTTCTTTCACCGTCACATAAATAGCCGCCTCTATGACAAGCAAAGGAAAACTCCCTCCCAAAAACAAGACAGGTAAAAACCGGGGCTGAAAGAAGACCATCGCCAGCACCATCAAACAAAAGAGACTGACTAAAATCCCGACCCTGCTGAACATCCTTACAAATACCTCTTCACAGCGCACCTTCTCGTCCAAAAAGACAACATACGCACAGGAGTATAACAGGTAAGTAAGTAAAAAAGCTCCACATACCAATAATATCACTTGAAGGACAAAAAGTCCCATATTTTGCGAAGCCCAAATTCCTACAACCTGCAAGGCCGAAAGCAGCCATAGC
Organism: uncultured Lachnospiraceae bacterium; assembly: GCA_910585005.1. GTDB lineage: Bacteria > Bacillota > Clostridia > Lachnospirales > Lachnospiraceae > Suilimivivens. The sequence goes on along the minus strand of CAJUCN010000008.1, from coordinate 73,155 downwards.
GGAAGGAACCGCAGGCTATTTTTCAGAGCCAGCATCTGTTTCCAAAATTTTTTAAAAAGCCCGTCATATACATTATATTTGTTTTCAATCAATTCTTTCCCCACCGCAAATACGGCGCACAGTGCAGGCGGAAGCAGAATCGTCAGAGAAAACAGACAAACGCAAAAAAAGCATATACTCAAAACAGCCACCAAATGGATCATAGATAAAACTTTCAACCATTTCGTCTCCGTCATCATGATTTCACTGCCCCTGCCAGGCTGTAATAAATATATTTTTGGAGACATAAAAATACAATGCCAATAGGAACGATCCCTATTAAAATTGCTGCCGCCACGATCTCAAAGGGCGTTGACATCGAACCAAAAAACTTATACAAGGCCACCGTAAAGGTCTGCACTTCTTTATTCAGGTACAAATTGGGGATATAAAAATCATTATACAATCCTATCCCATTTAAGATCAGCAAAGTGGTACACGCCGGTTTCAAAAGCGGGAATACAATTTTCCAAAAAATATAAAAATATCCCGCTCCGTCAATCAATGCCGCCTCATCCAATTCTTTCGATATGGAATCCAACAGATTTAACATAATGTAGATTCCTATAATGCCTACCCCTGAATATAAAATCACTACGCTCCACATGGAGTTTACCAGCCCTGCCGCGTACATCATCCTAAAGACCACTGTCTGGGTGGTCACCGCCGGGATAAACATAGTAAGCGTAAAGAGGGTTTTCACCACTTTTTTACCTCTGAAATCAAACCGGTGCAACACATAAGATACCATACATGTAAATAAAATCTGGACGGCAAGGGATATTCCCAAAATGATCACCGTATGAAAAAGCGCTTTTCCAAGTTCCCCCACCCGGATGGCATATGAAAAATTATAAAAATTCATCCAGTTTGCCGGAGGCGCAAGCACCGATGTTTCCGTATACTCCCGTCCTGTCTTAAATGCCATAAATACAAGCGGCACTAAAGGTATGATCACAAACAGGCTGGCCAGCACAAGGATGACATATCTGACTATTCTATAGAATCTGCTTTCCCGTATCATTCGTTGTCCTCCTTTATAAACAGCTTCTGTACTCCGATCGCCAGCAGTACGATAAAAAATACCATTACCGCCAGAGCCGCTGCAAACCCAACCCGGTTATCCCTCATACTCTGCTGGATCTGGATGACCGGGGTCAAAGTCCCGTTACCGCCGTTCATCATAATATAAGGGATCTCAAATACCTGTATGGAACCGGACACACTCAGCAGAATGTTGATAAAGAGCACCTTTTTGATAAATGGGATGGAAATATAGCGGATTTCCTGCAGCTTCGTACATCCGTCCACTGCTGCCGCCTCATACAATTCTGTTGGAATCGTCTGGAGCGCCCCAAAGAACATAATAAAGTTCATTCCGTAGTAACGCCAAATACTGATCGATGCAATAGACGGATTTACCAGTTTCAGGTTCTGAAGCCACTGCTGGGTAAAATTACCTAACCCTAAAAATTGTAAGATCGCATTGAGCGTACCGCTGTTATTGAAAAAGATGATAAAAATCGTCGATACGATAACGCCGTTTAATAAATAGGGGATAATTAAGATCCCCTTAAAAATACTCAGCCCCCGGAATTTTCCATTGACTACCACTGCAAGCACAAATGCCAGAAGCAATTGTGGAACCGCCACTGCAAAATACCACAGGCAATTTTTAAACATGGCAATATACTGTGGATCCGTGAGCAGTTTCTGATAATTTCTTCCTCCCACCCACTTGGGTGTACCCACTCCCTTCCAGTTGGTAAAGCTAAGTCCTACGTTGGCAAGTATAGGGACATACGAAAAAATCAATAGGTGCACCAAAGGCAGCGCTAAAAAACATACGATCAGTTTTGTCCTGCTTTTATTTTTCATACCTTCTCCTTATAGACCAGACCGGACAGCCCCAAAGAGCTGCCCAGTCCTAAATCATTTCCTTTTCTTAGATCATTCCCCGATCCATTCATATCCCAAATATTCTTTTGCTTCTGCATATGCCTCGTTTTGCGTCTGTACCTGCTTTTCGTAAGCGCTCCAGTCATCAGGCTTTGTCACATCCAGGGCGTCAAACAGATTTCCTGCCCATTTGATATCAGCAAGCAGGTTTGCTTCCCCTAAAGCTTCTTCATTATTCAGCTTGTTCTGGGTAGTTGCTGCCTGCAGGACCGTAGATGCTTCTCCTTTTTCAATGGCTTCATCAATCACCGCATACAAATCCGGTACGATCGGCTCTACGCCTGCTTTGTTTGCTATAAATCCGCTGTCTGCAATAAACTGGGCATCTTCAGCAATGTACTCAATAAACAGTCTTGCCGCATCCTTATTATCAGATCCTTTTCCGATAGAGTAGTTATCTGCTGCTGCCGCTGTAACTAATCTGCCATTGCCAAAATCAGGCGCAGGTGCAAATTTAATGACAGAAGGACTCGTCCCTTCCGGAACCCTTCCCTGGATCTGAGGAACTACCCAGGAACCAAATAACATCATTGCAGCATCGCCATAAGCAACGGAATCCATTGCCACACCAAAGTCTGTGTACATCTCAGGCTCAAAGAATCCATCCGCTTTCCACTGAGTATACATTTTAATCGTCTTTCCTACCGGCTCATCCTCATTAAAAGGAGTGTCACTCTTTAACATCGCATCAAAGGTATCATTGTCCCCTGACACATAGTTGGCAAATCCCTTTAAGGTGTCTAACGGCCAGTTCTCTACTCTATGAAGGGAAATAGGCGTAATCCCTGCCTCTTTCAGCTTCTTGCACATTTCATTAAACTCGTCCAGTGTCCCTGGAATTGCGTCATATCCTACTGACTTGATCGCTTCTTCATTGTAAACGACTGCATTGTCATATGCTTTCCCAGGCATAAGGGAATAGATATATTCTCCATCATTCGGCATAACACTGGCATATTCTCCATAAATTGCTTCCCCTTCTTCTAAGGTAAAATAAGGTTCCGCATAACTCTGCCACTTTTCTACCGGCCAGTTAGGATTCGTAAAGACATCCACCGCCGGATCCTGCACCTGGAGCAATGGCTCAATGTCACTTTCCGTCTGGGAAATCTGGAAATCTACATGGATTCCATATTCTTCCTCAAAACGCTCCGCAAGCTGGGCCAAAATAGCCGTGCTTTCATCACGGTAAGTATTTCCCTGCTCGTCCTTTTTCTCTTCACCTAACACCCTCTGACCCATATGGGTATACACAGTAATACTGGTTCCGCGCAGGCTTTCTACGTCAATCGCATCATAAGCCGCATAGCTGCCTGAACCTGTCTGTTCTGCATCCGCAGGCTCTTCCTGCCCTGCATCCTCTGCTTCCCCAGCATCCGGTGCCACATCTTCTGTCTGCGCTGCATCCTCTGACTGTGCAGGAGCTTCCGGTGCCTCCGGCTCCCCCTTTCCGCCGCATCCTGTAAGAAGGGAGACAGTCATTGCTGTCGTTAACAATGTAGCTAAAAACTTTTTCATATTGAAACCTCCTGTTGTTTAATATGCCTACATTGTATTGTTTCCATTTGCCAAAGTCTTATGTTCTTTTGACATTCTTTTACACTATATTGACTTTCCTTGTGCACCTTGTATTTTATTCCAATTCAGCCCCCTTCCTTTTTGCCAAAATAAAAGACCCTAAGGCCAGGCTGCCTGAGGGTCTTTTACCTAAATTTCTGTTCTATTTTTCTTCCGTATATTTCTTTGCCTGCTCAGCAATCAGCGCATGGTCATCAAAATAATTGATCTTCATTGCCTCTTTCACATCATCTAACGTACTTGCCGCGGCCTCCCTGGCTGTAATGCTTCCCTTGTGAAGAATCTCATAAACCGCGGGAATATCCTTTTCCCATTCCTTTCTTCTAGCACGGATAGGGGCAAGCTCTTCCTGGAGCACATGATTTAAAAATTTCTTCACCTTCACGTCCCCCAGACCTCCCCGGGTGTAATGGGCTTTCAATTCATCTAAATTGGCATATTCAGGAAGGTACTTGGCAAACATTTCATCCTTGCAGAAAGCATCCAGGTAAATAAATACCGGGTTGCCATCCACATTGCCTGGATCGGATACTTGAAGATGGTTGGGATCCGTAAACATGGACATTACTTTTTTGCGGACATCCTCTTCCGTATCAGAAAGATAAATACAATTATTTAACGACTTACTCATCTTGGCTTTGCCGTCAATACCCGGAAGACGCAGACAGGCTTTGTTACCTGGGAGCAGCACATCCGGCTCTACCAGCGTATCCCCATAAACGGAATTAAATTTACGGACAATCTCTTTGGTCTGCTCCAGCATAGGAAGCTGGTCTTCTCCTACCGGTACGGTGGTCGCCTTAAACGCCGTAATGTCGGCAGCCTGGCTGATAGGATAAGTAAAAAAGCCAACCGGAATGCTTGCCTCAAAATTCCGCATCTGGATCTCAGCTTTCACCGTGGGGTTCCTCTGTAACCGGGAAACGGTCACCAGGTTCATATAATAAAAGGATAATTCACAAAGTTCCGGAATCTGGGATTGGATAAATAATGTGGACTTCTCCGGGTCAAGCCCGCAGGAAAGATAATCCAAAGCCACCTCGATAATATTCTGACGTACCTTTTCCGGCTGTTCCGCATTGTCCGTAAGGGCCTGTGCATCAGCGATCATAATAAAGATTTTATCGTAGATACCGGAATTTTGCAGCTCCACCCGCCTTTTTAATGAACCAACGTAATGGCCGACGTGAAGGCGGCCGGTGGGGCGGTCTCCGGTTAAAATTATTTTTGACATGTAACTCCATGCTCCTTTCTGTCGTCCTTCTATGGAAATTTCATATTTCTGCTTCATTATACACTACAATTATAAATTTTCCCATAAAATTTTTACAGTGGTCAATATAGTACAAGGAAATATCAATTAAGCGGAAGAATCTTTCCTTCCCCTTTCTTATAATTGAGAAAATTGTTCGTGTATGTGTATGACACGGTTAAGGAGGTATGGGATCATGGCCCAGGCAAATCAAGCACAAAAAGACTGGATGTCATTAAAATACGGGATGTTTATCCATTTTGGCCTGACGACATTTGAAGGCATTGATGAATGCGGGAGCGGAAGTTTCCCGGCGGAACGATTTGACCCTACAGAACTGGATATTGCAGGATGGGCAAAACTGGCAAAAGAAAGCGGTATGAATTATGCAGTTCTTACGGCAAAGCATGTTGACGGTTTTTGCTTATGGCCCAGCCGTTTTACAGAATATTCTGTCAAAAATTCCCCTTGCCAGGTAGACGTGGTTGGAGAATTTGTACGGGAATTCCGCAAACAAGGTTTAAAGGTTGGGCTTTACTATGCCCTGTGGGACAGAAATTTCCCGCTTTACCATGAGGATGCCACATATGCCGCCTATATGCGAAACCAGATTCAAGAGCTTTTAACACAATACGGAGATCTTGTGGAACTTTGGTTCGACGGAGGATGGGATAAAGAACACCCCACCAAAGAGTGGATGTATGACAGCGCATGGGAAACAGATCCCTCTTCAGGACTAAAGCATGGGGAAGTCTGGGAGTGGGATACCTTGTATCAGATGATACACCAATTGCAGCCTGACTGCCTTGTCGCTAACAATACTTCCAGTGACCGGCCAGGAGCCGTCAGATATTTCCCTGTAGATCTACGGATTGCAGAACGCTGCGACTACATTTACCAGGAAAAAGTATGCGAAGCAGACAGCAGACAGACATGGATAAAACCGGATGGACAAAAGGTGTTTCTTCCATTAGAATATTGTAACACATTAACGCCTAACTGGTATTACAGGCATGGCCAGGATGTACTTCACCCTTCCCATTTTACCATTGCAGGATGGTATGAGAAGGCCAGACAGAAAAATGCAAATCTTTTGCTAAACGTAGGCCCTGACAGACGGGGAAAGATCCCGGAATATCATGTATATTATCTGCATAAAGCAGCGGAAAAACTTGGAATTGCCAAAAACGGGCTGAAAGGATGACTATGAGCGATAAAATCTATCTTCCACAAAATAAAAACGCACAACAATGTGTTAAGAATGTTATGAAATATCTTTCCGATATTACCTACGAAAAGATCGTTACCGGACAACATACCCAATCCATGGATCAGGAGGAATTGTACCATATAAAAGCGATTACCGGGAAACAACCTGCATTGCTGGGTTTTGAGCTGTTATCCTATTCACCTAACATCAATTACTTTGAAACAGACAAAGCGTGTATGGATGAAGTGGCTAAAAACTATGGGACATTAAAAAAAGCATGGGAATGGGCGGGCCAAAAAGGCCTTATCACTTTCACATGGCACTGGTTCTCCCCCCTGTATGGCCATGCAAAATCTTTTTATGCTGATTATACGGACTTTGATGCTGATAAAGCAGTCATAGATGGCACTCCGGAAAACATTGCCCTTATTTCCGATATGGATGTAATGGCCGGGCTGCTGCGCCCGTTCTGTGAGAAGCAGATCCCTATCCTTTGGCGTCCCTTTCATGAAGGGGATGGAGATTGGTTCTGGTGGGGCAGCAAAGGCCCTGATGCGTTAAAAAAGCTGTGGCGGATCATGTATGAGCGCTACACCAATGTCCACAAATTAAATAACCTGATCTGGGTATGGAATTCCCCGGTTGCTGAATGTTATCCCGGCGATGACGTGACGGATATCATTTCAATGGATATCTATTCCCCTGCCCACGAACACACAAGCCAGGGGGACAATTACCAAAACCTTATCCAAATTACATCCCAGCCAAAGATCACCTTGATCGGCGAAACCGGTACTCTCCCTTCTCCGGCAGCGCTTATAAAAGAAAAAACAGGCTGGGCAAGCTACATGACCTGGTCCCATGAATTCTGCACCAGTGAAAATTACAATACTTATGAAATACTCAAAGAAATGTACAACAGCCCTTATGCCATAACATTAGACCAATTACCAGAACTTTACTAAGGTCATTTCGTTGGGGTAGAGACGTTAACTAACGCACACTTGATGGATCACGAATTCTACGTCGCCACGCTCTGATAAAGCGTGGCGACGTAGAATTTATTTCTTAGCAGAGGGCCGTTTAGAAATGACAGATCAACCAACGGTTCCGCCGTATCCATTCGCAAGGCCGCCCTTCGGAGCTAACGGTTATTCCTATAGTCCAAATTCCTCAAAAAGGCTTTGCTGGTAAGCTTTATCACCAGCCGCCTTTATCAAGTCTTCCGTACGTCCGGCATTACATAATTTGAGGATCAGATGGTTTAGCCGGTCTTGACCGTTGTCGTATCCTTATCAAATCCGGTGTTATACCCGTCTTCATATCCCTCTTCTCTTGTCTGGCGCATATGTTTCACTTCATCATATTCGTAGATGCTCATCTTCTTCGCCTCCGCCCTGTTCTTCATAAGGAAATCCGCCAGGATCCCTTCCCTGATGCATTCGCTGATCGCCTGTTCCACCGCATCTTTTCGTTGCTGAAAATCATTTCAAACATACTTGCTTTGTAAGTATGTTTTGCAGTTACTTCCGATACCTTCATAAAGAAAAGACCTCCTTAAAAATGTGAGGGCTTTCACTTCGTCCGAAACCATATGGAAATCCCTCTGCTGTGAATTAGGTGAGCAAAGCATTGAGATTTCTAAAAGACTTCAGAACATTAAGATGTGTATCATAAGAAAGTAGAAATATAATGCTTTAAATAAAAGGTATCATATTTCTCATATATCGTCAATCCGTTTATAAATATTTAATAAACACTATCTTTCCTTCTCTTCCGACATGCCTCACCCAATTCCTGAAAAACGCTGCTTGACAAATAAGAGAAGTCGATATATTATTATTGTTATATAACATTTATTATATATCAGGAGAATCTATCGAAATGCCACCCAAACCTAAAATTACGAAAGAAATGATCGTTCACGCCGCCTTTGAGATTGCAAAGGCAGAAGGATTTGAACATATCAATGCCCGGGCCATTGCCCAAAAACTTTCCTGTTCAACCCAGCCGGTACTATATTACTTTTCTAAAATAGAGGAAATTAAAAAAGCAGCTTATGAGGAGTCAGACGCCTACCATTCCTGGTATTTGACCCACGATATTGAGAAATGTGACCACCCATTATTAGAAATTGGGCTTCGTTATATCCGTTTTGCCCAAGAACAGCAGCAGTTATTCCGCTTTCTCTTCCAATCTGGAAAGTTTGCCGGAAAAAGCCTTTCTGACCTGATCAGTTCCAAAGAATTAAAGCCTATCCTTGCCATGATACAACAGACTGCCCAGTCAAACAGGGAACAAGCAAAAACTATTTTCCTGTCCCTCTTTCTTTTCCTGCACGGCTATGCCAGTATGCTTGCCAATAATGCCATGGAATATGATGAAACCACCATTTTATCCTGTTTGAAACAGACATATCTTGGAACAGTGTCTGCCTCTGCTAAAAACGGCAACTAAATTATTTATCAAAAAGGGAGAACAAAACAATGAAACGATTCTATGCAAAAAATGAACTTTCCTTTTCCCTAATCTGGATTACTCTTTATGTCACTCTATTTAGCGCTGCCGAGAGCTTTTCGGCTTCTGTCGGCATTGTCAAATCTGTGACTGTTCCGTTATGCATCCTCTTTGTTCTTTTCCTTTGGCGCTTTATTCAAAAAAACCATCTGATGGAGAAATACGGTCTTTGTAAATTTCAGGGAAGTGCAAAGAGCTATCTATATTTCATCCCCCTTCTCTTTCTGGCATCCTGCAATCTTTGGGGCGGCATCACGCTACGATTCTCCCCCTTAGAAAGCGCCCTGTATGTGATCAGTATGCTTTGCGTAGGATTCATTGAGGAGATCATTTTCCGTGGCTTTTTATTCAAAGCGCTCTGCCTTAAGGCCAGCATCAGACAGGCAGTCCTGGTTTCAAGCATAACTTTTGGCATTGGCCATATTGTGAACCTTTTAAACGGTGCAGAACTTTTTTCCACCCTGCTTCAAATCTGCTATGCCGTTGCCATCGGCTTTCTTTTTACGGTCTTATTTTACCGGGGGAAAAGCCTGATCCCCTGCATCCTTACCCACGGGATCATTAATTCCCTGAGCGTTTTTGCCGTTAGTCCGTCTGAGGCTTTTTCGGCCGTCAGTGCGGTAATCTTAATTGTTATTTCGGTTGGATATGCTATATTTGTTTTTTAACATACCATCCGCCCGTCCTCTATCCGTATCACACGGTCAGCCATTTGTGCGATATCCAGATTATGGGTAATCATTATAATAGTCTGATGAAATTCCCGGCTCGTCGTTTTAAGCAGGCGGGATCCCCTCCCACAGTATGCCCAAAAGAATGGTCAAAATTGCTATGGCTGCCAGTATGGCGCTTACTGGTATTGACCTGTATCTAATTTTTCTCATGCCCTTTCCTCCATGCCACATGCACTGCCCCCGGCGCTTTCCTCAAGATTGGTTCCTGTCCAGATATACCCCATTCCCCTGACCGTGCGGATGCGGCAATGCTCTGCCTCTTCAATCTTCGCCCGCAGCCGGTTCATAGTCACGGTAAGCGTATGGTCGTCAATGTAGTTCCCCTCACAGTCCCACAGCTTTTCCAGCAAGATCTGCCGGGTTACAAGATTGCCCGGGCTGGCGGTCAAGTGCCGGAGTATTTTATACTCATTAGGGGTGATCGCCAGCTTTTCACCGTTCCGGATCGCAATAAGAGCGCCAAAGTCCAGGCAAAGGAAACCGTCATCGTAACGATCCGCCAATGTTTTTACAGGCGGGTGGTTACGCCGCAGTGCAACCTCCAGGCGGCGCATCAGAATCTCCGTGTTAAAGGGTTTGGTAATATAGTCATCTGCTCCCAGATCAAAACCACCTATCACATCTTCTTCCAGGTCATTTGCAGTCAAAAAGATTACCGGCAGCCCCGCACTTAAGGGAAGGTCATCCTCCACCACTAAAATCTTAAACATAAATCCGCCACCTTTATTTTACCGCATCATTGATACAGCATTATTGTAACTTAACACCCCGAAATCGTAAAGTGGCTCTTACCGTTATCACCGAACATATATTTCTGAAACGGTATCTTCTACACCATTGATCTGAAGCCTTACACAGACTTTTCCATTTTGAAATGCACCCAAAGGGTATTCCAGCGGTTTGGAAAGGTTGGTTACATCAACGGACTCCGCTACATCTCCCTGCACCAGCCATAAAACCAGCGTTGCGCCTTCCGGCACCGTCTGACAGGAAATGTCAGCATAAAGAACCTGGGAATTCGCATCTTCAACCGTCATATTCTGCTCCTTGATAAATCCATTGCTGGCGCTTTGAAAATCCAGTTTCCAGATGCCGCCGTTGTAACTGCTGCTATTCATGTTGATGACGCCAAGGTTCCAAACCCGCTCATTGGAAGTAACATCCGTGTTTACGCCATCTCCTGTAAAAACACTGGCCATAAAACCAAAAAGGCATAGCAGCATCAACACCATGCTGATTGTTCCCGCAAATAAAAACCGTAAATCCCGAGTGTTTTGTCTTAGTACCATATCATCATCCTCCTTATTTTCAACCTGTGTCCCACATTTTTCACAATATTTTGCCTTTAACGAGATCCGATGGCTGCAGGCCGGGCAAGCCCTTTTGACTTCCGGACGGCGCAGGAAATAAATCAGCAATCCCACAAAGGGCGTAGCAATGAAAACCACCGCCGCCCATAAAAATGGGTCATCGCTCCGCATTTTACAGTCCCGGTACACCCATGCCCCAAAGAAAGCCGATGTGCCAAAGGCAAACACAATACAGCCCAAAAGCAAGACAGGGAGCCAAACCGAAAGACCGCTAAAGCCGCCAATTTTCAAAAAATACAAGCCAAACCGCAAAGAGACTAACAGTATGACTGCCAAAATACCAAGATAGAATAAAAATTTTTTATTATTTGTTTGTTTCATGCCAATGCACCCCTTTTCTCAACATGGATTGCCAACTCCTCTTTGAAGTTTGCCCTTTTTACCCCCACTGCCGTAAGCAACACGCCGGAAATCCCAATATATATGCAGATGCCAGCAATCACATAAGACAGATAGACGTTGTTGACCACCATAAGGGCAATGATTGCCAGCGCGCCAAATGTTACCAAATTAAAAATCATAGGCAGGTACCAAAAAGACAAGCGGTATATTGCAGGCTGTTTTTGCAAAGCTTTTTCCTTCCGGTACACTGCTTCTTTCAATTTATCGTTTAATTCCCTGGACGGCTCATCCTTCAGCTTCATAGAATCCCGGATGGCCCGGTCCGTCTGCGGATCAAAACGGTTATCCTTCATAGCCAATATCCTCCAATCTTTTTTTGATCAGGTTCCTTCCCTTAAACAACCTGCTTTTCACGGTTCCAGGCGGCTTTTTTATAATTGCTGCTATCTGCTCTATAGAGCAGTCCGAAAGATAAAACAAGATAAGCGGCACCCGGATTTTTTCCGGAAGCTCCTGAATCATCCGGTCCACTTCCGCTATCAGTTCTTTTTGGAACAGATTTTCTTCCATATTTTCCTCTAACCGTAATGTCTCATGTACATTTTCGTCCAAATGACCGCAGGGAGCGATTCTGTTCCGGCGTGCCATTTTCCGCCTGTCACTTCTCCAAAGATTGTGCGCCAATGAAAAAAACAATGCCCTGGGATTTTGTTCCCAATCCAGCGTCCATGTGGTTTCCAATGCCTTAAGGAACGTCTGCTGGTATAAATCCTCAGCGTCTGTCTGATCCATACAAAGCTTCAGGCAAAACCGATAGATATCCGTGCCAAACTCATCAATACATCTTTCAATTTCTCTTGCGTCCAATGTCTCACCTCCATTGCCTGTTCACCCTATATTCGCCACGACTTCCTAAATGGTTCACTTCATCATAAAAAATTGAGAGCAAAACCATTTTGTTTCGCTCCCAGGCTTTTTACATGAATTTTCATTTCTCCAGGCCATGCCCAATCTTGTTTGACTACAGGCTTTCTGAAATTACAGGGCAGCCTCTTTGTTTTGGAATAGATCGAAAAGAACGCTTTCATAATCTTTCACATAATATCTGATATTTTTGCGGCCTTTTTGAATCACCGTATGCCCTTCCGACTCCAGCTTTTCTTTCTGCGCCTTAACACCCCCAGGATATTTTTCGTTTAATTCCCCCTTCGCCTTAAGCGTCCTCCAATAAGGCGTTTCATCGTCTAAACGCTGGTAACTTGCCCATGCTGCAATCGAAACAAAAATCCCTGCTGTGATAGGCTCCGTAAAGTCTGCGCCTCTTGATTTGGCAAAATACTCCCGGATCTTCCCGACTGTAATCACCTTGCCGTATGGAACTTGTTTCATTGCCTTGTCATAATCAATGGGCGGGGCAAAATACATCCTGTTTCCGCCATACTTCTCAATGCTTTTGTGGTCTGTGACCGTCTGGAACTTTGGCATGTCCTTGCTATCATGTAACATCGCGTTAAAATCTTTTTTATCCTCATTTGCCATATCATCTACCCCCTACCCCAAGCATAGCTTATTTTGACAGGTCATGCAATGAGACTGTTTTAAAAAATCTTTATTTTTCTTCCGCCCTGATCAGCTCATTGATCTCCCTTGCCTGGATTTCCTGACGTTTATGGAAATACCAAAAGATAAACCCGTCCGTGAATAAAAAAATTACCGTAAAAGCCGCCAGCCGGGAAAGATTCCAAGAATCCCAAAGAAAGATCCCAAAAACAACCAGCGACAACAAGTACAATATTACCGACTCCGTCACACAATAATGGCTCCACTTGCGGAACTCTATCTTGCCCATCAACCAATCCACAACCTGACATGCAATCAACCATCCAAGCAGCACCAGCAAAAAAGGGGATCCTCCGCTCCCCCACAAAAGAGTGACCACCATGTCTCCTATGACAATCAGGGTAAAACAGATACATACGGAAGGGATGCGTGAAAATAAAAGATTTTTCATAAACTTGCTCCTTTCAGCTTATCTCTCAAAGCTTCAATATAACTACGGGTAACTATCAGTTTTTCCCCATTGGTCAAAAAAGCCTCCAGACGATGATTAAATAACGGACGTACGCTTTCCAGAAAATTAACATTGATAATACAGTTTTTACTGATCCGCACAAAAGAAGTATGAATGAGCTTTTTTTCCAACGCGGCCAGCGTTTCCCGGCAGGAGTAAACCTCCTTTTCCAGATAAAGGAAGGTCCTCCCGTCAACGGAATCTATAAAATAAACCTGTTCTAACGGAATCTGAAATTCTTTTCCTTCCTGAAACCCGGCCAGGGAAAAGCCATACTGCCTGATCAGCCCGGCCAGATGCTGCAGCCGCATGTCCATATGAGTGCAATGGATAATGATTTCCGTTTCAGGAATTGCAAGATCCTGATAGATAGTCAATTTCATCTCAATTTCCCCTTTATCTTAGCATGACTCTAGTATAATTCAAATACAGGCAAAAACAATACCCCGGCGGGCAAAATGCCCTATACCGGGGTAAAATACCTGCAAAATTTGATTTATATTTTACGGTACCGGATACCGGACAAGCCATACACTGCGTGCTCCGTCTGAGAGCATTCCCATTTCCCACTCCACATCCCCGGTAACTACTAAATCCTGCCGCTCGCCTGAAGAAAGGTGATAAATCTCAATTACATTTTTTTCCTCCTCGTCAGTATCCGTTTTATCAAAATTAAAATAAAACAAGGTGTCTTCATCTAAAAACTCCACACAAGCGCCTTCTACATAAAAGGTTTCCTCCGGTACCAAAAAGGTCTCCATCTCCCCAGTATTAATATCCACACGATCCATCCAATAGGTACTATAGTCCCCCTCCGAATAAAAAACAGCCAAATAAACCGCATCTTCTGTCTCTATCCACTGAAAGCCGTTCATATACTCCGTTTCCTTCTGGTAAATAGTTTCTCCCTCTCCGGAACGAAGAACCGCTCCGTTTACATCTCCCCAAGACGCCTCTTCCGTTCCCGTCAAATATGCATAACCTTGATCACCAGGTGCATATTCCACCTTCACAGGACCCTGGAACGTAAAGTCCCGCGCCCCGCACATACAGTCACCTTCCTCAACAACAATTTCATGATGTTCAAAGAAGGACGGCTCTAGCAACTCCCTCTCCCCGCTTTCCAGATCATATTCACAAATCCCCTCATTCGTACATGCAAGCAGCTTTGAAGCATCTTTAGATATATCACAGTTATTAAATGTATCTGGAGAAAACCGGTAAAGATTTCCCATCATCTTAGCAATATCACAAATCGGCTCTATTCCTTGAAAATCCTTATCCAAAAGATACAAGACCCCGTCCACTTCATAAACATAACCATCATCTACCGAATGCAAGAGTTCCATTCGCAATTCCATCCACTCATCCGGATCATCGTTATGCCATCCTTCGTCAACCTGCCTGGAAATCTCCCGAAGGGTAAAATCGGGTGCTTTCGCCAAAAACAAAATATTCTGAGTCAGCTTCTTTTCCCTAAAGTAACAGCCACCAAGCAGAAGAAGGGTGTCTGCATCGACCCTGATCTTGTTATAATTCCAATCGTATTCTAATTCACCCACTTCTCCATCTAATCGAACTATCGGCCTTGGCACATGCACCAGCTCAGGAACTGCAGCCTTATCCTGCTTTTCCGGTTCTTGCTGTTCTTTTTCCATCATTTCTGCTTCCAGCTCCTCGTCCTCGGATTGTGTTTTTGCTTCTTCCATTTCCCCTTTTCCATTCCGGCCATATGGTTCGGCTAAGTCCCCGTCTTCCACAACAGCATTTTCATATACGGGTACGCTCCGGCTGCCAGCAGCAAATTTTATCCCCAGCCCTACAGTAAAAATTCCTATAATAATCAAAAAGATCCTATTTTTTTTCATCACCGATCTGCCTCCGATCATCAAACGCCCTGCTTTTTTGCGCCACAATTATAGCATACCATAAGATGATTTATTCAGCCAACAATTAATGAAATGTTTCAGCATTCTCCCAAAAGCAAGTCAGTTTTTCTTATATTTTCGCTGCATCAAAAAAGACAGGCATATCCCTTTTGAGACGGCCTGCCTTTTCATCCTATTCCTTTTTCGTGACAATTTTCAGTGCAAGTTCCGCTTCACAGTTATGCTCTACCCTTTCGCCAATAAGTCCGGTATCAACCCTTGCTCTTCCGCCAGGATGATTGACGTCATATAAGAAGAATTACCCTCCAGAACATGCTTAATCAAATGCGTTGCCGGTTTCATCTTCCAAAACTCAAAGCCGTTAAACAAGAAAATTATTCTGGCACCATCGTCATAAGGTACTGAAAGACCTTCCAATTTCCGAAATCGTCTGATCCCGGCAGCTTTTTCGTCTTGGTTCATAGGCAAGGATTCTCTCGTAAAAATGGATTTGCTGCGTTAATGAAATCAGTCGATATCCTTAAGGACTACGAAATATTTGTCTTCTTGATTATTGTGATTTGACCGGTCAAAATACTGCCCCGCCTGCACCTTCCACATTCGCTCATATCTGCCTTTTGCTTTCAGCAGCTCCTTATGAGTTCCCTGCTCCGCCATCTTCAGCATTGCATGATTTAGCTGATATTCTGCAATAGGGTCAAGGGCGCTGGACGGCTCATCTAAGATAATCAGCCCTGCATCTTTGTAAAACACCCTGCTAATGGCAAGCTTCTGGCTTTCACCACCGGATAAATTAACGCCCTTTTTATCAAATTCCGTAGTCATCATCGTGTCCATGCCCTCTGGCAGCGTTTCAAGGCGTCCCTTTAGGCCGCTGTGCACCAATGCCTTCCTGATAGAATCCAGAGATATCTCCGGATTCACGGTATCCATCAGCACATTTTCCTTCACAGAACCTGCAAAAATCTTAAAATCCTGAAATACCGTGCCAATGGATCTCCGGTAAGCCTGCAGGTCATAATCCCGGATATCCCTTCCGTTAACTTCGATCCGCCCGGATGACGGGTCATACAGCCGCATAAGAAGCTTCATAAGCGTAGTCTTCCCAGCTCCGTTATAACCAACTATGGCAATCTTCTCCCCCAGCTTTATGTCAAAAGAGATACCTTTAAGCACCTGCCCATCCCCTTCTGCATCTTTCCCATACCCGAAACAGATATTCCGGAACACCGCCTCCTTAGCGCCCTCCGCTACCGGAAGCTTTTGTCTGCTTACAAGTTCCGGTTCCATGCCCAGAAAATCCCGGATTCTCTGGACATATAAACTGGTTTCACAGGCATAAGGGTACACATCCGTAAAAACCCTCATGCTCCGCTTCATTCTTCCAAAAGAATGGTACAAAATCGCCACGCTGCTATAGGATAAGCCTCCCATCACCACCGCCCGGAACACCAGGTAACTGATATAAACCACATCGCTGATAAATAAGTACAATTTTCTTCGCGCTGGATAATGTTCCTGATGTAAATATTGTAACAGCCGCGTCATCTTCGCTAATTTCTGTTTTGTCCATTAATACATTTATAGCGTTATTATAACTTTGATCCCCCAGATTTATCATATGATATTCTTGATATTCTCCAAGATAATCCTTATCAGTAAATACCCACTTACATTGAATATTCTTTAATAACCTATCAACTCTGTCCATAGGCCATGTACTATCAATAACAAATACATTACATCCAGTTTTCCATGCTGCACAACATGTTACTATCCATTCATATGAATTATTTCCCCATAAAGCGACAAAACTCTTAACTATTCCCTTTTGCCAAAACACACATTCCCTTTTACCGATATCATCCCAAAAGCCTTTATATGTAACTTTGCTCTCTATATTAAAATTTACATATGTTAATGCACAATTAAGAGCATATTTATCTTTGGCCTGTTCAAGCATTTCTATAATAGTCAATCGCTTTCCTCCTTATATCAGTTGCACAATATTTCTTTTGCGAATATTAGTAATTATTCTTCTCCATATGTACAAAGCCTCGTATATTCCCCATTTTTTGCAACCAATTCAGCATGACTTCCCATCTCAACGATTCTCCCATTCTTTACCACATATATGCGATCTGCATTTTGAATGGTTTTTATCTTCTGTGCTGCCACAAGAATGGTTTTCTCGCAACGCAGGCTTTCAATACATTTCATGACAATCTCTTCATTCTCTTTATCCAGAGCAGATGTAGCTTCATCAAACAAAAGGATAGGTGATTCTCTCAAAATTGCCCTGATGACCGCAATTCTCTGCTTTTCGCCACCGGAAAGCTTATTGCCCGCTTCTCCTATATCCGCTCTTAAACTGCTCTCATCCCCAATCAAATACTCTAAGCAGGTCATATGGATCAATTCCATAATTTTTTTCTCTGAAAGCCCCTCATTTCCAAACTGTATATTTTCTAAAAGATTTCCATTAAGTATCATTGTATCCTGGAAAGCATAACTAAATAGCTTTCTAATTGCTTTTTCACTGTATTTTTTCACATCCTGACCAAATAATCTAACTGCCCCTGTATACGGCGTCAATTGGTCAAGTGCTTTAAAAATCGTAGATTTTCCACTTCCGCTTTCTCCCACAAAGGCAATATACGCTCCTTGTGGGATCGTCAAGGATATATCAGACAACACTTCTTTCTCTCCGTACTCAACCGACATATTGGTGATTGAAATTGCATTTTCCAAAGACACAGGAACCATCTGCTCCGATACCGGCTCCTGCTCACGGCTGACAATTCCATATATACGTTCCGCACTGACTCTGGCTTTCTGTATGCTTACTACAGCCTGTGCCATAATGTCCACAAACCACAACAGATTTCCGGAAATCTGTGTAATATACATCAATTCTTCAACACGCAGTCCGCCCTTCAATACAACCAGTGCGCCTATCACAAAAGGAATCGTCATACTGGAAAAAGCCAGAAAATTTACTAATACGCCATGTACAAAGCGAGTTCGTACTTCTTTGTCATTTTCCTCAAATACCCTTTGGGTCAGCTCAGCCATATGCTTTAAATAGTCCTTTTGGTATGTAAATACCCTTATTATGGCATTCCCTCGTACTTCTTCCAAAAACCCCACCGTCAATTGTTCTTCCCTGTTACGAATCTTTTGGTTAATCACTCCATATCGCGGCAAAAAGTACAGATTCAAAGCAAAACTAAAGACCAATGTTCCCAACACAACTCCGGCAATAAGCGGACTTTTGCTTATTACCAACAGAATACTTATCCCACAAACAAATACCGGCGTAATCATATCAGTAATTTTCATCCCCATAAAATCGACGAAAATATCAACATCCTTTGTGCAGGTATCTAGCAGTTTTCCTGAATGTACCATCTGTTTTTCTTTTATCTTTCTGTTTAACAGGCAATTAAGAATCTCTTTTTTCAAATTCACATACAAGTCATTTTCAATTCTTTTTTCCATATAAACATCTATACCGTTTATAATGGCGGAAAAAATTATCCCACTTACATAGATCAAGCCGCCTCTGATCAGATATGTTATATTCAGGTCAATTAATCCTTTCGCAAGCTGTTCAAACCCAATTGCGCTTGTGAGAATCTTTATCAGATAATGCATTGGTTCCAGAATTACATGACCAAATAATACCGTTTGAACACTTCGCACTTTACCAGTAATCCACTTTAAGAAGTCCTTTTTACCGGTTAACACACTTTTTTCCTCATTTTTCATAAATCCGCCCCTTGTCCAAATTATAAATGTGATCTGCATACTTCGCTGTTGAGTCTCGGTGTGTAACCAGGATCGTAATCATGTCTTTGCAATACCTGTTTATATTCTTTATGATTTTCTCTTCACTGATTGAATCCAGATTTGCCGATGGTTCATCTAATATAAGCACATATGGGTTTGCATAAAATGCTCTTGCCAGGCATATCCTTTGACGCTGTCCACCGGAAAAGGAACTCCCTGCTTCCGCTGTTTCCGTATCCAAGCCTTTTGGCAGTCCTTGAATTTCATCCCAGATATCTGCCATTTTACATGCTTCTATAATCTTCTGCTCATCTGTATTTTTACTACTCATCACAATATTTTCCTTTATAGTTCCACTAAAAAGAAAATTTTCCTGAAATACGATACCGACAAGTTCCCTGCATGATCCACTATTTGCATCCATCTTATCTACACCAATGGTAATTTTTCCTTTTTGAAGCGGATAAAGTCCGCTGATCAGTTTCAATAAAGTGGATTTTCCCGAGCCGCTTTCGCCCATTATTGCTGTAGTCGTTCCCGGATAACAAGTCATACTGACACCTTTAAGCACTTCTGCTTCATCCGTATAATTAAACCACACATTTTCTATGTATAGACCGCTTCGCCTATCATCAGCAACCATGTCCATATATTTTTCTTCTTTTAGAGGGCAAATATCCAAAAAATGTGCAATTCTTTTCTTTGATACTTTGTATGGCTTAAATTCAGACAAAATCCCCTGAATATCCTGTAACGACTGAATATTACTAAAAATATATGCGAAGGAAATAAACATTCCCGCACTGATCTCCTGCCGCCATATCATATAGATCCCTGCAAGAAAAAGGCTAATATAGGGAATTGCTCCAACAACCCTGTTTTTTATCGCAATTTTCCCCCGGATAACTGCTTCTTTATCTCTGATCGTTTTTACCCTATATAATACTTTTTCATACCGTTTCTGCATAAATTTTTCAATTCCATATGCTTTTATACAGTCTGTATTCCTGACAGCGCCAAGAAACTCGGTTCCTGCTTCCTCTTCAGCCTTTTTTCTGTTTTCCACCACTATCTGAAATTGAGAGTTATAGATAAGACTACCGACTGCCATAATAGGAAAAACCGGAATACAGATTAAAAAGAACTTCCAGCTGATCCAAATACAGATGAACAAAGAAAGAAATGCGGCACATATTCCATTTATACAATCTACAAAGTACCTGAAATAATTGACAATTGTCTCAACATCTGTCAGAAACAAAGTATTTAGTTCCCCTGACTTGAAATTTTCCAGCTCCCGGTAATCAATTTTTCAAAGTCTTTCTGAAAATCAACTGATTAAGCGCATACCTTGTTTCCAATAAAGCCTTTCCAAGAAATCGAGTGTTAATGGTATTACACATATATTGCACAACAATTGATCCTATGATCACATACAACAGCCCTGCAATGTCACGTCCTTTTCCAGCCAATACATCAATGACCCTGCCCAGGCAAATTGTTTCAATGACAGTTGCTGCCGCTGCCATACAAGAGAGCAAAACAGCTACAAATATTTTCTCTTTATGAAGTGCCTTTTTTAAATCTTTCAATGTTTGCCCATCCTTTTCCACTGTGCATTGTAAACCAGCGTTCCGCTGCCAACTGCTCCCAAAAATCAATTGCCAATTTGTATGCTTGCTCTGATAATCTCCTTATACAGTTGCAAAATAATCTAAAGTTAGTTGAAAAAGATCTTCCATCTCTTTCTCTATTCCTAATATGTATAGAATTGACACGAAAAACATCTGCCTATTCTCCGCCAAGCACCCTAACAACAATAATCCTGCCAACTTCCAAAAGCTTTCCAGGAAAACCTCTATCCCATAAACCGCTTTGATATGTTCATATCCGTCAAATTCTTGGTCTTTTTCACACCAAATAATTATTTTTTTCGCTATCTTATGACACATCTTTACCTTTTCCCCTTTACAAACTATAATATATCATAAAATATTACTTACAAAATAATAAATTCCTGAACGTAAGAAAAACCGTCCTGAACGTTAGCTAAGGAGAAAATATGGATTTATCATGGCTAATTTACTGTGCAATTTCACTTTTAAGCATTAATGTTCTTTTAACAAATATGTGTTTTGAACCGTTAAAGCCTCTGCACCGGCTCATAGTTTATTTGTGCTGTACTGCCGTTTCATTTTTTATGCCGCAATCAATCGGCGTATGGACAAATATTATTTCCTTTTCCCTTGTATATCTTTTCATCCTATGTCTGCAAAAACATCCCCTGTTTAATGCCGTCGGCATGGCACTGAATTACGTCATTAGCGTATCTATCAACTACGTCATTATCGGTCTTTTACATCTTTCCGGGTTAGGTACAGGCTTCTTAAGTGAAAACCTTCTCTATTACTTCATTTTTAATGTAGTACAGTTATGTATTGTACACAGCGTCACCTCTCCCGCCGGACAGCTTTACCGGAAGCTGATTCGTGAATGGCTCATCCCCCTTGGCGAAAACAAGCAGAAAAGAAAGCTGATCTATTTGATTTTTCTGGAAGTCCTTTTGTGCGGTCTTGTTTTTGTTTTTAATGTGGTGTTTGGAAACTATGTAGGATACACCTCGCCGATTTTGTTATTTAATGGAATCCTATTTTTCTTTTTTTTCCTTTCAACCGGAATGATTATCTGGCAGCTATATAAAGCCATGCAGGAGGATTATCAGCTCAGAACCAGGGCAGCGCAAGCGGAAAGCCTAAGGGAATACGCCCACAGGCTGGAAAGCTTATATCAGGAGATACGGGGGTTTAAACACGATTACCTGAACATTCTGTCTTCCATGTACTCTTATCTGGAAGAAGAACGCTATGAAGAATTAAAGCGTTATTTTGAAGAGAGGTTTCTTCCTGACGGCCGGAAACTAGCAACAGAAGATTTATCTCTCGGCAGACTAAGCAATATGAAAATCCTGGAACTGAAAGGGCTTCTTTACACCAAGGTGCTGAAAGCTTCCGATTTTCAGCTACATATTACCGTAGACATTCCCGAATCCGTCACGGAAATCCACATGGATATTCCTGACCTGGTCAGGGTACTTGGCATATTTCTGGACAATGCGATGGAAGCCGCATCCATGACTCTCCACAAGGAACTATACATTGGCATCCTATGCAATGAGAAGCAGGATTGTCTGTGCATTACTAATTCTTCCCCGCCCATAACCAACATTGCGGAACTTTTTAAAGAAGGTTATTCTAAAAAGGAAGAACACTCAGGCATCGGATTATATGAAGCGAAGGCTCTTTTAGACAATCACCCGAATGCCTTACTCAACACCGAATATAAGGACGGCAGTTTCACCCAACTGCTTCAATTAAATAAATTATAGGAGGTTTCCTATGCTCCCCATTATTATTTGCGATGACCAAGACGAATACAGAACCTATTTAAAAGAGACAATCAACAAATTTATCTGCATAGAAGAACTGGATATGAAGGTGGTATTATCCGCCCGCACGGCGGAACACGTTTTGAACCATATTGCCGAAAACCCCACGCCTTTCTTGTATTTCCTGGATGTGGACTTAAAAGCCAACGCTTATGGCGGAATGGAGCTTGCCACCCAGATCCGTAAACATGACCCGAGAGGCTTCATTGTTTTTATCACTGTCCACAGTGAACTTTCCCATATGGCTTTTCAATATCGGGTAGAAGCCATGGATTATATCTTAAAAGACGAACCCCAACGCATCCCCTGGCGCATAAAGCAATGCCTTCTCCATGCAGGAAAACTCTTTTCTTCCGGGAAAAATGATATCCACAAAGCAATTTGCGTGAACATTGGCCAAAAGACTCTGTTCCTCAGACAGGAAGCTATCCTATGCATACAAGCTTCTTCAAGTGCCCATAAAATCAAGATTTTTACTAAAGAAGGAGCTTATGAGCAGTCAGGCTCACTTAAGGAGATGGCCGTGCAGCTAAATGAACAGTTCCTGCTTTGTCATAAATCCTGGATTGTCAACACTGCACATATCTGGCAGTTCGACAAAAAAAGGCGGATTCTTATTTTATCTGACGGCATGGAATGTCCGGTTTCCTTTCGAAGAATAAAGGCTTTCTTTGAAACTAAATAATCTTTACATCTTTGATTAAATTCCTTATAATCAATTTGTAACACTCAATGCATCCTAAAAAGAAAACGGATGATTGTACGCCAACCAGTTTAGAAGGCATTCAGGCAAATGCGCCTGTTCTTGATTCGTAGCAGAGCATTAGAAGGAACTCCCATGAAAGCATACAAGATAAAAGAACGAAAGATTTTTATGAGCAGGCTGCTTGGAAGCAACGCCTTCGATGTTTTCCTGCTGGCAGAAGCCTCTATTACCACCTATAATACCTTTTTTATTGACGGACGCATGAACAAAGAATTTTTTACCGGAAATTTCAATGATGAGGGAATTCTTCCCCCTTATGAATTTTCCATGTGGCAGGATATGCGAAGCCTGTGCTTTGAACTGATCAAAGGGAAACGCACTCCTTTGGGCTTTAAACTGGTTCTGCACTTAAAACCGGAACTTGCAAAAGCCCTTCTTACCGAAAATGGATCGGCAGTATCCCTAAACGACTTAAAGGCATTTGTACTGAACATCAAATACGATGGCAGTGAGCTTACCTGCATCACGGCCACCGCTTTCCATACCTTTATCCCGGATAAATCGCCAGACCAGATTTGGGATGCCTATATGGCGGAATTTTTTGACCATAATGCCATCAATTATGAATTACCGTAAATCCGTTATTAAGCAAAAACCAGCGCTGCCGACGACAGCGCTGGTTTCATGTATGCGGTTGGCTTTAGGCTGCATGACCGGCTCATCCTGCCGTATCTACCGAAGCCCCCTTAAGATCTTCTTCCAAAAGCTTCATCTCATCCAAAATCTTTTTCACTTCCTTCTGGACATCCTCCAACAATTCGTCTGATTGCGTCATCAGCTCAGTGGAATCTTTGATCTGCTCACGGAACTGTTCTTCCTGCTCTTTCTTTTCGTCCTGCTTTTCGATCCTTTCTTCTTCCTCTTCCTTCTTCTCCTCGGCCTTTTCTGCAGCTTCTTTCTTCTCTTCCATTTCCTCGTCGATATGGTCTTTGGCTTCTTCCATTAACATACCCACGATCTGATCGCTGGCCTGTTCCAAGATCTCATCCGCAGCCTTCTGTGCCCCTACCATGGGATCCTTTTTAAGGCGCTCAAGTTCCGTGCTTTTGATGGCGGCATTTTCACCCTGCATTTTTTGAGAAGCCTCCTCGATTTCCTTCTCGTATAACGCACCACCGCTTTTCATTGCCAGGGAACGTTCCTGATATTCGGTCAGTCCATTTGCCTTAATCTGGGCAATCCGCTCCTGTTCTTCCTTCGTTAAATGGATATCACTTCCGGCTTTCCGGGAATCTATTTCTTTCTCTAAAAGCTTTAGATCCTGTTCTTCCTGGGAATCTTCTGCGATCCCCATATCTTCACGGAGCTTGGCCCGGTTATTTTTGATTTCAAGCAGTTCATCATTTGCCGCCCCAATCTCCTTTTGATATTCCCTGACTTTCTCTCTCCTGTTATCAAGATCGTTATCTATCTTCTGGTCGTTTGCCCAGGTATCGCCAATAATCTTCATTGCCTGTTTCTGAGCTTGTTCTCTTTTTTGCTGGATAGGATCAATCACCTTTTTTAATCCACCAGCAAAAATAGTCCTCCTGTCCGAATCCTTTTGTCCATCTTCATAGCCGTGCCTTGCACGGAGCGTATCGTCACCCATAAATATTGTATGATTTACTTTCATTCCAAGCCCCTCCATTCTTGTCAACTTATTTTATTTATCGGCCTGTTATAAGGTTTTCTTTATCAACCAACACAAAACGCCTATTTTTCGGCGTAAATACCATCCTTTACACCCCACAAGCCATTTGCTATAATGGAAATCTAAGGCTTTGCACCTTATTCACAAGAATGGAGGGTTATTATGAAACGAACAACATGGATCAAACGCTTATCGGCGGCTGCCCTTGCAATCGGCCTCATCACCGCTTCTATGCTCACAGCGCCCTGGGATGCTGGCAGCAATAAAGTGTTGGCAGATGAGCAGGTCCGCAGCGTCTATACCAATGAAATGATCCCGGCTGCCCAGGCATCCCAGCGTCCCATCGCCATTATGATGCCCACAGACAAAAAAGCGCAGCCTTCTTATGGGATCGGCAATGCCAAAGTGCTTTATGAAATTATGGAAGAAGGGGAGATCTCCCGCCAAATGGCGATCATTGATGACTGGCAGGGACTTAGCCGTATTGGAAATATCAGGAGCTGCCGCGACTACTACATTTCCATTGCCACAGAATGGGATCCTATCCTGGTTCACTTCGGCGGCGTCTTTTACATGGCGGACCGGATCACCGCGCCGGATATCAACAACCTTTCCGGCACCAATGAATATGGCACGGGAGGGGACAGGCCGGGGTCTGGCTACTTTTTCCGCACCACGGACCGGAAAGCCCCCCACAATGCATACATAAACGGTGAAGGCATCACCAACGCCTGCAACGCCCTGGGTTACTCCTTGTCCACCAGGCCGGAATATTACAATACAAACCATTTCCGGTTTGCGGAAGGGGTCAATTCCTTAGAGCAGTATCCGGGCGCTATTCCGGGCAATGTGATTGACCTGTCCAATATTTTCACTTACACCAAGAGCTACTTTACTTACAACCCGGAAACCGGGCTTTATGCAAAGAACATCCACGGCGGCCCCCAGACAGACGGCCTCACCGGCGCACAGCTTACTTTTGCCAACGTGATCATCCAGAACACCAAATGGTCAAAGCGCGATGCCAAGGGTTACCTTGCATTCCAGACCATTGATTCTACTGGAGACGGATATTATTTCACCCGGGGAAGGGGCATCCATATCACATGGAAAAAGACCTCTGACTACTCCCCCACCAGGTATTACGATGACAATGGCAATGAGATCCAGCTTAACACTGGTAAAACTTATATCGGCGTAGCGCAGGAAGGACGGGGCATTTTGAATTCATAACCTGGCTCCCACAGTCACTACGGCAAAAGGACAACTCTATGGACTTCAAATATCATATTGTTTCTTCTATGTGTAAAGTATTTCCTGACGGTGCAAACCAAAAGGAATTAAAAGAAAAAAATTTAACCGGGTTAAAAGGTGAAACACTGTCCTTTCAGATTGCCTATTATTGGAGCGGAGAAGGCAAAAATTATGGCAGTCTGAAAGTTTCATCCCCAATCAAGGATCATGTCCATGTCCGCATGGTAAATCTGGTTCCCTGCGAATATCCCTGCCATCCCAAACGGGACGACGGATATCTGTCCACTGTGCCCGGAATGTACCCGGACCGGCTAAGCCAAATCCCCCAACAGGGATTTCTTCTGATTGCCGGGCAATGGCGCTGCCTTTGGATCGACATAGAAACGGACATGACTATAGAAGCTGGAATCTACCCGGTCATTCTACGACTGGAATCAAATGGCATGATCCTTTGCGATGCAAAAATGACATGTACCGTCATAGACGTGCCGCTTCCCAAACTTCCCATTGCCTACACGGAATGGTTTCACAGCGACTGCCTGGCGGAGTATTACCAGACGGAAGTATTTTCGGACTATTATTGGGAAATTGTGGAATCTTTTGTCCGGGCAGCGGCAAAGCATAAATGCAATATGCTGCTTACCCCTATTTTCACGCCGCCTCTTGACACGGCCATCGGAAAAGAACGGCTCACGGTGCAGCTTGTGGACGTCACAGTTTCCTCCCCTGATCCCGGCAGTCCACAAAATCCCCATTATGAATTTGGATTTTCCAACTTCCATAAATGGGTAAACATGGCGTTGGAATGCGGGATAGAATATTTTGAGCTTTCTCATCTGTTCAGCCAGTGGGGAGCAAAGGCAGCCCCCAAGGTCATGGCCCTCAAAGATGGCGTATATCAGCAGATCTTTGGCTGGGAAACGGATGCTTCCGGGAGCACATACCGGGAATTCCTTCATCAGTTTTTAACTGCCCTAAAAGGGGAACTGGACAAAATGGGAATTGCCAGCCGGACATACTTCCATATATCCGATGAGCCTCCCATGGATGAGCTTCCCTCTTACCGCAGGGCATGGGAATCCATTGCCGAAGATTTAAAAGGATATAAAATTATTGACGCCTTATCCGACTATGATTTCTATCAGGAGGGGCTGGTTCAACGTCCTGTTTGTGCAGTGGATGCACTAAAGCCTTTTCTTGAAAACCGTCCGGAACATTTGTGGTGTTATTACTGCACCGCGCAATGCGTAGACGTGCCCAACCATTTTATTGCTTTGCCGGGATGCCGTACCCGTATTTTAGGCGTTTTACTGTACAAATACCGATTAGACGGATTCCTTCATTGGGGATACAATTTTTATCATTCCGAACTTTCTCATTACCGGATCGACCCTTACCAGTGTACGGATGCCGCCGGGGCTTTCCCCTCCGGCGACCCCTTCCTTGTCTATCCGGGAAAAGACGGAAAACCGGAAGGTTCCATCCGTCAAATGTTATTAGATGAGGCCATGTCAGATTATTGTGCACTAACCGCATTAGAAAACCTGGCCGGAAGAGACGCGGTATTAAAATTAGTTAATGAAGAGACCGTCACTTTTGACAAATACCCTCAGGAGGAAACTTACTTGTTCCGGCTGCGTCAAAAAGTAAACCATGCATTGCAAAACGGGCTGGCTAGATAGCCAACCCGTTTTAAAACTTGATCTACAGAATAAATTCTTAACCCATATTATTATATTTGCTCCCCTGAAACAGTGCGTCAAAGATATCGCTCCCATACCGGTTATAGGTGTAATTCCCTGCATATTGGTTTTTATTTAACACTGCAAGATTAGTCTTTGCATTGTCCAGGACATTTTCAGCCCTTTTACCAATGTCGTCAATGAATGTTCCCTTTTTTCCCAGGGTTTCTTTGATCTTAGATACTTCCGCGCTTTCCAGTTTTTCCCGGTCAAAGACCAGTTTTCCTTTTTTATCTTCTGTAATCCCCAGTTCCGCAAGCTGCTTCTGGGCATTTTTAAAATATCCGCGCATCTGGCTTAAATATACTTCGTTGACCTTTCCTCCGGCATTTTCCATACCTGTTATCATATCGTTATAATCCGTAACAAGGGAAGAAATTTCATCCGCCACATTTTTCTTGTATGCCGCCTTTTCCTCATCAGTCATCTCATCCACTGATTTTTCCGGCCATGATAAAAGCTTCTCCGCATGTTTTTTGATATTTCCCGCCGTCTTTTCGATCACCGTATAAGCATTCTTCTGGCTTTGATCCGCCTCGCTCAAAGAATCCTTGCCGCCCCTTTTCTTAAGCGCATCCACAAGAGCATTATTTTTATTGGAACTGCCGCTTTGCGCCATGGCTGCCGCCATGCTTGCACTGCCATTCCTTGTCCTGGTTCTTGCCTGGGAAAGCAGCCTGTTTTGTGTTATTAATGGATTGATCCCTCTTGAACTCATCCTATCCCTCCAACGCCGTTTAATTCATTTACATAAGTTTCTTCTTTCGCCGTCATTTCCACCCATGCCGGCCGGAACCCTGCCTTGATGGCATTCCGCACCGATGGGACATTAGACCATGCCGCACAGTAAAAAGGAACCTTACCCCTTTTTAAAATTTCCACCGCCAGACGGCTGGTAAGTGACGCTGCAATTCCCTTTTGTCGGTAACCTTTCAGCACATCCACACCAATCTGCCACATATCCCTGCCATCTGCCGAACATCCGGCAAGCCCGATCAGCTCTCCGCCGTCATAAGCCCCTATCCCCAGCACATCCAGTTCTTTCCGGTCCTTGCAAAGCGCATTGCTCCACTGGTCAGTATAAAGCGTCCCAAAATCCTCTGCACCCAGAACACGAAGTTCATACCCACATTCTAACGGGCACAGAACCGATAACTCCGGCAAAAAATACTCCGCCATAAAGCAGATTCGGTATCCGTACTGTCTGAACGCATCATCAAGTACATGCATATTCGGTGTCTCAAAACCAGCTACCTTGCCAAAGCGTTCCATGTAATCCCAAACGATCTCTTTCACCTTTGGGTCATGGGAGGCCACAATATTATTGCCGTAAGATACCAGATTGCAGAAAAAGGGGAGCTTCAAATACTTCCGGTAGCCTTCCCTTACGCCGGAAGATACTGCCACATTTCCGTCTTTCAAAAAATCCTCCGGCTGGCAGCAAAGATCTATTGCCGACTGCTCCATTGCAATTTCCAAAACTTTCTGCTGTGTCCACTCTAACATAGGAAAACCTCATCTCTTTACACAATTTATATCGGTGCCTTACATCCCTATCTTAATACCATTGCACCAAACGACCATCTGGTAATCTTTCCGGCTGTCTCTGCCAAAAAATCCCGCCTTTCTTCATCCCATCTCTACCCTTTTACACACATCCACCCAGCCCACTTCCCCGGCATACCGCTCCATTTCCGGAATTGTCAGTTCGATCGCGCTGTTGCTGCTGCCGCAGGCAGGAAACACTGTCTCAAACCTTTTTAGGGACTGATCCAGGTAAACCTTAACCCCTTCCTTTATTCCAAACGGGCAGACGCCTCCTACGGCATGTCCTACCAACTCCTCCACCTGATCCGGCGTCAGCATTTTTGCCTTCGTTCCGAATTGCTTCTTATATTTACCATTATCAATCTTCATATCTCCTGCCGCCACGATAAGAACCGCCTGTTCCCCTACCAAAAAGGAAAGTGTTTTGGCAATTCTTGCCGGTTCGCAGGCAAGCGCCTGTGCCGCCAATTCCACAGTCGCACTGGACACTTTAAATTCCTGTATTTTCCCTTCCATGCCATATTGTCTAAAATATTCTTTCACTCGGTCAATTGCCATTGTTTTATCTCCCTTCGCCGCCCCATTATCCGTCTCTGACGGCACCTCTTTTCATTCTTAATTATTATAGAAGATTTCAAATTTCCCTGCAATATATTAAAAATAGGAATTTTCAAAATGCTCTAAAAGTTTACATTTGGCTGCCAAAGGAATACACATCTTGTTAAAAAACAGTTATAATAAAACTATATTATATTTGAAACGGAGGATTGGATCATGGAAATATTAAATTCCAAAACAAAAGAAATCATGAAGGAACGGTTTGGCAAGGATCAGATCATTGCTATAGCAACTGTCCAGGACGGAAAGCCGTATGTCCGTAATGTTGATGGGTATTATGAGGATGGGGCATTTTATGTAATTACATACGCTCTTTCTAATAAAATGAAACAAATTGAAGAAAATCCCCATGTGGCAATTTCCGGCGATTGGTTTACGGCACATGGAAAAGGCGTGAATTTAGGCTGGTTTGGTAAAGAGGAAAATAAAAACATTGCGGAAAAGTTAAAAAAGGCTTTTCAAGAATGGATTGATAACGGTCACAACAATTTTGATGACGAAAACACTTGTATCCTGTGCATCCAGCTCACAGACGGTATTTTATTTTCACAGGGAACAAGATACGATATCGATTTTACGAACCATTGATTTCAGAAGAATACATCCTTTGCCCGGATAGCGTATCCCTGCCCTCTCATCCCGCCTCCGCCTTCCGGTACACCTGATAGATTACCGGGCCAAGTAACACCGTCAGCGCCAAATAGGCCACAAGCAGGATCGGCACAGCCCCTATCACCTTCCCGCCAATCTGGTACAGATTATAATAACATACCGCCATATTCATCTGAAGGAGCTGATCCGGCAAAAGCCCGCAAATCCTGCCGATCAGGGAAACGGGAACCATTGTTAGGAAATTAGGCAAAAAAAGCAGGAAAAATGGAATTGTCACCGCCAAAACCGCCGACCTTGCCTTTGCGGATACCAGCATCACCAAAAGCAGGATGAAAATGGCGCCAAGGTACCCGCCAAACAGGATCAGCAGATACTCCTGCCAAATCGTGATATTGTAAAAACTCTTCCATCCCCGGCCGGTCATCTGGATGGCGCACCCTGCCCCGTCCGTTCCCATACAGCCTAGCACGATTGCGGAGTACAAAAGTACCATCCCCCAATAGATGACCGTCACCATAATAAGCCCTGCCCAAAGCTTTGCCCGGCTTGCCTTGCCCCGGCCATGCCGGGAAGAAAAGAATATTGCGTCCGCCTTAAGCTGAAACTCTCCCGAAAAGATTCCTGCTGCCAAAAAGCCCAGGATCAGCACTGTAATCATAATGACCGTAGGCGCATATTCAAAAAGCTGATCCCAGCCGTATAGATAATCATAGAATAAAGGCGTCTCCAATTCTTCAAACCGCCCTATCAAAAAAGCCTTTTCCCCTTCGGAAAACTGTTCATTGGCTTCCCCAAAAAGCCACTCCTTTAGCTGCAAAATACGCCTTTCGTAAAACTGCCCTGCATCCTTTGGGGAAAGGGAGTCCACCCGGCGGTAATCATATTCCCGAAATGCGCCAAAGGCTGTGCTTAGCATACGGCAAATATCATAGATCCCCTGCTTCCAACCGTAACCCATATCCGTTGCAAAACCCTCCTCCCCCCAATATCCGGGAAGGCCATTGATCCTTGCATTTTCCGCAATAACACTTGCCAGTACGTCCTCTGTCAATTCCCCTTCCCACTCCTTCTTTACTTCCCGCAATTTCCTCATTGCGTGGATCCCTGTCTCCTGTTTTCCCTGTTCATTGACATACCCCACATCCATAGCAAAAAAGCAAACCACGCCAAGCAGCAATGCCAACAGCAAAAGGGCAATCCTGCTGCCTGGTTTTACAAATACTTTTTTTAACTCATACCTGATCATCTTCTTCACCTGCCGTTTCCCCGAAATAATGTAAAAACACGTCCTCCAGCGTAAGCTCTTCTTCCACTGCTCCCGGATAAGGCGCCTTATCCGATAAAATCCGCATATGCGCCATCCCTTGCCCAGTCCTTGCACTGACCACCTTATAACGTCTCATATAATCCTGGGCTTTCGATATCGGGATATCCGCGCTCCATACTTTTTCCTCCACTTCCCCTATAATCTCCTGCAACGTGCCGAAACGGAGCAATGCCCCATCCTTCATAAGCAGGATCTGATTGGCAATATACTCCACATCAGAAACAATATGAGTGGACAAAATCACCAGCCGTTCCCTTGCAAGTTCGCTGATCAAATTACGGAAGCGGATCCGCTCACTGGGGTCAAGTCCTGCTGTAGGTTCATCCAGGATCAGAATTTCCGGGTCGTTTAACATGGCCTGGGCAATCCCTGCCCTGCGCTTCATGCCACCGGAAAGCTTTTTCATTTTCCGGTTCTGCTGCTTTGACAGACCCACCTTCTGTAACAGCATGGTTACTTTTTTTTGGGCCACCGCCCGGTTGATTCCTTTTATGGAAGCAATGTAAAGCAGATAATCCTTTACGGTAAAATCAGGATAATACCCAAATTCCTGGGGCAAATACCCCAACACCTTACGGTATTCCTCCCCCATAGCAAAAATATCTTTCCCATGATAAGTGATCTTCCCCTCCGTAGGCGTAAGCAGTGTGCAAAGCATCCGCATAAGGGTGGTTTTCCCCGCCCCGTTTACGCCCAAAAGCCCGTAAACGCCATTTTCCATTCTGCAACTCACCCGGTCTACCGCCCGGACTTCCTTAAAATCCTTGGATAAACTCTCTATTTTTAACTCCATCAAATCCCCACCTCCGCAAAGTTTTCACACATCGTAATCGACTTTTTTACCGCATAGCCGAGATACAGCGCCGCCAGCAAAAGCGCTGCCCCCCAGACAGGAACGGAAACCTTCTGATAAATCTGCTCATCTGTCACCACAAACAGCCACACCGCCGTCCAAAGAAGCGCCAAGGACATGGTTCCTATCTGTGTCGTCACCATTCTGCTGCACAACGCCCGGAACAAAATACAGCAGGCTCCCGTAAAGGGCAGAAAAAAATAAACCACCATCTCCTTGGCCTGGACGGAGGCAGTCACTGAAACCGCCACAGTAAATGCGCTCAAAAGCCCAATATCCACCACACCAAAGGCAAGCATCCGCGCCGCATAGATCTGCCGCAGGGAATAATAGGCGCTTCCTTCAATCTCCATGGCATTTGCCGCCCTGTTCTTCCACAGTTCTGGGATCAGCAAAATTGCAAACACTGCCGCCATGATCCCCATTGTACCCTGAATCTCCCTTTTTCCGGAAACATTGCAGACCCAGCACCAAAGCAGCAAAAGTGCCAAAAACTGTAATCCCCACCATCTCTTTCTGATATAGCCTGCCTGCTGCCAGAAAAAATCAAGATAAGAGGCCGGGAACTTCTCCGCTTCCTCAAAAAAGGCTGCCTGTCCCCGCCATATCACTTCCTTTACCCTTATTTCCTCTGGCATCAGCGGATATTGTTTCCCATATTCTTTTAACCGTTCCTGTACCCTTTTCATCCCTTCTTCTCCTTTTCTCCTAAAACCTGCTCCAAAACCGCCAATGCTTTCTTTAGACGATACTTTACAGAAGGTACTCCAATCCCCAGGAGTTTTGCAATCTCCTTCACCCGCATTTCCTGAAAAAACCGAAGGATTACCACCTCCTTTAATTCATCGGGAAGCTTTGCCAAAGCGCTCTTTACTGCAATCCGTTCCTCAATCTCCGCCGTTTTTTCTTCTCCCAGCTCCGGAAATTCCTCCACTGACATTTCCCTTGTTTCCCGATGAATGTCAGCGCATAGATTCCTTGCAATGGTATACAGATAATTTAAGTTCTTTCCCTGATAAGAATAGCCTGCAAGCGCCCGGAAAAACCGAAGAAACGTTTCCTGTGCCAGATCTTCCGCCCGCTGCTTATCCCCGGAATGGAAACTACAGTATTTTAAGACCCGGGGATAATATTTCCGCACAAAAAGTTCCATAGCTTCTTCCTCACCACGTCTCATTTTCCCCATCAGAAGAAAATCCTGGTCCATCATAACCCTCCACTCTTTTGTATTCCGAAAACGCTTCTTATAAAGTATAACGTCCCAGCCTATGGAAATGGAGAAAAAAATAGGAGATTTTCCATCTAAGTAGAAAATCTCCTAACGTATTAATTCTCCTGCATCATTACCATCAGGTTCTTGCCAACCCATCCACGCGAAGCACCACACCGGTGATGTAAGACGCCATGTCCGAAGCAAGGAATACAAAAGCATTGGCAATATCCTCCGGCTGGCCGATCCTGCGTAGCGGAATCTGTGCGATCATAGGATCGATCACCTCTTTGGGAACCGCTTTCATCATATCCGTGTAGGTAATCCCCGGCGCAACCGCATTCACACGGATACCGGACGGGCCAAGCTCCCTTGCAAGGGATAATGTCATCCCGTTTACCGCAAACTTGGAAGTCGGGTAAGCCAGCCCCGCAGGCTGCCCATAAATGCTTACCATGGAGGATGTGTTTAAGATCACGCCGCTTCCCTGCTCTCTCATCTTATCGCTGACCGCCCTAATACAGTTATAGACGCTCTTTACATTTAAGTCCATCACCTTATCAAAGGTTTCTTCCGTATACTTGGCAAAAGGGGTGCTGTCTGACATACCCGCATTATTCACCAGGATATCAATGCATCCGTACTTTTGTACAATCTTTCCAAAGGCCTTCTCTACGTCTCCGTAATCTGACAATTTCGGCCAAATCCCCTCCACCGCCGCATCCGGATACTTTTCCTTAAGCTGTTCTAACGCTTTATCCGCCGTTTCCTGCCGGCTTGCACACAAAACGACCTTTGCCCCCTCTTTGATAAAAGCTTCCACCGTAGCAAAACCAATGCCCCTGCTTCCGCCTGTAACCACCGCTACTTTGCCTTTTAATAACATGCCATACCTCCTAACTTAAGAAAAACTGATTGGTAAACTTCCTGATTAGTATTGTACCACTCCGGCGCATATCATTCCACTCAAAAATTAATTTCCGGGAAATGTGGGAATTCCGGCAAGCCCCTTGGCTAACTCTTCATCCGTAGGGATATAGTCGGTCATCTCTCCATTATGGAAACGCTCATAGGCTACCATATCAAAATAGCCTGTTCCCGTAAGGCCGAAGAGGATCGTCTTTTCTTCTCCGGTTTCTTTACACTTCATCGCCTCATCAATGGCAGCTTTGATCGCATGGGAGCTTTCCGGCGCCGGAAGAATGCCTTCCACCCTTGCAAATTCCTCCGCTGCTTTAAATACGGAAGTTTGTTCCACGCTGACGGCCTCCATAAGCCCATCATGATAAAGCTGGGAAAGAACGGAACTCATTCCGTGGTAACGCAGTCCTCCCGCATGGTTTGCGGCGGGAATAAAGCCGCTTCCTAAGGTGTACATCTTGGCTAAAGGACAAACCTTTCCTGTGTCACAGAAGTCATAGACAAACTTTCCTCTTGTAAGGCTGGGACAAGAAGCCGGTTCCACCGCAATAAAACGGTAATCAGCCTGGCCCCGGAGTTTTTCACCCATAAACGGGGAGATCAGTCCGCCCAGATTAGAACCTCCTCCGGCACAGCCGATGATCACGTCCGGTTTTATTCCATATTTATCCATTGCTGCTTTTGCCTCTAAACCAATCACAGACTGATGTAAGAGAACCTGGTTTAGCACAGAGCCAAGTACATAGCGGTAACCTTCTTGGGAAATGGCAGCTTCCACCGCCTCGGAGATGGCACAGCCAAGGCTTCCTGTGGTTCCCGGAAACTCTTCCAAAATCTTTCTTCCCACCTGTGTCGTCTCTGAAGGCGACGGCGTAACATTGGCGCCATAAGTCCTCATCACCTCACGCCTGAAAGGTTTCTGCTCATAGGAACATTTCACCATGTATACCTGACAGTCAAGGTCAAGATATGCACACGCCATCGAAAGCGCGGTTCCCCACTGTCCTGCACCGGTTTCCGTTGTTACCCCTTTCAGCCCCTGCTTCTTTGCATAATAAGCCTGTGCAATAGCAGAATTAAGCTTATGGCTGCCGCTGGTGTTGTTCCCCTCAAATTTGTAATAGATCTTTGCCGGGGTCTTTAGCTTTTCTTCCAGGCAATAAGCACGCACCAACGGAGAGGGCCGGTACATTTTATAAAAATTCCTGATTTCCTCCGGTATTTCTATATATGCTGTGTTATCATCCAATTCTTGTTTACATAACTCTTCACAAAAAATACCTTTTAGCTCGTCATAAGTGATGGGCTTAAGTGTCCCCGGATTCAGAAGCGGCTCCGGTTTATTTTTCATATCCGCCCGCACGTTGTACCAGCTTTTTGGCATCTCACTTTCTTCCAGGTAAATTTTGTAAGGGATCTTCGTTGCTTCGCTCATCCTGTTCCTCCATTCTGCACCTTGTGCTGTTTTCTATTCTATACGACAGGAAATGCCGTTGGCAGATCCTGCGGTTTGGGAAAGTCGATAGACGTCTACTGTCCACGGTTTCAGTACACAAAAAAACCCTTCCCCCAACCAATTACTGCTGGGACAAGAGTTAAACTCCTGCGGTGCCACCCGGCTTGATGTATTTTACACCCGCTCATCGCATACTATCATATGCTCGATTTGATAACGGAGCATCCTCTCCGTCTCGCCTACTTTCTTCGGCTCGCCCTCTAAAGCCCATTCCCTTAAGCTGCCCATACCGCCTCCCACCAATAGCGGCTCTCTGTGATGAACTGACCCTGATACCGGATCACTCAAAGTACTTACTCTTCTTCAACGGTTTCTTTTTTCTTTTATAGCATATGGCGAAATCAATGTCAATGTTAAATTTGGAGTTTTTTAAAATTATACTCCTTATTGCAATGGATCCAAAACCTTATAAACCAATTTCTTCATAGACCCTTAACAGTTCCCCAACGCTCCATGCCTGGGCAAAACATCCCCTGGAAAAGGTAGGATTTCCGCCGTCATAAATCTCCGGCAATTGTCCAATGCACCCTTCTCTAAGCATACTTTCCAATCCTTCAAGCTGCTCTTTTATCTTCCGCTTTGCCTCCTGGCTGTAGCCATTTACCTTTAAACAGGCCAAATAATAAGCTCCAAGCGGAAAGACCCAAATGGTTCCCTGATGGTATGCCAGATCTCTTTGTAACATTTCCCCTCTGTAATAAGGATGGAACTGCTCATCATCTTCTTCCAGCGTCCGAAGGCCATAAGGCGTATAGAGCTTTTCAAACACCCTTTCCACCACCTGACGCTCCTTTTTAAGGGGCAGCATGGTAAACGGCATTGATACCGCCCAAATCTGATTGCACCGGATCTGCCCGTCCGCCTCTTTGCCGGAAACAACATCCTTTAAACATCCCTTTTCCTCTATCCAAAACTGATCACAAAAAGCGGCTTTCACCCTTTCTGCCGTGCAGTCATATCTTTCATGATCCACTTTTAGAAGTCGGGCAAAACGGGACATAATACAGAGAGCATTAAACCAATACGCATTGATCTCCACCGGCTTTCCATGCCTGGGAGTTGGAAGGATCTCCCCTGCCCTGACATCCATCCATGTTACCTGATCCAGCCCTTCTCCCGCCATCAGCAGTCCGTCGGAATCCATATGGATGCCAAAGTGTGTCCCCCTGCTGTATGCATCCAAGATCCTTTCCATCACAGGATACATTTCCCGGACGAATTCCTCCTCTCCGGTCTTTTCATAATACAGATATACACAATTGATAAATAGCAAAGCGGCGTCCACTGTGTTATACATAGGTTCCTTTTGCCCCTCTGGAAACAAATTCGGCATCAGCCCATCCTTCTCGTTTTCCGCAAACGTTCTCAAAATGTTCTTCGCCACCTCGTACCTTCCAGTGAACAGACAGATTCCCGGCAATGCAATCATCGTATCTCTTCCCCAGTCCTCAAAAAACGGAAAACCTGCCAGAATCGTCTGCCCACCTGTGGATGCCCTGGAAGAAAGAAACTGGTCTGCACTCCCAATCAGCGTCCTGACCATCTCCGGTGCCGACTCATAGCCTTTCAGCAGGCAGGCCCGGTACCTCTTTAGGCCGGCAATGATGTCTTCTGCCGTTTCCATCGGCTTTTCCATACCAAACACAAGATCCAGTCCCTTTTTTTCCTTTGCCCTGACGGTGACCGTAATACAGTGATCCGCTCTGGCCACGCCCTCCGCTCTTCTTCCGTCACACTGATCGTAGCTGTAATAGTAATGGTCTATCCTCTCCTCCATATCCCACACTTGGCCATTTGTCTTAAGGTATAAAAAAAGCCCTCCGGAAGAGATTTTATCCCCTTCCCTTGAAAATCTTTGTCCCTCTTCCCAATCGTCACCTTTTTTTACAAACTGGTAAAACGGAATGACGGTAAATGTGCACTCCTGCTGCGTTTCGTTCCTGATCTCGTAATGGAGCCCGACCATATTTTCCCCCATTTTCATAGCAGCTTCTTTCCGTATTTCAATGCCCTTTACCAAAAACTTCCACACCGGAGTATCCTCATAGCTGAAACTGTATAAATACCGGAAGCCTTCCTCCCGTTTCCCATCTGCAAATTCCTGGCTGGAAATATGAAATTGATGCCCCCCAGCGGTAATCTGCTCCGCAACTCTATGTACCATGTTATAACGGCAGTTTGGCGCGTAAGTACACGCCATAAGCAGGGAATGGTCATTTCTTGCCACCGACCCCAACATGGTCAAGGAAGAAAATCCCCCAAGCCCGTTGGTCATCAAGTAGCAGTTTTCCTGCCCCCTGTCTATCGTGTCCCAATCCCTTTTTCCATAGATCCACTTCATATTCTCTCCTCCGTCAAAAATAATCCCGCCGTTCCAAAACGGCGGGATATTTGTTCCGTCAGCCTTTTACCGCGCCGGACAACCCTTCTGTATAATATCTTTGCATGAAGATAAATAAAATGGCAATGGGTATGGAAATACATACCGCACCTGCTGCAAAGCAGGTATACCAGTTGTCAATATACTCTTTCTCCAGCATCCGCCACAGGCCGATGGCTACCGTATAATAATCCGCCTCCGCACGGCAGATCACCTTTGCAAAGATAAAGTCTACCCAAGGTCCCATAAAGGAAGTCAATACGGTATAGACAATGATCGGTTTACTCAAAGGAATCGTTATCATATAAAATACCTGCCACTTGGTGCAGCCGTCAATATACGCCGCCTCGTCAAGGGCCTTGGGAATCGTGTCAAAAAATCCTTTGGCTATGTAGAAACTTAATCCCGCGCCCCCGGAATACACCAGCACCAGCGCTACCCGGATCATAGCCCCTTCGGAAAGGCCCAGGGACTTTAAAATATAATACACCGCGACCATAGACATAAACGCCGGAAAAAGGCCCAGGATCATGGCAATGTTCATGTAAGTTTTCCGCATCTTAAAGCGCAGCCTTGACATGCTATAAGAGACAGCCAGCACGAAAAAGGTGGAAATCACACAGGAAAAAATTGCGATAATCAAAGTATTCATAAACATTTTCGGAAAGTTAAGGACCGAAGTATTGGTAAACAGCCTTATGTAATTATCCAGGGTATAGTTCTTCGGGAAAAAAGAGGATACATAAGACCCTTTTTCCGCCCTGAAACTGGTAAGGATAACCCAAAAAATAGGGAATAACCATACAACTGACAACACGGCAAGAATTACATGAACGGCCGTATTGGCAGCAAACTTTCTTGCTTTCATAGAAGATGTGATCTGCTTTTTATTCATTATTGGAATCCCTCCTCGTTTTTATAGGATCCAGTGTTTCTATAGGTAACCAGGGAAACAATGGCCAGGACTACAAAGGTGAAAATACCGATAACCGCACCTATATTGTAATACTGCTGGTCAATTGTCAGTTTGTACAGCCAGGTTACCAGCAAATCTGTTTTTCCTGCCGTTAGGCCAACCGGTGTTGGGTCACCGCCGGATAACAGATAAATAACATTAAAGTTATTAACATTCCCCGTAAAAGTGGTGATCAGGTATGGCGTGGTCACAAACAGCATATACGGCAGCGTAATCTTAAAAAACGTCACAAAAGCATTGGCCCCATCCACCCTGGCAGCCTCATACAATTCTTCCGGAATATTCTGGAGAATACCTGTCACTTGCAGCATGGTATACGGGATACCAACCCATAAATTGATCACGATAACCGTAACCCGCGCCCAAGTCGCATTGGTAAAAAAGGGAAGGGGCTTCGTGATAAGCCCCAGGTTCATAAGCAGCGTATTTACCGCGCCTGAGGGCTGGAGCATAGTCCGCATGATCAGCAAAGATACAAACATAGGCACTGCAATGGAAAGGATAAAGCAGAACCTCCAAAAGCTTTTAAACCGCGTTCCCTTCCGGTTGATCATGATCGCCAGGATCATTCCCATAATATAGTTTAAGCCTGTTGCAAATACTGCCCAGATCAAAGTCCATCCCAGAACAGACCAGAATGTCTGACCAATTGCATCCGAAAAATTCAACACCTTGGTAAAATTGGTTAACCCTACCCAGTCAAACAAGATCAAATGCTCCCCTTGCTTGCTGTAATTTGTAAACGCCATGGAGATCATAAAAACCAGCGGCAGGATATTTAACGTAATGATCCCGGTAAGCGGCAGCGTCAACAGCGTCTTATGCAGGTTCTGGTGAAAAAGTTCTTTGATATCTTCCACAAATGAATTTACATGTTTTCCCGCCTGTTTCAGGCATTCCGCTTTGTATGCGCTTTTTAGCGAAGCCCGCCACAAAAACACAAACCAGAGCACAATAAATATTGTCGCTATGCCGTACAGCAAGATCAAAAGGGAGTTATCCCCGGCGGAATATTCATAGATCCCTTTTGCTTCATTCCAGATTTCCTGCTGCTCCGCTTCTCCAAGAGAAACTAACATCACAAGATTATGGATGCCGGACATTGCCATAAACAACAGAAACAATATTTCAGCGCATAAAAAAATTAATCCTTTTGCAATTTGCTTATGGGCTATGTTCCCCGCGCCCATAACAACCATGGAAAGCTTTGTCGTCATCCCACCCTTTTTTACCGCATTTGTCACGGTATAAGGCGTGGGAAATTCATTAAAATGCTTTTTTACTTTAACAGCCACGTTGATGCCTCCCTCTTTTCCAATTTTCTCACGGCTTATTTATAACGAAAGGCCTGCATGCATCTACAGGCCTTTTCGCCAAACAACAATTATTCAACAACCGAAGTGTTCATATTATGGTTCCATGCCTCTGTAGATTCCGCCGCATTGTCATGTGTCACTTCGCCATTCCGCAAAGACTTGCCGAAATTATCCGAAGGAACCCAATAATTTGCCATCGGGGCAATAAACGGCTGTATAATGGATGTATTGGCTACGGTATTATTTTGTGCCTGAACCAGCATATCCTCAGCCAGAGACGGATCTGCAAGCAGCTCATTGTTACAAGGAATGATATTCCTGCTCTCATAATGGGATTTCTGTGATTCAGCGCCGCCAAGATACTGTGCAAGCGCAACTGCAACCTGTGGATATTCCGTTGTGGAGCTTACGCCAATTGCCTTTGATCCTGCAAAAGAATACATCTGCTTTTCTTCACCGTTTAATGTATAAGTGGGAAGCTGGGCTACGCCAAAGTTATCTCCAAGCGCTTCTTTCACGGATTCATAATCCCAGGAACCGGAAAACATCGCATGAATAGAACCATCACGGATCCCGGCAATTCCGGAACCGTCAACATCCACCTGGAAATTAGGATTGCTGACAAGATCCACAAGATAGTCGGTAACAGCCACTGCCTTATCACCGCTAAAATCTATGCCGGCTTCTGCATTCTGCCCATCCTCAAAGAAGGTACACCCATTTCCTATGTAAAAACTTGGCAGATACCATGAATTGGTAATCGGGAAAGAAACCACTCCCTTCGCAAGCATAGCATCCAGGTTTTTAATGTCGTCTTCCGAAAATACACTCTTATCGTAATACATAAACCAGGTATTGGATGTAAAAGGAACTCCGTAAAGAGCGCCGTCCACAATCAGGGACTCAACCATCGTCTCTGAATTGTTATCCTTTACAAACTGCTCTGTCTGCCCACCGATTCTTGCAACCGCTTTTGCCGGAAGAAGGTCGGTCAACTGGTCGTTAGACATCATAAACACATCCGCCGCTGCGTCCACATCCTGTGCAATCAGTTTCGCAACTTCGGCTTCCGATGCAACACCATAAGAAAATGTGATTTCCCAATTCGGATGTTCTTTGGCAAATGCTTCGCACTGTGACTGGATCCAGTTCCCATAATCCGGGGATTGATCCTCAGAGGGTGTCCATACAAGCAAATCGCAAGTGATCTTTTCTTCTTCCGCTGCTTCAGAACCGGAACTTGTGCTTTCACCTGATTCTTCCGCTGCTTCAGAACCGGAACCTGTGCTCTCACCTGATCCTTCCCCGGCATTCCCGGTCTCCGCCTTGCCACCACAGGCCATAAGGGAAAGCGCCAGGATTCCTGTTACTAATAATGTGGTTACTCTTTTCATCTTCATAATGATTCCTCCTGTTTTTGATATCGCTTTTTGCGTTTATCGGTAAACCTTACTTAGAAAGTAGCATTGCGCCTTTATTTTGTCAAGTTTCCTTTTTTATTTTCGTCATTATGTACAATATTCAATTTTTGCATTTGTGCAAAACGCATTTTCTCTTGCTTTATATTGATTTTTTCATTGTATTAATATATTTTATTAGTATACCAGTAAACCAACGAACTTACCCAGACTGTTCCACTCAACTCTTGCATATATTCAGCAAAAGGGAGATAATAAAATACAGGCACAGTGGGTGTATTTCAAAAATCAGGATAGCAGGGTGGACTTATGACATTAAAAGATATTGCAAAAGAAGCAGGGGTCAGCAAAATGACTGTCTCGAACGTTATCAACGAACGTTTTGAACATGTTTCCGGCCAAACCATAGAGCGGGTAAATGAAATTATCCAAAAATATAATTATTCTCCAAACATATCAGCCAGGAGTTTATCTACCGGGAATTCACAGATTATTTTTCTGATCATTCCCTTATCCGATGACACCACCAATATTTTCTATTCCCCATATATCAGTTCCCTGGTCGGTATTATGGAACACCAGCTCCGCACGTTTGGCTATTATGCCCTGATCCGTTCTGTTTACAGTCTGGATGAGCTGGATT
Organism: uncultured Lachnospiraceae bacterium; assembly: GCA_910585005.1. GTDB lineage: Bacteria > Bacillota > Clostridia > Lachnospirales > Lachnospiraceae > Suilimivivens. The sequence goes on along the minus strand of CAJUCN010000008.1, from coordinate 30,224 downwards.
CCCTGTTTAAAAACTGGCCAGCGGAAGGAGCAATCATTCTTCTGCCGGATTTTGACAACATTGTTGACCAGATTTTAGACCGGATACACATACCTCTTGTTTTTCTGGACAGTTACCATACCCGCCAGGATCTGATCAATGTCTCCTGCGCCGACGAAAAGGGCACCTACCTTGCCACCAAATATTTGATCAACCTTGACCACCGCAATATAGCATTTATGGCCGATTATAAGAACAACCTCCTGCTTACTTCCCGTTTCAACGGCTATTGCCGGGCATTATCCGAAAGCGGCATCCCCCTGAAAGAGGAACTGGTTTTTGAGGAACCGCCTGATTATGACCATGGCATCCAGGTAGGCCAGGCCATCGCTTCCGGCACTACCCCCATCAGCGCCATCGTGACTACTTCCGACTACGGCGCCATAGGCATTATGGAGGGGGCGCGTCTTGGCGGGCTGAAACTTCCCACCCAATTATCTGTCATCGGCTTCGACAACCTTCCTTTTTGCAATTACTGTTCGCCCAAGCTGACCACCGTAAGCCAGGACATTGATGCCAAGGCCCACACGGCTGTAGAGCTGCTTATGGAAAAGATCACCACAGGCGCTTTAAAGAAAAACAAAATTACAATTGATGTGAGCATTATAGAACGTCAGTCTGTAACCCATTATGTCTGATGCAGTCCTTGCAATTTGCGGCCAACAGTGTTATTATTTTAACGATGTAAAGTACCTGTATGTTCCGCTGCAAGCGGTGCAAACAGGGGACTAATATTTCACTAATGCACAGAAAGGAATATCGGAAAATGAGCAAGACATTCTCAGATCTAATTGCCAAAGTTGGCGAATGCGGCATAAAGAAAGTCGCAGTTGCCGTCGCTCAGGACTCAGCAGTGTTAGAAGCAGTTCAGGCTGCAAAAGAACGGAAAATTGCTGATGCCATCTTAGTGGGCGACGAAGCAAAAATCAAAGAAATCGCAGCAGAACTTCATATCGACTTAAGCGGTTTTGAAATTATTCATGTTGAGGACGTTACGGAAGCTGCCCTAACCGCTGTAAAATTAGTACATGATGGCAAGGCGGATATGTACATGAAAGGCCTGATCGACACCAAAGGCTTTTTAAAAAGCGTTCTTGACAAAGAAGCTGGCCTCCGTACCGGCAAACCACTATCACATGTATGCGTATTTGACGTAGAAGGCATCGACCATCTTTTATTCCTGACAGACGTTGCATTTATCCCATATCCCACCTTAGAGGACAAGGTCAATATCATTCATAATACTTTGGAAATCACTAAGGCGTGCGGCATTGAAAATCCAAAGGTAGCGCCTCTGGCCGCTGTAGAAGTTGTTAATCCCAAAATGCCTGTCACCGTGGAAGCTGCTGAGCTTACACAAATGAACAAGGAAGGGAAGATTCCCGGATGTATCGTGGATGGTCCACTTTCCCTTGATCTTGCCATTGACCCCGAAGCCGCTAAACATAAAGGCGCCACCGACAGGGCGATCCAGGGAGATGCCGATATTCTCCTTTTCCCAGATATCCACGCTGGAAACCTTGTTTACAAGGCGATGGTACATACGGCAAATGTGGTAAACGGAAATGTTCTTACAGGAACGAAGGCTCCTGTTATCCTCACATCCCGTTCAGATTCCATGGAAGTAAAAGTTAATTCCCTTGCCCTTGGCGCTATCATTGCCGAGAGCATCAAAAATTCAAATTAATTGTCCATGCGCCTGGGGCGCCATACAAGAAAGGTAAGTAAAATGGCTATGAAAAGTTTAATCATTAATCCCGGTTCCACTTCCACCAAGATCGGTGTCTTTGAAGATGAAACCCTTTTATTTGAAGAAACATTGCGCCACTCCACAGAAGAGATCGCACAGTATGCTTCCATCGTAGACCAAAAAGATTTCCGCAAGCAGATCATCCTTGATCTCCTTCACAAGAAAGATTTTGATATCAAATCCCTCCAGGTGGTTGTCGGAAGAGGCGGCATGTTAAAGCCCATCCCCGGCGGAACCTATGCTGTAAGCGACGCTCTTTTAGAGGATCTAAAGATTGGAAAGCAGGGACAGCACGCCTCCAACTTAGGCGGCATTCTTGCAAGGGAGATCGCTGATTCCATCGGCGTTCCTTCCTATATTGTAGATCCCGTTGTCGTTGATGAATTAATGCCTATTTCCAGATATTCAGGCGTTCCGGAACTTCCCCGCACCAGCGTGTTCCACGCGTTGAACCAAAAGGCTGTTGCCAAACGATATGCTAAGGAACAAGGCAAACCCTACGATTCCCTTAATCTGGTTGTGGTACATATGGGCGGCGGCGTTTCTGTAGGCGCGCACCAAAAGGGCCGTGTCATCGATGTATTTAACGCCCTTGACGGCGACGGCGCTTTTTCGCCGGAACGTGCCGGCGCTGTTCCTTCCGGCGCACTGGTTAAAATGTGTTTCTCCGGCCAGTACAGCGAAAAAGAAGTGTACAAAAAACTGGTTGGGAACGGCGGCTTCAACGCTTATGTAGGAACCAATGATATGCGCGATGTAGAAAAGATGGTCAATGAAGGAGATACAAAAGCGGCTGAAGTGAGAGACGCTTTCATCATGCAGGTTGCCAAAGACATCGGTTCTATGGCTTGCGTCCTTTGCGGAAAAGTTGATCAGATCATCGTTACCGGCGGAATTGCTTATGACAAAGCGGTTGTTGCCGGCCTAAAAGAAAGGGCAGGCTTTATCGCGCCCTTCACCGTATATCCCGGAGAGGATGAACTTCTCGCACTGACCCAGGGGGCGCTCCGCGTCATGAACGGGGAAGAGAAGGCAATGGAATACTAATACCCAGTCCATCCTTGTGTTGTTCAAAACAAAAACCCTGGCGGAGCAGGAAGTTTCCGCCCAGGGTTTTATTTTTCTGAAAAGGTTCCGGCCTGCCAGGAAAAACCTGCCTACAAAAGCGGACATACACCTACTCCCTCTCCGCCTCAAAAAATACCCCTTCATAATAGATCAGGGCATGATCCTGGTCAAGCAGATAAAAGAAACACCCAAACGGGGAATCCTTCTGCGCGCTCACTTGATAATAAACCAGTTCCTCCTCCACAATCCCCAAATCAGTGCTGCTTACCCCAAAATCTTCTTCCAACTGTCCTGACGTAACCGTTTCTCTTTCATATCCCGTCACCACGCTCCCTGCCCCGTCAACGTTTGTCCACAAGGAGGCGATTCCATATTCCAGCCTTGCGCCTACAAGACTGTCAATCTGACTTTGATCCAAAGCATAGATCTGAGACAGCTTATAATCTCTGACATGCCATCTGCCATAAATGGAGGTTCCCACGAAATAATCCTGATTTTCATGCCGTGAAACAAACGCTTCAACGTCCTCAATCGTCTTTTCCCCATGAGAGAAATTATATGCATCCTCCAGGTAAGTTTCTTCCAAAAAATATCCCCCGGAATGATAAATAAAAATGCGTGCCATAGGAGGAATTGATCCGCTTTCTTTCCGGTAGTTTGCCAAAGTGACCACATCCGTATACCCGTCCCCGTTTAAATCGGGAAATGCCACCGCTGCCATCCCGTCAAAAACCGCCTGATCCTCCCTCACTCCGGTTCCCTGCAAAGGGAAAGCAAAAATCTCCTTCCCATCCTTTAGCAGCTTAAAGGTCACATCTGCATATGGGCTGACGCTCACATCCGGCGCATATGCGGCAAAAGTAACTGTGCCGTAAGGATTCATCTCCACTTCAAAAGACTGCCCTTCCAGCGTCTGCCCTTCCGGGATTGGCGGCGCATCGATCTCCTCTTTTCCGTCCAAAACAAATCCACGCTCATTTTCTGCCGGCAGTAGATATAATCGCACATGGGAAACCATCTCCCCGTCCTCTATCGTCTTTAATAGCGACACTTGTGTCACAACATCTGCTGTGGTAACCTTTTCCACCGCAAACTGAAATGCCGGGGAATCAGAAGCCGCAATAAACAAAAAGCCATTTTCGTAGATCACACTGCTTCCCCCTGCCCCCAGCGTTTCCGGGCTTATCCCATATCCGCTGAGATTTTCTCCAAAAAGCTGGCGTATCTCCTCGTCCGCCTCCTCAAAACTAACTCTGATATACAAAATATCAGCCCCCAACTGTTCTGAATATCTGTTTACCTGTTCCCTTTCAAAGTCGCTTGTATAAGTGTTAAAAAGATAGTTTTCCCAAAAAGCAAGATCCATTTCTTCTCTCCGGGTAAAATTCGGAATCCCCGGACTAACCTCCATCAAATAGGCATAGTCCGCATCTGATAATTCTCCCTGCCCTGGGACTGCATCCCCGTTCTCACTTGATTCATTCATAGACGGATCCTTAGGCAGAACCCATTCCGTTTCGGGAAATCCCCCTGCCGTCTCTTCCTTCCCATCACCAGTTTTCGTTCCGGGAACCGTCATAAACGCGGCAACACAAAAGATTGCGAAAACCGCCACCAGGAAGACCACCAAAAAACTCCGCTTCCTTTTTTTCATAATATTTTTTATCCGTTTCTCCGTATGAGACTCTCCAAATGCCAATCCCGCTCCAAAACCGTTGTCCTTTTCCGCAAAAGACAAAAGTGTCTGTGCATAGCTCTTTCGTTCTTCCAAAGGCGCATGACGAAGAACCGTCTCATCACAGAACATTTCCATATCCTGGTTCATTAGGTAAACCGCCAGCCATACAAGCGGGTTCCACCAGTGCAGGCAGATACACAAAGTCCCTATCATGCGTATCAAAGGATCCTTGTGTTTGATATGGGTTCTCTCGTGCCGGAGTACATACTTTTTTTCTTTTCCACTGACCTTATATGGAAGATAAATCCTTGGAAAGATCACCCCCATCACAAATGGCGATCCAATCTTATCGCAAAGCCACACGTTTCCTTTTTCACGCACGGCCGCACAAACCCTGTGCCTTATCCAAAGATATTGAATAAAATACATAAGAAACACCACTGCGGCGCCAATGAAATACAGGACGCTTACTCTTGCAAACACTTTTTCCGTAAATAAACCATATCCTTTGATTTTTCCTGATTCCAACAGCCTTTTTACCTGTTCAATAAGGCCCGGACCCGCCGCCAGTGTATTTTTCTGATCTCCTCTCTCCTGGCCGGAAGGGCTTTGGCTTTCCGGCAGCGCACCATCCGGCTGCCCCGCCCCGAAAACCATATCCTGTCCTTCTTCCTTCTCCATGTCCGTATTTCCTTCTGTCTCCCCAGCCTGCACCCCCAAAATAGTTGACGTGTTTCCCATAGCCTGTCCCTGCCTTAGAGAAGGGCCAGACAGATCCGGCAAAAGACTAAACGGGCTTTCCACCCAAACAGGACAAAGCAGCCTGATCCCCACCAAGATCCAAAGACAATAACTGTAGATCCTGGGATATCTTCTCAGCAAAAAGCGCACTGCCAAAACGATGATGATCAAAATACTTGCCAGAAAGCCCATTGCCCACAATCTGTAAAGCGCCCCTCCCATCATTCTTCCTCCTCCGCCTCATCAATGATCCGGCGGATACTATCTATATCTGCTTTGGACAGTTTCCGGTCTTTTAAAAAAGCAGCCAAAAAGACAGGGATATTCCCCTTGCTGGTACGCTGTAGCAACTCTTCACTCTGCCATTTGTCCACCTCCGCTTTTGTGACCAGGGCAGACACCATCGTATTTTCGTTTTTCACCATTCCCTTATCCGCCAGTTTCTTGATTACCGTATATGTCGTAGACTTTTTCCATCCCAGATTGTCGTTGCATAACTTGACCAATTCCGGGCTTGCTATGGGTTCCGTTTCCCAAAGAATACTTAAAAACCGATACTCTCCTTCAAAGACTTTTTCTGCCATAAATTTCCCTCCTACCGTTTTTTGCTTTGGTCTATACCAATAGATTATATATAGTTTATTGCAATAGACTGATATTGTCAAGAAGGCAGTAAAAATACATTGACTTTTCTATTACACCATGTTACTTTACCCTCAGTGAACAAAGGAGACGACCTTATGGAACAGCCTCAACCATCAATCCTGAAAGAAATCCGCCCCCATGGAACCAAGTCTTTTCCCTGTGCCATCTACCGCACACAATTTGCCGGAAAAGGAACGTTAGTCAAACACCACTGGCATGAGGAAGCGGAAATCTTGTATTTTTCCGGCGGAAAATTCCGGCTGGAGATCAATATGGAATCCTTTTCCATTGACTCGGAATGCCTGTACTTTATTAACCCTGGAGAACTGCACAGCATTATCACGGAATCCCCTCACAGACATTGGGAAGATGCCGTGGTTTTTTCTCCTGATCTCATAAACTTTGATTCCTATGACGAAGCACAAATCCGCCTGATCCGCCCTATCCAAAACGGCAGGCTGCTTTTTCCGCGCTGTCTTTTACCCGGTCATCCTGCATTTACCCCTATTAGAAGTGCTTTTACGGATATCATGCACTCCTTCGGAAGAACGTTTTCCGAAGATGATTCTATGAATGATGGCGCAGTCACCGATGACCTGACCTGCCAGTTATTTATCAAGTCCTCCTTGCTGGGCATCTTTGCCACACTCTCCCAATGTCAATTGTTTGTGCCTACGGAGAAAAACACGGACAAACGGGTGGAGAGCATCAAAACAATCCTTACCTATATCAAAGACAACTACAAAGAAAAGATCTGCATATCCGATCTTGCAAAACAGATCAATTTGAACGAACAATACTTTTGCCGTTTCTTTAAAAAGGCAATCGGCCGTTCCCCCATGGAATATGTAAACGAATACCGTATCCGCCAGGCCAGACGCCTCTTAGAGGAAACGGATCTTCCTGTCACGGAAGTCTGCCTGGAATGCGGCTGCAGCCATTTAGGGAGCTTTCTCCGGGAATTCCGCAAGTATACGGGTACTACGCCCTTACAATATCGCAAAAAGTCATAAATTCGCATTTTTTAATCAAAGAAACGCAAGACATCCATCTTCTTTGTCATTAAAATAAAGATATCAGGCACAAGGCGGCGCCTTTTAGCCTGCATAAGAGCATGTATGAAAACCCGTGAAAATGGAGGTATCCTTATGATCAAGAAGTGGTGGCACGACAAAGTAGCTTATCAAATTTACCCCAAAAGCTTTTATGATTCCAACGGCGATGGCATCGGCGACATCCCCGGTATTATCAGTAAACTGGATTATCTGCGCGACCTGGGTGTGGATATCATCTGGCTTTCTCCATGTTACCGCTCTCCCCTGGCGGATCAGGGATATGATATCTCTGATTACTACGATATAGACCCCCGCTTTGGCACCATGGATGATATGATGGAACTGATTGCCGAAACCAAAAAGAGAAATATGTACCTGTTGATGGATCTGGTGGTAAACCATTGCTCCGATGAACATGAATGGTTTCAAAAAGCCTGTCAGGATCCGGACGGAAAATATGGAAATTTCTTTTATCTGAGAGAAAAGCAGGAAGGAAAGCTCCCTACCAACTGGCGTTCCTATTTTGGCGGATCCGTATGGGAAGATCTGCCCGGCACCAACAAACAGTATCTTCATGTCTTTCATAAAAAACAGCCGGATCTTAACTGGGAAAATCCCCAGCTCCGGGAAGAAGTTTACAAAAACATCAACTGGTGGCTGGATAAAGGGCTTAGCGGTTTCCGCATCGACGCCATCATGAACATCAAAAAAGCCCTGCCTTTTTGTGACTATGAACCGGATCGTGCAGACGGGCTGTGCAGCATGGGCGCCATGCTTTCGCAGGCCAAAGGCATTGGAGAATTTCTGGGGGAAATGCGGGATCGGACTTTTCAAAAGCATGACGCCTTTTCCGTCGGTGAAGTGTTCAATGAAAAACCGGAAGAATTGCCGGATTTTATTGGTGATAACGGCTATTTTTCCAGTATGTTTGATTTTAATGAAACCATCTTTGGAGGCAGCGAAAAAGGCTGGTACGACTGCCGTCCCATTACTCCGGATGACTACAAAAGATGCTGCTTCGAGTCCCAGGCAAAGATCGGTAATATTGGCTTTTTATCCAATATCATCGAAAACCATGATGAACCCCGGGGCGTCAGCCGCTATATCCCGGATGGGGATTGCTGCCCGGAGAGCAAAAAAATGCTGGCAGCGTTGAATTTTATGCTGCGGGGACTTCCTTTCATTTACCAGGGACAGGAATTAGGAATGGAAAATATTCCTTTTACCTCCATGGATCAGGTGGATGATATTTCCTCCCATGAGGAATACCGGGTTGCCCTGGAGGCTGGCCTTTCCCCCCAGGACGCCCTGAAAGCGGTTTCTAAGTTCAGCCGGGATAACGCACGCACGCCTATGCAGTGGAACGCCCAGCCAAACGCCGGATTTACTACCGGAACCCCCTGGTTACGGGTCAACCCCAATTACACTTCCATCAATGCCGCCTCCCAACTAGACGACCCGGATTCTGTATGGAATTTTTACAAAAAACTGATTGCCCTGCGTAAGGATCCTGTATATAAGGAAACTATCGTATATGGCGCTTTAGAACCCCTTTGGGAAAACCGGCACAATTTGATGGCATACTACCGGAAAGGTGACAAGACGCTGCTGGTAGTAGGAAATTATCAAAAACAAGAGCAGGCCGTCACACTTCCCTCCGCTTCTTGTAACGTATTACTAAACAATTACCCTGATCTTTCTCTGGAAGGCCCTGTCCTTTCCCTTCATGGATATCAGGTAGTGATCTTAGAACTGTAACCGAACATGTATATGCCGCGCTGCATCCGCAATGTCCTGCCTCAGGGCCAGGCTCTGCATCCGGCGCAGAAAAGAGGAGAATAATGAACAGAACTTGGTGGAAAGAAGCAGTCATTTATCAGATTTACCCCCGCAGCTTTATGGACAGCAACGGGGATGGCATTGGCGATCTGCAAGGGATCATCAGCAGGCTGGACTACTTAAAATATTTGGGGATCGATGTTATTTGGCTTTCCCCCGTCTATCAATCCCCAAACGACGACAATGGTTACGACATCAGCGACTATCAGGCGATCATGGAAGAATTTGGATCTATGGAAGACTTCGATGAACTGTTGGCTGCCGCCCATGAAAGAGGCATTCGGATTGTGATGGATCTGGTAGTGAATCACACTTCCGATGAGCATCAATGGTTCGTCGAGAGCAAAAAATCTATCGACAATGACTACCGGGATTATTATATCTGGCGGGAAGGCCAGGATCCCCAGACGCCTCCCAACAACTGGGGCTCTTGTTTTGGCGGTTCCGCATGGCAGTATGATGCAAACACTTCCATGTACTATTTACATCTATTTTCAAAAAAGCAGCCGGATTTGAACTGGGATAATCCCCAAGTCCGCAAAGAGGTCTTTACTATGATGACATGGTGGTGCGACAAAGGCATTGACGGTTTCCGCATGGACGTGATCAGCATGATCTCCAAGACAAAGGAAATGCCCGACGGAAAGGTAAACGGCTTATATGGCGATTTCGGCCCTTACTGCATCCACGGTCCTCATGTTCATCAATACCTCCAGGAAATGAATGAAAAAGTCCTGTCCAAGTACGACATTATGACCGTAGGGGAAACATCCGGGGTAACTCCCGAACTGGCAAAGCAGTATGCCGGGGAAGACACCCATGAATTAAATATGGTATTTCAATTTGACCATGTGGATCTTGGCGGAAAATACGGAAAATGGAGTGACCAGCGGACTCCCCTTACCGCTTTAAAAAAGGCCCTATCCCGCTGGCAGACGGAATTATATGGAAAGGCATGGAACAGCCTGTTTTGGGATAATCATGACCAGCCAAGAGCCGTTTCCCGTTTTGGCGACGACCGTCCTGCATACCGTGAGGTTTCCGCCAAAATGCTTGCCACCTGTCTTCATATGCTGCAAGGCACCCCCTATATTTATCAAGGGGAGGAACTGGGGATGACAAATTATCCCTTTCAAAGCCCAGACGATTTCCGGGATATTGAAAGCATCAATGCCTACCGGGAATGGTGCCAGGAAGGCCCCTTGTCCCATGAAGAATTCTGGCCCTGCATCATTGCCCGCAGCCGCGATAACGCCAGGACTCCCGTCCAGTGGGATGACACCTTACATGCCGGGTTTACCACAGGCACACCCTGGATCGCTGTGAACCCCAATTATAAAGAGATTAATGCCAAGGCGCAGACTGCAGACCCTGATTCCGTATTCCACTATTATAAAAAGTTGATCGCGCTCCGGAAGGAACACCCGGTCATCGTATACGGAAACTATCAATTGCTCTTAGAAAACAGTGAAGAATTGTTTGTCTTCACCAGGACTTTCGATCAGGAAAAATTATTCGTAGTCTGCAACTTTACGGACCGGGACAGCGCCTTTACAATCCCCGACGAATTTGTGGCTGCACCCTGCCTGATTTCTAATATGTCAAATACCTATGACCTGCAAGAGATCACTCTTAAGCCCTATGAAGCCTTCGTGCTTTCCCGGAAGTAGCCGCACTTTTACTAAAAAAGCCCATAGAACAGCAATTCTTCCAACTGACTGTCCTATGGGCTGGTTTCTATTTTGAATTGGAAATCAACGGGCTGACTCCATTTACAGGACCTACCTCACATAAAGCCCTGCCAAACGCATATCCTGATCAAAAGTAAGCCTGTAGGTGACACTGACATTTTCGTAAGCAACTGTGATCTCCCCTACCGCAAAATGATCGTTTCCCTGTGACAGCTCTGCAATATAAGCAGGCCCGAAATTCTTCCTTTGTCCCCAATCGCCTTCTGACACTTGGCTTCTCACTTTTGCCATTTCTTCTTGATTCAAAAACTGCTCCATTTTTGAAATAGAGCTCTTTTTCAACCTATCAAACTCCTCCGCATCTATCTGCTCCACCGTCTCCTTCATGACTGTTTCCACTTGCGCCTTATCAAAATACCTACTTTCTTCTATGGCTGATGCTTTGGGCATTTTCCAGTAAGTCAGGCCGGACAGTGCCGTTAATAACAGCAAAATCAACCCAGCATTCCTAAGCATTTTATTTCTTTTATACTTCTTCTGTTCCTTTTCAGAGATAGTTTCATTAAATCCGTCTGCAATTTCATTTACACCACCCATTTTTGAAATTACATCTCCCAGTGTTTCGCCATGAGACACCCTTGCGTTGACATCCGCCAATAGCTGTTGCCTAATGTCTTTCTTTTTCTTCCCATCACATCTGATCTTCTTTACAATTGCATTTACATATTGCTTTGCCGTCATAACTTATTCCTCCATGATCTTTTTGATTCCATCAGATATCTGTTTCCATCTTGCCTGGATCTGCCCAAGCGTCTGCTTTCCGCTTGCAGTGATTTGGTAGTATTTTCTGGGCACCTGCCGCCCTATTGGTTCCCTCCATTTGCTTACTACCAGACCGTCCTCCTCCAAACGGTAAAGAATCGGATACAGCGTGCCATCCTTAAGTAAAAAGATTTCCCCGCTCTTTTCCTTCATTTCCTGTATGATCTGATACCCATACTTAGACTCCGATTCCAACAGTTTCAGGACAAGCATGTCCAAAACGCCCTTTTTCATTTGCCGTTCATATTTTTCATTCATAGACATACCCCATATACTATGTATAACTAAGTATATAGTAAAATGAGTGTATGAAAAAGTCAAGTCCTTTACGACTTCTATTTCCTTTCCCTCAAAAGCATTGTATAATGAAACAATATGATAAACAAATGGGGGTAGAATCATGAATCTGTTAAAAATAGCTTTGCTGCAAATCAATCCTTGCGGCACTTTAAACGAAAACCTCGAAAAAGGAATCCATTATTGCCAAAGAGCAAAAGAACTGGATGCCGATATCGCTCTCTTTCCTGAAATGTGGAGCAATGGATATCACATCTACGATCGTCCCGTCGATGAATGGAAAGCAGAAGCGGTTCCTGCTGACAGTGATTTTGTCCGTGCATTTGGAAACCTGGCCAGGGAACTTGACATGGCGATCGGTATTACCTTCCTGGAAAAAACGGAAGGCGACCCCCGCAATTCCCTGATCCTTTTTGACAGATCAGGAAAACGGCAATTTACTTACGCCAAGGTTCATACCTGCGACTTTGATGTAGAGCGGAACCTAAAACCCGGCGAAGAATTTCATGTCACCACCCTTGATACTTCCTGCGGAGAGGTGATCGTTGGGGCAATGATCTGCTACGACCGGGAATTTCCTGAAAGCGCCAGGCTCTTAATGCTCAAGGGCGCAGAACTTATCCTCGTTCCAAACGCTTGTCCTATGGAAATCAACCGCCTCTCCCAGCTCCGCGCCAGGGCTTACGAAAATATGCTGGCAATTGCCACCTGCAACTACCCGGAAGCCGTTCCCGACTGTAATGGCGGTTCCAGTGTTTTTGACGGCGTTGCCTACCTTCCTGAATTGGATGGTTCCAGGGATATGTGCATTTTGCAGGCGGATGAAAAAGAAGGCATCTATGTTGCCGAACTCGATTTAGACCAGCTTCGCCGTTACCGGGAGCATGAAGTGCATGGCAATGCCTACCGCCATCCCCAAAAATACGGGCCTCTCCTTGATACGAAGATTGAAAAACCATTTATCCGAAAAAATTACCGGGAATAAAACACGGTTGTGGCGGGACAGCGGAAATTTACACGCGCCTGGCGGGTGCGGATCTTGGCTCAAAATCGCCCTAAGGTTGGTGGACAAAAGCCTTACACATATCAGATAATGTTCTCATCAACTATAGGAGGAAATTTCCATGCACTTTGAAAAGAATTTACAACTTTTAAGGAAGATGACGAACATGACACAGGAAACATTGGCAGAAAAAATGAAGGTCAGCCGCCAGACTGTTTCCAAGTGGGAATCAGGATCCATCCTGCCGGAGGTAGAAAAATTAATCGACCTATGCAAAATCTTCCACTGCTCCCTTGATCAATTATTGCAAGGCAACATGGACTACAGCAGCGAGGCCTATTCCGAAATCAAAATCGTTACCGTAGAACCTTTTTGTTATATCCAATACCCAGTGATCAGCCGTAATCCGGAAGAAGATGCAATCACCCATGTGAAAAACTGGGCCAAACACCTAAAAATGGAAAATCCGCATATTATTGGCTGGGATTTTCCCCAGGTCTCCCAGGAACAGGTCAATGTATTCCACATGCACGGTTATACTGCGGCCCTAATTCTTGACGACGCCGGAAACAGGAATGACATAGATACGGAAATTTTAAGGCAAAACAGGCAAAAATATCTTACTATTACATTAAGAGAAAAAGCTGGCGAAGAATTTACCCTTATCCCCAATGCCTACAAAGCACTGTTCTCCTACATGGCGATCAATGACCTGAAACAAAAACATGATCCGGCAGTCATCCCCTGCTATGAATATGAATATTCCGATCGTGATGGCGTTGAGTATATGGATATTTTTATTGCAATCAGTTAAAATGAGCCGGCCATAATTCTTATTTGAACAATCCATTAGCAAAGGGGAAGGAGCAAAAATGGTACGCGAAGCAAGACGAGAAGACTTGACGGAAATATTGGAATTATATTTATATTTGCATGAAGAAACCATCCCTGAGCCATCCGGGCATTTATCTGCCGTATGGAATCAGATCATGGAGGATCAGAATCATCATCTGATTGTCAATGTTATTGGTGAAAAGATTGTTTCTTCCTGTGTCTGTGTCATCATTCCCAATCTGACCAGGGGGGTGCGTCCATATGCTTTCATAGAAAACGTTGTTACCCATGCTGACTATCGGGGACACGGCTATGCTACAGAATGCTTAAACTTCGCCAAATCCATAGCCGAAAAAAATGATTGCTATAAAATGATGCTGCTTACCGGTTCAAAATCTCCAAAAACATTAAACTTTTACAACAACGCCGGATATAACAGTACGGATAAAACAGCATTTATTCAATGGATTACTCTATAAACAGGCACTTAACCAGGTTAAGCCCCACGGCTTCTCCTTCCAGTGAAGCCGCGGGGCGCCTTAATACTCTGCATGAGAAAGCAGCCATTTTGCCACACCGTCCTGGTCATTGCTTGCAATCATGCCGGTAGCTATTTCTTTCAACTCATCAACTGCATTTTCCACCGCATAACATTCATCAGAAAATTCAAACATAGGGATGTCATTTACCGCATCCCCGAAGGAGATAACTCTGTGGCATTTCCAAATTTCTTTTAATTTCCGAATCGCTTCCGCTTTGCTTGCTTTTTGGGGCATAATTTCACACCAGTACTCCGGCCGGTACAATTCCTGCTGAAGGGTACAACGAAATCTCCCATCTTGTGAAAAAATTTCATAGATTGGCAATAACTCTTCCCTTTCCCCAATACAGGTATAATAAAAGACCTTTCCATCATACAAGCCCTCCCCGCTTTTTAACGGGCGCATCCTTTTATCTCCTTTCCGTGATAAAAGATATCTCCTGATCCCCTCGTTTTCTTTAAAAATATTCCAGGATACTTTCTCTTTTTGATCCACAAAAGCATACACCAAAGGGCTGACATTATTTTTTTCCAGATTCATCCGCACAAACTCTCTCTCTTCTGGTGTAAATGACAGCGAATAAAGTATCTCTCCTGTATTGGGGCAAATTATAAATGCACCATTATATACGATCACAGGAATCTGTGTATTTAATCCCTTTGCCACAACAGATGCGGATGACAACGATCTTGCCGTGGCATAAGTAAACAACATCCCCTTTTCCACCAGAGAGTTTATAATCCGGATGCTCTCAGGATTAATCTTATCCTTGGTATTTAATAAAGTCCCATCTAAATCTGTTACATACATCGTCTTCATACTACCGCTCCCTGCCATCCATAGGTTGAACAATTGATATTTAATGTTATTTAATTAAATCTGATTTTTACATGAACATGGTAATTGCAGTCCTTGATTTATCTAATATATTAAATCGTGATTTATCCGTAATTTATCAATAGATTCGACATTTTTTGTGTTAAACTAAATCAACGTCAAAAGCTTTTAAATATCATCCGTAATTTATTTTCCATTCCATTTCCCAATCATTACAAAAAATCTGTCCATTTTAATAATATCCGTTTTTCATTTTCCCGTCATCAAAATAGCCTGTTCCTACACCAACTTTGCTATCCGGAAAATCATGGCCAGGAAAATATCTTTCAACATCAAACTGGTTTATAAACTCCTTGTAATCTTTTAATCCGCTTACCTTAACTTCTCCATTATTATAAACTTCAAATACATTGTCACCGACTCAAATTATGACAGCCATTTGACAAACGAATTAATCCAAGTGGTTTCTTAATGAAATGTCCTCACGTTTCTTTTATCATCCTAATTCTTTCACATATAATCGATCTGTCCCAT
The DNA here is from genome assembly GCA_910585005.1 of uncultured Lachnospiraceae bacterium. GTDB lineage: Bacteria > Bacillota > Clostridia > Lachnospirales > Lachnospiraceae > Suilimivivens. The sequence goes on along the minus strand of CAJUCN010000008.1, from coordinate 14,849 downwards.
TCCCATAATTAACAATATCTTTGAGATAATGATATCCATATTTTTCGTACAAACCAATCTGTCCTGATGGGATATAGGTTCTGTTAAACCCCTTTTCTTTTGCATATATATTGGCAAAATCAATTAGTTTTTCACTAATTCTATGTCCGCGATACTCTTCTGTCACAAACACACATGAAATCCATGGATATATTTCAGGTAATGGATAATAGTCTGCCTTCATGATAGAAGTCATTCCCACAATCTGGCCACCTGTCATTGCCACAAATACTGTTTCCCAATCAGAAAATACCCATGTCCGAAGCATCCATAAAGTATGCTCTTTTACATCATCCCAAGAAAAATTTTCAACGAAATGAATTAGTTTCTCTGCCAAACCGGTATCTCTATCAACCTTCCTAATCTCTAACGGATCCATGTTGATTAGGCCAAAGTGCAGCTCCACTTTTCTTACCGTTTCATCAACTGTACTATTTTCCTTTCTTTCAATCCACAAATAGTTACTGTTCTTGATCTTATTATATCTTTTTTCATTGAGGGCTCGTAGGGTTGCATTACATGTCGCCTTTGCTTTTTCAATATCAGACGCGCTGTTAATAAAATCACTAAATCCTTGATGATCGGGACGGTTACAGTAATCCTCAATCAAATTCGATGGTTCGTTGATCAAAAAAACTATTCGGGATGGTTCCGTATATTTTTCAGCTTCTTCCACGGTCAAATGGCAGTCACATAATACAATTTCATTTTGCGAAAGACGAATCAAATCCAAAAATACAAAATCCAATTGTTCTCTTGTGTTATCTATCAGCCACTTTTGGTATTCCTCAACAGTACGCCCAAAAAACTCGTCCGCATCTTTAAAGACTTTATTCATTGACGGTTGAAACGCAGCATCCGATACTTTTTGATGATCTGCAAATTGTTCGTCAATATCATACACGGACAAATGGTGTCGTTTCGCCAACTCCCGTGAAATTGTAGTCTTTCCTCCACAAGGTGTTCCGGTTATAAAATAAACATTTTTCAAATATTCTTTGATCACATTATCTTGAAATATCATTACAAGACCTCTTTATTAAATCATTTTTAGTACCCTGCCCCAGCAACGCTTCATATGCTTCAACTCCAATATATTTCCCAGAATCGGCATCTGTTTCATCGGAGATCTATTTGGAAGAACCATTTAACAACCCGTTTTGCAAAGCCTTTCGGGAATGCTCCACTGGTATCTCAGCAAATCCTGTTTCCATTCGCATTCTTAGAAAATCCTCAGCTTGCAAAATGTCATCAACCAGTCTAATTTCCCCACAACATTTCATTTTAGGATCACATTCCATTGGCCGTTTTCAATAACATATTGAAATTCCGTTAAATTATCATCTGTCATCACTTGAAGAAGTGGCAATAAGTCATCTACGGTATTCATCTTTGGCAGTTCTGACTTTTTTACCCAAGTCATTTCCCCCTCTTTTGATGATGTTACTTCCCCTAAAAATTCGTCTGTATGAAATAGGAATACCATGTACCGCCCATTCTCTATGGGAAACTGCTTGATTCCACATTTTCTGTTCTCTGCATACGCTATTCCTCCATGTACCGCTCTAATTCACTCCAAGTTTTTACTGTCAGAATATTTTTATCTTCTGTGTATGGCAGATCAATCGCACCTATGTACCACACTGGCAACAGACCGGCATTTAAGGCCCCTTTTACATCGCATTCATACTGATCCCCGATATACCAGGCTTTACCCGGCTGTAATCCCGCTTTTTCCAATGCCAAGTCGAATATCCTTTTATTGGGTTTGCGGAACATATAATTACTTGAAGTAATCATAAACTCAAAAGTATTTTCCGGAAGCAGTCTATTGATACGCTCTATAACCACAGAAGGATCAAAAGAAATATTGCTGATTACGCCCGTGCGGATACCTTTGCCTTTTACATATTCTAAAAAATCTCTTATGCCCTCTGTCGGCATTCCCGGAGCAGCAGCATTCCAAAATACGGTGTCAATTTCAGAGTTGCTCAATGCAATCTCTATTCCCAGCGATTCATAAAGATAAGGCGTAAACATTGTATTGGGTATTTCTATCTGAAATAAATGTCTTTTCTCAGGATCAAATCTTCCGAACTCCCGATTGATTTCATTTGCTTTGGCTTGCACCTGTTCTGCCGACAAATGGTATTTATTTTTTACAGCATACTGTAAAACAGCTTCTGTCCCCTTTTGGATTCGATGAACCTGCCCCTATTCCCGAATAGAATTCGCATTTTACAATTCTCCATTGGCGAAAGCCACTTTACCCTGTTTTAAATCATCATATTTGACAACTATGACCTTCATTATCTCTTCCTCTGGCTGCCATAAATCCAGGATCTCTTCAGGCGATATATCAATTTCAATCCCTTCTGAATTCACATCGTCTAAAATGAAAGGCTCCTTTCAGAATCTTATGGTAGTCCAGGTTTTGTCCGCACCCACCATCTCTCGGAACTGAAACCGGAATTCTTCCCTTCGCTCTTCCGTTTCATTCTCATCATATGATTAATTGATCACTTCCCCTTTACTATTTATAAAGCTTTAAAACTAACATAGAGCCGGCGGCAAAATACGGATTTTTCCAATTCATCGATATAAGAATACATAATTAAGCACTCTTAGTCATATTCTTAATAACGCGCTATGGCACCAGTCAAATATTACGGAAAAAGCTCTATCAAAATCAAAGTTGATATTATTATGTAATGAGAGACTCAATTCCAAAACAGTCCTATCCTCGTCCGGCACGCATTCAAGCAGTTCCCGTTTCGTTGAAATAAATTTGCCACTGCTTAAATAGTATAAATGCTGCATAATAAAAAATATTGATTTGCAGGTTATCGGCAGCTTGGAAACATTGTCCTGCCTGTCCGCGTGTATATAGCGGTGACAAATTGCGTGATAGAGATTGTTCAAACTAAATTTTACATAATTTCTTTCGTCTTCAATGGTATATGTAGGAACAAGATTTTTTAATTCTCCATAATAATCTTTAGTCGTATTCAATAAATGACATACTTCCAACGGGTTCCAATGTTCCAAATCAGACTTTCCACAAATAAATCCACAGGACTTCTCAAAATTTCCTACAGAAATAAGCGCCTTTTGATAGGTTTTCAAATCCTCAACTGAAAGATTGTCGATCACAGCCATAATATCAATATCACTGTCTTTAGTTTCTTCATTACGAAGATAACTGCCTTGCAACCCTACATACACCAATCTTTCACCAAACGCATTGTTTAACGTATCTATTAATTCATCAATATACTCATCTATTCTAAACATTCCGGATCTCCTATTTCTTCATTTCCAAGATATTTTGTGTATTCTTTTCCCTCATAAAAATTCATGATCAGACGGCGAAGTTTTGACGGAAATAAAAACACGAAATCGATTCTATGAAAATTCTTACTGTCTTGACATATTCATAATCCTTTCAAGTTTTCTATTGAATAAGTTTCCTATATGTATCTCTTTTTGCTATCCTTACTATCCCCGCCTATCTTTTCTAAATCTCCACCACTTCTGACAGCTTTCATGATAGGATCATCATCATTACTTTAGAGCAAATACCCTCCTCAGATTTTTTAATTATATCACTTCCTATTTCCATTCACCACATAAATATAGGGCATAGCAACCGCCATGCCCTATATTTCTTATTGTTCTAATATGTGCTTCGTCTTTAATCACTTTTCCCACTTCTTTGCCATAAATCGTTATAAATATCAATGAATTCTTCCAACGACCTCTCCGCCAAATTTCAGTTTACATATCAAAATATTTTTTTAGTGCATTGATATGCATAAAAAATATGTTTTCGGGATTCTCGTTCAGCATTTGTCTTAATTCTACAGCCCTTATCCAATGAACATTTTCCGTCTCATTTGTAGTTTTAATCAAATCACCTTCTGCTTCACAAAGGAAGGTATTTAAAATAATTGAGTATGCACCAGATAAATTCTGCGTGATACAAAAAGGCTGAAAAGAAAGGGTTGAAACATTTCCTGTCTGTGTATCTACTGTTAAATCCTCCCCGTATATTTGGGTTATTTTCAAACCAGTTTCCTCCCAAACTTCTCTTCGTAATGCCAAAAATATATTTTCATATTCTCTAATTTTACCAGCCGGAATTTCTATCATGCTATTCGTTTCATTTCCGTCTTCCTTTTGCCTTGTTTGAATTAGAATATATTTTTCGTTGCTTATCACTTTTTCTATAATTGCCCCAACGCATGGTATTGCAAATATTTCCTTTATCGTATGAGTCCCGTCCATTTTATAAATACTCCCTTTTCTTTACTTCGTCAATAAAACGAGACTGAATAACAGAATATGTCCTGTAATATCCCTTCATTTGGAAACAAATCTGTATAAATATCATCTATGATATTTTTGCTCTCATGTTCTACTTCAGCTCGCCTGATTAATTTCAAAGGATTTGCTAACATTAAAAAGCATTTTGTGTCTCCATCATATATACTCTCCCTTTTGTTCTTTGAAAACATTATCGCCCAATATATATCGAAAAATCAAATTACTTTCATCAAGTTATTAGTAAATTACTCACGTTTTTACCTCGGTCCCAAAAACTTATCCCCATTCAAATGTATCATATGCTCTGGCATCTCCGCAATCCAGACTTCCGTTTCCCATGCCAAAGACTCAGAAAATTTTTTGTATGTCTTAAAATCAAGAAATGCCGTCACAAAGATTTTTCCTGCTGCTACATTCTTCGTCATCTCCGCTATTTCCAATATTCTTTTAGCGTCCATCGGCCCGACAGAAGTTACAGATCCAACAAAGTAAATCCAGTTCTTATCTTCTCTATACAAAACCACATCAGGCATTTTATCATGCAAAGTTATCTCAAACCCTAACTCTGTCAACTTTCCAATATTTTTCACTAAATCTTTCTCTATAGTATCGCCAACATACAGGCATTGTGAATCAGGTGCAAATCGTGGCGCAAATTCCTCAATAATAGCTTTCTGCAGTTCATTGTGCCTGCCCGTGGAAAATTGAAAATCAGCTCCGTTGATACGCACCGGCATCATTGTCATTTTCTTTTTTGAGGCATAAATATCCACCAACTTTTCGTGATACTTCAAAAATCGATTTATAGATTTTTGCCATTCTGAGGTTTAAAATGCCCTCACCATTTGCAATGTTTCTTCTGTAAGCCTGTAAATTAGGACTGTTTGTTGCTTTTCCATTATCATCCTCTACAAGTGCAGCATTGCGAAAATGATGTAATGCCTGCTTACGAAAAGTCTCCCTACTGTTTTCTGCATAAGTCGATCCGTAATATGTATTGGCAAACTGAATAATATCATGGATACGAATCCACTCATTTCCAGCATCTTTCCATAATGTATCCTGCTTTATCCCTGCCATTGCCAACAGCACATAACAGCAAATGTCCGCCTGCTGCGCTTTAGGCATTCCAAGCATTTTCAGAAATTCTCTTGCCTCATCAATTTTACCCACAGTATCCCTCCAATATCATATTACAGTTATTTTCTGACATATCCTTGCTTTTCATCAGTTTTCTACCCATTTCCTGTAAGCTTTCTAAATCAGGCACAGGCATTGCATTAATTTCTGTCGAATTTACCTGCGTTGAACCATTCAGAATCCTATAATATTCATCATAAAGAGTAGAGTTAAAAATTACATATAATCCGTGCACAAGGCACTCTGACATTTCCGTTATCAATCCATCTACAAAATTTATCTTATTTTGTGTACTGATTTTCGTATACTGCGGATATTTATTTGATAAATATACCCCACACTGCAGTCTGCGTCTTTCTTCTTTTGCAGTAAATCGTTTGACAAACAAATAATTTCGATTGTCCTGCATCAACCCCCTTTGATCTGTCACCATATACTCGTGTTCTTTCTGAATAGGAAACTGCACTTCGCCCTGCTTGATATGTTGCGAATAAAAAAGTGGAATTGCACCTTCCTCCGCATCATCACGAAGTATCTCGCGATTGCGAAAGTCAACTGTCAAGCCCGTTTTCATTTTCAGCCCAATATCAGGCAAAGTTTTATCAAATCTATGTAGTCGTTCTAACACAGAAACTTCTTTTTCATCTGTTACTAAATAAACGTAGTAATCATCTCCCGAAACCACAAGGCTATACGGCACAGTTAGCGAAGCCAGATTATCAAAATCATTATTTGACTGTGAAGAAGTGATTGTAACATCTTCTGGCGTTTGATTTGTCTTTTTTACTTTTATTATGATTGTTTCCTGCAAGACATCTTCTTTATCAAACACCTTATTCCTGCTTACAAATAAATGAATATGTTCTAATTTCCCTTCTGTTAGAAAATACTGTCTAAACCGCTTAAAATATGCCCCGGAAGTCCATGAACGAGGGATAATATACACCATTTCGCCGTCATCATCAAGATTGAATAACCCCATTGCGGCAAAAATGAAATATAAATTGGGGGCGCCGTAACAAACTTCCGGCATAGCCGTTGCTTCCGGCGCATCTTTAGGTATCTTCATATATGGAGGATTTCCAATTACAAAATCATACTTCTTAGGTTCGGGATTGCCACCCAGCATATGATTAAAGTCTAAATACTGGCTTATAATATAATTATCTGTAACAATATTAATTTGAATATCTTTTTTTGAATTTGCCTGACAAGAATGCAAATTCTCCTTTAACAATCCCAAAATATTATCATCATTCTCATAACAGGTTAATTCTATCGACTGAACAGAATCAAAATATTCCAATCGTTCTAAGAGCGCACAAGATAATATCCCTGACCCTGCTCCTGCATCTAAAATACGAACCTTTGACAAATTTTCAGGGATAGTATATAACTCCGCCATAAAACGTGCCGTTTCTTTACTTGTAAAAAACTGACCGTATTTTTTACGCTCTTTTTTAGGCATATTGTCAATATATCTATTTGTACATTCAATAATACAATCTAGCATCTTCTTCCTCTGCTTTCATGCAATATATCCCTTCATAGGTTGGTTCTGCTATATCTAACCCTTATATCTCATTATAAGCTCTCTGTAATAAAGGCTTTGCCTTTTCAAAATCCGCGGCATTTTTAATCGTTATCTGCAAGTCCCCTGTGCCATAATGCCCAATGCTACGCATGTCTCTCGTAAATCCGTTTTCTAATTCGACAGTTTCCGGATTAAGCTTCAAAAACAGTATAATCTGTCTGTTGTATATTTCGATACATACCATGTTTTGAACTTTCTTATATGCCAAATATAATTTCAATTGATTCGATACAATATCATCCCCTAAAGATTCAATAAAGTCACATATAGAATGATAAAGATTTTTCATATTTTCAGAAATCGTCGCTAACTTTTCCAAGTGGGTTTTGGGCGTACTATTTTTTATACCATTTTCATCTCCCACATTTTCTATAATCGGCTTTGTGATCGGTGTATTTAAATGTTCAAGAAGGAGCATACCGTTATCATACCTACGATAACTTACCAATTTAATATTCCTCTGCATCTGATTGACCGCGTGCATATCATATTTTGTGAAATCATGTGCAATACAAATAACACATGGAACAGACCAATCTATATTGTCAGCCGCTTCCATTCCCAATTTATCAATAACCAATAATTTAAAGTCCGCCTTATGGTCTAACAGCCAATCAAGATAAAACAATCCCTGATTAATTACGTTTTCATTCTGACTACGCTTATATTCAAATATAACAGGACTGTTATTTTCATCAATTCCAATACTATCCATACGCCCATTTGTAACAGCATACTCACTTTTTAAAAACCGCACTCCAAAGAATATTTCCATATTCTGCTCTATCAACGTCTGAAGTTCTTTTTCCAAAACCACCTCAGATGATGTACATTCCTTTACTCCTTCATTTAAAGAGAATAATTTTATCTCCGCCAATATTTTTACCTCATTTCATAATGATACATGACTGCCATAAATTTTTATAGCTGCTCCCTAAAAGACCTTAGTTCTCTTCAATATAAACACTCTATTCACATGTAAACAAGAATTTTGTGGTTTATCAAAAATTTTCATCAAACTTCATTACAGTTTCACGGTTAAGCATGTCATTATATATATCTGACTCAAAAAACTTTCCACCACAAACATTCTTTAAATATCCTTCTTTTAATTCCATGGCCATAAAAGCAGGGTAATTATAGCCTTCAGCATCAGATATGCCATAAACGACTGCCTCTTTAAAGCCAAACTGTGGATAATATTCCGGCCTTCCAAAAAATAGAATAGCACCGAAACCAAGCTTTTGGGCTTTCTCTATCATTGTACGGATAAGGGCTTGACCAATGCCTTGACGCTGATATTCAGGGAGCACACTCAAAGGGCCAAAATTAAGGACAGGAAGCGTATAACTTTCCTTTTTAACAACTGCTTTACTGCAAATAATATGTCCAACTATCGTTCCGTTTTTTTGTTGAGCAACTAAACTCAATTCAATAATTCCATCACGTTGTCTTAACTCATGAACCATCCAATGTTCATAAGGACAGCCAATTTTACCACGCTGTATTCTCTCGGGATAATTAAATGCTGCTCTTGTTATTTCTTCTACTTTCCGGTAATCCTTTTCCTCTTCCTGCCTAACTATTATATGTTCCATATGAGACCCTCCATAAATTCAGGTTTGTCTTTTTGATTATACCACTTTCGCTCTTTCAAGTCATTCTGTTTCTCATACAAACTATCCCGTTCTTTACACAGCTCTTTCATACGCTTCAACTGCGCCCGCACTCCCTCCCAGCAATCCAGCTCTATCTTCTTATATTCCCCGGTCACATTACGGATTGTATTATTGTTTTTCTTTATCTGCTCCGACAAACATATCCAGTCTATCAGGTTTTGCACTTCCTTATCCGTTTCCTAAAAGTCCGTTTTTGCCACGATTTCAGCACACAACCATACCATAACTTTCTTTTCCATATCTGTGAATCAATCCTCCCTTTCTATCGACTCATTTCAAAGACACGTCTGTCAAAACGATCCTCCAAAAACTTTAAATCAGGCGTTTTTTACAATCAGTCTGGTACTACTCTGCTCCAAACCTTATCTGTAAGATGTCTAATATGTATTTGTTGTCTGTCAACTTTAACGGAAATCACAAGCCATTTTGAACAAAATTTCGGCAATTGACTTTTCCTTTTGTTCGCTATTGTTTTCAATCATTAAGAAACCGCAACCCTTTAATTTCCCAAAGAATTGCGGTACTTATTTTACTTATTTGGCTCTAATCACAAGATTACTCCATGATTTTAGCCACCGGCAAGAACCTACGGTACGTCCGCCCTCACGGTATTTGAATAACGTTTTTGTGGTACTTTCTGTACTTATTATTGCAGGAAATATCAGTTCGTTGTTCTCCACCACTCTAACCTACAAACCAGAAATTTGTGTTAATTTTGCGATTAATAATGATGTTCCATTAACCGTTCAACCCACTCTGGAACTTTAGCATCTTTCTTGTCATAAACCGGATCATAGTGCTTTTGTTTGTGCTGATTAAATACCAGTTTTATAGAATCTGCTGTATAGCGCTCCCCAGCAACGGTTATAGTTAACTTATTGGCGCATTAAGTAAACACATACGAACCAATCTTAACATTGCCATTACCAACTTTGACAGCGTTACTTGAATACTTTCACACTGTCGCCGCTTTCACCTATAAAAGCGATATAGCCGTCCGGAGGAAGGTCGATGGCGTTGATTGCATCCTTGATGTGGGTGCTATATAACACCTCACGGAACTTGTTGTAGACGAATACAGCAGAGTTGTCAGGACGTTCGACAACAATATTCTTTCCTCCCATATCTTTCCCAATACGATACCATACGGCTTCACCGCTGTGAAGGGATATTTCGGTGATGTCAACGGTAAACACCGGGAGGCTGTCCACACTGCGGCAACGCGTCCCGTCACTCAGATCAAAGGAGGCTGCCGATGTTCCATCCGCATAGGTTTGCCGGGTGATCTCTATGTCAAACAAATCTCTGTTTGCACTGCTCGGTATGGAGGTAAAGAAAAGGGCATGATCTTCATCGGTCAACTTTTCCACTCTTGCCCCTGCGCTGTTTTTTACCAGAATATAGCCGGGAAATGCCTTATCTGTCACGACCCGGTAAAACGGAGTTTCATATTGCAGGGAGTTCCATTTTTCGTTATATGTGACAAATACTGTCTGCGAAAGCTCGTCCCAGCTTTGCTGTACACTGCGGGGGATGGGATTTTCTTCCATTTTTTCTCCTGTGTATATACCTGCCGCATTTCCAACAAGTCCCTGATATATTCCAAGCCCCGGGTATACGGTGAACTTATCCGTTCTGATGTATATTCCGCCATCCTTTTCCTCAAAATAAACGATTTCCCTGTCTGAAGTCATCTTACCGCTGTCATTTACCTTGACAAAGCCTCCGTCCCCGGTAAATCTGTATATTTCGGGCGATGAATTATCAGTGCCCAAGTCCTCCTTGTACATAGCGGTACCATCAAATGTGATCCTACATATTCCGTTGCTGTATAATCCGCCGATGCAGTATAAACCCTCATATTTTTTATAGTGATCGGGTATGATATCCGTTATTTCCGGCTCGGTCGGAGTCAGATCGCTTACCGCCTTTCCCCGTTCTTCAAGCGCCACGTCCATCAGGGCAAACGCCATAAGTCCTGCATATTGACTGCTGCTGTCATTTCCGGCAGTCAGCACCGCAGCGCTGATCTGTTCATCGGGGGCGACCAGGAGGCACGAGTGCATATTCGACACATCTCCGCCCTTGCCCATAACCTTTATGTTCTCCTTTTCGTACTTGACTTGTTCTACAAAGTCCCAGCCCAGACCGCAACTCTCATATTTTGTGTCATCGTTCCAGCGGGTGGACATCTGTGTTTTAGCAGCCTCCGAAAGAAGAATATCATTTCCCGTAAAGAAAGCACTGCCGAAATCTGCCACGTCAGAAGCGGTGGCATAGATGCCGCCTGAGCCTGCTACCATTACATAAGGGTACTTGACCGGCATCGAACCGCGATAGAGAGATACCCGTGTATTTCCCAAATCGCCCGCATACAGGCTCTGGGCCGTTCCCGTATGATCTGCACCTATCTTTGAGGCGATATTATTTCTTACATAATCCGTATAGCTCATACCACTGACATTTTCTACGATATGCTCCATAAGACTAAAGCCCATGTTATCATAACAGGCATATTCCCCGGGTTCGGCTCTCAAACGCAGCCCTGACACTACATCAAATATATTGTCATGCACGAAGCTGTCAACATCTTCATAAAGAGAATGGTTTATACTCAGCCCCATAGGTATGCCCGATGTATGATTCATAAGCATACGCACGGTGATGTCCTTGTACCGCTCATCATTCATCTTGAAATCAGGGAGATACTTTGTGACAGGGGCGTCAAGTTCGACCTTTCCCTCGTCAACAAGCTGCATAATCGCCAGGGAAGAATACATTTTGCTTACAGACGCAATACAATATATCCTATCCTGCGAAACGGTTGTTTCGGCTGAATGTTCCGACTGTACAGGTGCAGCATTCACCGCATTTCCAACAGATGTGTATACGGTTCCCGCCATACACAAGGCTGATATTGCCGCAATCATCTTTTTCTTCATCATTTCCTCCATGTCGGAGCATCTTTTCGCGACGACACACGAGCAAAATCTCAAATTTTGCTCTGCGATTCCGAGTTTGTGGCTCCGGCACAAACTCGCGATTGAAAATTTTAATTTGCAATCTTATTCAACTCCAGTCTCATTCCGTCATAAGCTCGGTCACGGATATTTTTCTGATACCGCCCGCACTGACGTAGGTAACGATCAGGCAATATAACACAAGCGCTGTCGCCGTGCCAATCATCAGCGGCAGGCTTTCGGGAATCTGTACACCGAACGCTGCCATCCAAAATGCACGCTGTACCCGTACCGACAACACCGCAGCAATGCAGGAGGAAATGATCGTTACAGGAAGAATACGCAGAGTAAGCTGTATCATAAGATCCCTTGACGTATAACCCATACTTTTCATGATACCTAATTCTCTGCGTTGTCTTTTTACGGCAGATGCGGCTATAATGCCCAATATTACCGCTACCACAACGGCGATGAATATCACAGCCCAGAACGAAAATGTCTTTGTGACCGCGGCTATGGATTCCATCTGGGATTTTGCAAGATCCTTCATGGAGGATATGTCCTTTATCACGAAACGACTGCTGTTTCCGCTGATGATCGTATCGCCTATTCTGATGGCATAGTCAACATCAGTAACACCGTATTGAGAAATAAGCACCGCCATTTTCTCGTCCGCTTTCGCTCTGATACGCTCCTCAAGACTTCCTTGTGCAGACTGTTCATACGCCGTGTCCTTTGCACTTGCACCGTACAGCGCGGTGAGCTTATTCATAAAGGCAGAGCGGTCTTCCTCGTTTTTGAGGGTTATCTCCACTGTGTTCGGACGGTCGCTTGGACGAATGCGCCGGTAACCGTCCTCTGTCATGTAGACGCTCATGCTGTCGTTGTTCATGGCGGAAACAATGCCTGTTATGATATAGCTTTTTTCACAAACATCGCCCTTAAGGATAATGTTGTCTCCTATGTGCCGGTTTTCGGTCTCCTCTCTCTTTGCGGATATCATGATCTCGTTGTCGTATTCGGGAAAACGTCCCGTTTTAGGGTGGATATTATCTGTGAGAGAAAAATCGGAGTAGGAAATCACAGTTGAATTCTGATTGCTGCCCTTGATCTCCACCTTATTAAGCATTGCATGGGTCAAAAGAACCTTTTCCACTTCGGGGAACTTACCTATCTCATCGCAGAATGTTTCCCCGTTCACTCCGCTCATCATGGTTATATTTATGTCGGGAATCTCCATTCCCATAACCCCCAGAAGCCCGTTATAGCCGCCCCTGAAAAAGTCAAAGGTGTACACACTGAACATTACGGCAACTCCTGCAGCGATCATACAGATACCCGAACCTATATTGGAGCGGAGATCGCTAAATATGCCTTTGAAGGCGAGACGGAGATTTATGCTGTGTCTCATTTTTTCAAGAGGAAGTATATTTTTCCCGAAATGATGAGACTTTATGCCCTTGCGAAATGCCACGACAGGAGGGAACTTTTTCACTCTTGCCGCCCTTGACAGCGCAAAAAAAGTGACAAGCGCTATGATTGATATTACCACGATAAGAATGCAGAGAATATCCACATCCGTATGCACGTCACGGTTAATCATACCCCTTGTGAGCGTATCCATGACCGGGGAAAAAGCCGCCGCTGTTATGCCGCCGATGATCGCGCCGATGCCCCCTGTAAGGATATATTCGCAGATGTAGGAGCAAGAAAGCTCACGGCTCGTATACCCCAATGCTTCCAGCACTCCTATCTGCACCATCTGTTCCTCTATATCCTTTGAGATCTTGTGGAGGATAAGGAAGACTGCACATATCAGGGTGACAACGGAAAGAAATACGCTCATATACAGAAACACATTAAGAAAATTGGTTTCTGACCATTTCTCCGTATCTTTATCAAATAATATTACGATACTTGCAACACTTTCATTTGACCTTGCGGAGCATTTTTCATAGTATTCCTCATAGGAGAATTCCATTTCCGTGTCAAATGCTATCAAGCGGTATTCCTCATAGACAGCGGACAGCAGCACCATATCATCATCTGTAATTACACATTTTAACATATGCCTGGAAGAATTATACAAACCCGTGCTGTAAAAACCGGCTATGGTAAAAGGGTAATCTCTGCCGCCGAAGACAAGCGTAAACGTATCCCCCGGGGCATAGCCGGCTGTGATCTCAAAATACTGGGGCAGCCATATAGGATGGGACAGTTTTTCGATCTCGTCATCGGGGAGAGCATTCAGTTTCTTAAAATTCTCTATCTTCCGCTCTGTACTTTCATCCGCAAAAATTATGTTGTTGGCGGTACTTTCACCCTTCTTTGATATTATTGACGCACCCATGCCGACAAGTACACTGCTTTCCCGGATATCGGTCACATTGTATTCCTCTTCCAGAATATCACGATAGATATCGCGATATTTGTCATCTTCAAATAACAATATAAAATCAGCAGAGCCTGTTTCCTCAAAGCAGCGGTCAAATGCGCTGCCGATCTGTGTAATGCTGACAGCAAAGGTCGCCATGAGAAATGCTGTAACAAAGGTGAGAAAGACAATTGCAGCCGCCTCACGCATGTTTTTCTTCAAATTGAATAATGATAATCTAAATATCTTCATAAGTCACCAACCCATTTCATCAAGGAATACTGTCAGCTTTTCACGGCGCTCTTTCAAGTCATCCCCGCCGTATTTCGCCATTCTGTGTTCGCCGACAACTTTGCCGTCACGCAGATAGATGACCCGTGTTCCACGCAGTGCGGTCTTAATATCGTGCGTTACCATAACGATGCTCTGACCGTTCTCGTGTACCCCGGTGAAGATGTCAAGAACGTCCCTGCCCGATGAAGAGTCGAGCGAACCGGTAGGCTCGTCCGCGAAAAGAATTTTCGGCTCGTTGATCACCGCGCGCACAATTCCGACACGCTGTGCCTCACCGCCGGAAAGCTGGTTTGGATATTTCTTCTGCATTTTCTCATCAAGCCCGACTTTTGCGAGCAGTTCCTTCACCCTTTTGATAAGTTCGGATGAGTTTTTCTGCACGGCAAATGCGCCCGTCAGCACATTGTCAAGGACATTCTGATTTTCAAGCAGATAGATGCTCT
>CAJUCN010000007.1 GCA_910585005.1 uncultured Lachnospiraceae bacterium | reverse complement strand
ATTATTCCGACTAAATCCCATTCTTGTTAAAGCCAGATCATCTACTGAATTATAGGATAGTAATACATTCCTGCATAAAAGATAGACTACAAATTTTGCAAACTATCACGAAATCCCTTGACTTTTGCGTGATAGTATGAGTTTTTCGTGACAGTATCCCACACCGCCCAATCGCCCCTCTATCAGCGGCATCAAAAAACACAAAAATTGGGGTCCACCACCCACCGTGATGAACCCCACCAAGCCTAAAAAACCTTGATTTTAAGCCATTCTTCAATACTTATGCCTGCGAATACCCAAATCCTATGGCATCAATTGGAAATTGCCGCCTGTGCCGCCGCCAACCTTGCAATAGGCACCCTGAAAGGTGAACAGGACACATATGTCAATCCCACCTTATGACAGAATTCCACAGAAGAAGGATCCCCGCCATGCTCACCACAGATCCCAAGCTTAATATCCGGTCTGGTCTTCCTTCCCTTTTCTGCTGCCAACTGTACAAGCTGTCCTACGCCACATTGATCCAGTCTTGCAAAAGGATCAGACTCATATATCTTCTTTTTGTAGTAATCGCCAAGGAACTTGCCTGCATCATCCCTGGAGAAACCAAAAGTCATCTGTGTAAGGTCATTCGTTCCGAAGGAGAAGAACTCTGCTTCCTCTGCAATTTCATCTGCAAGAAGGGCTGCCCTTGGGATTTCAATCATTGTTCCGATATGATATTTAATATCGGAGTTCTTTTCCTTTTTCACCTGTTCTGCCGTCTCAACCACTACATCCTTGACATATTTTAACTCTTTCTTTTCACCAACAAGCGGAATCATGATCTCGGGAACGACATCATAGCCCTTTTCTTCTTTCACTTCAATGGCGGCTTCCATCACTGCCCTGGTCTGCATCCTTGCAATCTCAGGATACGTTACCGCAAGACGGCACCCTCTGTGTCCCATCATGGGGTTGAACTCATGCAAGGAATCGCATACTTCCTGTACTTCCTCTGCGGTCATCATCATTTTAACTGCTAAGTCGTCAATATCTCCCTGGTCAGTGGGTACAAACTCATGAAGTGGAGGATCCAGGAAACGTATGGTCACTGGCCGTCCTTCCATTACTTCATAAAGCGCCTTAAAATCCCCCTTCTGGTAAGGGATCAGCTCATTTAATGCTTTTTCTCTTTCCTGAACAGTCCTGGAAAGAATCATCTGACGGATCTTCGGGATTCTGTCAGGCTCAAAGAACATATGCTCCGTACGGCAAAGGCCAATGCCTTCGGCGCCATATTTAAGCGCGTTGGCCGCATCCGCCGGCGTATCTGCATTGGTTCTCACTTTCAGCTTACGGGCTGCATCTGCCCACCCCATAATCCTTCCAAAATTGCCGCTAATGGATGCTTCCTGTGTCTTAATATCACCATCATAAATCTTGCCTGTGGAACCATCCAGGGAAATATAATCCCCTTCATGGTACACATGTCCGCCTAAACTAAACACTTTATCTTCTTCATTAATAGCAATCTCGCCACACCCTGATACACAGCAGGTTCCCATACCTCTGGCCACTACCGCTGCGTGGGAGGTCATACCGCCTCTTACTGTGAGAATTCCTTCTGCAGCATGCATTCCTTCGATATCTTCCGGAGAAGTCTCCAAACGGACTAAAATAACTCTCTCACCTTTTTCGTGGGCTTCTTTTGCCTCTAATGCTGTGAAATATACCTTTCCAGCAGCAGCCCCTGGTGATGCCGGAAGCGCCTGCCCAATCACAGTCCCGCTCTTTAGCGCTTCGGGATCAAAAGTAGGGTGAAGAAGTTGGTCTAACGACTTTGCTTCAATACGGAGCACTGCTTCCTGTTCCGTGATCTTTCCCTCATCTACCAAATCGCAGGCAATCTGCAAAGCCGCCTGCGCGGTACGCTTACCGTTTCTAGTCTGGAGGAAGAATAACTTCCCATCCTCAATGGTGAACTCCATATCCTGCATATCACGGTAATGGTCTTCCAGTTTATTTGCAATCTCCATAAATTTCTTATAGCATTCCGGAAGATCCTCTTCCAGTTTCGTAATAGGCTGAGGCGTCCTGATGCCTGCCACCACATCCTCTCCCTGTGCATTGATCAGGTATTCGCCATAAATGCCCTTTGCACCTGTCGAAGGGTTACGGGTAAAAGCAACACCCGTTCCGGAAGTATTTCCCATGTTTCCAAATACCATAGCCTGCACATTGACAGCAGTACCCCAATCACTGGGAATATCATTCATTCTTCTATATACGATCGCCCTTTCGTTATCCCAGGAACGGAACACCGCTTTCACGGCTTCCATTAACTGTACTTTGGGATCTTGTGGGAAATCATCTCCCATTTTATCCTTATAGATTGCTTTAAACCTGACTATGACCTCTTTCATGTCTTCAGCCGTCAGGTCTGTGTCAAATTTAGCCCCCTTTGCTTCTTTCATCTCATCTAAGATTCTCTCAAAAAATGATTTGGGAATCTCCATAACTACATCTGAGAACATTTGGATAAACCGGCGATAAGAATCATACGCAAACCGCGGATTCCCTGTCTTTGCCGCGAAACCTTCCACTGCAACATCCGTAAGCCCCAGATTTAAAATCGTGTCCATCATACCCGGCATAGATGCTCTCGCACCTGAACGAACGGAAACTAAGAGCGGATTATCCGTATCCCCGAATTTCTTTCCCTGCTTTGCTTCCAACTGCGACAAGGCTGTAAAGATCTGCTCTTTGATCTCTTCTGAAATCTGTCTGCCCTGTGCATAATAATCCGTACAGGCCTCCGTGGTCACCGTAAATCCCTGTGGAATCGGCAGACCAAGGTTCGTCATCTCCGCAAGATTTGCACCCTTGCCTCCCAGAAGATTCCTCATGTCAGCGTTGCCTTCTTCAAAAGAATAAACCCATTTTGCCATACATCTTCTCCCTTTTCTTTTCTCTTAGCTAGACGACTAATATACCGCGAACGGCTTGTCCACGGTATATAATTCACGTCCCCTGCTTTCTTTCCCTTGTGAGCGCATTTCTAACCACCCACGAATACATTATATCATAAAGTTGTCTATTGTGCACTATAAATTACAGATTTTTCCATAAATTTTTATCACAAATTTTGGTCAGGGAGAAAAGATTCAAAAATAAAAAGATCAAACTGCCGCTTCGCCTTTTCCATCTCCTCCTGGCTTTTGATCGTCCATGCTACCGCCAGGTTTCCATACAAACGCCGGCAAAGCTTTCTGGAAAGATTTCCGGCATATTTATGATTGTATGCTACAAAATCAGGTTTGGTCATCCCGTTTAGTAAAAGGTTCTGCAAAACAACATACAAAAGCCCCTTAAACTCCCCTGTCCGGGTAAATCCATCGGCAAGCTGTCCTCTGATTACGTCGTTATGATATCTCCTATACCACATAAGCGCTAAGGGATTAAAGGATTCAATGCAATATACGCCTTCGTATTTCCGCAAAAGCGCATCCGCCTCCGTGCAGACATAGAGCTCCATCCACTCCACTTTCAGCTCTACGATAAGCGGCACCTTCCCCTTCACTAGAGAAAGCACATCTGCAAACTTAGGAATTGTTTCCCCACTTTCAAAGAGCTTAAACTCTTTTAGCTCCTCCCAAGTATAATCATAAACTTTTCCTTTTTTCCCACATACGCGCTCCAAAGTGAAATCATGAAAAACTACCGGCACTTTATCCTTAGTAAGCTGTACATCCAGTTCGATCCCATAACCAGCCTTCACTGCTTTTTGAAATGCAGCCATAGAGTTTTCCGGCGCATCCCCGCTATTATCATGAAGCCCTCTATGGGCATAATGTACATTCAATAGTTTTTCTTTTTCTTTTTTGCGCCCCAGCCTTGGCATGATCGCCAGGAAATAAAAAACCGCCAATACTGCCAGGACAATAAATACCACATAAAGTGCTGTCATTTGCTCCCCTCACCCGTTTTCATCAAATTCTTTTGTACTCGTTCCTTTTAGTCATCCACATCAAAATGCTCAAGCATACTTTTCTTTTTGTCCGGCCTTGCATCTCCGTGATGCACCTGGGTCATCGTAACCAGGGCAAGCAGGGAAAATGCCAATGCGTAAGGGAACAATGTCCTATAAGACACCTTCTCAAGCAAAAACCCTGATAACACTGGAGTAAAAATCTGGGCTGTCATGGAAAAGGTGTAATAAGTTCCGGTAAACTTCCCAATATCACAGCCCTTACTCATCTCCACGATCATCGGATAAGAATTTACATTGATCGCCGCCCACCCAATGCCAATCAATGCAAATGCAATATTAATCACCGGATGATATGCCCCTGCAAAAATGGCGGCAAAATAGCAAAGGCTCATCAGTACAACGCCACCCATAATAGTCTTTTTCCGCCCTGCCCGGCTTGCAATGTTTCCAATAGGAATATAGCTGATGATCGCTGCCACTGTAGCCACCATCAGACAGTCTGCAAAACCGCCCCCTTCCAGATGCCATACCACCTTTGTATATCTGGAAAAAGCAGTGGTTACCGCGTTATATGCTGTAAACCAAAAGAAAATAGATGCCAGCAGGAAGATCATGCTGCGTTTCACCTCCGAAGGCATGGCGTGTTTTCCCGATTCCTTTGCCTGCTCCTCCCGGTCCTCACTCATTGCAATGACGCCTTCCCTCTCCTCGTACTCCCTAACCTCTTCTGCCACCTTCTCCTTTACTTTCTTTTCCTTAATGGTAATGATAAGAACCCCTACAGAAACCGCCATCAATGCCGCCACACTGGCAAAAAGCGGCATATAGTCGGGCCTGTCCCCTTTTCCCACCAGGAATTTAATCATGATAAGGGTATAGACGCCGCCCACAGCCCCCATCAGGTTGATCACTGCATTTCCCTTACTTCTTAATTTGTTAGGCGTCAAGTCCGGCATCAGCGCCACTGCCGGGGACCGGTACAGCCCCATAGATACAAGCAGTGCAAACAACGCCACAATAAACAACATTAAGTTCCTGCCTCTGTCTGCTACAGGTAAAACAAGCATGAACATCACTGCCAAAATGGTTCCTGCTGTTATAAAGGGCATTCTCTTCCCAAATCCCGTTTCCAATCTGTCGGACAATGCCCCAAATATAGGCAGCAGGAACAGCGCAAGCACATTATCGGCTGCCATCAACGCCCCGGTAAGCGTCTCCCCCAGCCCAAAGGTATTTTGCAGAATCAGCGGAATAATATTGTCATACATCTGCCAAAAGGCCGATATGGATAAAAATGCCAATCCGATAAAAAATGTTCTTTTATAATTCAGTTTCATCTGTTCCCCCTTCGCAGGTTTCCCAAACCTGCTGCCTTCAATTATGCATGACGGATATTGGTATATTCCGAAATTTCCCTGTTTATCGTGATCAGGTCATCCACCCCAAGCCCATGGACGGAATCATGCCCTGTAATCCGTGCAAAGGTCTTTAACTCTTCCCGTGTCACGTTCAGGAAATTTGCAACTCTTTGTGCCGATTGCTCTACCTTTAATCTTTCTCTTAATTTCGGATCCTGGGTTGCGATCCCTACCGGGCAGTTCCCCGACCCACAGATCCGGTACTGCTGGCATGCTGCCGCAATCAGCGCCGCACTTGCCATTGCCACAGCATCCGCCCCCATGGCAAGGGCTTTCGCCACATCAGCAGACACCCGGAGCCCGCCTGTTATCACAAGCGAAATATCCGAATGCACAGAATCCAAATATTTCCTTGCCCGGTATAAAGCATAAACCGTTGGAACTGTCGTTGCCTCCCGCAGCAGCAACGGACTGGATCCGGTTGCTCCGCCTCTGCCGTCAATCGTAATAAAATCCGGCTCTGCATAAACACAATACTCCAAGTCTCTTTCGATCCTCCCTGCTGCAATCTTAATACCGATTGGCCTTCCGTCAGAACGGCTGCGGAGCATCCCTACCATATCCTTCAAATCTTCTTTGGTGCGAAGTTCCGGAAATTTGCTTGGGCTTTGTACATCCTCTCCCTGCTTCTTCCCGCGAAGCGCTGCAATTTCTGCGGTTACCTTTTCCCCCGGCAGGTGCCCTCCCATTCCCGGTTTGGTCCCTTGCCCGATCTTAATTTCTATGGCATCTGCATTTCTTAAGTTCTCATCCGTCACACTATATTTGTTAGGAATATACTCAAATATGTATTTGTAAGAAGCTGCCTGCTCCTCCGGAAGGATCCCACCCTCTCCGCTGCACATTGCAGTCCTTGCCTTTGCCGCTCCTTTGGCAAGGGCTACCTTGATTTCCCTGGATAATGCCCCAAACGACATATGGGAAATATACACCGGGCTATCAAGAATCATAGGCTTTTTCGCATTCTTCCCAATCACAGTCGTCGTAGAAACCGGATCCTCTTCATCTAAAGGCGCCGGATTAAGCTGGGCGCCCAAAAGAAGGATGTCATCCCAGTCCGGCATTGCCATTCTGGTTCCCATTGCGCCGCTGACAGGTTTCCCCGTAACTGCCATTTGATGGATCTCTTCCATATAACGGCAGGACGGATCCGTCCGGTAATAGTTTTTATCATAGCTTAAATCCCCAAAAGGATTTTCCGGCTGTTTTTCCGCCTCTTCACCAATCAGCTCCTGACCAAGCGCCTTCTCCCCCACTGCTTCCTCCCGGAATTTTTCTCCCGGTTGATGGCAGACCGGACACGCATCCGGCGCCTGTTCTCCTTCATAAGTGTATCCACAAACTGAGCAAACAAATTTCTTCATACGTTATCACCTTTCCCTTCCAGCACATGACGATCATTTTATCTCATTCTACCATTGATCCAAAGAATCTTGCAACAAAAAGAACTTTCCAATACGACAATAAAAAACGCCACAAATGCTATCTCATAAGCATTTCCAGCGTTCTTAGGGTTGGGCTGTTTATAAACAGTCGCAGCTCGTAGGGGAATCGAACCCCTGTTTCCGCCGTGAGAGGGCGGCGTCTTAACCGCTTGACCAACGAGCCGTCTATTTTGGGTGATGCCTTACGCATCGCACTTGTTTATTTTATTATATGTTCCGTAATAATGCAAGCAAAATTTTCATTTTTCTTACATATTTTTTGCATTAAAACCAGGATACCATAGATGACAGGCGAAACGCCCTTAGATCAAATCTGCCAAAGCCTCCGCCAGCCCATCATGATCGTTGTCCTTTGTCGTGATCACCGTAGCTGCCATCTTTACCTCTTCACTCCCGTTCACCATAGCAATCCCCATACCTGCTGCCTGGATCATGGAGAGGTCGTTTTGTTCATCCCCGGCCGCCACACTAAACAACGGATTGATGCCCAGGATTTCACAGAGTTTTAATACGGATGCCCCTTTCCCGGAAACCGCAGGGAAAAATTCCAAATAATTAGGATTAGAGTACAACATGGAAACACCTTCCTTTTCCGCCCAGGGCAAAAGTTTAAGGCGCAGATTTTCCAATTTCTCATGATCCCTAATCTCTACGGCAATACATTTACAGGCCCCTTCCGTCATCACTGCCGTCACATCCTGGCTATAGATCACCGGAGTCTTGATCACCCTCCGGTAAAAACGGAACTGCTCGTTATCCTGAGGCGATACGATATGGGTATCCGTATAAGTATGGCAATGAACGCCAAGTTCCCAGGCTGTCTGGGTAATATGCTTAACCTGTGGGATGGAGAGCGTAATTTTGTATAACGTCTCCTCCTTTTCACAGTCATAAATCTGGCCGCCATTATATCCCACCAGGTACATCCCTGGATAATCAAGCGCCAGATACTCCTTCACGCTGCCCACACTGTTGATATCCCTTCCTGAACACAGCACCAGTTTATGCCCGGCCCTTGTCCAGTCTTCCAGTACCTTTCTGGTATAACTGCCAATCTGTTTCTTCCCGTCAAGCAAAGTGCCGTCCAGATCCGTAAACAGGATCTTCCGGACTTTCAACTGCTCCCCATGCTCTTTCATCCACCTTCTCCGTTCCTTTATGCCATCCAAAATCTCTTCCGGGATAAAAAGCTTTCCATATCCTGTGGCAAGATCCAGTCCGGGTTTGGCTTTCCCGTGGAAATCCGATCCCCCACTGACGCACAGATCATATTTATCAGCAAGACGGCGCATCTCCCTTTCATCAGAAGCAGTGTATGTGCTGTAGACGGCCTCGATTCCCTGTAGTCCCATTTCCTTAAGCTGCGCCACAAGGCGCTCCAGCTTTTCCGCACCCATTCCATATAGGACAGGATGTGCCAGCACCGGAAATCCGCCAGCCTTTAAAATGATCTCCACCGCCCGCATAGGCGTGATCTTCTTCCTTGGCACAAAACAAGGCCCCCTGTCACCAATGTAACGGTCAAATGCTTCCTTCCGGCTTTTCACATAGCCATGATTCAGCAGGTATCCTGCAAAATGAGATCGGGTAATCACACAACCGGGAAACTCCATGAGCAAGTCCTCATAAGAAACCGGCATTCCATGTTCCGTCAAACGGCGGCACATTTCTTCATTCCTGATGATCCGCCCATTGACAAAATTGGTGAGACGTCTCTTAAAATACCCACTGTTGTAATCAATATAAAGCCCTACAATATGGACATCCCTTCCCGCGTATTCCGTAGAAAACTCAATTCCGGGAATGAGTTCAATCCCTTCCTTTTCCGCAGCGATCATTGCCTCATCAATACCGTCCGTAGTATCGTGATCCGTAAGCGCAATCGCCGAAAGCCCCTTCTGGGCCGCATAACTCACCAGCTCAGAAGGGGACAAACTTCCGTCAGATTTATTGGAATGTGTGTGTAAGTCTACGATATTCATAGTCAATTATCATCTTCCTCAGCCTGTTTCGTATAAACAGTACGCTTTCTTGCCATCTCATCACTTTCCAGATATTCGTCATAGGTTGTGATCTTATCCACCAGTGTGCCATCCGGAAGGATCTCCATGATCCGGTTTGCCGTAGTCTGAACAAACTGATGATCGTGGCAGGAAAAAACAGCAACCCCCGGGAATTTGATCAGCCCGTTGTTCAGCGCCGTAATAGACTCCATATCCAAATGGTTGGTCGGCTCATCCAAGACCAGGCAGTTTGCCCCGCTGATCATCATCTTTGATAACAAACAGCGTACCTTCTCTCCTCCGGAAAGTATTCTTACTTTCTTTACTCCATCCTCACCTGCAAACAGCATCCTGCCTAAAAAGCCGCGCACATAGGTCACATCTTTTACAGGGGAATAGCCGGTAAGCCAGTCCACAATGGTCATGTCATTGTCAAACTCTTCCGTATTATCCTTCGGGAAATACGCCTGGGAAGTGGTAACGCCCCACTTATAGCTGCCTTCATCCGGCTCCATTTCTCCGGTAAGGATCTGGAATAATGTAGTTTTAGCAATCTCATTGCTGCCCACAAATGCTACTTTATCATCATGCCCCAAAATAAAGGAAATATTGTCCAGCACTTTTTCCCCGTTGATCGTCTTGGAGATCCCTTCCACCGTCAGGACTTCATTTCCAATCTCCCTCTCCGGCCGAAAATCAATGTAGGGGTATTTCCTGCTGGAAGGTTTGATCTCATCCAGTTCAATCTTTTCCAAAGCGCGCTTTCTGGAAGTTGCCTGTTTGGACTTAGACGCATTGGCCGAAAAGCGGGATATAAATTCCTGCAGTTCTTTGATCTTTTCTTCTTTCTTCTTATTGGCTTCCTTCATTTGCTTAATAAGAAGCTGGCTGGACTCATACCAAAAGTCATAATTCCCCGCATAAAGCTGGATCTTCCCATAATCGATATCAGCAGTATGGGTACATACTTTATTTAAGAAATAACGGTCATGGGATACCACGATCACCGTATTTTCAAAATTAATCAAAAATTCTTCCAGCCAGGCAATTGCATCCAAATCCAAATGGTTGGTCGGCTCATCCAAAAGTAAAATATCCGGATTTCCAAAAAGCGCTTTGGCCAGAAGCACCTTAACCTTTTCATTGCCATTTAAATCTTTCATTTCATTATAATGAAGCGCAGTATCAATTCCCAGGCCATTTAACAGCATTGCTGCATTGGACTCTGCTTCCCAGCCGTCCATCTCTGCAAATTCCCCTTCCAGCTCACTGGCACGGATTCCATCCTCGTCCGTAAAATCTTCTTTGGCATAGATAGCATCCTTTTCCTTCATGATCTGGTAAAGGCGTTCATTTCCCATAATCACCACATCCATGACCGGATAAAGATCATACTTAAAATGATCCTGTTCAAGGACTGAAAGCCTCTGGCCAGGAGTCATCACAATATCGCCGTTCGTGGTCTCAAGCTGACCGGATAAAATTTTCAAAAAGGTAGACTTCCCTGCACCGTTGGCCCCAATAAGCCCATAACAGTTGCCTTCCGTAAATTTAATATTTACGTCTTCAAAAAGCGCCTTTTTCCCCACTCTGTATGTTACATTATTTGCACTGATCATAATTTTACTCCTTGTTTTCCAGTTTAAAAGCCACTTCTATAATTATACATAAATAAAGCCATTTTTCAAGAAAAATGAAAGTTCCCTTCCGTTTACAGAAATTTTTAAGAAAAATTAAAGAATTTTTGGAGAAAAATATGCTATCCTGATAAGCAGTATACAGAAAGGCTTTTCATCATGAGTAAAACACAGAAGAAGACAAAGACGCAGCGTTCCAGACAAAAGAAAAAAAAGCAGCATACCAATATTTTCCGCAACGCCATCTTAGCCGGTTTATTTGTCGGGGCTTTGGCCAGTTTTGGCAAGGCATTTTTATTTCCCAGCCTGGCATCAGAATCTTTTTCCGATAAGCCGGTCATCACCATCACAGACTACACCGAAGTGTACGGCAATCCTCCTGCCCCCAAGCCCACTGCACAGCCCGTTAGTGCAAGCAGGCCGGTGGTTATTGACGATCTTCACCTTCTGGAGGATGAAGAAACAGAAAGCAGGCTGGCAAGCCTTGCCAGGAAAAATACCGATATTGCGGAGATCTATGCCAAACGCAGCGAATACCCTGAAGAAATGCTTATGGCGCTGGCATTTAACCCGGAAATGACAGAATTTGTGAAAGGATATCTGTCTTCTGACGGCTCCGTTACAGGGGGATTCACGGAAACAGAAATCACGCAAAACTTCCCTTTGTTTTTACAGTGGGATACTCGCTGGGGATATGTTCCCTACGGGGGGATGAACATCGGGATGTCCGGCTGTGGCCCCACTTGTCTGTCTATGGTGATCTTTGCCCTCACAGGGGATCCCTCCGCCACACCTGATGCCCTTGCCGCCTATAGCATGAAAAACGGCTATTACATGAAAGGCACCGGCACCGCCTGGGCCTTAATGACAGACGCCCCGTACAGTTACGGACTGCGGGCCGCAGAACTTGGACTTGATGAAGCGGAAATGAAATACTGCCTTGACCGCGGCTTTCCCATCATCTGTTCTATGCGCCCCGGAGATTTTACTCTAACAGGGCACTTTATCGTCATTTACGGTTACGATGATACCGGATTTTTCGTCAATGATCCCAACAGCATGGAACGCAGCGGCCGGCGCTGGGACTTTGAGACCTTACATGGGCAGATCAAAAATTTATGGTATTATTCCAGGGCATAGGCCCTATAAGAACTTATTTTGTACCGGACTCTTTTCCCCGTCGTTTCAGGTGCTTCAAAACAGACGGCCCACCTCCTGGGGCGGGGACTTTTATTTCCTTTTTCAGCTCTTTGCGCTTTTCCTTCAGCTCGGCGGCAGCCCTTCCACTGGAGATCTCAAAGAATGCCAAAAGAATCTTTGAGATCATCTTACGGGTGGTCTCGTCAATTTCTTTTGCCGCTTCAAAAATATTCTGGAGGCATTTCTTCCAGTCCGCCCCGAATTCAAAAACATTGGACGCTTCCGATGCCGATACCACTTCATACAACGTATCCACAAAGGCATGGACTTCCTCGTCCGTTAGAGACAAGATCCATTCATTTAACGCCGCATCCCGCATCATTTTTCCATCCGCCATATTTTTCGCACGGATAAAATGATCCTCCTCTATTTTCCAGCTATATGTGTTATGCTGAAGCATCCCTACCCCCCGGCTTTCCACCAGCGTATAGTCTTTCTGGTCTTCTAAGATCATTCCAACCAGAGAGGAACGGGGAATAAATTTAACCATTTTGCCCGTAATCTCAGGATAATGCCCTTGTTCCCTGATCTCAGGCCGGAACCCCGGCCCGTCGTTATTAAAGATTTGAACAATTCTTTCCCTTGTCCGCGTCTTACAGTTCATTGCGGCATAGACGGCCAAATTTCCACCTTTGGAATGCCCGCCTGTATAAAAATCCCCTGCCACAAAACCTGCCACCCGCTCCATATATTCCACCGCAAGAGACTGACTGTGAAGCGGCTTGGAAAAAGCAAGATTTAAATCCTCCTTCCACCCCACGATGGTAGCATCCGTCCCCCGGTATGCAATATATACGCTCTGATCCTCAAGCAGATATGTCATTGCCGAAAACTGCGCCTGTTCCTGTTCATTAATGATATCCACATAAAAATTCATTTTCAGGCTGCCAAAGCGTTTTGACATAACTGCCGCCGTAAAAAGCTCCAGATTATTTTCCCGGTACCAATAATCATCCAGTATTCTGTCCCTGTCCGGGTGTTCATAGATGTTTCGGATGCTTACCGGCGCGCTGCGGCGGTCTAATCCCGGCACAAACTGCCCATAATGCAGGTACACCAGTTGGCATAAAACCAAAGAATCCACCTCGTTAAAAGGCCTTTCAAACAGGCTGTACTCTCCCCACTTCTTCACATAATCGATAATATTTTCCATAAATCCCGCACTCCCTTTTTAATATAAAATTCCATCGTAATACTGCAAAAGCAGCTTCACTACCCGGCTGTAGCTCACCGTACCGTCAGATACCCCGTTCAAAGTAAGTGTGGTATTCAAAAACGTGTCGGCCGCCTGACTCACTGTCCGGGTATCCCAAAATGCATTTTCTTCCACCTGCTGCCAGGCTTCCTTTGTCAAAAACATTCTATCTGCGGCAACCAGCCTGCTTATGGGGACATGACTTTGATATTCCTGGCTGTCCCTCCCCACTGCAGCCGCCAGATCCCTGTCCAGATAACCGATCACACTGAGCAATGCGCTATAGCAAAAAAGGGGATCTTCTGATGTAATACAGGCTAAATAACCAATAAAGTTCGCTTCATCCTCCAATAGGAATCCCTTCAAATGAGACAATTCGTGGCACATGGTCACCGGCATATTCGTCAGGTACATCTGCGGATTGATATTGGCTTCCATGGAAAAGGGAAAATAATACCCCATAATATACTGCTGGCTGTAAAATCCTGAGAGAAACAGTTTTTTCGGCCTGGGGTAGTATCCCTCCAGATTCGGAAAAAGGCTGGCAAGACTCTGCATTTGGGCAATAGCCTCCGCCTCCATGTCCATGTCATAAATAATATAGCCCTTTTCATCCCTCTGAAAACATACGGATAATTCATTGGCCTGTGTGACCACATAATCCCGCAAAATCCCAATCTCTTCTATGCCATACTCCCTGCCCGGCCTGCCGCCGATTGCAAACCTCTCGGAAATTACCGGCGCCTGGTAGAGCAAAAAGCAATTCCATGTCATGATCACACATACGATCCCAAATACCCAATACAAAAACATAGCATATCCCTTATATGCTCTCTTCCACCATCCTGGCAGCACACGCCTTAGGGCCAAGGTGACGACTCCGGCCAGCACCAATATGGCCACAAGACCTACTGCAAGATAAAGCATCCATTCCCCTACTGAAAAGGAAAACAGACCGGTCACCCTGCCATAAGTCTCCACCCAGACAGGAAAAATTTGATTTACATAAAATTCACTGAACCCTTTGCTTACTCTTGCCAGGATATTGAAAAACACTGCAAGTGCGATCAGAACCGCCGGTATCCCGATTTTCCATCTTTTCCGTTTCAATCCGTCATTTCTCCCTAAAGCCGTATAAAACCACTCATAACAGGACCTTCTTTCTACTATATTAATAGTAAGAACCACAGGTTCATCCTGTAATCAAGGAGCATCCATGCAGTATCTTTTATCCGGCATAAAATCTATCAACCAGTTTCTGTGGAGCGGCCCCCTTTTATTCCTTCTAATGGGAACCCATCTTTATTTTACCATGAAACTTCACTTCCCGCAGAAAAATATCTTACATGCCATTAAATTATCCGTAACTCCCTCCTCAGACAAACATGGCAAAAACCTTTCCGTCTTTGCCACACTCTCCACCACCCTTGCCGCAACTTTAGGGACAGGGAACATCATCGGCGTGTCCACAGCCGTTGCGCTAGGCGGCCCCGGCGCTATTTTCTGGTGCTGGGTCACCGGCATTTTAGGTATGGCAACCGCCTACGCCGAATGTTTCTTAAGCGTCCGTTTCCGCAGCCGTGATCAGGATGGAACCTATCAGGGCGGTCCCATGTATGTATGGCAAAATGGTTTACATAACGCATCTGTCGGCAAACTCTACGCCCTATTGACGCTGCTGGCTGCTTTCGGCGTCGGATGCACCACCCAATCCAACTCCATCACCCAGACCACCACCGCAAGCTTTGGCCTAAACCCGCATATTGCAGGAATTGCCGCTGCCTTTTTGGCCGGGCTGGCAATCGTGGGAGGCGTCCGTTCCATTGGAAATGTGTGCATGAAGCTGGTTCCCTTTTTGGCCGTCCTTTACACGGGAAGCTGTATTCTTTTGTTGGTTTTAAACCGGGAAGCCTTTTTTCCGGCTATCCGCCTTATCCTCACCCATGCCCTGGCCCCCCGGGCGGCTGTAGGCGGCGCAGTAGGCTCCTCCTTAATGCTGACAGCACGTTACGGGATTGCCAGGGGGCTTTTCACCAATGAAGCCGGCATCGGCACTGCCGCCATTGCGGCGGCGGCTTCTGATACCTGTAACCCGGCCCATCAGGCATCCGTTTCCATGACGGCTGTTTTTTGGGATACGGTGGTCATGTGTTTATTAAGCGGCCTGGTGATCGTCACCAATATGCTGCTCCATCCCTCCTCCATAGAAGGGGTCAATGAAGCCGGGCTGACTGACGCCGCTTTTTCCTACCTGCCTATGCTGGGAAATGTATTCCTCTCCCTTTGCCTTGTGGCTTTTGCCATCACTACCCTGATCGGCTGGTCTTATCTTGGGGAACAGGCCTACCGGTATGTGACCCACAGCCGTGGAATCAATATCTACAAAGTCGCTTACATTGTAATGATCTACATTGGCGCCGTAATGCCCTTACATGTGGTATGGGAATGTACGGATTTGATCAACGCACTGATGATCCTCCCCAATGTAGCCGCACTGTTCCTTTTACAGAAATATTTGCAAAATCCTACATAAGCCCGTATAATGGGTCAAGAATCATTATTACAAGGAGTTTCAAATGGGTAAAAATTACATGCGGTACATTTTTCCTTCCATGCTGTCTTTTCTTCTGACCGGAATTTATTCTATCGTGGACGGAATCTTCGTAGGCAGAGCCATGGGCGACCCGGGACTTGCCGCCATCAACATTGCATGGCCTTTGGTTGCGCTGATCATCTCCCTGGGCACCGGAATCGGTATGGGAGCTTCCGTTGTGGTCTCTATAAATATCGGCGCCAAAAATACGAAAAAAGCACTTCTCGCTGAGGGAAATGCTTTCTTTTTGTTGCTTGTAAGTTCCGTGATCCTTACTTTCCTCTTACTTGCAGCAGGAAAACCTTTGCTTCTTTTGCTTGGCGCAAAGGGCAGTCTCCTTTCCCCCGCCCTCACATACCTCCGCTATATTTTGACCGGGAGCATCGTCCAGGTCTTTGCGACCGGTATGGTTCCCCTTATGCGGAACCATGGCGCGTCTTTCTACGCAATGTGCTCTATGGCATTTGGCTGCCTGATCAATATTTTTCTGGATTACTATTTCGTGATCGCTCTTGACCTTGGTATTAAAGGCGCCGCCCTTGCCACGGTTTTTGGACAAGTCATCACCCTATTTATGTGCGGAATATTTTTCCTGCAAAAAAAACACCGTTTCCCGCTTTCCCAGCTCAAACCGGATCTCCAAATGATCCGCTCCATCCTTCAGGTAGCCTTCTCCCCCTTCGGCCTTACTTACCTTCCTTCCATCACGATCATTTTTATGAACCTGCAAACCTTAAAATATGGGGGTGAGGAAGCGGTAAGCGCTTATGCCGTGCTGGCATACATTATTTCTTTTATGGAACTTTTGGTTCAGGGCATTGGTGACGGAAGCCAGCCCCTGCTTTCCCTGAGCAAAGGAAACGGAGACCAAAAGGCATTAAAAACCTATGCCAAATGGACCTTTTCCCTTGGCATAGGTTTTGGGCTTGCCGGAGCTATCAGCTTTTTCCTTTCACAGGATCTCCTTCCCCAGCTTTATGGAACTTCTGAAACGGCCGCCAATTATATCATCCATGCCACCCCTGCTTTTTCCCTGGTAATGGCACTGTACGGCCTGACCAAACCGGCAGTATCCTATCTTTATGCCACCCGCAGGATCATCCGGTCCACGATTTTGGTCTATGGCGAAATCCTATTGACTTTGGCGCTGGTATTTATCCTTCCTCTGTTTTGCGGTCTTGACGGTGTATGGTACACCATTCCTGCCGTACAGGGAATATTAGGGATTTGTTGCATTTTTTTCTTAAAAAATGAAAAGAAAGCCAGCCCCCGCTCATGTGGCTGTAACCATAGTTAAATAGAAGTAACTTCATACAGGATAGACAAAAAATCCTGGCAGCCGCCGCTCCCGTCGATAACCTGCCCGCAGGACTTATCTTCCATCATCATTCCAAACTGCATCAGTTCATCCCCGTAAGCATCATAGGACAGATAGCGGCTTTCCACATGATATTTCTGGTCCCGGCGAAGCCCTCTAAGAGGCAGCCGTCTAAAAGGCCCGTTTATCTCACTCAATATCCGCGTTACCGTTACCAACGCCCTGCTTCCCTTTTCGTCTGCAATTTCCCACGCTGCAAAATTCCCTTCAAAAGGACTGAGCAGACGGTAAAAATCCCCTTTGGCAATCAGGCTCCGATTTTCTTTATAAAATTGGATCTGTTCTTTTACCATTCCGATTTCCGCTTCACTTAGTTTGTTTAAATCCAGTTCATATCCAAATGCTCCTGTAAAAGCCACATTCCCCCGGGTTATGATAGGTGTGGTTCTGCCCACCTGTTCATTCGGACAGGCAGATACATGGGCGCCCATACAGCTTAGCGGATAAACCAGGCTGGTACCGTACTGGATCTTTGCGCGCTCAATAGCATCGGAATCGTCAGACACCCATCCCTGGGGCGCATAGTACAGCATCCCTGCATCAAACCGCCCGCCGCCGCTGGAACAGGATTCAATTAAAAGCTCCGGGAATTCCCGGATCAACCGTTCGTGCAGGTCATATACCCCCAGGATATACCTGTGAAAAATCTCTCCCTGCCGGTCCGCCGGGTAGGCGGTAGAATAACATTCACTGATAGAACGGTTCATATCCCACTTAATATAACTGATCTTTGCATTTGACAAAAGATCATGCATCTGCCCATAGATTGCATCCACCACTTCTTTTCTGGTAAAATCCAAAACAAATTGGTTTCTTCCGTGGGATGCGCTGCGCCCTGGCGTTTCTATGATGTAATCCGGATGGCTGCGGAAAAAATCGCTGTCTTTATTGACCATCTCCGGCTCAAACCAAAGCCCGAATTTCATGCCCAGCGCTTCGATTTTGGCGGACAGCCCTTCTATGCCACCGGGAAGCTTATCCCTATTTGCTTTCCAGTCCCCAAGCCCGCATTTATCATTATTTCTAGCTCCAAACCAGCCATCATCCAGCACAAACAGTTCCACGCCACATTCTTTTGCCTTCGTTGCAAACGTAACCAGATCATCTTCCACATACGCAAACTGTGTCGCCTCCCAGTTGTTGATCAGTACCGGTCTTTCTTTGTCTCTCCAGTACCCTCTCGCCAAGCGGTTCCGGTAAAGCCTGTGGAACTGACGGCTCATGCCGTTAAGCCCTTCTTCGGAATATACCATCACCGCCTCCGGAGCCACAAAGCTTTCGCCCGGTTCTAACTTCCACTGGAAACCAAAGGGATTGATCCCCAGCATCACGCGGAGCACCTGATAATTGTCCACCTCCGCCTGTGCAAGGAAATTGCCACTGTAAACCAGGCTAAATCCATAGACCTGCCCGCTTTGTTCTGTGGCATTTTTCCTCTTGAGGGCGAGGAAAGGATTGTGCTGATGGGAAGAGTTTCCCCGCATACTTGATACTGCCGTAATCCCCGGATCTAAATCCCGTACCTTCACATAACGCTCTCTGGACCAGGAACCGGATAATTGCACGCTTTGGAAATCCGCATCCGGCAGGTCCACACTCATACTCATGACCCTGTTGATAAAAAACCCTTCCTGTCCCCGATTGGCAAACCGGGCGCTTCTCGCAATTCCATCCACATCCCTGAATATCGTATAGGAAAGAACCACTTCCAGCCCTCTTAAGGCATCCTTCAAATAAATCTCCAAAGTTTCCGCCTCTTCTTCCCTCTCCACATAAGTGGCCGGAAGGCCCTCCAAAGGCTTTTTGCCTTTTATGACCTCATATCCCTGATATTCCGGTTTACAAATCCTGCTGCCATCACTGCCCTGGATCTCCAGGGCCGGATAACGGTAGTCGGATGTGCCATAACAGGGATACTCCTGGCGCAGATGTTCATAAGAAGTATATAAATCACCCTCCCGGATACAAACTGACATTGGACGGTGCGCCTTTTCCACCATATGAAGATAGTTTCCCTCCGGATTTAACGCCTTCCCGAAATATAGATGTCCCAACTGCCCGCTTTCCATCACATAGAACAAATAGCTGATCCGTCCGTTATTTAAATGGAACACTTTTTCTTTCTCATTGACCGTCACCATAAGCCATCCTCCTTTTATCTCATGCCTGTACATAATACATGCTGTCTTTATTTCATTTTTTAGCTATAATTTGATACTAATTTCTCCGTTGGAAAGGCTTTCCGTCGTTCCGTCATCGTAACGGACAAGCAAATGGCACTGGTCATCGATTCCTACCGCCAGTCCATGTTCCCTGGATGCACCGCGTACCATCTCTGGCGGTTTTGCCCCCTCCGGCTGGATAATCTTTACCTGTCTTCCAATCACGACAGAACGCTTCCGGTACTCTTCCAGATAAACCCGTTCCGGAAGCTTGTGGTAATATTCCAAAAATTGTGCCAATACCCCGGATGCAATGCGGTTGCGTAGGTTCTCTCTTGATACGTCATTGGGAAACACTGCCCCCGCCACCTCTTTGATTTCTTCCGGAAAACCGCCCACAGGCTCATAGACATTAATACCAATCCCCACAATGGCATATTCCAGATGCCCGTCTTCCATGGACACAGAGCCTTCTGTCAGGATGCCGCAGATCTTTTTCTTCCGGACCCACACATCATTTACCCATTTGATCCCCACATCCACGCCTGACACCTGCTCCACAGCTTGCGCCACCGCCGCCGCCGCAACGGTAGTCAACATCGTTGCTTCCTCCGGTGTCATTTCAGGATGCAGTAATAGGCTCATATAAAGGCCGGATCCTTCCGGTGAAAAAAAAGCACGCCCTCTTCTTCCCCTGCCGCCGCTTTGCTCCTCTGCAAGCAAAATCATATCTTCCTTTTGCCCTTCTGATACATATTGCTTCAACACCGTATTGGTAGAGCTGACCATCCGCTCTGTCTTCACCGGGATCGTAAAGCCTGCCTTTTGAAGCTCCTGTTCAATATACGCCGCAGACAGGATATCCGGCGCCTTTGTTAAGGTATAGCCTTTGTTGTTTACCCCTTCAATGGCATAGCCATCCTTTTGCAGGGATTTGATTGCCTTCCAAATGGCTGCCCGGCTCACCGAAAGCTGCCTGGCAAGTTCTTCCCCTGAGACTGCGTTTTCCCTGTGCCGCTCCAAAAAAAGAAGCACCTGTTCTTTGACTGTCATATTGATACCGTCCTTATTTCTTAAATAATCAATGCCTTTTTATCATATCATCTTTTAAAAGTTGGTACAAGATAAGCCGGGCAACGAAACCAAATGCGAAGATCCCCTTTCCCGGTTCTGAAAACAGGAAATATACATAAAATTTGACGTACCGTTATGGTTGTGATACACTTTGTCACAATATAAAAAATAGTTACTAAATATGTCACTTAGCACAGAATGGAGAAAATTATGAGCATTCAAATCATTACCGATTCCGCATCAGATATCACAGATCAGACACGGAAAGATGTCACGGTCCTTCCCATGACCATTACCTTTGGAGATACCCAGTATCAGGATGGGGTAAATCTCTCCCACCAGGAGTTTTACGAAAAACTGATTGAAAGCGGCGAACTTCCCACCACCAGCCAGATCCCTCCTTTTGACTTCGCCTCCGCAATCCAAAAAGCAGTGTCACAAGGCAAAGAAGTGATCATCATCACCTTATCCGCCAAGCTTTCCGGCACTTACCAAAGCGCCTGTCTCGCCGCATCGGAATACGAAGGAAAAGCCTATGTGGTAGACAGCGAAAACGTTACCGTAGGGGAACATGCATTGATCGAATACGCCCTCCAACTAAAGGACCAGGGAATGGACGCCCCTTCCATCGTAGAAAAGTTGGAAACGCAAAAGAAACAAATCCATCTGATCGCTCTTTTAGACACACTGGAATATCTGAAAAAAGGCGGCCGTGTAAGCAAGGCTGTTGCCTTTGCCGGCGGAGTCCTTTCCATCAAGCCGGTTATTGCCATTGAAAACGGCGAAGTTGCCATTTTAGGAAAGGCAAGAGGCTCCAAACAGGGAAACAACTTCTTAGTCCAAAAAATCAAGGAATGCGGCATTGATTTTAAAAAACCTTATTTTCTTGGGTACACGGGATTAAATGACAGCCTTCTTAAGAAATACATAGAAGACAGTAAAGAACTGTGGACGGAACACACCCAAAGCCTTGCTATCAGCACAGTAGGCGGGACCATCGGAACCCATGTAGGTCCTGGCGCCATTGCCGTTGCATTCTTCGCCAAAAACTGGCACGATTAAATATATCCATTCTGGCACTTTTCACCAATCCACCTCCTGTATATGATAACCATAGTTCTTATCATACACGGGAGGGATTTTTATGACAACACAGACAAAACCACAAACCACTCTAGGCGGCAAAGCATCCCTGCGCTGGATGACCGTCACGGCAATGCTGATGGCCATGAACGTAGCCTTAAGCTCCTTTGGCGTGCCAGTCCCCGGCGGGCATTTGTACTTAAATGACATTGTGATCTGCACTGCCGGCATTTTACTTGACCCCTTTGGCGCGTTCTTGGTAGGCGGCGTGGGCGCCTTCCTTGGGGATTTTTTCTTTTACCCTGCCCCAATGTTTGTATCATTAGCCACCCACGGGCTGCAGGCCATCGTTATTTCCCTGTGCGTCCGTCACACCTTGAAAGACCGGAAGATTTTAGGGGCAGGTCTTGGCGTTTTTCTTGGCGCCATCATCATGGTGACAGGCTATTCCCTTGGCCGGGCACTCCTTTACAGCACCCCGGAATATGCCCTATTAAAGCTTCCTTTCCAAATCCTTCAGGCGGCTGTGGGTGCGATTACCGCCATGATCTTGTGTTTCTGTTTTCAACTATTGGAGCTGTACCGGAAACTCAGTTAACGAAGAGGAACGCCCAAGCGTTCCCCTTCCGTTACTCCTTATTTTCCCCAATCAGCAGCAGCATCCCTTCCTTAACTGATACCCTGCTTTCCTTCCCTATAAACTCATTACTCACACCTACCGGGTATTCCTTTGTAAGGACAGCATCACACAGTTCATACTTTAACCCTGTCTCATACACGCCACAGGCTTTATCCCCCATACAAAACACGGACAAAAATCCGGTATGTCCTTGATCAAAACAAATCTCCTCATTGCAGATCACACGGTACCACCCATCCTTCCCTATCAGCGTGCCGTGGCAGCCTTTTTTTGCCAGGCCGCAAAGAAGCTGGATATTGGCTATGGTATGGGAAATGCGCCCCCCGGTCCCCCCATATATCATAAACTCCCGGTATCCTCTTTCTAATCCTGTTTTCACGGCATAGCCGGTATCCGTGTCGTCCTTTTCCGGCTTCAGCCTGACCACATGGGGGTGATCCGGCAAAAATCCCAGAGAATCAAAATCACCAATCACCAGATCCATCCTGATATCCTCTCGCCTGCCATGCCGGTATCCGCCGTCGCAGGCAATGACCAGATCTTCTTTTCGTGGAACAAAAGCTAATGGACTAATTTCCCCTGCGCCTATGATATAACAAATTCCCATATTTCCCTCACTTTACTTTGATCAGCGTTTTATGCCCGGCTCTCCTCTGCCCTTTCCACACTCTCAACTTCCTGGCAGATTGCCCTGCAGATCCGCTCCCTTATGTTCTTTGTTCCATAAACGCTCAGCACACCGTCATAATTTAAGTACATGGCGTAACAAAGCAGCTTGGACATGGTATTCATCACAAGATACAACATATCTTCTTTGGAGATCCTGCTCCTTTCCCCAAGTTCCTCCTGGATCAGTTTTTGCAGCATCTGGTACAAAGGAAGCTCACCATCCTTCTTTTCCCTGAAAAGTTCCCGCAGTTGTTTGCTCACTTGGGAATTATCCATAAGAAGGTGGAGTACTTTAAACGCACATTCCATCTCCTGCCTGTGAGTCTCCATATCAAGCAGGATCTGCTCTATCCTTTCATATAAATCTTTCCTGGCCTGCAGGCTTTCATACAATTCCCAACAGACCACATCCATCTCATGATACAGTGCGCCTGCCAGCATTTCTTCTTTGTTGGCAAAATAATCGTAGACCGTGCCTTTCCCGATCCCGGCCCTTGTGGTGATCTCTGAAACCGTAAGCGTGTTCAAATCAGCGCCTTCCGTAAACAGTTCCACCACGGCCTTAAAGACAGCCAGCACTTTAGGCGGTAATTGTTTTCTCTCCATCTTCGTCCCCTTATATTTCCCTTAGCCCTTCTTTTCCCTGGAAAAAATATCATAAATGCAAGGAATCACTACCAGCGTAAGCAATGTGCCGTAAACCAGCCCGCCAATGGTAACGATGGCCATTGGCTTTGCCATCTCCGAACCCATATCATGACTAAATACCATGGTACAAAGCGCCAGGATCGTTGTCAGCGCCGTCATCAAAACCGGCCGGAGCCTTGTCTTCCCGGCGATAAGGATTGCCTGCCTCTTTTCCATACCTTCACTCCTAAGCTGGTTCATATAATCCACCAGCACGATACCGTTGTTTACGATAATACCGGAGAGCATGACAAACCCGATCAGAGCAATCACGCTAAGCTCGCTGCCGCTTACCACAAGCCCCAGAAAACCGCCTGTAAAGGCAAGAGGGATGGTAAACATAATGATAAAGGGCGAAAGCAGCGACTGGAACTGGGCCACCATGATCAGGTACATAAAGATCAAAGCAAGCAAAAGCATCAGGTACAACTGCTCCATGGCATCCGTGATAGTCTCATTTTCACCGGTCATCACCAGAGAATATCCCGCCGGGACCTGATAATCTTTTAAGGCTTTTTCCACATCATCCGACACCAGTCCCACATTATAGCCTTCCGCAATCTCCGCCGACACGCCCATATATCTGGTCTGCTCCGTCCGGTTAATGGATTTCGGGGAAATGGTATCCTCAAATCTTGCCAGCGCGGAAAGGGGAACCTTATCCTTTGTCCCGTCCTGCTTCGTCCTTTCCACTTCAAGGCCCTTAATCAGCCTTCTGGTAAGCTCCATATCTGATCCATGTTTTACATAAACGTCATATTCTTTGATCTCTGTCTCCAATGTGGTGGAGCTTGCCGCATCCGCCAGCTTCGCGCTGATCTGCTGGAAAATCTCCGCCACTGTAAGCCCGTGTTCAATGGCCTTATCCCGGTCGATGAGGATACGCATTTCTCCTGTGGAATCTTCCAGGCCGCTGGAAACATTCTGCGTTCCTTCCACGCCTTTTAAGATTTCCGCCACCTCACTGGCAATCTTTTGCATGGTGTCGATCTCGCGTCCCCGGACCTGAATGGAAATCCCGCTGCCGCCTAAGGCGCTCATATCCATATTGGAAGTCTCTATTTCAATTTCTGCATCGTTTTTAACACAAAGATCCGCCAGGTCTTCTTCTATCTCTAATGCTAATTCCTTATTGCTTTTCTTTTTCTCACTGCTAAGGGCAATGTACACATCCGCTGCATTCGTTGCAGTATCGCCACTGCCGGTCAGCATAGTCATAGAGGAAGTGCTTGCCATAGCGCCCACATCTGTCACTTCTTCCATTTCCAATAGACGTTCCACAATCTCATCGGTCACCGCCGCCGTCTCATCAAGAGGGGTATCCTCCGGCATGGTCAGCGACAAAGTCATCTGGGTGCTGTCCATTTCCGGCATAAAAGCCGTTCCCTTTGCATAAGAAGCAATTCCGCTCCCTATCAAAAGCGCCACCACCAAAAGAAGTACAAGAGGTTTTAGCTTAAGCGCTGCCAAAAGTACCTTTTCATATCCATTTATCAGCACCGTAAAGAACCGGCTGTCCTTTTGTTCTCTCGTCTTGGTCAGCATCTTAGAAGCCATAGCAGGCACTACCGTAAGGGCGATCACAAGACTTGACAGCAGCGAGTAGGCAATGGTCAGCCCCATATCCACAAACAACTGCCGCGTGATCCCTTCCGTAAAGACGATGGGCAAAAATACGCACACTGTGGTAAGGGTTGAGGCCATGATGGCTCCCGCCACCTCCCCCGCGCCCTCCACCGCCGCGTCCTTTGCGTTCCGTCCTTCTTTCCTCATCCGGTAAATATTTTCAATCACTACGATGGAGTTATCCACCAGCATACCGATTCCCAGCGCAAGACCGGAAAGGGAAATTACGTTAAGCGTCACGCCGCTGAAATACATGCACACGATCGCCGTTACAAGGCTGATAGGGATAGAGCAGGCAATCACCGCCGTAGGACGGAGATCTTTTAGGAACAAGATCAAAATCAAGATTGCCAAAACCGCCCCAAACATAATATTGTTCAGGATGGAATCCATCACAAGATCAATGTATACCCCCTGATCCATCAAAGTGATGAGCATCAGGTTTTCGTCCTCTTCCATCAATTGTTCAAATTTGTCAAGAAGCCTGTCGGACACATCCCCGGTAGAATACCCGGTCTGTTTCTGGATGGACACCATGATGCCCGGTGCGCCGTTTACATTGGCATAGATATCCGCCGAATTGTCCGTCATAAACACATCCGCAACATCCCCTAACGTGATCACGTCCACCCCATCCATTTCCGGGTTAAGCAAGGGCATTTTCTTAAGTTCTTCCATATCCTCCGGTTTATCCCCCACCCGGATCAAATAGGAAATCCCATCCTCCGTCACATATCCTGCCGGCATGGAAAAATTCTGTGCCGCCAAAAGCCCTTTTACCGTATCCACTGTCAGGATACCGTGCATGTCCGCTTTGTCATAAGCCTCTTCCCTGGCTTCTTCCAGTTCTTCTTCCCCGTCTAAGATCTGCTGCAGGGCATCGGAAAGCTGCTCCGCCGTATCGTTTAACTGTTCATAGCCAGACTTGATCTGATCCCATCCTGCTTCCAGCTGTTCTTCCCCGGATTTAATCTGCTCTTCTCCCGCTTCCAACTGAGATTCCCCTGCCTCAATCTGGGCTTTTGCCGTATTTAACTGCAGTTCCCCAAGGCTGATGGTGGTCTGGGCATTGGCAAATTCAATGGCTGCGGTAAGGTTTCCCTGGTAAAGCTCATTCATGGCAGCGTCTAACTTTTCAATATTTCCCTCTATTTCGGAGAGCGTAGACTTCATTTGGGAGGCATACAAATCATAGCCCAGGCCCATGGTATTAGCGTTGAGACTTTCCTCAAGATTAGGAATCATTTCTTCCGCCTGCTCCCACTTATCCAATAAACCTTGTAATTGTGCGGTTGCTTCTCCCCTTGCCGTCTCTTTGGCGCTGTCTAATGCAGCGATAGCCTCATCCACAGTGTTATCCGTACTCATCAAAATCCCAAGTTCACTTAACTTCTGCACGGCATCTTCTGTAAGGTCTGGTAGTGTACTTATCTCATCTTTCAAATTGTCAAATGGAACCCCACTGGCATCCCCTGCCATTGTAATCGCTGCTTCCAAATTATTCTTATTGCCAAATTGCCCTTCCAGTGCCGTAACTCCCTGCTTGGCCTGCTGCAATGCATCATTGGAAGCTTTCACGGTTTCCAGATCCATCGTAATATGCATCTTAGTCGCTTCCAGATCCGCCTTTGCCGTCACAATCTGAGTCTCCGCCTCCGCAAGCTGCCTTGCGGTAGCCGCTTTTTTATCTGCAAGCTCCGTCTTTCCCTCTTCTAACTTGATCGTATTTTCCGCAATCTCCGCCTTGCCGTCTTCAATCTCTTTCCGGGAGTCCGCAAGCTCCTTCTTAGAGTCCTCCAGCTTCTGCCTGCTCTCCTCTAAATCCACTTCGGAGTCAGCAAGCTCCTTCCGTGCATCCGCAAGTTCGTTTTGCCCGTCATAAACCTCCTGCTTTTTCTCCTCCAGTTCTTCCTTCGTCTCATCAATTTCCTTATCAATAGAACCAAAGACCTGCTCATTAATCACATCAATCTTTTCCTGACGGATGATTACATGAACGCTCTCCTCCAGCAGTCCGGTAGCGCTGGCCGAGGCCACCCCTTCCAGGCTTTCCAGTTCCGGGATAATGTTTTTTTGTGTAAGCTCCGTCACTTCCGCTGGCGTCATGTCATTCCCGCCTACTGCCGCAATCATCACAGGCAGCATATCCGGATTCAGTTTCATAATAACCGGATTTCCCACAGAATCATCCCAGTAACCTTTAATTTGATCCAAATTTTCCCTGATTTCCAAGGAAACCCCATTCATATCCGTGGACTGGGCGAACTCCAAAATCACCATGGAGTAGTTTTCACTGGACACGGAACTGATCCCTTCAATATTGCTTACCGTAGCCATGGATGCTTCCACCGGCTTGGTCACCACCATTTCCACCGTTTCCGGGCTTGCTCCCGGATAAGGCGTCATGACGATCACATACGGCAGGCTGATACTGGGCAAAAGATCCGTTGTCATCTTGGTAAAGGACACCACTCCAAGCACGATTACAAGCACCACTGCCACCAAAACGGTATATGGTTTTTTCACACTGAATTTCCCTAACATATGTAAAGGCTCCTTTGAATAAACTGTTTTTCAAAACTGACCAGTCGGTCGGAATCAAATAAAAAAAGTATATTAACAAAGTTGCCCCCTGTCAATATACCCAAAAAAGATTTTATTCATTTTTTATAATTGCCTTTTTTAACTTACTTTTAATCCTCTGTAATGCATTATCCGTAGATTTTTCATCCCTTCCCAGCACCCGTGCGATCTCACTGTATCTCATGCCTGTCATGTGCAGATCCAACACTTGTTTTTCAAAACCGCTTAACTCTTTTTCAATGGTTCGCTCCAGCCGCTCCACATTCTCTTTATCAATCAAAAGTTCTTCGGGATTTTTTTCCGGACAAGAGATCATGCTCCCCATAAGATCCCATTCTCCCTCTGTGCTTCTGCCCCCTCCATCAGCCTCGGAAGAACCCGTATAGAGGGAAATGTATGTATTTAACGGCGTATGTTTCTGCCGCCCTGCCGCCTGGATTGCTGTGTACATCTGCCTGGAAACACAAAGGTCGGCAAACGTAAAAAAACTGGCATCCCTCCCTGCGTCATAATCCCTGACCGATTTAAAAAGCCCGATCATCCCCTCCTGAATCAGATCGTCCCGGTCCGCCCCTAAAATATACATAGACCTTGCTTTCCTCCGAACCAGGTTTTTGTATTTGTCCATAATATAATCAATGATGGACTCTTCTCCATCCCGCAAAAGAAGGATCAGTTCCTCATCGCTGCATTCCTCATAATTCTTCTTCAAGATCTTCCTCCTGCATTTCACATATCCTGACCAGCTCTGCTGCGATCTGCTGCGCCAATACCTGGTATCCTTCCGGATTACAATGAACGCCATCCGGCATATAATTATAAATCACTGCAGCATCATGGGAATCCAACACATTAGAATTATAAAGGTCGATCACCGGAATCCCATACTCTCTCCCAAGTTCTTTCATGACGTTTACGATCATGGACTGGGGCAGAAGATAATCCCGTTCCTTCCGCAGCATATCATGAAGCACATTGGGAAGAGGCGTCGCAAAAACGATCTGTGCATCTGGATAGCTTTTCTTCAATCCCCTCA
The DNA here is from genome assembly GCA_910585005.1 of uncultured Lachnospiraceae bacterium. GTDB lineage: Bacteria > Bacillota > Clostridia > Lachnospirales > Lachnospiraceae > Suilimivivens. Next base: position 123,665 of record CAJUCN010000007.1, on the reverse strand, counting down.
TCAGTTCGTCCAAATCCCCAATAAAAGTCCCTTCCTTCCGCTCCTCCATGATTCCAAAATCTTTCTGTGAGACACAAAATCCATCGTTTGTCCCACCCATAACAAGAATAATATCTGCATCCTCAGGAATTTCTTGATACCGGTCCACAAATGCGTTTTCCCAATACCGCCCTATGGAAGATCCGCCTATCCCTAAATTTTCCACACTCTCAGCATTCAAAAGTTCTTTCAAATAAAAAGGATACGAATACCGCTGATAATCCTCCATATTTTCCAGGTTTGCAGCCGCCGTAATGCTATCTCCCAGACACACAATCTTTTTATGGGAAAAATCCACCTTCCTGGCTTCAATGACCTCCATGTTCCGTTCCTTTTGAAGTATTGTCTCCTGATAGGATCCCCGGATCTTTCTCTTTTCTAACAACGTATTGCCGGACACCGATGATCCATCATCAGATCGTCCGCTTTCCTTAGCCAGATTGTTTGCCGAAATTCCATTTCCAGAAATGTCATTCCCGGTAACCGTATTTTCGGAAACACTGTTCCCCGAGATACTGTTGCCCGAAATAGTATTTCCCGAAACGGAATTCCCTGAGATGTCATTTCCTGAAACGTCATTTCCTGAGATATCATTTCCTGAGACAGTATTTCCTGAGATATCATTTTCGGAAACATCGCTTTCCCGGTATTGGTTTTCCTTTTGATCCTTTTCTGATCCTGCCTCTTCCCCAATACTTCCTTCACCCACATCCATCCCGTCTTCAAAATATTGCTGGTTCTCCTTGATAAATTCCTCAAGAGCCTGTGGGTCCTGTGATAACTCACTGATCGTCATCTGAATCTCAGCAACCTCCGCACGGGCTTCCTCATAACGTTCCCGGCGCTCCTTTGCCCATTGTTTGGTACTGCGCTGTTCCACGGCCCGGTTAATCCCAACTGCTGTGATCATGATAACAACCATGGCGATCAGCATCAATAAAACTCTGTTCGCTTTTCCCATTTCTTTCCCTGATTTCTATTTTCCAATTCTCTGGCGGACGATCTCATAAGCAAGCACTCCTGCAGCCACAGACGCATTTAGCGAGTCGATGTCCCCCTTCATCGGGATAGCGGCAGTCATATCACAGTTTTCCTTCACCAGTCTGCCTACACCCTCTCCTTCACTTCCTACCACCAGGCCGATAGGGCCTGTCATGTCTAAGTCATACATTCTGGTTCCGTCCATATCTGCACAGACAAACCACATGCCCTTTTCCTTCAGTTCTTTGATCGTCCTTGACAAATTCGTTACTTTCGCCACAGGCGTATAGTTAAGCGCTCCGGCTGAAGCTCTCGCCACCACGGCAGTAAGCCCTACCGCCCGGTCCTTTGTAATGATCACCCCATGGGCACCGGCCAGGTTCGCGGTCCTGATGATTGCCCCCAGGTTATGAGGGTCTTCAATATTATCCAACAAAACCAAAAAAACAGGCTCCCCCTTTTTTTCTGCAAGTGCAAGCATGTCCTCCACCTGGGCATATGCATAAGCCGCCACAGCAGCAATGACCCCTTGATGTTTTCCGGTTTCGGATATCTGGTCAAGACGCTGCTTCGTCACAAACTTGATCACGCTGCCCTGTTTTTTCGCTTCCCTTTTGATGGTGCTGACAGGTCCATCATTGCACCCGTCAAGAATATACACCTTATCTATCGTCCTTCCGGAGCGGAATGCCTCAATCACTGCATTTCTCCCCTCTATGACAGACTCTCTGACTTCCGTTTCTCTCATCTTATCTTCCACTGTGATTTCCTTCCTGTGTTTCCATCTTACGGTAACCCTTTTGTATCAATTCCAGTATCCGTCCCATCCGTTCTTCCAGGTAAAGATAGCCTGTAAGCGCCTCAAGTCCGGTTGCCTTCTTATATTCCGCTACGGAGGAATTTTTTGCCATACTATAAGACTTGGCATTTCTGCCTCTTTTATACACGATAAGCTCCTCTTCCGTCAAGTCATCCATGATCAGATCTATCATTTTTGCCTGTGCCGGCGCTTTCACATATTGAATCGTCTTATTATGAAGTTTATTGGCGGAAGTGTTCCCCCTGCCTACCACCATAGTCCGAAAAATCAAGTCATAAACCGCATCTCCGATATAGGCAAGGGTAAGAGGTGAATACGTCCTGATATCCACCTCTTTTAAATCAAAACTATCTTTGACCGATTGTAAAAAACTTATGCTCTCTTCCATTTAACTCCCTCTCGGGTATCCTCCAGAATAATTCCCTTTTCTAATAATTCATTCCGGATCTCGTCCGCCCTCTTAAAATCCTTCGCTTTCCTGGCAGCCTGACGCTCCCCGATCAATGCTTCAATGTCACGGTCTAACATTTCCTGCTTTCTTTCCACAATTAAGCCACAGATATCAGAAAGAAGAAGGATCTCATCCTTAAGCCCCTTTAAAAACTCCTTGCTGCTGCCTGCATTGGCATGGACATTGGCAAACTTGACCAGATCAAAAATTGCAGCAATGGCATCCGCCGAATTAAAATCATCATCCATCGCTTCCTCAAAGCTTGTAATAAATCCTTTTGCCTGTTCCAGCAGCCCTGACTCTTCTTCCTTTAACGTAACGGTAGCTGTATTTTCAAGCAAATACCCTAAGTTACCCACACTGGTGACGATCCGCTCATAACCGTTTTGCGCTGCTTCCATCAATTCCGCGCTAAAATTCAGCGGACTTCTATAATGAGCGGAAAGCATAAAGAATCGCAGTACCTGGAGATCATATTTTTCACTGATATCCCTCACCGTAAAAAAATTCCCTTCCGATTTGGACATCTTCCGGTTGTCTATGTTAAGGAAGGCATTGTGCATCCAATACTTTGCAAAAGGCTTTCCATTTGCCGCTTCTGACTGTGCAATCTCGTTTTCATGATGGGGAAATATCAGATCTTCACCACCTGCATGGATATCGATCTCCTCCCCCAGGTATTTTTTGCTCATCACGGAACACTCAATGTGCCAGCCAGGACGCCCGTCACACCAGGAAGATTCCCAGTATGGCTCCCCTTCCTTTTTGGGTTTCCAGAGGACAAAGTCAAGAGGATCTTCCTTTTGGTCTTCCCCTGTCACAAGCAGGGAACGGTTTCCTCCCTGCAAATCATCCAGATTCTTATGGGAAAGCTTTCCATATCCCTGAAAACTCCTGGTTCTGAAATATACCGTGCCATCCTCCGCCGCATAAGCATGCCCCTTTTCAATCAGCGTGCCGATCATATCCAACATACCACAAATTTCTTCCGTTGCCTTGGGATGGGTGGTAGCTTCTTTTACATTCATTGCCTTCATATCTTTTTTGCACTCCGCAATGTACCGCTCCGAAACCACCGATGCCTCCACGCCTTCCTCAATGGCCTTTTTGATGATCTTATCATCCACATCCGTAAAATTAGACACAAAGTTTACCTCATATCCTTTATGTTCCATGTATCTTCTTACCGTGTCAAACACGATCATCGGCCGGGCATTGCCAATATGGATCAGATTGTATACGGTAGGCCCGCACACATACATTTTCACTTTCCCCTCTTCTAAAGGGATAAACTCCTCTTTTCTTTTCGACAACGTATTGTAAATTTTCATTCTGCGTCAATCCGCTCCTTTCTTCAGTTTTCTCAGATCCCGTTCAAGGTCCAAAACCCTGTTGGTAAGCTCTGCATTGGCATGATGCAGCGCATTTAAATCTTCCTGTACCGGATCAGGTAAATTCACCTGATCCAGTTCTTCCTGCGGCAGGCACTTTTTCATCCGCTTCACCACATGCCCTGGCACGCCCACCACCGTAGATCCCGGCGGTACATCGTCCAGCACTACGCTTCCCGCGCCAATTTTAGAATTGTCCCCGATGGTACAGGATCCCAGCACTTTTGCGCCTGCTCCGATCATAATATTATTTCCCAGCGTAGGATGGCGTTTTCCCTGCTCCTTGCCCGTTCCTCCTAAAGTAACCCCCTGATAAAGCGTCACATTATCTCCAATGATCGTAGTTTCCCCGATGATCACCCCGTTTCCATGGTCAATGAAAAACCCGTTTCCGATCTGCGCGCCGGGATGGATCTCGATTCCCGTCTTACGCACACCCCTCTGGGATACCCACCTTGCCAGAAAATAGCGCTTTTTTAGGTACAGCTTATGGGAGATCCGGTAATGGATCATTGCTTTAAAGCTGGGATATAAAAACACTTCCATCGGAGAGTGGATCGCCGCATCCCTTTCCCGGATAATTGCAATCTCATCCTTAATATTTTTAATAAAACCCACTGTTTCAACCCCTTAATCCGATTTTCTATAGATCCGAAATCCCTTATTTGCAAAAAAACGGATAACTCCTGTCAAGAGACGAAGTTATCCGTGGTTCCACTCTATTTTTGGAAGCAGACCTGCTTCCACTCAAATTACATAACGCGTAAAACGTGTTCTGCTACCTGACCTGTTGTTTTACATATCTGCTCACAGAACCTGCTCCCGGATGCACTTCTATTATCTCTTTGCAGGAATGCTTCCAGCCAACGGCATTCCCTCTCTGTCCAAAGTCCATTTGCTTTCAAGATGGATGGATAATATACTCTTTCCGTTCCAAGCATTTCACTCTATAGAAACCGAAAATCTTTTTACAATAACAGGATATGCAAAAGTAGGGACTTTGTCAACTGCTATTTTTCCCCCTGCTCCGCCAGTCTTCTTATTTCCTCTAAACGGATTCCTTTTTCGTTTGCAATCCGGGAAAGGTCATCATATTCATACTTGGAACGGCGCACCCCATATCCCCAGGCATCTTTGCGCCGTACAGGCCCATAAGGCGTATCCACCGTAGATACCTTTCTGTCAAGTACATACCTCTTTGCCTCGATCTCCCGGATCCCCAGCGTTGTCGTATACTTAAATAACAGTTCCACCATCCGTTCCCTATCCTCTTCTTTACACAACACCTGGATCAGCGTCCCCGGCCTTGACTTCTTCATCCCGGCAGGCACAGTATAAACTTCCAATGCACCGCCCTCAAACAGCCGTTCCGCGGCAAACCCTATTTCTTCCGCCGTCATATCATCCACATTACAGGAAAGCTCCCGCACAGTATTTTCCGACCCTTTCGTCTGCCCAAGCATAGCGCGGACACAATTGGCCCTGTCAAAATCCTTCTTCCCCATGCCATAGCCGATCTTTTCCACCTTCATTACCGGCATTTCCCCGAATCTTGTTACAAAATGCTTCAATATGGCCGCACCAGTGGGTGTACACAGCTCCCCTTTGATACTACCGCCAAACATAGGAATATCTCTTAACAGATATGCTGTTGCAGGGGCAGGCACAGGTAAAATTCCGTGGGCGCATCTCACTTCCCCGCTTCCCACATGAACCGGCGACGCTATCACCTCATCCGGCGCAATACGGCTCATGAGAAGGCAGGCTGCCGTAATATCTGCAACAGCATCCAAGGTCCCCACTTCATGGAAATGGATATCCGAAACCGGAACACCGTGGACATGGCTTTCCGCTTCCGCGATCAAATGATACACGGCAAGTACGTCCTTTCTTACCTTTTCTTCCAGATGGAAATGAGAAACCATATGTTCAATGTCATGCATACTGCTGTGATGATGGGTATGGCCATGCCCATGGCTGTCTGGTTCTCCATGTGTATGAAGATCCTCGTTTTCCTCCACATTTCCTACTTTTACTGAAAAATGTGTGCCGTGAATACCACATTTCACTGCCGTTTCCCTTATGATTGAAACACCTGGAATCCCCAAGTCATTTAATTCCCGTAAAATGGAATCCGAATCCGGCATAAGTTCCAAAAGAGCCGCCGTGAGCATATCTCCCGCCGCACCCATATTGCAATCCAAATATAGCGTCCTCATCTTTCCTCCCTTCCAAGCATTACGCTTTCCCTGTCATATGGTTGACCATAGACGCAAGGTAACCTGCGCCAAAACCATTATCTATATTTACCACGCTAACGCCGCTGGCACAAGAATTTAGCATAGACAATAATGCCGACAGCCCATGGAAGGAAGCTCCATATCCCACACTGGTAGGAACGGCTATAACCGGACAATCCGCCAGCCCGCCAATCACGCTGGCCAGCGCCCCCTCCATTCCTGCTATTGCTATAATCACGCTGGCATTCATGATTTCTTCCCTATGGGCCAGCAGCCGGTGCACCCCGGCAACTCCCACATCGTACAGCCTTACCACTTCATTTCCAAACGCCTGCGCCGTAAGGGCCGCCTCCTCAGCCACCGGGACATCGCTAGTCCCCCCTGTAGCCACCACAATCTTTCCGATCCCGTCAGGAAGAGGCATTTCGCCCAAAATACCAATTCTGGCATCATCGTAATAAGTCAGTTCATGGGTTTGACGGATTATTTCCGCTTTTTCTTTTGAAAGCCTGGTGATCAAGACCATTTCCTGTCCGTTTTTTTTCATGGTATCCGCAATCCCGCTAATCTGCTCCGGGGTCTTTCCTTCTCCGTAGATCACTTCCGCCACGCCCTGGCGTATCTTCCGGTGCAGATCTACTTTCGCATATCCAATGTCCTCAAAAGGCTCCGTCTTAATTTTCAACAGCGCTTCTTCCACCGACATTTCACCGCCCCTGACTGCCTCAAGAACCTTTTTCACTTCAAAGTTCATCCTCTACCCTCCAAGTCCAAAAGAACACAGCGGTAATACCTTTTCAATTCAGTGACAATCCTTTCTCTTTCCTCCAGCACCTTTTTAAATTGATCTGCCGGAACCTGAATTTTCGCCGCATCTCCCAGCATTCTCACTCTAAAATCCCTGATTCCAAGGTCAAATAAAAAGTTCTCCGCCTGTTCTGTTTTCAAAAGCATTTCTTCCGTAATATTTGTTCCCGGCATGATCCGTGTCGCAAGACAGGCATAAGCCGGCTTGTCCCAGGTAAAAAGCCCCGCTTCCCTGGACAATGTTCTGATCTCCTGTTTCGTCAGTCCACACTCTCTAAGGGGAGATCTCACTTGCAATTCCTGCAATGCCCTGATTCCCGGCCTGTCTTTCACATCATCAGAGGCATTCGTCCCATCCAGGAGAAGGGAAAAGCCCTCATTCCTGGCCGCATTAATTATTTCAGAAAATATTGTTTTTTTGCAATAATAGCATCTATCCGGCGGATTTAAGGCTATTTCCTTCTTTCCAAGCACATCTGTGCAGATCACTTCCAATTCAATATCCCACTCTTTTGCAAACCGGAGAGCATCCTCCAATTCAAACTGCGGCTGGAAAACGGATTTCACATAATATGCTTTCACCTCTGCCCCGCTTTGTTTCGCTGCAAAGAGCAGATAGGCGGAATCCACGCCTCCTGAAAACGCAATTGCAGCCTTATTATTTTCCTTAAAAAAGTCTTTTAATTTCATATTTTACCCTATTTTGAAATAATGTCACATATTTTCTCTTTTTCTTATCTATTTCCCTGTATTTTTGCCAGTTCCGCCACTGCCCCTTGTACCAGCCGTCCCACATGGAAATCCGACACCCCTACAATGATATTGTCACAGTGATCAAAGGGAAGTAAAATACGCTTTGCATCGCTCCTTGCCACTGCAACTGACATTACCGGGGTAATCTCACCCAAAAGCGCATCCGCAATAACGATTCCCACCGGTCCTATGATCACATCCGCCTTACGGCAGGCTGTCACCACTGCATTTTCACCTGTCGCAGCATGATCTGCACCTGCCTTTAACATCGCGGCCGTAGCTGTGGAATTCGTTCCCACTGCAGTAATAAGCACGTCCTGCATCCTTTGCTTTATGGCAGCAATCAATTGCTTTCCAACTCCTCCGCCCTGGGCATCGATCACTAAAATTTTCATGTGCATTTCTTCCTTTCGCCTGGAACTTTTCGTTACTTGGAACCCTATTCCTGCTTCGGGCACCCCTTACAGCCTTCGCATCCTTTTCTCAGCACGTCCTCACTGGCAAGGTTCACCGGGCTTGTAAGCATACAGACTGCCTGTGCGGAAATCCCTTCTCCCGTTCCCGTAAAACCAAGGCCTTCCTCTGTGGTTGCCTTCACATTGACCTGACCTGGCCGGATCCCAAGCGCCCGGGCAATATTTTCCCTCATAGTATCAATAAAGGGGCGCATTTTAGGCGCCTGCGCTATGATCGTTGCATCTATATTTTCAATCAAAAACAGGTTGTCTTCCAAAAGTTTCCCTACCTGCCCAAGAAGTTTCATTGAAGAGATCCCTTTATATGCAGGATCCGTATCGGGGAAATGCTTTCCGATATCCCCCAATGCCGCCGCTCCCAAAAGGGCATCCATAATGGCATGGAGCAGCACGTCTGCATCCGAATGTCCCAAAAGCCCCTTTTCGTACGGTATCTCTACGCCGCCTATCATCAGCGCTCTTCCCTCTGTAAGCCGGTGGACATCATAACCCATTCCGATTCTCATATTAAACGCTCCCTCCTGGAAATCTGATTTATTTTCACCCTATTATCCGCTATCCTGAAATAATTTGCAACAAATATTCTTTAAGATCATTCCCCATTTTCCTTTTTGACAGTCATCTGCATTTCCAAACTTGGCCAGCTTCCGATCACAAATATAAAAATAGGAACAAATATGCAGATCGCTATAAATCCCATGCTCTGCCCCGTATCCCTAAGACGCATTACGACAACTGCAACATAGCATACAAACATTACCAGCAGGAATGCAAGCCTTAGGCTTGAAATCGGTTCCCCCAGCGTACGTCCTGCAACCAAGAGCGCTGCCATAACCGCCCAGATCAAAAATAACGCTATCCAATAAGACCTTCTGGTTAGTTTCCCCTGTTTTAGTTTCTTCATTTCAAATTTTCTCCTTTTTTGAAATATTTCGCTTTCCATTTTCCAGTTTCAAACCTTAAAGCGGTATGTTTTTCGTCTCCACTGTCCGTCTTGATCCCTTCCAATCCGTTACCGGCAAAATAGATTACATGGGTTTTAGATTTTTATTGAGCCTGTCTACCATCCAGGCAATTCGCTTTTCCCGTCCAGCCTGTGTCTTTGCATCAAAATATGCCCGTGTATAGGTTTTCTTCACGGACGGGGACATGGCTTGAAAATTTGTATAAGCGGGTTCGTGCCCTTCCAATTGTGCACACAGGAAGGCAATCTGCTCCTCTGTAATGATTGCCAAAGGGTTGGAGGCGTCCCACTGGCCGTTCTTCTTGGCCTCATCTATTTTCTTCCTGCCAAAATCCGTCATAAGTCCTTGTTCATCAAGGCTTTTTGCCAATGCCTTATTCTTTTCTGACCACTTGCTATTCTCCCTGCGCTGGCAAAAATACTTCTTATAAGTCTTATCATCAATCTTTTCCATCTGTCCGTCAATCCAGCCAAAACAGAGAGCTTCTTCCAAGGCTTCTCCCGCTTTTATCGTTTTTGGCCCACCAGCTTTGCCAAGCAAAAGCCAAATACCGTCATTTGACAGACAATGCTCACAGAGCCATTCACGAAATTCCTCTCTGTTAACAAATTTCATTAGTTCGCTTATGGTATGTCCCTCCCTTCATTTGCCCCTGCCCGACAAAGTGAAAATTCTTTATATCCACCACTTGGGAGTAAGTTCACCAAGCGTAATGATTTCCTCTGCTTCAAAGTCCATCAGCACTTCAATTTCTTGATAACTGTTGGGCATAAGCTGAACCATCAATTCCCGGCAAGCGCCGCATGGCGCACCGGATTTTCCATCTGGCATAATTGCAAGCACTTTTTTTATTTCCTGCTCACCATTTGTTATCATATGAAAAATTGCATTTCTTTCAGCACAAATTCCCAATGTAGAGCAGGTGTCCACACAGACACCCGTGTATATTTTTCCTGATGATGAAAGTATTGCAGCGGCAACTCCTCCCGCAGATACATAATCAGATATTTGCCGTCCGTCCTGTACGGCTCTTGCCGCCTGAAACATTTCTTTCCATATCTGTTCCATATAACTCCCCCTTCCTTTTCCTGGCAAATCACGCAATCACTATTATAGCTCTTGGCAAAATTAATGTCCGCTCCTCTTTCCCGCATCTGATCAGCCGGATTTTGAAAATCCCGAAAGATGCTCGCCATAGAAAGAAAAACGGACATTGGCTCCTTACCCTGCTAAACAAAAAACGTAATCCACTATACTTCCACTACCCATCCTTTAGGAGCCTTAATGGTTCCCATCTGGATGCCAGTCAGCGTATCATACAGTTTTTTGGTGACAGGCCCCATCTCACTCATTCCGCTGGGCAGACAGATTTCCTTGCCGTGGTCTACAATCTTCCCAACCGGAGAAATCACGGCCGCTGTACCACATAAGCCACATTCCGCAAAGTCTGCCAGTTCTTCCACATAAACTTCCCTCTCCTGCGCTTCAAGGCCTAAATATTCCCTGGCAACCTGCATCAGGGAACGCCTGGTAATGGAAGGAAGGATGCTGTCGGATTTAGGCGTTACCACTTTGCCATCTTTGGTGACAAACAAGAAGTTTGCCCCGCCGGTTTCTTCTACTTTAGTCCTGGTAGCCGCATCCAGATACATGTTTTCATCATATCCCTGCTTATGGGCATCCACGATTGCATAAAGGCTCATGGCATAGTTGAGACCTGCCTTGATATGCCCGGTGCCATTTGGCGCCGCACGGTCAAAATCTGAAATCCGGATAGTCAGAGGCTTCACGCCGCCCTTAAAATAAGGGCCAACCGGTGTAGTAAATACACGGAACTGATACTCGTCCGCCGGTTTTACGCCAATCACCGGGTTGCTGCCAAACAGATAAGGACGGACATATAGCGTGGCGCCGCTTCCATAAGGCGGTACATAGGCTTCATTGGCTTTAATTGTCTTAAGGACAGCCTTTACAAATTCTTCCTTCGGATAAACAGGCATCTCCAAGCGTACTGCGCTTTGTTCCATCCTCTCTCCGTTTAGATCCGGCCGGAAAGTAACGATACGGCCATCAGCAGTCGTATAAGCCTTCATTCCCTCAAAGACCGTCTGTGCATACTGCAAAACGCCTGCACACTCATTGATCACAACATTTGCATCTTCTGTTAAAACGCCCTCATCCCAAGCGCCGTTTTGATAATGAGATACGAACCGGTAATCGGTCTTCATATAACCAAATCCAAGTTCGGCCCACTCGATATTTTTCTTTTCCATCACTATGCACTCCCTCTTCTGTTTTTAACCATTATTATACTTTTCGCCTTAAAAGTCAATCATTCCACGCGTACTTCATGACCGCATCCACAATTTCAGGATATCCCCACTCGCCAGCCTGGCGGTCATAGAGGCCAAACAGTTCCCCGTCTCCTCCAAAAAGGCCATTATCCCAAATGCAGCAGGTGATTCCTCTTGCTCTTGCTGCCGCAACATAATAAGCGTAATAATTCACACGGTCCTGAAGGTTGTCGTTCTTATTCATGGCCCCGTATTCCCCTATGACTACGGGAATCCCCTGGGATACAAACCTTTGATACAGCTTGTTCATCAAAGAATCGATTTCTAACCTGCCTGCGCCTGCCTGTGCCGGAAAACTGTCAGTAGATCCGCCTTCTGTCTTTGGCTGCAAAGCAAAATTGTAAGGTGTATAAGCATGGGCAGATACGATCAGTTTGTTTTCCGCGCTGTCAGTTGGCAGCAAGAACAAATCCGTATCCTCTCCTGCAAGGGACGCGCTATAGCCAGGCACCATCAGATATCTATCTGCATTCTTTCCCCCTGACGCCCTTACAGTATCTACAAATACCTGATTCAGTTTATTGATACAATCGATACTGTCTTTACATTCTTCTACGTTTTCCTGAAAATTCCACTCATAAGGCGTTCCCATCAGCCTGGGTTCATTCATGGACTCAAAGATCAAATGCTCATCATAATCCTTAAACTGCTCCGATACCGTCTCCCAAACAGTACGGATATATTGTTCAGACTGTTCATAATGTGCGCTGTCCGGATAATATGCGCTTTTTCCAGTATCATGATGAATATTAATGATCACATATAAGTCATTATTGATCCCGTAATCCACTACCTCCCGGACACGCTCCAGCCACTTGCTGTCTATGGAAAAAGAATCGCTTCCCGCTTCTTTTTCCAGATGGTTATGCCAGGTAACCGGAATCCGTATCGTCTCAAATCCTCCTTCTTTTATGGCAGCAACTATCTCATTTGTGGTAGGAACCATCCCCCAGCTCTGCTCTGATGAAAGGCCTGCATTTCCATTGCCTGTAAAAGCATCTAAGGTATTCCCCAGATTCCATCCCGCTTTCATATTCTTCACAAATTCCATTGCTTCCAAATCGGGGATATCTCTCTGTTCCATTGAAATATCAGGAATCACAATTTCGCTCTTTTTTTCTTTCTCTGCTGCCGGAGTCTTCGATTCCTCCTGGTCTTCCGCTTCTATGTCTCCCTCAGGGGCCTGTGCTTCTTCCTCCGCTGTCTCTTTTGTCAGGCCGTCTTCATTGGCAGGCTGCGCCTCCCCCGCCCCGTCCTTATTTTCGGCCTCTTCCACAGTCCTGTCACTCTCCTGGCCTTTCGCCCCGGTTTCTTTCATGCTGCTGCCACAAGCGCTAAGCGCTAACGCTGCTGCAAGAAATAAGGGCATGACTTTCCATCTGTACTTGCTCATTTCCTTTTGTCCTTTCCGACTCCCCATATTTTCCCAACTCCATTCCTCACGTTATCCGCTCATATTTCAAGAAATGGTAGGTAATGTCAAAATAAGTCTGCTCCTCACTGTCCGCTGTAACCCTCCACTCCGGCATCTCATCCAGATTAGGGAAAAAAGCGTCCGCCTCATAGGCATGGTCAATCTTCGTCACATGGGCAGTGTCACAATAGGGCAGGAGCTGGCGGTAGATACTTTCCCCGCCTACTACATATACTTCCTTCGTATCATACCCTTTAACTGCCTCGAACAGCCCTTCAAGGTCATGAACTACCACCGCATCCTTTACCTGATAATCTTTATTGGTTGACATAACAATATTGATCCGGTTCTTTAAAGGAAGCCCCTGGGGAAAAGTCTCAAGAGTCTTTCTCCCCAATACCACTATTTTGCCTGTCGTTTCCTGCCTGAAAAACTTATGGTCAGCCGGAATCCTGATCAAAAGATCATTTTTATTGCCGATCGCCCAATTTTCATCCACTGCTACGATTAAATTCATTTTTTGTTTCCTCCCCTTAGATCCTTTATATCGCAATAGGGATATTTGCGATCTGCTCTCCCGTCACATAATCTTCCACCCCTACGTCATTTCTTGTAAACTGGTAAAAATCCTTGATATCCGGATTTAGCCAAAACCTGGGGGCCGCATAAGGCTGCCTGGCGATCAACTCCTCAATGATGGGCACATGCCTGTCATAAATATGTGCATCCGCAATCACATGCACTAATTCCCCTGGCTTCATATCACAGACCTGAGCCAGCATATGCACCAGTACCGCATATTGAACCACATTCCAGTTATTGGCTGCCAAAACATCCTGGGAACGCTGGTTTAGGATGGCATTTAGTATGAGCTTATCCTCCCCCTTTTTCTGGGTCACATTAAAGGTCATACTATAAGCGCAAGGATACAGGTTCATCTCGTGAAGATCCTGGTGTACATAAATATTAGTCATGATCCGTCTGCTGAAAGGATTCTTTTTCAGGTCATAAATCACCCTGTCCACCTGATCCATCATCCCTTCTTTATATTGATGCTTCACGCCCATCTGATAACCGTACGCCTTCCCGATGGAACCATCCTCATCCGCCCACTCATCCCAGATATGGCTATGCAGATCATGAATGTTGTTTGACTTCCGCTGCCAGATCCAAAGCATCTCATCCGTGGCGCTTTTCAGGGCTGTTTTGCGAAGCGTCAAAAGCGGAAATTCTTTTGAAAGGTCATACCGGTTCACCACGCCAAACTTTTTAATGGTATATGCCTGCGTGCCATCCTCCCAATGAGGACGTACCTTCTCTCCTTCCGTGCTTGTCCCGTTATCCAGTATGTCCCTGCACATATGGATAAAAATTTCATCTGCTAAACTCATAACTTCTCCAATCCGTATTTGCCTCAAATAATCGTTCTTTTATGCGGATCCCATTTCCCACTCGTCCTGTCCGGACAGCAATCCCCTTACATGTCCCATTTATCACAAAGGGAATTCACCTGGTCTGCAAACTTCGCCAGATCCTTATTGGCACTGCCTTCATTTTTGTGAATCACGGCGATCAGCCTTTGCCCTGCTGCCAACAGACGCTTAAATACATCCGATACCGTCTTAACTTTCTTCTTAACAGGAATAGGCACAGCCTCATATTCTAACTTATCCGTAAGAAGGTTAAATTCCGTTCCGCTATAGGGCGCATAAGCTTTTATCCCATGCTCTACCCGCAGACATTCCACAAAAGAATCACAAACCGAATCCTCTCCGTGCACCACAAAGACCCTGCGCGGTTTTTCCTTAAAACCTTCCACCCATTCCAGTAATCCATCCTTGTCCGCATGTCCGGACATTCCTACTAAGGTCCGGATAGAAGCCCTTACATCAATGCTCTCGCCAAACAGCTTCACTTCATCGATTCCTTCCACCAAAACCCTTCCCAGCGTCCCTACCGCCTGGTACCCTACAAACAAAATCGTGCTCTCACTCCTCCACAGATTATGTTTCAGGTGGTGCCGGATCCGCCCCGCCTCACACATACCTGATGCGGAAATAATCACTTTGGGCGTGCTGTCAAAATTAATCTCCCTGGATTCGTCGCTTGTAACGGTAAGCCGCAGCCCCGGGAATGCAATAGGATTTATGCCTGCCCTCACCATTTCCATTGCTTCCCCGTCAAAACAGGTCAATTCATTCTTATGGAAAATCCCGGTAGCTTCCACAGCAAGAGGACTGTCTACATAAACCGGAAAATCTTCATGTCCCTTTACCAGCCGCTCCACTTTGATCTTACGCAGAAAATACAGCATTTCCTGTGTTCTTCCCACTGCAAAAGAGGGAATCACCACATTTCCGCCACGGTCAAAAGTCTCCTGTAAAATGCTGGTCAGTTCCCCTACATAGTCTACACGCTCCTTTGCATGCAGCCTGTCCCCATAGGTAGATTCCATCACAACGTAATCCGCCGATTCCGTCAAAACAGGGCTTTTGATAAGTGGCTGGTTTTTATTTCCAATATCCCCCGAAAAGACAATTTTGCGGGTAGTTCCTTCTTCCGTCGCCCACACTTCTATACTGGCTGAACCAAGAAGATGCCCAACATCCGTAAATCGGATCTTAATACCCTCACAAAGTTCCATTTCCTGGCCATATGGGCATGGGACGATACGCCGGATCGCTCCGTCTGCATCCTCCATCGTGTAAATTGCCTCATGGGGTGCAATCCCATTACTTCTCTTCGCCTTACGGTTCTTCCACTCTGCCTCCTGCATTTGAATATGCGCGCAGTCACGAAGCATAATGCTGCAAAGATCCGCCGTAGCTTCCGTGGTAAGGATCTGCCCCCTAAATCCCCTTGCCACCAGTAAAGGAAGAAGCCCGGAATGGTCAATATGGGCATGTGTCAACAGCACATAATCAATGTATGACTCCTGAACCGGAAGTTCACAATTTTCAAATAAATTGACGCCTTGTTCCATCCCGTAATCTACCAGTATGTGTTTTCCGCAGGCATTCAAATAATGACAGCTTCCGGTCACCTCATGTGCCGCCCCAACAAATATCAGTTTCATCCTCTTACCCTCCCTTTAATCTGCATTGCATATAATGCAATCCGTATTCCCATACATCTGTTTCACCGCAGCTAAAAAAATATCCCTGTCCTCCTCGCTGTCCACATCCCCATGAAAGAAAAACACTTTGACATGATAGATCCTCTCCAATTCTTCTTTGATCCTTCTGCCTAACTCTTTATTTCTGTCCATAATTGCAATCCCACATCCCTGGTTGGCATACTTTTCCAGCAGAGAATACTCCTTCGCCCCTGCCATACCGGCAAAAACGCACACTTTCGTACCTCTCATGACAAATTCCGTACCTTCCTCTCATGCACCGACAAAAATCTTCTTTCATTGTAGTCAAATTATACCATATACGAATATGATATAGCAAATAAATAAGGCAGCACATTATGTTTTATCTTCTATTATTGCTAATAGCAGTCCTATCCATGGACGCATTTACGGCCGGGTTATCCTACGGCATGGATCATGTCCGGGTCCCTTTTTCCTCTATTTTTACCATTGCGCTCCTATCCGGATGTATGCTTACCCTTTCCCTGTACGCCGGAGACCTCCTTTTACGCTTTATCCCAGAAAACTTTACCAGGATTATCTCTTTTACGGTCCTTTTCCTCCTATCCTTGTATAAGTTTTATGATACCATCCCACAGCTTCATAAGCCAGACTCCAGACTTACCACAGACCGGATTTCCCAAAAAATCAACAGCTCTTCCCCCTCTGTCCTTTCAGGGAAAGAGGCTGCCTTCCTCGGTATGGCGCTGTCCATCGACAACGTATCCGCAGGCTTATGCACAGGAACCCTGTCCATAGCCCCCTGGGTTCTTTTGTTTCTCACTACCGCCATCCATTTCTTTTCCATACGTTTAGGGCTTTTTATGGGACGCCTGCTTGCCCGGAAAGGGTTATGCCACTTCTCCTGGCTGGGGGCTGCCATCCTCATGCTCCTTGCCTTTTGCCGCCTGCTGTAAAACCCCTGCGGCTTGCTCTTTTGAAAGATACTGTGATAGAATCAGGATCTCATGCACTGCCAAAGGGGTTAACGAAAGCGCACCCAGCATCCCCCATTCAGAAAGGCTTAGCCGGCTGGTTCCAAACAAGGTAACGAAATAAGGGATTTCCGTTACCAGCATCTGCAGGGCAATCCCGGCCCCAAAGGCCAGCAGCATATAAAGATTGTCCAGGTGCTTCATCCTGAAGACGGATCTGTTTACATCCCGCATTCCGATTGCGTGAATAAGCTGGCTCATTCCAAGCACCGTAAACGCATGCGTCTGGGCTTTGGCAAGAACCGCTTCCATCCGCAGCATTTTTTCAAGGTTTTGCATCGTTATGGGAAGATGTTCTCTTATAAGCGCCTGATATGGCACCGTCAAAAAGGCAAGAAGGCTAATCATACCTATCACGATACCAAAGCACAACGTACAAGAAAGCCCCCCGTGGGAAAACATACTGTCGGTACTTTTGCGGGGTGCCTGCCGCATTAAAGCATCCCCGTCATTTCGATCCATTCCTAACGCCAGCGCCGGAAGCGAATCCGTAATCAGATTTACCCACAAAATATGACTTGCTTTAAGCGGCGCCGGAAAACCTGCCAAAACTGCTGCAAGCATGGTAATAATCTCTCCAAAGTTGGAGGATAGCAAAAACAAGATCGTTTTACGGATATTTTCGTAAATTCCCCTTCCCTCCCGCATTGCTTTTTCGATGGTGGCAAAATTATCATCTGTCAGCACTAAATCCGCCGCATTTCTTGCCACGTCTGTCCCTCCCTTCCCCATAGCGATTCCCACATCCGCCGCTTTCAGGGAAGGGGCGTCATTGATGCCGTCCCCGGTCATCGCCACAATCTTGTCCTGTGCTTTAAGCGCCTCCACAATGCGGACTTTATGCTCCGGCGAAACCCTGGCAAACACCCGTACCTTTCCAATCCTCTCCAAAAGCCCCTGGGAGGTAAGCGATTCCATTTCATTCCCCGTCATACACTCACCTTTTTCCCTGGCAATTCCCAATTCCCTGGCAATAGCAAAGGCCGTGTCTACATGATCCCCGGTAATCATGACCGTATCCACATATGCCCCCCGAAAACTTTCCACAGCTCCCTTAGCTTCCTCCCTTGGCGGATCCATCATTCCTGCAAGCCCCAAAAATACCATCCCTTTTTCCTCTGCAAGGTCCCCTTTCCGCTTCATTGCCACTGCCAGCACCCGCAAAGCGTCATCCGCCATCCGGTCAATTGCCTGCCTGGCCTCTTTCCTTGCCCTGGTGGAAAAAGGGGTTTCTCTCCCCTGTACCCACATATTGGTGCACAGATCGATCATTTCATCGGCCGCCCCCTTGCAAAAGGCGATTTTCGCGGTTCCTTTCCCATGGATCGTTGTCATTCTCTTTCTCTCAGAATCAAATGCCCTCTCATCCGTCCTGGGAAATCTTTTTTCCAATTCTCCCCTCTGATATCCATACTTTTTTGTCAGATCAAGAAAAGCAAGCTCCGTTGGATCTCCAAGCCGTATTTCCCCTATTGATGCGTCATTGCACAACGTACATGCTTCCAAAAACATTTGATCCGTATCCCTGTCAAGCTCTGTTGCATCCTGTAACTTCCCATTAACATAACATAGCTTGACCGTCATTTGGTTTTTGGTAAGTGTCCCGGTCTTGTCCGAACATACCACATTCACAGCCCCCAGCGTTTCCACGGAAGGCAGTCTCCTTACGATAGTTCCTACTTTCACCATTCTTGAAACGCTAAGCGCCAACACGATCGTCACGATAGCCGCCAGCCCTTCAGGGACTGCTGCCACCGCCAGGGATATTGCAGTAAGGAGCATATCTCCCACATCACGCTTTTGCAGAACTGCCACCAAAAATAGAAATACGCAAATGCCTACTGCAAGGATACTGAGCAGTTTTCCCAGATCGGCAAGTCTTTTTTGCAAAGGAGTAAGTTCATTCCCGCTTTGGCTGATCATTCCCGCAATTTTCCCGATTTCAGTCTCCATACCTGTTGCAGTGACAATCCCTTCCCCTCTTCCATAAGTAACTGCTGTGGACATATATGCCATATTGGTCTTATCCCCAATACTGCCACCTGCTATCCCATATTCTCCATCCGTTTTTTCCACAGGAACGGACTCGCCTGTCAGTGCAGACTCTTCTATTTTCAAATTCACCGCCTGTAAAAGACGCATGTCCGCCGGAACCTGTCTTCCAGCTTCCAAAAGCACAATATCTCCTGGCACAAGCTGTTCACTGGGCAATTCAAACTCTTTCCCATCACGACGAACCAACGCCTTCGGGCTGGCAAGCCCTTTCAACGCTTCAATTGCTTTCCTGGCCTTGTCCTCCTGAACCACGCCTACAATGGAATTCAGCAAAATAACAGCCGCTATAATCATGGCATCGCCCACCTCACCTAAAAAAAGGGAAATAGCAATCGCTGCCATCAAAATATAAATAAGAGGATCTTGAAGCTGCTCAAAAAACAACACAAAAATCCCCTTCTTCCTTTGTTCTTCCAATTTATTCGATCCGTATCTCTTCCTGTTTTCCTCTGCTTGTCCGGATGAAAGTCCTGTTGCCTGGTCTGTGCCAAACTGCCGTAAAACCTCTGCTGTGTTTTGGTTCGCATACATAGTTAATCCCTCCTACTCCTATGATTTTATATGCAGGAGCAGAAGGGATTATGATTGAATTACTGTTAGCTGCCTAATGGCGGGATTAAATTATCAAAATAACTATAATTACATCTGACACAAGTATAAACAGTCTGTCCTTGGGTGTGCTGGGTTGCAGGTATCACCACCGCCCGGTAAGTATGCCGGTTTAAGTCAAGCTCGATACTTTCTGCATAACTGCTTCCGCAGTTACAGACAAAAGACCGGATCCCCTTTTCCGTGCAGTTGGCCTCCTTTAACACATAAGACTTATATTGGTGAGAATGAGGCTTTGCCGTAGGGGTTGTGGAAGGTGACGCCGTTGCCTGGGTTCCCGAATTACCGGAAGTAGGTGAACTCGTCGCATTAGCCGTTGCCGTAGGATTAGCCGTTGCCTGGGTTCCAGCCGTTGCCGTCGGATTTGCGCTGGCCGACGGACTTGGCGAAAGCATAGGCACTGGCCTGGAATCCAGAACTACCCCGCAGACATTACATGTCCTTTGTTCTGTCCCCATATAAGACGTGGTCGCTTCTTCCGCAACCGTCCAATCCGTTGCCACATGTCCCGGCGCCGGAATCATCTCCGTATAAAAATTCCCGCAACTGCAAGTAAATTTCCTAAGCCCTGCCAAAATACAGGAAGGCTCCCTCACCGTCTCTGAGGTATACTGGTGAATATGGGACTTATTATCCCCGCCAGAACCGTTTTCGTCCTGGTCATCTTTCTTTGTCTCATCCACATATGGGACATTTTCCTGTGACACAATATCATCACAGTAGATACACTTCTGTACCCGGATGCCCTCCTTATCTGCAGTGGGGATCCTGGTCATTTCCCAACTGCCTGCCACATGCCCCGTGGACATCACATCCACATAATATTCATCCCCGCATTCACATTCGTACTTGATCTTCCCTGCACGATAACAGGTTGCTTTCTTCACCATCGTTTCTTCGTAATCATGGATATGGTCTGTACCTTCCGTCACCGGCCTTGGCACCTGTGTAGGTTCTGCGCTCTGGGATGGTTCTTCACTTTCCGGCACCTGTGTGGGCACAGGCGTCATAATCTGCTCCCCGCTTTCAGCCCCAGGGGACGCTGTCGGAAGCCCATTCTTTGCATTTTGTCCTCCTGCCATAGAATATCCTATGATCCCCACTGTGGCCAGACATGCCACCACTGCCATTACCCCCAGTATACCAGTTAAAACTTTCATCAATCCACTCATTTGGGTTCTCCATCTGTCACTTGCTGCATCCTCTTTCCATGCATCATCTTTCTAAAACTAGTATATATTTTTTATTACTTTTTGGCAAGTATTGATCACTCTCTAAAATCCTAAAAAGATCTCCCAGGGCAAACGCCTGCCCTTCGTTTTTGCTTTATCTTATTTTTATGCTCGTACATCATCCGGTCTGCCACATTATAAAAATCCTTGTCTTTGAGACTGCAATACCCAATAGCATAGCTGACCGGGAAATTGGAAGACCGATTATGGATTTCGCACTGTCTCTCTAGCTCCAAGAGAAATTGAGGCACATCTCCATGGTACAAAACAGCAAATTCATCCCCACCCTGACGATATACCTTTCCGTCGTTCCCCGCGGTATCAGAAAGCAGACGTGCAAAGCTTTGCAGTAACTTATCGCCTGCCGAATGCCCCACCGTGTCATTCACTATCTTAAGGTCATTTAAGTCAGCAATCATATAATATCCGCTGCTGCTTTCCGTCTGAGCTGCCAGATCCCTCTCAAAAGCGTTCCGGTTATAAATATGGGTGAGATAATCTATATATGCAAACCTGCTGCCTGTTTCCGTGCAAAATGCAATGATGCTCCGCATACAGCAATGCCTGTTTTTACTCTCTTCCTCTGAAAGAACCTTGGTCTCAACACTAATGTTTTCTTTCCCGTAACTGTCTTCAACCACACTCTTGACCCTGTCCAGCGCCATCTTGGCTTTCCCCTGGGAATTGCTGATAAATGCCACTCCGTTTTCACAGACACGGTAGCCTTGCAGACGATAAAGCTTGAATCCCTTATAAATATCCTTCAGGATCAGGGCATCCTGTTTCCAGTCAAGGTTATTTTCTATTTTACAAAAACATAAGACTGCTATGATTATTTTCTGCCTCTTCGCATCATACTCCTCCAAAACCGTTTCAAAGGAATACTGATTAAACAACGCCGTCTTTTCATCCACATACTTTTCCGTATTTTCATTACTGAGTATCAATCCCAGCATGATCAGCGTTGAACAGACCACGGAAACCAAGGTTTCCGGTAAAATAATCTGCACGGCCGCTGTAACTATATAGATTGGCACTGCAAGGATAATCGCCATTCTTTTTTCTGCATCTAAGATCTCCCAATAGCGGAGGCAATAATATAAAATTAAAATCAAATATAGGATCAGGTTTCCATACAAGGCATAGGCTTTCGGCCCCAGGGAATAATCCGTCTCTTTCCCTTGAACGTAAGTAATTGGCAGCGTTAAAATCCCGATAGCCGACAACACAACCGGCAGGCTGTGCAGCAGCTTTATCTTTCGCCCAAACTCCAAATGCACCTCCAGATAACTCCGCATATACAAAAATAACAAATAAACAAAACTTAATATGGAAATAAGAAAAATGATATGGGCAATCAGGTTAACTTCATCCGGAATCACATCCCTATTGTTAACCGTATAAACCGTGATCAGATCAAATAATGAATTTAAGAACGCCACGCCTGTAATCATCTGAAAGATTCTGGTAGACCTGACCGGGATATGGGGTTTCCGGTAATAAAACCCTATCATATAAATGATAAATAAAAGGCATACAATTGAAGTTTTCACCAACAACATACAAATATACCTCTCTTTCTTTAACGCCTGGTTCAAAACCATATATGCCGCAAGCTTCACGCCAAAACAACATCATGAAATCCTATGTAAAGAAAAAAGCCTAGAATTTACTAGGCTTTTCAGAGCGCGAGACGGGACTCGAACTTTATTTTCTCCCGGAAAGCCCATAAAAACAAGGAGGAATGCACACTGTCTACAATGTGTCTACAACTTTGATTTTCGCTTCTGAATTGAAATAACAATAGTTTTTTGATTTATCTTTTAATAAAAACATAGCGTGTCAAGGGGCAAGCGAAGCGATACGCCGTAGGGCAACCCTTGACACAGCGGATGGAGCCAATACAAAATAGGAAAAAGAGGGAATGAAAAGACGCACCATCTTTCATTCCCTCTTGATTATATTTTTATGCCGCCTTGTTGTAATCAATAATCATAACTTCACTGATAATTTTTTCTGCCTGTTTGCTTAATCTTTCAATTTCTTTCATAATTGCCATTGAAAAAAATTCCTCGCCGCATTGGGAACATTTTTTACATGGAACATTTTTCACAATCAAGATACCGTTTTCTAATTTTTCAACATAGATTGTTGTTGCTTCAATCATATGATTACTGCCACAAGTAAAACAATTCATATTTAACGCCCCTTTCTTGTTTTAAAGTCCGGCTCCCATTCTTCAATACTTGGGTAGTATGCCGTTATTATATGCAGATTGATATTATCGCTTGCAACGACTACATGTAAGTATTTGCCATTTATTGACAATCCCAATAGCAGGCAACTGGGGAACGGTTTATCATCTTCATATTGCTTTATGATTTCGCCTTGCATAATGACTTTTATAATACTGTCTGAATCAATATTTCTTTCCCTGCACCGTTTTATAACATGTGCAGTCATTATAACAGTATCATCTGTACACAGCTTTCTTAAATCGTTGATAAGCAGAGCCACTTTTTTCACCTACTTTCTATTATAATATTATAGCATACTTAAAATGGGAAAGTAAAAGGAAATAGAAGTCAGAGTAAACAATACAGTTTATTCTATTTGAGAAAGATACCCTCTTGCTAATTTTATACAGTGGCGGTATAATGAAAAACGAGATAGATAATAAAAGGCAGGATGTAGGGAACGCCAATTCCCTACACCCCTATGCAGGAGACGAGACCTCCCACACAGCATATAATGCGCCAAGTCAAGTATAGCGAATTTTCCACACTATTTCAAGTGGGAAACCAGCACGTATTTAGATTTGTGGTGCTGTATTTTCAGCGGTGTAGGAAAGATAAATCCTGCGCCGCTTTCTTATTGTTTATCTCGGCAGAATTGGCAGAGGGCATAAAACTATGCCCCCTCTGCCGGACTGTTGGGATGTTCTGATAAACAATTACTTATGAAAGAGAGGTTATGAAAAAGAGATAATTACGATGAAGAAAAGATTTATAACAACTGTTTGATTACAGTATCAAAGTATCCCGGACATATGTCCGGGCACGGCATGGGGCTTCGCCCCACACCCCGTAATTTTTTTGAAACAGACAAACACACAACAAGCACGGAGGTATATGATTATGAGAAAATTATACAAAGTTCTTGCAACAGCATTCGCAATGGCACTGGTTCTCGCATCTCCCCAGACAGCGATTACATCGCATGCATTTGGATTTAATGCAGATGCACCGGAACATGAGTATGGCGGGGATTCTGATTTCAACCTTTCGGATCCTGATTCCGGCAGCAGTTCTTCCAGTTCCGGCAGCAGTTCCTCTGATTCCGGCAGCAGCGATTCCGGTTCCTATGACGGTGGTTCTTCAGACAGCAGCTATTCTGATTCCGGTTCCTATGATGGGGGCAGTTCCTATGACGGTGGTTCTTCAGACAATGGCGCTTCCTATACACCTGTCGCTAAAAAGAATCCTAATGACGTGACAATGGGCGTTGAAGGCGGACAGAAGTTCCGTATGGTAATGGCGGGCAACCACAAGTCCTTCCAGGTATATCACTGTGGCGTAAGCAAGGCAACCTATACCGTAGGCAATACGGACGGAACAGGCGTGGCTTATAAGACAGCGGCACTGGTAAAGGGTGAAGACAATCTCTGGTATGTGAACATCACTTTTGCTGACGATGTGGACACAACCGGCTATGCGATAGGCATGACAAAGGGTGACGCTAATTATCTGTATACGGAGCTTGGTGTAAGCGGGATTAAGATTAACGGCACATTGGCATTATCCACAGTTCCTGTACAGTAAGAATAATGACAATAGCAGAGGGAGACCTCTGCTATTGTTTATTGTGATTCGTTTTTAATATCTTCCATAAAAGAAAGAGA
Source organism: uncultured Lachnospiraceae bacterium (assembly GCA_910585005.1). Classification (GTDB taxonomy): domain Bacteria; phylum Bacillota; class Clostridia; order Lachnospirales; family Lachnospiraceae; genus Suilimivivens. The sequence continues at coordinate 99,046 of CAJUCN010000007.1, read as the reverse complement.
GTGGTTTTTCATTTTCACAATCCACTCTCTTTTACATTTCTTTTATATTTCAACCTTTATTAATCTACAATCATTCCTTATTTATATAGGTGGCCGCGGCATACGCCGCGCCCTCACTCACGGGGAGAATCCCCGTTCCCCTCATCTTTTTTGAATAATAAAATTAATTACCTACAACCCTTTATCTCACTTCTTCTCTTCAACTCTCTTAAATACTATCGTCTACTGGATAAGGTTTGTTTAGGGGTTTTTTTATTAAATTTTTATAAAGTGTCTTTTAGGCACAATGGCCATTATGAAAAAATACCGGTATTGACTATAAAAGCGAAAGGAGAATTAAGGTGCGCACCATATAAGGAAACTTGTATGGATAGACAATATGTATATGCAAAACATAAAACCCATGCAGAACTGGAACAGGATTTAAAGAATGACGTAATAGCTGAACGCGAAATTGACGATACGGAAAACTATCGTTGGTTTGAATCTTTTATGAGTGAAGTAGAGCATAGGCGGAAAAAACGACAGATGGTGTTTGACGGGTATACTCAGAAGCAACTGGCAGAGAAAGCCGGTATTGGTCTTTCCACTTATGCGGATTATCTGTCCGGCAAAAGCGATAATATCAAATTAAAAACAGCTATAAATATTGCACATGTGCTTCAATGTGAACTCTCTGACCTTATAGATTAAAGTGTCATCAAAGAATGGTGTTAAAGTCTCAGGCATGTCTAAAAATTTTTTCTGAAAATGGGGGGTATCTGGGTAGCCGGATATCCCCTGGCTTATCCTGTTTATATCATCTAAAAATTTTACTAAGGAAAGGGGGACTCAATGAATGTTTTTGCATATCATGTCCCGGACATGACACAAAACTGTCCAACAGTAACATGCAACTTAAAACATTTTATAGTTAAGAAAGGCAGGTAAACTATGATTAAAGAAAATAATATTGAAGCAAATGGAAATGTCACTGATTTGAAGGATATGTACATCAGCCCCGCAGAGATACGCCTCAAAGGAGTGCTTGAGGAAGACGAAGTGCAGAAAGCACTCCGGCGTTGTTTCCCTGTGCCGAACGTAGTGACTGTAAAAAAGCTGAGAAATCCTTATATGAACGAAGATACAAAGGATACCACCCAGAAGATTGAGGTCATGGGCGGCACAACGTTAGAGGATGCTGTCAGCTTTGAAGTGACCCTGCTCAACACAGAGTTAGACCCCGTGGCGGCAGTCAACAAAAAATACCGTCTTGTTGATTACAAGTTCGCCCTGATAGCAAATATGAGCGGCGGGAAGTTCACCGGCTATGCCGCGAAAGGGCTGAAACTGATGGTCACCAGACTGGAAGAAGTAAAGTAAAGGGGGAAAAGGAAAATGCACACTTTGAAGATAAGGACAGACGGTAAGATAATAACAGCCTTAAAACAATCGTTACTGTTTATATCCCTGATGTTTGTGATTTTCCCCGCCATTGCCAACGTGAACGGGAGCGGCTTAACCGTCACTCCCGCCATAAGGCGGATATTGCAGGCCGTGTTTTTGTCTGGTCTTGCACTGCTGATAACCCTTGCCCTGTCGGTATGGTTGCTGTCTCGGTTTTCGCCTGTGAAATGTCTTAAAATCCGTAAAGAACTTATTCTTTTTACCCGGATGTTCCTGCACTCGGAAGGGGATGGGTTTCTGCGCTGTTTTGTCCAGTGGCAGTACAGCGTAGAAAACGGAAAGGTTACCGTCGTCCTTTACCCGAAAGGACTTGAAAAAGATACGGCTGACATAGGGCGGCGGCTGTCGGAATATCTGTGGAAGCCCCTGCTCAGATATGAGGAAGGTGACGGCATGGCCTGTTATGTTTTCGGCCTTCCCCCTGAACGCTTTAACGCCATGGAAAAGATGTTGGAGGATATCATCGAACCGATGGAACGTTATGTGCCGGTGTTAAGTTATGAGCCAATTCCCATTTATGGCGAAGTGATATGGGATTTCACCAGTGAAGCCATTCACATCCTGCTGATTGCCCCAAGCGGTGCGGGGAAGACACGTCTTTTAGTATATTTTAGCGGCATGGTTTTGAAACGCCAGCACAGGCTGTATGTGGTAGACGCGAAAAACTCTGACTTCGGGATGATATTCCGCTATGCCGGTGTACCGGTTGCCACAGATATAAAAGAAATCATCCAGATGCTTACTGAACTTGTTGAGGAAATGGAAAAACGGTATTCCCTGCTTTATCGGGCTGATGGTTCAGAAGGGCTGGATTTCCGGGAAAAAGGGATGCCGGGATATATCCTTATTTTTGATGAAATCCTGTCCGTGGTGTCCTTTGCGGAAAAAAAGGATAAGGAGCGGATTGAAAAGCTGTTAGGACAGATTGCATTAAAGGGAAGAGCCGCAGGGTTCTCCATCGTCATTACGGCGCAGAAGTTAAATGCCACTGACCTGCCTAAATCCATTACGGAACAGTGCCAGACGCGCATCATCTTAGGGAAGTCAGTCTCGGACGAAACTTTCCATCAGGTAACCGGCATGTATAAGAAGGATATCGGAACGGTATATCGGGGCGGCAAGGGGAAAGGTTATGCAGTCACCCCGGAAACCGACAGGCCGGCCTATATCAAAACGCCCCTGCTCTCCGGGAGGCTTGCCAATTACGGGGAATTGTTAAGGAAACTAAAGAAAAGGGGGGCGAACCCATATGGGGAAGGACGTTAAAGGGTTCCATGTACTGGAACTGGAAAACGGGGAGACCTGCATCATCAGCACGGACAAAAGGCAGATGGCGCGGTGGTATGCACTGGATTATCTGAAAGAAAAGCCTGTGCAGACAGAGAACGGCTACCGTGCCATTGTTTCCGGCGGCTTCCGTTTTACACCCGCCTTTCGTAAGACAGAAAAGTGAGCCGCCGCCCTCTTCTGCCGCCGTGCGTCCTGTGGTGGATGCGCGCCTGCTCTTACGGATGCCGCACTGGGCAGGGGATGGCGGCCGGGGCGGCCTGCCGCCAAAGGCCGCTGTATCCCTGCAAGTGTGCGGCGGCAGGGAGGGAGCGGGCGGCGCGGCCACTGCCGGGACATGCAGGAGGCAGGATGGGGGAAGGCGGCGCGGCATTGCCTTACTTGACAAAAGGCAATGTTGCGACGGAAACACCAGAAAACACAGAAACGGAGGGAAATGATATGGATGCAGACAGCTTGCATTCTGATGATTGCAAGGAATACAACAGGCGTACAACAGACTATGGGAACGGGAGGATAGAGATAGCGGCTTACCATTCCCCAAGACTCCGCTACATGGGGAGCGGCAGAACGCCATGTAGCAAGGAAGCCGAAACGACGGCTGAAGCACAGGAAGCACGGACACGGCAACAGATATACGCCATCCGGAGAAAGATAAAAGGATATGCACTCTGTAACGGCTTCCGATGGTTCGTGACCCTTACCTTCGACCCGGAAAAGGTGAACAGTTCCGATTATGAAACGGCAAAAAATACCCTCTTAAAATGGTGCAGGAAAATGAGAGACAGGCATAAACAGTTTGATTATCTGATGATACCCGAACTGCACAAATCTGGGGCAGTTCATTTCCATGGGCTGTTAGGTGATGTTACCGCTTACTTTGTGGAAGCGGTAAATGCAAAGACCGGGAAGCCCGTCATCAGGCACAACAGACAGGTGTACAACCTGCCTGAATGGGAATACGGGTTCAGTGACTGCGAAGAAATCGAAAGCCCGGAGAGAGCCGCTTCCTATATCACAAAATATGTGACTACCGCCCTGCTGACCGATAAAGAGATGTACAACAAGAAACGGTACTTTAATTCACAGGGACTTGCAAAGCCAGCCGTAACCTTCGGTATGAAAGATAATAGTGACCTGAAGGTCTTCACACCCAATTTTGGAGTCATTGAAACAGATGAGGACGGCAGGAACGTTATAGAGACCGGCATTTACAATCTGACGGCAGACCCGGAAACGGGCGCACTGTCCCAGACAGATACAGGCTATCTGATAACCGCAAAGACGGAACGCCGCATAAGTAGAGTTTTTGAAAACTCATCATTGGGCGATACCAAAATATAGGTATAGTAAAGACTATTTATATGGATTTCGAGAGATTCCAGATTCGGAAAACCCGTTTATGAAACAATGAAACAAAAGGTGTAAAGAGTGACATAACAATAAAGAAGAAAAAGAAAATAAACTTATAATATAACTATTGAAAAAATAAAGCATCTTAAAAATCTGACAAACTCATCAAATTAAAAAACATTAATATTCCACGAAAATGCAATTCTTTACACCACTGTAAAAGGTGGTGAAAATATGGAAAAACAGAACGAAATATTGCAAAATGCCGTAGAACTTGGTATAATAAATATAGACAGTGTGCTTGATATGCTTATGTCAAAGAAGATAGATACTATATTAAAAATGCACCCTTATGCGATTACTCCACCGTCTACTGCAAACGGACGTTGGCAGACCTGCTATAAAGATGAAAAAGGAAAGCGCAAAAATATCAAGGCACAATCAAAAGAGGAATTGTTGGATAAGCTGATTCCAATATATTTCGCTAATACGCACATTGACAACTTAACATTTTACGGACTTTATGAAGAATGGCTTGCGTATAAGGCTACTGTTACAAACAGTTCTAATACCATTAAAAGGCACAGACAGCACTACCGCAAATATTTTGAACCGTCTGTCCTGCATGATATGAAAATCAAGAAGATTGACGAACTTATATTGGAACAGGAGTGCAACCGTATTGTAAAGGAGTTTAACTTGTCCAGAAAAGAGTGGTGCAACATAAAGACGATTCTCAATGGGATGTATACATATAGTATAAGGAAAAGATATCTGACTGATAATCCTATGGATAAGGTAGAGATATACGTCAAGTACAGACAGATTGTCAAGAAAACGGGCAGGACAGAGACTTACAATACAGAGGAATTAAAGGAACTGAACCAGTATCTTGACAAAATGTATACAGAGACAGAGGATGTTGCATTTCTGGCTGTAAAAATCAATTTTTTGCTCGGCCTGCGTGTGGGTGAGTTAGCCGCCCTTAAATGGGAAGACTGCAAAGACCTTTCACATCTTCATATTGTCCGTGAAGAAGTCAGAAATCAGGAAACAAACCAATATGAGGTAGTAGAGCATACCAAAACAAACCGTGACCGTTTTGTTATCCTTATTCCGAAAGCGGTATCAATCTTAGAGGAGATACCAAAACAGGGGAAGTACATTTTTATGAGGGATGGGGAACGCATTACATCCAGACAGATAGCTTATGTATTGGAGAAGTTTGCGGAGAGACAGGGAGTACGCACAAAGAGCACCCATAAAATGCGTAAGACCTATGCAAGTAATCTGAACGCGAACGGTGTACCGCTAGATTGTATCAGGGAAATGTTAGGGCATAGCAACCTTTCCACAACCTTAGAATATATCTACAATCCGCTGACCGAAAAAGAAACCTATGACCTCATAACAAAGGCATTGTAATGGTACTAAGGTACTGTCTACAACTGTCTACCGATTTGTAGACACACAAAAATAGCGGAAACGCTGTATTTATCAACGTTTCCGCTTCTTTAAAAAGAGCGCGAGACGGGACTCGAACCCGCGGCCTCGACCTTGGCAAGGTCGCGCTCCACCAACTGAGCCACTCGCGCATTTGCTCATCCGTACCTGACGGACAAGTATTAATATACTATATAATTTCCACTTTGTCAACGAATTTTTTAAATTTATTTCATAAATTTTAAACGGCCTTATCTGCCTAGCGTTCCAGTTCTCCTTCTGTCATACCGGCAAACAAACCTTGAAGCAGGTAAAAGTCCTCCATCGTGTTTTTCCAGCCATAGTTCTTTAGATCCACATACCACATTCCCTGGCGGAATTTCACTTCAATCCCTTCTTCTTCCAGCAAGAGCTTTTGCATATCATAAGTCTCAAAATGAACCGCTCCACTTAATATCCCTTGGGAATTTACCACCCGGTAGGCGGGGATACCTTCTCCGGCAAGCCCGTTTTTTAATGCATACCCTACCTGCCTAGCGTTCCGGGGCTTTTCGCATAAAAGGGCTATCTGCCCATAAGTCGCCACCCTTCCCGCCGGAATCTGCCTGCAGACAATTCCAATTTTCTTATAAAAGTCCATGCTTTTAATTATTCCACCCTGTCCTTGTATCTGACACGGTAGATCCTTCTCAAAGATTCGTCAATACGTTCTTCTGACAATGTGCCGTCATTTACGGCATCCAATACTCCCTGATAAGCTTCCAGGAAATTTTCCGGCATAAGGATCATATCCGCCCCCGCCAAAAGCGCTTTTACGGCCGCCTCCCCGGACGTGTAATATTCCGTGATCGCTGCCATGTCCATAGCGTCTGTAAGTACGATCCCCTGGTATCCTAATTGCCCCTTAAGGGTATCTGTGATCATCACAGGCGAAAGGGATGCCGGTGTATTATCCCCCAACGCATTGGGCGCCGAAAGATGGCTTACCATGATAAAATCAACCCCCGCGCCAATCCCTGCCTGGTATACCGGAAAATCCGTAACCGCAAAATCATCCATCGTCTTTTCTGTAACTGCCATCCCATTATGGGGATCTTCCGTGGTGTTCCCAAGCCCCGGAAAATGCTTCAGGCATGCACTGACACCACTTTCCTGCAATCCTTCCACCGCAGCCGCAACCATTGGAGAAACCAAATTAACGTCACTGCCAAAAGATCTCTCCCCAATCATTGCATTTTCTTCCACGGCCACATCCGCTACCGGTGCAAAATCCATATTAAATCCATACCCTGACAAATAAGATCCAATTGCCGTACCTGCTTCTTTGGCAATGGCCGCATCTCCCGAACTTCCTATCTCCGCCATCGGTCCTACATTGTCAGCAAGCCCCGCCTGGGCGACCCTGCTTACCTCTCCGCCTTCTTCCTCTATCCCTAAAAAGATGGGGTATCTGCTCCAATTTTTAGTGTTTTTGAGCATCTCCATGAGTTGTTCGGAATCCTTAATATTTTGGGAAGAATAAATCAGCCCCCCTATGGTATGTGCTGTTAACTTTTCTTTGGTGGTATCGCCTGCCCTGACTACAATATCCGTATCAGTAAGCGCTTCCGGCGTAATGATAAACAGCCCTGCCACCTTATCCTCAAGAGGCATCTCTGCAATGCAATTATTTACGATCTCATCCAAATAATCCGTCTCTCCAACAGGTTCCATCTGATCATCAGGCGCTTCCACCGTAGCCGGTTCTTCTTCATTTTGTGTAAGCTCCTCCAATTGCTTTTGAAGATCCTCCGAAAGCTTTTTCTCATTCAATATCTTCATGACCTTCCCGACACCGATCACGCAGCCGATCACCAGTCCAATCAATATAACCGCAAGCGCTATATATGAGATCGCCTGATTTCTGATCCTTCTTTTCCGCCTGTATGCCCTCCGGTCTAACTCTTCAACAATATCTTCATTCTTTGCCATGCTATAATCCTCCATATGAATTATCATACATGATTCATCTGCAAATTTCTACAAAAAAAATTTTTTACATAAAAATGGCGGTGCACACCTTCACACCGCATAAAAGCGGGCATCAATCTTCTCGATCAACACCCGCTCTTAAACTATGCTATCCAATGGTCTTTACCTCCCTTTCCTTTTTGGACTGTTTCCCTATTCAGTTGTTTTCTCCTTCGTACTTTTCCCTTTTTTCTTTTGTACAATGTGTACTGTAACGTTTCTAACTCATCTTGATGTAATTCGCTACTTTTTCTTCTGTACTGGATACGAATTTGAAATTCGCTTTCTTTGGTACTTTGTTCTTTTGTACTTTAAAAGCTAACTCTTTCACATTATGCTATTTAGTATCAAATAGCTGATCTTATGTTCTTGGTGGACCGTACCTCCTTTTCCTTAAGATTATCTATGTGAATTTGTTTTTGTGATTTTATTATAACCAGTTCAGCATAATTTGTCAACACATTTTTTCAATTTTTTCTTTATTTTTTCATTTTTCTTTTTATATACACAATTTATCTGTATTATATGTATTATGCGTCAATATTTTACATATTTTTACAAAATTTTACATAATATTCAAATATTTTATGTCTTGGACAGTCTTTCTGGCCATTTCCACTTTTCTAAATCTCCAACCACAATTTATCCTCAGCAAACAAGAGACACACGGGTTATATCACAGTACGATTGATATTACAGCAACTATTATGTGAATCCAAAAAAAATTTCTAAGATTAATTGCTGACAACAAGACCCCCTGCAGGCGCCGCATCCGGATTCCTTTCTATTGCTCCTTTTCTGCGCTTATCCGCCATGCCACTTTCCGCGTTTCACGCTGGAGCATCAAAATACCAAACACCAATAATAAAATCCCGATTCCAATCGGTGCAAAAGCAAAACTGCCCTCGAAATCCCACAGCTTATTCAAAACAGCCCCATTGAAAAGTGAAAAAGCATTATTCACAACATGGATCACCACCCCGATATAGACATTGTCTGTCAAAATAACGGCGTACCCGATGATCACGCCCATAAACAAAGCCGAAATAAACTGGACGCCGTTTAAATGCCAGATTGCAAACAGCAAACTTGAAATAAGGACTGCATAGAGGTTGCCCCATCTCTGCCTTGCGACGTGAAAAATAACCCCACGGTAAAATATATCCTCCGTCGCAGGCCCAAGCAAAGCCGTATACAGGATTCCCGGTAATGTATTTACAAATACCGCATTGTTCGATATCGATACTCCCCCGATATCCCTTAAACTTTTTTCTACAAAATCCCAAAAAAACAGTAGCAAGGCTCTGTGCCCAAGGCATATCCCAACCCCTATGACGGCTGCCCAAACGCAGTATTTCAATTCTTTCCTTCCCAATGAACACAGAGCAGGTTCTTTGCATAAATAACTCCGGAAAATGTAAATAGAAATCAAAGTAATAAACACCTGGCTATATGCGCTTAACGTCCATACCCAAACAGGGTCTGATACCGGTATCATACTCATCAATAAATGTGCCAGCACACATATTGTCTCAAATACTACCCAAATCACCAATTCCACTTAACTTCATCTCCCTCTGCGGCTTCCATATCTTCAGAAAGATCCCCTTCACAATTTCGTATAAAGTATAGCGCCTTATTTCATGGTATTGTAACATGGCGTCATTGATATTTCAATCCGGAGTTTGCCACTTGAATAAACCAGCTTCATAAAAAATTTCCTTATTTTGCAAGGTTTTCCTTGCTTTTTTTATTGTTTTATGATGTGACTGTATAGTAGGTCTATAAGGCTATTTCCACTTTTCTAAATCTCCAACCACAATTTATCCTCAGCAAACAAGAGACACAGGCCCTAAACCGTGATATAATACTTAATACCATAAGTCAAAACAATCATCAGGAGGATTACTTATGACACCAAAACAGCTTGCTTTTGAAACTGCAGCAAAAACCACCATTCAAAACCTAAAAAAAAGAAACATGGAAGGATACTTTTTTGAAAACAGCGCCGCCTGCGTTGCATTTGTCACTGATATAATCAAGGAAGGCTCTGTGATCAGTTGGGGCGGAAGCGAATCGATCAAGGAATGCGGGCTTATGGATGCACTCCAAAAGGGAAATTACCAGCTTATTGACCGGTTCAGCGCGAAAACCCCAGAAGAAGGACGCCAGCTTTACGCCAAGTCTGTCCTTGCAGATTACTACCTCATGAGCACAAACGCCATAACCTTTGATGGTGAACTAATCAACATTGACGGCAGCGGAAACCGTGTGGCGTGCCTGATTCATGGCCCCAAAAACATCATTATGATCGTTGGCATGAATAAGCTGGTTGCCGATGTTAATGCAGGCTGCCTGCGCGTTCAAAACACAGCATCCCCCGCCAATGCCAAACGTTTAAACCGTAACACACCTTGTTTCCACACTGGAAAATGCGGCGGCTGCCTGTCCGATGACTGTATGTGCAACCAGATCGTCATCACAAGAAGAAGCGGCATTCCCGGAAGAATCAAAATCTTTTTCATTGCCGAAGAACTAGGATATTAATCTGGCAGACGAACAGCGCTATGCAAAAGAGGGCGCCGCAAAATCATCTAATCCGACGATTTTGCGGCGCCCTCTGGTTTTTATCTTTTCTATATTCTTCTACTTATCAAATAAGCGGATATTTCTCTGTCAGCTTCTGTACAATCGCCCTTGCCTCCGGAATCTTCTCTTCACCGCCTTTGATGATCATGGCAATGGCTTCGGCAATCTGATCCATATCTTCTATGCCCATGCCTCTTGACGTGACTGCAGGCGTACCGAGACGGACACCACTGGTTACAAACGGTGATTTGGGATCATTGGGAATGGTATTCTTATTCGCTGTAATATAGGCTTCATCCAGCATTTTCTCAATTGCCTTGCCAGTAAGATCATAAGGCGTCAAGTCCATTAACATCAGGTGGTTATCGGTTCCCCCGGACACGATCTTGATTCCTCTATTGATCAATCCTTTACAAAGCGCTTGTGCGTTATCCACGATTCCTTTCTGATATGCCTTGAACTCATCAGACAATGCTTCTTTAAAGCAGACTGCTTTCGCGGCAATAACATGCATCAGCGGCCCACCCTGAATACCGGGAAATACTGCTTTATTAAAATTATATTTTTCCGCCGCCTCCTGATTGCAAAGGATCAAACCGCCTCTTGGCCCCCTTAAAGTCTTATGGGTCGTGGTGGTCACTACATCTGCATAGGGAATCGGGCTTGGGTGAAGTCCTGCCGCAACAAGACCTGCAATATGTGCCATATCAACCATAAGCACAGCCCCTACTTCGTCTGCAACCTCCCTGAACTTCTTAAAATCTATGGTTCTTGCATACGCAGAAGCGCCTGCAATGATCATTTTAGGCTTACATTCTAACGCAATTTCCCGTAACTTTTCATAGTCAATAAATCCGTCGTCATTGACTCCGTAAGGTACTATGTGAAAATACTTGCCTGAAATATTAACCGGGCTTCCATGGGTAAGATGACCGCCGTGATCTAAGTTCATCCCCATAATCGTATCACCAGGGTCACAGATTGCAAACTGCACAGCCAAATTTGCCTGGGCGCCTGAGTGAGGCTGTACATTTGCATAATCACAGCCAAACAGTTCCTTTGCTCTGTCAATAGCAAGATTCTCCACCACGTCAACACACTGACATCCGCCATAATAGCGTTTTCCCGGGTATCCTTCCGCATATTTATTAGTAAGAGGGCTTCCCATCGCTGCCATGACAGCCTTGCTTACCCAGTTCTCGGATGCGATCAGTTCAATATGGCTATTTTGTCTCTCCTGCTCATCCACAATTGCTTTTGCCACTTCAGGGTCAAAATTCCTTACCTCGTCCAGTGAATACATATAAGTTCCTCCGTTTTTCGTCCTATAAGATTTGAAAAATAACAAATTGTAGTTATTATATCACATACTCATTGGAAAAAAAACCTTTCTTTCCATTTTTATTGTTTCCTAACAGGATTTCAAATTCCTTCCCCTGCTAACCCTTATGAAACTCCTAAGCAAAGCTTATATGCCCGAAAGAAATCTTTCCGTATTATGCGGCTTTCTGCAGCCTGGATGCCGCTCGTCTGTCACTGGGGGAGAACATGCCCTGTTATTTCCTCATAGATTTTCAGGGCTGCAAGCTCCGTTGAGCTTGTCCATGTGCGGCAGAACTCACTGACTCCGTTATGCCGGTATGCGGCGCTTTCCACTGCTTCCGGCAAAAATGCCATGAGCTTATATTTGCGATCCGTACACCTTAATTTCTTTAAAGCCTTATCTCTGATTATCCTTGTGCGCTCCTTGCTCACGCCTATCTCTTCCCCGGTTGCCTTAAGGCTCTTCCCTTCCTGGTATATGGACCGTATCACCTGCGGCTGATTGTCCGGAAGTGTATCCACTACGGACCATACCACCTGTTTCAGTTCCTCTTTTTCTATTTTGTCAAGCACAGCGCTTTCCACATCAACATCCGCCGCTACCATATCGGCAGCCGTATTGTCACCATCTTCTCCTATATAGTTATCAATGCTTCCGATCTGCCCCAACCTGGCATTGTTTTTTATTTCTTCCAGGATCTTAAAACTAATCTGCATACAATGGCATACTTCCCAATCGGCAGGTTCCCTGCCCATCTGAACTTTAAAGTCTTGAATAAGCTTTATGTATTTTCTCTGACGTTGTTTTTCATGTGAAGGGATCCTCACAACACTGCCGCAGTTTTCTATATAGCGCGCCATGCTCTGACGGATCCAGAAAGCAGCATATTTGATAAATGGCACACCTTCTTTTTCCCGGTACCCTTCCACCGCCTGGCATAAGCCAAGATAACCCTGCTGCTTCAGATCCTCTATGTCCTCATACCCACGATGAGCAAATGCAATCTTGTTTATGAAGCCCTTGTTCTGCTCCCAAAGCTGAAGCATATTGTCAGATACGTCTACTTTGTTTTTTATCAATGTTACAAGCTGTTCGTTTGTCATAACCCATCCTCAAGCCATATTATTTATTATTTTTTCCAGTTCCTCAATTTTACGCTGTTGCTCGTCTACCCGGATAGAAGATAATACAGCATTGCACCCTACTATAATCGTATTTGCCGTTTTGGTGTCCATCTGACCATTCACCACCATATTTATTATCCTTGTAAGGGTACGGCGTATATCAGCAGGAGTTTTTGCTTTCAATCTGATCTGTGTCATAGTAATTATCTGTCCTCATCTATTCTCATGAACTGTTCTTTCCCTGACCGTTCTTTTTCCAACCGTTCCTTTTCCAAGCCTTTCAGGCATTCCGGGGTAATGTCATTGATGATAACCGTAAAATCATTGCCAGAATCCCCGATCAATGCATCGACATACTGTTCTGCCGATTCCAGGTCGGGAAATTCCTTCGCCCCCACTTTCCAACCCCCGGTCTCACCAGATATCAGGAATACATCCCCATTTCCGAAACCTAATTTTTTCGCCTTTGCAATCAACCTGTCAACCCGATTCATAAGCCCTCCCATATCGGTTAAGGGCTGCCGTTAGCAGCCCCTTCCTGAACCTTATGCTTCCAGCTCCTGGTAGCAGATAGCCTTTGCCTTGTTTTCCAGTACGAAAGCATCATACACAACACGGCCCTCTACCAGATCCCCATTGATCCCAGGCGGGTTATGGTGCGTGATGTAGCTTTCCAACTTTGTAGGCACTACCGTTGCACATGGATGAGCTACCATGAACCCGAATTTCTCCGGAAGCCTGGAGGCTGGTATCTTCATGACGGTAAGCCCGTCAAGGTTTGCAATTACGCCCCGTATCCTCATGTCATTGCCCATGTCAGTCTCCATTGTAATATCCTTGCACTGCTTCATCAGCAGATAAGTGGCAGGAGTCACTACAAGGATACGCCCTGTTTCGGGAACCTGTTCATCATCCAGAAGTTTATTGCTGTTAATGATCTCCTCATAGATATTTGTTTTTGTCAGCGCTTTCGGCGCCTGCTTTATCCCTGCCAGATTGCACATAACCCCAAAAACATAAGTGTCTACCTCCGGGATCACCACTTCCCTGACCTGCCTTGCCAACGCCGTAGCCGCTTCCAAAGAATCCCCTGTCTCGTCACTGTCCAGTGCATCAATGGCAAAGGTAAAAGAACGATCTTTTGACAGTGTGCAGGTCTGGGTGGTGGCATTAAGCGATTCTACCTCACCATATCTTGACCAGTTCCCTGTACTTGGCCCTGACCTTCCATAGTCATTCATTTTCCCGGTGCTGATCTTATAAATTTTTACCGTGTGCGCCCCCTTAAAGGCAAAATCCTTATTTGTAAGCAACTCTTTCTTGCTCTCCGTTGTGAAAAGTTCGTCCACATAGGGCAGATATTTTTCAACTAAATCAATAGCCATAATTCATCATCCTTTCAATCCCATGGCTTTCCTGATATCCGCATCAGCACAAAAGGCGCCAGATCCGCTGTTACCACTGCTTCCGGTGGAAACAACCGTGTAACCCCTGCCCGTGTAGCGGGGATTCTCTTTCAGAAAGTTTTCAACCGCCTGCTGAAAGCTGGTACTGTCATCGACCATCTGCGTAGCCTTAAAAGTGACATAATCCCTATCTGCGTCCTTTATGCCCTTTGATGTCAGGAAAGCGTCATTCTTATATTGTTCCAGTTCCCTCCGGGCATCGTCACGCTCCCGCCTGTATTGGTCGGCGGTGTCCATGTCCTGCTTCATCCGTGCAATCCGGCCATTGATGATCCGGTCAACGTCTGTCTGCGTGAAAAGCTTTTCCGGCTGCTGTGCGCCGTCCTGCTGCGTTGATGCCTGTGTGTTTTTCGTGTTATCGTCCATACTTATTTCCTTTCCGTTTTACGCCCGTGCGGCTATATTCTGGCAAACAGAAAAAGCGCCATAATAACTGATATCCATAATCAGCCATTACCGCGCCATTAATTCAAAGGCTTCCACCCCACTGAAGAATAAGGGGTAGGGTACACATTTGTTCTATTTGCTATATTGTGATTATATCAGATCACTAACAAATATGCAAGTATTTTTTTAATTTTCGGGAACTTCCTATCATCCGATATATCTTTTCAATCCAAAAAAAAGGGATTTACTGCCAAAATACAGCAGAAAGCTTCACCTAAAATCACTTTTTCACATGATCCATGGTTATGTATGCCCGGAAGAACTTCCCGCTTTTCTTCGCCGCCCTTGTCCAGCTTTTGACAGGAGCAAGAAGCATCAGAACTCCTTTAAGCTCCTCCTCCGTCTCATACGATACTTTTATTTTGATTGACATTTTATCTCTCCTTTCTTCTAACTGCATATTTCACTTTTAAATCTTACAGGCGATACTTTTTCATTCGTATTCCCTTCCTCTAAGCTTTTACTTTACACAATACTTTTCTTGTGTTATATTGAATATACAACAATATTCTCCTTGTGTCAATATAAAAAACAAGTTTTTTATTGTAAATAAATCCTTTTTACGATATAGTTATTTTGAGGTGATAACAATGACTACAGGCGAAAATATTAAACGCATACGAATAAAAAGAAATATGACCCAAAAAGAACTGGGGGAAAAATTAGGCGGAATATCCCAGCAGCAAATAGGACAATGGGAAACGGGAAAAGTCAATCCTAAAATAGAAACGATTCAAAAAATTGCCCACGCATTAAATGTTGATTGGAACATTTTTATAACTGAAAATTATATAGAAAAAAGGGAAAAGGAAATTGACGCCTTATTAAATCAAAGTGAAGCAATCAAACTAGCGGGGAAAGCTTTTGATGATCCTTATGTAGAAAATATGCTTTTGTCCTATTCTTTATTAAATGAAAAGGGGAAAAGAGAAGCTTTTAATCGTATAGAAGAACTAACCGAAGTACCACGTTACACCAAAAAAGAAGAATAGCCCACAAAGGACATTGAAATATCATATGCCAAAACCTGTCAAAGGATATTGAAGAATTAAGGGCAGCCGTGGAACTGATAAAAGCACCTGAACAATAATTTGTCTCAGGCGCTCTTTTTGTCATGAACCTGTTACTGGCTTATCACTAGTGAAGTAAAAAACACTATATTTTTCCAATAACTGCAAAAAAGAAAATAGCGTAAAATAGGGCATTTCCATAAATGAGCGGCTTAGAAAATAATCACTTTCTTAAGCAAAGCTTAAGATTTACGAAACATGCTTAAAAAAACTTTACTACTTATTAAAATGCTGTTACAATAGGAAAAGATTTTTAGAGCGGCATCTTTGCCGCCGCCAAAGATAAGGTACGGTTGCAGCCATGTACTATATAATTGTAAATCCTGCTTCAAAATCCGGAAAAGGGGCTCATATCTGGGCTCAGATAGAACCGGTTTTGAAGAAGCGAAAAATTGAATATAAGGTTTTCTTCTCCCAAGAAGCAGGACATGTTATCAAGTTAGTTCGGAATCTGTCTGCTTCTTTATTAAAGCCTGAATCCGGAACGTCATTAAGGCTGATTGTCCTTGGGGGCGATGGAACCCTAAATGAAACTTTGCAGGGGATCAGCGATTTTGAACATGTAGAAGTAGGATATATTCCTACCGGTTCCAGCAACGATATGGCAAGGGATTTAAAACTTCCTACCGATCCATCCAAAGCCCTGGATAGAATCTTATCCTGCCAGAAGCCTGTTTTGATGGATATTGGACGGCTAATCTACAATCATGTTGCCCGGCGCCTGCCGGGGCAGGCAATGAGTGAACCTGCAGATGAAAGATATTTTATCGTCAGCAGCGGTATCGGGTTCGATGCCGCGGTATGTCAGGAAGCATTGACTTCTAAATTTAAGAAGATCCTGAATAAAATAGGTCTTGGGAAACTAACCTATCTGACCATTGCTCTAAAGCAGCTCATCAAAGCCCAAAAGATCACATGTGATTTTACTCTTGATGACGGTCAGAAGATCCACATACCCAAATTTCTGTTTGTGGCATGTATGAACCATCAGTACGAAGGCGGTGGATTTAAGTTCTGTCCTAGTGCAGATTTCCATGACGGCCTGCTTGACATCTGCGCCATTGGGGACATCCCTAAGTGGCTGGTTCTTTTGGCTTTGCCCACTGCTTTTATGGGAAAGCATTACCGTTTCCGGGGAATCGATCACTATACGGCTTCCAAAATCCATTTGGAAACCTCCGCTCCCCTCTGGGTGCACACTGACGGAGAAGTAAACGTTATGAGTCACTCCATCACATTGATCTGTGAAAAGGAAAAATTAAAGTTTTTATATTAGTGAGGATATTATGAAAAATTTTTATGAAAAATATAAGCATGCCATACCGCTTATTATTTATGCCCTTATTTATTGCCTTTGGTTCGCTTTTCTTGAAAGAACTGTCACCCATCCCCAGACGGTTATCCATGTTTGGATTGATGATTTCATTCCTTTTTGCGAACCTTTTGTGATCCCTTACTTTTTGTGGTTTGCTTATGTTTCGGTGGCAGTGCTTTACTGCTTTTTCAAAAATAAGCGTGAATATTGCAGAACATGCGTCTTTCTTTTTACGGGAATGACCGTCTTTCTTGTAATTTCCACACTCTGGCCTAATGGGCATCACCTTCGCCCTCAAATAATGCCCAGGGAAAACATTTTTACCCAAATGATCTCCCATCTATACCGTGCCGATACGCCTACAAACCTTTGGCCCAGTATCCATGTGTATAATTCCATTGGCGCTCATTTGGCAATCATCCATAACCCGAAACTTGCTAAAAACAAGGCAGTATATATAGGCTCATTTATTTTGTGCCTATCCATTATCCTTTCCACTGTATTTATTAAACAGCATTCTGTCTTTGATGTGCTGACAGCCTTTGTGATGGCGGCAGTTATGTATGTAATCGTATATCAGGCAGATATTGTTTCGGTTTTCCAAACATACCGTTCCAATGCGAAACAACGAATCAGACATATTTAAAGCGCCGCTGCCAAGCGGCGCTTTTCATTAATTAAAGTTGAAAAAATGTCTGCATATCTTATACCCTTCCACAGATATCATCCGTCCGCTTCTGCCAGGCAGGTTCGTACAATTTCCTAAAAGCCCGTACCTTAATTTCCTGTAAAGCAGCCAGTCTTTTTTCTTTAAGTAATTCCATAATTCCTTTTTCTTTTCCAGATTTTCTTCCGTACCAGAACGGATCAGCAGGATAGAAGATACTGTGGTGATGATATCCAAGTAACTCAACATATAAGTATAGAGTTTTTTATTTGACAGGATCTGGTTTTTCTTTTCAGCCATATAGTCAACCATAAGTTTATTGACCCTGATCTGCTGGTCGATCCTTCCAATCATAACGCTTTCATTGACAGACTGATCTTCCCTTCCAATATAATAACGGTAAAAATTCACATCCAGATAATACATATTCCTCACATAAGGCAACGGTTCAAACACATACAGATTGTCCACATAAAACGTATGCTCCGGAAGCCTAAGGCCGCATTCCCTAAGAAGCTTCGTCCTGAAAATAACTGAATGCATTAACAGATACTGTCCCTTATGGAAATGCCTCACATCTTCCCATGTAAACATTTCATCAATGGGCAGTGTATGTTTATAGCGCATGACCTTATGCCTTCTCTCGCCAACCTTTTCGTAGACAAAGTTGCTTATCAGCATGTCCAAAGCCTTCTCGCCGCCTGTTAGGTTTCTCAGCGTATCCAATATCTGCATATAAGGCTCTTCCTTCACCCAATCGTCACTGTCCACTACTTTAAAGTAAAGGCCTGACGCCTGGTCTATTCCTGCATTCACCGCCGACCCGTGCCCGCCGTTTTCTTTGTGCACGGCTTTTACAATGGAAGGGTGCTCACTGACATACCTTTCTGCAATTTCAGCAGTTTCATCTGTGGAACCGTCATTTACGATAATTATTTCAACATCCTCCCCACCTTTTAAAAGGGAATCTACACATTTTTCCATGTAAGCTGCCGAATTAAAACAAGGTACGGCAAAAGACAACAGCTTCATATTTTCCACCTCTTTCACAATCTCTTGTCACTAATATACCCCAGCTTATCATTCAAATCAACTTAAGAAATTCTAAAGAAAAAATTCCATATAGGCTGCATATGCTGAAGGTATGGGATATTTTTCTTTTGCCTCATGTTTTTCCACAAATAAAATCTTCTCATCGCCCAGTTTGGGAGCAAGCTCATCCACCTGGACGGCATAGCCAACCATGTGCCATTCTTTATGGGTAAAAATATGTTTGCTTTCTTTGAGCTTTTCAATCTTAAGTACCGAAATGCCTTTCTGTTTCAGATATAACAGTACCTGTCTTTGAGATAATTTCCCCGGAAGGCTTGGAAATTCATACATTCCTGCTAAAAGCCCGGAAGATTCCCGCTTCTGGAGCGCCGTTCTGCTCGCGTCTTTAATAACCAGGACGGTCTTTTCTTCTATCGTCCGTGGTTTTTTCGGCGTTTTCCGGGGATACTTCTGCTCCTGGCCGGCAAGGTGCGCCTGGCAAAGCATTTCCCATGGACACCTCGTGCAGTGCGGACTTCCGTTGGGCACACAGACTGTTGCGCCAAGTTCCATAAGGGCCTGGTTAAAATCCCCTGCACGGTGCGGAGGAATGACCGGCTTTAGTTCCTCCTCAACCTGTTTACGCACAGACTGCTGTGTAATATCCCGTTCATCACAGCAAAGCCTTGCCAGCACGCGGAGCACATTTCCGTCCACTGCCGGGACTCTTTTCCCGTATGCAATAGAACAGACCGCTCCTGCCGTATAACTTCCGATCCCTGGCAGTCTCACCAGTTCCTCATATTCCTCCGGCACCTTTCCCTGATACTCCTCCATGATCATCTTCGCCGCTTTCCCTAAATTCCTGACACGATTATAATATCCAAGGCCTTCCCATAGTTTTAATAGTTCTTCTTCCCCAGCCCTGGCAAGATCCTCCACATCGGGAAGCGCTTTCATAAAACGGTCATAATAAGGCTTGACCGCCTCTACCCTGGTCTGCTGAAGCATGATTTCCGATACCCAGACATGGTAGGGGGACGGATCTTCCCTCCAGGGAAGGATCCTGCGCCCGTTATCATACCAGTCAAGCAGCGGTACCGCAATCCTGTCGAGCACGGAAAGAATGACGGGAACAGGGCGGTTAATGCTCATAGATTCTTTCGTCACCCGGCAATCATAGGCCAGCACCGATACGCCCGCATTTCTTGCTTCCAGGAGAGCGCTTGCAAATTCCGGATGGGTCGTTGTATTGGGAGTAAAATACTTCACCCCTTCCATTTGTATCACGAAAATCACATACGCTTTGTATCCTTGTCTCGTTATCTTTGCCAATTCCCGGACATGTTTGACGGCACGTTCTGATGGAGCATCAGGAAACAATACTACATCCTCCTGTTCCAAAGTCACTCCCTTCACCTCAATAAAAATGTTATCTTCCGGGGTCTCCACATAAAAATCAAAACGGGAATCCCCATAAACAGTCTCCGGCCGGATCAGCTTTGTCTCACCAAACAAGCCTCCCTGTTTCAGCCATTCCTCCACCGCCTTATTCGGCGCCTGGGAATCCATATTGATGATCCTCCCACCCTTTCTTACCGCCACCAGGTCAAACCCTGTGCTCCGTCCGGCATTCTCACTTTTTTCCAAAAATACCTGGGCATGGCCGGTAAGCAGCTCCCTGCACCTCCCCGTATTTTTCACATGAACCTTCTCCCGCTGCCCACCTATATCCACATATGCGATAAAACGATTGGGACGGCTTAAAAACCGCCCCTCATATATATTTTTGTATTTCATATCCTTTACTCCCACTCCTATGCTGCTGGCATATCGTCCTTTTTTGCCGGCAATGCCGAAAATACGATAACCAGCCATAGTTCTTTATGGGTCTCGCCCATGTTCTTTTGTCTTCTCCTGTTTATAAGGAACCCGCGCCGAAGGGACTACCTCCGAAGCCGGGCGGGTATGTACTGCCTGGTCGTCAAAAAAGATATGCGCCCCAAATGCCTTAAGCACTTCTGTCTTTTGAATCCCTCCCAAAAAAAACGCCTCGTCGATACGCACATTCCATGCCCGCAGTGTCCTGATCACACGCTCATGGGCGGGTGCGCTTCTTGCAGTGACAAGCGCTGTCCTGATTGGCGCCTGTTCAGGTACGAATTCTTTCTGAATATCAGAAATGGTCTTCAAAAATTTGGCAAAAGGACCCTGCTTTAATGGATTTTCCGCCTGGAGACGTTCATTTTCCTCAAAGGCCTCAAGCCCCTTTTCTTTATAGATCCGCTCCGACTCATCGGAAAACAAAACGGCATCCCCATCAAAAGCGATCCGGATCTGAGAGATCTGATCCTGCTTCCCCGGCATCCGGATTTCATCACAGCAGATGATCCCTGCCGCAATCCCGCAGTTAACCGCCGACTGCACATCCTCTTCGTCCGCCGATAAATACAAATCCGTATGAAACGCTTCCAGATACGGTGTCAGCGATGCGCCGCTGGCAAGCACCGCCCTGGAAATATTTAACCCGTAATGCGCTATGGAATGAAAGACCCGAAGGGACGTATCCGGGCTGTTATGGGACATGATGATCACCTCAACCCTTCCCTCCTGCCCCGGCAGATTATTAATATTTAAGAGCGCCTCCACCAGTTTAAACCCGTTTCCTGGCTTAAGCAGTTCCTTTTCATGTTCCACCTGATAACTGCAATATGCATCCACACCCTGACTCTGAAAAATTTCATTTTCAACGGTCAGGTCAAATAACGCCCTGGATGACACCCCAATCACCAGCCTGTTCTCCAAGTCATATGCCATAGTCTCCTCCTTTTCCCGCTATCAAAACTTGTGCAGCGCTGCTGCCTGGCGGAAAAAGGAGAACAGCTTATCTGAGCCTGTTACATTCAAACCTCTCAAGGGTTATGAGACAGTTTTTTAACTCCTCATACCTCTCCTGGATATTTCCCTCCTCAATCTCCAGATCAACGGAAACTGCCATCGTATTGATCATCTCATCTGTGATGCGGTAACGAAGCGCTGCCAATAGGTTCAGACGCTCTTCATAAGAACCGGCATCTAAAAATTCCAATACCAGCGGGTCTATATTTAATTCTTCCTGCTCCGGCTCCTGCAAGGTTTTGCCGGGTTCTTTGTTCACCTGATCTTCTTTCTTATCATATGCATGATCCGTTTCAGGCGTTTGGATCACTTCCTGCATCAGTTCAAAACGTTGTTCCTGGGATGCATCCGGATATTTTTCCCTGTCCACTTTCCCAAGAAATGACCCGACTGGCCTTGCATATACCTGGTAATCACCATAAAGCGCCTGATAGACCACCAGTTCTTCGTCCGTCTCGCTGTGCCTTGCAAGGGTAATGATCCTGTAAAGATTTCCTTTAAAGTGTCTGTAAATCTGTTGTGGTACGGGCATATTTGACATAGTTTACCTCCATCTTTGTAAGCAGCAGTTCCTGCCGGCATGTACTTCTGAAAATTTACACAACTATATCAATTATAATCCCAGTATTTCTTCTTGTCATTCTTCTTTTTATATTTCCAGGCAATAGTGACAACCACTAAGAGGATACTTCCAAAATTTTATGGCAAAAACTGCACTCTTTGTCCGCAAATTCTATCCTTTCACATTTGGAAAGAAGCTGCCCCCTGCCTGTAACGTCTAACTGCACTATTCCCTTGTGGTAAATAGTCACAATATATTGAAGGCTCCCATCCTCTTCAATAACCCTGTTCATCGTAACACCGCTGTCTGCATATCCCTGGCTGGCCAAAAAGTTTTGCATATCTTTCATGTATTCCTGCTCAAGGCTCTTATAATACTCCTTTTGTTCCCTGAAAACTTCCCGGTTCTTATGAAAAATCGTATCCTTACCGAGAACTGTCATTGACAGGAACATCCCCCCGGCCAGCATCAGCGCTATCGTGGCTGCCATATTACAGATCCATTTAAAAACCAGCCTCCTGCAAAAAATCTTCATATTGTCCCTCCTTCCTGTCTGCCTTCCGGCACTTTGTATTTCTCACTTAAAACCAGTATACAAAATGAAATGTCCTATAAAAAGGACTCTGTTAAACAAATTGTTCACAGAATCATTGCAAAACTATTTCAGCAGATGTAAACTAGTTATCATAAATATGTCCCGGAAGCGGGAAAACATCTGCTAATCAATTTTTAAGGAAGAGAGTATTTATGATACAGACCTTATACCTTGTACCCGAATATAAAGAAGAACAAATTTATCCCGCTATCTGCAAAGCCATGGAAGCGCTTTCCATCCAAAAGGATATGCGCCCTGACTTAAAGGTTGTCCTAAAGCCTAATCTGATTATGGCCAAAACCCCCAGCGTTCCCGTTACCACCCACCCTCTCGTGGTCAAATGCATTGTGCGCTGGCTCAGGGAACACGGTGTAAAAAACATTACTTTGGCGGAAAGTTCCGGGGGACTGTATACGGCGGAACACATGAAAAATATCTATCACGCCTGTGGAATGAAAGCTCTTGAACCGGATCTTACCCTAAATATGGATTTTTCAGCAAAAACGATCCATTGCCCGGAGGAATTTGCCAATCACTCTTTCCATATCATTACCCCCATAGCTAACGCTGATTATATCATCAATATCTGTAAGCTAAAAACCCATGCAATGACCGGATATTCCGGCGGCATTAAGAATCTTTTCGGTGTGATTCCCGGTCTGGAAAAACCCCAGATGCACTACCGCTGGCCTGACATTGAAAATTTTTCCCGTATGCTTTTAGAACTTGCCCAGGTAGTCAATCCCCAGCTCACAATTATTGACGCCATAGACGCCATGGAGGGGAATGGACCTACAAGCGGCACTTCCCATCCCCTCCATATGCTCCTTGCCTCCAGAGATTTCTATACCCAGGATTACTTTGCCGCATCACTGATGAAATTGGATCCCATGGGCATCACTATGATCCGTCAGGCCGTGGACAGCGGGCTTGCCAAACCAGACCGTCTTCAGCTTTTGGGGGACCGAATTCCGGAAGACCTCACTCCTTTTCAGGTTCCTGATGCTCAAAAGCTTGATTTTTCCGGTAAAATGCCCCATTTCCTTTTACCAATTGCAAAAAAACTGCTCAAATCCTACCCACAGCTTAACAAAGAACTTTGTGTTGGCTGCGGGAAATGTGCAGAAAGCTGCCCGGCCAAAGTTATCACGATCAAAAAGCGCAAAGCCCACTTTAAGAAACGGCAGTGCATCTCCTGCTTTTGCTGCCAGGAAATGTGCCCTGTAAAAGCAATTTCTGTCAAAAAGGCATTATAGGACTAGAGGCATATCTTAAAGAAACTGCTTTTCCCAAGCTTTAAGATATGTTCCCCTTCGCCTGGCATGATATCCTTGCTATCCAATAATTTTTCTCCATCGTAATAAGCGCCACCCTGCTTAAAAATGCGCCGGATCTCATTTTTCGACTTGTAAAAGCCTTGTTTTACAAGCTCCTGCAAAACCTGTTCGCTATATGCCGCCTGGAAAGCCGGATCCACAATAATGGTGGGCACATTTTCGGGAACCTGGCTTTTTTGGAACACAGTCTCAAAATATTTTTCCGCCCTTTCCGTCCCTTCCTGCCCATGATAAAGCCTTGTAATCTCACCAGCCAGCATCATTTTGATATCTCTGGGATTGGAACCCTCTTCCAATTTTCTCTGAAGCTTTTTGATTTCGTCCGGATGTACATCCGTACATAAATTATAATATTTTATAATCAGGGAATCAGGAATTTTCATTACTTTTTCATAAATCACTTCAGGCTCCTCACTGATCCCTATATAGTTGCCAAGGCTTTTACTCATTTTTTCCACTCCGTCAATCCCTTCCAAAAGGGGCATAAACAAAGTAAGCTGGGGTTCTTGACCATAATCCCTTTGAATGTTCCTTCCCATCAAAATATTAAAAGTCTGGTCTGTCCCGCCTAATTCAATGTCCGCTTTGACAGCAACGGAATCATAGGCCTGCATCAGAGGATAAAAAAATTCGTGAACGGATAAGGGCAAATGATTGACATACCGATTGTGGAAATCGTCCCGCTCCAGCATTCTGGCAACCGTACATTTTGCCGCAAGCTCAATCACATCCCCAAAATTCATCTTACTCAGCCACTCACTATTGTAATGGATCTGTGTCCGCTGCCTGTCAATGACCTTAAAGATCTGCTCCATATAAGTATTGGCGTTGCTTGCGATCTCTTCCTTGGATAACTGTTTCCTTGTTTTTGATTTTCCTGTAGGATCTCCAATCATCCCCGTATAGTCTCCGATGATAATCACTGCCTCATGCCCCAGATCCTGCAATTGACGGATCTTCCGCAGTACCACTGAATGTCCGATATGGATATCGGGCGCTGATGGGTCAAGCCCCAGTTTTATCCGAAGGGGTCTTTTTTCCTTGCTTGCTTTTAACAGTTTTTCCTTGATTTCATGAATCTCCGTATGCTGGGCGGCGCCCTTTAGCATGATGGCAATTTGATTTTCAATTTCGTTCATTTCTCTTCTTTCTCCTTTCCTTTCCCGTTCAAACAAAAACGCACCAGACTTCCCTATGTCTGATGCGTTAAAAATGCAATATTGGTATACAACGTTACCTACTTCCACTTTCAGCTACGCACAGACATAAGACCTACCGGCTTATAACTGTGCATCTGTTTAGCCAGTTACAAGCAAATACGTCCGTAATAATACAGATAACGATAGCTTTTTGAAAAGTAGTTCCGGTTCATTTCGTCTCCTTGTTTCCTGATGGTGATTATATTTTCAAAGTGTTTATTATCTTATCATTGAAACAGGCCCTTGTCAAACGGTTTATATTTCAAAATGCACTATTCCATGTTAAACTGTATTGTAAAGCAGCGGACAAAATCAAAATCTATATGCAGAGAAAGGATGAAAACCACAATGAAAAACGATTTTATAAAAGATGAAAAGGGCGCACCATTTCTGGTTGTAGGCGTACAGGCGCACAATTCTTCCACCGGAACGCCTCTTATCCAAAAAGCGGTCCAGGTCGTTAACGCCTATGGCGGAAACTGTCTGGAAGCGCCAGTTTACTGGTATCGTTTAGAACCGGAAAAAGATACTTACGATATGAGCCATGTAAAAGGGCTGATCGATGAAGCAAGAGCTGCCAAACTGAAACTAATTCTTTTATGGTTTGGCACAAGCAAAAACGGGCATCCCAATTATGTCCCTGAATATATCAAGCAGGACTCAAAAACATACCATATAGCCAAAGGCCCTGACGGGGCGCCGGTCGCCTCCCTTTCCCCTCATTGTAAACAAACTTTGGAACGGGATGAAAAAGCATTTGGAAAACTCATGGAATTCCTGAAAGAATATGACACTCAGACACGGACCGTCCTTGCCGTACAAATTGAAAATGAAATGGGATATGCCAACACAGATATGGATTATTCCAGGCAAGCCCGGGAGGCTTACATGCAAAAGGTCCCGGAATGTCTAAAAGAAATCTTCTTGGAAGACTCCGGCGTCGATGATTTGAATCATGCCAGCCCTGTGTCTCCATGGAGAAAGCAGTTCGGCAGACACGCTCATGAGGCCTTTTCAGCCTGGTATCATGCACAGTACATCGGACAGATTGCCCAAACCGGAAAAAGTATTTATGACCTGCCAATGCTCACAAACGTGATGGTCGGGGAAAATGGATACGAGGAGGCCGGGCTATGCTATAATGCCGGGGCTGCTGTTGGCAGAGTGCTGGATATCTGGAAAGCCGGGGCGCCGGCGCTGGATTTTATCGGTCCCGATATTTACAACCAAAGCCGGCAGGAATACACACGGATCTGTCAACGCTATGACCGGAAGGACAACCCGCTTTTTATCCCTGAATCTCCTCTTTTTGGAGAAGCCAATGCTATGAACGCGCTCCTTGCCGCAGCAGACTTTAGCGCAATCGGTATTTGCTGCTTTGGCGCCGAACATGCCCTGGATGCAAATGGAAACCTGAAAGAACAATGCCGGGACATGGCCGTTACCATGCGGACAATTGCAAATATGTCACCGCTGCTTATCCGATACCGCAAAACCGGAAATATCCATGCCATCGCCGAAGAGGAATTTGAAGAAAAACGCTATATTAAATTAGAAGATTACCATGTAATTGCTCATTTTATGCATGCCAAACAGCTCCGCCTTGGGTATACACAGGAATTAACCGACCAAACGGGAAAAGACAAAACCCAGATACGGGGCAGGGCAATTCTGGTACAAACCGGGAAACATGAGTTTTATGCCGGAGGCGCCGGGGTTGCATTTGATTTTATCAAAAGGCCCGACGCTTTCGATGAACAAAGTTATATCCATATGGCCTCAAGGCAATGGGGACAGCTAAACTTCCTCAGTGTCGAAGAAGGACATTTTGAAGAGGGCAAATGGGTTGTGGACTTCAGGCGCAATGGAGATGAGACAAATTTCTCCCATTACGTTTTAGATGGACAAATCATCCGCATCCGTTTAAACCCTGATACCGGATCGCATACCTGAATTTCAGGAAAATATTGCTCCGCCTGGCGTGGGAAGGATGGCTAATTCATCTTCTCCATCAATTTTTCCCTTGCGCTTTTTTCTTCTTCGCCCCCTAATGTATTAAGCGCCTTATTGAATAAAGAAGTGAAAAACTCATCCACCCACGCAAAGGAATTAAACATTCCGTCAATCTCCCACTCTGCTTCAGGAGTCAATTGCATATTAGAATCATTAACGGTAAAGCCCTCCTTGTTGTCAGGGTTAAAATGTTCCTCAAAGGTAGCGCTTACATAACGTACGGCGCCATGGATATCGTAATCCATACCGTATCCTACAAATTCCGCCTGAATATGGTCTGTCAGCTTAAGGCCAACACAGACCGGGATCGTAAAACCGGGATACGCAGGGCTAACCTGCCATGTAAAAGAATATAAGTAAATGTCCCCCGACATACCGCCTTGGCCTTCCATCCGGTAATGCTCAAACTGAAGATCCGATACCTGCTCCTCATAATTTTTGCTGACATAGCCGGTAATCCGTTCCTTACATTGTTCCCAATCCCTGACGCTTGTACCTGTTTCCTTTTTCCTGTCCTGAATCAGGCAGGCTATGGCAGTCTGATCGTCAATCATGGCAAAATTGGTAAACGCATTGCCCATCTCAATGACCCCTACCCCCCATCCATAAGGCATATCCATAGAATAATCCCCCATCTGGACCCCTCCATTTTTTGCCTCTTTTCTGATGATACTGCCTGTTCGGGATGCGGTTAGAACCATACCCGGGAAAATCACATCCGGATCCTTTATCAATTCCTTATTTTCTCTTGCCAGATCCAAATACCCCTTGCCATCCCCCCATAATTTTTCTGCAATCTTCCAAAGGCTGTCACCAGGAAGCACTGTATAGCTTTGCATATCGCAAAACAACACCGCTACCGGTTCTTCGCCCTCTGACAAATCTTCATAAACCAAAGGATATTCTTCCTCTGCCGCCAATGCCTCTATCCCCGGTGTTCCATTAAAGAGCAGGGAACCGGCCACAACGCAGGGAATTAATTTTTTTAATATTCGTAGTCCCATATCCCTGCATCCTCCCCAAGCCAAATATTTTCTTTTTTATCCTCACATGGAAATACTTCCCCTGCCGGTTCCGACTTCTCATATTTGTCCCAAAATCCACTATCCTTCTTAAAAGGTTCTATCTCATCATAACTCAGCCGGGCATAAAAATTCCAGCTAACCGGCTCGTAAGTATATGCCCTCCACAAGATCGGATCAAGAGAAACACCGATTACAAAGTCTTTTTCCGGCGTAAGATAGAAAAAGGGACGGCAGACGAAATCTTCATTTACTTCTTCATCCGATTGGGTAAACCAGGAAACCAGGATATCCAAATCCTCTTCATCCCCGTACTCCTCTTCCAAACGGTCACTAAGGGACTTATCCCAACATCTTGCAAAATCCCTGTTTATTTCCAAGATATCCGCAAGTTCATAACTTTGCCCTGTCACCAAGTCCAGCATAAGAGTCCGCTCTGTCCCATTCGTCGCCCACACCGGATGTCCGGCTGAATACCACTCAAGGTAATCCAGGCTGAGAAGATACTGGCTTTGATATGTTGCCTGGCAGTTTACATCACTGCAAAAAATGGAAAATACCTCTTCCTGATATGCTTTCACATCCTCCGAGGGATCAAGATGCCAATAATTCACCCTGTCCATGGCCGCATCATACATCAGCGTATTTAACTGCCCCTGCACCTCCTCGTCAATCCCTTCCAAATACGGGTATTCCACGGTAATTACATCCCAATAATCATATGCCTCGGAATACTCCACATAATATTGCTTCATTTGTACCGTATAATCCTGATACCCCTGATCCCTCTTTAAAAAGAAAACACAGCATACAATCACAGCCAGCGTAACCGTCCCTATCACACCACATACCAGGATAATGCTTTTTTTGCCCCGCTTTGTTTCTTTTTCTGCGAAAAGTTCCCCCACATCCCCTTGCTTCAGCTCTCTTTCGTCCATAATGCAACCATTCCTTTTCTTTCCGGCCGTTAGTAGTTACAAGCCTATTTTATCAAAGGGTTGCATCATAACTGCATCATTTTTGCATCATTTTTGCATCAAATACATTTTTCCGTCAATGGGGGCTTTGATTTACCGGATCTCCACTACCTCGTACCCTGCCTTCTCTACCGCTTCTTTTAAAACGCTGTCTCCTGTCTCCTTAGCCAACACAACTGTAGCGCTCTTTTCCTCAAGGCTCATGGATACCCTTTCCACGCCCCCCACTTCTTCCAATGCCTTTTGCACCCTTCCTGTACAATGTGCACACATCATGCCTTCAATGATCATTGTTTTCTCCATTTTTTCTTCCTCCATCTTTTCTTTTTCTATTTTTTGATTTTGCACTATTCCTTTAAAGTTCCGGAGCCGTAAGGCGTTCCCAACGACAAACAGGCTGCTAAGGCTCATTGCCGCCGCTCCGAACATGGGGTTTAACCGGATGCCAAAAATAGGATACCAGATTCCTGCCGCTAAGGGAATCCCAATTACATTATAAAAGAATGCCCAAAACAGGTTTTCTTTAATATTTTTGATCACAGCCCTGCTTAACCGGATTGCCGTAATTGCATCTGTCAGCCTGCTCTTCATCAAAATAATATCAGCGCTGTCTATAGCCACATCGGTGCCTGCCCCAATCGCAATCCCCACATCTGCAGCGGCAAGGGCGGGCGCATCGTTAATCCCATCGCCAATCATTGCCACCTTCCGGCCTTCCCGTTTAAGACGCTGGATTTCTTTTTCTTTCTCTTCGGGAAGCACCTCGGCAATCACCTGCCCCACATGTAACTGCCGCATGACAGCCTGTGCTGTACGCTTATGATCTCCGGTTAACATAACAACATCTATCTTCATCCTGCTAAATTCTTCCATAGCAAGTTTGGAAGATTCTTTCACCGTATCCGCCACTGCAATCACAGCAAGCAGCGTACGGTCTTTTGCAAAAAGAAGCGGCGTCTTTCCCTCTTCTGAAAACTGGTCGATCTTTTCTTTTTGCCTGGAAGATAAGGAAATTCCGTTTTCTTCCATAAAAGCTGTATTTCCTGCAAAATATCTGCCATCCGCATACTTTGCCCAGACTCCTTTTCCAAAGACCGCCTGAAATTCTGACACTGCCGGAACTGCCAGATGTCTCTTTTCCGCTTCCGCCATGATCGCTTCCGCCAGAGGGTGTTCGCTGGGTTTTTCCACTGCCGCAATCAGGGAAAGCGTTTCATTTTCATCCACATCTTCCCCATAGCATTGGATATCCGTAACTTTGGGTTTTCCTTCCGTGATCGTTCCCGTCTTATCTAATACCACCGTGTCAATATCCCTTGCCGCCTGCAATGCGTCGCCTGACTTAATCAGGATACCGTTCTTTGCCCCAACACCAGTTCCTACCATGATCGCCACCGGCGTTGCAAGCCCCAGCGCGCACGGACAGGAAATGACCAGCACCGCAATGGCACAGGACATTGCCTCTTCAAACCCGCCTCCCGCCAAAAGCCATGTGATAAAGGTGACAGCGGCAATTGCCATGACCACCGGTACAAAGACCCCTGCAATCTTATCCGCCAGCCTGGCAATGGGCGCTTTGGATGCAGAAGCCTCCTCCACCAACCGGATGATCTGGGAAAGCGTCGTATCCTCTCCAACCTTTACCGCCCGGCAGATCAGCCTCCCCGCCCTATTCATGGTGGCGGAAACCACAGGATCTCCAGGCCCCTTTTCCACCGGAATACTCTCTCCTGTAATCGCTGCCTCATTTACGCTGGAAGTCCCTTCCTCAATCACTCCATCCACCGGAATCAGGCTTCCCGGTTTTACAAGAAAGCGGTCGCCTTTTACAAGCTGCTGGGTGGGAATTTCTTTCTCCGTCCCATCCTCCAAAAGAAGAAGCGCCGTCTTAGGAGACAGATCCATCAGCTTTTCAATCGCTTCCCCCGTCTTTCCTTTGGAACGGGTTTCTAAATATTTTCCTACCGTGATCAGTGCAAGGATCATCCCCGCCGATTCAAAATATAGGTCTGATGCATACCGGCTGACCACTGCCAAATCTCCATGCCCTAATCCATAGCCAATCCTGTAAATTGCAAAAATTCCATATAGGAGCGCCGCACCGGAGCCTACCGCAATCAGGCTGTCCATATTGGGGCTTCCGTGCAGCAACGTCCGATATCCGGTCTGAAAATATTTCCGGTTTACATAGATAATAGGTAATGTAAGTAAAAACTGGGTAAATGCAAAAGTCAACGCATTTTCATTGCCGTGAAACAACTTCATAAAAAATTCTGGTACAGGAAGGTGCAGCCACATAAAAAACATGTGATGCATGGATACTGCCATCAGTAAAACCATAAAGACAATGGAAATGGTCAGCCTGGCTTTCATTTCCCTGTTTTCCTTTTTCCCTTTGATCGCCTCTCTGTCCGGCCCGTTTGGCCTGCTGGCATTTTGCCTGGCAGGATCTACCGGACAATTTTCCGAAACACCTCCCAAAGAAGCGTCCACCTTTCCTCCTGTGGACGCCAAACTTGCTCCATAACCTGCTTTTTCCACAGCATCAACGATTCCTTGCTCACCGCAGAGCGTTTCATCGTAAACAACCTGCATACTGTTAGTCAGCAGATTTACGCTTACTTCTCCCATACCCGGAAGCTTGCTTACGCTCTTTTCCACATGGGACGAACATGCGGAACAAGTCATTCCCGTCACTGAATATTTTTCTTTTCTCACACTGATCTCCTTCCTGTCACTTGAGTTTTTTTACTAGCTCAATAACTTCCTCCATGATCTGATCGTTTCCATTGCGAATCTCCTCCGCCACACATGTCTCCATATGTTCTGCAAGCACAAGATACCCAAAATTCTGCAAAGCGCTTTCCACTGCCGCCACCTGCGTCAAAATATCCCCACAATAACGGTTCTCATCCAGCATCCGGCTGATTCCGTTTAATTGGCCAATCATCCGGTTTAACCGGTTTTGAAGCTGCCTTAACTCCTTTTCGCTTCTGGGTGTGTTTTTGGTGCGGCAGCACCCGCAAATATTTTCCTGGTTCAAATTATTTCCCGTTTGGGCCATACTCATTACCTCTCTTTCTAAATCCCTGCTCTTGGGACGGGAATCTTTATTGCAAAATACCCCCATAGGGTATATTCTCTTCTTACAAAGAATATACCCTATGGGGGTATTTGTCAAGTGTCTTTTCCTGTCAGGTCAGTCCACTACAAGAGCAGCGGAACCGTAAGCCTTAACCGGCCTGTTATTCTCATCAAATTCCGTCGTATACCGCACAATAAAAGGAATTCTTCCCACTGTAAGCGGAATCACAGCCTCCAAAGACGGCACGCCTTCTGCAATCTGCCTGTGCCAGTCACGGTACATATCCGCAGTTTCCGGCGGGAACACACCCATTTCAATTGCACTATCCGGGTAATTCGTCAAAAGCGCAGGAAGCCCTAAATCACGCATACACCGGAAACAGGGACGCATTTCCCTGGTAGCAACTGTATATTCCCAATAATAAATATTGACCTGCTCACTTGCCATCTTAAACCGTCTCTCACTGTCCAAAATAGCATCATACTGCTTCTTTTCCGCAGTAACATTCCTGATCATTGCATAAAATAAATAATTATCCTTACTTTTTCCGATCACCCGTACCGTACTGCGGATACACATTTTCTCTTCGCCGCAGCAAGAAGAAGTGATTGTTCGCCATGCCTCGCTTTCCTGCTCCTCTCCGCTTTCAATGGCGCAATCAAGCATTTTTATGTAAGCTTCTCTGCCTGCCTCGTCAAAAAAGTCCAAAAAGTTTGCATTCACAAGTTCCTTTTCGGATAAATTCATTCCAAGTTCGGCAAGGTACTTCCGGTTTACTCTAAGAATCTCCGGTTTTTGGCCTCTATACTCAAAGATAGCGGCGCCACCCACGAAATTACTGAAAATCAATGTTTCCAGGGAATCGCTTGACCAGAAATTTGCAATATTTAAAGTATCAATCAATTTCATCTGTGGAATCGTTGATCCAATCTGGGTTCCGTTTAGCAGTTCCTCATAGGCCTCCTGCCCCAAAGGCCTTGAATATAAAAAGCCCTGCACATAATCGCATCCGATGCTTTTTAAGAAATCCGCCTGCTGGATCGTTTCAACCCCTTCTGCAATAATAGGAAGCCCCAGCCAGTTGACCATCCTGACCACGGAACTTAAAATAGTGCCGCCCCGGTTCTTTCCCCCCTGTTCGCTTTCTAAAAACCGCATATCCAGTTTGATAATGTCAAAATCGATATCCTTTAAAATATTTAGGGAAGAATAGCCACTTCCAAAATCATCCATCTCCACGATGTATCCATAGTTATGCAGCTTTTTTACCGCTGCATTGATAAATTGGCTGTTTCCTAACGCGGCAGACTCTGTAATCTCCACCCGGATATATTTTGGCGGCACCTGATATTTTTCCCTGGTTTCCTCAAGCATCTCTATAAAATTGGGTGAAAAGATATCGTACCTTGTTAGATTAGTGGAAATTGGCACCACAGGCAGGTTTTTGTCAATGCATCCGCGCAGGAACACACAGACCTTTTCAAACACATACAGGTCAAGCTTCGTGATAAACCCATTTTTTTCAAATACGGGAATAAAACGACCGGGCGGAATCAGCCCTTTTTCAGGATGATGCCACCTTACCAACGCCTCCGCCCCTACCAGCATACCTGTTGAGTGGTTGTACTGGGGCTGATAGTGGATCATAAATTGTTCCCCTTCCAAGGCCGCTTTCATCATACCTGTGATTTCCTGCTCCGTAAGAAGCATCTCGCGCAGAACCTCAGTATAGTAATTAAATCGCCTTGTATAGCTTCCTTTAATCGGCGCTTGCGCCATGATCGCCCTGTCTATTGCAGCATCAGCCAGGAGCTGGCCATTCTCTATTACAAAAATACCGGCATTACAAGTTATCTCGAAAGGCAGATCAAATCCGGAGATGTCCTCAAACAATTTTTCTACAAAGCTGTCCCTGTTTTCTTTTTCGCATTTTGTGATCAATGCAAAACGGTCTGAACCGATACGGCATGCTTCACCGTTTCCCTCTACCGCCCTGGTCACCACCTTGGCTATATGCTTTAACAGCCTGTCCCCTTCAGCAATCCCCAGCATATCATTGACTGTCTTAAAACGCTGTACATCAAAATATACCACCATATATTTTTCTGCCGGCGCCGCACCGTCATTGGCTATCATATCTTCTACCCGTTCCGAAAAAGCGCTTCTGTTAAGCAGCCCTGTAAGTTGATCCGTTACAGGATTCGTCTCATAGGCTTTTTCGTTTTTTTGAAGTGTAACAATGACCTGCTCCCCCGGCGCTGTACAAACAATTCCGGCATGATAACTTGTAACATTCCCTTCTTTTCCCTTTACACATATGTCCGTATAAACTACCGCCGGCTGGTCTGCCGCCGCGGCAATTTCCAGGATTTCCTGAAATCTTTCTTTATCCTTTTGGGCTACGGCCAGCATGTTTCCACTGTTGTCAGAAACACGTTTGCTTATTTTGTCATAAAAGAACAACTGTCCCAAAGCCGATGCCGTACTTTCCTCGTACATAAAGTTCCTCCGATCGTATCCTGGGGGCGCCACAAGATATATTTTCGTATAAGCATTATAGCATACCGGCTTTGTTTTTCAAATACAATATTCTAACGACTTTTCTACTGCGTCCAGCCTCTTTATTTTTTCTTTTTCTGCCGGACACATTCGCTTAAAAGATACTCAATCTGTCCGTTTATGGAACGGAAATCTTCCTCCGCCCATTTTGCGATCTCATTCCACAAGGAAGGGGAAAGCCGGAGCAGGATCTGCTTTTTCGCTTTTTCTGTTTCTTTTAACTTTTTTTCCTTATCGCGGATCTCATCCTCCATCGCCTTTAAGCGCAAAAGCCGCTGGGACAATTCCTGTTCCTTTTGTTCCAGTTCTTCCAAGGGCAACTCTCCCATCCGGCCTTTTTGCATAGCCTTCCCCATCTTTCTCACTTCCTTCCTGCCGGATCCGCTTCCCGTAGTGGTCTGCGCATGCGGCATATTTCTTCGTCTGCATATTTAATAAATACTTCCACTGTTTACAATGGGCTGGGCATCCTTGTTTCCGCAAAGGACTACCAAAAGGTTACTAACCATGGCTGCTTTTCTCTCCTCGTCAAGCACCACAACCTCTTCCTCTCCCAACTCGTCAATGGCCATCTTGACCATACTCACTGCGCCTTCCACAATCTTTTTCCTTGCGGCAATGATCGCTACCGCCTGCTGGCGCTGGAGCATTGCCGCCGCGATTTCCTCTGCATAGGATAAATGGGTGATACGCACTTCCATAATCTCCAGCCCTGCATCTTTTACCCTCTCTTGCAGCTCTGCCGTCATATTGACAGCAATCTCCTGGCTGCTGCCCCGCAGCGTCTTTTCTTCCGTTTCCCCCTCGTCCATCACGTCATATGGATAAAGCCTTGCAATATTCCTGATCGTAGAATCACACTGGGTAGATAAATATTTTTTGTAGTTTTCCACCTGAAAGACTGCGCTTGTAGGGTCTTTTACCCGCCAGATTACCACCGCACCGATGATGACCGGGTTTCCCAGCACATCGTTGACCTTCTGCTTTTCATTATTCAGTGTCATAACCTTCGTGGAAATCTTTTTCACGCTCACCGTACCGGCCGAAGCATTGCCGCCGGCGCTGACTATAGTCTTCCCTGCCGGGTTGATGGCTGACGCAAAAGGATTTAAATAATAAAATCCCTGTTTTTTAATTGTACCATAATATTTCCCGAAAAGGGTAAATACCATTGCTTCATTGGGGTTCACCACATGAAGCCCGGTACTTAAAATAATCATTGCCACAAAAAAGACAATTCCAACTGCCAGCAAAATGCCGCCAATCATCCCGCTTCCCACTTCCAAAAAGAAAATTGCCCCCACTATGGCCGCAATGTCCACAATAAATCCTAAAAGCACCAGGATCAGCCCCATTCCCCCTTTTGCCGATGTGATTTCCTTTTCCGTAATGATATTTCTTTTCTCTTCCATAGTGAACCTCCATCCTTTCCCTGCATACATACCTGGGTTCTTTTTATCCCTCAGTATTCTTGATATTATTTTAATATCATTAATATATCATCATATAGCATACCTGTCAAGCAAAACTAAAAATCCCTGCCGGATCCGGCAGGCAAAAGGGCTTTGATAAATTGTTACCGCTATTGAGAATACCGGTTTCCCATGGTATAATTTGCCCAGAGAACCATCACGCCGTTTTCAGACATATTTGCAAAGGAGAACTCTGATTGAAAACAAGATTGACCAGCTTTGCCCTTGTACTCATATGCACGCTTGGCATATCCGCATACGCCAAATCACTCCCCCGGCAAGAACCCGGTTTGTTGTCTGCCCCAATATCATCCGGCCCTTCCGCGTCCAGCAGCTTTACCCCCGTCGTAAGCCAGGATCTTTGGCATTCTTACGAAAGCAACGATGATTTTGTTTATCATCATGATTTTATTTCCTCCCGGGACGGACAGGGGTTTCACTGGTGGATCTTCCTGGAAATCACATATATTTTACGCCAATACGGACAGGAGGCCGGATATGATTTTACAGGGGACAACTGGATGGCAGAACGCATTTTCCCTCTGGATGGCGGATATTACAATGCCATGATCTCCCAAAAAGAACATGACCTGTCCATGAACCTGCTGTTCCACCCCGGCTTGAAAAAATATATCGTCCTGTACGCACAGTACGAAGGCGGGGAACGCTGTGCAGGCGTTAACCAGATCCCTTATGCTTCACAGCTAAACTGGGCCGCCTTTGATTTCCATGGAAACTATGGCCCGGTCTCTCTGATCAACCCTTTTCATGACTTATACGAAATCTCCATCTCCCAGGCTCTTTCCATCGCCCTGTCCGGCTATCAGGAACTCAGCGGATATCCTGGCAATTGGCAGGTTCGGGAATTGTTTGGACGAAGCCCGTTTTTTGATTATCTTGTGGAATACGAAGAAGGTTTCCTTTGGGTCTGTGTGGATATGGGCCAGCACGCCTACGCTTCTGTTCCTTTTGATCACACGGACCACAATACCGGCGCATCATGAAACAACGCAGGGGAAATCCCCCTGCGCCATTTGGTATCCTGCATCATTTATTCCGTTTCCCGGAGCCGTTCCACCACGCTCTGTCTGGTCACGCTGCCAAGCACTCCCGCCGGAAGGATGATTCCCAGCGCCAAAAGGACCGGCGCGGTGACAAGAAGAGGCGTTAACGTAAACCGATAGGTGAAAAACCATAACCCGCCTGTCACCCCAGGCACAACATATCCGGAAAAAACCGCCGCCAGAACAAGGGAAAGGATCCCCGCCCCTGCAGTATAATACAATCCTTCCACCATCAGCATCTTTCTAAGCTGGGATGTGGTCATGCCCACCGACTGCAGCATGGCAAATTCCCTTCTCCGGGTCAAAATGCTGGTGAGCACGGAATTTACAAAATTCAGCACCCCAATAAGCCCGATCACAAGGCTTAACACACCGCCTACGAAAAGCACCATGTTCCGCGTACTTTCAAATTCTCCTTTCCGGCTGGCCTTTGAGCTATACCCCATAAGCGGCTCCACCTCTTCCGTATATTTTCCCAAAAAAGCTTCCACATTAGCCTCTTCCTCGTCACTGACATTAAAGGAATAGCTCATAACTCCGGGTACTTCCACCATCTCCCGGTACACATCCGCAGGAAGATAAAAATTGAAGTCATGCCCTGTCCCGCAGGTATTGGTATAATATTTCATGGCAACCTTGGCCATCACCGTAAATTCCCTGGCTGTATACTCCCGGCTCTGATACTCCTTGTCATTATTCTCCTCCCCCTCCGTAAGCCGTCCTTTATAGTTGTGCAGCGTCACGGTATCCCCAATTTGGTAATGGGAGGACTCCCACTTAGGATTTTCGTAATCATCCAGATTAACACCCTCCAGGATATAATTTCCGGACTTTAATTTTTCCAGATCGATCTCCCCTTCCAAAACCCAAAGCCGCTGCAAAGGCAAATCTTCCATCCCGTAGACCGCACAGAAATAATTTCCATGATCGTCCGCTGTTTCCCGGGTCTCTCCGTCATATTCTATCTTAAAGGATTCTTCATCCATGATATTTCCAAGGATCCTTCCCCCTTCCACAAAGCCAGGCAGTCCTTCCACCGCCTCAATAAGGCTCTCCGATGTTCCGTTTTCCGGTCCCCGGAACCGATACCGGAAATAATCCGCATGGGCAGCCAAAAAGTCCGTATCCACAAATTTGCTTAAATACTTATCCATATCAAAACCCAGACTTACCGTATAGATGGTGTTAAACAGCACCAGGCTTAAAGACATGGATAACACTACCAAAACCGTGCGCTTCCGGTT
Source organism: uncultured Lachnospiraceae bacterium (assembly GCA_910585005.1). Taxonomy (GTDB): domain Bacteria; phylum Bacillota; class Clostridia; order Lachnospirales; family Lachnospiraceae; genus Suilimivivens. The sequence goes on along the minus strand of CAJUCN010000007.1, from coordinate 60,446 downwards.
TCTTCCCAGGTTCGCTGCCGCCATCCCTGCTATGCGCGCACCGTATCCGGATCTTTGCACCCTTTCCCGGGTATTCTTTTTTCCCTGTCCGTCCTTTCTTTTCCTATGTTTTCCCCGTCCGTCCACCACGGCGCCGCTATCCGTATACCGCATTGCCTCCACCGGCGATACCCGCCCTGCGATCCTTCCCGGCTTTGCCGTGCTTAGAAGCACCGTGATAAGGGCAAACAAGGTGCTCCCTGCAAAAATCAAAGGATGGAAAGAAACCTGATAGTCAATTGCCGCAAAATAAGTCTGGTTCATGATCAAAGGAACAAGTGCACACCCTGTCAAATATCCGGCTGCCAGCCCAAAAGGAATGCCGATACAGGACAAGACAAGCGCCTGATACCGGATAATGCTCCTTAACTGTCTGCCTGTGGCGCCTATGGTCTTTAAAAGCCCGTAAAAACGGATATCCCTGATCACGGATATCTGGAAAATATTATAGATGATCAGATAGCCCGCAAAAATGATCAGCAAAAGAAACAGGCCGATTGCCGCTATGGTAGGCGCATCCAGTCCGATATTGGTGGAAAGATAACCCCAGTTCACGTTATATGCAATATAATCCGGCGAATCCTGATCCGTGGAAAAACCGCTTTCCGTGACCACACGATCCATCTTTCCCTCAAGATCCATGGAATTTTTAAACATGATATAGCAATTGATCACACCTGTCAGTTGTGCGCTTTCCTTATAATCATTATAAAGTTCCTCTAAATGTGCATCCACATAGGCTCTTGAGCCTATCAGAATGGATACATTGAACACCGGATCCGCCTCCCACCAGCCGGAAAGCACAAAATCCCTCTCCACTTCCTTTCCGTGCACCAAAAGCTTTAAAGTCACCGGTTCTCCTTCCCTTTGCCGGATCCCCAGCAGCTTAATGGCCCTGGTATCCATCATGATCTCATTGGGAGCCACAGGCTTATGCCCTCCTGTGGGCTCGCAGAATCCCAGTTTGATCCCAACATCATCCATATAATAAAACTCTGCGCGGCGCTTTAAAAACTCTTCATTTAACACATCGTCACACAAAATGCGGTTATAGGAAATCTCCTCGATCAGCTCATGGTCTTTGACCTTGTCATACTGCTCATCGGTAACGTATTTCAGCGCCCCCATGCCGTCTCCCCCCGCCTGGCGCATGGTCTGGCGCTGGAAGTTCTCTATCATACCGCTCCCTATTGTAAAAAGCGCCGTAAACAAAAGCGCCGTTAAGGCAATGGCAAGCACGGCGATCAGATTTCTTGATTTCGCTGCCGCAAAGCTTTTCCGGGAAAGCTTCCTTACCGCGGCTTTACTGTTCACGTTAAACATCTCTACACCCCCACAGCCTTTTTATTTACGATTTTTCCATCTTCTATCCGGATGATCCGGTCCGCCATCTGGGCGATCTCCTCATTGTGAGTAATCATCACCATGGTCTGTTTAAACTTGTCGCTGGTCACCTTCAAAAGCCCCATCACATCCAAACTCGTACTACTGTCCAGATTCCCGGTAGGCTCATCCGCAAGGATGATGGCAGGCTTTGACGCCAGGGCCCTTGCAATGGCTACCCTTTGCTGCTGGCCGCCAGATAGCTGACCCGGCAGGCTGCTTACCTTGGAAGGAAGCCCTAAGGTTTCAATGATATTGTCAATATGCCCTCGGTCGATCTTGTTCCCGTCAAGGGTGATGGGCAGGACAATATTTTCATAAACATTCAGCACCGGCACCAGGTTATAACTCTGGAAAATAAACCCGATCTTCCGTCTCCTGAAAATTGTCAGCTCATCGTCCTTTAAAGTAAAGATATCCTTCCCCGCCACTTCTACCTTTCCGCTTGTAGGGCGGTCCAACCCGCCGATCATATGAAGGAGCGTTGACTTGCCGCTTCCCGATGTGCCTACGATGGCCACAAACTCCCCTTCCCCTACAGCAAAATCTACCCCGTCAAGGGCTTTCACCTGGGTATCGCCCTCTCCATAATATTTCTTTAAATTCGTTGTTTTTAAAATATCCATATGATTTATGCCTCCTTTTAACAATAACTATAGGCTAAGATTCTAACTCAATTCTTTCCGGATTCTAACAGTTTTGACAGATTTGCAGACAAAAATAGCGGCCAGGGCAGCCGCATATTTTCTTTATGTTATTCACTCAAAAACTGCTATCTGGGCAGATAAACTGAAAACACGGATCCCTCTCCGGGGCTGGATGCCACTTTCACATATCCGCCCTGCTCCCTGATGATCTCCCGTGTAAGATAAAGCCCTATCCCCACGCCCTTTTCCTCCGCTGCCTGTTGGGAACGGTAAAAACGCTGGAAAATTTTTGCCGTTTCTTCTTCCTCGATCCCCATGCCGTCATCGGCCACCTCGATACAGACAAACATTTCATAGGCTTTGGCGCTTACCCGGATCCTGCCCCCGGAAGGTGTGTATTTTACCGCATTATCCACCAGGTTCCCTAGCGCCTCGGCCGTCCACTTGCGGTCAAACAACGCGGTAAGCCCCGGCGTATGTTCCACGGAAAAGGAAATCCCCTTGGTGATTGCCGCCCCAAAGTCAATCTCCCCAACCAGCTCTTCCACACTGTCCCGCTTAGGCAACACTGCAATGATCCCGTTTTCCAGCCGGGAAAGCTTGACCAAAGCCTGGATCAGGAAGTCCAGCTTTTCTGTCTGGGAAGAGATACGGGACAGAAGCTTTTTTTCTTCTTCCCCCAAAACACCCCTTTCATCCAATAACTGGGTATAAAGCAGGATGTTTGCCACAGGCGTCTTTGTCTGGTGGGAAATATCACTGATCAGGCTCTTGATGGAATCCCTTTCCTTCACCGCCTGTTGCCTGTCCATCTTTCCCGCATGGAGGAACCGGTAAAGCTTTGCCTCGATCCTGGACGCCTTTTTTTCGGAAAACTCATTTTCCGTTAAAGTTCCTTCTATCGCCTGATCTATCATTTCATCTATATGATTAAGGATCGCCGATGTCTTTGCATAGAAACAGGCCACCCCACAGATAAGAACGATCACACACATAACGCATACCCAAAACATAAGAATCCTCCCTATGTGACCCAATCACCGCTCCCAGACATAACCAATCCCGTAAACCGTCTTGATCGGCGCCCCGCCTAATTTCTGGCGCAGCCGCCCTATGGTCACGGAAAGCGCATTTTCCTCCACGAACTCAGCCCCGTCCGTCCAGATCCGGTCCATAAGCTTATCCCGGGAAAGGGTGATTCCCCGGTTTGTCACCAAAAGCTTTAAAAGCTTCTGCTCTGTCTTGCTTAAATTGACCGGGGTTTCCCCCACTTTAAAGATCATATTGTCAAAATCAAAGAAAAATCCCTCCTGCTCATACACACAAGCCGCAGGTTCATGCCGCCGCATAACGGCATCAATCCGCGCCCGGAGCACCGCCAGCGAAAAGGGCTTGGTGATATAATCATCCGCTCCTTGGGCAAAGCCCGCCACTATATCAAGCTCCATGTCATTTGCAGTAAGAAATATCACAGGCAAAGTGGAAAAAGACCGGATTTCCTTACAAAAATCAAACCCGCTTCCATCCGGAAGGTTCACGTCCAAAAGTATAAGGTCTATGGCTTCTTTTAACAAAACCCGCGCTTCTTTTAAGTTATATGCCTGTAAAGTCCTTGCCCCGCCAAGCGATAAGGCAATGCCGTCATTTAACGGCCTGTCGTCTTCTACGATCAAAATCGTCATAACTTCCTCCCTTACTGCCTTACTGCCATCACTTCTTCCGTAACCTCCCTCTGCACCCGGCAGGTTACCTGGATCAGCTTTTCCTGCCCTGTCTCTGACAAAAGCCAGCCGCAGATATGGAAATCATACAGTCCCTCCTCGGATAAAAGATAAATGACATTTCCGTATCTTGTTTCATCTACCCAAAGGTTTTTCGGGATCCCGTTGTTTTCTTCTTCATTGATCAATTCCCATACCCGGTCGTTGATCCCTTCCTCCATCGCATGAAAGCTTATCTGATCAACTGTGTAATAATTGGTGGTCTGCCAAAGGCTTACCCGATACCGCTCCTTGTTCCCGTCATTGTCAATATCACAGCTTCTCCGATACTCCTCCCCCTCATCTTCCGATTCCGCCGTTCCGGGTCCTATCCTGTCCTCTGACCGATATTCCTTTGCCAGCTTGATAAGCCCTTTTTCCAGATCCCGGTATTTCTCATCTTTTAAATAAGACGTCTCCATCTCCCGTCCATCCTTCCCTTCTTTTGGCGTGATGGAAAGCCAGACGCCGCCCTGAAAAACCCCCTCCTCATAGCATCCCAGTAAAACCCCGTTGTATACCTTCTTGGTAAAATCCCATGTGGTCCTTGCCAGATAATTCCTGCCTTCCCATTCCAAAAAGGCAAATTCCTCCTTAAGTTCTTCCAGCTTGTTTGTCAGTTCGTAACTTCCGTCCCCATCCCCCTTAAACAGATGGTAAGAAACACTCCCTAACGTGCCGCCTAAAAATTCGCAGAGGTAAACGTCTTCTATCCCGTCATTATCCGCATCCACCATAAGCCACACCCCGGATCCATCGTAAGTAGCTGCAATCCTTTGCATTTCATTTCTAATGGCAGGGTTATCCTCCGCCAGTTCCTTCACTTCCGCAAAATCCAGTTCCCGGTCCGAAACAAGGGGAAGCATAGCATCGCGCAGTTTTTCCCTGTCTGACAGCAGGCATCCGGACAGATATTCTTTCAGGCTCTCCGGGATTTTTTCCGCCCCCTCTGAAGAACCCTGCCTGTTTCTTTGCTCTTCCCATATCCCGCCATATCGGCTAAGCATCTTTGCGCCGTTTGTATAGACAAAGTTTTTCCGCCCTTCATCCCACAAATAACCGTCAAAATCCTCTTCATCCGCAAAATCCAGGGAACGCAGCGGATCCATCAGCCAATACCTGCACAAAAAATCCCCGTTTCCATCTTGATCTACATCAACAATCTCCATCTGCCCCGGATATAATTCTTTTACCCGCTGGCTTGCCAATGGGGATCCATAATCCCCCTTCTGATAAACGGTGACCGTTCCTGCCTCTTCCCCCGTACTGCCTTTCATCACAACAAATAAAGGCTTTTCCTGTTTACGGTTCACCCAAAAATAATACTCTCTTTGGCCGTCATAAGAACGACCGTCCTTAACATCCTTTTCCCCGTCCGCCTGCACCAGCCCATAGTACAGGAAATCACCAAAACTTTCCACCTGGTTTGTATACGCATAAATGCTGCTTTCCCTGACATGGAACAGATGTCTTTTGGAGCCTTTTCCCAAAAAAAGAAAATACTCTTTTTCTTCTGTATCCCGGTTTTCCCCGTACATCAGGCAGCCCTCTGCTTCCTTTTCCCTGCCGCTGCCAGGGATTCCATACAAAACAGAAGTGGGGAAGTATTCCCTCACTTCTGCTGCCAATTCCAATGTATCTTCCGGCATCCCGGAAATGACATAGGGCGTGATCACAATCTCATGCTCATAGCCCTCTTTATGCTTTTCCACTTCCTCATCTTCACACCAAGAATGGGTATCCCGCAAAATGTATTGGGTAGCAGCGCCTTCTCCGCGTTTTTCCGCCTGCCACCCTGCCGGAAGCCTGATGGTAAGGTTTCCAATCGCAAGGACGGTTTCATCCCCATCCTTTTTCTCACTATAAATAGCTTTGCAGGCCATAATCTTAACGCCCGTTTCCCGCTTTCCAATTCCCATACATACCAGCGCCAGAGACGCCAAAAGCATCGCCGACCCTAGTTTCTGCCATTTCCTTTTTTCCATTCTTTATATTTCCAACTCTTTCCCGTCAAGGATCGCCTGGTATAAGGTTCCATCCTCATAATAGCATAATTTCAGAGAAAAAAAGGGAGTTTCCTTTTCTATCAAGTCAAAAAACAAAAGGTCGCCCTTCCACAGGTTCAAGCTCCTTATCTGATCCCTTGGAACCCATTCCAGCACCCCTTCTTTACAGTCCGTCAGCGTTCCCACAAACTCATCCGCAGTATACAGGCACATATACTCCGCCGGATCATCACTATAACAAAAAGTCACAATCCCCCGGAACTGCCAGCTTGTAAGCGTCAGGCCGGTCTCTTCCTTCACCTCGCGGAGCAGACAGTCCTCCGGGCTTTCCCCGGCTTCAAAATGCCCGCCTACGCCAATCCATTTATCCTTATTTACATCCTTCTTTTTGGAAACCCTGTGCAGCATCAGGTACTTTCCGTCCTTTTCCATGTAGCACAGGGTAGTCAATGCACTTTTCATATTCCGCCCAGCATTTCCCCCACAATTTTATTCACCAGCCCTCCATCGGCCCTGCCTTTTACCTTAGGCATCAACTCCTTCATCACCTTGCCCTTATCTTTTCCGGAAGGTTCTGTGATTCCAAGACTTTCAAGCGCCTGCTTAACCGTCTCCCTGATTGCATCCTCACTCATCTCCTCCGGCGCAAACTCCTGGTATACGCTAAGCCTGATACGGCAGGCTTCTTTCACATCCTCACGGTCTTCCGGGGCAAGCTCCATGGTTTCTTTGGTCTGCTTCATTTCCTTTTTGACTACCTCAAACTCTTCCGCCTGTGTCAGATCCTCCCGTTTATCAATGGCCTTGTTTTTCAAAGCGGAAAGCAGCATGGAAAGGGCATCCTTCCTTGGCTTATCCTTACTTTTCATGGCCTCCACCATCTGGCCTCTTACCTCATCGATCATACTCATACCTGATTCCCATCCTTTCATTCTTTATCGGTTACTGCTATATTTCACGATCAAAAGCTCCACACTCATGTTATCGTTCATCCTGCCTGTCTTTACTGCTTCTTCTGCCTCCACGCAGGCTTCCACCGTTTCCCGAAGTTCCTCTTTTTGAAACCGGGAAGCCTGGGTTACATACTTTCCTGCGACAAATCCCGGAAGCCCTACTTTCTCCCCGATTGCCCTGCCCTGGTATCCCTTTCCCGCAAGTTCTTTTACCTGCAAAAGAAGGTTAAACTGCCTGGTGATCAGAAACAAGATCCGCATAGGCGGCTCTTTTAACGCCAACAGTTCATAATAAAGCTCCAACGCCTTTTTTTGTTTCCTGTCGGCAATGGCGTTTATCATATCAAAAATGTGGCTGGAAATCCTTTTGGTACAGATCTGCCCGATGTCTTCTTGTGTGATGGCTTCTTTATCCAAACAATACGAAAAAAGTTTTTCCGTCTCCTTCTTGATATTTTCCATATCCGTGCCAGTCATTTCCAGTAGAAACTCCAGGGACGCCTCAGAAATTTTTTTATTTTCCCTCTTCATCATCCCCAGTATCCAGCGTTTCAACGTATTTTCATCCTGAATGCCAAATTCCACGGCACATCCCTTGGCAGAGACTGCTTTGTAAAGCTTGCTGCGCTTATCCACCTCTTTCTCCACCAAAAGAAAGTAAACGGTCGGGGCAGGTGTTTTCAAATATTCCGCAAGCTCTTCCCCGCCGCTTTTAAAAAGCCCGGTATTTTCCAATACAATCAGCCTTTTATCTGCAAAAAAAGGCATTGTCTCCGCCTGGTCGATCACCTCCCCTACAGATAGGTTCTTTCCTTCATAATAGTGATAATTCATGGTATCATCACCAATAATCGCTGCCTTAAGCCTGTCCCTGTACTGCTTTTGCAAATACGCCTCTTCCCCGTAGAGCAGGTAAATATGATTCAGTTGTCCCGTTTTGATATCCTGATTTAAACGCTGCAATCTTCTCTCCCTTAACGCCTGGCCTTCTTCTTTTTGAAACTTTAAATTTCTCTTCGTTTATTTTCCTTGGAACTTTCGATCTTATCCCTGATCTCCTGCATCTGATAATCCAGCATCACGATGGAATCGGCACAGTTCTTCAAAAGCCCTACGATCTCCTCTGCATTATCAATATCCTTTTTATATTTTAACTTATGTTCCAAGCTTGCCCAAAAGTCCATGGCGATGGTGCGGAATTGAACCTCAACCTTCATATATTTTTTTTCATTGGACAAAAAAATCGGTACATTTAAGATAAGATGAAGGCTTCTGTATCCGTTTGTCTTGGGACTTTTAATGTAATCTTTTCTTCCGAGAAGGGTAATATTGTCCTGCTTGACCAAAAGTTCCGCCAACTGGTAAATATCATCCGGGAAAGAACAGATCACCCGTACTCCCGCCACATCCTTTAAGTTTTCCCTGATGCTTTCCACCGTGACCGGATACCCTTTCCGGCTCATTTTTTCGTAAATGCTTGCCGGCGTCTTGAGCCTGCTTTTGATGGACTCAAAGGGATTCCGGTTATATTCCAGCGAAAATTCCTCATTTAATACCCGAAGCCTGTTTTCCACCCCCATGATCGCTGCCCGGTATTCCATCATCAGACGGTTAAAAGGCTCCGCCTCCTGCAGCTTTTCCGCCTGTAACTGGATGATCCGGTCCTGCTTCCTTAAAGCTTCCTCCTGCTCCTCCACCTTTTGCTCAAGCCGATTCTTCCCGTTAAACAACTCGATCGTGTTTCTAATCCGGTTTTGAACAATGGAACTCTCAAAAGGCTTATGGATAAAGTCTGCCGCCCCAAGCGCAAGACATTGGCTTTCCACCTCTATGGCATGTTCGCTGCTTACGATAAGCACCGGGATCTTCTGGAGCATCCCGCTTTTTTTCATCTCCCTGATAACTGCAAACCCATCTTTATTAGGCATCTGTAAGTCCAACAACACCGCTGCAATACGATCCGTATACTCCCGGAGCTTTTCCAGCGCCTTCTCCCCATCCTCCGCAATTTCGATCAAGTAGTCATCTTCCAGCATATTACGCAGTAAATCGCGGTTTAAATCCACATCGTCCACTACCAATATCCTTTGCATACCAATACCCCATTTCTTCCAGCGCGAAGGCCTCTTCCTTCGCCGTACTATTTTCTATTATACACGAAAATTAAAAAAAAGCGAATACCAATACACAATCCTGTCATTGTTGCCCCCGCCAAATTACCATGTTATTATAAATTTATCCACCCTTATGGCATAAGTGTGGAAATACAGCAAATACTAGACAAAAAGGAGTTCTTATGGCAAAACGAATACTAGACTGTTATTCTTCCGATTTTGAAAATTTTTCTAAATATGATCTGCTCGATGCAATTGCAAAAAGCGAAGGACGGACCATAGCCTGCGAGACCATCGGAACGATACGTCCTATGTTAGGCGATATCACCAATGCAGAATTTGTCTCAGCTTTAGGCGCCGACATCCTGCTTTTAAACATGTTTGACGTTAACCAGCCGGAAATCCAGGGACTTCCGGCCGGGAAGTCGGATGATACCATAAGATTAGTTAAACGCCTGACCGGGCGCCCTGTGGGAATTAATTTAGAGCCAGTGGCCCCTGGGGAAGAAGCAGAAACCGATCCTCTATGGAAAATGTCCCAGGGAAGGCGGGCCACTTTGGAAAACGCCCGCCGGGCCTGTCAGATGGGAGTGGATATGATCCTCCTGACCGGAAACCCGGGCATGGGCGTATCCAAGGAAGCCATTGAAAATACGCTGAAACAATATAAAGAACATTTGGGTGATAAAATCATCTTAGCGGCGGGCAAAATGCACGCTGCTGGAGTGTTGTCAGAAGCTGCAGAGCGCATCATAACAAAGGATGATGTAAAACGTTTCCGGAAAGCCGGGGCCGATATTCTTTTATTTCCTGCCCCCGCCACCGTTCCGGGTATCACAACGGAATACATCAAAGAGCTGGTCAGCTATGCCCATAGCCTGGGCGCACTGACCATCACGGCAATCGGCACTTCCCAGGAAGGCGCCCATACGGATACCATCCGCCAGCTTGCCCTGATGTGTAAAATGACTGGCACAGACATCCACCACCTGGGGGATGCCGGATATGCCGGAATGTCCCTGCCCGAAAATATACAGGCCTATTCTGTAGCCATACGCGGAATCCGCCACACTTACCACCGGATGGCAGCATCAATCCGGCGCTAACTCTTCTATCAGGAATGTTTGGATCCAAACCTGTTCCCCGTCCGTTTGAAACGTCACCGCGCCGGTCTGATAGGTAATCAAAATTTCTGTTCCACAATCTGCCAGCCGTTTTAGCAGTTCTTGGTGGGGATGGCCGTAGGAATTATGTTTTCCGCAGGAGATCACAGTATACGCCGGCATGAGAACTTCCAAAAGCCCTGTCCCTGTGGAATATGCGGAACCATGATGGGCAGCCTTTAAAACCGTAAGCTGCCCCCGGTTCCCCGCTTTTCCTTCTTGATACTTTTCAAAATCCTGCTCCCCTTCTCCTTCCAGATCTCCGGTAAAAAGAGCGCTGAAATTTTGATATGTCAGCTTTAGGACCAGCGAGTATTCATTTGTGTCTTTTGTTCGATACCCCTTGGAAGGATGAAGACAGGTAAATGTAAGTTCTCCTTCCCCCATTTCCTGGCCCCGGCTCAAATAAACCACCGGAATACCCCTTTCTTCCGCCAGCCCTTCCAGTTTCCTAAACCCATCGCTTTTGGTTTCCCCTGCAATATCCGGCAGCGCCAGGCACTTTACGGTTATGCCGCTCCCGGTATCCTGCTCTAAAATCTCCTGCACCCCATTGCAATGATCTGTATCCGGGTGAGTGACAAAAACCGCATCCAGGCTTTGTACCCCCTGAAACCGGAGAAAAGGAAGAAGACGGTATTTTCCCACATTTCCCACCGATGAACTTCCGCCGTCGATCAGGAAATGGCTGCCTTGGGGCGTTTCTATAAATATTCCATCCCCCTGCCCTACATCCAAAAAGGTTACGGTCAGTTTACCGCCAGGACGGTAGACCAGCAACAAAATTCCCAGGCAGGTAAACATCCACTTTACAGGCAGCGTAAGCTTCTTTTTTAATCCGACGACCAGAAGGAGAATCAAAAGATAAAAAAGAAGCTGCCATCCTTGTGGTTTGCCAAAATTTACAAGATGGAATGGTAATGTTTCGTTGACCCCGCATCCCAGCTCATAGATCTTAAAGATCCCCCGGATCAAAGATACCAGCGGCCAAATCGCTAAAGGGCAGACGATACTTAGTATCAGCAAAAGGATCCCTGCTGCCATCAAATAACTCATAAGCGGAATCACCATCAAATTTAACAGCACAGACCACACCGGGAACTGATAATAATACCACAGGTAGACCGGAAGCGTTGCCACTCCCATAGAAAATGCCGAAAGACCTCCCTTTATCCCTTTGGTAAGTATTTTGTTTCCCGGAAGAAGATCCCTTTTCCCCTCCGTCAGTGCAGGGGTCAAAACCGCAATTCCCAGTACGCACCCAAAAGAAAAGAGAAATCCGCTGTGCTTTAAATACAAGGGCTGCCCAACCAAAAGGCTCACTGCCGCCACCGAAAGCGCGGTTAGTAAGTCATAGGTCCTTTCCGCCATGACAGCCAGCATATGCAGCAAAAACATAAGGATCGCCCGCAGGGCTGACACGGAAAATCCCGTCATCACACCGTACAAGACCAGCAAAACACAAGCCCCTCCCGCCGATATTTTCATGGGAACACCACACTTACAAAGTATCCGGTATATCCCCATTCCCAGCATAGACACATGAAGACCGGAGATTGCCAAAAGATGCGCTATCCCATTCCTCTGGTATAATTCCTTAAGTTCAGGATCCAGTTCTCCCTTTTCTCCTAACAGGATCGTTTTCATCAGGGCGCTCTCCTTTGGGGGAAGATATGCAGACAGCTTTCGGGACAAAAATCTCCTAAAACAGTAGATCCCTTCCCTCACTTTGTTGTATTTCGTTGTTTTTTCCAGAATAACAGCCTGATTCAGGCGATAAGAAATTCCAGATATCAGATAAAAAGAATAGGTATCAAATTGTCCCGGGTTAGAGGCCCTTTCAAAATTTTTGTAGACCCCTTCCACTTTTACCCAGCTCCCCATTTCCGGCTCCGCCTGCCCGTTTTTTAAGTAACAGACCGCCGCCTTTCCGGGAGGGGATTCTTCCGATAAATCTTTTAAATACAAAACCTGCACCATTTCACCGGCCTGGGGCCGAAGTTCTTTTTGATAAACTCTGCCGGAAGCGCAGACCCTGTCCCCGGGGCTTTCATATTCAGCCCGGGAGGGCAGGCCCTGCATCGTCACCGCCAGGTAAAACAATAAGACCAGCAGCAGGCCAATCGATGCCAACGGACGTTTTTTCATCCTTCCGCCTTTCCTTACTGTTCCACAATCTCAAGATTCCTTTCAAAAACTGTGGAAAGACTGGTATTTTCTTTATAATTTACATTCGTATTTCCATCAATGGAGATCTGGACCTTGTTTACATTCGATAGCTCCACCAACGAATTAGTGATAGAATAAATCGTGACATCCGAAGTCACATTAAAAATTTGAGTTAAAAAGTTACTGCCAAGGTTAACATAACATATTCCATCCTGCACATTGACGCTGATCACCTTTGTTGCCGGATTAATCGTAGGAAATACCGCTTCATTTTTTGCCGGGCCGGCAATCAGTTGTTCCACCACCAAACGTTCCATAGAAATATTGCTGTTATAGACCACCGTCCGTGTAATCGGCTTTAAATGATCTCCATCTTCATCCGCCAGGTAAAGGATCAGCTTCACTTTCTCATAAGTATTGATCTCGTTTCCCGCGTTGTCAATAAACTGTTCTGCATTCATGACCCCCACCAGCGCCCCCGAAGCATCCAAGAGCGGCTGGGAATTGACCTGAAAAGAAACATAACTAATCCCTTCGATCTGCGTCAGTGTCCTAACCAGGGCTGCACGCACCAGGATTTCATTGATCACCGGCTGTGCGCGGTAATTCTCATCAAAATTAAGGATAAGCTGGTCCTCAGAAAAAGAAAACCCAAGCAGCTTGAAATTCCCTGCAAGAGGCGCTTTGTACTCCAGTTTCTCTGACTCCGCCCCCATCTGCTCCAAAAGTTCCTCCACAAGCTCATCCCTTTTTGTCGTTTCCGTGGCATACTCATTGAAAATAACTCCGGTTTCGTCATGGTTAACATAATATATTTGATAGACCACCCCGCTGTTATTCTTCTTTGGCTGCCCGCAGGCAGATAATAAAAGGAATAACAGCAAAGAAAACAAAATTTTTCTTTTTTTTCTGGCCAACATACGCTACCTCCTATTTCAGCGCCCGTGTCAGTGGAATCTTGACGGTAAAAGCCGTTCCCTCTCCTTCCCTGCTCTCCACCTTAATGGATCCTCTATGCAGCAACACAGCATTTTTGGTAATCGCAAGCCCTAACCCTGTTCCTCCGATCTCCCTGGAATGGGACTTGTCCACCCGGTAAAAACGCTCATAAATCTGTGCCATACAATCCTCCGGTATCCCGATCCCCGTATCCGCCACCTGAACGGTAAAAAACTGATGGTCGGCATCTAAGGTTACCTCCACTGTTCCCTGCTCCCTGTTATATTTGATGGCATTTTCTACAAGATTGGTGAGGATCAGGGACATTTTCACCTCGTCTACTTCCGCGGACACCTCACGCTTGCTGATCAGTACCACTTCCACGTTGTTCTTTCTTGCAATGGGCCGGAGCCGCTTTAAGATAATCTCCGCAAGCCCGTTAATGTTCACTACACTGATCTTAAGCTGCGCCACTGACCTGTCCAGCTTGACCAATGCCAGCAAATCGTTAATAATCTTGTCCTCCCGCTCGATCTCCTCCGAAATGTCTTTCATGAATTCCCGGTAAAGGTCTGCCGGCGCGTCCTGCTGCACCAGCAGCGATTCCGCCAATACCTTGACAGAAGTAATGGGCGTTTTCAGCTCATGGGATACGTTGGCCACAAATTCCTGCCTGGAATCATCCAGTACCTTCATCCGCTGCAGCACGCTGTTAAATGCATCCACAATATGTTCCGTCTCCAGGTAATCAGGAACAGAAATGGGATCCTCCGTATAGCCTTCTTTGATCTCACTGATTGATCTGGATACCCTGTCAAAAGGACGGATCAAGATCTGGGCAAGAAAAAGGGCAATCGCTAAAATACAAAAAATCATAATGCACTCTATGATCAGCGCTTTCCTGTTTAAGATCTCCAAAGTCATTGCAATGCTATCGGTGGAGACGCTGGTAAGCATAACGCCCCGCACAATCTCCGTACCCTCCGGCAGCTCTTCCGTTGCCATTTGGGCAGAAACGGTCTCGATAATCGGTATGGTGATCTCAATAAACCCATTCACCGCATCATAATGGGCTGTACTGACCCCTTTCATACATTGGATCACTTCTTCCGAAATGATCGTCTTGCCCTCACTAATCCCATAGGTGTCCCGCACTACCCTTAAATTCCCGTTAATAATCAGCATACGGCCACTGTAAAAGTTGGATAATTGTTCCAGCTCCGCACCGATAACCTCTGATGAGTTGTCCTGAAGGTAATTATATATGATCAGGTGGTTTGCAATGATCCTAAGCTGGGTCTGCACATCGGAGATCCGCACCTCCACAGCCCGGTCTTCATAATTTTCCAGGATCACTGCCCTGATAATGATACTGGGAATAATACCCATAAGAAAAATAATGACGAAGAGGCGGACCTTTAAACTCCGCCCGATCTTCAGATTTTTTAAAAAATGAAATAGTTTTTCAGCCATAACCGGCACAGCCTTTCATACTATATTCAGGCAAAATAATAACCAACGCCCCATTTCGTGTGTACATATTTCGGCTCCGAAGGCGTGGACTCAATTTTTTCCCGGAGCCTTCTAATATGCACATCCACAGTACGCACATCTCCGGGATAATCGTTCCCCCATACCAGCTTTAGCAGATTTTCCCTGCTGTAAACTTTGTTCGCATTGACCACCAAAAGCTCTAACAGCTCAAATTCCTTGGCAGTCAGGTTGATCTCCCTGCCTGCAACATAAACTCTTCTTCCCTCACAGTCAAGCTTTAAGTCTCCGCTTTCAATCACTTTCGCCGCGTCTTTTGGCTTCGGCGCCGTCCTTCTGATGATCGCCTTAATCCTCGCTTTTACCTCCAGAATATTAAAGGGTTTCGTAATATAATCATCCGCGCCATATTCAAGCCCCAGGATCTTATCCATATCTTCCCCTTTTGCAGTTAACATCACAATCGGGGCATTGGAAAACTCCCGCACTTGCTGACAGACCTCAAACCCGGTAAATTTAGGAAGCATCACATCCAAAAGGATCATGTCGTAGGCTTTCCCCTTTATCATCTCAAGAGCCTCTTCTCCATCATAGGCACAGTCCACTTCCATTCCATCCTGCTCCAAACTATAGCGGAGCCCCTTTACGATCAATTTCTCGTCATCCACTACAAGCACTTTTTTTGCCATCTGATATTCACGCCTTTCCTATCGCTGCTGCATTAACAATTACATACATTATACCGTAATGCTGTCCCTGATCTTTTGAAACAGCCCTTCCTTTATCCCCTCAACGTTCATGATATCTTCAATCTTTTGATATGCGCCGTGTTTCTCGCGGTATGCAATGATACTTTTCGCCCTGCTGCTTCCTACTCCAGAAAGCGTGCATAAAAGTTCCTCATTGGCCGTATTGATATTGACCAGCCCATTTTCCTCTTCCAGAAACGGCTGATCTGTAATTTGTTGCCAATTGGCCTGTTGTATTTCCTCCTTCGTGGGCACATAAACCTTCATGCCATCGCTGACCAGATCCGCCTGATTCAAATAATCTTCTCCTGCCTCTACGCCAAATCCCCCTGCTTTTTCAATTGCCTGATAAATCCGGCTTCCGGCCTTAAGCGTATAGACCCCTGGATTTTGCACAGCGCCACAGACATGCACCACGCACAATTCCTCCTTAGAAGCGTCCCCAGTACCTGCTTGTCCTTCCTCCAGCATTTTGACCGCATCAGAACAGGGTTCCTCTTCTGCTTCCTGTCCTTCCGGATCCGAAAACTGAATCGGTTCCAACATTTGACTTTTTTCTTCCTTTCTTTCACATCCCATGAAAATGCAGAAAGAAATCACTAGAAAGCCGGCTGCCGGCTTAAGATATTTTTTCATCGTTATCTCCTTTCCGTGAACCGGAAAGCCCCTTACAACGACTATAATTTATTGTATCGGACTTTTGAAGGATTGACAAGCATAAACCAAAGAAAAATTTTTCCGTGCAACGGCATTTTGCCGTCTTGATTTTGTTTTGGGATTACCTCCGGAACAAAAAAGCAAACGGATCTAACGACATGCGACCCTTTTCGTCTCATATCGTCAGATCCGTTTGCCAGACATTACTTCCAACGGGCAAAATTACATCACTCCCACTTAAATACAACGATCCCCACAATCGCAACCGCCATCCCAATCACCTTCCGCCATTCCAGGGGCTGCTTTTCCACTCCAAACCATCCCAACAGTTCAATCACATAGGCAACCAGTAACTGGGCAACCACGATCAGCATTACCGCCCTTGCAGGTCCCAGCATTTCCATGCTGCGGATTACCGTATAAGTGATGAATGCCCCAATCGCCCCGCCAAGGAGCATATACTTGGGTTCCACTTTAAATACTGCGCCAAAAGAGGAACGGTCCGTAAAAAGCCAGGCCGCCAGACACACGGCAAGCGCTGTAAACTGTACAAACGCATTTGCGACCCAGATGGTAGAGGATTTTGTCACCTGGGTATTAAACACGCCCTGGACGCTCATTAACGCACCGGAAATCAATGCAATAAAAAATCCAATCATAGGGGAGCCTCCTTCCTTCTTTCATTCAGCTTTCCCCTGTGATTGGAAAATTATTCATTCAATCTTCTTCCTGCCCGGAATCTTCTAACTCCTCATCCATATCATAATCTTCATCCAAATACTCTTCTTCCTGATCCGGGATCTCTTCTTCGATACGCGGTTCCTCATACTCCTGGCCCGTTATCTGATGCATAATCTGTTCAGAGAGAAGCCGAAGTTCCTCATTGGCATCCGCGCCGTTCCAGATCTCTGAAAACGCCGCCTCAAGCCGCACCCAGAAATTGCTTGTCTCCAGCATCTTAGGCATAGAGACAGAACGTTCATACTGATCCGTAAACCCTGTCAACGCCTCATACTCATAGACCACATTTTTGGCCGCTGATACCTTGCCTGTCCGGGCATAAAGAATATCATTGTACTGGGTCGTCAGATAGAGGGCAAAGTCATTTGCCGCCTCCCTGTTTTGGGAATAACCATTTATGACTACACAACCCGTCATAGACAAAGATCTTGTCTGCATTTCGTCATTGATATCGGGAGCTAACGTGATACCGTAATCATATGGGAAATTCCCTTCCGCCTTTGCCTGTTCCAGTTTCGCCACCGCATCGGAGGTGGCCATCGTAAATACCATTTTTCCCGCCATGAACTCGTCTAAAATCGCTTCATAGCTGCTAACGCTGGTATCAATGGAAAAGAACTGGTTCAGTTCCTGATACACCCGCATACTTTTAATGGCATCCTGGTTATAGATATTGATCCGGGAAGTGTCCCATCCGGCTTCTCCTCCCATATCGATTGCATTCCCTACAAAAAAGTAGTTATAAAAAATGTCCGTTACATCCCACTTAAATACGCCTTCCACCTGCTCTGGCGCATCGTAACTGTCTGCAAACCATTTAATGTTTTCCACCGTCGAAGGAAGAATCTCTATCACCTTTTCCCTGATCTGCTCCGGCGTAAATGCGGACGCCCCATCTCTCTCTTCAGCGGTTTCCCCCTTTTCTTCTGATTCCTGGATCTTTTCTTGTGTAAGCTCCCCGTTTTCCTCCGCTTCCTGCACGGCTTGTGCTTCAAGCTGGCTTACGGCCATCTGTTCCAAATAAGTCCTGTTATACAGCAGGGCGCTTGTCTCGTAGTAGAAGGGATAGCCAATCTGCTTCTCCTTATAGGTTACCGCCTGGATACCTGTCCCGATATATAACTGATCCATCGGCTTCGTGTCCGTAGGCTCAACTTCTGACGCCAGCCCTGCAAGATAAGCCTTTTCCAGCAGGTCGTGACCCAGGATATACAGATCCGGCACATTGGTTTCCAGCGAAGCCTGATTAATGCTTTCCAAGTATTCAAGTCCTGACTCTAACACCGGAACGATCCGCACATCATGAGTCTCATTATAAGCAACTGCAGCGCCGCTTAAATAGGAAGTAAGGGCCTCATCCGTATACCACAGGTAAAGGGTTTCCTTTTCATTGGTAAAAACCGTATTCTCCTGCTTCTCCGAAATCTGTTTCCCTGATTTGGCAATGCCAAAGGTAAGGGCTGCGGCCACGGCAATAACACCCACAGCCGCCAGTCTTTTTTTCAGACTCATATTTTCTCCATTTCTATTCTTCTAAGCAGCTCTCTAAAATTGCTGCCATCTCATCCACATCTTCTTTTGTGATCACAAGAGGCGGCACAAACCTGATAATATCCGTACCCGCATTGATCAGGATCAATCCCTTGGACAATGCCCTTGTGATGATACCGCCCACCGGCCGGTCAAACACAAGCCCCTGCATCAGGCCAACTCCCCGTCTGCCCACGATACAGTCATATCTGCCGGCTAACTCGTCCAGTTTCTTTCCAAGGTAATCTCCCACCTCTTTCACATTATCTATTATATGGTTCTCCTCAAATAAATCAAGTACTATATTTATTGCCGTGGCCGCAAGGGGATTGCCGCCGTAAGTAGTCCCGTGGTCCCCGCTTACAAGGGAACTCTCAGAAACCTTTTCCGTCATCAAAAACGCCCCTACCGGCACGCCGCATCCAAGGGCTTTGGCCGTTGTCATGATATCCGGCTTTACGCCATAACGCTGCCATGCAAACATCTCGCCTGTCCGCCCCATGCCGCACTGGATCTCGTCCAGGATCAAAAGAATATCCTTTTCTTCACACAATGCCTTAACCTGCTTCATAAAGGATTCTTCGGCCGGATATATCCCGCCTTCCCCCTGTACCGTCTCAAATATGATGGCGCAGGTTTTGTCCCTCACCTGTTCCAATACACTGTCAAAATCATTCATCCTGGCAAACCGGATGTTCCCGATCATGGGCTGGAAGGCTTCCCGGTACTTGGGATTTCCGGTAACCGACAATGCCCCAAAGGTCCTTCCGTGGAAGGAATGCTCCATGGCTATGATCTCATGGTCATAGCTGCCGTCCTTCAAATACGCATATTTCCTGGCCGCTTTGATGGCGCCTTCCACCGCTTCCGCACCGCTGTTGGTAAAAAACACCCGATCCATGCCGGAAACTTTTTTTAACTTTTTTGCCGCCTCAATGGCCGGTGCGTTGTAATAATAATTGGAAGTATGGATCAGTTTATCGATCTGTGCCTTTAAGGCGTCGTTGTACCTCTCATTATGGTACCCTAACGCAAACACCGCTATCCCGGCGCAAAAATCCAGATATTGTTTCCCCTCCAGGTCGTATAGGTGCACGCCCTGGCCTTTATCCAGCACGATCTGATAACGGTTATAGGTATGAAGCAGCGCCTTTTCCGCTTCTTCTATATATTCCTGCATACTTTGCATCACTTTCCCAACCTTTCCTTTTTCATCCTTTACATTTCCATTGCCTGTACATCTTCATCCCCGATGATCGCAGTTCCCACACCGGAATTAGTAAAGATCTCAAGAAGCAGGCAGTGAGGGATCCGTCCGTCCAGGATATGGACCCTGTTCACCCCATTTTCAATGGCGGAGGTACAATTGTTCAGCTTTGGCAGCATCCCGCCCCCGATCAACCCGCCGGCAATCAGCGCTTCCGCATCCGACGCCGTAATCCGGGAAATAAAAGAGCTTTTATCATTGATATCCTTATACAGCCCTTCAATATCTGTAAGAAATACCAGCTTGTCAGCCCCTACTGCCTTGGCAATGGCACAGGCCGCATCATCCGCATTGATATTATAAGTGGCAAAACCTTCATCCAGTCCCACAGGAGCTACGATAGGCAGGAAATCTCTTTCCAAAAGATCATAAAGCACCTTGGGATTCACGTTCTTGATTTCTCCCACAAAGCCGATATCCTGGCCATCCGCATACTTTTTATCCACCGTAAGAAGCCCTCCGTCTTTGCCGCTGATTCCCACCGCTTTTACACCCAGTTCCTGCACCATGGTCACAAGGCTTTTGTTTACTTTGGAAAGGACCATCTCGGCAATCTCCATGGTTTCCTCGTCGGTCACACGAAGACCGTTGACAAACCGGGCTTCTTTTCCTACCTTTCCCACCCATTGGCTGATCTCTTTGCCGCCCCCGTGGACGATAATCGGCTTAAAACCTACCAGCTTAAGAAGCGTCACATCCTTGATCACATTTCTTTTTAATTCCTCATTACTCATGGCGCTGCCGCCGTACTTAACCACAATGATCTTCCGGTTAAATTTCTGTATATAAGGAAGGGCTTCGATCAGCACCTCCGCCTTTTTTAAAACTTCCTGCATGTCCTTGTCCATATCTTCTCCTTTAACTCCTGTAGTCCGCGTTGATTTTTACATAGTCATAAGTAAGGTCACATCCCCAGGCCGTCGCCGTCTCACTGCCCATCTTCATATCCACCAAAACCCGTACCTCCGGCTCCGAAAGGATCTTTGTGGCTTCCTCCTCACTATAGGGCGCCGCTTTCCCATCCTTATAAATCTGGATCCGGTTTTCCTTCCCCTCAAAAAACAGCTCTATCTTTTCCGGGTCAAAGTTGACGCCGGAATAGCCAAGAGCGCACAGAATCCTGCCCCAGTTGGCATCATGCCCGTAAATCGCTGCCTTGGTCAGGCTGGAGCATATGACAGATTTACTTAATATCCTTGCATCCTCTTTGGTTGTTGCCCCTACCACCTTAGTCTCAAACAGCGCCGTTGCTCCTTCCCCGTCACCCGCCATCATCTTGGCAAGGCTCTCATTGACATCATGAAGGGCTTCGCAAAATGCTTCAAACTCCGGTGTGCCCTCCTGAATCTCAGGATTTCCCGCCATGCCGTTTGCCAGCACTAAAAGGGTGTCATTGGTGGAAGTGTCCCCGTCCACGGAGATCATATTATAGGTGTCCTTGACATCCGCCTTTACCGCTTTTGTCAAAAGTTCCTTGGAGATTACCGCATCCGTTGTGACAAAGGCGAGCATGGTGCACATATTGGGGTGGATCATGCCGGAACCTTTGCACATGCCGCCGATCCGTACCTTCACGCCGCCAATCTCGATTTCTGCCGCCGCCTGTTTGGAACGGGTATCCGTGGTCATGATCGCTTCCGCTGCTTTAGTCCCGGCTTCCTGTGTATCCGCCCTGGCTCCGGCAAGTTTTTCAATCCCTGCCTCGATCCTCTCTATGGGAAGCTGCATCCCGATCACGCCGGTGGAAGCCACCAGCACCGCCTCTTTAGGAATGCCCAATACTTCGGCTGCTTTTTGGGCCGTCCGGCTGCAGTACGCAAATCCTTCCTTCCCGGTACAGGCATTGGCAATTCCTGCATTGACGATGACCGCCTGTCCAAAGGGGGATTCCTCCACCACCTTTTTATCCCAAAGCACCGGAGCCGCTTTCACCACATTGCTGGTAAATGTCCCTGCCAAAACACAGGGGCTTTGGCTGTAGATGATTGCCATGTCCTTCCTGTTTTGATATTTGATAGACGCCTCTACGCCTGCTGCCTGAAAACCTTTTGCTGCTGTTACGCCGCCTGTTATCCTCTTCATATCCTGCCTTTTCCTTTCCTGCCCATTCCATCCTGTCGCATTGTCACCAACACGGTCTGCAAAGAGCGGCTACTGGTTGTAGTTTACAATATTTTCCCTGTTCAACACAAAATCATAATAATTCAAGTCTTCCCGCTTTGTCCAGCCTATCCCTTTCCAAAATGCATTCCCAATATCGTTTTTCGTAAAGGCAATTAAGGAAACCTTGCTGATGTGTTCCCGTTCTAAGGCGTCCATACAATATACCACCATGCTTTTTCCGATTCCCTGCATCCGGCAGTCCTCACGGACGCACACATGGTAAAGGCATCCCCGCCTGCCGTCATGGCCGCACAGGATACTGCCTACGATCTCCCCGTCTTTTACGGCAGCCACGCTGATGCCGGGATTTCTTGAAAGGAACCGCTCTACCCCTTCCCTGGCGTCGTCAACGCTGCGGATGGCAAAGCCCTTGATCGTCATCCAAAGGGCGTACACGCCGTCGTAATCTTCTATGGTCATGCTTCGTATGGTTATCCCGTCCATCATAAAGAAAGCCCCCGGCTTTCCTCACAGCCAAGCATCAGGTTCAGGCACTGGATCGCCGCCCCGGATGCTCCTTTCCCCAGATTATCAAACTGGGCATGGAGGGTTACCCGCTCTTCATTCCCCGTCACAAAAATCCTAAGCCCGTCCCATCCGGCACAGGCATTCCCTGCCATCATGCCTTTTCCTTCCGCCCCAAAAGGCATGACTTTTATAAACGGTTCCCCTTCATAATACTCCTCAAAGAACCGGCAAAGCCCTTCCGGGGAAGGCGAGCCTTTCAAAAATTCAATATAAAGAGGTAAGGTTACTACCATCCCACTGTAATAATCCGCAACGATAGGGGAAAATAGCGGTTCCCTATCAAGTCCCGTGACCGCCTTCATTTCCTTTAAATGCTTGTGTTTTTGGGAAAGGGCATATTCCCTGGGGGAATCAAGCTCCGGCAGCCGGCCGCTGCCCTCATATTCCCCGATCATCTTTTTGCCGCCTCCCGAATATCCTGTCAGGGAAAAGGCGGATACGGGATAATCCGCAGGAAGTATCCCCGAAGATACCAGCGGATAGACAAGGGAGATAAATCCTGTTGCATGGCAGCCTGGAACCGCCACCCGCTTTCCTTCCTTAATCTGTTTTCTATGTACCTTGGAAAGCTCCGGGAAACCATATGCCCAGCCTTCACAGGTTCTGTGTGCCGTTGAAGTGTCGATCACCCTCACCTTGTCATTTTCGATCAGGCTTACCGATTCTTTTGCCGCATCATCCGGCAGGCACAGGAATGTAATATCCGACTGGTTAATGAAACGCGCCCGCTCAGTTTTCTCTTTCCGCAGCTCCCTGGAAATCGTAAGCAATTCTATATCATCCCTTCCTGCGAACCGCTCATGGATACGCAGTCCGGTAGTCCCTTCACTGCCATCAATAAAAATCTTCGTTTTACCCATAAAATCAAACTATCCTTTCCTAAACTTTCACAGTAAATCATACTCTCTCATTGGCAAAATCTCAACCTCAAATGTCAAAATCCGTTATTAATGCATAATAATACATCATTTTTGCATATTATGCAATAATATTTTCATTTTATGCATATAAATTAATTATAAATTTTTATTTATGCAAAAGAGGGCTTGCATTTCGCTTTCAGATGTTGTATATTGTCAAAGAAGCAAAAAGAATCGAAAACATTGGAGGCATTCTACTATGAAAGAAAAAGTTGTTTTGGCATATTCAGGCGGGCTTGATACCACGGCGATCATCCCTTGGCTGAAAGAAAATTTTGATTATGAAGTGATCTGTGTTTGTATCGACTGCGGCCAGGCAGAAGAACTTGACGGTTTAGAAGAACGGGCGAAATTCTGCGGCGCTGAAAAATTATACATTTTGGATGTAACCGATGAATTCTGTGACGAATACATAGTCCCCTGCGTGCAGGCCTGCGCCGTATATGAGAACAAATATCTTCTGGGAACCTCTATGGCAAGACCCCTGATCGCCAAAAAACTGGTAGAGATTGCCCGCAAGGAAGGCGCCTGCGCCATCTGCCACGGCGCTACCGGCAAGGGAAATGACCAGATCCGTTTTGAACTTGGCATCAAAGCGCTCGCTCCTGACTTAAAGATCATTGCCGCATGGCGCAATGACAAATGGACTCTTGATTCCCGGGAATCGGAAATTGAATACTGCAAAGCCCATGGCATTG
This sequence comes from uncultured Lachnospiraceae bacterium, assembly GCA_910585005.1. Classification (GTDB taxonomy): domain Bacteria; phylum Bacillota; class Clostridia; order Lachnospirales; family Lachnospiraceae; genus Suilimivivens. The sequence continues at coordinate 36,529 of CAJUCN010000007.1, read as the reverse complement.
ACCTGCCTTTCTCCGCAGATTCCAGTTACAGCCGTGACCGGAATTTATGGCATATCAGTCATGAGGGCCTTGAACTGGAAGACCCGGCAAACGAGCCGAACTTTAAACACCTTTTGGTGCTTGGCGTTACTCCCGAGGAGGCTCCTGATGAAGGCGAATATGTTACCTTGACCTTTGAAAAGGGAATCCCCACTTCCTTAAATGGTAAACAAATGAAAGTTTCAGATCTCATCCGTGAATTGAACGCTTTAGGCGGTAAACACGGCATCGGTATTGTTGACATTGTTGAAAACCGTGTAGTCGGTATGAAATCCAGGGGCGTTTATGAAACTCCTGGCGGGACGATCCTTTATGAAGCACACCAGCAGCTTGAAGAACTGATTTTAGACCGTGACACCTATGCCGTTAAAAAAGACATGGGAAACAAGATGGCCCAGATCGTATACGAAGGGAAATGGTTCTCTCCCCTTCGCCAGGCTGTCCAGGCTTTTATTGAATCTACGCAGCAATATGTCACAGGTGAAGTGAAATTGAAACTTTACAAGGGAAATATCATAAAAGCAGGCACCACTTCCCCTTATTCCTTGTATAATGAAAGCATCGCCTCTTTCACCACCGGCGACCTTTACGACCATCACGATGCGGAAGGGTTTATCAACCTGTTCGGCCTTTCCACCAAGGTACGGGCCATGAAGATGCAGGAACGCGGAGAACTTTAATCCGGCGTTAATATAACATGGAAGGCAGGATATCGTTATGGATGTGATCACAATGCTGTTATCCTACTTTGCAGCAGTTAATCTGATTGGATTTGCCCTGATGGGTATCGACAAATATAAAGCAAAAAAAAGGGCCTTCCGGATTCCGGAAGCAACCCTTTTTATCATTGCGCTGATTGGCGGAAGCATAGGTTCCATCATTGGAATGTATGCTTTCCGCCATAAAACAAGGCACCGCTCTTTTGTCTATGGCATGCCTTTTATTTTGATTGTCCAAATTTTGCTTGTCGCCGCTCTTCTGAACGCGCCATTTGAGATATCGATCATCTAAGGGATCATTCTTTTATAAAGTTACGATAACCCCTCCATCATTTGCATACATGCTGCTGACCCCTCTGGTATCCATCACAAGCACGCCCTTTACTTTAATTTTGTCTAAGACCATCTGCTTCACGCTCTCTGCACGTTCCTTACAATTGCAATGGGTGATCATCAGCATCTTTTCTTCCGGGTGTACAGCCTGCTTGGCTATGATCTCCGCCATTTTTGCAAGCGCTTTCTTGATCCCTATGCTCTGCCCTAGCTGGATGATCTCCCCCTTATCCGCTCCCATCACCGGTTTAATGCTCAGTGTAGACGCCACCAGTGCCTTGACCCCGGAAAGCCTTCCGTTCTTGCGGAGGGTTTCTAAATTGTCCAGCACAAAATAAGTATTCATATGATCCCGGTACTGGGACAGTTTCCTGCAAATTTCTTCAAAAGGCAGGCCTTCTTCCGACCACTGCGCCGCCTTCATCGCAAGTTGTGTTTCCCCACAGCTTGCCGACTGGGAATCACAGACATAAATATTTTTCTTTCCAAATTTTTCAAGGTAAAGCTTTTTTCCAAGCTCCGCGCTGTTATAGCTGCCACTCAATTTGGATGACAGGGTAAACACAAACACATTCTCCGCTTCTGTCCTGTATGCCTCCATGTACTTCTCCGGGGAAGGGCAGGCCGATTTAGGACATTTCGGGGACGCCGCCACCTTTTTCAAAAAATCCGCCTGGTCAAAAGTCTCATCATCCACAATGACTTCCTCTTCCACCATAAGTTCAAGCGGCACGTTCTGGTATCTCTCATCCTTTTCATATTCCCGCGGAAATTCGCAGCAACTGTCTGCTATTATTTTATAACTCATAGATCCCTCCAAAAATGCTTATTTGTATTATAATAACCATTCCATGTAGTTTTGATTACTATATCAGGATACCATATTGTCTTTATCGTGTAAAGCATGAAATCAGAAAGTCTTGCGCCCTAACACAAAATATTATAAAATAAAGAAGCTGGCCTATCCCTACAAAAACAGCCGGCAGCAAAGAGAGGTAACAGCCATGACGACAAACGAAAAAGCATTGATGCTCCATGAGCAGTGGAACGGTAAGCTTGAAACCGTATCAAAAACACCTGTAAAATCAAGAGAAGATCTATCCCTCGCCTATACTCCCGGCGTTGCCGAGCCTTGCAAGGTCATCGCCAGCGATGTTGAGGCAGCATATAAATACACCATGAAAGCAAATACTGTGGCAGTGGTCTCCGATGGCAGCGCCGTATTGGGCCTTGGAAATATTGGCCCCTATGCCGCTATGCCAGTTATGGAAGGAAAAGCTGTACTGTTCAAGGAATTTGGCGGCGTCAACGCCGTCCCTATTTGTCTGGATACCCAGGACACAGAAGAGATCATCAAAGCGGTCACTTACCTGGCGCCTGGCTTTGGCGGAATCAACCTTGAGGACATCAGCGCACCCAGATGTTTTGAAATTGAAGAACGGTTAAAACAAATCCTTGATATTCCTGTTTTCCATGATGACCAGCATGGTACCGCCATCGTTGTTTTGGCAGGCATCATCAACGCGCTAAAGGTCGTGGGCAAGCAAAAGGAGAACTGCCGTGTGGTTGTAAACGGCGCCGGAAGCGCTGGCGTTGCAATCACCAAACTTCTTCTCACTTACGGCTTTGTTCATATTATTATGTGCGATAAAGTAGGCATCGTATCAAAGGATACCCCAGGGCTTAACTGGATGCAAAAAAAGATGGCGGAAGTCACCAACTTAGATCGCCGGACCGGCTCTCTTTCCGACGCCTTAACGGGCGCTGATATCTTTGTTGGCGTTTCCGCCCCTGGCATTGTCACACCGGAAATGGTGGCTTCTATGAATAAGGACGCTATCTTATTTGCTATGGCAAACCCCGTTCCTGAGATCATGCCCGACCTGGCAAAAGCTGCCGGGGCAAGGGTGGTTGGTACCGGCCGGAGTGATTTTCCCAACCAAGTCAATAACGTCGTTGCGTTCCCGGGTATTTTTAAGGGCGCTTTAGAAGGCAGGGCCACCCAGATCACGGAAGAAATGAAACTGGCTGCCGCACAGGCGATCGCCTCTCTCGTACCGGACGACCAGTTAAACGAAGACAACATTATGCCGGAAGCTTTCGACCCTAAAGTAGTGGAAGCTGTATCCCAGGCTGTAAAAGCCCATATATCATAGGCATATGGACACAAAACAGATCCCGGCTGTGCAAAAGCTTACCACAGAGGGTATGCAACAGGTATGGCACGGGAAACCCTACTATTCATTAGACGCGTACTGTAAAAATACTTTCGGTGAAAAACTATATAAAGTTTCCCTGAATGCCGGACTTTCCTGCCCCAACCGGGACGGCACGCTAGATACCAGAGGATGCATCTTTTGCAGCGGAGGCAGCGGAGACTTTGCCGCTCCCCTTCCTTTTGACAAAGATCCGGAACGGTCTTTCCATCTCGCTTTTGAAAAGGGGATCCATTCTCTGTCGGGCAAATCCACCGGTAAGCGGTACATTGCTTATTTTCAGGCCTTTACCAACACCTACGGCCCTCTTCCTTATCTGGAGAAGATCTACCGTCTTGCCCTGAGAGAACCCTTGGTTGCCGGCATTTCCATTGCCACCCGCCCGGATACTCTGCCAGGGGAAGTGCTGGAGCTGCTTTGCCGGCTGAAAGAAGAATATCCGTCAAAATTTATCTGGGTAGAATTAGGGCTTCAGACAATCCATGAAGACACTGCCCGGTTCATCCGGCGGGGATATTCTCTCTCCTGCTTTGACCAGAGCGTGGCCCGTCTGCATCAGGCCCAAATCCCCGTAATCACCCATGTCATATTAGGGCTTCCCGGAGAGAGTGACAGGGAAATGTTAGAAACCGTTTCCTATTTAAATCACATGCCCATTTCAGGTATCAAGCTCCAGCTCCTTCACATTTTAAAGGGCACGGACTTAGGCGAACGATACCAAAAAGACCCTGGCCGTTATTGCGTCATCGACAGCCTGGATCTGTATTTGGAGATATTGATTTCCTGCATTACCCATCTGCGTCCTGACCTGGTAATCCACCGCGTCACTGGTGATGCCAACCGTTCCCTTTTGCTTGCTCCCCTTTGGAGCGGCAATAAACGCCATATCCTGAATTCCCTGCACCGGGAAATGCGTAATTCCAATGCCTTTCAGGGTAAATTTTTCCAGTAGCTAAGGAGGTATCCCATGCATGATACATTAACTCTCTATAAATTGATTGTTCTTTATATGCTTTCCAAAGTGGATTTTCCACTGACAAAAACACAGATCTATGATTTTATCCTGGACAAGGGATATACCAATTTTCTTACCCTTCAACAGGTAATCGGAGAACTGGACGAAGCCGGGTTCCTCACGTCCCGGTCCGTCCGTAACCGCACCCAGTTATCGATCACCCCGGAAGGGCTGGAAACACTGAATTTCTTCCGCGGCCGGATCAACGAAGGGATCCGTTCGGACATTGACTCTTTTTTTCATGAAAATAAAGTAGAAATGCGTAATGAAATGTCTGTCTACGCCAACTACCGCAAAAATTCTTCCGGGGAGTACGATGCCCATCTGATCGCAAAAGATCATGGAGCCGACTTGGTTAACATAACTCTCTCTGTCCCCTCCGAAGAAACTGCGGCGGCAATCTGCGACAACTGGCAGACCAAAAACCAGGATATTTACCAGTATCTGATCTGCCAGCTATTTTAGTATCCTATTCTATTGCTCTGTAAATCATTTTATCTGATGATCTCACTCCAATTGGAAATCCCTATAATGCCTTTGGCAAAATTCGTATACTCCGCGTGCTGCGGGGTATCAATGTATTTAAATACATTGTAGATCTGCTTACGGCCGCCTCCTGCGCTGGAAAGGCCAAAGGAAAGCCCCTGCGCCACCTCTTCCGCCGCATCCGTCTCCCGGTTGAGCAAAAACCCGTCAATCTCATCATAAGCTTCCATCTTGTAGTAAGCATAGGCAAAAGCCGCTGCCTGGTTTGCCTCCCCGGCGTTGGAAGTATACCCCAGTTCACTGATCAAAATGCTCCTGACTTCTCCCGCATCATTGAGAAAATGCTCCTGACGCAGATAATTGATCAACACATCAATATTTTCCATCGTGAGCATGGAAGTCCCTGCATTGTGCTCCACATATTTGGATGCCTTCCAGATCCGCGCTTCCGTAAGGGGCACATTGTAAGGGTGCTGCGCCACGCCCCAGTCAATATCTCCCTTAGCGGAAATATTATTGTTAAAGGCATCCAGCACATCCCGGGCATCATAATTTGTATTGTTTTTAATATTGCGGTCCCATTGCTGATCCAGGGAAATATAAACCCTGGCGCTGCTGCTTACACTCTTGATGGCAGTATAAAAGACGCGGAACCCTTTGGCATACTCTTCTACATAAGATTCCGTATCCGTATGGGCCATGTAATTCCATTCTTTCCGGGCATTGATCTCATTGGCGATTACCCAATTGGATATTCTTCCATGGCTGCTGCCCGAATACCGTTCTGCAAGAAAGGTCCCCACTGCCGCCATATACTCCACACCTGACTCTTCCGCCCCGTTGAACATATAATAAGGCGCCGATCCTCCGCTGCGCGCCTGAGGATGGATGAGCTGTGGGTATGCAGAAGAATAATTGTTTAAAATGATTGCTGTCGTCGTAATGCCTTTTGCCGTCAATGTGCTAAACACCAAGTCATATTCCGCAATCACCTGCCCGTTTAACGTATAGGTCTTCCCGTTATGCGTATAGTAGACCGTCGGGTATGCCGCACTGGTACTTGGCCCCAAAAGCCTTGCCACCGGAATGTTATAAGCTGCCTGTTTCACGCCCAGATCGTCAAGTTCACTGCCTCTTAGCTTATTAGGATCCACTAAAATACCTTTTATGGAAGCCGGCTGCTGGAACACAGAAGTATATTTGGCAATTGCTTCCGGGTTGGTAATATATTTCGGCTGTGTTACTTGGACGAATTTCCCGTCCATCTTTACCGCCGCAACAAACTTCTTATATAAACGGCTTCCCGAAGTATTGTAGTTCAATCCAGTGGATAAATGAGTCTCACTGTCTTTATACTCCCTGTCAAGATAATCCGCGCCCTGGGGGATTCCGTTATCGTAAGTGTTTAATGCAAAAAGATAATAAAACTTATCATCGCTCTTTGGAATTCCCTCCCCTGATACCGTAACCGATACCCTGCCCGTGTCCGGGCTGATAATACATTCGCTGATCTCTGCAAAATTTGCAGCATTTGCCTCTGTCACCTCGTAACTTTTGGGCCTTTTTTGATAGGAATCCCGGACAGCATCTCCCGCCGTAAAAATATGATCCAGAATATCATCCCCGATGTCACGATCCTCACGATCCTCCGGGAAGGTCTTCTCTATCATTTCCGTCAGTCCAACTTCCGGCACCGGCTCCGCCGGTTTTTTATGTATCAGCAAAAATATTCCTGCCCCTATCGCTCCTGCAAGCAGCAAACCTGCCAATACCATGCCCAGCCAGAATATTCTGCTTTTCGTTTTTGACACCGCGGGCCTATGGGATGCCCTTTTGATCTTCCTTCGTCTGACCCGCTTTCTTTTCCCCGGTTTTTTCTTCTTTCCGGTCTCCAAATCCATGCTTTTTATTTCCTTTTCTAATTATTTCCTGTTTCCTGCCTGATCCGTTTCATATGTTCTTTCACTTTACACTCGTATCCGTTTCCCGATGGGCTGTAAAACTCTTTTCCAGTCAGCTCATAAGGCAGGTATTGCTGCTGCACATAATGATTGGGGTAATCATGGGCATACAAATAACCTGTGCCGTGCCCAAGCTTCGCCGCCCCTTTATAATGGGCATCCTGCAAATGGGCAGGTATGGGTAAATTCCCGGTCTTTTCCACTGTATCCATTGCCCTCCCGATTGCTGCCACGCAGGCATTACTCTTGGGCGCGCAGGCCACATATAACACTGCTTCCGAAAGGATGATCTGGGCCTCCGGCATCCCCACCCTCTCCACTGCAAGGGATGCGTTCACCGCAACCTGCAGCGCCTTAGGATCTGCAATCCCCACATCCTCCGCAGCGCAGATCATGATCCTTCTTGCAATAAAGGTAACGCTTTCCCCGGCATAAAGCATCCTTGCCAGATAATACACTGCCGCATCCGGGTCGGATCCTCTCATGCTTTTGATAAATGCGGAAATGGTGTCATAATGATTATCACCGGACTTGTCATAACGCACTGCACGTTTTTGAATACATTCCTGCGCCACTTCCAGCGTAAGGTGTATCTTACCATCATCGCCCCGCCGGGTAGTCATGATCCCCAATTCAATGGCGTTTAACGCATGTCTGGCGTCACCGCCGGAAAGATCCGCCAGAAACTCCATGGCGTCCTCATGCAAAACCCCGCCGTAGGATCCCATTCCCTTTTCGGTATCATACACAGCCCTTTTTAACAGTTCCTTGATATCCTCTTTGCCAAGGGGTTTTAACTCAAAAATAATAGAACGGGATAACAGCGCGCCGTTCACTTCAAAATAGGGGTTTTCTGTGGTAGCCCCGATCAATATGATGGTGCCGTCCTCCACAAAAGGTAAGAGATAATCCTGCTGTCCTTTATTAAACCGATGGATCTCATCAATAAACAAGATGGTCTTTTTGCCATACATGCCCTGCATGTCCCCGGCTGACTTTACCACCTCTTCCATATCCTTTTTCCCTGCTACCGTGGCATTGATCTGGGTAAATTCCGCACTGGTAGTATTGGCGATCACTTTGGCAAGGGTGGTCTTGCCTGTTCCCGGCGGTCCATAAAAAATGATAGAACTTAATTTGTCCGCCTTAATGGCCCGGTATAAAAGCTTGTCCTTCCCAATAATATGCTGCTGGCCTACCACCTCATCCAGCGTCGTGGGACGCATCCTTGCTGCAAGGGGCGCTTCTTTTTCCTTGTTGGCAGAACGCATATATTCAAACAAATCCATAGATAGTACCTCTAAATATGATCACTTGTAATGCCTTACGATTGATTATACATGAAATAATTCGTACCGCCAACAGGGAATTAAAGATATTTGTATGATTATTCAAAATATTTGTACATTGCACTTGGCATCCTTTTCGATTAAAATAATGTATTAGCAGATAACTATGGCGTTCCATGACAAGGGATTGCCATGCCAACAACGAAAGGAGTACATTTATCATATGGAAAAGTCAAAAGTATACTTTACAGATTTCCGCGTTCATTTAGGGGAAGGGCTTCCCACCAAGTTAAAAAAACTGATCCGCAAAGCTGGAATTGGGGAAATTGATATGGACGGAAAATTTGTTGCCATAAAAATGCATTTTGGGGAATTGGGAAATATTGCATACCTTCGTCCTAATTATGCAAAGGCAGTGGCAGATGTGGTTAAGGAATTAGGCGGCCACCCCTTCCTGACCGACTGCAATACCCTTTATCCCGGCAGCCGTAAAAACGCCTTAGAGCACCTGGAATGTGCATGGGAAAATGGTTTTACCCCCCTTACCGTGGGCTGCCCTGTAATCATTGCTGACGGTCTGAAAGGAACTGACGATATCACCGTTCCTGTGGAAGACGGCGAGTACATCAAAGAAGCTAAAATCGGAAGGGCCATCATGGATGCGGACGTTTTTATCAGCCTGACTCATTTTAAAGGGCATGAAATGACTGGTTTCGGCGGAACTATCAAAAATATCGGAATGGGATGTGGATCCCGTGCCGGCAAAAAGGACCAGCACTGCAACGGCACCCCCCAGATCGACCCGGATAAGTGTAAAGGCTGCCGTGCCTGCCTTCGGGAATGTGCCAATAACGGCCTTTCTTACCATGAGGAGACGCACAAAATGTCTATTAACCCAGACAACTGCGTAGGCTGTGGCCGCTGTATTGGCGCCTGCAATTTTGATGCCATTGATTTCGCAAACTGGGCAGCCTCCAAAGACTTAAACTGCCGCATGGCGGAATACACAAAGGCCGTGGTCAACGGACGTCCCTGCTTCCATATTTCCCTGGTAGTGGATGTTACACCTAACTGCGACTGTCACAGTGAAAACGATGCCCCTATCCTGCCTAATATCGGGATGTTTGCATCCTTTGACCCACTTGCGTTAGACCAGGCATGTGCAGACGCCTGCATCAAATCCACACCGATGCCTAACAGCCAGCTTGCAGATAACATGGAAAAAGCTGATTTTGTGGATCATCACGATCACTTTACCAATTCCACACCGGAGTCTGAGTGGAAAAGCTGTTTAGAGCATGCCGCTAAGATTGGTCTTGGAAACAGGGAATATGAACTGGTTGTCTTAAAATAACATAAAATCCCGCCCACCGGAGGATCATCCGGCGGGCGGGATTTTATGTTTATGAAATGCCATTCATGAGATCATAATAAAAAATATATTGCTGCAAACTTCCCCCGTATCCAGGATACTTATCAAAAGGAAACCCGTCCGGATATTGCTTCTTCAACACCTTATTGATATGAGTATCCACAGGAAATGCATCTGTCTGGTGCAAAGCAAACAAGCAAATGCAATTTGCCACCTTTTCCCCTACTCCGCAAAGCTTTTTCAGCTCCTGCACGGCCTCTTTGTAGTCCATCTTACGGATCTTTACCAGATCTGCCTCTCCCTCACAGACCATACGGGCCGTCTCCTTTATATACCTGCTTCTGTACCCTAAATTACAGGCGTACAGATCATCCAAGGACGCACCCATAAGCGCTTCTGGCGTGGGAAACGTATAATAAGTATCTCCTTTTGGCGTTTTTTCCTTTATTCCGTATGTTCTGCATAAGAGTTCAATGCATCTGCGAATCCTTTTTATATTGTTCTGTTGGGATATAATAAAGGAAATGATCATCTCCCACAGATCCTGACGCAGGATCCTGATTCCACTGCCAAATGCCGCCGCCCTGCAAAGATAATCATCCCCGGGGTCGATGGATGCGATCAGCCTTCCATAATCCTCCGTCAAATCAAAATATCCTTTCCAGATGGAATCAAACTCCTCCCTGGAACAAAAAAATTCCACATAGCTTCCGCACTGGCTGACCATCAAATACTTCCCGAAGGCTACCAGCCCATACCTTCTGCTTACCTTCCCCCTCTGGCCTTCCGTTTCTTCCAGCAGCTCCAGCCTAAAACACTGCCCTGATTCACAGATCTGCCTTAATGAAAAATGCTCCTTTTCTATCCTTACCACCGTGTGATCCCGCCTTTCAAAGCTTTCCTCTTTTGGCCAGTTCTTCCTTGATCCTATGAATCTCTTCTTTATGTCCCTGATCATCCAGCGGCGTTTCCAAATAAAATGGGATATGGGAAAGAAGGGGGTGCTCCATCACACGAAGCAAGGCTTCCGCACCAATCTCTCCGCCGCCAAACACAGCATGACGGTCTTTCCTGGAACCAAAAGGCATCATACTGTCATTTAAATGAACTGCCCGAAGCAGAGAAATCCCTAAAATACGGTCAAACTCCCGAAGCACACCATCCAAATCCTCCACAATGTCATATCCGGCCGCAAATACATGACAAGTATCCAAACAGATCCCTATCTTTTCCGGGTGCCTCACTCCATCTCTGATCTCCCTCAGTTCCTCAAAGCTTCTCCCGATTTCCGTCCCCTTTCCTGACATGGTTTCTAAAAGGATCATCAAATTCTCCTGCCCGGTAATTGCCTGGTCAAGCCCTGCAATAATATTGGCAATCCCTGCCTTTGCCCCGATCCCTGTATGGCTGCCTGGATGAAAGACAATATTTTCAATTCCCAGAGCATCCATCCTGGCAACATCTTCCCGGATAACCATACAGGCAAATTCATAAGTTTTCTCTGTACTGCTTGCCAGATTTAACGTATACGGTGCATGGGCAAGCAATGGCCCAAACTGACGCTCCCTGCGTATCTCCTGAAATTTACCAATTTCCTCTTTCTCATAAATCCGGTATCCCGATCCCCTTGGATTGCGGCTGAATATCTGCATCGTGTTTGCTTCCATATCCACAACGTTTTTTGCCGCCTGTGCAATCCCCCCTGCAATTGACATATGTGTCCCTATTGTCAGCACCTTGTTTCTCCTTTGTTTGTTTTATCTGATCTGGATTATACTATCAGAAATTTTATTTGTCCACCAAGGGCAGCTCTTTCTTATATACTGGCCCGGCTTTCCTCTATCTGTTCCTTGCTTCGGAAAATTTGCTGCTACTTCCTTACCGTACATGCCTCTTTATTGATGGCGCCATAAAAAACAGGCATGGAAACTGTGTACAATCATACACTCTTCCATGCCCGTTTCCGTTTTCATTCTTATTTACCTACAGTGGCCTCCGTGATGCCCCGAGCGGCGACCGGAATGATGCCCTGATCTTCTGCTGCGAACTTCCTTTTGTACCGGCTTGCCATGCTCATGGCAATGGTCGCAAACACCGTCTGAATCATCATCAATATAGTGATCGCAAATGCCATCATTATCTTCGTCTATATAACAATGGTTGTCGCATACGCCATCACCATCTTCATCTGTAAAGCAATGATCCCCGCACATCCCATCAGCATCAGCATCCATAAAACATTCCCCGACATGACATCCCCCGATACTGCAAGTCGGCTGTATCTCTGCTGCCGCTGCCGAAATGGGCGCAGACAATACCATGGAACAAACAATTCCTGTAATCAATAATTTTTTCATGACCCATAACCTCCTTACTATTTACAATAGAACAAAAGCCTTCCCTTGTCAATGAATGGATCTAAAAAAAAACAATTGCCTAAAGCCATCCCTCCCGGTTAAAATAGCCTTGTACAAAACCTTTTGGGAGGTAATTATGGCAGAACCGGACTATTTCAAAAACGCTCTTGCAAACTTTACTTTTGAGGCCGCCTGCGGCGGCGCTATCCGCCATTTAACAGACTCAGGCTACAGTGTGACACAGATTATGGAACGGCTCCAGTTTCCCACCTCTTATGACCGGGTACAAAAAGCAGTTTGGGAACGCCTGTTAGATACCGGGGTCATCCTTCTTACCCAGCCAGGCAGCGGTGATGTTATCCCCAAAGCCGAATTTGTAAAAGAATACGATAAGTACGGAAAAGTAAGTTTCCGGAAGGTTTCCGTTCCCGCTGCGCCAAAAGAACCTCTCCGCTTCATCGAAATCCCCTTTAACCCTGCTTGTCATCTTGCCTCCTTCCTGCTGGAAAAGTGCAGTCAAAATGGACAGGATGCTTCCTATGTATCCTGCGATTTTGGATTAGAAAAAGGCAGTTTTTTGACAAACTGCCTTCCCTTATTAGATCCTAAACAGCAGGAATACTTAACCGGGCTTCCATGGCCAGCCAAACTATGCTACCACAAACTCGACAGGCGCATGCTGGAAATCGTTGTGCGGCTATATGAAAACGGCAAATACCAGGGAAATTGCTATTTCCTAAAAACAAAAGAACATATAACTTTCTTTATAAATAATCCACTTCACCGCTACCAATATGATAGAACGCACCGCATACTTTAACGCCGCCCTCTTCCTCTGAAACATGCAAACTCTCTTTAATGACAGACACTGCCCTCTCCACATTCAGACAGCACGCCTTGTACTCATCCTTTTCCTCCCCGACCGCCTTAAGGATCTCATCGGTTATGTACTTCACGAAGCCCTCCGGCTTACTGGTAATTGCTGCGCCTACAGCCCCGCAATGCTCATGTCCTAATACGACTACCAACCGGGTTCCCAGATGGTCTGCAGCATATTCAACACTTCCAAGCTGATGCTTATCCATCACATTACCTGCTACACGGATTACAAATAATTCCCCAATTCCTGCACTAAAGATACTCTCCGGAATCACTCTGGAATCAGAACAGGTTATGATGATCGCATAAGGGGCCTGCCCCTCGTCACAGGTCTTTTGCCTGATTGCAGGTGAAACATCCCCGGGATTTGTCATTGCAGCCAAGTAACGCTGATTCCCTTCTTTTAACTTTTGCAGCGCCTGCTCTGCCGATAAATTTTCCTTATGCATCTCTTCCTCCATTTCTGCCTTACTGATCGTGCGGCTTGTATTTGTTATGAATGAAGTATAGCATATCTTGTGTGGAATTTCATCCCTTTTTCATTTCCGCCGGAAAATTTCCACGGAAAACTTCCCCTTATTGTTTAGGATGGTACATCGCATAAGTAACGGTTCCATCCTCATTTAACGTAAACACTTCGATATTTAAGTCCACCACTCCATCTGAACAAGAATAACTCCCGATATTCCGTACACCGGCCTTCCTATCCGGGCAGACAAAATCCACAGGCGCATGTCCTCCGTTCCCAAAACTGATATACCCGTCCCCATCCGGTGTACAAACTTGTCTTGTGGATTCATCCATTTCACAATATTCCTCCAGGTTATCCGATGTGAGCATATTTATAAACTCTTCCACTTCCATCTGCCTCTCGTCCATCTCAATTGGCTCTGAAGGTTCGTTAAAAGACTGCTCACATTCCTTCAAAAATGCCTGCGCCGCTGCCGGGTCAGCCTTGCTTTTATCCACCGGGAGTACAAACAGTGCATTCACCCCCTGATAGCTTTCATTGCGGGTTATTTCTCCGGTACTCTCATCAAACCGGTACGCATCCGTATCATAAAAAGAGCCTGTATTTACTCCCACATAAATTCCTTTATCTGCAAACATTTCAATATTATCCATATCGATCAACCGGTACAAGATCCCGTCTTTTACAAATTCCGTATATCCTCCTCCAAGGCCCATCATGCCATACCAGACAGGATCCAATCCCCGGATGTAATGGGATACATAAAAAGCCTCTTTCATGTATTCATCAGAACTTCCATCCGGCATAGGCGTTCCATCTGCTTTTTCAATAGCAACCACCGTATAGATCCTGTCATCCTCAGATATGCCGCCGTCTTCCGGCAGAAAACGGTTAAGGTTCTTTCCGGCCACGCTGCCAAGCAGCGTAACACGGTAACCGCCGCTTTCCTGGCTTTCGTTTACCAATACTGCATCCTCACTCAAAAACGCTTCTTTCAGCAAATCATTCCCTGTTTCCTCCGCCGCCTGGGCAGGGCTTAAGTAACGGTATGCCGCTACCGCCGTGATAGAACCTAAAACCAATATGCATGCCGCCAAAACGGCTGCCGCCGGAAATCTCCTGTAATGTTTCTTTCTCTTAGCCATTCTTTCTGCCTCCTTCGCTTTACGAAGAACCTGATCATTTAATTTCCCGCCTGGCGCAATTGTTGGGGCAAGCGCTTTGGTTAACAGTTGATCCATATTATTTTTCATAAGCCTGATCCTCCAACTTTTGTTTTAAGATTTTCTTCGCCCTATGTATCCTGCTCTTTACCGTCCCTTCCGGTAATTTCAAAATTGATGAGATATCTGAAATAGACAATTCTTCCATGTAAAACAGCAGTACCGGAATCCTGTATTTATCAGGCAGCTTACCGACCGCACTGCGGACCATCCGGCATTCCTCCTTTTCCATGACTTCATCTTCCGTCATCTTTTCCCCGGAAGGGATATCCGCTGCTTCCTCAATGGACATTGCCGTTCCCATGATCCTCTTATGTATGGAAAACTTTCTTTTTGCATTCCTGTACAGGTTCACGGAAATCGACATCAAAAAGCTTTTGGGATTCTTTTTGATCTCCAGGTTTTCCCCCATCTCATATAATTTCAAAAAAGTGTCCTGATATAAATCATCCGCTTCCTGGCGGTCATAAGCCACCGAACAGCAGAACGAATACAAATCTTTACCATAAGCATAAATATATGATTCAAGTTCCTTTTGATTCATTTATAACCTCCAAGTCGAGCCGTCTCATGAAAACAGCCGCAAATTAGGATATCCTAAGTGAAAGTTTGAACCCTTTCACTTACATAGGGTAACAAAACTTTAAAAAGTTTCAAATATTTTTATTGTTTTTTCTGCTTTTTGCCTGTATAATAAATCAAATTTAAATCATCAACTACGAGGTAATGATCCATGAATTTTCCGACTTAAACACAACAACCCGTTTCCAGCGCCACTTTGATATGGCGCTGCTTTTGTTGTGTAAATAACCGGAAAGGATGATATCTCTTATGAAAAACAAAAATATCTATCTCATGTATGCCATCGCCTTTTTACAGGGGATGATTTTCTACGGCCCCATTGCCACCTTATACCGTCAGGCTCATGGGGTCTCGATCCTGCAAATCACTATCATTGAAAGTATTTCTCTCATTTTATGCCTGCTCCTGGAATTTCCCTGGGGAATCATTGCGGATAAGATCGGTTACAAACAAACCATATTATTTTGCTGTGTACTCTATTTTCTCTCCAAGATCGTGTTCTGGCAGGCAGATCGTTTTAGCATGTTCCTGTTAGAACGTATCATGCTCAGTGTTGTAATTGCCGGCCTATCCGGCGTAGACAGCGCATTTCTTTATCTTTCCTGCCAAAGGGAAGAAAGCCTGAAAGTGTTCGGAATTTATGAAAGCCTTCAGACCGCCGGGCTGTTGTTTGCCGCGCTGGTCTTTTCAACCTTTGTGGGCAGCAACTATCCGTTGGCAGGGCTGCTTACCGTCATAAGTTACGGTATTGCCGGGCTGCTTGCCCTGGGACTTAGGGAAGTTCACAGGCAGGAAACGAAAAGCCCTAACGGGCAAAAGATCTTAAGACTTTTAAAGCAAGTGGCAAAAGACCGGCATTTACTTTTCTTTCTGGTTGGAATCGCCTTGTTTCAGGAAACCCACCAAACCATTACTGTGTTTTTAAGCCAGCTACAGTATACCAAGTGCGGTCTTTCTCCTGCTGCCATGGGCTATATCTATATCCTTGTGACGATCATCGGTTTATGCAGCGCGCTTTCGCCAAAGTTTACGCATAAGCTGGGAATTCCCCGTTTCATTTTTTACCTCTTTTTTGCAACTACCCTATCCTGCCTGCTGCTTTCTTTTACCGAAAGCCCGTGGTTTTCTATTGCCGGCATCCTGATTCTGCGGCTTGCCTTCAGTCTGTTCCAGCCTTTGCAGACAGAGCTGCAAAACCGCCGGATACTTACCCAAAACCGGGCAACCATACTGAGCATCTATGCTGTGGTAATTGACAGCGTGGGGGCCGGCACAAACATTCTTTTCGGCGTGTTGGCGGATACCAGCCTTGAAGCCGCTCTTTTTCTGGGCGCGGGACTAAGCATAGCAGGAGGGATTCTGGTCATGCGGTATGTGAAAAAGTGAAATCGGTAAGCTTCGTTCATGTCGAGCATTCCCTATGTGTTTCCAGTCCAAATAATTATGCAAAATACCCATAGGCAATTTGGCCTATTTATGTTACCATATGGAAAATAATACATAAGCTGTAAAGGAGTTTTGTCATGAAAAAGTACCATGATTTGAAGCACAAAATTATTTTCTATGTCATGTCCGCAGCTATCCTGGTCACAGTGCTTGTGACCACGATCATGTTTATGGGAAGCGTCCGCTCCACCGACGCCACGCAGTTGGACAACATGCAAATCTCAGCAAGGATCGCTGCACAAAACATTAGTTCAAACCTACACCTCCTCACGGAAAGAATGTTTAACTTTTCTTCCGAAAATGTATTCCTTGGTGAGGCTTCATCCACGGAAGAAAAGCAGGAGCGTATCAACGCCATTAAACTGCAGATAGAATTTGTCTGGCTAGCCGGTTATGATGTCAATGGTCAAAAACTTTACGGAGATGATTCCGCCCCGGATTCCATTTCCGATACCGGATATTATTCCATGATGACACAAACCGGAAGCATCACCATTGGTGAGCCGTATTATGCCAATGATATTCTTCAACTCTGCGTCGGTTCCCCCCTTAAAAATGAAGAAGGCGTCATGGGATACCTGATCGGCAGTTACAAATACGACATTTTAAGCGATGTTTTAAATCCGCTTGTCTTAGGCGATACGGGAAGCGCCTGCATTATCAACGATGATGGAACCATTATCGGAGACAGGAACCTTCAAAATATCATCGACAAAGTTAATATTTATGATTTATACCCTTCATCCGGAAATGCCGAAAGCTTTGATAAGATCACCGCTTTCCAGATCGGTTCCCAAAAACTAACGTTGGGAAACAGACCCGGATATATGGAATATTACACCGGTTACTCCCCCATTCCCGGAACCAATTGGGCCTTATTCCTGTATGCCCCAAGGATCGAGTTTATGAGCACGACCTATGTGTCCACAGCTCTTTCCGGGCTTATGTCCCTGCTCCTTTTAATCGCTGCCGCCGCCATTATGGTTCCGGTCTCCCAACGCATTTCAACCCCCTTGTCCCTGGCGACTACGCGGTTGAAAGCGTTATCTGACGGAAACCTTACAGACGAAGTGGTTTTATCCGGCAACGATGATGAAACCAGTATCCTGACAGAGGCCCTTTCCAGCACGGTTTTCAGTTTAAAGCATTATGTCCAGGATATTGAGGAATGTTTAAGTACACTGGCAAGCGGCAATTATGCCAGCGATATCCCGGATGACTTCCGGGGGGATTTTTCTTCCATACGGGATTCCCTCTGCAACATAACAAATGCCCTTAATGAAACCATGATAAAAATGAACCAGTCCTCCATGGAAGTATCCGAAAACGCAAGGCAGCTCCTTGACGGCTCCAGAGAGCAAACTGACGTTCTTCATGATATGGAACACAATATGGCCGCAATCATATCTTCCATAGACAGGAATAAAGATAACGTCCTGCAGATCGAGCATTGTACAGAGCAGGCAACCGAAAAAACCAGTCTGGGTGAGGGCTACATGCAAAGTATGCTGGACTCCATGGCCCAGATCCATAAGGCTGTCAATTCCATTTCAAATGTCAGCCTTATGATCGAAGATATCTCCCGCCAGACCAACCTTTTGTCTTTGAATGCCTCTGTGGAAGCGGCAAGGGCAGGGGAAGCGGGCCGGGGATTTTCCGTTGTGGCCGGTGAGATCAGGGAACTTTCTGCACAGACTGCCCAGGCCTTGTCAGAAACCAGCAAACTGATTGAACACTCCGCCGAAACCATCCAGGCAGGACTTGCCACTGCAAATCAAACGGCAAAGACCTTCCAGGAGATTTCAGGCCTTACACAGCAGTACCGGGATATTTCCGCCAGACTTTCCGATACCGTACAGGAACAGACTGCCGCCGTTGACCATGCCAACAGCAGCCTTGCCGCCCTTCAGGATATTGCAAACAGGAATGATACCATGGCGGCACAATCCTTAGCCCAGGCGGAAGACCTTGAAAATTATGTATCACAGGTGAAGATCAAAGAATATAGATAAGATTGTTGGAGGCTTATGATGAATAAGAAAATATTATTAGGATTATTTCTACTTGCCCTTCTCCTTCAGGGATGCGGTTCCCAGCCTAAGATGCAGGACGGATTTTATAGCGCTGAAATGTCCGGCTATTCCCACGGCTGGAAAGAATATGTATGTATTATGGTAAAAGACAGTAAGATCGTTTATACAGAATTTAACGCCAAAGACCCTAGCGGCTATATCAAGGCATGGGATAACGCTTATATGCAGAATATGGCATCTGTTTCCGGAACCTATCCCAATGAATACACCAGGTACTATGCCGCTGAGTTAATTGAGAAACAAGACGCTTCCGATATAGATGCCCTAACGGGCGCGACCTCATCCGGCAATAATTTCAAGCGGCTCACCGCAGCCGTCATTGAACAGTCCATTGCCGGCAACCCGGACACCAGGATCGTGGAAATGGAAGAATAATTTCCACGATCCCGGCCCCTGGCCATTAATCAATACTTATCTTAAATACAACAGGCTTATCCGACTTTACCTTGCTTGTTGTGATCTTAAGTCCTTCCTCTGTCCGCTCCCATACCGGCTCTTCTTCAAAGCCAAGCACTTCCACTTTGTTGATGATACCGTGGAATTTGGGCAGATGGGAGGCATCCTGATCAGCCAAAGACTTCACCATGACCTTGCCATCCTCCGGATAGGAAAGACAAATTGCATATAAGTAAGTCCCCTTCGTTGTAAACCGGAAATCCTCTTTTGTAAATACCTTATCTTCTCCATCCGTAAACTGTCCTTCAGCCACTTCGGTAGGTCCTTCCTGTGCCACACGCCAGATTCCCGTACCATATATTGCTTCTCCATTTGTTTCCATCCACTGCCCGATCTCCAAAAGAACTTTTTGGTCCTCCTCAGAAATCGTGCCATCCGACTTAGGGCCTACGTTGAGGAGCATACATCCATTCTTGCTGACCACATCCACCAGGTCACACAAGATATTTTTTGCTTCCTTGAATTCATTATTTTCCGTATAACACCAGGAGTTTTTCGCAATTGCAGTATCTGTCTGCCAGGCAAAAGGCTGGATCTGGGCAAACTGCCCCCTTTCGATATCCACTGTGGCCGTCCCGAACATATAAGCATCATGCTTGTAAGTAATCTGCACTTCTTCGCCCCATTCTATGGCCCGGTTATAATAATATGCCGCAATCTTCTTCAGATATTTCTTCGCACTGCTGTGCTGGATCCACCAGTCAAAATATAATTCCTTGATCCGGTATCTGTCGATCAGCTCGCAAGTCCTGATCATCCAGTCTTCCAGGAAATCCTTCGTGGGTGTGGGTTCGCTGTCAAGATCATGAAGTTTGTCCCATTCCATAGGCATCGCCGGCCAATAAAAATCGCCCTCTTTCTCATTTTCCGTGATGTCGCTTTCAAATTCCCTTCCGCCGCCCATAAAGAACCAATGCTCGATCCTGTGGGTAGACGCGCCACGGATAAGCCCCTGCTTATCCATCTCCTCCGCCAGTTCTCCAAGCGCGTCCCTCTTCGGCCCCATTTCATATGCGTTCCAATGGGAAATATCGCTTCTGTACATCTGAAAACCGTCATGGTGTTCCGCTACCGGCACCACATACTTCGCACCCGCCTTCTTAAACAGGCCAATCCACTCGGCTGCCTGAAACTTCTCAGCCTTAAACATCGGGATAAAATCTTTATAACCAAATTCCTTGTGAGGCCCATAGGTTTTTAAGTGGTGCTGATATTCCGGGCTCCCCTGTATGTACATATTCCGGGAATACCACTCGTTTCCAAATGCCGGAACACTGTAAACGCCCCAATGAATAAATATGCCAAATTTTGCTTCCTTAAACCATGCCGGAGTCTGATGGGCTGCAAGGGAATCCCAGTTGTCCTTATACGGTCCTTTTTCAATCACTTCATCAATCTGTCGTAAATAATCCTGTTTGTTAATCATCTCAATCCCTCCAATTTTTCTTCCCACAAACAATAGGTCTGCACTGTACTTGCGGCGGATCCTTGATTTTCCAATATCACTTTCTATATTTCCCCGCAATTTTCACAAGGAGTTCCACGATCTTCTCCATGTCATCCGCACAGGCATACTCAAACCGTCCGTGAAAATTAGCTCCGCCTGTGCAAAGGTTCGGACAGGGAAGCCCTTCAAAAGATAGCCTTGCCCCGTCTGTCCCGCCTCTGATTGGAACCACCACCGGTTCAATGCCAAGTTCTGTCATTGCTTCCCTGGCATAATCTATCAGATGCATATGTTTTTCAATGATTTCCTTCATATTATAATAGGAATCCTTCATTTCAATCTCGAAAGCATCCTGGCCATACTTTTCGTTCAAAAACCTTGCCGCCTCCTGGAAATATGCTTTCTTCTCTTCAAATTTCTCCTTATCATGATCTCTGATAATATATTCCGCTACTGCCTCTTCCACGGTACCGTTTAATCGGTCTAAATGGTAAAACCCTTCGTAACCGCTGGTGTACATAGGATTTTGTGCAACAGGAAGCAGCGACTGGAACTCTTGTGCCATAAGAAGCGCATTTTTCATTTTGTCCTTGGCCTCCCCGGGGTGTACGCTTCTGCCATGGATGATTACTTTGGCTCCCGCTGCATTAAAGTTTTCGTACTCCAGCTCGCCCAGCCTGCCGCCATCTACCGTATATGCATAATCTGCACCAAAAAGTTTCACATCGAAATAATCCGCACCAGCTCCAATTTCCTCATCCGGCGTAAATCCAATCCGGATCTTACCGTGCAGAATATCCGGATGATCCAGCAAATACTCTGCCATTGCCATAATCTCCGCAACGCCAGCTTTGTCATCCGCTCCAAGAAGTGTCGTTCCATCTGTCACAATCAGCCTTTTTCCCTTATAAGAAGGCAGTTCCGGGAAATCTGCAATCCTCATCACGACCTGCCTCTCCGGGTTTAGCAGGATATCCTGACCATCATACTCCTCAATGATTCTGGGTTTCACCCCTGTCCCTGTGACCGCAGGCGCAGTATCCATATGGGCAATAAAGCCAATCACAGGTGCGTCCTCACATCCCGCCGATGCCGGAACGGTTGCATAAACATAACAGCGTTCCTCATCATAGACGATCTCCTGTGCCCCCATCTCTTCCAGTCTTTTTACCAACAGTTTGGCCAATTCATGCTGTTTTGCAGTAGACGGCGTTAACTGACTATCTTCCGATGACTGGGTGTCAATTACTACATACTCCAAAAAATTCTCTATTACCTTTTCCATGGTAAGCCTCCCTTCTACACTCTTACTTTCCGTATCTCCTCTGCCGGCTGAATGCTAAACATAAATAACTGTCTGCCAGCCTCTATCCTGCCATCAGCAAACGCAGCCTTAATCTGTGATATGATCTTTTCATCCCGAAACCTTGCAGTCAAAAGCGGTGAAAACCGTCTTCCCTCTAACGCTATGGCTGCTTTAATGGCCTCATCAAAAGTCATTTTCACACCCGTATGCAGGCATTTGGAATCTGTCACATTTTCTATCCAGTCTATCAGCCCGATCACATCCACCATCTGCCGATAGGGACATTCTAACCGTTTATAAGAATCAGGATATCCGCCGGAACCGTCATACCAACTGTGATGTCCCAGTGCAATTGCCGCATAGTGGCGGGTGGATGCCCGCTCCGCCAAACAACTGCTGCCCACTACCGTATGAAGACGTGTCATTTCATATTCTCCCTCAAACCACTGCCGCCCTGTCTGGGAATACAGGTTGATAAAATTAATCTTGCCCGCGTCATGAAAAAGACCGCCAGTCATAGCATAATCCAACACTTTCTGCTGTTTTCGCCCGGGATCTGCCTCTTCCCTGATCAAATCAATGTCATCAAAAAATCCTGGTTCTTCCTCCATAATAATCCGGCAGAAAATAGTCGCCGCTTTCGCAACAATATAGGAATGCATATATGTATGCGGCGCAAACCGCGCCAACAATGTGAGCAAAAACTCCCCGTACGGAATGCTGTTTTCCGTTTCCACGAAATGATTAACCAACTGTCTGAGGTACAAAAAGAGCGTCTCATTCTCCGGCGCATCAGGAAACCTTTCTACATAATCCAAAATCTTTCGATAAAGCTCTTCTATATACGCCTTCCGGCTGGGTATCCGGTCAGGATATTGCCGGAGATACTGACAGTAAAATGCAGGCAGAGATATGAGACCATACATATTTTCCGGCGAGAAATCAGAACTATTAGAGATATCCATCAATCTCTCCATCTTGGTCAACAGACCGTCTAAGGTATCCAGCCCGCAATAATAAGAAATAGCATAGTACGAAAAGACTGCCTGGATCAGCGGACTTTCCTCCCGCTGCACCGCTCCCTGAATCCTTGTCTGATACACAATATACACGGACTCCATAATGGCTTCCACGTCCTGTGCAGACATTCCCTTTTCCTTATTGTAAGAAATGCTGTCCGCCATTTGCCTGTGAGTCATAAAAATATATTTTTCCCAGGGAAGATCCGGCTCCTTTTCCTGATAATATTTATCCTCCAGTATCTGCAAAGTCTGTTTAACGCGTTTAATCTTTTCTCCTGCCGACCAGAACTGCCCCAAAGACATGTTTGCCCGGGAACGGAGGATATACCCCCTTATCTCTGAATCTTCTATTTGATCAAAATATTTCAGATAGGCAGCGGCTTCCGTAAAACAAAGCCGCATTTCAGACATATAGGGATCCACCACGGACATATCCAGTCCTTCCAGCTTGCTGCAAAGGCTATGGCGTCCAAGCCCCAGCCAGTACAATTCCCTGATCATACCATTTTGGTCTTTGGTCAGCCGTGCCAGGCTAAGCAATGCTTGATGGATCTTACAAAACAGCCCTGTATCCAACTCTTCCCCCACCTGAAACAGCTTCTGGGCAAATTCCTGCAGTTCCTGCAACTGCTCCGTTCCTGCTTCCAGCAAATGATCGAGCACAGGAAACAATTCTTTTTTCAGCAGTTCCATATTACGCGCCACCATTCGCTCTACCTGCCGCCTGTGATCTATAAGCTGCTCACGGTATGCCTCAAAGGGAAGGCCATTCGGTTTTTTACGGGATGTAAGGACTGCGATCTGTTTTAAATTTTTAATATATTCTTCTTGGTATGGCTGCATATCGTATTCCTCTCTGGCTATTGAAACTGCCCGTACAAAATCTCCTGCAGCCGGTCAGGCTCAACAGGTTTTGAAATGTGCTCATTCATACCGGCTTCTTTCGCCTGCCTGACATCTTCCACAAAAGCATCTGCCGTCATTGCCACAATCCAAATATCTGCCGAATCCGCCCTTTTCATCCCCCGGATCCGCCTGGTAGCCTCATATCCATCCATCAACGGCATATGGATATCCATGAAAATCAGGTCATAATACCCTTCCGGCGATCTTTCAAATTTTTCCACCGCCTGTACGCCATTATCGGCAACTTCCACCTGCACACCTGTTACAGATAAAAGTTCCACGGCAATTTCCTGGTTTAACTCAATATCTTCCACAAGCAAAACACGGTATCTGCTGTAATCAACCTTCTTCTCCACCACAGCTTCATCTCTGACTCCTTTTGTCAGTTCTGCTAACGTGCTAAAGAGCCTGCTCTTAAATAAGGGACAGGGAACAAAGGCATTTACACCGGAACGCACTGCACGGTACTCTATCTGCGCCCAATCCGCCTCTGACACCAAAAGAATCGGAAAATTCTGTCCGGCCAATTGGCGCACATGGGAAGCAAGATTTAAAACAGGCACATCGCTGATGCCCTCGCCTAAAAGCATTCCGCAGGGCATATGCCCTTCAAACTGCGCTTCTGTCAGCCAGGTAAGGGCCTGTGAACCGCTTTCCCAATGTATGGGAGCCAAACCACCTTCCTGTAAATAACTTGAAATCTGCCTGGCCCGGTCTTGATTGCCTTCTACGACCAGTACGCTCTCCCCTACCGGAAGATCTAACACTTTATTTTCCTTATCTGCCACAGCTATCGGGAGCTTCACTTTAAAGCAGCTCCCCACTCCTTCTTTACTCTCCACTGTGATCTGCCCATCCATCCGTTCCACTAAATTCTTCACAATAGACATTCCAAGCCCGGTACCTTCTATTTTACTGGTAGCATCATTGTGTACCCGCTCAAAAGGGATAAAGATCCGCTTCAGAAATTCTTCACTCATGCCCATCCCATTGTCTTTACACTGAAAGTCCAGCCAGACCTTTTCTTTCCCTGTTCCATCATCTGGTGTGGCATCTTCCGAAAAATACTGGGAAAACTGTACCAGTATTTCCCCCTTCTCCTGGGTATACTTTATTGCATTCCCGATGATATTTACCAAAATCTGGCGCAGGTGCAGGGGATCCCCCAACAGACTTTCTTCCTTGATCTCTCTAATATCTATTTGAAGATGCTGGCCTTTTTGAAGCGCCTGGGGACGGGTAATCACCGAAACGTCGTGAACAAGGTCAGCAAGAGAAAAAACCTCTTCACCCAAAACGATACGGCCACTGTCGATTCGTGACATATCAAGCACATCATTCACCAGGCTCATCAAATGCGTGGATGCCGTCTGAATCTTGCTAAGGCAATCCTGTACCCGCAGCTTTTCATCAATGTGGGACAGACCAATGGAAGTCATTCCCATAATCGCATTCATCGGTGTCCGGATATCATGGGACATATTGGAAAGAAACCTGCTTTTGGCTTTGTTGGTCTCCTCTGCCGCCGCCAAAGCCCCTTCCAGGTCTGAAACTTTCTTTTCCAATTCCTTAATATGCCGTTCCTGTTCTTTGATAAGATTTTTGCTCTCCAAACCAATTTCCATATTCCTTACCATACCTTACTATCAATCTGTATCCTGCCATTTTGGGCCTGATTCTGACAATTCTCATTATTCCTGGCAAAATGAGCAGATAGAATTATTTTACCAAATTGCCGCTACATCGTCCAGTGCTAATTGTGTTGCATTCAAAAAACTGATATTTCATATTCAAATGCATCTGTATGCTTTCTTATTTTCTCTTTTTGTGAATGAATGGAATATCCCTGCATAGAAGTTCCTATTAACAAGTATGAAAATATACACAAAATCAAAGACCAGCAACTTGTTCCGTCGCTGGTCGCGGTTCTACCCTTAGTAAGTCTTAGACTATAAATTCAAATCTTAAAATTATATTTTTCGTTTGTAAATTCCTTTCAAGCAGTTAAAATTGTATAAGAAAATTCAGACAACTTACACAAAAAATTTATTTAATAATCCAATACCCTTTCTTACTTGAACCTTCATATACAAGCCGCTCTTCTTCCTTTAAATTTGCAAGCGCTCTCTTAATTGTACTCATAGAACACCCTAGCTTCTCCGCCATTTCTTTCCGACTTATGTGATTGCTTTCTTTTATCAGTTCAATAATCTTTTCATTAATTTTATTTTGGGGTTCATTTTGGGGTTCATTTTGGGGTTCATATCTATTCAAAAAATCCGGATGGATTGGAATTTCCACAGTCACAGCCCGTCTGTCATCATCCGTAAAGAACCTTGCTTTGGGCGAACCATTATTCCGCAGTTCTTCCTGAATAGTTGGAATGCCTGTTGATTTTCCTTCAGATAAATCCAATTCTTTCAAAAATTCACCCAAACGTTTATTACGATAGTATCTGGAAGAGAAGCGCTCACCCTCTTCGATTACCCTTTGCGGAATAGAACGGTCTATTCCTGGAAAGCTGATAATCCGAATCAACTCAGGCTCAATCTCAATCATAATTGACTGATAAGAAAGATAATCTCTGTGATAAAATGCATTCACAACAGCTTCTTCCAATGCCTGATACGGATAATTAAATCTGCGTATTGCTTCCATTTGGTAATTCACTTTCGTAACCATCTCTTCAATTACCAAATCCTGCAATGTCTGCATGGTGCGTTTGATCATCATTGGCACTGAACCCTTAATGACCGGAAACTCTTTGAAATTATTAGGATTTTTGATACTTCCATCTGGAAAACGCACAATTTCTACCTGTGTATAAGGGAAAAATTTATCCAGGTGTTCACAGAACATCATTAATGCCGCATTAGAAATATACTGCTGTTCCGGCGGTCCAACCAATAACTGCATATCATTTAAAACAGCCATCACCCCACGTTCTGTCACTTGTTTTGCCAGTTTGCTTTTTGTCTCATTAAGATGATCTATCAGCAGTGCAACCGAAATATCATTCTCTGTCGCGTCAAAATTTGGTCTGGCATCCAGCGGAGCATAATTAGTCATATTGATCAGTTCACGCTCCTGTTCCGGATTAGCATGCACAGAATTGGAAGCATAGCGGATATAGTAGTAATGCTTTTTCTCTTTTTTTGCAGTCACATGCTCCGGTACTTTATATGGTCTCTGGATTCCGGTTGTTATCCATAGTACCATAACCATCTTTCTATCTACTTCTTCTATGATAACTTTTGGAAAATATGCTGGGATAATAGTGTTATTATAACCAAGAATTTCTTTCTGAATCTTATCAATCTCCTGTTCATTTATCCCTTTTACCGGGCGAACCGCTACACCGTTCTTTTCCTCCACACCAATAAGAATGTATCCGCCACCCACATTGTCAAAATCGTTGGCAAAGGCACATACACTATGATAAATGTCATCAGGATTCCATCCTGCTTTAAATTCAATTCTGTCGGATTCTACACGACGTTTATTTAATAAATCTTCAATGCTGATTTCCAGTTCCATTCATATTCACCTATTAGCAACTAAAATTTTACTTCGTTCAATAGCTTTACCTTTACAATACAATTATAATAACTCCAAAGCAATCCATAATATAAATTTTTCAAACAATATTATGTTTTTGATAATAATCCACCAAAACTGCACAACATTCCAACCATGCAGCCTGCTGATATTCTGGTGCTATCTTATCTGTACTATCCAAAAAATCCTTTAATTTATGTGCACACTCGTATGTATTTCTCACCTGTCCCATATGGTATTGCTGCGTTTGCTGTTGTATATAATCATAATTCATCATTCCCCAAAATGGATTTTGGTATTGCATAACTTTTCCCTCCCGTCTTCATGCTTCTTCAATCGTTCTCATCCTCGTTTAAATACTCTATTTTTCGCTTAATTATCCTCTTTTAAAATATCCGAATCAGCATCTACAATAAATCTCTTTGTTAACATGTCAAGTGTAGCATTTTCTGTTATCAACTTAAAAGGCATGAAAACATAATCCCATTCTTTATATCCATTTGCTCTTCCCCATTCTGGCTCCACCTTGCAATACCTTAATACTCTGTCACTTTTTTAATCTCCGCATAAGTCACCTTACTCTCCGCTTTCGCCAAATTCATTGATTGATTACAATCAGCATTCATATTAAAAGCCAAAAATTCATTATCTGACTTATATAAATCTATCAATCCTGATAATGCTTCTTTTACTGGTACATTAGATATAACCTTTTCTATTTCGGATGAAAGAACTACAGGAATCCACCCATAATTTGGATTCCTTGCTTTTATCTGCCCTGTACATATCTGTATTCAGGTACTTCTCTTAAACCATATCCATTTTGTTCAAGCTGAATCCAGTCTTCAAATTCTTTCAATTTCAGCTTTTTTGCTATGGCATATGCTTTTCTCAACAAAGACTCTATATTAGCATCTTTGCTCAATGCCTCTTGTTGCAATTCTAAAACTATACCACCCATAACTTATCTCTCCTACATAAAAAGAAGTTTTATTCCCTCTACAATTCCTGTTGCAATCAGACTTCCTCCTACACCCACTGACAAATTTTTCAATTCCATAAGTAATGACTTTATTTTTCCAGGATTCTCTTTCTTTTGAACTAAGAATGAAATCTCATCCAATTTTTCCCGTACATCTGTTGCTTGTTCTCCATACTCATCTTCCAAAAGCGGATCATACTTCTTAACTCTTTCAATAAATTCTGAAACTTTTTCAAAATCTATTGATTCTGTTGAAATTGTTTGTATTTGTGTTGAATTAACAGTACCTTGTTGCATTTGCATATTATTTACTGGACCATAAAAATTTGTTACATTACTACTCATCTGTTCTAGCTGATTCATCCTTTCTTTATCCTTAAAATATTCAATTCCTTCCATTGTTAAATATATATATCCATTTCACCAGTGACATACATTGAACTGTTATCACTATCTTTTCTCAAATCACTCACTCCTATCTGAATCTGACGATTAAGCTCTCTTTCCATCTGTTTTCTAATTTTTTCTATTCCTTGCTTGTTGAATTTAGTAGACACACTCAATCTCTTCTAACTCCACTCATTTTTATAATCATAATTGCAAATCTGCAAAGACAATACCTTTAACAGGCTCAATATGTACCATATTTACCATTATCATTGAAAAACTGTTAATCACCTTCTATTACCTTCTCAGCCACACACATAACTTGTCCACTCATGTACATATTGCTTCCCATTGTTTTGGAATAAAGATGATAATGATGTTTCAAGACAAATTCTTCTAATATCTCCCTTTTATACCCTTTTCCTTCTTCCACTTTATTTATAAGTTCACTCTCATACATACAGAAATCCCCCTATCTTTCCAAATATATTTGTATATAATGTTCCCAAATATCCCTTACAACTTCTTCTACCGTCATTGCCTTTTGGCTATTCATAAATAACATTGTTGCATACAGTTTCAATTCTCCATCTATAAATTTTACATTGTACATACCATTCCATGAACTTCCACTGCCAAATGACATTGTATTATCAGACAAGCCAATATTTTCTCTTCCACCGCCAAACATATTACTTAAAAATAATTTCAATCCTCTTGTCAACTGCCCATTTCTATAAAATTGATAAATCACAGTTCTTGTATCAGCCTGTTCAATCTGAACTTGTATCCATGCATTTTGAGTTTGATATTGCTGACACAATTGTGATAACAACTTCACAATTTGATTAAAACTTTCTCTTACAAATTGATTTATCTCCAAATCTGTCGGTTTAGAGTTGTATTTCGTTTTTGGTATTCCCAATGTAGCAAATAAATCATTAGCATCACTAATTTGGCTTCTTCCATTTCCAAGAAAATCTTTCTGCCTTAATTTTTCTTCAATTAATACACATACATCCTCAATACCAGGATTATTCATATCAGAAACAACATCTAAGAACTCTGCAATATTAGAAGATTTATCCTGTTTCCGTTTCAAATCCTCATTTAATTTTCCAAGATTCTGCACATTAATTTCTTTCAGTATACCTTCTAATTCGTTAAATTCATCTTGCCAATGCTTCACATATTTCGCTCTTAACAGGACTATAAATTCCTGAATATAAGGCAGCAGGGAAAATTTTATCTCTATAATTTCTATCTCGCATTACTTCCAAAACTTCATACATGCAATTAGCCGATTTCAAATATGAATCTGAAATAAGAAGAATTGTATAATCCATATTGCTAATAGATTGCATATATTCTTTTATGCTTCCCCATTTCTTAATGTCAATTTTGTCTCTATGTAATTCAATATTTTGATTTTTCTTAAAATAGTCATAAATTTTATCGGCTTCACATGAATCATTCCAATAATAAGACAAAAATATATTCACTTTCATCAATGTAACTCCTCCATACATAGCTTCATAAATAATGACTTACACTTCCCTCAAATCCTCACATAATGGCAACAATGCATCCAATCTTTCTACAATTCTCTGCTGTTCCTCTATAGGAGGTAGTGGAATTATCATCTTTGATAAAGTTTGTCCATTACAGTTAGGTTGGCATCCCTGTGTTTTTCCATTTTGTAACTGTACCCAATATAGCTGGCTTTCCATAAAAAATTTTAAATATTGCGGAATCAGTTTAGCATTATATCTTGTTCTTATTAAATATCCTGCATAAATAGCATCTTCTGGAACATAACTTACCAAAAATGATTTTCCTACTGTTCCTCCTGTTCTTGCAAACAAAATGTCATTTTCCTTTAAAAGATATGTCTCTATTTCTTCATCTGATATATCACAATATGGTACACTATCCCAATTCACCAAATTATCTTGTATATCACTAATACGAACCATCTTAATTTTTCCTGATTCTTGTGCAGGAGCATTATAACCATATTGAATTGAATATGCTAAATTTCCCCATCTCACCCATCTCCAATTTTCAGGAATGTCAAATGGAATTTCTTCTTCCTCAATATCTGATAAAGGCTTCTCTTTTTTTATTATCTTTTGTGCAATCAGTTCTTTCTTTTCTTCTTTAATTGCTACCAATAATTCATCCACACCACTATCACTCTCAAACTGCTCTGTCAGTTTCCCTTGCATAGCAGCTTGAAGAAGTGCATCTTTCATATTTGTCGGAAATTCCTTTTCTAATGCCTCCAACTCTTTCTCAATCTTCTCATATTCATCAATTTTAGGCATTATCTCATTAATTTTATCAACGATCCTTTGCTGTTCTTCAATTGGAGGAACAGGAACCCAAATAGCATTCATATTAGACTGATTCATTTTAGGTTGTGCGGTTCCTGTCACATAAATTGATAAGTCAATAGAATTAATATAGTAACAAATATATTGAAGATTCAATCCACAACACACATCCAAAACATGTGCATGATTATTTACCCAATATTTTCCATTTGCAATGAATGCTATTGGTGTGCTTCTTGATAATAAATTTGCTCCATCCTCACCTATTAAAAGTAATTCCTTATCAAACAAAAAGCTATCTGTTTTGTCAATTACTCCCGATGCTCCATAATAATCATATTTTTTTTCTTTACTAGCCCTTGATGATGCTGAAAGAGGAATTCTTTCAGCATCTCTATTAATGATTATTGTACCAAATCTTTCATATCTCCAATTATCAGGAATCTCGTATGGTTGTTCGTCAAACTTTGTTAGAGTAGAAAATGGTTTTTCCTTTCCAATAATATGATTAGCAATCATATCATTTTTTTTATTTTTTATATCTATCAACAAATCGTCAACTGAAGAATCGGTATTGAGCCGATGTGTAAGTAATCCTTGCATAGCAGCTCTTAATACTGCTTGTCTTAGTTCTTTTGCTAATACCATAACTACACTCCCAACATATCCATAATCTCTTGCAGTTTCGCATCCATCTTCCGATCAAGTCTCTCCCTCTCCGCTTTAAAGTTTTCTATTGTTTCTTTCGGAGAGAGAATTACTTTTTCTTCATTTGGGAAACCACAAAAGTCTAAACTATAATTATTCGCTACGATTTCTTCTACAGATACTTTTCTTGCTTTCCAAGTCTCTGTCATAGAACTGTCTTCTTTTTCATCTTTTATTTCTACACGATTATCCCACCACTCATCAAGGGTAGACATTTTCTCCCTTGTCATAGGATTCTTTTTCATAGAGAATTTCTGTCCGTTTGGCAAATCAAACCTGTAAAACCATACCTCTGTTGTCGTCTCTGTCTTATCAAAGAAAAGCAAATTAGTTGCAATACTTGTATAAGGTGCAAAGCAGCTCCCAGGAAGCCTGATCACTGTATGTAAGTTAAATTCCTCTACCAGCTTCTTTTTTATTGCACTCTTGCTATTATCAGTTCCAAAAATAAAGCCATCAGGAAGTACTACCCCGCATCTTCCATTCTTATTAAGACGATACAGAATCTCTATCATAAATAGGTCTGCTGTCTCTGAATTTCTAAGTTCAACAGGGAAATTCTTCTGCACAATTTCAAGTTCTGAACCGCCATAAGGAGGATTCATCAAGATAACATCAAACTTATCATCGTCTGTATATCTTCTTACATCCTGTTCCAATGAATTGTCATGCATAATATCTGGCTCTGCAATGTCATTTAACAACATATTCGTTGTACAGAGCATATAAGGAAGCTGCTTCTTTTCAACACCATAAAAAGAATGCTGCAGTTTTGGTAAATCTTCTACCTTAATTCCTGCATCTTCTACATGGTGAAGTGCATCTACAAGAAATCCTCCCGTACCACATGCAAAATCTGCAACCTTTTCTCCAATTTTAGGATTAACCTTATCCACAACAAAAGAAGTGATTGCTCTAGGGGTATAAAATTCTCCATTATTCTTCTGTAGACCCTTCAGCAATGTTTCATAAATATCATTGAAAGCATGTCTTTCGTTATAATCAGAAAAATCAATTTCATCAAAGATATTAAGAAGCTGTCTAAGAAGAACCCCGTTTTTCATAAAATTCGTAGATTCTCTCATTAACTCCCTCACAATAAGGGATGCCCTGTCCGATCTTGTAAAAAGGTATACATCTTCCCCTTTTTCATCCTTAACAGCATCTCCTGACAAGACTCTGAATAGCCTGTTATTAACAAAATCAATTAGTTCTTCTCCTGTCATCTGCTCCTTAACAGAAGCCCCCGTTACCCAATCCCTCCAACGATAGCCTATTGGAATAATTGGAGTATAATTATTCTGTGTCAGTTCCCACTCTTCCTCTTTATAATCAAAAATCTTTAAGAACAAAATCCATACAATTTGCGACAATCTTTGCTCATCGCCTCCGACACCTGCATCTCCTCGCATAATGTCCTGTAATCTTTTTATTAATGTAGCTAATGCCATAACTTCTTTTCTCCTTGTTTTTTAATATAACACTTCTTCTATCTGTTTCATTAAGTCAATAAACTGTTGTTTGTTTCCACCAAATACATTCTTTAATATCTTCATTGGCGTATAACCCTTTTCTTTGAATACAGGCAGATTAAACACTGTGATATCTTTCAGCTTTGAAAAATCCTCTGTCTTGTATTCATTTAAAATAGTCTCTATAATATCTCTTTTTTCAATATCCAATCCACCCAAAATGCCTGCATCATAAACTTTCTGCAATCTTTCTTCCTTGGACTTGGGCGGCTGCTTATATCCAACCAAACCAACAATATCAAATTTGTCAATATAATAGCCTACTGTCTCACTAATCTTTCTTACATATGTTCTCTCAATCAGCAAGTCCATAGTCATTCCATCCTTATTATCTGATGTTTTGAAAGAAACATAAAAGTCCTGATATGTTGGATACTGTGTCAAAATATTATTCTTTACACAGCTTTCAATATTTTGCTTAATAAGGTTTCCATTTTCATCAGTATAACGAACTTCCTCCCCATCAATGGTAACATCTACACCATTCACTTTTACTTTCTGGATATGACCTTTTGATTTACCTTTATCTTTATTCTCACCATTTTCATCTGTTTCTTTCTGAGGGCTTCCTTTTGGAAATGAACCATTTTCGCCAACTTCCATTACAGCCACTGGTTCACCATCAAATTCTGGATCTTCAAATTGATGGTAATTTGATCTGAAATCTAAAATAGTGAAATGCAATTTGCTCTTCTTTTCTTCATCAATCGTAAAGTTTTCATTGATTCTTGTTCCTCTCCCGATAGTCTGCTTGAACTCCGTCATAGAACCAATAGACTTATCCAAAACAATCAGTTCACAGGTCTCTGAATCCACACCTGTTGACATCAGTTTGCTTGTAACAGCAATAACAGGGTATTTTGTATTCGGATCAGTGAAATTTTCCAGTTCTGCCTTTCCGATTTCATCATCACCTGTAATCTTCATTATGTACTTACTGTTTTCCTGAACTAAATCTGAATTGAGATTTTTCAGCTTCAAAACCATAGAATCTGCATGATCAATGTTTTCACAAAACACAATTGTCTTTGCATACCTGCAGTCATTTTCTTTCATATAATCAGTGATTCTTTTTGCAACAATTTCCTGTCTTTCTTCCACAACAATAGTTCTATCAAAATCTTTTTGAGTATAAACTCTGTCTTCCACAGGCTTCCCATCTACATCCAGTTTTCCTGATGGCGGCCTATATCCATCTTTGTCAATATTAAGTTCAACTGAAATAACCCTGTATGGAGCAAGAAAACCATCTTCAATTCCCTGTTTCAATGAATATGTATACAATGGTTTATCATCTGTTTCCGCGCAAAAATAATTGATATTTGACACATCTTCCGTTTCTTTTGGTGTTGCAGTAAGGCCAAGCTGTGTAGCAGAACCAAAATACTCCAATATTTCGTGCCAGTTAGAATCCAAATCAGCAGAGCCCCTGTGGCACTCATCCACAATAATCAAATCAAAGAAATCAGGCGGGAGTTCTTTATAATAGTTTTTA
Organism: uncultured Lachnospiraceae bacterium; assembly: GCA_910585005.1. Classification (GTDB taxonomy): domain Bacteria; phylum Bacillota; class Clostridia; order Lachnospirales; family Lachnospiraceae; genus Suilimivivens. The sequence goes on along the minus strand of CAJUCN010000007.1, from coordinate 1,912 downwards.
TCTTTACTCTTCAACTGCTGATAAAGTGCTGTATATACCTCATAGGCAGTATCTTTCTTGATATTTGCACTTTTCATTTTTACCATAACGCCAGCATCCACAAATGGCTTAAAGTCTTTCTGCATTGTTTGGTCTGCAAGTGCATTTCTATCAACCAAATACAAGATTTTCTTTTTTGTCTTACTCTTCCACAATCTCCATACAATCTGAAATGCAGTAAATGTCTTGCCTGTTCCTGTTGCCATGACAAGAAGTATCCTGTTCTTTCCCTGTGCGATTGCATCAATTACTCTGTTAATAGCAATTCTCTGATAATAACGTGGTTTCTTCGGTTTTGCCTTTGATGCATCAATATAATAAGGTTGGTTAATCAATCTGACTTCATTTTCTGTCAGACCTTTTTCCTTAATGTATCTATCCCACAATTCTTCTGGATACGGAAAATCCTGCATTTTCAGTTTATCGTTATTCTTATGGATGATTAAATCCTCTTCAATCAAATCAATACCATTTGTTGTATAAGCAAACGGAATATCCAAAATCTCAGCATACTCAAGAACTTGCTGATATCCCTCCATTGCACTATGCTCTATCCCCTTTGCTTCCACCAATGCTAAAGGAATGTTGTCTTTAAACAGGAGTAAATAATCTGCTTTTTTCTTATCTCCTCTTGATACTTTATCTCCATCAATAGTTACCCTGCCATCTGTAAAATAATATTCCATAATAATGTTGTCAGAGTTCTCTTTTCCCCATCTCTCCTGAATGATAGGTGTAATATACTTTTTCTTTGTATTTTCTTCATTTTTCTGCTGCTCTGTAATTTCTTCAGATGTCAACTGCATAATCTTTTTTCCCTCAATTCTTTCATTCTAATATATTTCCTGTCCAATTTTCAGGACTTTAATTTCTTCATTATCTTTTTTGCTTCATCTGTCAGGACATATCTGCCCTTCGTATTGTTGTAAATTTGAACATAACCACTATTGATCAACTCATTCAAAACCATATTCACCTTTGCTTTGCTGCATCCGAGAGCATCCGCTATCTCCTGTTGAGTAATAGGGCATATTTCCGCATTGTTAATCTCAATCTGATGTTCATATAATGTTTTCAATACCAAATATCTATCATTTGTAAAAAATTCTATTTTGTTCATTACTATCACCTTTTATGTTCAAAAATTTTTCCTATGATATTATTATAATGCTTCTGTATCAGATTGCAAGCCAATTTGTGTCTGATAAGCTCCGATTTCATTTTCAGATATTCGCTTCCATTCAGAAAATCCATATAAAGCCCGTACCTACAGCAAAAACTCTATTAAAGTATACAATAAAAAGCTCATTTAAACTGTTCCCAATTTCAGATATTTATGATTATAATATATACAGATACATAGATGCAGGTATTGATTAGAACTTAATCAATGTGATGCTTAGATATGAATTTATATAAAGGGGAAATTTATTATGTTTGATTGGATGAAAAGTCATAAAAAACTGATTGCATTCATTATTTTTATGATCATCTTTGGAGTTCCCTTAATCATACATATTCTGTTTAAACTTCATCCTAATATTGATTTCTTCGTTGCTGAATGGACTGCAGGAGAATTATTGAGTTACTATGGTTCAATCCTTGCATTTTTAGGAACTGTTATTTTGGGTGCATTATCCTTATACCAAAATCAAATCATCAAGCAGGAATCAGACAAAAGAGCTGAACTATTGGAGCAAAGAGAACGTGAAAGCAATATGCCAAGATTCAGATTAAGACATGTTGGAAGTCAGGGAAACATACAAAAAATGCAATTAGATATAGAAAATATTTCGGAAAATATTGCTAACGATATTGGAGGCTGTAAAAAATCTTGTGTCTATGGATAAAAAATTTTTTTGATATGAATCAG
>CAJUCN010000006.1 GCA_910585005.1 uncultured Lachnospiraceae bacterium | reverse complement strand
ACACGCAGGACATTCCGGCGGATTACAACGAAATCTCATTTGTATGTTTAAGACCGGACGGCTGCCTTGAAACGCCAAGTACATTGAGTATCGTCTGCCGGACGCTCGCGAAGAAACTGGTCGGGTTTGAGGGTTTTCACTTCCACCAGCTCCGGCATACTTATACAAGCAATCTGCTGTCAAACGGCGCAGCGCCGAAAGACGTGCAGGAACTCTTGGGACACTCTGACGTGAGTACCACAATGAATGTGTATGCCCATGCCACAAGGGAAGCGAAGCGGACTTCCGCAAGGCTTTTGGATAAAGTGGCAGGCAACGATTAAGTACATTTCACACAAACTTTCCCTTGTAAAATACCCATAAGGGCAAAAACAAGGGAAAATACATAGCAATTCACTGTATAAGGCTTGGAAAGCCTTGAAAATAGGGAAAGTTCTATAAATTCATCTCCAAATTCCGATTTATCGATTTGATTGTATCATGAGTTTCCGACTAATTCTATGGATAAGTGGGCAGATGCCTATGAAAAAGCACTTTCTTATACTAAGAAAGTGTAACCAATTATTTTAACAATAAAAAATGGGGAAACCCTGGTAAAATCAAGGTTTCCCACTCTTTAAACCACTGCGGAAGATGGGACTTGAACCCACACGAGCGCAATGCTCACAAGATCCTTAGTCTTGCTCGTCTGCCAGTTCCGACACTTCCGCATGTCACGAATGATATAATACCACTAGATGGTTTATTCGTCAATACCTATTTCTATAATTTTTTAAGGGAGTTTCTTAAGGGGTTAATACTTTATGGAAACTATGTGTTGACAAGTAGATGAAAAAGCAAATGCAATACATAGAGAGCCAGCTATCCCAAAGGTTCTGAAAAGATGGGAAGATGAAATACAAGAGTCTAATGAGGAAGAGAAGAATGCAAAAAAGAATAGAAAACCGTAGGATGGAATGATATAATTCTGATGGTACAGATATTGCTAACTCTTTATTTATGAGGGAAAAGGATAATGGATTTTAGAAAAACTTTTGATAAAATACCTGAACTTTTTGACCAATACAGGCCGCGGTATTGTGATGAACTGTTTGAAAAGTTGATAATGGGATGTGAATTGAATCCCGGTAAAAAAGTGCTTGAGATAGGGCCGGGTACCGGGCAGGCTACAGAACCAATATTGAAAACAGGATGTGATTATACGGCAATAGAACTGGGAGAAAATTTTACTGCTTTTATGAAAAAAAGATTTGAAACCTATTCCAATTTTAATATCATAAATGGTGATTTTGAAAAGCAAATATTTGAAAAAAATGTTTATGATTTCGTTTATTCAGCGGCAACGATACAGTGGATTCCTGAACAAATTGCTTTTTCTAAAACATATGATATGTTAAAGCCAAGTGGTTACTTGGCTATGTTTATGACACGTTCCGATGAAAGTAGTTTAAATGAAAATTTAAGTCATGAAATCGATCAAGTATATGAAAAATATTTTCGTGTAAAGCAAAAGTATAATTGCAAGATGGTTTACGAGAATGTTACGAATTATGGTTTTACAAATTTTACATACTTAGAATGGAAAAAACAAAGGGAACTTGAGGCGGAGGAGTATATTTCTTATATAAGTACGCATTGTGAGCATATTACATTAGAGGAACCATATAAGACAGATTTTTATAATGGAATCAGAGACGCCTTTATGAAACATGAAGGAAAAATTAAAATAATAGATACAATTCCATTGTATGTAGTTCAAAAACCAAGTTGAATTCAAAGGCAGCATCAAATTGATAGTTGGAGGTGGATAGCTATGTGGTTTTTATTTGCAGTCTTGTCTGCGGTTTTTGCGGCGTTTACTTCTATATTAGCCAAAATCGGCATAGAGGGCGTTAATTCAAATCTTGCAACAGCGATAAGGACAGTTGTGGTTGTTATTATGTCATGGGGAATGGTTTTTTTAACTAACGCACAAAGCGGGATAGGGCAGATTGACAAAAAGAGTTGGATATTTCTGATATTATCCGGGCTGGCAACCGGCGCGTCATGGCTTTGCTATTACCGGGCGCTGCAGATAGGGGAAGCGTCCAAGGTCGTGCCAATTGATAAGCTGAGTGTTGTGATCACGCTGATACTGGCTTTCGTACTCCTTCATGAAGAATTTACAATAAGGTCTTTCCTTGGCTGTGTTCTGATCGGAGCAGGAACGTTGGTTATGGTTATTTAATAGGATTATCTTTTTATCAATAATACGGCAATATCATTCACGTTAGTGCCTGTGGGGCCGGTTTTGATCAGCCCGCCTGCTTTTTCTAAAGCCGTGTAGGAATCATGGTTTTCCAGTGTTTGGTAGATATCAATTCCCTTGGATGCCAGGAGACCTTTTGTGTGGGTATCGCAGTAGCCTCCGGCTGCATCGGTTGGCCCGTCCGTTCCATCGCTGCCGATGCAAAATAGGGCAGTGTTGGTAAGACCAGAGATACCCGTTGCTGCGGCAAGCGCTAATTCCTGGTTCCGGCCGCCTTTTCCGGTTCCTTTCAGGTGCACGATGGTTTCGCCGCCTGCCAAAAAGGCGATACTATGCCGGGAATCCTGATGTGATTTTGCAATGGAAGCAAGGAAACTTCCTGCTTCCTTAGCTTCACAGCATAGCTGGTCTGTTAAGATTACCGTCTGGTAACCCAATGATTCGCAGGCTTTGGAGGCAGCAAGGCAGAGATTTTTCACACTTCCGGTGATCACGGTTTCCACATTGTCCAGTTCTTTTGGCGTTTCTTTCTCTAACAGGCTGATGGCCTGGCTGCTTAGTTCCAGCCTGTATTTTGCGGCCACCGCCAGCGCTTGTTCACAGGTGCTGCTATCCGGGTAGGCAGGCCCGGAAGCGATCATATCAAGGGGATCCCCCAGAATATCGCTTAATACGATGCTGTATATTTGGGCTGGGGAACAGAATTGGGCAAAGCGTCCGCCTTTTACGGCGGAAAGCCGTTTGCGTATCGTGTTGATCTCTGTGATATCTGCGCCACATGCAAGAAGCTGCTTTGTGATGTCTGCAAGTTCCTTTTCAGGCAGCAGCGGTTTTTCAAAAAGAGCGGATCCGCCTCCTGATAGCAAAAAAATGACGGTGTCTTCTTTTTTTAGGTTAGCGGTCAGGTTTAAGGCTGCCTGTGTACCGGCAAAAGAATTTTCGTCAGGTACGGGATGCCCTGCTTCATAGCAGTGAACTTTTGGGATGGTACCTTTCACATGTCCGTATTTGGTGATACATACGCCGCTTTCTAACTGGTCCCCCAGTATGGAAGATGCAGTCTTTGCCATTTGCCATGCTGCTTTTCCGGCGGCTACAAGGTAGCGTTTCCCTGGTTTGAACCGTTTTCCATTGAAAGCCTGTATGACGGCTTCATCCGGCATTACCTGCCGCAATGCTGATTCGATGATGAGTTGAGCGTCTTTTCTGAGATCCATGGTCTTTCCCCTGTTCCATTTCCACATAGTTTTGACAAGAGAATTATACAGCACTTTTATTTGGTTGCCCATCTTTTTTTGATGATGTATAATAAAAAGCAGCAAAAGAAAAGACGGAGAGCACAATGGGGTTAGAGATACAAAAGGTATGGCAGATAGCGACAGCCAGCGCAGGGATATTGATCTGTGTAGGCTTTTTTCTTCTGTTCAGGTTTGGAATCCGCCGATCCGGCAGAGGCCGCAGGACGGGTGTGATTGACGAGATGGAAGGGCATGATTTTGAATATTTTTGTGCACAGCTTTTGGAAGACTGTGGTTTTATTGATGTGGAAGTGACGCGGGGAAGCGGTGATTACGGGGTGGATATTCTGGCGGAAAAGGATGGGATCACATATGCCATCCAGTGCAAGAGATATACGGGACCTGTGGGTGTGGAAGCCATCCAGCAGGTATATGCGGGAAAGGATTTTTATGACAGAATGGTAGGCGCTGTTATTACCAATCAGTATTTTACGGCGGCGGCAGTGGAAGTGGCAAAGAAATTAAAGGTGCTGCTTTGGGATCGTGGGTATCTGGACAGTATGATGGAGGAAAGATAAGGATGAGCTCATTTGTAGAGTTTAAAAATGTGGGCAAGACTTACCATATGGGCGAAGTGAATATTGAAGCCCTGAAGAACGTGAATTTTATAATTGAAAAGGGAGAATTTTGTGTCGTGGTGGGAGCATCCGGCGCCGGGAAAACGACGATCTTAAACATCCTGGGAGGGATGGACGGCTTATCATGCGGACAGGTCTTGTTAGATGGCGCGGAAATCTCAGCTTATAATAAGAAGAAACTGACAGCTTACAGACGGTTTGATATTGGTTTTGTGTTCCAGTTTTATAATCTGGTACAGAACCTTACGGCATTGGAAAACGTGGAATTGGCCGCACAGATCTGCAAGAATCCCCTGGATGCTATGTCAGTGCTTGAAATGGTTGGATTAAAAGACCGGGCCGGCAATTTTCCGGCACAGTTGTCCGGCGGAGAACAGCAGAGGGTAGCCATAGCCAGAGCCCTTGCCAAAAACCCCAAGCTGCTGCTTTGTGATGAGCCTACGGGGGCTTTGGATTACAATACAGGCAAAGCGGTTCTTAAGCTTTTGCAGGACGCCTGCAGGAAACAGGGTATGACGGTGGTAGTGATCACGCATAACCAGGCGCTTACAGCCATGGCTGACCGGATTATTACGGTAAAAAGCGGGACGGTGAAAAGTATGGAATTAAATTCCCATATTGTGCCGGTAGAGGAGATTGAATGGTAGATATTTTTAGGAGATAGATCAATGAGCAATGGGATGTTCAAAACGACGATCAGGGAAATCAAGAAAAGCCTGGGGCGTTATATGGCGATCCTTGCTATTGTAATGCTGGGAGTAGGGTTCTTTACCGGACTGAAGGCGACCACACCAGCCATGATCGCTACGGAGGGAGCCTATCTGGAGGAACAGGATTTTTTTGATTTCAGGCTGTTATCTACAATTGGTTTTGATATGGGAGCGGAGGAGGCTATCAGCGGGCTGGGGGAAATTGCTTATGCAGAAGGGGCCGTTTGTGTGGATGCGTTATGTTCCTTGGAAGAGGGGAATGAGTCTGTCTATAAGATCCATACGGTACCGGAGGTTATTAACCGCGTTGTTGTCACTGCCGGGAGAATGCCTGCCAAGGCGGATGAGTGTGTGCTGGATGGGGCTTTGTATGGTGAGGATGCGATTGGTTCTAAGGTCACGGTGACGGAAAATAACGATGAAGACACTTTGGAAATGTTTAAAGGGCGTACTTTTACAGCAGTGGGAGTGGTGCGCTCCCCCTATTATATTAATTTTGAGCGGGGAACGACCTCCATTGGAGAAGGAAAAATAACGGCGTTCCTTTATGTGCCCAGGGAAGCGTTCGATTGCGATTACCTGACGGAAATTTATGCCACCACGAAGTTAAAGCACGATGTTTACACGGATGAATACGAAGATTATATAGACAGTCTTCAGGATAAAATGGAGGAAAAGACGAGAGAGCTTTCCTTTGGCAGGTATGAAGAGCTTATCAGAAAGGCCCAGGAGGAGATAGACGATGCTCAGGCGGAGCTGGACGATAAGAAAGCAGAAGCGGAAGAGGAGTTAGCGGATGCCTGGCAGAAGATCCTAGATGGGGAGCAGGAAATTGCAGACGGGGAGCAGGAGCTTAAGGATGGAGAACAGAAAATTGCGGACGGCAGGCAGGAAATTGCGGATTATGAGCAGGAGATCGAAGACGGAGAGCAGGAATTAATCGATGGAGAACAGGAGATTGCAGATAAGGAGCAGGAGCTTAAGGACGCAGAGGAGGAAGTAAGTTATCACGAGTGGGAGATTTTTGACAATGAATTGCAACTGGCGGGGGCTTGGGATGAGATCGATCAGGCGAAGGAAGAATTAAAAGCCCAGGAAGATAAGCTGCTGCAAAAGGAATCGGAACTGCTTTCGGTGGAAACGGAACTTGCGGATAAAGAAACGGAATTAAGTGGGATGTTGGATTCCCTTAATGACCCGGCGCTGGATCAAAAGATAGAAGAGATGAAAGAAGCGCTGAAATTATTGGAAGCTCTTGGAGACTATGCAAGCGAAGAACAAAAGGCCCAGATGGAAGAACTGCGGAAAGCGTTAGCGCAGGCCGAGGCGGGAAAGACCCAGATTCCGGAGCTGGAGGCAGGACTTAGCCAGGTCAGGGATGGACTTAGACAGATCCGGGCCGGGAAGGCTGAGATCCAGGACGGGAAGGAGCAGCTTTCTGAGGCTAGGAATAAAATCGCCTATAATGAGCAGGTGCTTTTGGAGGCAGAAGCGGAGCTTGCCTCAGCGAAAGCCCAGGTGGTAGATGCCAGGAACGAACTAGAGGAGGGTAAGGTAAAGCTGGAAGAGGCGAAGGTGGAACTGGAAGATGGCAGAAAAGAGTTGGAGGATGGGAAAGAAGAACTTGCAAAAGCCAGAAAAGATCTTGCAGATGCCCAGATAGAATTGGAAGATGGGAAAGCAGACTTAGAGGAGGGCAAGGCAGAGCTTGCCGATGCGAAGGCAGAATATGAAGACGCCAAGGCAGAGTTTGAAGAAGAAGTGGCGGATGCCCAGCAGAAGATTGATGATGGGCGGGAGGAACTGGCAGAGATAGAAGAACCGGATGAATATGTGCTGACGAGAGAGACCAACATTGGTTATGCCTGCTATGAGAGCGATTCCAATATCGTAGCGGCCATTGCCAATGTGTTTCCGGTGTTCTTTTTCCTGGTGGCGGCGTTGATTTGTATGACTACCATGAACCGGATGGTGGAGGAGCAAAGAACCCAGATCGGTGTGTTAAAGGCGCTTGGCTATGGGAATGCGGCCATTATGGGGAAATTCTTATTTTATGCCGGATCAGCAGCAGTGATCGGGGCGGTGGCCGGATGCATAGGCGGCACATGGCTGTTCCCTAAGGTAATCTGGATGGGATATGGCATTATGTACAGCATGGGAGATATTCAGTATCTGTTTGATGTACCTATGGCGATCCTTTCTTTGACGGCGGCTCTTTTGTGCTCCATGGGGGCGGCATATTTTTCCTGCCGTCATGAATTACTGGGTGTGCCTGCTGATTTGATCCGTCCGAAGGCGCCGAAGAGCGGTAAAAGGATCTTCCTGGAAAAAATCACTTTTTTCTGGAGCCGGTTAAAGTTTCTGCATAAGGTGTCCATAAGGAATATTGTAAGATACAAGAAACGGTTTTTTATGATGGTATTAGGGATCAGTGGATGTACAGCGCTTCTCCTTACCGGTTTTGGCGTCCAGGATTCCGTTTCCAACGTTGCGGATATGCAGTACGATGAGGTGCAGATTTATGACATTGGCATCACTTTTTCGGAGGCAGTGCAGGAAAAAGACCGGAAGGAACTGAAGGAGCGGACAGGGGAGATGCTCTCAGCCACGGCTTACCGTTATGAGGGAAGTGTGAATCTGGATTTTCATGGAAAGACGAAGTCTGTTTATATGGAGATTCCGGAAGATGTGGAGGAAATCAGCAGATTTTTCAATCTGCATACATCGTCAGGGGAAAAGATTCCGTATCCGTCGATAGGGGAGGCAGTCCTAACCGAGAAAGTAGCGGAAAATCTGGGGATAAAAGAAGGAGACCAGGTGACGCTCCGGGATAATGAAATGCATAGTTTTTCGGTGACAGTGACAGCGCTGTGTGAAAATTTTGTTTACAATTACATTTATCTGGATAAGGAAACTTATATACAGAATCTTGGCGCGGAGCCAGAATATAAGAGCGCCTATACACTGGTAAATGAGGGAGTGGACGTCCATGAGGCGGCAGCAGTGATTTCTGATATGGACAATGTGCTCTCCGTATCGGCCACGGCAGACATGCGGGGGCGTATAGGCAATATGATGGAGAGCATGGATTACATTGTCTTTTTGATCATAGCATGTGCGGGAAGCCTTGCGTTTATCGTGTTGTATAACCTGACCAATATCAATATTACAGAACGGATCCGTGAGATTGCAACGATCAAGGTTTTGGGTTTTTATGCCAGGGAAACAGCGGATTATGTATTTCGGGAAAATCTGGTGCTTACGGCGATCGGCGCCGTTGTGGGGCTTGGACTTGGAAAATGGCTGCATTGGTTCGTTATGTACAATATTAATATTGATATGATCTCCTTTAGGACCAGGATCGCACCAGTTAGTTATGTGTGGAGTTTACTGCTCACATTTGCATTTGCCATGCTGGTGAACGGGATCATGTTCTTTAAACTGGAAAAGATTAATATGGCAGAGTCCCTTAAATCTATTGAGTAAGGAAAACGTCTCTTGGCCAGCTACTGGTTTCCCACTTTGGGGGATCCATGTCAGAAAATAGATTGGAGAAAAGTTTGGAAAATGATGACATATAGAATGTTAAGTGAAAAAGAGATAGACAGAGAATTATTTGAAAAGTTTATCCGGCATCAAAGGGTAACAAAATGCTGGAGGAAGGTCAATGGGGAATGGGTCATCAAAGATGCTCCCTTTATAGACGACTGGTCAGAAGAGGATTATAGGACACTGATTTTATGTCTGAAGAACACAGTTTGTTCGGGCGGGTTTGTGTATGGAGCATTTAGCGGACGTTCTCTGAAAGGGTTTGTTTCCGTAGAAAAGGGACTGTTTGGGGGAGAGCAAAGATATCTGGATCTATCCAGTCTTCATGTGTCAGAGGATATGCGTGGAAAAGGGATCGGGAAACTGCTTTTCCAGGCAGCAAAGGAATGGGCCAGGGAGAAAGGGGCCAGGAAACTGTACTTATCAGCCCATTCGGCCATAGAGACGCAGGCTTTTTATAAAGCCATGGGGTGCGTGGAAGCGCAGGTCTACCATCAGGGGCATGTGGAAAAAGAACCTTTTGACTGCCAAATGGAATGTGCGGTATCTTGATAAGGGATTAAAAACCTTCCTTATTACGCATATTACGCAGATTAATTCTTTTTAGCGCGGAGTCCCATTCATACTTTTGGGATTCCGTTTCTATGGTGATCCCGTAGGGGATCGGACAAGGGCGGTTGTCTTTATCGATGGCTACCACAGTGAGGTAGGCGCGGTTGATGGGACGGCGCATTCCATCGGGGGATTCTACATAAGTATCCACCCGGATTTCCATGGAAGTATTTCCCACATAGGTCGCATACCCGACGATAATAAGCAGATCGTCCAAAAAGGCGGGATTTTTGAATTGCAGATTATCAATGGCGGCAGTGGTTACCTGTATGCCTGCATGCCGTCTTGCAACTGCAGCGGCCACTTCATCGATCCATGAGATCAATTTGCCCCCAAAAAGCCGGCATTCCCCGTTGATATCCTCATAACGGAGCATGTGGATCTGTTCCGTGCGTGATGCGTCTATAGATTTTTCAGGTCTTTTGAAATCTGGCATGGAAAACCTCCTTGTCTTGTTGTTTATCAGGCATAGACGAATTGTAGCAGGAATTTTGTTATGTTGCAATAGCTGTCTTTTTGGGTTTCCAAGAAGGGCAGTTTATGGTATGATGTTAAAAGTCGAAAAAGCGGATCAAGAATGGAATATTTCGCAGTAAAATACGAAAGGTGGAAAAGTTTTGAGTAAAGAATATGCAGGGACAAAAATAATGATGCTTGGCAATGCGGCTCTTGCAAGGGGGGCATATGAGGCAGGTGTAAAGGTATCTGCAGCTTATCCGGGAACGCCAAGTACGGAGATCAGTGAAAATCTGGTCAAATATAAGGATGAGGTTTATGCAGAATGGTCACCTAATGAAAAAGTGGCAATGGAAGTGGCAATTGGCGCGTCCATAAGCGGAGTGCGTGCTATGGCATCCATGAAACATGTAGGGGTCAATGTGGCTTCTGACCCACTGTATACGATTTCCTACAGTGGTGTAAATGGGGGCCTGGTGTTAGTGGCAGCAGATGATCCGGGAATCTACAGTTCCCAGAATGAGCAGGATTCCCGTATGGTTGCCCGGGCGGCCATGGTTCCGGTAATTGAGCCTTCAGACAGTGAGGAGGCCCGGGTATTTATCAAACGGGCATTTGAACTTTCGGAAGAATATGACACCCCAATTATCGTGCGGGAGACCACCAGGCTGGCCCATTCCCAGGGGCTTGTAAACCTGGAAGAGAGGGTATGCCCGGAGGATAAGCCTTATGAGAAGAATATTGCCAAGAATGTTATGATGCCTGCCAATGCCATCAAGCGTCATCTTGTGGTGGAAGAGCGTCTTAATAAAATGGCTTTAGATGCCAATACGCTGGATCTTAATAGAGCGGAATACAGGGATACGAAAATAGGTGTGATCACCAGCGGAATCCCTTATCAATATGTAAGGGAAGCGCTTCCGGAGGCTTCTGTCTTAAAGCTTGGCCTGGTTCATCCTCTTCCGAAGAAGCTGATTCAGGAATTTGCATCTAAAGTGGATACTCTTTATATTGTGGAGGAATTAGAGCCTGTGATTGAAGAGCAGGTGAAATCCTGGGGCATTCAGGCCATTGGCAAAGAGATCTTTACTGTCCAGGGTGAGTACAGCGCCAATATGCTGCGTCGTGCTATCCTGGGGCAGGAAGTGGAATGCGACGTGCCAGCGCAGGTGCCTGCAAGGCCGCCTATTCTTTGTCCCGGCTGTCCTCATAGAAGCGTCTATTCTGTTTTAAAGAAGCTGAAGATCCATGCAGCGGGGGATATCGGCTGTTATACGTTGGGCGCGGTGGCGCCGCTTTCCGTGGTGGATACTACGGTGTGCATGGGGGCAAGTATTTCTAACCTTCATGGGATGGAGAAGGCGAAAGGGAAGGATTATGTGAAAAATTGGGTGGCTGTGATCGGTGACTCCACCTTTTTACATACAGGGGTCAATTCCCTGATGAATATGGTCTATAACAAGGCAACGGGAACAGTGGTCATTTTGGATAATTCCACCACCGGTATGACCGGCCACCAGGATCATGCAGCTACCGGGAAAACACTGATGGGTGATACCACTTATATGATCAACCTTTATCATCTTTGTAAGGCAATGGGGATCGAACATGTTTATGAGGTGGACGCTTTTGATCTGGAAGAGCTGGAGAGGCTTTTGAAGCAGGAAACGCAGAGGGAAGAGGTATCTGTGATCATCACCAAATCCCAATGTGCATTACTTAAGACTTTTGTTCCGAAAGGGAAATGTATCGTAGATCCTGAAAAATGCAAAAAATGCGGGATGTGTGTGGCCTCCGGGTGTCCGGCAATGCATAAGGCAAAGGACGGGACAGTGGAAATTGACCCTGTAATGTGCAACGGCTGCGGGCTTTGTATGAATAGCTGTAAGTTCGGGGCGATCAGTCTTTTGGAAAACAAGTAGGGAGGATTTAGATATGGAAACGAAAAATATCATGATCGTAGGTGTGGGGGGACAGGGAACCCTGCTTGCCAGCCGTATTTTAGGGGGAATCACAAGACAGGCAGGTTTCGATGTGAAGATTTCAGAGGTGCACGGTATGGCCCAGCGTGGAGGCAGTGTGGTAACCTATGTGCGTTATGGAGAGCATGTGTCTGAACCCATTGTGGAGGAGGGATGTGCCGATGTCCTGATTGCCTTTGAACGGTTAGAAGCCCTCCGGTATGCACACTTTTTGAAAAAGGACGGTGTGATCATTGTCAATGACCAAAGAATGGATCCTATGCCGGTGGCAGTGGGTATGGCCGAGTATCCTGAGAATATCATTGAGGATCTAAAGGAGAAACACCATGTGGTATCGGTGGACGCTAAGGCGCTTGCATCCCAGATCGGTAATCCCAGAGTCTTTAATACGGTGATCATTGGTGTGGCGGCTAAGAGGATGGATTTTGCGAAGGAAGACTGGATCAAAGTGATCGGGGAGACTGTGCCGCCTAAGACGGTGGAGATCAATCAAAGAGCGTTTGAAGCTGGATATGAGTTATAAGATTTATTTATGACAAATATAATAAATATTGATTTTACTTATGATTGCTCACAGGGTATAATCAGAAAGTAAGAAGCTGATAATAAAAGCAGGTTTTTACAACCTGCTTTTTGTCATATTGTGGGTCGGATAGACCCTGTTGAGTGCATTGGAGTTTCGGGGCAGAGAAACGGAAATGCACTCAACGTTAAACCACCCGCTATGCGGGTGCGCGACGATTGTTATACAAAAAATCACCTTTCCATTATAATAGGGGTGTTCAGGCCACTATCAGAGAAAGGAAAGGTGATTTTATGGCAAAGCAAACGAATTCGCTCGCACACACGAAGTGGATGTGTAAATACCACATCATCTTCACCCCAAAGTATAGACGAAAGATTGTCTATAATCAATATAAAACAGATCTGCGGGATATTTTGAAACAGCTGTGCAGTTACAAAGGTGTGGAGATTTTAGAAGGGCACCTTATGCCTGACCATGTGCATATGCTGGTAAGCATACCGCCGAAGATAAGCGTGTCCTCGTTCATGGGATATCTGAAAGGGAAAAGTGCGCTGATGATGTTTGACAGGCATGCAAACCTGAAGTACAAGTATGGAAACCGTCACTTTTGGTCGGAAGGATATTATGTGAGCACAGTAGGATTAAATGAAGCCACGATCAAAAAGTATATTCAGGAGCAGGAGAAAGCAGATATCATACAGGACAAGTTAAGTGTGAAAGAGTATGAAGACCCTTTTAAGGGTCAGGGCTGAGTAGTACGAACGCCCCTTTAGGGGCAGCAACGAGTCAAAAGCAATGTGGCTTGAACGGAGCCGTGGGAAGACTGCCGTGGGCAGGCTTCCCATGGTCTTAAAGAGAAAGCCAGCGTCTTGAGACGCAGCCAAGTAGGGCGGGCTTATAGCCCGCGTCCCTAGCCACCCGTTTTACGGGTGGGGGCGACTGGAACATTCTTTGGAATTCTATGACAAAACATATGCTGACATGTGAGAGGAGCGGGAAAATGGTTAAAGCGGTAGTTGGAGCGAATTGGGGCGATGAGGGCAAAGGTAAGATCACGGATATGCTGGCACAGCAGGCGGATATTATTGTGCGTTTCCAGGGAGGGGCGAATGCGGGGCATACCATTGTAAATAATTATGGGAAGTTTGCACTGCATACCCTGCCTTCCGGCGTGTTTTATGGGCATACCACCAGCGTGATCGGAAATGGGGTGGCGTTAAATATCCCGGTACTGATGGAGGAGATCAAATCGATCACGGACAGGGGAGTGCCGATGCCCAGGATCTTAGTATCTGACCGGGCCCAGATGGTGATGCCTTACCATATCCTGCTGGACCAGTATGAGGAGGAGCGTCTTGGCGGGAAGTCTTTTGGCTCCACCAAATCAGGGATCGCACCCTTTTATTCAGATAAATATGCCAAGATAGGGTTCCAGGTAAGTGAGCTTTTTGAGGGGGAAATGTTAAAGGAAAAGGTGGAACGGGTATGTGAACAGAAGAATGTGATGCTGGAACATATGTACCATAAACCGCTGATTGATCCTGGGGAGTTGTTTGCAACCTTACAGGAATATAAAAATAAGATAGAACCCTTTGTCTGTGATGTATCCGCCTATTTGAACCAGGCGATGAAGGAAGGCAGGACAATCCTTTTAGAAGGGCAGCTTGGGACGTTAAAAGATACGGATCATGGGATTTACCCTATGGTAACGTCCTCCTCCACGCTGGCAGCTTATGGGGCTATCGGCGCTGGTATACCGCCTTATGAGATCAAGGAGATCATCACAGTCTGTAAAGCATACTCTTCAGCAGTGGGGGCAGGAGCTTTCGTATCGGAAATCTTTGGGGAGGAAGCGGACGAACTGCGCCGCAGAGGCGGTGACGGCGGAGAGTATGGCGCCACCACAGGCCGGCCCAGGCGTATGGGATGGTTCGACTGTGTGGCTTCCAAGTATGGATGCCGCTTGCAGGGAACTACGGATGTGGCATTTACAGTACTGGATGTGCTGGGGTATTTGGATGAAATTCCTGTCTGCGTGGGATATGAAATTGACGGGGAAGTGATTACGGATTTTCCGGTAACCTGTAAGCTGGAAAAGGCAAAACCGGTGCTGAAAACTCTTCCGGGATGGAAATGTGATATCAGGGGAATTAGAAAGTATGAAGATCTTCCGGAGAAATGCAGAGACTATATTACGTTTATAGAGGGACAGATAGGATATCCCATTACTATGGTGTCCAATGGGCCGGGAAGAGATGATATTATCCATAGAAAAAGTTCTATCAAATGATCTGAAGGGGAAAAGCACATAAGCAGTAAAGGCGGTGGCGGAGAATGAACCGAAATTATTCACGGGAGTTGGATGCAATTTTATGTAAACTGGAAAACCAGGGGAAGAGCTTATTTCTTCATAGCTGCTGTGCGCCGTGCAGCAGCTATGTATTGGAATATCTGCGAAAGTTCTTTCGGATTACAGTATTTTATTATAATCCCAATATTACAGAGGAAACAGAATACCTCCACCGGGTGGAGGAGCAAAAACGCCTGATCCAAATGTTTCATGCGAAGGCTTTAGAGGCGAGGGAGCAGGAAGCATATCCCATCAGCGTTATAGAGGGGGATTACCAAAGCCGGGTGTTTTTTGAGGCTGTAAAAGGCTTGGAGGGCTGCCCGGAAGGCGGGGAGCGGTGTTTGGTATGCTATGAACTGCGGCTTCGGGAGACTGGTATTCGGGCAAAGGAATACGGGGCGGATTATTTTACCACTACGCTGACCATCAGTCCTCTCAAAAACGCGCAAAAGATCAATGAGATCGGGGAGCGGATCGGGCGGGAAGTGGGTGTGGCTTTTCTTCCCTCTGATTTTAAGAAGAAGGATGGATACAAGCGCTCCGTGGAATTATCCAAGGAATATGATCTGTACCGGCAGGACTATTGCGGCTGTGGGTTTTCCCGTAGATAGTATTTGGAAATGAAAGTGTAAAGTCGATAGAAGCAGCGGGACTTTACACTTTTTTCATTACTATTTAGGCTTGCTTACAGGCAGGTTAAATGGTAGGATATGGGTGGAACGAACGCAAAGCAGGAGAGAAAGGAATAGGAGATTATGAAAAGATTTCTGGATTTGATCTCAGAGGAGATAAAGGCAGCATTTGAGACATCGGGTTATGACAGGGAACTGGGGAAGGTGACCTTATCTAACCGCCCGGATCTTTGTGAATATCAGTGTAACGGCGCTATGGCAGGCGCTAAATTATATAAGAAAGCGCCTATCATGATCGCCCAGGAGGTTGCAAATAGATGCGGGGAAAGTAAGGTGTTTTCGGAAGTTATGGCGGTGGCGCCAGGATTTTTGAACTTGAAGGTAAAAGAAAGTTTTGTGGCGGAATATTTGTGCCAAATGGCTAAAAGCCTGAAATTCGGGCTGGACATGCCCCAAACCCCCAGCAAGATTATCGTGGATTATGGCGGGCCTAACGTGGCAAAGCCCCTTCATGTAGGGCACCTTCGTCCGGCGATTATTGGGGAAAGCATTAAGCGTATCGCAAAGTATGCAGGGCACGACGTGATTGGCGATATCCACATGGGTGACTGGGGGCTTCAGATGGGACTGATCATCACAGAACTGAATAAACGGCAGCCGGGGCTGGTCTATTTCGATGAAAATTTTGAAGGGGAATATCCCAAGGAACCGCCTTTTACCTTGTCGGAATTAGAAGAAATTTACCCCACGGCCAGCGCGAAATCCAAAGAAGATGCGGCGTATAAGGCACTGGCAATGGAAGCAACATTTAAGCTCCAAAGCGGGGTGCGGGGCTACCGGGCGCTTTGGCGGCATATTATGGATGTTTCCATTGCAGATTTAAAGAGAAATTATAACCATTTGGATGTGGAGTTCGATTTGTGGAAAGGGGAATCCGATGTCCAGGATCTGATCCCTGGCATGGTGGATTACCTAAAAAAAGAAGGTTACGCTTATATCAGCGAAGGGGCGCTGGTGGTGGATGTGAAAGAGGAGACGGATACCAAAGAAATCCCGCCCTGCATCATTTTAAAATCGGATGGGGCGTCTCTTTATAATACCACCGATCTGGCGACGATTATGGACCGTATGGAAAAATATCACCCGGATAAGATGATCTATGTTACGGACAAAAGACAGGATCTTTATTTTGAGCAGATATTCCGCTGTGCAAGGAAGGCCAAGCTGGTCGAAGAGGAGACGGAACTTTTGCACATTGGATTCGGAACCATGAACGGCAAGGATGGAAAGCCCTTTAAGACAAGGGAAGGCGGTGTCATGCGGCTTGAGATGCTGATGCAGGAGATCAATGATGAGATGGCAAGGAAGATTGAGGAAGGCCGTGGGGAAATGGACGAGGAGGCAAAAGAGACGGCAAAGACAGTGGCGCTTTCCGCTATTAAGTACGGGGATTTGTCTAACCAGGCATCCAAGGACTATATCTTTGACATTGATAAATTTACTTCTTTTGAGGGGGATACCGGACCATATATTCTGTATACCATTGTCAGAATCAAGTCTATCTTAAATAAAGTAAAAGAGCAGGGTGGTTTACCAAAGGAAGCTGCCATACAGGAAGCGGGAAGCGTTTCAGAAAAAGCATTGATGCTTCAGCTTGCGGGATTCAATGCTATGATGGAGGCGGCTTACCAGGAGACGGCGCCTCACAAGGTTTGTGCATACATTTATGACCTTGCAAATGCCTTTAACCGTTTTTACCACGAAACGAAAATTGTTTCAGAAGAAGACCAGAATAAAAAGGCGGGCTGGATAGCTCTTCTTATGCTTGTCAGGGATCTTTTGGAAATTTGTATCAATGTGCTGGGATTTTCTGCACCGGAAAGGATGTAAGTGTAAAAGATGAAAACATCAATAGAGCTACGGAACCATTTAAAAAGCATTGACCATAGAGGATATCCGGCGTACAAAGATCTGAAAGGCCAGTATGATTTCAGGGATTATGTGCTCTCCATTGATCATGTACAGGGAGATCCCTTTGCGGCGCCCTCCAGGCTATCTGTCTGGGTAAAAAAGGAAAAAGCGGGATTTCCGGCAGAATTTTATGACACTCCGGAAAAAAGGGTCACGATGCAGGATCATCTCACCAGATTATTTGCCAGATGGGTGGCAGGGGGAAGCTTTCAGGCAAAAGGTTCAGGCAAGAGCGGGCTTTTGTCTGTTTCCCGGTGCGGGCAGCAGGTGCTTGAGCGGACGGCTCTCCGGGTAAAGGAGGGAGATGTGGTTCTCCGTTTTGAGGCAGGATTTCCGGCAAACGGGCGTACCATCAATGCAAGGGAATTAGACAAGATGTTGTTTGATATCCTGCCTGACTGTGTGAGAAAGAGTCTTTACTATGCCAATATAGATCAAAATAAACTGAAAACGGCAATCCGCCTGTGCGAGGATCAGCAGTATATCAGAGAACAGCTCCCAAAGCTTGGGCTATGCGCGTTTCTTGCGGATGGCTCTGTGCTGCCCAGGGAGAGCGGTGTGTCGGAGCGTCCTATGAAAGGGGCGGTGGCTTTTGTCTCCCCGGATTCTCTAAAGGTTACTTTAAAGCTGCCGAATAAGGGGGAAGTGTCCGGCATGGGTATTCCTAAGGGGATTACCTTGTTTGTTGGTGGTGGATACCATGGAAAGTCCACCATTTTGCAGGCTTTGCAAAATGGTGTCTATAATCATATAGCAGGAGACGGGAGAGAGCTGGTGATCACAGACAGCTCAGCCTTTAAACTCCGTGCGGAAGATGGACGGAGTATTACAGGGGTGGATATTTCCCCTTTTATCAAAAACTTGCCCAATAAAAAGGATACGGTGCACTTTTCCACGGAAGATGCCAGTGGCAGTACATCCCAGGCAGCAAATTTGATGGAAGCGCTTGAGAGCGGGAGCAGTTTGATCCTGATTGATGAAGATACTTCCGCAACGAATTTTATGGTCAGGGATCAGCTTATGGCGCAGGTGATCACAAGCGGGGAAGAGCCGATTACCCCATTCATCAGCAGAGTCCGGGGAATGTATGAAGACCTTGGCGTTTCTTCTATTATTGTTGCAGGAAGTTCCGGTTCTTACTTTCATGTGGCGGATACCATTATCCAGATGAAAGAATATGTTCCCATCGATATTACACAAAAAGCGAAGCAGGCGGCTAAAGATTATCCAGGTGAGACGGCGGAAGAAGGATTTCCCGCTTTTAACAAGCATCGCAGGCCAAGACCTGATATGGCGTTGAAGAAGGACGACAGGATCAAAATAAAGACAATGGGAACCAGTGAGATTTCCCTTTCAAGAGAAAATGTGGAGCTGCGTTATTTAGAGCAGTTAAAGGATCAGGAACAAAGCGCGGCGCTGGCCTATCTTCTAAAATATGCCCAATGTAAACTGATGGACGGAAAAAGGGATTTAAGGCAGATTGGGGATCTTTTGGAAAACCAGCTTGACCAGAAGGGCCTGGAAAGCCTGTTTGGAGGGGATGTGTCCGCCCAACTGGCAAGGCCAAGGAAACAGGAAGTATTGGCATGTATTAACAGATACCGGCGGCTGGATATGTAATTAGGAAACCAGTGGGAAAAGATTGAAAAGAAATGTAAACCATAAAAATAAAATGGTTGACAATAGGGCTATGGGATGATATGATTTCTTCAGTTAAAAAACATATGACTGGAGGATAAATATGAGCACAAAAGCAACCACAACAAGGAAAAGTAAAACGTATGACATCGTATACATTGGGATTTTTGCAGTTTTGATCGCTATTTGTTCATGGATCTCAATACCTACGATGGTTCCTTTTACTCTTCAGACCTTTGCGGTATTTCTTGCCGTAAGTGTGTTAGGAGGAAAGCGGGGGAGTCTGGCAGTATTCGTCTATGTGCTGTTAGGCGCAATTGGGGTTCCGGTATTTGCCAATTTCACAGGAGGATTTGGCATTATATTAAATAATACAGGGGGGTACATTATAGGATTTATCTTTTCAGCCCTGGTTATGTGGCTGATGGAAAAACTGCTTGGCAGGAAAACCTGGGTGCAGGGATTATCCATGATCTTGGGACTTTTCGTTTGTTATATTTTTGGAACAGCCTGGTTTATGTTTGTTTACACCCAAAATACAGGAGCAATAGGACTTACAACTGTCCTGGGATGGTGTGTCATACCTTTTCTTATCCCGGATTTCGTGAAAATCGGGTTGGCGCTTGCGTTAGGCGGCAGGCTTTCAAAAATAATTAAGATCGATAATGATTGAAAGGATTTGGCATTATGGTTTACAAGATCAGAGCACATCATGGGATGTGCTTCTCCTTTTTTCAAGGGAAGGGCTATAACAGCGAGTTTACAGAACATATGTGGGCAATGAAGAAAAAGTTGGATGAAAACCCGGAGGTGATCCTTCTTTGCGGCGCAGATGATGTGTGCGCCCACTGTCCTAATAATCAGGGAGGCGTCTGTATTTCCTCAGGGAAAGCGGAAGAATATGACAGGCAGGTATTAAAACGCTGCCAGCTTTCATGGGGCGAACAGATCAAATGGAAAGACTTTGAGAAAAAAGTACAGCAGCTTATCATCCATACCGGAGAAAGGGAAAACATTTGCGGGAACTGTCAATGGAATGAAATTTGTAAGGGGTAGGGATTGTGTTTCTTTTCAGACGGCATTATAATGAAGACGTCACCAGTTCTGGGAGGAGTACGGGCTTGCCTGTATCGTCAGTGTCTAGGTTCAAACACAGAGAATACCCCGTAGAACACTTGACGGCTGGTGATTGTAAAAATCTAGCTTGAGAAGGATGCGGAAATCCCGTATGTTACAACAAAATAAAAGATAACCAAACATCCGTCTGATTATCTCTTTGATCATCTTTTAAATATGGTATCCTTTAAAAGGAAAAGCTTTCAAAAGCAGATGACGGGAGACGGCTAAGTAATTTTTATTAGGTTTCTATCCTGTTTAT
The DNA here is from genome assembly GCA_910585005.1 of uncultured Lachnospiraceae bacterium. Lineage (GTDB taxonomy): Bacteria > Bacillota > Clostridia > Lachnospirales > Lachnospiraceae > Suilimivivens. Next base: position 189,015 of record CAJUCN010000006.1, on the reverse strand, counting down.
CCCTGTTTTTTGTGGCTTTTTTAAGTGAAAATATGTTGTTTTTACTTTCTGCACATTTTCTTAGTATCATTTCAGTATCAAGAAAAATAAGTATCTCCTTGGCATAATACCTGCAATTTGTCTGCCACCTCTGACTGTTTGGAAGGAAACAGATGTGAATAGATATTGAGCGTTGTAGACACGCTTTCATGTCCAAGCCGCTCAGATACCAATAAGGCAGAGAAGCCCAACTCAATGAGGAGTGATGCGTGGCTGTGCCTTAGATCGTGTATCCTGATACGTTTGACGCCAGCTTGTTTAGCATGTTTATCAAGAATGCTGGCAAAGGTGGTTTTACCTCTCACAAACGGCATATAGTCGGGTTCCGGCTTATAGATCATCTTTATATAATCTTTAATTCGCTCTGACAGGAATGAGGGAATAGAAACTGATCTGTTAGCTTTAGGAGTTTTTGGGGGTGTAATATTTCCTTCACCCTTTATTACCCTGTATGTTTTATTTATAGTAATTATATTAGTTTCTGTATTAATATCTGCAATTGTTAACGCTTGCAATTCCCCGATGCGAAGACCACAGTAATAGAGCAGTAGGAATATGGTATAGTAGGGATCTGTCCTATCAAATGTGGCTATAAATTTATCAAATTCTTCTTTAGTCCAGAAGTCCATGCTTTTCTGTTTTTTCCCTACAATATTACCAGCAACATGGCACGGATTGGAGTTAAGACCGTAAAAGCGCACTGCATAGTTAAACATACAGGATAATTCCGTAACAATATTTTGCATATAGCCGGGAGAAAGGCTTGTGCCTGTATTTCCGGTTGCATTTTTCAAGTCTGTTTGCCATTTCCGGATATCTACAGCGGTAATTGAGTTTACTGGTTTATTGCCCAAATAAGGTAATATCCATGTGTCTATCCGGTTCTTTTTGGTTTCATAAGTAATTAGTTTGCAATTTTCCTTTTTGTCTTCCAGATATAGATCAACGAGTGCCTTTAACTGCATGGATGGTTGTGCAGCTTTTTTAGACAGGAAATTATTTTCCCATTCTTTAGCTTCACGTTGCAATTTGAAGCCACGTTTTAGTTTTTGCTTCTTTGTACCGGTGTAGTCGGTATAATAGAATTTGCAGTACCAGCTTTTGTTTTTGTCATCATAGTATGTTGGCATAGGCCATTCCCCTTTCTTGTAATGCGTCCAGGACATAAAAATACCCGGCACTTGTATTTTTACCGGGAGAATGGTATAATTTCACTTGTCGAGGGTGAATTATATCGGTACTTCCGGTGTAGTTCTAATCTGCTCCGGTGCTGGTAGCACTGGAGCAGATTTTTGTATATTATATTGTTATACTGCTATTTAATATATCTATTGATTTCTGTTAATTCTTCTATACGTTTGTTGGCTTCTTTTTTCCCATCTTCATTGAGTAATCTATAATTACCAAGTAACTTATGCTCATAAAGATCCAGTTGTACATTCGGAATTGTTTTGATAGGAGTTCTAATATTATCTAAATTATCTTCTGGCCCCACTAAGTCAAATGGAAGCTCTTCACCTAATAAACGATTACCTGACATATCTAGAATATAGGCTATTTTTTTTAAGTTTTTATTTTTAGGAGTTCGTATACCACGTTCATATTGACTAATCATAACTTCTGATATACCAGTTAACTCACTTAACCTTTTTTGAGTAAGCCCTTTTTCAAGGCGTAATTGTTTAATATTATCGCCAATGCTCATTTTGCATATCCTCCTTATTCACCATTCTATATGACATAAAGAGAAAAAGCAAATGTTTTATATTTTAATATTGACTAAAGCAAATGTTTATGATAAGTTGAATTATACATAAAGCAAATGCTTTTGTCAATATCGAAAAGGAGGAAAAGAATGAAAATCAAATTAGACACGAAGAAAATCTATCTGGCAATGGCTGAAAAGGGTTTGACAGCCGCAGAAATTGCAAGGCAGGGTGAAGTGAGCCAACAGGCTGTATTTAATGCACTAAACGGAAATAGGATAGGAAAGGTAAAAGTTGTTCCAGCAATTTGTAAAGCATTGGATTTATCTGCAAAAGACATTGTTATCATTGAGGAGTAGCGTTGCGATGTCGCAACAGAAAGGGAAAAACATGAGATTAAGCATTGATAATTATCAGTCTATTTTGGACAAAAAACAAATTTCACATGAGTATGTACAGAAAGCTACTGGACTATCAAAAAAGACGTATTTATGGATTTTAGACAATGGCTTTATTGAATACGAAACACTGGAACGGATTGCAGATGCCATTGGTTGTATGGTTGGGGATATTCTAAAAGCTGATCCGTTGCCCAAAGATGAAAAACATACTGAAAATGTCATTGAGTGGATTAAGGATGATAGGCGAGCAACACTTAGTTTATCGCAACGCCGAACAATCTCTAGAGTAAGACAGCTTGCTGCACAATATCCTGATCAGTGCCGGATTGTGGCAGAAAATAAAGATGGGAGTATTTATGCTCATATTCCGGTTAGCTGGGTACGTATCAATCCAAAAATTGAGCTTACCGAGGAGCAGCGTGAAAAGAGAGTTGAGACTATGAAAAGGAATAGGGCGAAACGTAAACTATAATCAGCGTAATCTAAGTTAATTTCAACGAAATTTAATTTTAGGTAAAGGCATTACCTAATGATTTTAAAAGTAAATTTCTCATATTTTTTAAAAGGAACGTGTAATAAATGGAAAATTGTTATGATTGTTCAACTTGCAGATACCGTTATTTACATTTCCCCAACATGGATGATTTTGAAATATCCATGCAGGAGTGCTTGTGTGATGGTGAAGATTACGAGAAAGAACAATAGGAAGGAGAAAATGTATGGGTAGACAAACATACGGAGCAAAAGAACTGGGTGAAGTTCTTGGATGTTCAGAGAGTAAAGCTTATCAATTTATCAGGATTATGAATGACGAACTGAAAAGCAATGGTTTCCTAACAGTACGTGGAAAAGTGCCAGCGGCATATGTGGAGGAACGTTTCTTTGGTTTGAAGGCAAATAAGGGGGAAGTGGAAAATGGCTAGTAGGAGAATGTTTAGCATCCGGATAACAGAATCAGCCAGATTTTTAAAAATGCCGCCATCATCTCAAAATTTGTATTTCCACCTTGGAATGCGGGCAGATGATGATGGTGTTGTAGAAGCATATCCTATAATGCGTATGACTAGTTCCACAGAGGATGATTTAAAGGTATTGATTGCGAAAGGCTTTGTGTCAGTCCTAAATGATGATCTGGTGGTTTTTATTGATGACTGGGTGGAAAATAATAATATTCGGGCAGATAGAAAAATAGACAGTATCTACAGAGATTTATTATTGCAAATAGTGCCTGATGCAAATTTAAAGCCAGCTAAACCAAGTTATTATTCAAGGACAAAAGCTATTTGTCAGACAAAAGACGGACAAATGGTTGACAAATGTCCGGCAATTGTCGGCATAGGGGAGGATAGTATAGATAAGGATAGTATAGATAAGGATAGTAATATTGTATGCTCAGAGCTGGACAAGCCACCTCTGAACCCAAGCGGCATATTGCTACCGCTGAATGATAAATCATTCTATGAGGTGCCTTTAGATAAAATAGCCATGTGGAAAGAAACCTATCCAGCCGTAGACGTAGAACAGGAGCTTAAGCGAATGATTGCATGGCTTGATAGTAACCCAAACAGACGGAAGACCAAAAGAGGTATCACAAAGTTTATCAATAACTGGCTTTCAGGTGAGCAGGACAAAGGGGGACGCTATCGAAACAGCGAACACAGGCAGGAAGATTCTGTAGAAGCTGCCCTTGCAAAACACAGGTATAACGGAAAAGTTCCTGATTGCCCAGACGGTCCATTCAAGTAAGGGGGTGAATGGTTGAAAGAAGAAACAGAAGCAAAGCAGCTTGCATTTTTCCGGGTAAGGAAAGAAGGGGGCTTGTCCTACAGATCTATGGATATGACGGCGGATGAAGTGGCAGAACGCCGGGCATATATAAGGCAGGCACTTAGGAATACACCAAGGAATAACCTTCCAAACGATATCCTTGACCAAATCCGGTTAACAGAGCTGGAAAATAAGGGTTACATATTTGAGGATCCTGAGGGGCGTGAATTTTATATCAGTTCCAGCACATTAACACATGCGGAAAGTGAATTCAGGAAAGCAAGGAGCATGATCCCATTTAATTTCATAGGGCTGAAAGGGAAAGACTTTGACTGGAATATTTATGGGAAAGACATTAAAGAAGCTAAGGGATATGTGAACAACTTTATACTCAAGTATGAACAGTTCCGGGAAAGGGGGATGGGGCTTTACATCTACTCGGCCACCAAGGGGAGCGGAAAGACGATGTTGTCATGCTGTATATTGAATGAGATCTCTGACCGTTATCCGGTATCCATTAAATTTATTAATGCGCTGGATCTTCTGGAAATGACGAAACAGGGGTACAAGGGTGATGAACCGGAAGAGTTAAAGCCATTATACACGTGCTCCGTACTGGTCATTGATGACATTGGCGTACAGATGCATAAGGACTGGATCAATACAGTTTTTTACCGGCTTATCAATGTCCGCTACGCGGAACGGCTGGTAACTGTGTACACAAGCAACATAGCAACGGATGCCCTGAAAATGGATGACCGGATCATTGACCGGATAGAGAGCACCACGTACCTTGTGGAACTGCCCGAAGTTCCTGTTCGGCACATGAAGCAGGAACAGGAGAAAGAAAAGATATTTAAAGAAATTGAAAATGCCCCATAGGTATTACCAGTACCTACAGGGCAAAACATAGCCGGTATTGCTACCAACAAAAAAGGATATTTACATGGTAGCACATTTCACGGCAGAAAGGGAAGAAAAGTTTATGATAACAGTAAAAAAAATAACCCAAAAGGAACTTCCACGGAAAATGGTTTTCCAAATGACGTACCTGCACAAGATGACCCTGGATGAGTTTGTAGTCATGGTGGATGATGAAAAAGAGATAATGTATGTAAATGTTTCAGTACCTCAAAATGATATAGATGACTTTGTGGAAATAGTTACTTTTCCAGGGGGATATATCAATGATTATGAAGATGGATTGGGCATGGTAACTGACCGGGTGTTCCAAAAGTATGGTGCTAAGGTATATCTTATATTAGTGGATGCTTATAATTACAGGCAGATGGAAATGAAAAAACGCAAGGCAAAGGAAATGGCAAAGATGATTCTCCCTTTGGTTGAAAACGAAGTTTCAAGCGAGGATCCGGTCATTGGTTATGATGAAATGCTCATATCTGAAATCAGGAAGGCTGGAAACAGTTCCAATAGAAAGACATTACATAATATAACAGATTTTGGCGGCGTATATTTATTTTATTTAGGCTATCTCATGGGAAATGGTAAAATTATCCCGGGGCAAGGATGAAAGGCGGCGAAGCATGGTTATGGAGATGGATAAAAAGGTGGCTGTATGATCAAGTTAAAGATTTCTTATGAGCATCCAGAAGAACGGCAGTATATCCTGGACAAGTTTGGCGAGGATGCGGAAGGCATAAAAGAACCAAGGCAGGATGGGAAAAAGTATAAAAGGATATACATAGTTTTAAAGGAACTGATTGGATGCTGAAATTTTATATTGCAATCGCTTATGCCTATGTGGTATGATGTCTAAAAATAATAGATGAGTACCCCAGCGGCGTGGGCCGATGGAAGCTGATATTAAAAGCGTGGGAATATGTAACCTGTAACAGGTTTCATGCCCCCACGCTTTTTTGCGTGGCCAGGGTGCAAGAAAGGGGAGGTTATGCCTGTATTTATTACGGTCAAAAAGAAAAATGGTGAATTGATAGAGAATGTACGCATTGAAGATGAAGTATGTAGGCTTCCGGGGTTTATCGCCGTAAATAATTATGGCAGCATTGTCTATATGTCTATCAGCGATATTTCAGAGATCATTATTGAGGAGAAGGACAAGAATAATATCTATAACTTTATCCCACCGATCGAGAACAGGCAGAAGGGGTAAAGGCATGGGGATTTTTGACAGACTTATAAAAAAACAGGGCAGCAGGGCAGCCGTATCAACAATGGTAGTCAATGAGCGGACAGGCTCTTTTTCCGCATACTGCGGCGATGCTTACAGCAATGACATTTACCGCGGTGCAGTTGATGCCATTGCCCGGAACATTGGGAAACTGAAAGGGAGCCATGTCATACGGTATGCAGACCATAACAAAGTAGATGGTGACTGTAAGCTGAACAGGATCCTGCAAGTGCGCCCTAACCCATACATGAGCGCATATGACCTGCTATATAAGATGGCGACACATTATTACCTGTATAACAACTGCTTTGCATTGCTTCAACGGGATGTAAGGGGAAATGTCACTGGCATTTACCCGGTCACGGCTAGCAGCGTGGAGATGCTCAGTGACATACAAAATAACCTGTACTGCAAATTTTATTTTAAGAATGGCAAACAGGTATTATTGCCATATTGTGACATCATCCACCTGAGACGCAATTTCAACAGTGATGACCTTTTAGGTGATGACAACAGCGCACTTTACCCGGCGCTGGAACTTGCACATACACAGAATGAAGGCATCATATCCGGCATTAAGGCAGGGGCGAATATCCGGGGGATCTTGAAGTTCACCCAGATCATGGCACCGTCAAAACTGAAAGAAGAGAAGGAAGCATTTATAAATGATTACCTACAGGTAAGCAATGACGGCGGGGTTGTGGCTACAGACCAGAAGATGGAATATGTCCCGATCGAAAATAAGCCGGTCATACTGACAGCGGAGCAGACTAAAAGCATCCAGACGAAGATATATAACTACTTGGGCATCATAGAGGGCATTGTCAACAGCAGCTATACGGAAGACGAGTTCAGCGCATTTTATGAAAGCACAATAGAGCCGTTTGCAGTCGCCCTGGGCATGGAATTTACAGCGAAGGTATTTAACGACCGTGAACAGGCTTATGGCAATTCAATCCTGTTTGAAAGCGGACGCTTGCAGTACAGCAGCAATAAGACAAAGGTCGAGCTGATAAAAGAGCTTATGCCACTGGGGCTGCTTACTGTAAACCAAGCCTTGGAGATCCTCAACATGCCAGGCGTTGAAGGCGGGGACAGACGGATACAGACACTTAATGTCGTGGATGCTTCAAAAGCAAATGAGTACCAGTTAGGGAAGATTATAAAATACAAGGAGCAATGGAATGAAGGAGATCAGAGTGACGGAAATACGGGCGGAAGCCCCGGCAGGGGATAAAAGCCTTATTTTATGCGGCAGGCCTATTGTATACGATACACCTACCGTGATACATGACCCGGCAGGGGAATATACCGAAATCATCAGGGGAGGGGCACTGGATGGGGCAGACCTAAGTGACGTCAGGCTGCTATATAACCATGACCTGAACAAAGTGCCGCTTGCAAGGACACCGAAGACAATGCAGCTTGCAGTAGGCCCGGCAGGGCTTAGCTTCCGTGCCGCATTGCCGGAAACAGCGGAAGCAAGGGCGGTATATGAAGCCGTGAAGCGTGGCGACCTTACAGGGATGAGCTTTGCTTTCAAAGTCCCGGAGGGCGGGGATACATACGATCCGGCCACCAACACAAGGGTGATCACCAGGATTGAGAAGGTGCTGGAATGCAGTGTCGTCCCGTTCCCGGCTTACCCATCTACCAGCGTGGAAGCCAGGGGCGCACAAAGCGCAAGCCTGAAAACACTCAAACTGAGGAGACAGGCAAAAATACTTTACAACCAGATTATGAAAGAGAGGATATGACAGTATGAAATTTAAGACAGTGGCGGAAGCTTTTAACTATTACCGGACAAAAGAAATCACAGACATGGAAAAGAGGGCGAAGGAGATTGATGCTATCATCAGCACAGATGCAGACGCAGACATTGAAGCCCTTAACATTGAGCTTAAAGGGATCAAGGAAGCCCGTGAGAACGTGGAGCTTAGAGGGGATGCGGGGCAGGCCTTTAACATCATTACCGGCATGAGCACGCAAAAGCCGGAAGTGAAGGTTTTTGGTGATGATGTGCTGGACACACCGGAATACCGGAGCGCATTCTTTAAAAGCCTGTTAGGGCAGCCTATGACGGATACGGAAAAATCCGCTTTTAATGCGGCAAAGAAAGAGTTTGAAAAGAGGGCAGACGCATTTACATCATCAACGGATGCAGTGGCAGTGCTCCCCACGCAGACGCTCAATGAGGTGGTCAGCAAGGTAAGGACAATAGGCGGCCTGCTTGCAGAGTGCAGGGCTTTCGCACTCCCGACAAAGATCGCCGTGCCGATCGGGACACCTGGCAATAAGGCAGCATGGCACACTGAGGGGGCGGCAGTCGATGCAGAAAAGGCGGAACCGGCATCAGTTATTTTTGATGGGTATGAGATCATCAAGATCTTCTCCATGAGTGCAAAGACAAAGCGGATGAGCATCCCTGCTTTTGAAAGCTATTTGGTGCAGGAGCTTACGGCTTGTGTCATGGAATGCATTGAAGACGCTTTGGTCAATGGTACAGGTGTAGGGCAGGGCACCGGGATCATCCCAGGGATCACATGGGATGAAAAAAACAGTGTCCCTGTAGCAGCTTCAAAATCAGCCACTTATGCGGATGTTGTCAAAACAGCTTCGATGTTAAAGAGGGGGTATGCGGCCGGTGCAAAGTGGGCTATGAACAATGCAATGTTATACAACAGCTTTTATGGATTGACAGACGCAAACGGTAGGCCTATTTTCATCAGTGACCCTAAATCTGAAAGCATTGGAAAAATTTTAGGGTTTGAGGTCGTCATTGATGACAACCTCCCGGATGATACGGCATTGTTAGGCAATTATGGAAAATATCTGGGTTACAACATGCCTGAAGGCATCGTGATTGAGACAAGCCGGGAAAGCAGCTTCAGGAAAGGATTGATCGATTACAGGGCATTAGCCATTGCAGACTGTAAGCCGCTTGTTGGCGAAGCGTTCGTGAAACTCTACAAATCAGCAACAGCGTAACTAGATGGGCACGGCAGGGGCAGGGATACCTGCTCCTGTATTTAGTCAACAGTTTTGAAGGAAGGGAAAGCTATATGTTCAGTGTTTCAGATGCAAAAAATATTTTAAGGGTAGATGGGGATGATAATGACAGTTTTATAAGCTCCTTAGTGGAGTCCCTGCCGGGATATATAGAAGTTACTACCGGAATGGCTGCTGACCAGCAGAAGCAAGAACCATTAGTACATACAGTTAGCGGCTTTTTGGTCACATTATGGTACTATGCAGACCATACGGATGATGCAAAATTACAGCGCACTATAGACAATCTGTTAAAGTGCATCACATTAAAAGCAAAGAAGGACAGCCAATGAAGGAATACGCAAAAGGGTTTTATAAGGGGAAGCAGTGGAAGAAAATAAGCCGCTTGTATATGGAAGGCTGCAATTATGTCTGTGAGCGGTGCGGCGGCGTTGGCAGCATATGCCACCACAAGACATACCTCACGCCCAGGAACATCAATAACCCGGAGGTTGCCTTAAACTTTGATAACCTTGAATGCCTTTGCCAGGACTGCCACAATAAAGAGCATATGTTGAAGCACAGCATAGCAGTATTTGACAGCGAAGGGAACGTAACAGGGGCAAAGGAGAGCAGGGATATCGAGGAATATAAACAGGTGGTTATGGATATTTCAGCCAAGCTTTTTAATGTCAGTGATCTGGATGCAGGGAAGGGGCAGCAATGAATTATGTGGAACCGATTAGGGATAGCACCACGGTGCAGGACATAGCGGACTACCTGAAAGAGGTGCATGAAAAATACTATATCATGTATATGATAGGGATCTATAGCGGTCTGAGGGTGTCGGATATCCTGAAGCTTAAGGTAAGGGATGTAAGGGGAAAAGACAAAATAAGGCTGAGGGAAAAGAAGACAGGGAAGGAGAAGCTTTTCCCGGTAAATAAGAAACTGTCAGCGGCACTTGAAAGCTATTGTTTTGGGAAGAAAGATTATGAATATATCGTGCCAAGTGCAAGGGCAGTGGATAAGGCAGTATCAAGGGAGTACGCATATAAAGTGATCCATGAAGCAGGGGAACAATTTGGACTGGATAACCTGGGGACGCATACCATGCGTAAAACATTTGGGTACCATTTCTATATCCAGACAAAGGACATTGTGCTCCTCATGAGGATATTCAACCATCATGATGAGAGTAAAACCTTGAGGTACATAGGGATAGAACAGACGACAATAGACGAAGCAATGCTTAAATTCAGCTATAAATAACGGTACAAGTTCACATAAAAGAAGTACATGAACGGGCAGCCTGCAACCGGATGGATAAACCCTTATTTTATGTGGATGTGGAGCACATGGGGAAAGTTAACACAATGATACATATGTGAACAAAATGAAAGGGTTAAAGGAAAGAGTCGTTGCGATGTCGCAATAATTTGTAAAAGATTTTCAATCCCCTGGGTTTCGTTTTTTAACATGTAGCTGAAAGACCGATGGCAGACATTAATAAACCCCTACAGGATACGGCATAGAGGGGGGATTGCTTCCCCATCCCCCAGATCAGCCCATCCAGTGGCAAAAGATAATGTGGGATAGGAGGAAATGTGGTGGAAATATGGCAAGGAAGAAAAAGATAGCAGAACTAGAGGAAATATTGGGGCGGATACCGGAAGACAAGAAGTATATAGGGCGGAAGATAATAGATGAGCTGGTCTTCATGCAGGAAACTTTAACGGCCCTCAAAAGGAAGATAAAGGAAAATGGCACGGAAGAGGAGTTCGTGCAGGGGAAGCAGAACTTTGTAAGGGAAAGCACGGCATTGAGGAGCTACAACACAACGGTGCAGAGGTACAGCGCACTTTATAAGCAGCTTACAGACCTTATGCCTAAAACCCAGGAACCGGAAAAAAGCAATGCAGTTTATGACTTTATAAAAGGCGGTGCGAAATGAATTATATTGAAAAATATTTGGACCAGATCAAGAAAGGGCAGTGCATCGTATCCAAAAGGGTGCGGCGGCAGTATGAAGCATTGGCAAGCGACATCCATAACCCTGCCTGCGGTTATGGATTTGACCAGGAGAAGGCAGAGCGCCCGATAGAGTTCATAGAAAGATTCTGTAAGCATAGCAAAGGCGAATGGGCGGGCAAACCTGTGTTGCTGGAACTGTTCCAGAAGGCTTTCATATCCGCCCTGTTTGGTTTTGTGGATACCAAAACAGGTGACAGGCAGTACAGGGAAACGCTTTTCTATGTCGCAAGGAAAAATGGGAAGTCTACATTGCTCAGTGGGCTGGCATTATATATGCTGGTCGCAGACAATGAGCCGGGGGCGGAAATTTACAGCGTGGCAAGCAAGAAAGACCAGGCAAAGATCATATTTGATGAGACGATCAATATGGTAAGGCAAAGCCCCGACCTGCTGCAGGTGGTCAGGAAGAGGAAAAGCGACCTATATTTTAGCCTTACTTTCTCAAAGTTCCAGCCATTAGGGAAAAATTCTGACACGCTGGACGGGCTGAACAGCCATTTAGTGATCATAGATGAGCTGCACAGCATCAAAGACCGGAACTTGTACGAAGTAATGAAGCAGAGCCAAAGCACACGGCGGCAGCCTTTAATAATTATGATAACAACAGCCGGGACGGTACGGGAATGTATTTTTGATGATATGTATAAATACGCTTGTGGTGTCTGTGACGGTACGATAAAAGATGACAGTTTTTTGCCGGTTCTATATGAATTAGACAATAAAAAGGAATGGCTGGACCCGATGGCATGGGAAAAGGCAAACCCTGGCCTGAACCGGATCAAGAAACTGAAAGACCTGATAGGCAAGGTCAGCCGGGCAAAAAACAGCCCAAGGGATTTATCCGGGGTGCTTGTGAAGGATTTCAACGTGATCCAGACAGTAAGCACGGCATGGCTCACCTTTGATGACATCAACAATACAGAAACTTTTGACATTATGTCTTTCAGGGGATGTTATGCGATAGGCGGCGCGGACCTGAGCATAACCCAAGACCTGACCTGTGCAACGCTTCTTTTGATGGACAGGGAGACAGAGAAACGTTTTGTGACGCAAATGTACTGGCTTCCTTCAGATAATTTTGAGACAAGGGTGCATGACGAAAAGATACCTTATGACAAATGGCTGGAAGCCGGGCAGCTCAGGCTTTGTGCCGGTAACAGCATCAATTACAGCGATGTCACGGCATGGTTTATTGAAATGGTGAATGAATATGAGATAACACCGGCATGGATATATTATGACAGTTACAGTGCCAAGTATTGGGTACAGGAGATGCAGGACAACGGCTTTAACATGGTACGCTGCATACAGGGGGCGAAGACCCTTTCCCTCCCTATGCAGATGCTGGGCGCAGACTTGAAGGCGAAGAAAATAAATTACAATAACAGCAGCCTGTTAAAATGGTGTATGACAAATACAGGGATCCAGGAAGACAGAAACGGGAACATAGTGCCGGTCAAAGCCCAGAGCCCGAAATACCGGATTGACGGGCTGGCAAGCCTGCTTGATGCTTACGTGGGGCTGTATGAGCATTTCAATGAATTTAAAGATGCATTATAGGGGGCATACAATGAAGAACCAGTATTTTTTAAAAGACAAGAAGGCACAGATATATAAAGAAGTGAAGGGTGAAAGCGGTAAAGGTGGTTTTTACGACAGCGGTTATGTCCCTTTGGGGAAACTGTCGCTGTGGTGCTATACCCGGCAGACTTCGCAGGAAATAAGGCAGATCTCCATGGCATTGGGGCAAACGGAAGAGCGTTTTTTTGTTTTCAGCTATTTAGGTGATGCGGAAATAGGTGATTTTATTTTGTACCGTGATAAGTGGTACCAGATAACAAGGCTTGATACTGCTGACGATTACAAGGATGACATGTTCATTTATGTTGCACTTTCGGGGCGGCTGGGGATACCGCCCAAAGACAAGTTCCTCCCGTATGGCACGCCAATAGCAAAGGGATAGGCATTATCTTTGGGCATCATATGTAAAGGAGTGGGAAAGATGCAGGAAACGAATGAAGCCTTGGTGCTGAAAATAAAGTCTGGTATCAATGTGGCTGATAATATGCTGAGGCTCTGGCAGCAGAACCGGGGCTTTATTAAAAAGATGGCTAACAGGTATAAAGGCTATGAAGATGTGGAAGACCTGGAGCAGCAGGGGTACATAGGATTGGATAATGCGGTGGGGGGATACAGGCCAGACGAAAATGTATCGTTTATCACCTATGCCGCTTTCTGGATCCAACAAAGCATGTTAAGGTATATAGAAAATAGTGGAAGTGCATCAGGGATCCCTGGCCGTACCCAGCAGAGGATAAGGAAGTATAAAAGGTTGGTGGATGGCTTTATAATGCAGACAGGGAGAAACCCATCTGACAAGGAAATATGCCGTTATATGGAAATAAGCTATGCGGAACTGGTGAATATCAGGAAGATGGCAGAAGCTGGCAAGGTAGAAAGCCTTGACCGTGCCATAATGGCCAATGGCGATGAATGCACAATAGGGGATATAATCCCCTCAGACATTGACATAGAGAGTTCCGTCCTTGATAAAATACAGCATGAACAGCTGAAAAATATAATATGGACTGCTGTAAGTGCCCTTCCAGCCATACAGCAGCAAGTTATAAGGGCAAGATACTTGGAGGGCAAGACTTTAAAAGAGATCGGGCAACGTATTGGGGCTACCACGGGGCAGGCAAGGCAGCTTGAACATAAGGCATTGCGGGGCATGGAGCGGTCCCGTAGGAGGAATATGCTGTTAGCCTTTATCCCGGAATATGCATATAGGCATAACAGCGTAGCAGAATTTAATAGGACATGGACAAGCTCAACAGAGTTTGCGGCATTCAAATTGCATGAAAAATAGTATCAAATTAGTATCAAACAGGCTATGAAATGCACTAAATAAGCACTTCATAGCCTGTTTTAAGCAGATGACGGGAATCGAACCCGCCTCCTCAGCTTGGGAAGCTGATATTCTACCAATGAACTACATCTGCAACTTTTGTCATTATAACCTTTTTTTTCTTAAATGTAAAGAAAATTTTTAATATTTCTGTTATGTAGTTTATAGGAACAGGAAACCTGTAATTTTTTGTCGAAGCCGGTCAGCACACGGTCCTGGCGCCGGCGGCTTCATTTAATGTACTTTTATCATATACAAAAAATATGTCCAAAGTGTTTCCAAATCCATAAAAAAGAATAAAGAATATATTAAAGAATGGAAATTTAAGCCATAACATCCAGATTAGCCCCTTCTGCCGTAACGGGAACTTCCATGGCTTCTATAGGAATATCCACACCGCCTAGTTCAAGAGAGACACCGGTGGAATTGTAATCATAGGAATTGTTGGAGCCTTCCGGGCCTTCCTGCTTTTCCCTGGCGAGTTTGTTGAACAATGCCTTTAAGTATTTCATATCAGCTTCCATGATCTCCCGCAGTTCCTCAGATCGGTGCTTCTTTTTTAAAAGGTCTAAGTCCTCAGGATCCATCTCGCGGCTGACGATAGGGGTAAGCTCTTGTGCAAGTTCATTAAGACTGGAAGCGTCTGAAAGTTCCCGTTCCAGTTCCATAAGTTGTTCCTCCAGGTCTTCCATGATCTCCTTGATTTTGTCGGCACTGATATCCAGCATATCCGCATCACAGGCGTCTTCCCATTTTTGCCGTTCTTCTTCCGTATCGCCGAGGCATAAGCCGCCTTTTTTACAGCCTTCTTCTTCCAGAAGATGCTTCACCTTTTTTTTGGCAATGCGCGTCATTTTTTCCGCATGGATCAGTGCGCGGCGGATATCGGAATAATTATAATCATCGCTGTAAAGCTTTTTGCGGAGGCTTACCACATTGGAACGGGTTCTTGTTACGACCTGTTTGGCATTGTAGGAGGTCTTTGATTGCAGAATTTGGTTGGAAAGCTGTTTGAAATTATATTGCAGCTTCTTTTTCTTCTTTGGCTTTTGAGGTTTACGAACCGTTATGGTACCGGCTGTGGATCCATTCCTGTTTTTAATGGTATATTTTTTTACATTCCGGCTGCCTGTGCTGACTGTCATGCCCATCATAGTTGCCACCTTGCCTTTCTCTGGCGGTGTAGCCAGATTGAAAGCAGGTTCCGGTTCTTTTATGCTTATTCAAGGAATGCTTGTAAGAAGTATACATTTATAATGACAGATCTGTGGCTATAAATGCATCCCAAAACCACATGGAGACTAAATTTGAATATAAGTAGGCAATCATTCATACGGCGTGGCAGAAGTGATACCTAGATCATTCTTATAGAGAGTCCTGTCCTTGACATAAGTAGGAAATCCGTTTCCTGTTTCTATAAGTTTTCAGATATTATTATATCGGCACAGAATAAGAGAATCTTTACCGTTTCTAATTGTGATTATGGAAAATAAGTGATATAATGGCGGCACGGAAGTTATTTGGGAAGAAAGGCATGGTTGACTGGTGGCTGGGAAATATTATGCAGTAAAAAAAGGGAAGAAGACTGGAATTTTTGGGTCCTGGGAGGAGTGCCAAAACTGCGTAAATGGTTATTCCGGTGCAATATATAAAAGTTTTAAGACCAGGCAGGAAGCCTTGTCTTTTTTGGCCGGAGAAGCTGTGGCAAAAGACCAGTTCCGGGAAAGAACCGGAGAGTGCCTTAAGATTTATGTTGACGGCAGTTACCACCCAGGGACAGGGGAGTTTTCCTACGGGATGGTAGTGCTTAACGGGGAGAAAGAAGAGAAGTATTCCAGGAAATATAAAGACAGCGGACTGGCATCCATGCGTAACGTGGCAGGAGAGATCAAAGGGGCAGAGGCGGCTATGCAGTATGCTCTTGACCATGGCGTTGGTGAAATTGCTATTTACCATGATTATGAAGGGATCGCCAGGTGGTGTCTTGGGGAATGGAAAGCAAACAAAGAGGGAACCCAGGCTTACAAGGCGTTTTACGACCAGGCCAGCGCTCAGGTAAAGATCCACTTTATAAAAGTGACAGGCCATTCTCACGACAAATATAATGATATGGCGGATGAATTAGCGAAGGAAGCGCTTGGGATTTCAGGTATGGAAGAGTAGAAATGCCCGTCAGGGAGAATACTAGTAAGATAAATTTGGCAATTGTGATCAGGAGGAGAGAAGAGTGATCCACTATTTTATGAAACAAACGGTTCCGGCAGTATCCATGCTGGGGCTTTTGGCTGCTTTTGGGCTGACCTGTTTTTTTACGGCAAAGTTCGCAGACCGTCTTCCCAGGGATGCGGGAAGGGAATTTGCACACGACGGAAAGCTGTCTGCAGGCAAACCCCGGGGGGCTGGGCTTATCTTTATTTTGGTATTTGTGGCATCGGCTCTTATTTTCGCTCCCATGAATTTGGAGCTTATGATTTACCTGATCCTTGTGACGGTGGAAATGCTTACCGGATACCTGGATGATGCGGCGGAACATCCATGGGGGGAGCTGCGAAAAGGGCTTTTGGATCTGGCGGTAGCAGTAATCCTTGCAATCACTTACTTATCCTTTAACCCCAATACCATAAAATTGGCAGTGCCGGGGATATCTGTGACGATACCGCCTTTATTGTTTGGTGCATTGATCGTTATTTTAGTCTGGGGGTCTGTGAATGTGACCAACTGTGCAGATGGGGTCGACGGACTTTCCGGGTCGTTGGTACTCGTTACGCTTTCCACTTTTTATGTGGTGGATCATCTGATGGAAAGCGGAGATGAGTTTAACATTTTGATCCTTATGTTTATGGTCTGTATTTTAGGATATTTATGGTACAATGCAACCCCAAGCCTTTTGATGATGGGAGATGCGGGAAGCCGTGCAATGGGGGTTTTTATCAGCATTGCAGCGTTAAAGAGCGGAAGCCCGGTGCTGTATATCCCGGTAGCGGTTGTGCTGATCCTGGACGGTGGGCTGGGATTGTTAAAACTTTCTTTGATCAGAGTGTTTCATATCCATATTTTAAAAAATGTACGGACACCGCTGCACGATCATGTGCGTAAAAATATGGGATGGTCCAATACCCAAACCTTGTTTCGGTTTGCGATCATCCAGATTGCAGTGTCAATGGTAGTGCTTTCATTGATCTTATTGTAGGAGAGGCATTTTATTAGCAGGAAGGGAGAGACTTTATGAGAATTGGCGGCAGTATTGAAAAACCATATGAAAATCCCCAACAGTGGTACCAGTTGGTGGAGGAACTAGGATACCGCGCCGTGCTTACACCGGTGGACTATCGTGCAAGTAAGGCGGAAAAGGAAGCTTATTTAGAATGTATGAAGGAGCATGACCTGCTTCTTGGGGAAGTGGGGGCATGGTGTAATCCGCTTTCTTTAGATAAGGAGGAACGCCGTACGAATATCAGTTATTGCCAGAATCAGCTTGCCTTGGCAGAAGAATTGGGGGCAAACTGCTGTGTGAACATTGCCGGCAGTAAAGGAGAGAAATGGGATGGATTTTACCCGGAAAATTATCTGGAGGATACTTATGCGCTGATCGTAGATACGGTAAGGGAGATCATTGACGGGGTTAAACCGGTACATACGTTTTATACTTTAGAGCCTATGCCGTGGATGACGCCTTCTTCCCCGGAAGAATATCTGAAACTAATCCGGGATGTGGACAGAAAAGGGTTTGCAGTGCACCTTGATTTCACCAATATGATCAACTGTCCGGAAAGGTTCGTGCATAGGGACCGGTTCATAGAGGATTGTTTTAAAAAGCTGGCTCCCTATATCAAGAGTGTACACGGAAAGGATGTATGGATGGAAGATACGCTTCCCTGTGCGATCCGGGAGGTAATGCCGGGAAGGGGCTACGTGGATTATCAGAAGGTGGTAAAATTGTGTGAAGGTCTGGGGACGGATGCCGCGTTGTTTGTAGAACATCTCCCTGACCATGAAAGTTATAAGGAAGCGGCAGCTTATGTCAGGGAGCAGGCCGTGAAAGCGGGAGTGACCCTTCCTTAATGGCGGGAGGCAATATCAGGATGAGAGGGGGCGGCACAAATGATAGAAAGGCGTGACAAAATAAATTATTATCTGGATCTTGCAGAGACGGTTTCTATGAGGAGCACCTGCCTTAGGAGAAGGTACGGCGCTGTGATTGTCAAAAATGATGAAGTGATTTCGACCGGTTATGTGGGGGCGCCCAGAGGAAGAAAGAACTGTACGGATATAGGGGGCTGTATCCGGCAGCAGCTTTCTATCCCGCGGGGAGAAAGATATGAGTTGTGCCGAAGCGTTCATGCGGAGGCGAATGCAATCATCAGCGCTTCCAGGGATAAGATGATTGGCAGTGACATGTACCTTGCCGGGGCGGATGCGGAGACGGGGGAATATATTGCCAATTCCAACAGCTGTTCTATGTGTAAACGCCAGATCATCAATGCGGGGATCCGCCGGGTCTATATCAGGGACACGAAAAATGAATACCGCATGGTGGAAGTGCAAGAGTGGATTGACAATGATGAGTCTTTGAGTGGAACCAGAGGATATTGACCCATGGAAGATATTTTGGATAAGGCAAAGCCCCTTGCGGCAAAGCTGATGGGCTACGCAAGGGACAGCATATTGGTCAACCTCCGTTTTTTGGATGTGGCAGTTTCAGCCCTTTTCTTAGAACAAAGACAAGGGCTGGCGGGAGCCGCCTCAGATGGAGGGAAAATTTATTATGATCCGGTGTTCCTTTTAAAAAAGTATAAAGAGGAACCGGCATATGTGCTGCGGATGTATCTGCATATCTTGTTTCACTTGATTTTTTTTCACAATTTCCAGTATGACAAACTGGACAAACAGGCCTGGGATCTTGCAGCGGATATTGCGGTGGAAGCGGCAGTGATGGAACTTGCGATACCAGGCAGTGAACTTGAGACTGATGAAAAAAAGGAAAGGAAACTTCGTATCATCAGGGAAGATCTGGGGTTGTATCCGCGGGGGAAGGGGGCCTTTCAAGAAGAGGGGCAGGTATCCGGGGGTGTTCTTTCCGCAGAAAAGGTATACAGATATTTAAGGAGCTTTGGCGTTGGCACGAAGGAGCGTGAGGAATTGTCTCTCCTTTTTTTTATGGATCTTCATCGGTTTTGGGAACCGAAGGAAGAACTTTTTGTTTCGCCGGAGCAATGGAAGAAGATTAGCGAGAGGGTTCGGGCGGATCTAAAGTCATTTTCCAAGGGGAAGACGAAGTCGGAGAGCATAGAGCAAAATCTTGCCCAGGCGGTAAAGGACAGATATTGTTACAAAGATCTGCTGGCAAAATTCACGGTGATGAATGAAGATCTGCAGGTTAATGACGATGAGTTTGATTATATCTATTATACTTACGGTTTATCGAAATATGGGAATATGCCGTTGGTAGAGCCGTTAGAGTACCGGGATAGCAAAAAGATCCGGGATTTTGTGATTGCCATTGATACATCAGCTTCCTGCCGGGGAGCGCTTGTAAAAGCATTTTTGCAAAAGACCTATGGAATCTTAAGTGGCGAAGATAATTTCTTTAAGAAAATGAATGTGCACATCATTCAGTGTGACTATGAAGTGCAGAAGGACACAAAGATTACATGTCTGGAGGATCTAAATGCTTTTCTTTCCAATGAAAAACTGACTGGTTTTGGTTCTACGGACTTCCGTCCGGTATTTGAACATGTGGAGGAACTGCTTTCCAAAGGTGAGTTTGAGAATTTAAAAGGGCTGATTTATTTTACAGATGGGTATGGAGTCTATCCGCAAAAGATGCCCTCTTATGATGTGATGTTTGTATTTTTGGATAACGGGGATGAAGGGCCGGATGTTCCGACATGGGCAGTGAAGGTTCTTCTGGATTATGAGGAGTTAGAGGATGAATATTAAGCAAGCCAAAGAATACATTGAAAATACAGTCCGTCTGTATCTGAAAAAAGACGAATTTGGGGAATACCGTATCCCGGTGGTGCGCCAGCGGCCTGTGTTTTTGCTTGGTGCGCCCGGAATCGGTAAGACAGCCATTATGGAACAGGTTGCACAGGAACTGAGTATTGCGCTGGTGTCTTATTCCATGACTCATCATACCAGGCAGTCGGCGCTTGGCCTTCCGTTTATCGCCCACAAGGAATACCAGGGTATGGAATATGAAATATCGGAATACACCATGAGCGAGATCATTGCGTCCATTTATGAGGTAATGGAAAACAGCGGTATCCGGGAAGGGATTTTATTTTTGGATGAGATCAATTGTGTGTCGGAGACACTGGCGCCTTCCATGCTGCAGTTTTTACAGTACAAAGTGTTTGGGCGGCATCGTGTGCCCGATGGCTGGGTGATCGTCACTGCCGGTAATCCCCCGGAGTATAATAAGTCGGTACGGGAGTTTGACGTGGTGACTATGGACCGGTTAAAGCTGTTGGAAGTGGAGGCAGATTATAAGGCATGGAAAGAATATGCCCAGCATAAGGGAATCCATGCTGCTGTTTTAAATTTTCTGGAATTGAAGAAGGAGTATTTTTATAGGATAGAAACTACGGTGAATGGAAGGAGTTATGTGACGGCCAGAGGATGGGAAGACCTTTCCCAGATCCTTAATTTATATGAAGAGGAATCCATGAAGGCGGATGAATCCCTGGTGGGGCAATATCTTCACAATGAACGTATTATGAAAGAATTTACAGCGTATTACGATTTGTTCAACAAGTACAAGAAGGAGTACCAGACAGAGGAGATCCTGGCAGGAACAGCCCATGAGCAGACTTATATAAGAGCTGGGAAGGCGTCCTTTGATGAGCGGCTTTCTTTACTTGGAATGCTGATGGATAAGGTGATCAGCGAGGCAAGAGAAGATATGGAAAGCAGTGATTATCTGGTGGAACTGTCAAAAAATCTAAAGGCGGTAAAGGCAGCCCTGCCAAAGATGCCCCTTATGCAAATGTTGGAAAACCAGATCGCAGGGCGGGGGAAAGCAATGGAACGGGCTGCAATGGCAGGAAGTTTGTCCGATGCGGAAAAACGAAAGGGCAGACGGATCCTCCGGTTTTTGGAAACGCAGAAAAAGACGCTGCTTCTTGAGGGCATTACAGAGGGAGAGCAGGGATTTATAAAGCTTAAAACAGCCTTTGATGAATTGGCTGGTAATCTAAAGCAAAGGACGGCACAGACAAGAACAAGGATGGAAAACTTATTCCACTTTGCAAAGAAAGCCTTTGACGGCGGGAATGAAATGCTAATTTTGGTAACAGAGTTTACGGCTAATAACGACAGCGCCAGGTTCATCGGCCAGTTTGGCTGTCCGGCATATGAAGAGCACAGTAAAGAATTGATGCTTTCAGAAAGACGGGACAGCTTGTTTGACGAGATCGCAGCGTTGGATTTAGAGGTTTAAGATGGATAAGGAAATGGAGCTGGAAATTACAGGGGGAAAACTACATGTCCGCATCCGGGACGGGGAAGCAGTGGTTACTTCATGCAGGGTCATGGAGGGCAAGGTGAAGATACCGGATGAAGTAGAGGGCGTTTTGGTAACTGCAATTGAGAGAAAGGTGTTCTTAAGCTGCCGGCAGCTTAAAGAGATTACCCTTCCTTCGGGGCTTAGACAAATTGGTGACTGGGCTTTTGCCTATTGCGGCAATCTTACCCATGTGTGGCTGCCGGGACAGGCTATCAGTTTTGGAAAAGGAGTCTTTAAAGATTGCCATGCCCTTGCAGGGATCTTTACCTGTCCGGATGACCCCAACTGCCAGGAAGAGGAACGCCAGGTGGGCATCCTGCTTGGAACAGTCCCTGTAAAGCTGGAGACGGAATACCTGCTCGTGCCGGAAGAGGCAGGGAGCAAACAGTGGATCTGGCGTTATGATGTAAAACTACGGGAATTTTTAGCACAGCCCGATGAGGACGGTTATACAAAGATGGTCTACTGTGGAGAAGAGGACATTATGGCAAATATGGACTTGTACCTGGCGGAAAGAAGGCGGGAAAAGTCGCGGCTGTGTTATCTTCGCTTGTTAAATCCGACAGGGCTTGAAGAGGAATTTGCCCGGGAACTGATGGATTATTTAAAGGATCATACCAAGGGCTGCATCTCAGAGGCAGCCTGGGAAGTTGTGTATCAGGAGCATGGGAATGAGCAGGATTATTACGAGACTTTTCTCAGGTCAGGCTGCGTCACGGAAGAAAATTATGATGCCATTTTATCAGAAATGGGGGAAAGTTACCCGGAAATGAAAGGTTATCTGATGCGCTACCGCTTGGAACAAATGGGAGGATCTGATTTTTTTGATCTTCTTTCCCTGGACTAGGCAAAAGGCATAGGACAGATAAAAAGGGATAAGGAAAGGAAAAACTATGGAAAAAATGATCTTGGATCTTGACAGGTATTTTAAAACCGCAAGGAATGCTGTGGCGGAAGGGCAGGTGCTTCTTGAGAATAGAGAAAATGTGCTCCCATTGCCCCAGGGGGCGAAGGTAGCGGTGTTCGGGAGAATCCAGACACATTATTATAAGAGTGGAACCGGATCAGGCGGAATGGTCAATGTTGATAAGGTGATAGGGATTTTAGACGCGCTGCTTATGGAAGAGGGGGTAACCGTAAACCAAAAACTTCTTAATGTCTATCGGGAGTGGGAAAAGGAAAATCCCTTTGATGAAGGCATCGGGTGGGGAAATGAACCATGGTGCCAGAAAGAAATGCCCCTTTCACAGGAGCTGGTTTTGGAAACGGCAAAGGAATCGGAATATGCGCTTGTGATCATCGGCCGGACGGCTGGGGAGGATCAGGATAATTTTAATGGCGCTGGTTCATATCTTCTTACAGAAGTGGAAGAAGATATGCTTTTAAAGGTCCGGGCAGGATTTGACAAAATGATCGTGATTTTGAATGTGGGCAATATTATGGATATGGGATTTGTGGATCAATACCGGCCGGATGCTGTTCTTTACGCATGGCAGGGAGGTATGGTAGGAGGCCTGGGAACAGTGGATGTGCTCACAGGCAAAGTGTCCCCTTCCGGGAAACTTTCGGATACCATTGCATATAAGGTGGAGGATTACCCTTCTCACGCTAATTTTGGCAATCTGGAGGAGGATCTTTATGCGGAAGATATTTATGTGGGATATCGGTATTTCGAGACGGTGGCAAAGGATCGTGTACGCTATCCTTTTGGTTTTGGTCTGTCTTACACTTCATTTTCTATAGCAATCAAGAAATTTACAGTTACAGGACAGGTCATAAAGTTAGAGGTAGAAGTTCAAAATACAGGGAATTATCCGGGAAAAGAAGCTGTTCAGGTGTATGTCCATGCGCCGATGGGGAAGCTGGGAAAACCAGATAAGACGCTTGCCGGATTTGAAAAGACCAGGGAACTGGCGCCTTTGGAAAAAGACAGGGTTTACCTGGAAGTTCCATTTGAGAGCTTTGCTTCCTATGATGAAACAGGAGTAAGCGGACATGTTTCTTCTTATGTGCTGGAGAGCGGGGAATATGTAGTCCTGGTGGGAAACAGCGTAAGGGATTTAAGGGAAGCCGGAAGATTTACAATGGAAAAGACATTGCTTTTAGAACAATGTTCCCAGGCTCTTGCGCCGGTAAAGGCATTTCAGAGAATGAAACCTGCCGCGGATGAAGAGGGAAAAGTCTTTATGGTGATGGAAGAGGTTCCGGTGAGGAGAA
The DNA here is from genome assembly GCA_910585005.1 of uncultured Lachnospiraceae bacterium. Lineage (GTDB taxonomy): Bacteria > Bacillota > Clostridia > Lachnospirales > Lachnospiraceae > Suilimivivens. Next base: position 165,299 of record CAJUCN010000006.1, on the reverse strand, counting down.
CCAGTCCTTTGCAAAAAAGACATTCCAATATTCCGAAAGGATTTGAAATAACTGGAGACCAGGGGTACCGGCTTTCGGATGTAAAAGAGGGAAAGGTATCTATGGAAACTTTCATCGCCCAGTTAAGCCCATGGGATCTGTCCTGTATCATCCGTGGAGAAGGGATGGGAAGCCCCAGAGTTACCCCTGGAACGGCGGCAGCTTTCGGGGGCGTGTCTGAAAATTTGATAAATTATGGCATTCCATGCGGGTGTTGTGATGATGGCCCTTCCGGTATGCGTCTTGACAGCGGAATGAAGGCGTTTAGCCTGCCTAACGGGACATTGCTTGCCTGTACCTTTAATACATCGTTGGTTGGGGAATTGTATGGGTTTACGGGAATAGAAATGGTAAAAAACAGGGTAGAAGTGTTGCTGGGCCCGGGAATCAATATCCATAGACATCCTTTAAACGGAAGAAATTTTGAATACTTTTCGGAGGATCCTCTGCTTACAGGGAAGATGGCTGCAGTGCAGGTCAAGGCGCTCCAAAGCGCTGGCGTCACAGGAACCCTGAAACATTTTTGCGCCAACAATCAGGAAACCAGCCGCCATAAGTTAAACAGCGTGGTATCTGAGAGGGCCTTGCGGGAGATCTATCTAAAGGGATTTGAAATTGCTGTGAAAGAAGGGGGAGCGGACAGCGTGATGACTACTTACGGGGCAGTAAACGGGCTCTGGACCGCTGGAAGTTATGATTTAAATACGGTGATCCTGCGGGAAGAATGGAAATTTGACGGTATTGTGATGACAGACTGGTGGGCAGGGATTAATGAGGAAATATGCCCTCCAGAGCAAATATGTCCTCCGGATAAGAATAACTTTGCAGCAATGGCACGGTCGCAAAATGACATTTATATGGTCTGTGAACAGTCGGACGCCAGCGACGTGCAGGATAATACATTAGCATCCCTGGAAAATGGAACCCTTGCCCTTGGGGAGCTTCAACGGAATGCAGGAAACATCTGCCGCTTTTTGATGAAGACCCAGGCCTATAACCGGATGAACGAAAATCCAGTTATGGTAGAGGTGGCAGGTGAATCGGAATATGTCACAGAACAGGATCAGGATGTTGTCTATTATCAGGTGGATGAAGAGATTGCCATTGATTTAAGCGATGTCAGTGCAGAAAAGGGCTGTGGCTTTACCTTCGCACTTGACCTGCAAAGGCTGGGGGAATATCAGGTATCCTTAAAGGCAAAGTCAGAGCTTGGAGAGTTAGCGCAAATGCCTGTTACCTTGTTTTACCAGAGCGTTCCTAATGCGGTCTTTACCTTTCATGGCACAGAGGGAAAGTGGCATACCATAGAAAAGACCGTTGAGCTTAAAAATAAGTACTCTGTGCTTAGACTGTTTTTTGGGCAAAGCGGCCTTGTACCGAAGGAGATCTGCTTCCGGTTTCATAGGGCATTGGAAGAAATCATATAGGAAACAATGGATCATTCCTGCATATAATAATGTAATATGGAATTCATGATGCTGGCAGGGAGAACATTTGAAAAGGATTTTAATAGCCGGGGAACAAGGGAAAACGACTCATTACGAAACGGCTCTTAATCTGCTGGGGGCTTGTCCGGTGACGACACTGCATGTCCCCAGCACATTAGGCTTTGACGGATTGCTGCTGCCCGGAGGCGGAGATATTGACCCAAGGCTATTTGGGCAATTACAAAAGGGAACGAGGGCCTTTGATCCCGTGCTGGATCGGATACAGCTCACCATTTTAAAGGCTTTTGTGTTGGACAGAAAGCCTGTGTTTGGGGTGTGTAAAGGTATGCAACTGATCAATATTTTTTTTGGCGGGGACATGGTTCAGGATTTAAGCACAGCACATCAGCATGAATATCTTGGAAAAGACCAGGTGCATGACACCAGGACCGAGGGGATCGGGGTTCTTGGCAGATTGTATGGAAAGAAATTTGCGGTAAACAGCGCTCATCATCAGGGAGTGGATCTGCCGGGATGCGGGATTCTCTATACACAGTTTGCCGCTGATGGCGTAGTGGAGGGATTAGAACACCGTTATCTTCCCGTTTGGGGCGTGCAGTGGCACCCGGAAAGGCTTTGTTTTGGGCATAAAAGGACGGACGCAGTAGATGGAAGTATTGTTTTAAGAAATTTTATCAAAAAAACTTGACAAGCCTTGTAAAAAAATAGTATACTAGCAAAGCGGGTTGCAAAAAGCCTGTCATGGGATCTTAGCTCAGCTGGGAGAGCATCTGCCTTACAAGCAGAGGGTCATAGGTTCGAGCCCTATAGGTCCCATTTGGCGAAAGCCACCGTAAGGGAGTATTTCCCTGGCAGATAAGTAAATATGGCGAGATAGCTCAGTTGGCTAGAGCATACGGTTCATACCCGTAGTGTCGAGGGTTCAAATCCCCCTCTCGCTACTAAAAAGTATCGCAGAAATGTGGTACTTTTTTATTTCGTGTTGCATTTCGTGTTGCATAATTTTCCAAAATGGGAATTTATCTTTTCAGACATTTCTCTCCTCCGGTCACTCATGGCATGCCGATATACGGATTTTAAAACTTTGTCAGAACTCCATCCACCATCTGCCATTATGTATGCATCCGGAATGCCAAGGGCATGGCGGATGGATGCCGAATAATGCCGTAAGTCATGAAATCTGAAATGATTTATGTTGTTCCGATCAAGAACCCTTTGAAACATAATTGTAATCGAATGAGGATTTAAATTTGTGATATGCCCAACTTCCCTAATTCTGTTAATTACAAACTCTGGAGCTTCTATGTATCTGTCGGATGTTTCTGTCTTAGGCGCTTTCAAATGCCATTCTTTATCTGCCCCCAGCACAAGGGAATGGTGTATGTGGATAATGTTGCCCTGTATGTCAGACATTGATAATCCACATATCTCACCACGCCGCATCATGCAGAATGCGCCAAGAAGTACTGGTATTTCTAATTCCGTATTCCTGACAGCATCCACTAAAGCTTGTATTTCGCCGTCAGAGGGGATATAGAGTTCTGGTTGTACTTTCTGTGGCATAGTGGTGTTTAAAGCTAAATTTGAGCCTATCACGGACGAAATAAGCCCATGATAATTGCGTACAGTCTTAGGTGATTTCGACTTGCTTAGGTTACTTATAACATTCTGAACATCCTCCTGGCTGATATCAGATATCTTCATATTACAAAAAGTGGGATAATGCTCTTTTAACATTTTTTGTATGTTTCGATATCCCCTAATTGTGGCAGGTGAGAGAACCGTTTCCTTGGCAGTAATATATTTTTCTAATTCTTCACTAAACAGGCTTTTGTTCTGAGGGTTCTTTTTGTCCTCTTCCTTTGTCATAATGTACTGGGTAGCAAGATATTCAGCTTCCTTTTTGGTTGGGGCAGTAAAGGATTTATATTTCCTTTTTCCGTCTTCCATGTGGTCAAATATCAGGCAGCGGTAAGCGCCTGATGGTAGTTTCTTTGCTGTAGCCATAGTATCATCCTCCTTAAAAATGAGCATAAAAATGCCCGGTAGCTTGATTTTGCACCGGGAAAATGATACAATTCATCTTGTCATGGATAAATTATATCGGGATTCCCGGTGTAGTTACTTACTACTTACCGCTCAGATGTTCCAGCATCGGGGCGGTTTTTCATTGCTTTATGATTAACATATTGCTTATTAAGAAAAACGCTTGGTTAGCATTGAATTTAATCTGTCAAAGGTGTTATTTGGCAGTTTGAAAATTTCAAAAATGGTTTTATTGTTTATTAAGGTTTCCTTATAGGGCATTAAGGTGTATTCCAGATCCTGTAAAAAGTTTATTAAAAGGTAATGATCGTTGAGTAATATAAAGCAGATAAGAATAATTGCAAACGTATCGTTTTTTCCATATCCAGCATTATATTCAGTAGCGCTTATATTTCCATATGAAAGAGACAGCAAGGCATTTTTAGGCAGTACTGGAAGGCCGCTTATGTTAAAGGTTCTATTTCCGTGTGCTATACTGTTGCGAAATTCCTTTAACAGGCTGAATGCCTTTAAAATAAATTCCTTTTTCTCTTCTACAGATAGGCTATTGCTCTCTATGAACTGTTCACAAATAGATTGTTTATCGGTGGATTTTAGAATTGTATACCATTTTATAGCTAATCCCAGAGGCATAGCAGTTACAAGTATCCAGGCGGGAATATGATTTTTATCATTCGCATAATGAGCAACGCTTTGATTGAGGTTGGATGAAGTGAGAACCTCTTTAATTCTCTTTAAAATATTATTTCGTCCTGAACCAGTATAGTTGTCGCGGAATAAATAATCAGATGGATTAGTATTAGACATATCACTGGTATCAGTATAAACACCATATTTTTCTGAAACTAAATAGGATAATCGGGTCTTTAAGTAACGTTCTATATATAAAATATACTTTAAAATAATACTGTTGAGATTTGTGTCAATTATATGTAGCGTATATAGATCTTCAAATGTTGTTCCTTCTGAAAATTTTTCACTTCCTGGAACAGATAAAAAAGTATTTTTATATCCGTTTATAATTGTATAATAAGAAAGGCTGCTTAAAATCCGTTTGGCAAAGATAGGGTTTTCTATTATTATTTTGCGAGATCTAAGGATAGAGATCTGTTCATCATAGGTTTTAAATGGCTTGTCAAATTGTATGCTGCTCATGTATAGTTAAAAACCCCCTTATCAATGTAATGATAAGAGGGTAATCTCCAGTCGCCTTAGGCGGCAACCATTTCTATTGTATAACCATCTTATCACTATAAAAATTAAGTGTCAAGCAAATTTTACGGGATCCCCGACCCGGATCAATGGATCTTTGGGATGTAGAGGGGCGATATCTTGCTTGTCAATGTTTAATGGGATATATTCTTTGTTATCCTGTTCTAATAGCGGTGATAAAGCAAATTTGAAAGTTGTTTCACGGTATTCCATTTTCCTGCAAATAGAGTAATTGTTTTCAACCTGAATCATCTCGAGGGTGTCTTTCACATAGATGAATACATCTATGTCGCAGCCTTCCAAATCCTTAATTGTATCAACAACCTCATACACTTGAATTTTTTTGCCAATAATCCCTTTTTCCCTTCCGACATTAATAATAATGGTTCGATCATCAATAATACGAAGTACATTTCCGATGCAGTATTTATCGAGACTGTTTATACCCATATAAGCTTGTCCTCCTTTGGTTTCTGCTTTGTTTTATCCTCTGTATAAAAAAGTGCTCCCATTGGACACATCGTTGAGAGGTGTGGGAGCTTCTGTTACTTATAGCATATTCCAAAACTCTCAAAAGTCAACCTCTTTTAGAAAAAATGTGGATAACATGTGCATAAATACAATTTATTGTATAATATGTCGCTCTGATGTTTGCCGTATTGGGGCGGTTACTTTCTGTTCTTGCCATTTCTGGCTAATGTTATTATAGCGCATATCATAATTACAAAGGTAAATAAATCCTCATATGTAATCATGTTTACCATCCCCTTTCCAAGACTCAAAGTGAATGGCAAAGCCGCCCTCCCGGTTGCCCTGGTAAGCCTATTATATTTTCAATGTTATGATCAATGTGGTAAATTTTCAAATTTAGAAACATTTATCACATTTTTCATACCCTTCACTAATTGCATAATCAAGGGAAACCTGACGAGCTTTATCAGGATTCATTCGACCGCAATGATCAATGCTGTGGTATTTTGTTCCCATTTCTGATAACCATACAGAATCAGTAACTGGCGCTGAACCTTGGGATTCCAAAGTGCTATTTGTGTTGAAATTATTTGTATTTTCAGTAGCAATGGAATCATTTATTATTTGATTAGAACTTTCTTCTGGCACTTCATATGGGTAAATATCACTTGGCACGTTTTGTTCGATGGGTGGTGCGGTGGAAATTCCCTGTTCAACCGGCATACTGTATATTACTGGATCTGAGATGCCGCCGGTTTCAGAATCAGAAGTATAATCTGTTTCTGTTGTAGTAGAGTTTGTATTATATTCAAATGCAGGTTGTTCGCATATCTCATCTAATGTTGAATCTACTGTTAGTGGCGACGACTCTGTAGTGTTGTAGTTGTTTTCTATATCATTATCAGGTAAATCTTTGAATACAGAGTTGTCATTTGAATCTGTATTCAAAGAAATAGGATCTATAATAATATTATTATTTGCTTGATCCATAAAAGCGCTTTGATCAGTTATACGCTTGGAAGAAAAACCCCCATTTATTTGAGTATAAGCCACTATGAAGCAGACTAGAGAGGCAGCACATATCCCAATCACTGAGAGGAAAGCGGTTAATAAGTTTAATAACTTAGTTGCATTTTTCATAAGTATAGATCCTTTTTAATATAGTAATACCTATAAGTAAATCGTTTATAAGGAAAATGGCATTAGAAACTAATCACATTGAATAGCAACTTTTCTATAAGAATTCGCACAAATTAGAAAGAAAATTCCCAATCCGATAAATAGGATTCCTATTGGCAACAAAAAACACCCGCATATGATAAGAAACCACCCGCAAATAAGAAAAAATGAACGATATCGTAAAATAGTCTTTTTTGAATAGAACTTTCCTCCAAGTTTTACTTTGCCATCTTTTATGATAACATTAGAAACGTTTTGTTTATTTTGAGGTTCTATATTGTTAGTAACTTTTATATTGCTATTTACTTTGGTATTTGACAAATTTTTATTTGAGGATACCTTTCTTACAGATGCTAATCCGTCAACGGTAGTCTTTTGGTATACTTTATTATACATAGCTTTCTTGGGATTTTTAATAAATCCAGTCCCCTTTTTACCGTAGGCTGGAATAACAGCACGTTTTATAGCACGTTTAGCACGTCCAGTAGTTCTTGCTTTAAGTGATTTTTTTAAACTTGGAGTTCTCAAACCCATTTTCATTAGTGGATGTCCTCTTTTCTAAATACTGTGAGCATCAGTTTCTATTTTATCAATATCTATTTTTTCAAAATCATTACCTAAAATATGTTTCATAGCATGAACAAAGGCTTTTTGTTGTGCCTCCTTAGATAATGATGTTTCAATAAATATTGTGTAACTTCCATCATTATTTGGAGTGACTGTTTCACGGGTTTTACTATTCGGGAAATTTATGAGTCGTACTTGATAATCAATCATCATAACGTTGTTCCTTTCTCTTAAGAGCCAGAAGCATATTGTGCACTGCCTTTAAATCTTCTGGTTCAGCATTACGGGCTGTATCAAAAAGAAGACGCAATTCTTTATTTTCAAATATATCTTGCGCTATTTTTGTGGTGTCTTCATTGAGATAATAGGTTTCACCACCTTCTTTTTCTTCACCAGTCATTAAATATTCTAAAGAGACACCAAAATAATCGGCAATCTTTTTCATATTGTCTGTTTTTGGAGTGACTTTTCCCAATTTCCAATCGCTTAATGATGATTGGGAAATTCCAGTTGCTTTACTTACTTTGTACGCAGTTACACCAAATTTTTGGAGTAATTGACTAAAAATCTCATACATGGTTTGTCCACCTCTCATAAAATTTAGACAAATACTAAGAAAAAACGGATTAATACTTGACTACTCCGTTATAACGTAGTATAGTATGAGCATACCAAGGAAAAACGTATCACTTGGGATGCTACGGAAATGTATATTACTTTGTCTGGTAAACGAAGTATATCATATTTCCGTAGCAAATGCAATGAAAAACATACGGAAAGGCGGTGTAAAATTGTACAAAAAGTTTGCTGAGCTATTGGGGAAAACAAATAAAACAGCATATCAGGTATCTAAGGATACTGGAATAGCCCAATCTGTATTGTCAGATTGGAAAAATGGTCGTAGTAAGCCTAAGGTCGATAAAATTAAAATCATTGCTGACTACTTTGGTGTATCTATTGACTATTTCTTAGACGAACCCCCAAAAGGTACCCAATAGGTTGGGTATAACCCTTGATAAAAGAATAAGAGGGTAGCATGGAAAGAGCAATAGAACAATAAGTAATTAAGTTTAGAACAATGGTGGATGTTCTGGGTATTTATTGATTATGTCTTAAATGATAGCAAAGAGTTGGAGTTCTCAAACCCATTTTCATTAGTGGATGTCCTCTTTTCTAAATACTGTGAGCATCAGTTTCTATTTTATCAATATCTATTTTTTCAAAATCATTACCTAAAATATGTTTCATAGCATGAACAAAGGCTTTTTGTTGTGCCTCCTTAGATAATGATGTTTCAATAAATATTGTGTAACTTCCATCATTATTTGGAGTGACTGTTTCACGGGTTTTACTATTCGGGAAATTTATGAGTCGTACTTGATAATCAATCATCATAACGTTGTTCCTTTCTCTTAAGAGCCAGAAGCATATTGTGCACTGCCTTTAAATCTTCTGGTTCAGCATTACGGGCTGTATCAAAAAGAAGACGCAATTCTTTATTTTCAAATATATCTTGCGCTATTTTTGTGGTGTCTTCATTGAGATAATAGGTTTCACCACCTTCTTTTTCTTCACCAGTGGTAAGGTATTCAACGGAAACACCCAAAAAATTTGCTATTTTAATCAATTTATCAGTGTTTGGTTTGCTTTTTCCTTTTTTCCATTCTGAAAAAACAGGTGACTTTATTCCCGTTGCTCTTGTAACATCAGCAGCTTTTAACCCTTTTTTTTCTAGTAATTCAGCAAATATTTCATACATAATCATAGCCCTCAATAAAATACCTAGGATATTCTAAAAAAATGCTTGACAATATAGAGTATCCTAGATATAATGAGGATACAAGTTAGGAAATCCTAGAAATAAATAGTATGTTTGTGGTTATTCATATTATATAGGATTTTCTAACTAAAATCAATAGAAAAGTTAGGAAAGGAGAAAATTATGTTTTCTTACAAAAAATTTGTTGAATTATTAGAAAAAACTAATAAAACAGCATATCAGGTATCTAAAGATACTGGTATTTATTCAGCATTATTTTCAGATTGGAAATCTGGAAAAAGCAAACCTAAGGTAGATAAAATAAAAATACTTGCTGACTACTTCGGTGTTTCTATTGACTATTTCTTAGACGAACCCCCAAAAGGTACCCAATAGGCTGGGTATAACCCTTGATAAAAGAATAAGAGGGTAGCATGGAAAGAGCAATAGAACAATAAGTAATTAAGTTTAGAACAATGGTGGATGTTCTGGGTATTTATTGATTATGTCTTAAATGATAGCAAAGAGAGTGTCCAATAAACAGGACAGAAAGGGAGGTGATAAGAATGCCAAGAGTAATATTAGGACAGTGGACACAGAAAGATGAACAGTTTGTGCGGAACCTTAAGGCAGAGCTTGGCAGGAGAGGGAAGGGTTATAAAAACCTGATGCGGAGGACAGGCAAATCACAAGGGGCGGTATACAAGAGGTTCAATCAGCCCGGGACCACAACAGTTGATGAACTCCGCATATTCATACAGGAAGCCGGGTTATCGGAAGATGATGTTCTGGATTTCCTTTTTAAGGACAGGGGGTGATGACCATCAACATGGATGATTTTGAGGTATCCATGCAGGAACCTTTGTGTGACGGTGAAGATTATGGAGAGGAATGTTAAAGGAGGAGTGATGGTTCTTCTGAAAATAGCAGCCTTCTGGATGCCAGTAGCAGGGATAGGAGGCATTGTAGGCGCCATCGAAACAGGGACAAGCCCGGTAAATGCAACCATTGTATTCCTTATGGGCTGTACAGTGTTTTCTATATACATAAAGGCGGAAAATATCCCTTGCCGGGGAAAGAAAAAATCTTGTAGGAAGGAGAGGAAAATGAGCGGATTAGAAAAGGATGAACTGCAGATCAGGATGCGGGGAATGACAGTAGAAGAAAAGACTCTTGTGGCAAAGACACTGCCTGATAACGTCCTGTGGGACGAACTCCATAGACGGTATTTTTCTAAGAGTACGGAACTGGAAGTAGTCAGGGACATGGTAAATGGAAATTTGCAGGACATGAAAATAGGCCCTGCCACCACGGAAAGTTACAGGGCCTAAAGGACAATCAATTACATTTATTGCCTATGCCCTATTATGGCATAGGAGAAAGGAAAAGTCAATGATCGGGAGAGTAGAAAGCTACAGTCCCCGGAAGGGATACGGCTTCATTATGGGTGACGATGGAAAGAAATATTTCGTCCCTTACTGCAACGTCAAGACGGTATCAGGAAGCCTGGCCGCCGGGTATGCGGTTACCTTTAACACAGGGGCGGGGAACAAGGCTTATGATGTCAGATTCTTGTAGGAGGGATGGACGATATGGAGAAAAGCGGTATGAAGAAAAAAGAAATCAGCATGGAAGAATTCAGAGAACTTGCAAAGGATATGAAGCCAGTCTTAAAAAGCATGGAAACAGTGCTAAAAAAACATAACATTAACTGCCTAACTTCCATGACAGTAAGCACGGACGGATACTTTAACTTTAACGTGCATGATTCTGATTGGGTATATAGCAGGGCGGACAGTAACGCAAGGTCATTGATATCCATACACATCAGTGAGGAGGTATGACATGACAGTGCAGACCGAAAACAGCATGGCGGTTGATAGCTGCCGGAACGAAATTGAGTATGGCGTCCCTTCCGGTAACCGTCTGAGAAGGGAAAGACAGGCCTATGAACAGGAAGAAAGGGAGGAAAACAGATGGAACGGAAAGAAAGGATAGAGAATTTATTGATGCCCATCAGACGGGAAGGCATGGACAAACTTCTTGCATGGATGGAGGAAAACGGATTTTACCAGATGCCATGCAGCGGCGGGAACCATCTGGCGAAAGAAGGAGGGCTTGCAGAACATAGTTTAAATGTGCTTGGGATTATGCAGGACATGTCATTTCTGCTCTGCAATGGCCGGGATGGGCTGTCTAAAGAGGACCAGGACGCAATTTACATCTGTGCGCTGCTTCACGATCTTGGGAAGTGCGGCGATTATGGAAAGCCCGGCTATATACCCAACATGCTTAAGGGAAGGGCGACCAAGGCAAACCCTGAGCCGGAGCCATACCAGTCACCCAGCAAGCCTTTTAAAGTGAATGATGAACTGTCGGCAGTGGATCATGAAATCAGGTCAGTTAAGATCGCCTCAAAATATATCAGCCTTACAGAGGAAGAGGAACTTGCAATCCTCTGGCACAATGGGCTCTATGGAAATTTTAAATATCAGATTTCAGGAAAAGAGACGCCGCTGTACCTGCTGTTGCATTTTGCAGACATGTGGGCGAGCAGGGTGACAGAGAAGGGCGAAGCCGCCAGGGAGGAAACAGCATGAAACCGTTTAGATTTCTGACGGCGGAAGACATTGAATGCCGGGTAAACACAGTCAGTGAGAAAGGATGTTCCCTTCTCCTTTATAAAGATGCCAGATGTGACATGAAAATCCTTGACGAAACAGTTGGAGCCGAGAACTGGAAACGGAGCCATGAACTTATTAATGGAAACCTGTTCTGCAACGTGTCCATTTATGATGAATCGAAAAAAGAGTGGGTGACAAAGCAGGATGTAGGAACGGAAAGCTATACAGAGAAAGAAAAAGGGCAGGCGTCTGACGCATTCAAGCGTGCATGTTTTAACTGGGGGATTGGAAGGGAGCTGTATACAGCCCCGTTCATCTGGATCAAAGCGGATTCGGTAACCCTGAAAGAGAGCCAGGGGCAGAACGGGAAAAGCAGATACACCACATACGACAAGTTCCGGGTGACACAGATCATTATTGAGGATGGAGAAATCAAGGCATTAGCAATAAAAAATGATTCCATGAATAAGATGGCATTTCAGACTGATAAGAGGAAAAACGGCGCATGAGCATGGAGTGTAAAGGAAACATTGTTTCGATAGCACAAGATTTTGAGACTAAGGGAATCCTTGTGACCCTGGCCCTGCCCGATGTGCCGGTGCAGGCCCTGCAGGCGCTTAAAGGGATAGGGGAACTGTCTATCCGCCTGGAAAGGCACAGGAAAAAGAGATCCCGTGACGCGAATGCATACTTCCATCTCTTAGTGGGGAAACTTGCAGACCGTTTAAGGATATCTAAGATCCGGTGTAAAAACATCATGATCGGGAGGTATGGCCAGACGGATTATATCAACGGCCAGCCCGTCATGCTAAAGACACAGATCCCGGTATCCGACATGCTGGAACAGGAAAACCTTCACTGCCTGCCCTGTGGCGGGAAAACAGAGGAAAATGGGCTTCACACCTATTTTTACAGAGTGTGCCGGGGTTCCCATACATACAATACGGAAGAAATGTCCGTCTTGATTGATGGTGTGGTGCAGGAGGCCAGGGACCAGGGGATTGAGACAGCGACTCCGGATGAGATTGAGCGCATGAAAGCGCTCTGGAAAGGCAGGAGGAATGGAAAAGAAACTGTTTAGTGTATTGCAGGATGATCTGAGCGTATGTTTTGTGACAGGCAGCCCTAACGTGGCGCTGCACCATATTTTTCCCGGGAAGGGACGCCGGAAAGGATGTGAGAAATATGGTTTTGTGGTGTCGTTGGAACCAAGGTGGCATAACATGAGCAGTTACAGCGTCCATGCAGTCCCCAATGCCGGGCTGGATCTGGTGCTTAAGCAGAAAGCCCAGAAGTGCTTTGAAGAGCGCTATGGCACAAGAAAAGAATTTATCCAAGAGTTTGGAAAAAGCTATTTGTAAGTCGGTTGAAACACCGGACTGCTGAAAAACACAGGCAGTTAAAAGAAACCCGTAAACATAACACGCAAAGTTCATGCGGCATATCACGGATGCCATGGATTGTGCCTACAGCCTATACAACCGTGCCGGCCATACAGCCCCGGCCAGTGGCGCGGCTGTATGGCAAAGACATATTTAGATTTTAAACCGGTTTGAAATACATGTAACTATTCACAATGACTTGGAGGAATGAGATGGAACTATTGAAGCTTGAGGGATTTGCAGGCGGCGCACTACAGGAAAAAGCAAACGCTGCCATGCAGAGGGTCTTGGAAAACATGCAGGATCCCAACACGCCCTATAAAGTAAAAAGGGGGATTACTATCAAGATCGGCTTTACTCAGAATGAGAATAGGGACGATGCAGTAGTGGAGATGTCTGTTGAGACAAAGCTTGCCCCTTCATCCCCGGTACGCACGATGATGGCGATCGGGAAAGACCTGGAGACCGGGGAAACCTATGCCCAGGAGTATGGGAAACAGATCAGGGGTCAGATGGTCCTTGACCTGGATCCGCCCGTCAAGAAGATAGACGGGGATCTTATTGACACAAGGACAGGCGAAGTGCTGGAAAACAATGATAAGGTTGTTGATTTAAGGAAAGCTTTATAAGCAGAAAGGTGGGAAAACATGATTAAGAAAGCATTGGAGTATTTGGTAGGCCTTGGGGCATCCAAGATGGATATTAGGGAGGTTAAACTTCCGGACGGTACCGTACAGGTCTATTCTAATAAGGATCTTACGAGATTGTCCAAGCATATCCCGATGGCAGACCACGTTAACATGGGGACGCTTACCAGCCTTGTGGACTACATTAAGGGGAATATTGACGCCATGGCAGACAAAATGATTGTGCATGTGAAAAGCCCCGGGGAGGTTTATCTATTCTCCCAGCTTAATGAGGAGAGGGGCAGGGAATACCTGGTAAAGGTTACCGCACAAGTGCCGGATTTTACATACGGGAGGTTTATTGAGCATGAGGAGTTCTGCATTAACGTGCAGTCGAAGTTCTTAAATGACCCTGGAACGGACAAAGAACTGATCTTAAAGTTTGCCGGCACGGTGGAGCAGGGCAGTGTTGCGGAGTATGGGGACAACGGTGTTACACAGAAGGCAACCGTAAGGACAGGAATTACATCCAAGGAGGCCGCTATAGTGCCCAACCCGGTCAAACTCCGCCCATACAGGACTTTCATGGAGATTGAGCAGCCGGTATCCGAGTTTATCTTCCGGATGGCGGAAAAGCAGGGAATAACCTGTGCACTTTTTGAAGCGGATGGCGGCGCATGGAAGAATGCCGCCATGCAGAACATCAAGAAATACCTTGAATTTGAACTTGCCGACTACAGCGGCCAGTTTACAGTGATCTCATAATTTTATCCCGCCTGCCGTGCCTGTTATGGGGATGGCGGGCGGAGAAAGGGGAACTATGGATAGTTGTGTTTATAATACATTAGGATCTGTTATGCAAAATTATTTCTTGATGAATGCCAATATGTTGGGAATGAGGAAGGGTGCGAAGATTACGAAAAGGCAGAAGAAAGTTAGGTGAGGTAATTACATGAACTATATAGCCGAAATAAAAGCATTCTATGATAGGCTCGAACTAAATCCGCTGCCCTCACCGGCTATCGCCCTATGGCATGCGCTTATGTCCATAGCGAATAAAACCGGTTGGCAGCAAGAGTTTACGGTAGCCGTATCAGTCCTGGTGCTGAAATCGGGATTGAATGCACAGGCAATCAAGAGGGCGCGGAACCGCCTTGAACAAGACGGGTTTATTACATGGCGCTCCCGTGGGGGGAACCAGTCTGCAATCTACCACCTCAACAGCCTTGTGGTACAAAATGATGTTAAAAATGTACCACAGTGTGAACCACAAAGTGACCCACAGACCGACCCACAGAGCGTACCACAGTGTGAACCACAAAGTGTACCTATTAATAAACATAAACAAAACGAAACATATATACCCCCTATATCCCCCGTGGAGCGGTTCGAGGATTTTCTGTCTGTATATCCGAAAGACAGCAACCGGTATTTGACAGAGACAGCCTATATCGACCTGCTGATGACCGGCAAGGTGACAGAAGAGATGCTCATTGAGTGTGCACGGAACTATGCGGAATCATGCAGGATTCTTGGGACACAGGAAAAGTATGTCAAAAATGCGGAAAATTTCCTGAAGGAATTTGTTTTTGAAAAATATTTTCTGGGAAAATATAAAAAGCCGAAAGTGAAGGCAAAGCAGCAGGGGCAGTTCCACCAGTTCCCCCAGAGGGATTATGACTTTGAAGCACTTGAAAATGAACTGCTCAAAAGGCAGTGAAGATAAAGGATGGTGATAAGAAATGTTGCAGAAAGAATATATGTTTAACCATCGTTTTCGGGAGTATGTGGATAAATACTGTAAGACTTATGGTTATACAGTAGATGAAGCACTTACTCATGAGCTGGTAAGGCAGGCGTACCTTTATTACACGGAGGTATGACATGACAGAAAGGGAGATCAGGGATATCAACCATGAAAAAGGATTTAGTACGAAATTTATAATGAAATTTGATCGAGATTGGGCAGAGGTAGTACTGGCAGCCCAAAAGCTTAAGAGGAAACGGCAGGGAAGGATTGCCAATACCTGCCATTAAACATAGTGGATCGTGACCATATGTAGAAGAAAGGAGCCGAACCTCCGGCCGGGGTAATGCTATAGCGGGTTCCTTTTGAAAATGAGTACAGATAAGGATTACATAAAAAGATTTGTAGCCATGCAGAGATTGCCTTATGAAGTGAAAGTGAAAAGGGCAGAGCAGAGGGTACATGAATTTTACCAAGAAATCGTAGACACCAGGGGGAAAAATGTACATATATCCGTAGGCGGGCTTGACAGCCTTACGCTGCTTTACTTCATCCGTAGCCTTGGGTATTCAGAGGATGAGGTACCAGCGATCGGAGCCACGGTGCTTGAACATAAGAGCATCCGGAAGATCCATAAGCGGGAAGGCGTAATCCCGGTGTACCCAGATATCCCCAAGCACAAGATCATACAGGAATTCGGGTTCCCTGTGATAAGCAAGATGAAGGCAAAGAAGATTAGCCTGCTACAGGATCCAGATGCTGAAAAAATAACATTTATACATGCGATCATGACAGGCGATATGGGAAAACAGGGAAACTATCAGCATTCAGAAAAAATAAAACTTCCGGATAAGTGGATTGAAAAGTTTGGTGGCAATTATCAAAGCCACAGACCTGACCTGTGCTGCCAGTGTGCGGATTTCAAGGTATCCGCGGAATGCTGCAAACATATGAAAGAGGATCCTTGTGACAACTGGGCAAAAGAGCATGACAGTTACCCCTACCTGGGGCTGATGGCGTCCGAAGGAGGGCAGAGGGAGTTCGCACTGATGAAAAACGGATGTAACTATTACGGGAAAGATGTAATAAGGAGCGCTCCGTTTGCCCCTTTTATGAGGCAGGATATTTTGCAGCTTGCCCTTGATCTGAATGTGCCCATTCCGGGAGCATATGGGGAAATCAAAAGAAAACCGGAAGGGGAACTTTATACAACAAAGGCCCAGCGGACAGGCTGTGATATTTGTGGTTTTGGGATCCATATAGAAAAGCGTCCGCACAGGTTTGACAGGCTAAGGGGAGATGATCCCAAGGCGTGGCGTTACTGGATGTATGAGGTATGTATAGATGAGGTCACAGGGGAGCATTACGGATGGGGAAGGGTGCTTGATTATATCGGCGTAGGCTGGGAGGACATCCCGGCAGTGCAAATCAGCATGTTTGACCTTCCGGGATGGAATGGAAACTTAGGAGATTTTAAATGAAAGCAATAGTGAAATATCCAGGGAGTAAATGGTCTATAGCAAACTGGATCATAAATTTCTTTCCAGAGCATCACAGTTATCTGGAGCCGTTCTTTGGTTCCGGGGCTGTATTGTTTAATAAGCCCCGCAGTAACATTGAAACAGTGAATGACCTGGATGGTAATGTCGTAAACCTGTTCGAGTGGATAAAGAAAGACCCGGAAAAACTGGTGCATGAGATCTACTGGACGCCATACGCAAGGCAGACCCATAAGGATGCTTTTGCGCTGGTACCGGAAGACAGCTTGCAAAAGGCTGTAAACTTTTGCATACGCCTTAATATGGGGCACGGTTTCCGTACTACGGGAGAAAAAGTCGGATGGAAAAATGACATACAGGGGCGGGAACGTGCTTATGCTGCTATGGACTGGAAAGGATTTCCAGAAAGGATTATCCAGGCAGCAGAACGGCTTCGAGGTGTACAGATAGAGAACAGGCCGGCGGTGGAGCTGATAAAGAGTTTTAACTATCCCAATGTATTGATTTATCTGGATCCACCCTATGTATTTAATACCAGATGCGGAAGAAAACAGTACAAATTCGAGATGGATGATATGTGCCATAATGAACTGATGGACGTTGCATTGGCACACAAGGGGCCGCTAATAATATCTGGCTATGATAATGTTTTATACAACAGCCGTTTAAAGGGATGGCACAGGGAAGAGACAACCTGTTATTCCCAGGCATGTAAAAAGACAAGGGAAATACTGTGGATGAATTTTGAGCCATTCATGCAGATGAAGATGGAAGATATACAGGGGGTGATGCAGTGGTAAGATGTGGAAATGCCGTGTGTCCACCTATTCCGGCGGCACTTGCAAGGGCGAACCTGCCGGAGCTGTGCGTTGCGGAAAGAACGCCCAAACAGTATTGTAGGTATTGTTGCTATTTGTGCACAGGAAACGGGATATGGTGTGATAAACAGGGGAGGGAAATAAAAGAAAGCACCGCCAAATCCCCGAACCGATGCCATGATTTTGCACTAAACCCGATAGATGCATTCGGGGAAAATGAAAAAGGGTATCAACCACGGAAACCAAAGAAAAAACAGTGTGACGGGCAGATGAACTTATTTCAGGGGATAGGGAATTAAATAATGAACCTATGGAACTATTGGATAAAATTGAAGAGTTGGAAGGGGCGTGAAAGCAATTGGGCAGAGTATTACCAATATTATTTAATACCGATATGGTTCGGGCTATACTGGATGGGAGAAAGACGGTTACAAGGCGAATATGTAAAGATGGGAATGAATTTACTGTGCCGGATATGAACTTTTATGATGCGGATAAACGCACTTATGCAGTACATAATTATGCTAATGAAGAGCATACAGAGAAATTAAGCCTTGTAGAGCGTATCTGCCCGATTTGTCCGGGAGATATCCTGTATATTAGGGAAACTTTTAAGCGTAATAAAGATGGATACAGTGGAATTGATTTCGGGGGTTACATATATAGGGCTGATTGCAAAACAGTATTTAAAGATCCTTACAATCCCTGGAAACCTTCTATCCATATGCCGAAGAAAGCTGCCCGGATCTGGCTTAAAGTTACAGATGTTAGGGTGGAGAAGCTTCACGAGATTACAAATGAGCAAATCCTTAAAGAGGGGATAGGCAGAGATACCGTTGTACATTACTTATCCCAGTTTCCTGAAAATACAGAAGAATGGGAACGGGCAGCGCATCTCATACCATTCGTGGAATTATGGAATTCTACTGTAAAGAAAAAAGATGTTGGCGCTTATGATTGGTATGCCAATCCATATGTTTTTGTGATTGAGTTTGAGCAGTGTGAGAAGCCGGCAGAAATATAATTTTTGCTAGAGGAAAGTGGTTATATAGTACCTTGATAATTGAATATTGGCGGTTGATGTGTTATAATTCTGTATCACAAAAGAAAAAGGAGAAAGTATATGTGGACAACTCAAAATCCAACGCATTGTCCGAAGTGCATGAGCAAAAATATCATATTGGGAGACAGAATATATCAGAAAGACGTATTCGGAGAAGAAACAGATACAGTTATTTTGGGTTCGTGGTTTTGCAATGAATGCGGAAATTTGATTGGTCGAAAAATGAACCAATATGAAAATGACCTAGACAAAGATAGCTTGTGATAATATCTGCCAACCGTCAATGTTTGATGGTTGGTATTTTTATGCCTAAAAATAGAAAAAAGGGAAAGGGGGTAGTAATCAGATTGGATAGCAAACTACTGGAAAATGAAGAAATATCTGAAATAGAAGCAAAAAAGAAGTACTTAAAAGAGTATGGGAAAATTATGCGTCAGATGGAGCGAAGCGAACTCATAATTAGGGAAATGCGCCTTAATGCAATGATGCCTGCAATTGTTAATGATGGTATGCCGCATGCACATAATAATGCTGATCTTTCTTCTTATGCTGCTATGTTAGATCGAGAGAAAAGAAGATATATGAAATACAGATATTGTAGAACCAAGAAGGGCAAAGAGATCAGGGACAAGATAAAGCAACTTGACAGTGAGTATGAAAGACAGGTCTTAGAATACAGATATATAAGACTATTAAGTATAGGAAAAATTGCAGAAAAGATGAAAAAATCTTATAGGCAGATATTAAGAATTCATAAGAGCGCGTTGGAGCATTTTATTGTTTGACATGTCACATAACAAATAGTATAATTATAACATGGAAAATATCTTCAATACATTTTTTTAAATACCTGACTGGCGAACAGTTGGGTGTTTTTATATTACCTATTAGTAATATGGTTAATTGTCGCATTTTGGTGTATGATGTAGGAAAATGTATTGGAGGAATTAATTTATGAGTTCAAAACAAATGGTGGTTGCCAATTTAAATTTAGTTTTTGGGAAAAAGGAAGAACCTTTATTAAAAAGATTAGACGATATTGTAATGCCGGCTTTGAAAAATGGTATAATAAGAGAAGCGTCTGAAAAAGTTAGGTATCTATTTAAAAATTGTGAAATAAAAGAATATGACAATGATTTGGTATTAAAGGGTGTTCTTGTTAAAGATATGGTAGTGGATGTTATGTCAGAGCTTTTGGGAGGAGAACTTCAGAAAACTGACAAGCAGGTGCCGTCTGCACCGTATTCAGTGTTCATGATATTTTTAAAAAATCATAGAATGGTATTAGTCAAAAATCAATCGGAAAGTCCTGACATAAGAAGTTTTAAAGTGTCATTTAAGTTTATTCTTAAAGAATATGTGTTTTGTGAAAATCAAAAGAGAAAGGAAATGGGGCAAGAACTGTTGCCGCACCCTAAGGTAAATGTTACTGGGATCAAAACTTCACAAAGCGTAAAAAATGCGCTTGAGGATGTAGAAAAAATAACAGAGTTAACATTTCGTTTTCATCCATTAAATGCAGAATGGGATTATAATCCAATATTTGGTGGGATAGATGATTCTATTAGAAAAGTGATAGGTAGTAAAAATGGCAAAATGATTTTTTCCTCACCAACTTCCAAAGAGGGTGTTGCAAATGTAATTGAGAAAACAGAAGGGCTTGCTAAAACTAAAATGAAAGTTCAGTATAAGTCTGATTCTGAAATAGGTTCTAAACAAAAGACAGGAACAATTAAAGATAATGAAATATCAGATATATGTACAATAGATGTAAATGAGGAATTGGATGGAGCATTTGATAGTATATATGGATATAAAAAGGATTTTTCTTCCTTGAATGTGGAAAGCAAAAATAATATAGTTTTATATGATGAATATATTAGCAAAAAAAGAGGTAGTGGTAGTAATTGATGGACGAAAAAATAATTATGAACATACAAGAGCTTGCTGAAAGTAATAATTTGCAAGGCCTGGTTAAGGACACGATTTCTGAAATCAAGCTTACAAGAAAAAGTATAAAGCAATATGTGCTTTCTTGTATAATAGCAATAGTTTTATCTCTGCTTATTGTTTACAAGACTAATATTATAGATATGATGTCTTTTGCAGTTGATTTAGCAAATAATACAGCTGTGGCTTTTATTGCTATTATTTTTGGAACATATGCGGTTTTTCAAGCTTTAATGACAGATTCAGTGACATGGGCTTTGTTGAAAAGTGATGTTAATTTATTAAATATCAGCAATAAATCTTTTTTACATTTAGTGTTGTTATATATTTTTGATATCGCTGTTAATATATTACTTCTTATTTTGTTAAAAATAATACCAGTAGATTTTTGCTTATTTTCTAGTGTAGAATTGAGTAGTATTATTGCTTTTTTGTTATGTGTTATTTATTTTGGGTATAATGCATTGATTTTTTATGAAATGAAAAACTTTGCAGTTAATTTGTATCGTATGTTTAGTGTGTATAATATATATCATTCGATGGAAATTTTAGAAAGAAAGGGAGATGACGATTAAGAGATAGTTCTGGCTGTCTCTTTTCTTTTCCCCAAAACAAACGAATGAGAGGTGGTGGTTGTGGCAAGACCGAGAAGCCCCAGCAGAGACAAAGCAAAACAGCTCTGGCTGGAAAGCGGAAAAAGCCGCCTGCTTAAGGACATTGCGGAAGAACTGCAGGTGTCGGAAGAGCAGATCAGAAAATGGAAAAATCAAGATAAGTGGGATAAAGTAACGTTACCAAATGCGAATGGTAACGTTACTAAATATAAAGGCGCCCAGCCCGGTAACCAAAACGCTTCCGGTCATGGCGCACCAAAGAAAAACAGTAACGCAGAAAAGCATGGTCTTTTTCGGAAATACCTTCCGGAGGAGACTTTTTCTATTATTGATGAAATGCCTACAGACCCTTTGGAAATTATTTGGCATGAAATACAGATCCAGTATGCAGCGATCATCCGGTCACAGCAGATCATGTATGTCCGTGATCAGGAAGATAAAACAATTGAGAAGGTTGCAGAACAAGACGGTAAGGTTATAGGCGAAAAGTGGGAAGTACAGCAGGCGTGGGATAAGCAGGCGAATTTCTTAAAAGCCCAGAGTATGGTAATCACTTCACTGAAAAATTCAGTAAAGGATTACCTTGAACTGGAAGGCTCTTCAAAGGCAGGTGCCAAAGAACAAGCCCAAGACTGGAAGGCAGCAATCATTGAGATAGCAAAGCGGAGAGGTGAAAAGAAGAATGGAAGAACTGATTGACGCTTTGGAAGTCTATTATGATGATCCGGTTGCTTTTTTGGAAGACATGCTTGATATGAATTGTGATGATTGGCAGGGAGAGGTTGCTTCTGATGTAGCAGAACATGCCAAAGTAGCTGTAAAGTCTGGTCAGGGTGTAGGTAAGACAGCACTGGAAGCCGGGCTTATTATATGGTTCATTGTATGCCGCCCTTATTCCAAAGTAATTGCCACAGCACCCACCATGCAGCAGCTCTATGATGTACTTTGGGCGGAGATTGCAAAATGGCTTGACTCTTCCAAAGTGAAGAACCTTCTAACATGGACGAAAACAAAAGTCTATATGAACGGCGATTCTGAACGGTGGTTTGCTACAGCTAAGACGGCAACCAAGCCAGAAAATATGCAGGGATTCCACGAGGATCATATGTTGATCGTGGTAGATGAAGCGTCTGGCGTTGCGGATCCTATTATGGAGGCAATACTTGGAACATTAACAGGTGAAGACAATAAGCTCTTATTGATGGGAAACCCTAACCGGATTGAAGGCGTATTTTTTGATGCCTTCAATAAGGACAGGGATAAGTTCAGGACGTACACGGTAAGCAGCCGTAACAGCAAGCGGACATCCAAAGATAATATAGCAATGCTGGAATCAAAATATGGAAAAGATTCTGATGTTGTCAGGGTGCGTATTGACGGACAGTTTCCTAAGGGGGCGCTTGATTCCTTCATATCGCTGGAAACAGTGGAGCTTGCCTGTTCTAAAGAAAACCAGATTAAGCAGCAGGATATTTATACGGCGCAAACCCTTCATATTGGCGTTGACGTGGCTAGATTCGGTGATGATAAGACGGTTATAGCACCAAGAATTAGTGCAAAGGTGTTTGAATTCAGGAAATATTCAAAGAAAAGCACGATGGAGACAGCGGGTAATATAATCAAGTGCTGCAGGGATTATATAGCGCGGTTTCCACACATAAAAAAATGCCTTATAAAAATAGACGATACCGGTGTTGGCGGAGGTGTAACGGATCGCTTGAATGAAGTGATCCGGGAAGAGAAGTTTCCATATACGGTAATACCAGTAAACAATGGGAATGCAGCTACGGACGGGTATTATTTTAATTTAGGGGGACAGATTTGGGGAAACATCAAGGAATTACTGGAAAATAATTTCTCCAACAATTTGCAGGGAAAGAAGGACGTACAGATTGAACTTCCCTATGATGAAGAAATGATTAAACAGCTCAGTGTCAGAAAGTACCATATGACTTCCAAAGGTAAAATACAGCTTGAATCAAAAGAGGATATGAAAAAGCGGGGGCTGGGTTCACCAGATACGGCAGATTCCCTTTCCCTGGCACTGTATGAGCCTGATACATGGCTGTATTAGAAAGGGCAATGATATGTTAAAACCAAATGAGATTAAGCATTTCATTGAAGACGACAGGACTTCTCAGAAAAAGAAAATGGCAGAACAGGGATTAAAATACTATGAGGGTGAGCATAAGATCATGGGATCCCGTATCTTTTATGTTGATGCCGATGGAAATCTAAAAGAGGATACCTTGCGTAGCAATGTGAGGATATCCCACCCATTTTTTACAGAGCTAGTAGACCAGGAAGTCCAATATATGCTTTCTGGAGATGGAAAATTCATCAAGTCTGATAATCCTGACTTGCAAAAGCGGTTGGATTTATATTTTAATGATTGCTTTTGGGCAGAAGTGTATGAAATGCTTACAGGATGCATTTCCAAAGGATTCGACTATATGTATGCATACCGTACAGCCAATGGCAGGATAGGCTTTCAGCATGCTGATTCCATGGGCGTGGTTGAAGTCCAGGCGAAAGACGCGGATGATAATGAAGAGCATGTGATTTATTGGTATATAGACCGCATTGAGAAAGGGAAGAGGACGGTTAAGAGGATACAGGTATGGGACAAAAAGGAAACTTATTATTATGTGCAGATAAATGATGGCGGGATTGTTGAGGATGAGCAAGAGCCATTAAACCCAAGGCCGCATATTGTGACTGAGAATGAGAAGGGGGAACGGTTTGGTTCGTCCTTTAATTTTATCCCGTTTTTCCGATTGGACAACGGTTCAAAGCAATTCAGCGGCTTAAAACCGATCAAAGACCTTATTGACGATTATGACCTGATGGCTTGCAGCTTATCTAATAATTTACAGGATTTCGCAGATGCAATCTATGTGGTGTCTGGTTTCCAAGGGGCAAACCTTGACGAAATGATCCAGAACATCAAGGTAAAGAAGCACCTTGGGGTAGCGCCTGATGGTGGGCTGGACATTAAGACAGTGGATATCCCATATGAAGCCCGGAAGGAAAAGCTGGAGCTGGACGAAAAGAACATATACCGGTTTGGCATGGGATTTAATTCGGCACAGCTTGGCGATGGGAATATTACCAACGTTGTGATCAAGAGCCGGTATGCGCTGCTTGATTTAAAATGCAATAAGTTAGAAATCAGGCTGAAAGGGTTCCTGAGGAAAATAGCGGGGGTGGTTTTGGATGAAATTAATGCCAATGACCACACGGATTATCAGTCGGAGGATGTTTATTTTGGTTTCCAGCGTGAGGTTATCACCAATGCACAGGACAATGCCCAGATAGATCTCATAACTGCACAGAAACAAGGGCAGCAGCTTAGCAATGTCTTGTCAGTGGCTAATACGCTAGATGAAGAAACTATCATCCAGGAGATTTGCGCTATCCTGGATATTGACTATGAGGAGATCAAGAACAAACTGGCAGCAGGGGAAAAGGATACTGAGTCAGTTCAAAAGACGCTGGAAGGAATGGTACCTGATGATAAAGGCGGTGCAGGATAATGAATAAAAGACAGCTTGAAGTCCAAAAAGCACTTGCTGACAATGAAGCAGAGGTTATCAAACGGCTGAAACAGATATATACCAAGGCGTCAAAGGATTGTGAAAGCAAAATCCGTGTCCTGTCAGCAAGGACTGATATGGAAAACCTGAAATCCATCATCTGGCAGAAACAGTACCAGGAAGCGCTCAAAAAGCAGATTGATGGTGTACTGGATAAACTAAAAACGGAATCATTCACTACAGTGGCCGATTATCTGGCAGACTGTTACGAGAATGGTTTCCTTGGAACTTTATACGACCTGCAGGGGCAGGGAATCCCCTTGGTTTTCCCCATGAACCAGGAGAAAGCGGTGAAAGCCGTGCAGATAGACTCAAAGATTTCCAAAGGGCTTTACCACCGCACGGGGGAAGATGTAGACCAGTTAAAAAAATCTATCAGGTCAGAACTTTCCAGAGGGGTTAGCAACGGTGCTTCATGGAATACGATAGCAAGTAATATTGCATTTGGCATGAACAGCCCGTTTTTGAAAGCCTTTAACCGTACTATCGGTATCACAAGGACGGAGGGGCACAGGGTACAGCAGGAATCAACACTGCATTGCCAGCAGCGCGCAAAAGCAAAAGGAGCTGATGTGGTAAAGCAATGGGACTCAACGCTTGACAGCGTGACAAGACCGACCCACCGGGAACTGGACGGACAGATCAGGGAGGTTGATGAACCATTTGAGGTTGAGGGAAAGAAAGCAATGTACCCTGGTGGCTTTGGTGATCCTTCCGAAGACTGCAATTGCCGTTGCTGTCTCCTGCAACGTGCAAAGTGGGCTTTATCGGAGGAAGATTTTTATTCAAAGTGGCGTGGTGACAAAAATGAGCTTGTCAGGGTAGATGCAAAAACTTATAATGAGTTTAAGGTAACGGCAAGTACATTAAGCAGCTCTTTAGATTATCGTATAGTGAACTATACAGATGGAGATTATGCGGTAAAAGAAAGAGTTACTTTTCTTGAAGCTATGACAGATATGCCGCAGAAAGTAAAAGACTCCCTGTTAAATACAATTGTAAGCGTGGGTTCTAAAGGAAGCGCATATGAACCTGCTTCAGATACGATATTTATTGGCAAGAATGCTTCAAAGAGAGAAGTAACTCATGAGATAGGGCATGCAATAGAAAACAAGCTTTTTGACAGTGACCGGGTAAATTTTGTGAAAAGGCAGTGTGTAAAGGGACTGTCTGTAGGAGATATTGTTCCAGTAACTGCAATAGATTCATCTGGAGTTAAGTCAGAGATTTACATATTAAAGTCTGATGAATTATTGAATGGCTATCAGGGAAGACTTTATGTGGCGAATCCTTCTGAAGCAATATCAGATGATGGAACGATTGATATTGAATGCATGAAGGAATTTATATCAGTTGCATTTGAACAGTATTTTGAGAATGCGGAAAGGGTAAAGAAAAAGAACTATAATATTTTTGCATTAGTGGAGGGGGCATTAAAATGACGCAGAAGGAGCTTTTTTTAAGTTTGAAATCTTATGAAGATTTTGATAGAAATAGAAGCGCTTTTAAAGGAATGCCGGTGGATGATGAAATCCGGACGCATTCGGAAAAGATTTTTCCTAAAGCATATGCCCCAAAGGATATGCATTATGAAATACCGCGAAGTAAGGAAAATGCATGGATTTTTGAAATGCAGGAATGAAGAGGAATATTTAATTTGTTAAGAAAGGCAGTCGGATAGGCTGTCTTTTTTATATGTCTGCCCGAATAACCGTGAAGGCATATAAACTATGCGGAAATATGCCCCTTGCAGAATGGGATATAAACTTCTGTATCACAGCGGAGACACCGAATAGAAAAACAAAGTGATGGAAAGGAAAGAGGAATGGATTGGTTAAAAGAAATCTTAGGCGAGGAACTGTATAACCAGCTTGTGGCGGCGCTCAACATGCATAACGGAAAGCCCGAGAACAAAGAGAAGCAGGTAAAGCTTGCTGACCTTGGGAAGGGTGAATATGTGTCAAAAGAAGAGTATTCCGCTTTGGAGACAGATAAAGGAAACCTTGCCGAACAGCTAAAGACAGCGCAGGGGCTGATTGAGGATCTGAAAAAGGGTACTAGTGACAACGAAACTTTGCAGGGAAAGATTGGGGAATATGAAACCACAATTGCCACATTGCAGAAGCAGTTAAAGCAGGAAAAGCTTGACTCAGCGGTAAAGATTGCGCTCCTTGAATCCAATTGCAAGGACGTGGATTATATCATCTTCAAATTGAAAGAGAAAGGTGAGCTTGCCCTTGACGATTCCGGAAAGGTAAAGGGAATGGAAGACAAGCTTGCGGCACTGAAAACACAGTTTCCGGACCAGTTTGCATCCAGTAAGCCCAACAGGGTAGATGAGAACAGGCTCCCGCCTTCTGACGGTGACCGGGCCGGTGAACCTAAGGATTTGGCGGAAGCATTGAAAATGCAATATGAAAACAATGAGTAAAGAAAGGTTAAAAAGGTGAAAAACTATGGCAGCAATGACACTTGAAGAGTTGAAAAAGGGCATGTCTGATAAGGTATTTGACAAGATCGTTGATATCTTCCTTAGGCATTCTGATATTTTGGCAGCATTGCCGTTTGATGATTGTGTGAGCGCATCCGGCGGCGGTTCTACCATGAAGTACAAGTATATGAGGAAAGTGCTCCCTGCTACGGCACAGTTCAGGAAACTGTACGGGTCCTATACGGCAAGTACGGCAACAAAGCAGGAATGCGAAGCAGCCCTTGCAATTATGGGCGGTGCAGTACAGTTGGACAGGATACTCAATAAAGTTTCTGGCCGTTGGGATAACCTGGCTTACCAGATCGAAGAGCATATCAAGGCAGTTATCAGCCTGTTTCACTACACTTTGATCAATGGGGATGCAGCGACTACCGCATCTTCCAATGAGCCACAGTTTGAAGGGCTTGATTCTATGCTTGCAGGAACAACTACAGAGTATGGGGCTGAAAAGTCCATTGATTTATCCACGATCACAAACCTGAAAAACAATGCAGATGAATTTTACGAAGCCCTAATGCTGCTTGTAAAGGCTACCCAGGCAGATGCCCTTATGATGAACACGGATATGATCACCAAGATCCAGACAGTTGCTCGTGTGCTTGGATATAAGACGGAGACAGAGGAAACTTTTGGCAAAAAGGTTGTGTCCTTGGACGGTGTACGTTTTATGGATATGCAGAACCATTATACCGTCACCGGTGAAGGGAATAATGCGGTGGCAACTGCAAATGCGGTTGTAAAGAAAGGCATTTCCCGGAAGATTGGCAATGCAGAAACTGCAACCACGGGATTGACGGATATCTACGCTGCCAAGTTTGACGTAAATGACGGTTTCCATGGGATCAGCCTGAATGGTTCGTCTGTTATTGAGAAGTATTTACCGGATTTCTCAAAGCCGGGGACGGTAAAGGATGCCGAGGTTGAGATGATCGCGGCAACGGTGCTTAAGAATACCCAGCATGCAGGGGTATTAAGGAACATTAAAATTTCTGCATAATCCATAGGGCGTCTCATGGGCGCCCTTCATCATCACAAGAAAGGGAAAGGTAAATAATCATGTCGAAAACAGTTACTTTAGAAGAGAAGATTGCAAAGGCAGAGGAGGATGCACGCAGGAAAGCTGAAGCAGACGGGCTTGACGAAACAGCCATACAGGAAGCAGTAAGCAAAGCTGTGGAAAAAGCCAAGGCAGCATATGATAAGCAGGTAAAGGAGAAGCCGGCTTCGTGGTTGGTAAAAGTCAGGGACAACCCTAACTTTTGCGGTATTGGTGCAGGGGGGATCCAATTTGCCAATGGTGAAGCCGTGGTAACTTCTGGAAGAATGGCGGACTGGTTTACAGAGCATGAGGGCTATGAAGTGATCAGGCAGTGATGGAAAGGCGGTGCTCCTGATGGTAGTGGATATTGAAAAACTTCTTTCAATGAAGGAATTTAAGGATGGGGATAAGGATACTTTATCCCAAAAGCTTAAGGCTGTTGAAAACCTTATCAGGTCATACACCAATAACAATTTTCAAAACCGCACTATGAGGATAAATGCCCCTGTTGTTAATGGAATAATTCAGGGGCACTGCCCTTATTTCAGGGAGGGCGACACAATTCAGGTATCAAATTCAAAGGTAAACAACGGATTGTATGGGATCACGGCAATTTCGGAAACGGAAATTAAAGTAGAGGGTGAGATTTACGATTTCCCGGTCAATACAATCACTAAGGTGGTCTATCCACCTGATGTTCAAAAAGGCGTACTTGACCTGATGATATGGGAGAAAAATAATCGGGAAAAGGTTGGAATCAAGTCAGAAACACTTTCACGGCACTCTGTAACATATTATGACCAGGATTCAAGCAACCAGGTGATGGGGTATCCGGTTTCCCTGCTTGGTTTTTTGAAGCCATATGTAAAGCCGCGTTTCTAATGGGGAAAATTGGCGGAAATAAATCGGCTGTCATTCAGATTAAAAAAATCACACAGAATAAGATCGGTGAGTGCGATCCCGATTATTCAGATGTACTTACGGGCCTTACAGGGTGGCTGGATTTATCAGCCGGTGATTCTAAGCATTTGAATTACAATGCAAAAATACAGGAATCAACCCATGTCTTTCTGTGTGATTATTTTGAACTAATCTATAAGGTGGAAGGAAAACCGGACATGAAGATAACACCTGAAAACAGTAGAATGATAGTTGATGGTGAAGTTTACGAGGTCATGTTGTATGACGATCCGATGGGTATGCATGGGCATCTTGAAATCTACCTGAAATATACAGGAGGCGGATAATATGGCAATAGAATTCCAGGATAACCGAATAGAGGTAAAGGCGGCCATATGCAGTGCCATAATTGCATTTCTGCATGAAGCTTGTGGAGAGTTGGAAGCCCAGACAAAGAGGAATTCCAAAGCAAAGACAGGGCAGACTAAAGGATCTTATGGATATGCTGTCGATGAAACGGAACTAACAGGGTATGTGGGTTCAAATATGGAAAACGCCATCTGGGAAGAATTTGGTACTGGTGAATACGCCCTGAATGGTGATGGGCGGAAGGGTGGGTGGCACTATAAAGATGAAAAGGGCAAATGGCACTTTACTTATGGTAAGAGACCCCGGAGACCGCTTTTTAAGGCATTTACCACATTAAGGGCAAGGATTACTGCAAGGGCTGAACAGATCATGAAGGAAAGGCTGGGATCAGAGTGAGTATTGAAGCGCTTAGTATCATAAATGATGCCATGGAGGAAATGGGGCTGAACTATGCCTTTATGGAGTACAGGGCTAAAGACTATGAGCCTTTGCCAGAGATGTATTTTGTCGGTGAATACCAGGAATTAGAACCTGACAGCGAAGACGGGGAAGAATCAGCAATATTTATCCTCACTGGGTTTTCACGGGGAAAATGGATCCAGTTGGAAGAGGCAAAGGAAAAGATCAAAAAATGCTTTCCGCAGACAGAAGGAAAAACGGTTGTTGCCGAAGGTTCGGTAATAGCTGTTTTTTATGCTAACAGCCTGCCAATTCTGGTAGAGAATGATGAACTAAAAGAGATACAAATTAATTTAACAGTTAAAGAATGGAAGGTGGAAAAATGAGGAAATCAGGAATTAACAGTAGCACTCCAAATGATTTTTTACTTGGGGCAGGTGTTGTGTTTAAAAATTTCAAATACCTCTATAAAAAATATGAGGGGGACGAACAGACAGATGCGAAGGATATAAAATTAAGTAAAGTAAAAGCCGGTGTGACTTTTATTGGTACAGAAAGCAGCTATGAGCCTAAAGTTGGCGATTTCGTAACTGGTGCGTGGGATGATTCAGAGGAAAATGTGCTTGGTGCTACTAGTGGCGGAAATAAGCTTTCTATCGTGCCGGAGATTACACCGATCGAGGTGGACGGGGCAGTCGTGGAGATCAAAGGTCTTAACCAGAAAACAGGCGAGTCAGGGACATTGGAAGTTAACCTTGCCCAGCATACGGTTGAATCCTTGAAGCGTGCAATCGTAGGGGAAGAGGTTGAAAGCCTGATCGAAGGGTATAAGCAGATACAGACCAAGTCACTTATTGAACTGTCTGATTATCTGGATAATATTGCCTATGTGGGAAGCATGACAGATGGCACAGAGATCATTGCTATCATGGAAAATGCGATCTGTTCTTCAGGTCTTGAAATGGACACCAAAAACAAAGAAACATCCACGGTAAAAACAGTGTTTAAAGCTACCGCTGATTTTAGCAGCGGAGTATATGATACACTCCCGGTATACATTTTTTATCCGGATAAGACAGCACAGAAAAAAGCAGCAAAGCAGGTTTACAAGATTGTGGAAGGATAAGGGTGAAGGCTATGGGGAAAAAAGAAGCGGAAGGGGCATTACAGGAAGCCCCTGTATCGGAAATTACAGAAGAGCAGGAAGTGGAAGAAATCATTGAGCGCCCTTATACGTTGCGGAAACTGAAAGACCATGATTTGTTCACATTGCTTAAAATATTGAAGAAAATAGGCATTAAGGACTGTAAGGAAGCTTTTATCCAGGTGGCTTCTGGGGAAAAGACGTTGAAGCAGATCGGCATTATGGCTTCTTTTGACATAGCGGATATCCTGATCGGGAATCTGGCAAAGGTTGAAGAGGAAACCTATGAAATGTGGTCAGATATTTCAGGTATCCCGGTAGAAGAAATGAAGGATATGGAATTTGGTACACTTCCGCTCATGATCATGGATACTTTTTCAGAGGCACGGAATACAAGTTTTTTCAGGGTGCTCTCCAAATTTCTCTCATAGGTGAATTTGAATTCATGGACTTGATGTATTCCAGATACGCAAGTCCAGATCAATTCATGGGTACTTACATTGAGCAGGGAAGACTTGGAGAATTTGTTTCATTTATTATCGGAGAAGATAATAAGCGCCGGAAAGAAGCGGCACAAAAAGAAGAGGAAGATAAATTGTGGCTTGCATATATCCACAGTATGACAGATCAGTCTTTCCATGACTGGAAAAGTAAAAGTGGGCTAATGGAGAAACAGGAGCCTGTATCTTATACAATGACAGACAGGCAGGTTGATGCAGTGAAACAGCAGGCAAGGGGAATCTTGCATAAGTTTTCCCCTGTATAGTAAATGCACCGGTAATTATTTATCGGTGCATTTTTAAGATGGATATATGTGAAGGGCTGATGTGGTATCAGCTCTTTATTCATTTTATAGAGAAAAGGGGGGAACCCTTCACAATGGAACTGTTTAAGTTATTTGGGACGATAGCAGTCAAGAATACGGAAGCCAATAGCGCGATTGATATGACTACAGAAAGAGCACAGTCTGCTTCTGGTAAACTGTCACAATCCTTTCAGAATGCGGGGACAAAGATTTCTGGCGTGGGGTCAGCCATAACGAAAGGAATGGCAGTTGTAGGAACTGCCGTAGGCGCAGGTGCAACCGCTGTGTTTAAATTCGCAGAAAAATCTGCAGGTGCTGCTGATACAGTAGATAAAATGTCACAGAAAATTGGTATTAGCAGGGAAGCATATCAGGAACTGGCGTTTATTTGTTCCCAGAGTGGAACATCTGTTGATACCTTACAAATGGGAATAAAAACCCTTACAAATCAAATGCAGTCTGCCGCAGATGGAACGGCATCAGCGGTTGGAATATTTGATAAGTTGGGTGTGTCTATTTATGACAGCAACGGACAGCTTAAAGACCAGGAAACAATGATGTGGGAAGCTATGTCTGCATTGCAGGGGATGGAAAACCAGACAGAAAAGGCAGCACTTGCAAATGATTTATTTGGACGGTCAGGATCAGAATTAATGCCGTTGTTGAATGGCGCATCTGGATCTATTGAGAATATGCGAAAACAGGCAAATGATTTAGGGCTTGTCATGTCAAATGATACAGTAGATGCAGGCGTGAAGCTGACGGATACCATAGATCAGGCAAAGCGTGCCTTTACTGCTATTGGTATATCTATAGGGGCTGAATTTATGCCGTTGATACAGCAAGCTGCACAGTATGTCGTCGATCATGTCCCCCAGATAAAAGAAAAAGCAGGAATTGTAATTCAGGTTATTAAGGATATAGGAAGCGGTATAAAAGATGTAATTGACTGGTTTTCTGGTCTTGATGAAGGAACGCAAAAAACAATTATTAAATTTGGGCTATTTATTGCGGCATCGGGTCCGGTATTAACTGTATTTGGAAATGCTGTATCCGGTATTGGTGGTATTATTAAGGCAGGAAGTTCTTTAATAGGAGGAATTGGCAAGTTGTCACCGGTTATATCCGGAGTAATGGGCATTGGCAGCAAGGTGGTAGGCGGCATCGGCGGCTTGATTGGAAAGGTTACAGGCGGCGGTGGCCTGATAGCTGCTTTGGGAGCAATCCCGGCTCCCGTATGGATTGTAATCGGTATATTCGCTGCACTGGTGGCAGCGGGTGTCTTGATCTACAAAAATTGGGACGAAATCAAGGAATGGGCGGGGAAGACATGGGAAAAAATAACGGGAATAGTCGGCAATGCAGTTGACGGAATCAAAAATTTCTTTTCAAAAATCATTGATTTTGTGAAAGATAACTGGCAGGGGCTGGCACTGCTTTTAGTAAACCCGTTTGTCGGCGGCTTTAAGCTGCTTTATGACAATTGTGAGTCCTTCCGGAATTTTGTTGATAATTTCCTTGGGAACCTGAAAGAAGGTTTCCAGAATTTTGCTTCCAACATATCCGAAAAAGCTGGAGAATTGAAGGATAAAGTGGTAAACAAGGCAAAGGAACTGAAAGGCGGTGCAGTTGAGAAATTCCAAGAATTAAAAGACAAGGCTACGGAAAAGGTTGAAAACCTGAAAGAGAGTGCGACCAATAAATTCAACCAGCTTCGGGAAAGTGCAACTGAAAAGGTGAACAGCCTGAAAGAAAATGCAGTGTCCAAATTCCAGGAGTTAAGAGATAAGGCATCTGAAAAAATTGACTCACTGAAAGAGAAAGGGATGGCAGGGTTTGAAGCCTTAAAATCGGGTGCACTTGAAAGGTTTGATAACCTGAAATCCGGTGTATCTGAAAAATTGGACGCTGTAAAGAACTTTGTTTCAAATACTGTGCAAAAATTGAAAAACTTTTTCAAATTTGATTGGAGTCTGCCAAAGATAAAACTTCCCCATTTCAGCATTGATGGGGAGTTTTCCCTTAGTCCGCCATCCATTCCCCATATAGGCGTGGAGTGGTATAAGAAAGCAATGGACAATCCCCTTGTTATGGATAAGCCTACAGCGTTTGGGATTAATGCATCTGGGCAGATCATGGCGGGTGGTGAAGCTGGGAGTGAAGTGGTGAGCGGCACCCAGACGTTGATGAACATGATATCGGCAGCGGTGGCAGGGAATAATGACCAGTTATATGAAATGCTGAATAAGATCTATAATCTACTGGCTGAGTATCTTCCAACTTTTGCGAATATGCAAATGGTTCTTGATTCTGGCGTACTGGTGGGTGAACTTGCACAGCCACTAAATGAGGAACTTGGGAGGATCACGCACATGAGGGAAAGGCGGAATTGATGATGAACGGTGCAATATTTGGCGATAAGCGTACAAAAGAAGACTATGGCGCTGTCATGAACTATGCAAGGGTGACACCGCCTTCCGTGAAGGAAAATTATGTAGATATTGCTGGCGGCAATTCATCCATTGACCTGACTGAGGCGGTAGGCAGTGTGGTATTTGAAGATGGGAAGATCAGTTTTAAGTTTACCCTGTTTCGCGTGGAAGACAAGGAGCGGATGAAAAATGATCTGCACGGGAAAAAGCTGAAAATAGTGCTGGAAAGGGAGCCTCACTTCTACTATGAAGGCCGGCTTTCCTTCATCAGCGAATCACAGGTCGGAAATCTCTATGAACTATGCATGGATGCGAGGGTAAGTCCTTATAAAATGGAGAACCAGGTTACAATCCATGAGGAAGAGGTAAAAGCGGCAAAAGAAATCATCATATTTAACGAAAGGATGCCTGCCATGCCAACGATCACGGCAAGGGGAAATATTACTATCAGTTTTGAAGGTATCAGCATTTCACTGAAAACGGGCATTTATGAGATACCGGAAATTACGTTTCGTGATGGGATTAACAGGCTGAAAGTATCAGGGAAAGGGAGCATCCGGTTAGAGTATAGAAAGGGGCGGTTAGCTTGATCATCATTTATAATGGCGAAAGGCAGATTTACCATCCGCAAAATCCTAACTTAAAATTGGTAAGCCCCAAGCTGACCCTTGAAGACAATGCGGCCGGGAGCCTGACTTTTAAAGTATATGACAGTAACCTTAATTACAATACGATCAAGAAACTCCACCCGGTTGTGTCTGTGATCAGGGATGGAAAAACGCTGTTTAAAGGCAGGGTAATTTCTGACAAGAAAGATTTTTATAATGGGAAATCAGTGGAAGTGGAAGGAAAGCTTGCTTTTTTTAATGATTCTTATATGGAGCCGTTTTCCTTTTCAGGAAGGCCGGAAGAACTTTTCCGGATGGTGGTTGAAAACCATAATTCCCAAGTGATGGGATGGCAGCAGTTTAAGGTTGGCGTGGTAACTGTGGTGGATCCCAATGATTATATTGTAAGGAGTAGTGAGAATGTCATAAACTCATGGAATGCTTTAAAGGATAAATGCTTTAAGTCTTCCCTTGGCGGGCATATCAGGATACGTTATGAAAAGGACGGGGATTATATTGATTGGCTGGCAGATTACGATGTTATATCAAAGCAAAGCATTGAGTTTGCCAAGAATATGATCGATATGTCATTGGAGGTAGATGCTACAGAAACTTATACAGCGATCAGACCGATCGGGGCAGAGGTGGACGGTGTTAAGATTGACATTTCATCCGTGAATGATGGGAAGACCTATATCATTAATGAGGAAAAGGCAGCGGAATATGGGATCATCTTTGCACCGGAAAGTGAATCTATATGGGAAGATGTGATGTTGCCGCAAAACCTTTTTAAGAAAGCAAAAGAAAAATTATTTGGTTCCTTCATTACATTGAACGAAACTTATGAAATCAAAGCTGTTGATCTGCATCTGACAGATGAAAACATTGAAGCTTTAAATATCTGTGAGTATGTGCCAGTAGTCAGCCGTCCGCATGGGATAAGAGGGAATTATTTGCTGAGTAAAGCGGATATCTGCATCACGGAACCTCAGAATTCAGTTTTTTACCTTGGATCCAGCAAAAGGGTGTTCAGCGATATGAATATAGGGGGGACAACGGTTGTACAAGTCCCTAAAAGTATAAGTTCCTTTGAAAATGATGCCGGGTATATTTCGGAAGAAAAGACAGAGGAGATCCTTTCTGAATATACCAAGACAGAAGATGTGAAAGAGATTGTCAGCCAGGCAGTGTCACAGATACCAAGTGGGGAAAATGGGCTTTCTGCTTATGAAATTGCAGTTGTTTATGGCTTTTCAGGGACGGAAGAGGAGTGGCTTGACTCCCTTAAGGGAAAAGATGCGGAAGGGGATTATCTTCCGCTAACAGGGGGGACATTAAAATCAACTGATTTTTACCCATTGACATTGCAGCAGTCAAAAGAAGACAGTGCAGGTTGTGGTCTTCTTTTTAAAAACAAAAATGGAATAGTTGGTAATTTACAGTTTGTGTCAGATAGCCAGTCATATGCAGAAGCAAGGTTTTTTATTAGAAAACCTGACGGAAAATATTTAAATGTATTTAATGTTTCTGAAGAGAGGAGAAAAATATACCATTCAGAAACACAGAAACTTCAAGAAATTATCACCGATTATGAATTTTCTGAATTGTCAAAGATGTTAAATGGTTTTTCGTTTGGTTACACGGAAGATGGAAAACCAGGATTTAAAGAGCCAGGAGAAACAGAATACAAGCCACTTATAGGTTCTGTATCTAGTGGAGAAGCGCCTGATCCTGATAATCAAAGTAAAATTTATAGGTTTAATTGGAAACACGGAGGGCAGTACAATGCTAGAACAACAAGTTATACTGGACAGTTTGGCTTTTGTCCGTTAGAAATAAAATCAATTACGGTAAATGGTCAGATGGCCGGGAAGAAAACAAGTGCCGGTAGTAATGCGACTCATGCTTTGTATCTGAAAGGAACGAAAATTGGATCTGTTTCAGATGAAAATATTCAGTTGATTAGTTCTGTTTCTGTTTCGTCTACAACCAATACGATTAAAGAAATAAAAGATTATGTTGTAAATGTGGATGAGGATATTGACTGGACAGTATGGGATAAAAACAAACCAATACTATTGTATTACCATGTGAATGCACAGTATCATGTAGGGGATATAAATTTGAACATTGAGCTGCAGTCAAGAGGTGATTCAGAGTTAAATGTTAAACAAGCTACCAGAGGATATAATTATAGTGGTTTGCAATTTTCTAAGCTAACGTTTCTTGATCCGGAAACAATAAGTAAAATTCATTTGCAGGGATCATTAAAGGCCTTTGATCAAAGCGCCTATCTATATGAGCTTGGATGTACCAAAGGGAGTTCGGCATTTGTTAATATTGTAAATTTATCGACTGTTTCTGCTGGGGCTACATTAAATGTTGATAAAGACTATACTCCTGTAGACTGGAATACATATGATCCTGAAAAAGGACTTATGTTTTCTATGTATCCAATGTCAAACAGTACTAAACCGGGAGGTTTAACTGGTGAAATAAACTATACAATAAAATGATGTTTAATATTCAAGAAAGGGAAAAGAATGGCACAAATAAAGTTATTATTAGAAAAGCAGTTGCTTACAATCCTGAATATGGAGATTATCGCATCCGGTGACAGCAATTTTGATTCCTGTGCATTCGAGTTTGACAGTTATTGGGATGGCTTCACGAAGACCGGGGTATTTTATCAGGACAAGGAAAACGTGCAATATGCGGTTCTTGGGAATGATGATACCTGTATGATACCAGCGGCAGCAATGGCAAGGGCGGGGCGAATGTACATAGGCGTGTTTGGAATCAAAGATACGGCGGTTGTTACTTCTACATTGGGGACAATAGATATTAAAGAGGGGGCAATATCCGGCGGTAACATATCTACAGAACCAACAGATGATGTTTTCTTAGCTATCATTGCACAGTACCAGCGGATTGTTGAGATGATGAGCCAGTACGAAGCTACGGCGGCACAGTTCAATATACAGATAGCAGAGCAGAATTCCATCCTTGAAGCATTAAATGCATTTGATGTTGTGGAGCTGATGCAAAAGCTGGAACTGATCGAAGACCGGATGATAAATTATACCAATATTGCCAAGGAGATCATGGCAAGGGAAATAGTGATCAGAGATGTTCCGGTCAAGTTTGTTAATAAAATATGTAAGATAGAAAATGACGCCATTACAACTGATTCGTTGTGTGACGTCTATTTTGATGAATACTCTTTTGAGATCGCATCAAAAGCCCTTATTATGCCGGTATCATATGATGGGTACATAGAACTGACCAGTTCCATTGATGTCCAGGAAGAACTGGCTGCAAATATACTTGTCAGGAGGAATTAAGCATGTTGGGAAAAACAAATATAACTACCTTGTCGGAAGGTGCAATCGTAACTGAGATTGAAGACTTTAAGTGGATACAGATGCAGTCTGGAGTACATGGAAACTTTGTAAAGGCAATCTATAAAAATGATTATCTGGTTGCCATTACAGCAGATGGGACGGTGGTATATACAACAGACGGGGAGGTGTGGCAGGTTTCTGTTCTGGAATATGAAGACTGCAGGCTGAATGATATTGAGTGGGATGGCAGCAGGTTTATCTTGGTTGGAAGCCGTAAAACTACGGTAGAGGGAGTGGAAGATACATTTGGGCTAATACTGACAACAGATGATTTTTCAGAATTTACGATAGTCAGCATTGAAAGTGAGGATGACCAATATGGCACTAACAAATATTATGACAAAGAATATTATGCCGTATATACACAGAATGAAAAATATTATGTCCTGGCAGGCAGACTTACCAACATAACGTTAGGCTTGTATTTATATAAAGGTAATCTGACGGATGCCTGGGAACGAATCAACATACATACCAATGGCATTCGCAGTGGAGTGGTTGTAACGGCAAAAAATTCTGGTGAAATGTTAGTTTGTCTCAATGCATTTAATAATAATCCAGGCGCATACTCTTATTTTAATTATGTTTATAAAGTAAATGGGGCTAATGTTGTAAGAGTAAAGCTGTTAAAAGAGAAGGATACCAATGTTCCAATGGTATTTGCCATAGAGTGCAAGGATAACCTTTATTATATGTCGGCATTAGCTTTAGACAACTATGAATTTACAAAGGTATCAGAAGCTAATGAGACTTTTACAATGAGCACAGAGATAAATTTTGCATTTAAGAGTGGCGTATATTTTAACAGCTGTGAATTATTCATTAATAACCATGAAATGCTGATTGTAAAGAAGGGTGAAAGCATTGCGGACAAGACCTTAGATGATCTGATAGAAATTGCCCCGGAACTTACAATGAATTGCATCACGAAAGCATTCGGGCAACTCTTCATATTCGGAAACCAGGGGGCAATCCTGAAATCAAGTGTTGAAACCAATAATGAAAGCGTAATTACTGTTCAGACACTATCCGCCAAAAAGGCGCTTTCGGATGCAAAGAAGTATGCAGATGATAAGTATGCGGCATTAGAAGAGAGAATTACAACCCTTGAGTCAGCATTACAAACAGAATAAAAGTAATTAATATTGGTCATAAGCCAGATGCAGAAATGTATCTGGTTTTTATATTGCCCCAAAAAGGCAAAACCAAAACAAATTTAAAAAGGAGAAGATGAAAATGGAAAATGTAAACACAGTAAAAACAGTAACATTAGGGGCAGCAGGGATGGCATCAGCAGTGGCAGCATGGCTGTTTGCAAGACTGGGAGTATTATTTTATGTGCTTCTGTTTCTGGCAGTGGCAATGGTGATTGATTATATTACCGGTATGATGGCCAGCAAAACAGAAGCAATTGACCATCCGGACGATTCTGCCTATGGTTGGAATTCAAAGAAAGGGGCAAAGGGAGTCATTAAAAAAGTAGGATATCTGTGTATAATCGCAGTGGCAATGATGGTGGATTGGGTTATACTGCATGTTGCGTCAGACCTTGGGCTTGAAATTACTTTAAAAGCATTCTTTGGGATCATGGTTGCAGTATGGTATTTACTCAATGAAGCCCTATCAATTATTGAAAATGCAGGAAGAATGGGCGCACCTGTCCCTGACTGGCTTAAGAATTACATAGCAGTACTAAAAAATAAGATCGAACAGAAGGGGGAATAATCTTATGGTAATAGGTATTAATTGCGGGCATACGGCCAGCGGTCCCGGTTACGGCGCCGCTGGCATTATAAAAGAATCGGAACATACCCGGCTGGTGGGACAGGCTCTTATGAGCCTTCTCCGATCGGCTGGAATAACAGTAATAGACTGCACCATAGACCAGGCAAACACACAGCAGGAATATTTAGCGGCCGCCGTTGCCCTTGCGAACCGTCAGGATCTGGACTGGTTTATTAGTATCCATTTTAATGCGTCAAAGGATCATGCTGGCCATGGCGTAGAAGTCTATACATACAAGGGCAGACAATACCAGGATGCGTTAGATGTGTGTGCAAACCTGGCAGATCTTGGTTTTACTAACCGCGGCGTAAAAGCTGGTACCGGCCTATATGTTATCCGGAAGACCAAGGCGAAATCTATGTTGATAGAGGTATGCTTTTGTGATAACCAGGAAGATGTGAAGCTTTATAAAAGGATAGGGGCACAAGGAATTGCCAAGGCGATTTTTGAAGCCTTATGGGATCATGTCAATGTTCCTGAAGTTGTTACAAATGAAACATTTATCATGGGCGCCGGTGTGGCCACAGAAGATCAATTGAATGCGCTGCTACTGTCTGGAAATCCTCAGGCGGCAAATTATTGCCATTTGGCAGAAATCTTCCTGGAAGAGGGAGAAAAAGAAGGTGTAAGAGGTGACGGGGCGTTCTGCCAGAGCCTGATTGAGACAGGATATTTCAAATTTGGAGGGGATGTATGGCCTGGCCAGTATAATTATGCTGGGCTGGGAGCTACAGGCGGTGTGCCGGGACTTTCTTTTCCGGATGCCAGGACAGGAGTC
Organism: uncultured Lachnospiraceae bacterium; assembly: GCA_910585005.1. GTDB lineage: Bacteria > Bacillota > Clostridia > Lachnospirales > Lachnospiraceae > Suilimivivens. The sequence goes on along the minus strand of CAJUCN010000006.1, from coordinate 124,505 downwards.
CGGGCACAAATACAGCATCTTAAGGCATATGCATCTATGGATCCGCTGGTACAGGAATGTGTTGATCCCAGGTATCAGTATGTTTCTAAGGGATGTGCGCCGACTTTTGAACAGCTATCAGGGAAATGGGCCGTTCCTGGATATTCCGGCTATGACAGCTTAGAAGCGGCAAGGGCAGCGAAAGATACTTATGGAGATCATATTGTGCAACTGATTGAACGTGCAGTAAAGATGGAAATCGAACCGGCACAGCCGGATCCGGATGAAACAGCCCCGGAAGGATATTTATATATTGTTCAAGTGGGAGCATATAAGAGTCTTAATAATGCAAAAAAGCTTCAGCGTAAGCTTGAAAGTATGGGAGTCGTTTCCTTAGTTAATATGTACAATACTAAAGGGTGATTTCGTGTTGCATTTCGTGTTGCATAGGTTTAAATTTGTATGTAAATTTCATATTTTGATGAAAAAATTTTTTACTTACATGTAATAAAAATCCAGTAAATACAAGGGTTTTGGTATAAGTGTTGTATTTACTGGATTTTTCAAAATGTGATTTATACGGGTTCAAATCCCCCTCTCGCTATTAAAAAGTATCGCAGAAATGCGGTACTTTTTCTATTTCAGTAATTGATAGAATAGGTTTTTACTGCTATAATTTAAAATATATGGTCAACAAAATGAAAGGGCGGCAACAGCTTAAACTGACTGCGGAAACCATGTAAACAAAAGCAGAATAAAATAAATAAGGGGGATTACACGATGAAGATTCAGGATTTTTGTGATATGGGGAAATTTGAAAGTATCATGAAAAATTGGGCCAAGAGTACGGGGCTGGCAACGGTAGCAGTAGGTGAGGATGGAGAATATATCAGTGACTGCTATAACTTTACGGATTTTTGTATTAAGCTTACCAGGGGAAGTGAAGAGGGAAACAGGCGCTGTACGAAATGTGACCGTGAAGGGAAAGGTGTATATTCCTGTCATGCCGGGCTGGTGGACTTCGGGATCCCGATCACGCTTGCCGACGGTACGGTTCTTGGCAGTGTGATTGGAGGGCAGGTGCTGCCCGAAGAACCGGATTACGATTCTTTCCGGAAGACGGCAAGGGAGCTTTCCATTGATGAGGACAAGTATATAGAAGCTTTGCACAAAGTAAATATAAGGACGAAAGAGGAGATTGAAGCGTCCGCAAATCTTTTGGGGGATGTGATCAATATGTTTGTGCGCTCAAGCTACCAGGAAAAGCAAAATGAACAGATCATGGAAAATCTCAGGTCGGGCATTTCCAAGGCGGCGGAAGAAATTGAGGCGGCAAATGTAAGTACGGCTAAGATTGCCGGGTTTAGCAAAAGGCAGAATATATTGGCTCTCAATGCATCTATTGAGGCAGCCAGGGCAGGAGAAAGCGGAAAAGGGTTTGCAGTGGTGGCTACAGAGGTGCAGAAGCTTGCAGAGAGCATGGCGTCTGTCACAGCGGAGATCAATGAAAAGTTAAAAGGGATCGCCCAGACAGTCAATGAACTGAACAGATAATAGAGTTGAGCAAGGAGAATAGGATATGAAAGCATTCACAGCGCCGATGGGCTGGAACAGTTGGGATTGTTTCGGAGCTGCAGTTACGGAGAAAATTGTAAGAGAAAATGCCGAATTTATGGCAAAACATTTAAAACAGTATGGATGGGAGTATATTGTGGTAGATATTCAGTGGTATGAGCCTCTTGCGGATACCCATGAGTATCATCATTTTACGGAACTGGAGATGGATGAATATTCAAGGCTGATTCCGGCGGAGAACAAGTTTCCTTCTGCAGCAGGCGGGAAAGGGTTTGCCCCGTTAGCGGAATATATTCATTCCCTGGGATTAAAATTTGGCATCCACATTATGCGTGGAATTCCCAGGCAGGCAGTACATAACAATACAAAGATTAAGGGAACAGATGTAAGGGCAAGACAGATTGCCAAAAGGGCAAGCATCTGTCAGTGGAATACGGATATGTATGGTGTTGATCCGGAAAAAGAGGGGGCAAGGGCCTATTATGAGAGTCTCTTTGAATTGTATGCATCCTGGGGCGTGGACTTCATTAAATGTGACGATATAGCAAGAGAACTTCCTCATGAAGAGGAGGAAATGGTCATGTTAAGCAAAGCGCTTCGTGGCTGTGGCAGGGATATGGTTTTGAGTTTATCCCCTGGGCCTGCGCTTTTGGAGAAGGCGGAGCTGTATAAGCAGGTATCCAATATGTGGCGTATTACAGATGATTTTTGGGATAAGTGGGAGCTGCTTTATGATATGTTTTCACGGGCGGAAAAGTGGTGTACGCATACTGGCGCCGGACATTGGCCGGATGCGGATATGCTGCCAATCGGGCCGGTGCGTCAGGTAGAAAGCCTTTCTAATTGGACAAACTTTACCAGGGATGAACAAATCACCATGATGACATTGTGGTGTATTTTCCGGTCGCCCCTTATCATTGGCGGGGATATGAGAGGTTTTGACGAATTTACCATGAGCCTTTTGACCAGGGAAGAAATTTTAAAGATGCATCAAAATGCCCGCCATGCCCATCAGGTATGGCGAAAGGAGACAGGCGGTACAGAGCATATCCTCTGGACGGCGGTAAGCGCACAGGGCGGTCAATATATTGCGGTGTTTAATGCAGGGGAGACGGATACGGAAATTTCCCTGTTACTTGCAGATCTTGAGATCTATCATGAGGTGAAAGGACAGGAACTTTGGAGCGGTGAGGAGATTTCAGGAAAAGAAGTTATTACAGTACATTTAAATAGTCATGGCGCGAAAGTCTTTTATGTGAAATGAAAAAGAAAAACATAAGATATCAGGTGGCTGTCCTGGTCATGGCGCTGTTATTATGCGGCTGCGGGAATCTTTCAGGCAGTCAAAAGGAGATACAATTGCCAGATGACGGGCGGACAGAAAGCGGCGCCGGGGAAGAGATCTGCTTTACCGACGACTTAGGAAGGCAGGTCAATCTAAAGCCCCCTAAGAAGGCCGCCGCCCTGATTGGCAGTTTTGCAGATATTTGGCTTTTGGCGGGAGGAGAGCTGGCGGCTGCTGCCAATGATTCCTGGGACAGTTTATCGCTTCCTCTTGGGGAACAGGTGGTGAACTTAGGAAGCATTACGGCGCCGGATGTGGAAAGGCTGATTGCATCACAGCCGGATCTTGTGCTTGCCAGTGCAAACACGGATGCTGACCTGGCACTGAAGGATATTCTCGAGCAGGCGAACATTCCAACGGCATATTTTTCCGTGTCAAATTTTGAAGAATATCTCCATATGCTGGAGATCTGTACTTCACTAACTGGCAGGAAAGATCTGTATGAAGAAAACGGTCTGAAGGTGTTAGAGGAGATCCGGCAGGTCAAGGAACGTGTTGATGGTTCATCCCCCCGGGTATTATTTCTTCGGGCTTCCGCGGGCAGCGTGAAAGCCAAGGGAAGTGAAGGGAATGTATGTGGGGAAATGCTTGCTGATTTGGGCTGCATCAATATTGCGGACGGTGAGGATCGTCTTTTGGAGGATCTAAGTATGGAGGCGGTCATTGCGGCGGATCCGGATTATATTTTTATCACCACCCAGGGAAGTAATCAGGAAGCGGCAATGGAAAATGTGGAACAGATCCTGCTTCAAAACCCGGCATGGAACACCCTGTCTGCGGTAAAGGAAGGGCGTTATTATGTATTGGATAAGCGTCTGTACAATCTAAAGCCCAATGCAAGATGGGGGGAAGCGTACCGGGGACTTGCAGATATTTTATACAAATAAGAAGTTCGTGATCACAGGAGGAATAGAAGATGGGATATTTCCCCTTTTTTATGGATATGGAAGGGCAAAAGGGGTTGGTGGTAGGCGGAGGGGAAGTGGCGCTACGAAAAGTCTTAAAGCTTTTGCCGTTTCATCCTAAGCTTACGGTGGTGGCTCCCGTTATAAAAAAGGAACTTTTGGTTATTCAGGAGATCACATGCTTACAGCGTCCTTTTAAGCGGGAGGATATCGGTGGGCAAATGTTTGTACTTGCGGCTTCTGATGAAAAAGAGGTAAACAGGGAAGCGGCAAGACTGTGTAAAGAACAAAATATTCCCGTAAATGTGGTGGATGACAAGGAAGCGTGCAGCTTCCTTTTTCCTGCACTGGTTAAGGAGGGAAGGCTTACCATAGGGATCTCCACCCAGGGAGCAAGTCCAGCCCTGGCAGGATGGATCCGGGGCTGTGTGGAGGCGGCGCTTCCGGAAGGGATTGATGCAAGCCTGGCATATTTAGAGAAGCTGCGCCTGGAGACGAAGGGGTGTATCCCCAGCCAGGAACAGAGAGCGGAAATGATGCGAAAGGCGGCATGGGACTGTGTGGAACGGAATTGTTCTTTCCAGGAAAAGGCCGGAAAAGTGATTCTCGCGGGGGCAGGTTGCGGCGCCTATGACCTGATCACTTTAAGAGGGATGCGGGCAATACAAAGCGCCCAGGTAGTGGTCTATGACGACTTAATTGATGACAGGCTGCTCTCCTATGCCGGAGAGGGATGTGAGAAGGTTTATGTAGGCAAAAGAAAGGGCGCCCACAGTATGGCTCAGGAAGAAATCAACAAGCTCCTTATTTCCAGGGCCAGGGAAGGAAAGCGGGTCGTCCGGTTAAAGGGGGGAGATCCCTTTGTATTTGGAAGGGGAGGGGAAGAGATTCTTGCCCTTCGGAAAGCAGGGATCCTTACGGAAGAGATTCCCGGGGTGACTTCCGGTATAGCAGTGCCTGCCCAGGCAGGGATTCCGGTGACGCACAGGGGAACCAGCGGAAGTGTTCATGTAGTCACAGGCCATGGGGCAGCAGGGGAAGATGGGCTGCCGGAAGATATGGAAACCCTGGCCGCCCTGAAAGGAACATTGGTCTTTCTCATGGGGCTGACAAACTTAAGGGAAATTGCCGAAGGCCTGATAGAACAGGGCAAATTGCCAAACACACCTGTGGCGGTGATCCAGGGCGGATTTGAGGGGGAAACGCAGATAGTCCGGGGATGTCTTGAAAATATTGCAGAAAAGGTCCGCACATCGGGTATTTCAGCCCCCGCAGTGATCGTCATCGGGCCGGTGGCGGAGATGGATCTGTGGGGAGAAAATGCCAATATCTGTTGACCTGGTATTGCAGGAATGAGGAGACGGTCAGTAAAAGAAATAGTAACGTCCTTCCTTATCCGTAAATGTTTTGCAGGAAACATGAAATACCTCTTCAAGGATGTGGCTTTTTAAGCATTCTTCCGGGCTGGCCTGGATGAGGATCCGGCGGTTATCCATTATGGCCAACTGATCGGCCGTTTGGAGGGCCTGGCTTAAGTCATGAAGTGTCAAAACAATCGTTTTTCCCTGGGATTTCAGTTCACGAACCATCAATAAAAATTCTCGTTGCCCGTCTGGATCTAAATAAGTTACCGGTTCATCCAAAACAATATAATCGCAGTCCTGCGCTAGAGTCATTGCAAAGAAGACCCGTTGACGGATACCGCCGGAGAGGGTATCGGTAGGCTGTTCTGCATAAGGTAGGGTGTGGGTGAATTTCATGGCGTTTTCAACAATACGGATGTCTTCCTGGGTCTTTTTCCGGGAGAAACCAAGGTAAGGGAAACGCCCATGTTCCACCAGCATCCGGGCTGGAATAGAGGGAATGACCGTGCGTACTTGAGGAAGAAAAGAAACTTTTTTGGCCCGTTCCCTCAAAGAAAGTTCCAGATAATTTTGCCCTTCCAGAAAAATTTCTCCTGCTGTAACGGTGGATATGCCGTTTAAGCATTGGAGCAGGGTGGTCTTGCCACAGCCGTTAGGGCCAACCAGGGCGGTGATGCTGCCCTTTTGGAAGGAAACGGAAACAGAATCTAAAAGTGGGGTGCGGCCGCAGGATACGGATACCTTTTGAAACTCAAGCATTGACGCGGCGTCCTCCTTTCTTTTTTAACAGCAGATATAGGAAAAATGGGCCTCCCACAAACGCCATGATGATTCCAACAGGCAGTTCAAAGGGACGGAACAGGATTCTTCCAAGCAGGTCGCAGCAAAGGACAAAGCTGCCGCCCAGCAGTGCGCTGCTGGGGAGGAGAATCCGGGCATCATTTCCCAAAAGCTGTCTGCATATATGGGGAACAATAAGTCCCACAAAACTTAAAAGCCCGGCATAGCTTACCACAGAGCCTGCAAGAAGGCTTGATAAGGTAAGCAGGAACAGCCGTGTAAGAGGGACGTTTAATCCTAAGGAATAAGCAACGTCATCCCCAAGCCCCAGGATGTTTAAATGTCTTCCAAAGCAGCAGGACAACAAAAATGCCGCCAAAATGATAAGGCAGGGGAGAGATAGCTTTTTTAAGGTAAGGCCCGAAAGGGAGCCGATTAGGAAGGATGTCAGGTTGACGGAAAGCTCAGTATCTAGTATCTTAATAGTATTGATCCCAGCGTTTAGAAAGCTGGAAATGGTGATTCCCGCCAGGATGATGGTGGTTCTGGAACTGTCCGTTGCATAAGCCAGTGCAAACACGGCAAAGGATGTAAGCAGCGCTCCGGCAAAAGCGGAAAGGGGCAGAAAGAATATGCTGTGCGGGAACAGCATCATTGCAATCATAGCGCCAAACCCGGAACCGGAATTGACGCCGATGGTGGCGGGACTTGCCAGTGCATTGTTCATCACAGTCTGTAAAAGAACACCGGAGCAGGAAAGTCCGATTCCGGCAAAAAGCCCCCCAAGGGCGCGGGGAATACGGACGGTCGTGATCAAGGTGTGTACGGTTGGATCTGCTTGTCTGGTTATCAGGCTGCGGCAGAGGTCTGCAAGATCAACTGGCACACTTCCAAATAGGATGCTTACGGTAATGGAAACCAAAAGAAGCAGGGCCAGCAATGCGGTCATGGGAAATTTATGTTTATTCATTTCAAAGTCTCCTCTTGTTTGATGGTATCACACAAGAGTGGCGCTTTCAATGAAAAAGCAATCGTATGGAAACAGGAGGTACTATTTGTGGAAGAAAAGGGGACGGGGAAAAAATACAGGATGACGAAAGTTGCCCTTACGATGGCTGGGATTGCCGTCCTTTGGCAGATGATAGAGTATGTGATGAAGGGGCAGGAGATAGAGTTTCGTTTTTACCTGCAAGTGGTGAAGGGGATTTATCTGTGGCTTGTCGTGCCGATCACGGCAGTGTTTGCCATTTACTGTGATTTTTTTCGGGAGAAGGCTAAAGTTTTTTGGCGTTATCTGTTTCCTACGGTATTGACTATTTTGATCCTGGCTGTTTCCTTTTTTCGGGGGAGTTATTTCTTTTTTTGTGAAATGATTACGGAAGAGAGGATGGAGAACGGCATGATCAGAGGGGAAATTTTCAGTTTTTTAGGCGCCAGATACATCTATTACGAACCGGCATGGGGGATCCTCCGCAAGCACTTTCAGGGGTGGAGCCAGGAAGAAATAGAACAAACGGTCAAAGAGCGTTACGGGGACGGGATTGTTTGGCTAGAGACAGACCCTTCAGGAACAAGGGTCTGTCAGGCGCCCGGAGCAGGGCCGGGAAAAGAACCCTTTACATTCTGGGTGAAAAATAATTATGAAATGGAAGATAACTATGTAGAATCTTTGATACATAGTAACGCATTGGCATATTGGTCAAACAGACAGGGAAGGAAAGCGTATTTTTCGACGTCGGCGGGAAAAGGTCAAGGGCAGTTGACGTTTCCCTGTTATTCTATGGAAGATGTAACCTTTTGTGCGTCAGATATTGCGGACTGGGTATGGTATGTTCTGGAAGATGAGAGATATCCGGATATGCCGGAGAGCGAATATGCCGTTTTTAACATTTGGGTCGATTTTTATGGGAACAGGAGAGAGGAAATTTCCCTGAGTGTGAAACGCAATGCAAAAGAAAATGACTGGGAAAAGCTTTGCAAGGATATCAGCGAGAAGATAATGTTCTATGCAAAAATACATTGGGAATCGGGCAGCAGCGCAGATACGGGAGAAGAAAGCGGTGAAGAAATAGGGCCAGGGGAGGACGCTGTATGGGAAGAAAGATTTTTGGCGGATTACCACAGGGATGATTACGAAAAGGAAGTATTTCTCCAAGATGGCATGATTGGCTATCGTATGGTGGTTTTGGATGCTGCATTGGGAAGCAGGATGTATGGATTGATCAAGAGTACGGACGGCGGAGAAAGCTGGCAGGTAAAGAGCCGGGATCCTTTTGGGGAATCCGGGATGGGGATTGATTTTACCTTTTTGGATGAGGATTTTGGGTTTGCAACGCTGATGCACAATGGTGGTGATGAGGCGGACTTGTTTGTGACGGAAAACGGCGGCGAATCTTATGAAAGATGTGTCATGCAGGGATTTACCGTGACGCTGGATGACGGATATGTGTACGATCCTTATGACTATCCGGGGATGCCCTATGAAGAAGAGGGGGTTATCTATGTGCTTTGCGGGCAGGGCGCTGATGGGGATTATGACGGAGGAGATAGAGCGAAAATGGCGTTATATAGATCTGCTGACCATGGGCATACTTTTGTATTTCAGGAAATGAAAAACAGCAGCCCGGAAGAGTGAGGAGAGGGACAGTTATGGAATTGTTATATAGGATTTCCGGTTATCTGACTATTCAAAATATCTGCACGGTTTTGACATGGATTGGCTTTGCTTATTTTTTGATAAACAAATTGATTCTTCACAGGGCGCCGGTTCCTTCCACCGCTTTCAAACGGGTTTCCAGGGAACTGATAGATCAATGCATTTCCCAGTTTAGGAAACAGGAACAAAAAGAGTACGGGGATTATGAAGTGCCGGTAGGGATTATGCGTGATCTGCAGCTATATCCGGATAATGAGGAAGTACTAAAGAGGCTGCTTTGCAGTATATGCGAGCATATGGGAATCGATGGCAGTTTCATTAAACTGGTGATATCGGATACGCCGGTTCCGGAACGGGCAGGGGCTATTTCCACAGATCTTACATTTACAACCATATGGCTGGAGCTGCGTCCGCCTTATAGGATAGATTCTATCATTGCGGTGCTCGCCCACGAAGTGATGCATTTGCACTTATATTATGCGGGAATTTATCGCAAAGACCATTGGGAAAATGAAATTCTTACAGATACGGCAACAGTTATGTGTGGTTTTGGGAAATATGTATACCAAGGATATGCGGTGAACCAGGGTGAGATGGCGCTGAGTTACCGGAAGGTGGGTTATATCCGGCAGGAGGATGTGAAATATATTATGGAGGAGATGAAGGGATGGTCAAGGTAACAGCTATGACCTGTCTTTGCGTTGACGTTTTTGATAGGACAGGAGAAATAAGGCCAGGAGGGGAAGCGCTTAATTTTGCGGCGGCAGCCAGCAGATATGGTCATATGCAATTGCATTTGATCGGCGGGATCGGAGAGGATGCATACGGGAGAAGTATTTTAGATGCAATAAAAGGATTTCCGGTAAATATTGATTGTGTCCATGTGATACCGGAAGGAAAGACTGCCAGTAATTATACTTATCTTACGGAAAAAGGAGACAGATATTATTTGGAGGACTCTTGGCAGGAAGGTGTGTATGGCAGCTTTCAATTATCGGAGATCGACAGAAAGAAAATGCGGGAATCTCAATTGATACACACTAATTTCACTTGTCCTATATTTTTTGAAATTATAGAATTGAAGAAAGAATATGGATTTCAAATTTCTGTTGATTTTGATAAGGAAAGAGACTTTCGCGGGTTGGAAAAAATCCTTCCTTTTATTGATTATTTTTTTATTAGCGGAGAAGAAAAAATCCTTCCTGAATTAAGACAATGGTCTATAAATTACCAGGGGATATTCGTGGCAACGCTGGCGGAAAAAGGCAGTATTGCGTTTCGGGGCGGAAAGGAATATCAGGCGCCTGCCATGGAGGTGACTGAAGTGATAGATACTACTGGCTGCGGAGACAGCTATCAGGCCGGGTTTATTTCCTCAATGCTGATGAACGGGGAGATTGTGCCGGCTATGGAGGAAGGATCAAAACTTGCTGCAGAAACGCTTTCTCACATAGGGGGATTTTAGATGGAAACAAACCTACGGAATTTTATTCATAAATTGTGCCAATACGGCGGAGAAGACGAGGTGTTTGAAGAACAGTTTAAGACGGCTCTTTTAAGGGACGAAGAGATTTGCGGCGAACTGGTTTCTTTTATGGAGCACGGCTCTTTTGCCTGTAAGGCAAAGGTACAGGGATATACGGTGGTGGATATCATGGTATGGCAGATGGATCATTTTAAGGCAAGACTTGACAGAGACAATACCGGAACAAGGCAAAACCCGGACAGAATGGTGTTGCTGGCTTTTGACACCCTGCTTAAAATGAGGTTGGAGCCGGAAAAATACATTGCGAAACTAAAACAGGAGACAGGCACAGACTATGAAGGAAAATATTGAGGAAGTGATCAAAATGCTGGACGGCATGGCTTTAAAGGAGATTAGCCGCATGAAAATAGAAGTCTCCGAAAAAGTGGAAGAGGGAAAAGCGCAGAAAACTTACCATCACGGGCGTTGTGATGTGGGAAGCCCTTTTGCCACGGGAAAACTCTTTGATTTGGATTAAAAATGCAATCTTCTTCGCACAGCATCCCGCAGGCGCCTGATGGAAAGCAGGGTGATAAGCAGGACAACGATCACGCCGCATACAGTCAGGACGATAGCTGACCAGGTCAGATGAAGAGGGGCATTGCTATAGTGGCGGATCAAAAGTTCAATCCCTACACAAAGCAATGCAGATTCAGCAAAAACGTAAAGGGAAGTAGCAAGGAAGGAAACGGAAAAGGAACGGAGCAATAAAGTAAAGATCTCTACCAGTATGGTGGCAAGAACCAGAATGGGAAGCGCCAGTTTCCAGAACCATTCCACATTTGAGGTGTTAAATGTGATCAGGAATAAATAGACGCCTATGGATACTCCGTCAAATAAAAGTGAAATATATATAGGAAGTTTGGTGTAGATCACGGCAGGAAATACCAGTACAAACAGTACCAGACATGCGCCGATGATAAACAGGGACCAGGGGCTGCCGGAAAAAACGAACAGGTTCAGTAAAAGGCAGCTTAAGGAAGTGGCGATCAGTACAATGGAAACTAAAATTCCAAGGTCTTTGCGCTTCACCACATCTACTTTCCCCTTTTCGGTAGGAAAGGGGGATTGGGCTGTCAGCTTTTGCAGTTCATTGGGATTGATTACAGGGGTGTGGCATAAGGGGCAGGCGGTTAGGGATGACTCCAGTTCCACGCCACAGTTTACACAGTAAGACATATCAGTTACCTCCATAGTCAGTATGTGCGGTTGCTTTCAATTTTTACATGGATGCCGTCGGATACCAGTTTTTGGAAGAATAGCCTTTCCACATCAGATTCCAAAATACTGCTTGCAAAATTGATTGTAAGTGTATCTTCAAAACTTACAATGGCACAATTGGTGCGGCAGGAAAAGGGCTGGCCCATATAAATATCAAAGCGGTCGATGTAGGGCTTCATATCGTCAGGGACTTTTAACGCGCCCATATTAGTAAGCCCGGCAGAGGAATTCCGGTCCTGCACTTTCGTGTAGAACATTCGGACAACGAAATCCTTGATAAAAAGCGGGACAACCCGGATCAGGGGATTGCGCTGGGTATTTGCGTTGGTGGTGATGTCTCCCCGTAGAAATTTGTCGTTGATATAATAGCGCATATAATTGTGCACTTGTTTAACGATCTCCTCAAAGGTGTAGTCTCCAAGCCTGGGATCAACGCCTGGATAAACCATGGTTATAAAGTTACGCAGGGTTTCCGAAGGGAAAAACCGCCGGAGGTTTACCGGCATAGCAATTTTTACAGGCCGGAGCTTTATGTGCCAGTCGGATTGCTGTTTTTGGAGCAGGGCATATAAAAGGACAGAGTTTAAATACTCTGTAATGGTAGCCTGATACTTGGAAGCAACAGCCATCACTTCATTGACGGACAGGATGCCGTCAATGACATTAAAAGTATAAAAAGGCGCTCTGGTGCCTCTGACACGGTAGGTCTTTTCACCAGGACGGGAAGGGGAGACCTTGGCATTGGCATAGCGCATATAGGCGTCTTCTAATTCGCCAGGGGAAGGTTCTTCCTTTATATCTTTTACGAAACCGCCTACTGAGATTTGATGTCCTAAGAGCCGCAGATAAGCTGCCGTGATGGTCTGGAGAACATACATACCGCCGGTGCCATCGCCGAGACAATGGTGTGCTTCCAGGGAGATCCGTCGGTCGTGATAGTAGACCCGCAGCAGATAGCGGTTTCCCGCCTTAAAGGGCATTGGCATGCAAAAATTCCGGATATCTTTTTGCACGAAAGGGCCGGGACGGTTATTGGGTTCTAAATAACGCCAAAAAAGCCCCTTCCGGATTGCCGTCTTATAGGTAGGAAAACGGACTAAAGCAGTATCCACAGCTTTTTGGAGAAGGGCGGGATCCACCGGTTCTTTTAAGACCACGGAGAGCCGGTAAACGGAAGAAAAGTCCCGGCGCTGCAAGGTCGGGTAGACAATCGCGGAAAGATCCAGCTTATACCATACTTTTGGAGTATTTGTATTTGGTTGCATTTTGGAAGGAATTATTTTTTTCATCTTTCTTAGTATACCACAGTTATGAGGAAAAGGAGATTAAATATGGCAGTAACAACAAAAAAACTTTTAAGTAAGGCATCCCCGGAGTCAGTGAACCAGAGTATGATGACACTGATCAGGAAAGTCCATGGAATGATCGAAAACCCGGATATTGAAAAGCACCGCCACTCTCAGGACCAGGTAGGGGCGCTTTTGGGGAATTCCAAGGACATCCTGCTTAAGGGGATAAAGATACAGGATATGGATGGGGAATGGGTGTCGGTAAACCGCGCCCATATGAAAAAGTATGTAATCCTGTATTGCCATGGCGGCGGTTACTCAACAGGAAGCCATATTTATGCCAGGACGCTTACGACCAAGCTGTCTGCAAGCACTTCCATGGATGTCCTTTCCTTTGATTACCGCCTGGCGCCGGAGCATCCCTATCCGGCAGCTACGGAGGATGCAATGAAGGCATGGGATTATCTGATGCTGCTGGGATATGGGGCAAGGGATGTGATCGTGGCCGGAGATTCCGCAGGAGGGAACCTGGCATTGTCATTGGTATTTAAACTTAAAGAGCAGCAGCGGCTTCTGCCCCGGGGGCTTGTGCTTATGTCTCCCTGGACGGATCTGACGTCATCGGGGGATTCCCACAGGACGAAGGCAGAATTAGATCCGGTATTAGATGCAGATTATCTGGAACGTATGATCACCAATTATGCACCCGAAAGGGATTTGGAGGATCCCTATATTTCACCGCTATTTGGGGATTTTGAAGGATTTCCCCCGGTCTATATCCAAGCAGGGGACAATGAAGTCCTGCTTTCTGATTCAGAAATGCTCCATCAAAAGATGATTCAGGCAAACGTTTCGGCGAAGCTGGATGTTTTTAAGGGGATGTGGCATGTGTTCCAGATGTCGCCTTTGAAAACGGCATATGATGCCATGGAAAAAAATGCAGAATTTATTTTTGATATTTGCAGATAATTAGGAAGGATTTTGTGGGTTGGCACAGAATAATGTTATATAGGAAGTATTTGAAAACGGGAGTTACCAATGAACATACGAGAAAATCTGGAGAAACTGGAAATGGACTATTTAAGTCCGTATGCGGCCCACAGCGCCGGTTCCAAGGGGAGGCTGCGGCCAGAGGAACAGTGTGATATCCGTCCGGTGTTTCAAAGAGACAGGGACAGGATCCTCCATTCCAAATCATTTAGGAGACTGAAGGATAAGACACAGGTTTTCTTAACGCCGGAGGGTGATCATTATAGAACCCGGCTTACCCATACCCTTGAGGTTTCCCAGAATGCCAGGACTATAGCCAAGGCCCTTAGGATGAATGAGGACTTGGTGGAGGCAATTGCCCTTGGCCATGACCTGGGACATACCCCTTTTGGACATGCGGGAGAAAGGGCGTTAAATGCAGTCTGTCCTTATGGATTTTGTCACAGTGAACAGAGTGTCCGTACGGTGGATCTGCTGGAAAAGAGCGGGCAAGGGCTAAACCTGACTATGGAAGTCCGGGATGGCATCCGAAATCACCAGACGAAGGGTATGCCCTCTACGCTGGAAGGGAAGATCGTCCGTTTTTCAGATAAGATCGCTTATATCCATCATGATATGGATGATGCGATCCGGGGCGGGATCTTGAAGGAAAATGATGTGCCGCGGGAAATTACAGATGTGATCGGCGATACGACCGGAGAGCGTCTGGATCATTTTATCCACGATATTGTTACAACCAGTTATGGAAAGAGCGATATTATGATGTCGGAACCGGTGGCGGAAGCGATGAAAAAGTTAAGACGGTTCATGTTTGAATCTGTTTACCAAAATAGAAATGCCAAAAGCGAGGAAGGAAAGGCGGAAATGCTGGTCCAGACTCTGTATAGTTACTACAGGCATCATTTGGAACTGTTACCCCCCGATTATGTGGAGCTGACACAAAGGGGAGAGCCGGAGGAAAAGATCGTATGCGATTACATAGGCGCCATGACAGACCGGTTTGCTATTGCTAAATACGAGGAGATCTATATTCCCAAGTCATGGCATGGATAGCAGAAACCATAGATTTAAAGGAATGGAGAAAGAATGTATTACCCGGATGAACTAATAGAGGAAGTGAGGGCCAGGAACGATATCGTTGATGTGGTTTCCGGTTATGTACGGATCCAGAAAAAGGGAAACAGCTATTTTGGGCTGTGTCCCTTTCATAATGAGAAATCCCCTTCCTTTTCCGTTTCACAGAGTAAACAGATGTTTTACTGCTTTGGATGCGGGGCAGGGGGGAATGTTTTTACCTTTGTCATGCAGTACGAAAATTATTCCTTTCAGGAAGCGGTCAAGCTCCTTGCCCAACGGGCCGGGATCAACCTGCCGGAGGCGGAATATAGCGAGGAAGCCAAAAAAAGGGATTCCCAGAGAGCAAGACTATTGGAAGTCAATAAGGAGGCCGCTAAATATTTTTATTATCAGCTCCGCGGCAAAAGCGGACAAGCCGGGTATCAATATTTGCGTAAACGGCAGCTTTCCGATGAAACGATCAAAAAATTTGGATTAGGCTTTGCCAATATGGCAAGCGATGATCTGGTAAGGTATCTGAGAACGAAAGGTTACGATGACCGGCTGATCACAGAAGCAGGCCTTGGAAGTTTTGATGAAAAATATGGGATGCATGATAAATTTTGGAACCGTGTCATGTTTCCAATCCAGGATATCAACCATAAGGTGATCGGTTTTGGAGGGAGGGTGATGGGTGATGGGAAACCCAAGTATTTAAACTCTCCGGAAACAATGATCTTTGATAAGAGCCGCAATCTGTACGGAATGAATTTTGCCCGTACGGCCCGCACCGACAATGTGATCCTGTGTGAGGGCTATATGGATGTGATCGCCATGCATCAGGCGGGTTTTGCCCAGGCGGCGGCATCCCTTGGCACATCCTTTACGGCGGGACAGGCCAATCTCCTGCGCCGGTATGCCAGGGAAGTGATTCTTGCATATGACAGTGACGGGGCGGGGATATCGGCAGCGCTGCGAGCGATCAATATTTTGAAGGAGGTAGGGCTTACTGGTAAAGTGCTGGATCTAAAGCCTTATAAAGACCCTGACGAATTTATGAAAAATCTGGGCAGGGAAGCTTTTGAGGAACGGATCAGGAATGCAGAAAACAGCTTTTTCTTTGAACTCCGCATTTTGCAGAAAGATTATGATTTGGGTGATCCTGAGTCAAAGACCCGGTTCCATCGGGAAATAGCCAAAAAGCTTTGCGGTTTTTCCGAGGAAGTGGAGCGGGAAAATTACATGGAAGCGGTGGCGGACAAATATCATATCGGATTTGAAAACCTGCGGAAGCTGGTTTACACTTATGCGGCGCAGACAGGGCTTGCAGCTCCGGCAGTAAGGCCAAAGTCAGGGATACAAAAGAAAAATGACCCCAGGGAAAACCAAAAGAAGCCGCAAAAGCTTTTACTTACATGGCTGGTGGAAGAACCGGAGCTTTGGCCTAAGGTCAAAAAGTATCTTTCACCGGAGGATTTTACAGAAGATTTATATCGTACCATTGCCGGAAAGCTGTTTGAAGACCTGGACGGAGGAAGGATAAACCCGGCAGCGATCATCAGTATGTTTGCGGAAGAGGAACAGCAAAGGGAAGCCGCAGAGGTATTTAATACGAAGCTGATGGAACTTGCAACGAAAGGGGAAAGGGAAAAGGCGTTTCATGATATTTTGCTTTCGGTCAAGAAAAACAGCCTGGATTATTTTTCTGCCAGGCTGGGGGCGGACGTTTTGGCGATCACAAAAGTGGTGGCAGGCAAAAAAGAATTGGAAGAACTTAGCAAAACGCATATTTCACTGGATTAAGGCTAATAATGGTAATGCATACATGATAATAATAGGAAGGATGGAAATCTTGAATGGATGAAAACACACAGGCAAAATTTGATGAGAAGCTCCAAAAGCTCTTAGCAATTGCCAAAAAGAAAAAGAATGTTCTGGAATATCAGGAGATAACAGATCATTTTGCCGATATGGCGCTTGGAGAGGAACAATTTGATAAGATCATTGAAACCCTGGAGCAGAATGGTGTGGATATTCTGCGAATCACAGAGGATGATGATGTGGATGAAGAACAGATCATCCTGACCGAGGAAGATGAGGTGGATGTGGAAAACATCGATCTGTCTGTTCCTGATGGAATCAGCATAGAAGATCCGGTTAGAATGTATCTCAAGGAAATTGGCAAAGTGCCCCTTCTCACGGCGGAAGAAGAAATTGATCTTGCACAGAGAATGGAGATTGGAGACCAGGAGGCGAAAAAGCGTCTGGCGGAGGCAAACTTACGTCTGGTGGTCAGCATTGCCAAAAGATATGTAGGGCGCGGGATGCTGTTTTTGGATCTGATCCAGGAAGGCAACCTGGGGCTTATTAAAGCTGTGGAAAAGTTTGATTACAGAAAAGGGTATAAATTTTCTACCTATGCGACCTGGTGGATCAGGCAGGCGATCACGAGAGCTATCGCCGACCAGGCCAGGACTATCCGTATCCCGGTCCATATGGTTGAAACCATCAATAAACTGATCCGTGTCAGCAGACAGCTCCTTCAGGAGCTAGGGCGGGAACCTACCCCGGAAGAGATTGCGGATGAGATGAGCCTTCCGGTAGAGCGCGTGCGTGAGATTTTAAAGATCTCCCAGGAGCCAGTTTCATTAGAAACGCCGATCGGTGAGGAAGAGGATTCCCACCTTGGGGATTTCATACAGGATGACAATGTGCCTGTGCCAGCAGATGCAGCGGCTTTTACGCTTCTTAAGGAACAGCTTGTGGAAGTGCTGGGAACGCTGACAGAGCGGGAACAGAAGGTATTGCGCCTGCGTTTCGGATTGGATGACGGGCGTGCCAGAACGTTGGAAGAGGTGGGGAAGGAATTTAACGTTACCCGGGAACGTATCCGGCAGATTGAAGCGAAAGCGTTAAGGAAACTCCGCCATCCCAGCAGAAGCAGAAAGTTAAAGGATTATTTGGATTGATGGGCGGAAAGGTTGCTTTATCCCGGCGGATGCAGGCTGTGGCTGATATGGTCACCACAGGAAACAGGGTAGTGGATGTGGGATGCGACCATGGTTATGTGTCCATCTATCTGGTACAACAAAAAAGAACAACACATGCCCTTGCTATGGATATCAATAACGGTCCGCTCCTTCGTGCCAGAGAGCATGTGGAGGAGGCCGGGCTTGAGGGATACATAACCTTGCGTTTATCTGACGGCCTGGGGGCATTTAGAAAAGGGGAAGCGGATACGCTGATCTGTGCCGGAATGGGCGGAAGACTGATGCAAAGGATCTTAGAGCGGGAGCCGGACAAAACAGAATCCCTGAAGGAACTGGTTTTGCAGCCTCAATCGGAAATCGCTTCTTTCCGGTATTATTTAACTGACGCTGGATATAGGATCTTGGAAGAAACTATGGTTTTGGAGGAAGGGAAATTTTATCCTGTGATCAAGGCAGTTCAGGGAGAAAAAGAGGGCAGGCTTTCTTATACGGAGGCAAGATTCGGGCCGGAACTCCTTAGACGCAGACATCCGGTTCTTAGGGAATACCTTTATGCAGAGTGGGAAAAAGGGTTAAAACTGGAACAGGAACTTATGGCAGTTCCGGCGGGGGAGCGTGTGGATCAAAGGCTTGTCCAGATCCGGCAGGAGATGAGTTATATCAAACAGGCTATGGAAATAGTGGGGTAGAAGTGTAATAGATATGAGTAACGGTACATATCGGAAAGGCAGGGAAATGGTTACAATTACAATAAACGGGGAAAAGAAGCAATATCCCCAAGGGATGATTTACGAAGAAATTGCAAAGGAATACCAGCCTTCTTATAAGGATATGATCGCATTGGTCATTGAAAATGGGAAGATCAGGGAACTGATTAAGCCGGCGAATAAGGATTGTGAACTGACGTTTATTACGATCCGAAATAGTATTGGGCATAAAACTTATGTGAGAACGGCAACCATGATGCTGGTCAAGGCGGTTTATGATGTCCTTGGCAGAGAGAAGGTAAAGAAAGTAAAAGTGGAATTTGCCATTGGGCAGGGGTACTACTGCCGTATAAAGATGGACGAAAAGCTTACCGGAAAGCATGTGGAGCAGATCGGCCAAAGGATGAGGGAAATGGTAGAGCGGGATATTCCTATCACCAAGCGGTCTTATCCGATTGACGATGCCATGGAAATTTTTCGCCAGAACAAGATGGAAGATAAACAAAAACTGTTCAGATACAGGAGAAGTTCCTTTGTCAATATCTATTGCCTGGATGGGTACTATGACTATTATTATGGCTATATGCTTCCCAGTACAGGATATATGAAATATTTTGATGTGATGCATTATGAGGATGGAATTTTGCTGCTTATCCCGGGGATGGAAACGCCGGATAAGATCGAATATTTTGAACCCAGGGAGAAATTTTTCCACACCCTTATGACTTCCGCTAATTGGGGAGAGATGATGGGGATTGACTCCGTGGGAGACCTGAACGATACGATCTGTGACGGACAGATCCATGATATGATCCTGGTGCAAGAGGCCTTACAGGAGAGAAGGATCGGAGAAATTGCAAAGGAGATCGTGGAGAAAGGCAATGTGAAATTTGTATTGATCGCAGGCCCCTCCTCTTCGGGAAAAACAACTTTTTCCCATAGGCTCTCCATCCAGCTCCGCACTTATGGGAAGATTCCCCACCCCATTGCATTGGACGATTACTTTGTTAACAGAGATGACACGCCAAGAGACGAGAATGGGGATTACAATTTTGAATGTTTGGAAGCCATAGACATTAAAAAGTTTAATGAGGATATGAATCAGCTTTTGCAGGGGGAAACAGTGGAACTGCCCCAGTTTAATTTTAAACTTGGAAAAAGAGAGTACCATGGCAATTTCAAGACACTTGGCAAAGAGGATATCCTTGTCATAGAAGGAATCCATGGCCTGAACCCGGCGACTACCTTTTCCATGCCGGATGAGAGTAAGTTTAAAATTTATATCAGCGCTCTTACCAGTATCAATGTGGATGAGCATAACAGGATCCCTACAACAGATGGAAGGCTGATCCGCCGTATGGTAAGAGATGCCAGAACCAGAGGGACTTGTGCAAGAAGAACCATTGAAATGTGGCCTTCTGTGAGAAGAGGAGAGGAACAGTATATCTTTCCTTTCCAGGAAAGTGCGGATGAAATGTTTAACTCCGTGCTGATCTATGAACTGGCAGTCCTGAAACAATATGCAGAACCCCTCCTTTTCGGGATCAAGAAAAGCGATCCGGAATATTATGAGGCAAAAAGACTGCTGAAATTTTTGGAATACTTCCAGGGCATTGACAGCAAAAATGTTCCCTCCAACTCCATTTGCAGAGAGTTTATAGGAGGCAGCTACTTCAACGTGTAACCCCAATCAGCCATGCAGAAAGCATGGCAAGCCCGCCTGGAGAGAGCTTGCTGGCGGAAGGAGGCTTGTCATGCTGTCTATAGGGCGGATTGTAGTTTATTTGAAAATTTCATAATAATGCATAAAAGCAAGTAGAACAAATGATCGCGGCTGGGGCATAGCCCCAGGTGAGGAAAGTCCGGGCTTCACAGGGCAGGATGCCGGATAACGTCCGGTGGAGGTGACTCCAAGGATAGTGCAACAGAAATAAACCGCCATATTAGATTTTGAATCTAAAA
Source organism: uncultured Lachnospiraceae bacterium (assembly GCA_910585005.1). Lineage (GTDB taxonomy): Bacteria > Bacillota > Clostridia > Lachnospirales > Lachnospiraceae > Suilimivivens. The sequence continues at coordinate 104,161 of CAJUCN010000006.1, read as the reverse complement.
GAAACATTGTGCCGCAATTTTGCGGAGCAAATTTCTGGTTGAATTCATGCATAGCATGATTTCATATGGTAAGGGTGGAAAGGCAGTGTAAGAGACTACCGCCTGCACGGTAACGGGCAGGGCACATGTAAACCCCATTTGAAGCAAGGTCAAATAGAAAGCGTTTCAGCTTGCCCGGCGAGCTTTCAGGTGGACCGCTTGAGACTGCTGGCAACAGCAGTTCTAGATAGATGATCATTCACGACATAACCCGGCTTATCGTTCTGCTTGCTTTTTAATATAAGGAAATGAAATGTGAGAATAGAGTGGAAAAAGAAGTTTGTACAGATGATGATCCTTCTGGCAGGTGTCTGCGTCTTAAGTTTGACGGCGCTTGGGGGAAAGCGTTATGAAGCTGGGGAAGAGAATTGGTGTGATGTACAGACTGATGAAAAAGAACAACAGGAACTATTTCAAGCTTCCACGGTGCTTGGCAGTTGTGTCCGCATTCAGGCACAGGGGCATTACGGCAGCGGAAGCATTTATGAGTTATCAGACGAGGAAATCATAATTGTCACAAACAAGCATGTACTGCAATACTGGAACGAGGATAGTTATGTGACTTTTTTTAATGGGGCAGTGGGCAGTGGCAGGGCGCTTAACGTATCGGAACAGGCGGATGTGGGATTTCTTAGTGTAAACAGAGCTTTTTTAACGGATGAGGAGACAGAAGGGTTGCTTACAGTGGAAAAAGCGCAGTTCCCCCTTTTGCGGGGGGATGATCTTTATATGATCGACCTGGCATCGGACATTTGGTGTCCTGTGACTTATGAAGGACAGGTTTTGGAACCGCGTAAGTACCTGGAGGATTTCGGAATGGAGATGTTGTATGGAGAATCTGCTTTTAAACCAGGAATGTCCGGTTGTGGTGTTTTTAACGGGGAAGGAAAGTATGTGGGGATGCTTACAGGAGGAACACAGGAGAATGAGATTGCGGCAGTTTTGCTGGATGTGATCGTTGAGGAAAGGGCTGGTCTGTAGCAGAAACCAGGGAAAAGCTAGGCGTTTTATCGGGAGCAGGCATCAGGCGGCGTTATTTTTCTTTTGTGTATTGACTTACAAGTAGATGTGTGCTATCCTACAAATATTCTATATAGAAATGTTCTAATAAGATTTAATTTTGAAAAATTGCAAAAACTGGAGGATCATTTTGGAGACAAAAGGGGGATTTTATCTTACACAGATTAAGCAGCGGCAGGAGAGGATATTTGAAAAGCTTTTGAGAGAGCGCGGAATAGAAATAAGCGGCGGCCAGGGGCGGATTTTATTTATTTTATGGAAAAATGATCATTTGACCGTTGGTGAAATCAGTAGAATGACGTCTCTTGCAAAAAATACGGTTTCCATTGTGGTGGACGGGATGGTGCAAAAGGGGATCCTGGAGAGAGAGATTAACCCGGACAACCGCCGTCAGACGATCATATCTCTTACGGAATATGCAAGAACTTTACAGGAGGAATATGAGCAGGTATCACAGAAGATGAACCATCTTTTTTACCGAGGATTTTCAGAAGAAGAGAGGATGGATTTTGAAGGGTATCTGGCCCGTATTTTGGACACATTGACGCAATTAGAAGATAACGGGAATTAGGAGGGAACTGCCGTGATTACACAAGAGTATATCAAAGAATTTGCCAGGAAACAGAAAACAGCGTTTATCGGATCCGTTGACGAGGAGGGATTTCCCAATATAAAGGCGGTGTTTGCACCAAGCAAGATTGAGGGAAACTGCTTTTATTTTTCCTGTAACACTTCCGCCATGCGTTCCCAGCAATATTTGAAAAATCCAAAAGCCAGCCTGTACTTTTATAACAAAGGGCGCTTTAAGTATGAGGGGATCATGTTGGTTGGGATGATGGAAGTGATGCAGGATATTGAAATAAAGAAAGAATTGTGGCGGAAGGGAGATACCATGTATTACCCGGGAGGGGTGAGTGACCCTGATTATTGCGTGTTAAGGTTTACAGCGCTTCGGGGAAGGCGGTATTGCAATTTGAAGTCAGAGAATTTCTGTTTGTAAGAACCATAAGAAAAATCCTGTTTGATGGTGCAACAGATCAGTCTAAGCAGGACGATACGGGAAGATCATTTGCAGAATTTACCAGGTGATGGAAGTTGCAGGCGATTTTTTGAAACCAATGATTTTAGGACAAAGGCCCTCAATATTGAGAACATTGTGAGAGGGATTTATGAAGGAGAGACGAAGGGGGGGTTGATACATGCTTTTAGAAACGCAAAGGCTGATGATTAGAAGTATACGTCCATCTGACGAAAAAGCATTTATCGATATGGCTTCTGACGGCAGCCTGACAGAAATCTATGGAGACTGTAGCGAATGTCACAAATGGATGGGTGAATTTATAAAAGAAGCAATGAAATTAGAAATGGAAGATGATCCATATCATGAATATCTGGCATTTGCGATAGAAGACCAGGCAAGCCATGTGGTGGTTGGTTCCGTAGGAAGTTCGTATTATGAGGATTTTGGGGAAGTGGGCGTTACCTATTTCATTGGCGCTGACTATCGTGGAAACGGATATGCCGCTGAAGCGTTAAAATGCTTTGTGGAGCATATGTTTGCAAGGTACAATCTGAAAAAACTTGTTGCAACGGCCAACGTAAAAAACACTGCTTCTTGCAAAACTTTGGAAAAAGCAGGTTTTTTCGTGGTTGAAACCAAAATGTATCAAGATTTATTTGATGAAACGGAAGAGCTGAGCAATATTTATGAACGAACAAGAACTGTTGTTTGAATGTATATCTTTGTGATACATAACGATACAGATGATCGCCAAAATACTTTCAACAACGGGCTGTGCCGCGATTACGCCATTTAGATTCCAAAAGGAATTTAGAAGGATCACTCCTGGAATAAATAGCGCTGCATTTCTTAAAATGGTAATGGTAAGGGATTTGAATGCTTTTCCCAATGCCTGAAAATAACTGGTTATCATATTGATAATGCCAAGCAAAGGGGCAGATAAGGAAAGGATTTTCAAAAAATATCCTGTCTGCCCGATTAGAATGTCATCTTGCAGGAAGATTGCGGCAAGGGGCTTTCCTAAAAGCACAAAGACAGCAGTAAATGCCATACCCATGAGTATTCCATATAAGGCAGTGCGTTTCACGGTATCGGACATCCGTTTTTTCTTATTCCCGCCATAATAATATCCCACTAAAGGAGCAACGCCCTGAGAGAGTCCCACGGACAACAAAATGGGAATCATATCCAGTTTATATGCAATTCCATAAGAAGCCACAGCATTGGATCCGTATATACTGATATAATTGTTAAGCACAATATTGGAAATACTCATAAGTACTGTAATGAGGGCGCCTGGGATTCCGATACTTACTACATTCCGAATCATTGCCGTATTTGGCAAAAAATTCCTGGGAGCCAGTGGCGTCAGTTGATTTTCCCTACAGGATTCACGGATCATGCAGACCACATAATAAACGGACGCGCATGCAAATCCTAAAGAGGTTGCAAGTGCGGCGCCTGCCGTTCCCCAATCCAAGATAGCGATAAACACATAATCCAATACCATATTCATGGCATTTCCAAGTATCAATCCAAGGGTTCCTTCTTTGATCAGGCCAATGGACCGGAATAAATGAACAAAGCCATTTGCCAGCATAACAAAAGGCGAGCCTAGAAAGATCCATTTCAAATAATCGCAGGTATAGGCCATATTATCTGCATCTGCTCCGGATATTTTTGCCAATGGATGTAAAAATACCAGTCCTAAAACAAGGGTGACCATACCGGCAATTGCCATTGCATATACACAAAAGTTCATTGTTGCGCCGGCTTTTTCCTTCTTTTCTTCTCCTAATAATCGGGCAATCACACTGCTGCCCCCCATTCCAAAAATACAGGCAATAGACATTACGATAAGCAATATCGGCCCACATAATGTCACCGCCGCAATCGTTGCAGGCTCTTTTGTCAAAGAAACAAAAAAGGTGTCGGCAATATTGTAGATGAGTGTTGTTAGCTGTCCTAGCATCGCAGGCAGTCCCACTCTCATAATTGCTTTGGAAATATTCTTTTCCTCAAAAACTGATACCATATTTCTTTTCCTCCCTTGAATTTTTTTTATTATATTGTAAAATAAATGAAAAAGAACAAGACATATGTCCTGTTTGGAGAGACTTATGAAAAGAATTTATGATAAAGAAAAAATTGCGGTCTGCCTTGGAAAAAGCAAATATCATGCTGTGTTTGATCCATTAGATATTGATTTTTATCTGGTGAAATATGAAAAAGGCGAACTGGTGAGTTCTCCTTTTCAAAAGGAATCTTTTTTTCAAATCGTGGAACAAGGTTCTGTGGACATTTACGTTATCCGTGATGACGGCACACGCTATTCTCTGTCAAATGGGACGAGGGACTATTTGCTTGGAGACATGGATATCTTTTATCCCCAAAGCGGCAATATTTATGCAGAAGCTGCAGAATGTGTGACCTGCATTGCATTTTCTATTGAAAGTAATAGGGAAAAACTGCTCTCTAATAGCAGGTTTCTGGAGATGATTTGTATCAGCCTTTCAGCTAAAATTGAGGCAATGACTACCATTGATGCGGCCCCTGCTTCTCTTACGGAACGGGTAATGTCTTATATGAAATATAAATGCAATGATGGAACTTTGAAAGGAATCGAGCAGGCTGCTTTTCACCTTCATTGCAGTGCAAGACAGCTTCAAAGAATTTTAAATCAAAGCGAAGCTGCCGGATTCGTTAAGAAGCTGGGAAAAGGGACATACAAACTGATGTCTTTATAGGAGCGGAGGAGAAGTGTGGCAGGGGATTGAAAGAAATAAAAAACCAGCTCATAGAGGGGGATGAACTGGTTTCCTTTCCTATATATAATATCAATACGAAAACAAATAGACTAAGCCATCTTGTTTACTGCATGCGCTAAACGTGATACTTTTCTGGAAGCAGTGTTCTTATGATAAACACCCTTGGTAGTTGCCTTGTCAATAGCGGCTGTAGCAGCAGTTAACGCTTTTGCAGCAGCATCCTTGTCATTGGCTTCAATAGCAACAGTCACTTTCTTGATCGCTGTTTTAACGCCAGACTTGATTGACTTATTCCTTGCAGCTTTGGTTCTGTTTACCAAGATTCTCTTCTTAGCAGATTTAATATTAGCCACGATGTACACCTCCTGTTTCAAATCATCAGTTCCTTGAGATGTTTCATTAAAGCCGGAGACACGGACGTCTTAATGTAAACACACGCATATTATTTTAGCGGTAAAATCTGCATCTGTCAATACATAAATCAAGATTATTTGGAAAATACTGTACTAAAAGAAAAATAAGGATATAGGGTCAAGGACGTGGAGGCGTAATGGGCAGTATAAGGATAAGAACGGATCTGGCATTGGAAGCAAGGGAGAGCATGGAAGAGAATGCGGAAGAGTGCAGAGGCGTTTATGTAGAAGAGGAATATCACGAGGAAAGTGAAATCAAGGTAACTAAAGTGGTGATAGAAACCAAGAACGGATCTAAGGCAATGGGAAAGCCGGTGGGGGTTTATGTCACCTTAGAAGCCCCAGCGATGGCTTTACCCGATGATGATTATCATAAGGAAATTTCAGAGGAGCTGGCAAAGCAGCTTAGAGAGATCATTCCGGGCATTGATGAGGAATTATCGATTATTGTGGTAGGGCTGGGAAACCGTGATGTGACTGCCGATGCCTTGGGACCAAATGTTGTCGATAATCTTACGATCACCAGGCATATGGTAAGGGAATATGGGAAGGCAGCCTATAATCAAAAGCGTGTCCATATGATCAGCGGGCTTGTACCTGGCGTTATGGCGAAGACGGGAATGGAAACGCAGGAGATTATTAAGGGGGTGGTGGAGATGACTGATCCCGATGTAGTGGTGGTGATAGACGCTCTTGCAGCGCGCTCTACCAGACGCCTTAACAGAACGATACAGATCAGCAACACGGGGATCCATCCGGGATCCGGTGTGGGAAATCACCGGAATGCCATTACAGAAGAAACCTTGGGTGTCCCGGTAATAGCCATTGGTGTTCCCACAGTGGTAGATGCGGCTACAATTGTAAGTGATGCTTTTGAAAAGCTGATGCACCTTGCAGGAGAAGAACCGCTTGAGATCCAGGATGATCTGTTTCATGGGCTGGATGAACTTTATAATATGTACGTTACGGGAAAAGATGTGGATTATGAAATTAAGCAGATCAGCCATATTATTTGTAATGCATTAAATAGCGCGTTGGAAACTTAAGGGGAATTGTTTAGGCGATCCAATAGATTTTTGATAAAATGCCTGGAAAATATTGCATTAGGGATGCAAATGCCTTATACTATAGACATAAGATAGCATAGGTAAGTGTGTGCAGACAACAGTCTGTGCAAGAGAGGAGTGCTTGTGAGAGTATCAGGTGTGCGTAATTTGAACTTCTTGTATGGAAAGATAGCCAGTGGTAAGAGAATTCAGACCGCGGCAGATGATGCAGCAGGACTTGCGATTGCAAATAAGCTGAAGAAAAACAGCAATGGTCTGAATGTAGGCGCTTCCAATATTAAGGATGGAATTGGCGTTGCCAATATTAGGGACGGGGCGCTTGGGACGATGCAGGAGTCTTTGCAGCGAATCCGTGAACTTAGCCTTAAGGCATCTAACGGGCTGTATGGCGATTCTGAAAAGCAGATGATCCAAGGAGAGGTTGATCAGCTTTTAAAGGATATCGAGCATACGGCAGTAGGGACACAGTACAATGAAATGAAGCTGTTAGACGGCAGTATGGCGGATATGAATATTGCGGCCAATGCTGACGGTTCAGGCATGAAGATCCAGATGGAAAATGTAACCCTGAAATCCCTTGGGTTGGATGGTTACGATGTTACTGGTAAGTTTGACATCAGCGTTATTGATGCTGCTATGGATAAGATCAGTATGGCGAGAAGCAATAACGGGGCAGCAACAAATGCTATGGAACATGCCTACAATTATAATACAGGTACTTCCCTTAATCTTGTGGCTTCCAGGAGCCGTATTGAAGATCTGGATGTTCCGATGGCGGTTTCTGAGCAAAAGAAAAATAAGCTTTTGCAGGATTACCGGATGAATATGCTTCGGAAGAGGATGGAGAATGATTCCATGGTCACAAGGCTGTTTGGAATGTAACCGGAATATGTGAATGAAATATAGGTAGACAAAGAGCTTCTTTTTGATAGAAGCTCTTTTTTATTTGACAGGAAAGTTTTCCGGATTACAATCGTTGTGGCAGCCAGGAGAATTGCCGGAGGGAATGAATGTCCGGAAAAAGGCATATACTTCCGTAGTGGGGTGTGTGCGGTGAAAAATAGGAAGTGGATACAAAAAGCCAGAAGATGGGCGATTATAATGCTGATAGTAGGATGCATGATAGGCTGTGTCATACGTTTCCACCAAATAAGGGCCTCTAGGATAGATAGCCCCAAAAGCTATGACAGGATTGGACATTTTTTTAAAAATCAGATGGAGCGGGCATATTTTCAGATACCGGCTTTTTTGGAAAAAGGGGAAAAAAATATAACGCCGGACACAGTGGTCACTGCTTGCATGTTGAATCAGTTGTTGCTTTTCCAGTATGCACAGCAAGAGCCGGATGGGGAACCGGAAATGGAGGATTCGCTGACGGCAGAGCTTATTTGGAAAAAGGAAGGAACGGATGAGGACTATAAAAATATCGATGAAGAAAAACTGGACTATGATAAGGATGCACTGCATATAGAAAGCAGCGTGCTTGAGGAGATGGAAAGAGAAAATAGTTTACATAACACAGATCTTGAGGAGGCAGCGGGAGAAGAGAACAGGCTGGCAAAAGAAAATAATGCTGCGGATGTGGCCCAAGAAGCCGGGTTTCAGGAAGCGGTTTATCCGGCATATAGCTATGATTGGTCAGAGCAGTGGTCTTACGAGGATCTGGTATCGAATTTTTATGCGGTGGATAGTTCTACCTTGCTGCAAGAAGAATATTTGGATCTGGATGTACTTTTGCACCAGGATCTTTCAATAGACAAGGAAGCGGATGGCCCCCAAATCCTGATTTACCATACTCATTCGCGGGAGGCATTTGCCGATTCGGTACCAGGGGATCCTTCCACGACAATTGTTGGAGCAGGGGATAAACTGGCAGCGCTGCTAACCGAAAAATATGGCTTTCAAGTGATGCACCATACAGGAGAATATGATGCGGTGAGGGAAGACGCCTATGCCAATTCTCTGCCAGAAATAGAAAAGATCCTGGAAGAAAACCCTACCATAGAGGTAGTGATTGATCTTCATAGGGATGCTGTCTCAGGGGACAGGAAGCTGGTCATGGACCTGCAAGGCAGACCTACCGCCAGGTTTATGTTTTTTAATGGTCTTAGTTATATCCGTAAAAGTGGCAGTATTGAATATCTGGAAAATCCATATATCCAGGATAACCTGGCTTTTTCCTTTCAGGCACAGGTGGCGGCAAACGAGTACTATCCTGGGATAGCCAGAAAAGTTTATCTTAAAGCCTACCGCTATAACCTCCATCTTAAACCCAAAAGCATGTTGATCGAGCTTGGAGCCCAGAACAATACCGTAGAAGAAATTATGAATGCCTGCGATCCTTTAGCACACATTCTTGCCATTGTACTAAATGATATGCTATGATATAGTAGCTGCGAAAATAAGTGGTTTTGGAGGAAAATGCATGGCACAAATAGATCAGAGTAAAATTAGGAATTTTTGCATAGTAGCGCATATTGATCATGGGAAATCCACTTTGGCGGATAGAATCATAGAAATGACCGGACTTCTTACCAGCAGGGAAATGCAGGCCCAAGTGCTTGATAATATGGATCTGGAGAGGGAGAGAGGAATCACCATCAAGGCCCAGGCGGTACGGACCATTTACAAGGCTCCCAATGGGGAGGAATATATTTTTAATTTGATCGACACACCTGGACATGTGGATTTCAATTATGAAGTCAGCAGAAGCCTTGCAGCCTGCGATGGGGCAATTTTGGTGGTTGATGCAGCACAGGGAATCGAGGCCCAGACCCTTGCCAATGTTTATTTGGCGCTGGATCATGACCTGGAAGTATTTCCGGTGATCAATAAGATTGACCTGCCCAGTGCAGAGCCGGAACGGGTAAAAAGCGAAATTGAGGACGTGATAGGAATAGAAGCACAGGATGCGCCACTTATTTCTGCTAAGAACGGTATTGGCATTGAACAGGTTCTTGCAGCGATTGTGGAAAAGATCCCGGCACCCGGAGGGAACGTGGACAACCCTCTTCAGGCGCTTATTTTTGATTCTATTTATGATCCCTATAAAGGCGTGATCGTATTTTGCAGGGTTATGGAAGGAAGCGTATCTAAGGGGACAAGCATCCGTATGATGGCCACAGGGGCGCAGGCGGATGTGGTTGAAGTAGGATATTTTGGGGCAGGACAGTTTATTCCCTGTGAAGAACTGAGTGCCGGTATGGTAGGGTATTTGACTGCCTCAATCAAAAATGTAAAGGATACTTCGGTAGGAGATACGATCACAGATGCAGGCCGTCCCTGTGAAAAGCCTCTTCCAGGCTATAAGAAGGTGAATTCCATGGTGTATTGCGGCGTGTATCCGGCGGATGGCGCTAAATATCCCGATCTTAGGGATGCACTGGAAAAATTGCAGTTAAATGACGCTTCCCTGCACTACGAACCGGAAACATCTATTGCCCTTGGATTTGGATTCCGGTGTGGCTTTTTGGGGCTGCTTCATTTGGAGATTATCCAGGAACGGCTGGAAAGAGAATATAATCTGGATTTAGTAACAACCGCACCAGGTGTTATTTATCGCGTGCACCGTACGGATGGGGAGATGGTTGAATTGACCAATCCCTCAAATTTGCCAGATCCTTCCGTGATTGAATATATGGAAGAACCAGTGGTATCGGCGGAGATTATGGTAACGACAGAATTTATCGGGTCGATCATGGAACTTTGCCAGGAGAGAAGGGGCAAATATCTTGGAATGGAATATATTGAATCGGCAAGAGCCTTGTTGAAATATGAACTTCCTTTAAACGAGATTATTTATGACTTTTTTGATGCGTTGAAATCCAGGTCAAGAGGCTATGCATCCTTTGATTATGAGTTAAAAGGATACCAGCAGTCTGAGTTGGTGAAACTGGATATTTTGATTAACAAGGAAGAAGTAGATGCCCTGTCTTTTATTGTCCATAAGGACAGCGCATATGAGCGGGGACGGAAGATGTGTGAAAAGCTGAAAGATGAAATCCCAAGGCATTTATTTGAAATTCCTATTCAGGCGGCGGTGGGAGGAAAAGTTATAGCAAGAGAGACCGTCAAAGCTATGCGTAAGGATGTGCTTGCTAAGTGTTATGGCGGTGATATTACGCGTAAGAAAAAGCTTTTGGAAAAGCAAAAGGAAGGAAAAAAGCGGATGCGCCAGATTGGAAGTGTGGAAATTCCGCAAAAAGCATTTATGAGCGTATTAAAGCTGGACGACAAGTGATGAAGTCCGTAGACAATAAACTGAGTCTTTATATCCATATTCCCTTTTGCATGCAAAAGTGTTTTTATTGCGATTTCCTTTCGGCGCCATCTTCTGGGGAAGTAAGGGAACGGTATGTGAAAAGGCTGCTGCAAGAGATCAAGGAAGAGAGCGGCAGGTACAAAAAATATAAAATAACAACAGTTTTCTTTGGAGGAGGAACACCATCGATCCTGGAACCTGGTCAGATTTTGCGGATAATGAGGGGGATTCGGGACTGGTTTGAACTGGAAGATGATTGTGAGATTTCCATAGAGGTTAATCCGGGGAGCGCCTCCGTAGAAAAGATAAAGGCATGGAGAGAGGCGGGGTTTAACCGTGTCAGCATTGGTTTTCAATCCTTGGAGGATGGAGAACTTCGTGCCCTGGGGAGGATTCACAACAGACGGGAATGCTTTCAAACGTATGAATCATTGGTTAAAACAGGATTTAACAATATAAATATTGATCTTATGACGGCAATACCCGGTCAGACAATGGAAAGCTGTCTCAGAACGCTAAAGACAGTGACAGCGCTTGCCCCTGCACATATTTCTGTTTACAGTCTGATCTTAGAAGAGGGGACGCCATTTTTCCAAAACCCTCCTGTCCTTCCTGATGAGGATACGGAGCGCGAAATGTACAAGATGACAAATGACGTATTATCTGCGGCAGGATATGAGAGGTATGAAATATCCAATTATGCCAAGGATGGATACGCCTGCAGGCATAATCAGGTCTATTGGCAAAGAGGGAACTATGCGGGGTTTGGGACCGGGGCGGCTTCTCTGATAGAAAATGTCCGGTTTCATAATGGGAGTGATCTGGATACCTACCTTCTAAAGGGGCCTCAAAAAGAGAATGTTTGCCAGCTATCCTTACAAGAGCAAATGGAAGAATTTATGTTTCTGGGGCTGCGTATGCAAAAGGGAGTAAGCGAAGAAGAATTCCGGGCAGCTTTTGGTAAGAGCGTGGATCAGGTTTATCCGGGGATCGTTACAAAGTATGTGGAAAATGGGCTGCTAAGGAGGGTTTCTGCATCCGCGGGACAAGGCGGGAGGATAGCGCTTACAGAGAGGGGAATCGATGTAAGTAATGTTGTTATGGCAGATTTTTTATTGACATAATTCATAACGATTGATATTTTTAAAAGTTATTTATATAATAAGTTTGTTGGAAAGGCACTAGGTTACCCGCTGGGTCATAGAATATTAAAAATGACTTTGGGGGCGCCCTTGTGAAAACCTTCAGGCAACCTTTATCAGCAGCAGAAGAGGCACATTATATACAGGTGCTGCAAAAGGGAGATTGCAAAGAGGCTGCTGCAGCCAGAGAAATCTTGATTGAGAGGAACCTGCGTCTGGTGGCCCACATTGCCAAAAAATATCAAAATGTAGACGAGGATATGGAAGATCTTATTTCGATTGGCACAATTGGCCTGATCAAAGCAGTATCCTCTTTTGATGCCGGAAAAGGGAAGCTTAGTACATACGCTTCCAGATGTATTGATAATGAACTCTTAATGTTGCTGCGCTCCAAGAAAAAGAGCTCCAGAGAAGTATCTTTGTATGAGCCGATTGGGACAGATAAAGAGGGGAATGAAATCAGCCTTTTGGACATCATTGAGCATGACCAGGAAGACATCACAGAACAGATGGAATTATATGAAAATACCAAGAAACTTGCCGGGCTGATCGGTAAGGTTTTAACGGACAGGGAAAAGGAGATCATCTGTCTCCGCTATGGCCTTTGGGGGGGAAGGGAAGTTACACAGCGGGAAATAGGGGATGCGCTTCATATTTCAAGAAGCTATGTATCGCGAATCGAAAAAAAGGCTTTGTTAAAACTGCGGGACGGTTTTGCAAACTTTTCACAGGATGCTCTTGTGTGAACGTGATTCCAGGCTGACGGAACAAGGCGTTGCCAGTATCAGGAATTTTGATATCACCATATTTGATTCTTGATCCGGCAGAGCCTGTACCGCCATTGACGGGGAACAAGATTGTGTCCGGGTATTTGGGGACAATCACGGTACATCACGGGATAGAAGGTTGCATAATACAGATAGAAAGTTGAGGATTTTTTCATGCCTACGATTGAAGAAATGTTAAAGATCGCCAAGGATGCAGGGGCATCCGATGTGCATATTACAGTTGGAGTGCCGCCAAAGATGCGCGTAAACGGGAAGTTGATCACAATGGATTTTGACAGGCTGATGCCTGCGGATACGGTACTGCTTTTGGACGAGATTATGAATGATTATCAAAAGGAGTGTTTTGAAAAGAACGGTGAGTACGACATGTCCTTTTCCATCATTGGACAAGGCCGGTATCGTGCCAATGCCTATAAGCAGCGGGGGTCGGTAGCGCTTGCCCTGCGTGTTGTTGGAACCCATGTGCCTTCGGCGGAATCGCTGGGGCTGCCTCCCTCAGTCATTGACCTTTATCAGCGTAAACGGGGACTGGTGCTGGTGACAGGGCCTACCGGGAGCGGGAAATCAACAACCTTGGCGGCAATCATTGATAAGATTAACAGCAGCAGGGAGTGTCATGTGATCACTTTGGAAGATCCCATTGAGTATTTGCATCAGCACAGGCTTTCTATGGTCAATCAAAGGGAGATCGGTCTGGACTCCAAAAATTATGCAACGGCCTTAAGAGCTGCCCTTAGAGAAGATCCGGATGTGATCCTGGTGGGGGAAATGCGTGATTTTGAAACCATCAGTGTTGCCATTACAGCAGCGGAAACCGGCCATCTGGTGTTGTCTTCCCTGCATACGATCGGCGCGGCAAGCACGGTAGACCGTGTGATCGATGTGTTTCCTTCCCACCAGCAGCAACAGATCAGAGTCCAGTTTGCAAACGTGCTTGAGGCTGTCGTTTCACAGCAGCTAATTCCTAAGGCTGACGGAAGCGGGCGGGTGGCTGCGTTTGAGGTGCTCCATGCCAACCACGCCGTAAGGAATCTGATCCGTGAGGCGAAGTCCCATCAGCTTATGAGCGTGATGCAGACCAACCGGAAAATAGGAATGATCGCTATGGATGAAGCAATTATGCAGCTTTACACACAGGGAGCGGTCACAAGGGACATGGCGATCCAATTTGCACAGGATCCCGACGGGATGGCTAATAAGATCCGCTGACCGGCCCTGATTTACAAGAAAGCGGACGCCTGTTAGAAGGAAGTTTCAATTTTCATGTAATATCCGGCCTCCTGCTTAGCCTGCCCTTTCATGCACAGCATGATCAGCTCAGGTAATAGCTGCTGAAGGCTGATCTCTTTTCCATGTTGTTTCATTTTTTGCAGAATCTCATCAGCCGTGTGGGGAGCAAAATCTAAAAAGGATAAAAGGTCATCCTGCTGTTTGGCAGGTACCGGGTTAAGGGTGGGGACTTCTTCTAAGGCTGCAACTTCTTTTCGATTAGCCAGCACTTCAATTTCCCGGATCAGATCTTCCGGGGAAAGGGCGATTCCGGCCCCTTGCCGGATTAAAAGGTTGCATCCGTCGCTTAAGCGGTCTGTCAGCCGTCCGGGTACGGCATAGATGTTTTTTCCCTGATCAAGAGCCATATCGACAGTGATCCATGTGCCGCTTTTTTGTCTTGCTTCCACGACTAAAAGGACATCGGAAAGGCCTGCCACAATGCGGTTTCTTTCTGGAAAATTCCTTTTTTGAGGCATTGTCCCAGGTGGAAATACCGATAAGATCCCGCCGCCAGCGCTTATAATCTGATCATAAAGCCCTTTGTTGGATGCCGGGTAGCACACGTCCACCCCACATCCTAAAACGGCAAAAGTTGTTCCGCCGGCATGAACGGCGCTTTGTTGGGCAATTCCGTCAATGCCTCTTGCCATGCCGCTGATCACAGTTATTTGTGCACTGGCAAGTTTTCCGGCGAAAGCCCTGGCTACAAAGCTTCCATATTCAGAGCATTCTCTTGCCCCGATGATGGCGGCAGCGGGAGTGGTTTCCTGGGGCAGGTTTCCTATGCAATAGATTCCATAAGGCGGATGCTTTAATCTGCGGAGCCGGCAGGGGTATTCTTTATCTTTGCGGGTAAAAAATCGTATCTTTTGTTCCAGTAGTTTGCCGTATGCCCCCTGGAGATCCCATTTGGCTGTAAACTCAAAGATCTTTTTTGTCTTTTCCTTATCTAAAATGCGGTTAAGAATTTTTTCATCTGCTTCATAGATTGCTTTTTCATTTCCAAAGGTAAGAAGGAGCTTTTCGATGGTTCTGTCTCCAACGCCTGGAAGGTTGTGTATCCAGAAGCGGTATGCCTTGTCTTGCTCGTTCATGTGCAATCACCTTTCAAACAAATCTCCGGGACGGTAACATGCTGCCTGCATGAGATGGGTTTCCCGGATTTTTCCACCATCTTCAAGATCGGCAATCGTTCTTGCCACTTTTAAAATACGGTGATAGGTTCTGGCGCTGAAATCCATAGAGTGAAATAGATTTTCCAATAAGTCCCTCTCACGATTGCCAAGGGCACAGTATTTTTCCACATCACCTGCTTCTAAATCCGCGTTAAAGCGGTATCTGGTATTTTGATAGCGTATTTTCTGATAATGCCGGGCTTTTTGAACTTGCTGCCGCATTTCTTTACTTCCCATCCCCCTGACCTTTGATTGTAACTGGCTGATTTCCACCTTCGGTACGGGAACGCATAAATCAATCCTGTCTAAGATTGGGCCGGAAAGATGGCTTAGATACTGGTGGATCTCTGAGGGGGAACACCGGCACCTGTTACGGTCAGGATAGTAACCGCAGGGACAAGGATTCATAGCGCCGATTACCATCATATCTGCCGGATAGGTAAAAAAACCGCTGCTTCTGGCAATTTGGATTTCCTTTTCTTCTAAAGGCTGCCGAAGCAGATCCAGGGTCTGTCTTTTAAATTCCGGCAGCTCGTCCAAAAATAGAATGCCCCGGTGGGCAAGGCTGACGGCCCCCGGCCTGGGGACTTTTCCGCCGCCAGCAAGAGCCTGGGGAGAAATGGTATGATGGGGGCTTAAAAAGGGACGTTGGCAAATCAGCGGGCTTCCTCTGTTGAGTTTTCCTGAAATACTGTAGAGCGCAGAGACTTCAAGACTTTCCTGCTCTGAAAGAGGTGGAAGAATAGAGGGCATTCTTTTGGCAAGCATGGTTTTTCCCGCGCCGGGCGGGCCTACGATCAGCATGTGATGGAAACCCGCGGCAGCAATCAGCGCGGCCTGTTTGGCTTGCTCCTGGCCTTGTATCTCCCCAAAGTCCGGCTCTTTTCCGCTCCTGTTTCCGGGAGGCATATCTTCATGAGCCGTCGTTTTTGTTGGAGGAAGAAACTGATCCTGGGTTTTTTCCGGTTGTTTTAAGTATTCAATCACTTGCTTTAGGCATACTGCGCCAGAGACTTTCATCTTCCGGACGATGGCTGCTTCTTTTGCGTTTTCCTCAGGTACGATCACTTGGCGGATTCCCTTATTGACTGCACAGGTGACAATAGGTAGGACGCCATGGACGGGTTTTAGTTCCCCGTCCAGACTGAGTTCCCCTAAGAACAATTTTTCTTTTAGGCTCTCAGGAGGAATTTTGCCCATGGCGGCAAGCACTGCCACGGCCACCGGAAGGTCGAATCCGGTTCCTGCTTTCCGAATGTCTCCCGGTGAAATATTGACCGCAATATGCATAGGAGGTATTTGGATGTCTGAATTTTTTAGGGCAATGCGTACCCGCTCCCCGGCTTCTCTGACTTCGCTCCCGGGGTTTCCTACGATAACAAAGCATGGCAGGCCGGAAGACAGGTCTGCCTCTACATGGACAAGGTAACTGTCGATTCCATAGACGGCGCCTGAAATAACTGTACTGAACATAGGGACTCTCCTTTCATGTGATTTCTGACCAGTGGAAAAGACTGGTGAAAGACTGGATGAAAAATAAGGAATTGATTTGACGAAACCAAACCGCAAAAGATAGAAAACCTCTTTAGAAAAAAGAACGTTCTGCAGATGCAATATTAACTGTACAAAAGATCCCTCATCTTTTCAATTAATTTTTTCTAAAATAAATATTAAATTCCCGCGAAACGGGATATCTGCGGGAAACAGTGAACCAACAGGACTTGCACAAACAGTTGCAATGTGCTTTAATAAAACGGTAACGGATGGGCAGGATAAAAGAAAACAGGTGGGATAAGGGTAAAGGGATGAATACATTTCTATACCAGGTCGTCAGTATTGACGGTGACTATGCAAATTTGAGAAGGATGGATATCGAAAGCGACCAGCTAAAGCTGGTGGCCCGGGCGCTTCTGCCTCCTGAGATTACGGAAGGAACGAAGCTGAAGTACGAGTGGCTCCAATATGAGATTTTACCGGAAGAGGAAGGCAATGGTGGTTTTTCGGCGGTGGAATTGATTGTAACGCTTGCCGTCATGACTTTTTTGATATGTGTGTCCGTTCCCCTTATTTTGGGCTATGTGGATAAGAACCGGGTTACGGCGGATAAACAGACCCTTGATCTGGTACAAAAATCCGTTTCCGTGGCTTTGGCGGATCCAAGACTTGAGAATATAGAGAATTCCGGGTGTCCTTCTCCAGGCTGCGTGCTGCGCTTGGACAGGAGGGAAGATTTCCCGGGAAAGTTTGGGGAATTGGTAGCGCAAAAGCTGGGTTATGACAGTGTAGAGGGCATGACAGCGCGCCGGGAAGGCATTATTTCCCAGCTTAGGATGACGGATGCAGCGCTGATTACGGTAAAGATTAACAAAGACGGGAGCTGTGGGGAGACCTGCGTACTATCCGGCGAAGGTGATGTTTTGCTTACTGTGGATTAAAGGGGCTTTTACGGGGGAGATATGGAAGAACTGATGATGACAGGGGTTTTGTTGTTTGGGCTTGTGATAGGAAGCTTTTTGAATGTATGTATTTACCGCCTTCCCAGGGGGGAAGAAATCGTAAAAAAGCCTTCCCACTGTCCCAATTGTATGTCACCATTAACGTGGTATGAGATGATCCCCGTGATCAGTTTTTTGATCCAAAAAGGAAGGTGCAGGAATTGTAAGGAAAAAATATCCTTCCAATATCCGGCAGTGGAACTTTTTAATGGAATATTGTACTTATGGATCGTTCACAAAACAGGATACCAGTTCCTTAGTCTTTTGTATTGCCTGTGTGCTTCGGCGCTTCTTGTCATTGCAGTGATCGATGCAAGGACCTATGAGATACCTTTAGGATGCAATTTGTTTATCGGGGCACTGGGGTGTGTGCGCCTTTTTTTGAACCTATCAGTCTGGCAGGAACATGTGATAGGTTTTTTTGCTGTAAGCGGTCCTTTTTTGCTGATTTATCTGTTTACGCGGGGAAAAGGAATTGGCGGCGGTGATATAAAACTGATGGCGGCTGCAGGGCTTTTGCTGGGGTGGAAAGGGATTCTTTTGGCGTTGGCAGTAGGATCTGTGACGGGATCGGTGGTGCATATTACACTGATGAAACTAAAAAAGAAAGACCGTATTCTGGCCTTTGGCCCCTATCTGGCTACAGGGATCTTTCTTGCTATGCTTTACGGGAGGGAGTTAATGGAATGGTATCTGCGGCTGTGTGGTTTTTGAAGCGGAATCAGTATGTATACATTTAGGAAGAAATCCATATATTAGTGAAAGCATATCTCCTGGGATTCTGTTTGGGAGGGAGCGCGGCGATTGGCAAGAGGGCAGTCCTAAATAATATTCATGAAATTTTTACTTGCATGAGCTGCAAAAGTGGTGTATAGTTTAGCGCGAGCGCACCGCCCCAGGGCGGTGTTATTTTGAGAAAGTAAAAGGGAATGGTAAATCAAATGGCAAAATATCTAGTGATCGTGGAATCACCTGCCAAGGTAAAGACAATCGGGAAGTTTTTAGGTTCAAATTATACAGTGGCAGCCAGCAACGGGCATGTAAGGGATTTGCCAAAAAGTCAATTGGGAATTGACGTAGAGCATGATTATGAGCCCAAGTATATTACGATTCGTGGAAAAGGCGATATCTTAGCGAATCTGCGAAAAGAAGTAAAGAAAGCGGAAAAAATATATCTGGCAACGGACCCGGACCGTGAAGGGGAAGCCATATCCTGGCATCTGCTCAAGGCGCTTAAGCTGGAAGGAAAAAAGGTTTACCGGATCACGTTTAATGAGATCACGAAAAATGCGGTGAAGGATTCCCTGAAAAACGCCCGGGAAATTGATATGAACCTGGTGGACGCACAGCAGACAAGACGTGTCCTTGACCGGATGGTGGGATATCGCATCTCTCCTCTTTTATGGGCTAAGGTAAAAAGAGGTTTAAGCGCCGGACGTGTCCAGTCGGTGGCGCTTCGTATCATTTGTGACCGGGAAGATGAGATCAACAGTTTTATCCCGGAGGAATACTGGACCTTGGACGCTTCTTTTGACCTTCCTGGGGAAGAGAAGCCGCTGATAGCTAAATATTACGGAAAGAAAAACCATAAGGCAGCTATTTCTTCCGGGGAAGAAATGGAAGCGGTGGTAAAAGAAATTGAAAAAGCAGAATTCGTAGTAAGTGAGGTAAAAAGGGGCGAGAGGACGAAGAAGGCTCCCCTTCCTTTTACCACTTCCACCTTGCAGCAGGAAGCCAGCAAAGTATTGAATTTTTCCACACAGAAAACAATGCGGCTGGCGCAGCAGTTGTATGAAGGAATCGAGATTAAGGGAAACGGGACAGTGGGTGTTATCACATACCTGCGTACGGATTCCACCAGAGTGTCGGAGGAGGCGGAGCGTGTGGCCGCCCAGTATATTGCAGAGGTATACGGCAAGGAGTACGCCGCTGGCGGGACGGACGGAACCAAAAATAATAAGAAGATCCAGGATGCCCATGAGGCGATCCGCCCTACGGATATTAACAGGACTCCTATGGAACTGAAGGATTCTTTATCCAGGGATCAATTTCGCTTATATCAGTTAATATGGAAACGTTTTACCGCAAGCAGGATGTGCCCTGCCAAATATGAGACTACCTCCATCAAGATCGATGCCGGAGACCATCGTTTTAGTGTGGCGGCGTCCAGGCTTTTATTTGACGGGTTTATGGGCGTATACATTAGGGAAGAGGATAAAGAAGAGGAGAATACGTTGGCGGGCAGCATCGAGGAGGGAACAAAACTCCAGGCAAAAGCGTTTGATAAAAAACAGCATTTTACCCAGCCTGCTCCCCACTATACGGAAGCTTCGCTGGTCCATGCACTGGAGGAACTTGGAATTGGCCGCCCCAGTACTTATGCGCCTACGATAACTACGATCCTGGCAAGAAGATATGTGGTGAAAGAAAATAAAAACTTGTATGTGACAGAACTTGGGGAAGTGGTCAATCATATGATGAAGGATGCTTTTCCCAGCATTGTGGATGTGAATTTTACGGCCAATATGGAAGCTTTGCTTGATGGCGTGGAAGAAGGAAATGTCAACTGGAAAACCATTGTTTCCAATTTCTACCCGGATTTAGATGAAGCGGTAAAGACGGCGGAGAAGGAGCTAAAAGAGGTAGATATTGCCGATGAGGTTTCCGATGAGGTATGCGAGCTCTGCGGCCGGCAGATGGTAATTAAATACGGCCCTCACGGACGTTTCTTAGCCTGTCCCGGATTTCCGGAATGCAGGAATACCAAGCCATATTTTGAAAAGATCGGGGTTGCGTGTCCTTCATGTGGAAAGGATATTGTCCTGAAAAAGACCAAAAAGGGCAGGAAATATTATGGATGCGTAGGAAATCCGGAGTGCGAGTTTATGGTGTGGCAGAAGCCTTCCGGGGTCAAATGCCCTAAGTGCGGTTCTATGCTTTTATACAAAGGGAATAAACTTGCCTGCATGGATGAAAAATGTGGTTATGTCGGGAAAATTCCGGAAACTGGAAATAATTCAGAAAATTCAAATCAATAGTTGCAATTATATGGAAATTCGCCTTCCTGCATTGAAATTGCCTAAATCATATGATACAATGATTGAAATGAGTTTAGCGGAGGGATATCATGGGCAGTGTACAGTTACTTGATAAGACCAGAAAGATCGGAAAACTTTTACACAATAACAATTCCAGTAAAGTTGTTTTCAATGATATCTGCGTAGTCCTGTGTGAGATTTTGTCGTCAAACGTACTTGTGATCAGTAAGAAAGGTAAAGTGTTAGGGGTGGGGGACTGCGTGGGAGTGGACTCCATCACCGAACTGATTGTGGATCAGGTAGGCGGCTTTATTGACGGGATGCTCAATGAAAGGCTGTTATCCGTGCTCTCTACCAAAGAAAATGTGAATCTGGAAACTTTGGGGTTTGAGCAGGGAGAGGTCAGAAAGTTCCAGGCGATTATCACGCCCATTGAAATTGCCGGCGAGAGGTTGGGCACCTTATTCATTTATAAATGTGAACAGCAATATGATATTGATGATATTATCCTTTGCGAGTATGGAACCACAGTGGTGGGGCTTGAGATGCTTCGGGCAGTCAATGAGGAGAATGCGGAAGAAAGCAGGAAACTGGCGGTGATCAAGTCGGCGATTGGTACTTTGTCCTATTCTGAGATGGAAGCCGTGGTACATATTTTTGAAGAGTTAAATGGAATGGAAGGGATTCTTGTGGCAAGTAAGATTGCGGACAGGGTAGGGATCACCCGGTCAGTGATCGTTAACGCACTCCGTAAGTTTGAGAGCGCCGGCGTGATTGAGTCCAGGTCTTCAGGAATGAAGGGGACATACATTAAAGTGCTCAACGATATGGTTTTTGAAGAGGTAGAAAAACTCAAAAGAGAAAACGCTTTATATGGAAGATAAAGGATTATCAGGAAATAAAAGGATTTATGAACGGTCATAGTCCTTTTTCTCTTTTTCTGCTGATAGATTTTTTGTGTATATTTTATAAAAAAAACTTGTCTTTTTAAGAAGATAAATTATAATGTAATAGTGTGGGTGTCGTGTGCACCAGGAAGATAGTTTTCCGGTGTGGCATGACCGGATTCCATAGAAAGGGGATAGCAAATGTTTAACAGTAATGTTTTTGATTATGTGGATGTGCTGGGAAAAGCGGCAGATGCGGCATGGCAGAGGAACGAGATACTATCTCACAATATGTCAAATGTCAATACGCCGGGGTATAAGAGACAGGATATTGATTTTGAATCCCAGCTTCGCCGTGCGCTTGGGGCTTCCCGCTACGAGACAGTGGATGCGAAGGTATCCCATGTGACTAACGAGGAATTGACGGCAAGGGTTTATACCGATGCGGCTAATTTCTCATATCGTTTGGACGGAAATAATGTGGATATTGATACGGAAGGCGTAGAGCTTGCAGCGAACCAGATCAAATACAATGGATTAGTTGACAGTTATAACCAGGAATTTGCCAATTTAAGGATGGTAATGAAATAGGAAACCCTTACGATAATGGAGGATGATTATGAGTATATTTAATGCGTTCAATATCAATGCATCCGGCATGACTGCGGAACGTTACCGGATGGACATCATTTCTGAAAATGTGGCGAACCAGAACACCACAAGGACAAAAGACGGTACGCCTTACCGCCGTAAGGTAGTGACTTTTGAGGAAAGAGGAGAGAGGGTAGGAAACTTCAGCAGCTTTTTGGGCAGCGCCAGCAGGGCCTACAAAGGCAAAGGCGTAAGGGTCGGAAAGGTGATGGAAGACGAGTGGACGCAGATGAATATGGTCTATGATCCTTCTCATCCGGACGCAGATGAAAACGGTTATGTTCTTTACCCTAATGTAAATATTGTTACAGAAATGACGAACCTGATTGATGCCAGCCGGTCTTATGAGGCAAACGCAACGGCATTTAATGCCAGCAAGGGAATTGCAATGAAGGGGCTGGAGATGGGCAATCAGGCATAATAGAAGTAATAGTAACATAGATCATGGAATAATTGGAAAGGCGGATACATAAAGTGGACATTTCATCTTTTTATAACATTTCTTCCGGCGCGGTACGGGAGGCAATTGAAAGCTCACCGATCGCAGGGGAGGGTGAATCTACCGGAGAATTTGCAGACATTTTTGACAAGGCGGTGGAAAGCCTTAACACAACGAATTCCTATCTTTCTGATGCGGAAAATGAAAAGATCCGGTGGGCATTGGGGGAAACGGAAAATACCCATGAACTTTCAATTGCGCTCCAGAAAGCCTCCACAGCGCTGCAGTATACGGTCGCGGTACGGGACAAATTTATAGAGGCATACCGTGAGATCATGCAGATGCAGATTTAGAGGTTAAGATAGACAGGAGAAAGTCAGATCATGGCAGACAGATTGAAAGAACTTTTAAGCAAAATCCTTGAATGGTGGAATAAGTTTTCTACGAAACAAAAAACGTTTATCATATCAGCGGGGGCAGGCATCATACTTGCCCTTGCAGTTTTGATTACTCTCCTGACACGCCCTCAGTATGTCCTTTTGCTCAACTGTGAGACGCAAAAACAAGCGGCGGAGGTTACGGAGCTGCTTGAGGGTGAGGGGATGGATTACGAGGTGTCGGATGATGCCTACCAGATCAGGATCAATAAGAAGCAGGAAGCCAAGGCGAGTATGCTTCTTGCCAGAAATGATATTCAATCATTTTCTTATACCATAGATAATGTTACCGAGGGTGGATTTTCCACTACGGAGGCGGATAAGCAAAAACGTTACGAATTCTATTTGGAAAGCCGGATGGCAAATGACATCCTGGCCATGTTTGAACAAGTCGAGAAGGCGGTCGTGGAGTACTATTTACCCGAACAGGACGGGACGCTGATCGCGTCGAAAGAGGATTCCGGTGCAACGGTCATTCTCACCTTAAAGGAAGAGATGACGCCGGAAACCGCAGCGGGAATC
The DNA here is from genome assembly GCA_910585005.1 of uncultured Lachnospiraceae bacterium. GTDB lineage: Bacteria > Bacillota > Clostridia > Lachnospirales > Lachnospiraceae > Suilimivivens. The sequence continues at coordinate 80,726 of CAJUCN010000006.1, read as the reverse complement.
GCGAAAGCTATTTCCGTGGCAATGGGAAGCGACACGCCGGAAAATGTGGTGATTATGGACTCCCTGGGAAATACTCTTTATTCCGGGGATGATACTTATAGTGCAACGGGGACGGCAAGCAGTCAGCTCAGTGTAAAGTCCCAATGGGAAACAAAGGTAAAAAATGACGTTAGGCAGGTTCTTCTCGGAACCAATGAATTTGACAGGGTGGAAGTTGCGGCAAACCTTGTGGTTGATTTTTCCAATTCCACAGTGCGGGAGCATGAGTACTATGTAGAAGACGGGAACAGCCAGGGATACCTTTCTTCTAACCGTATCTTTAGTTCTTCTGCTGAAAATGGCAGCGGGGAAGTTCCCGGGACAGATTCCAACGGAGAACCGGAATATGAGTATTTAGATCATGGAAACAGCAGTTCGGAAACCCAGGAGGAAGAAAATAAGTACTTGCCCAATGAGAGGATTACGGATAAAGATGTGCCTCCGGGAAGTATCGATTATGGCCAGTCTTCCATATCTCTTGCCGCAATTACCATGAATATGGTCCGGGAAGAGGATGTGGATGCACAGGGGCTTTTAGATGGAATTACATGGGAAGAATACAAGCTTGCAAATGCAGGAAGGACCCAGGTTGAAGTTTCTGATGAGGTCTATGATGTTGTTTCTAAAGCAACAGGTTTTCCAAGGGAAAATATTGCAATTATCGCCTATTCCGAAAATGTGTTTTTTGACAAGGAAGGTTTGAATATTTCACTTGGGGATATCATGCAGATTGCGCTGATCGTGATCATCCTTGCACTGCTTGCATTTGTCGTACTGCGGAGTATGCGTTCCGACAAAGAGGCAGGCCAGCCGGAGGAACTTTCCGTGGAATCACTGCTCCAATCCCAGCCTGAGGTAGAGCTGGAGGATATTACCACGGAGCCAATATCGGAGACCCGGAGGCTGATAGAGAAATTTGTGGAAGAGAATCCGGAAGCGGTTGCAAATCTTTTGCGTAACTGGCTGAATGAAGATTAGCTTTAGGGCGGCGGACTAGTTTTGACAAAAGAAAGTAGTTATATAGTTTGGAGGGAATAAGATATGGCCAGGAGCGCCGATGAAAAGATATCAGGATTGCAAAAAGCGTCAATTCTTTTGATTGCCCTTGGGCCGGAAAAATCGGCCATGGTTTTTAAGCATTTAAAGGAAGAAGAGATAGAAGAACTGACGCTTGAGATTGCCAATACCCGCAGTATTACGCCCCAGGTAAAGGATGCAGTCATTGATGAGTTTTACGAAGTGTGCCTTGCACAGCAATACATAGCAGAAGGCGGCATCAACTATGCAAAAGAGCTGCTTGAGAAAGCTCTTGGTTCAGAAAAGGCAATGGATGTGATCGGAAAGCTGACAGCATCTTTGCAGGTGAAGCCCTTTGAATTTGTGCGTAAGACAGAAGCCTCACAGCTTCTTAACTTTATACAGGATGAGCATCCACAGACCATTGCTCTGATCTTATCTTATCTTCCGTTAGCCCAGTCGGCAACTATTGTAGCTTCGCTGCCTCCTGACCGTCAGGCGGATGTGGCAAAGCGTATTGCTCTGATGGACCGGACCAGCCCGGACGTGATAAAGGAAGTGGAAAAGGTGTTGGAATCAAAGCTTGCTTCGCTGGTGAACCAGGATTACACGATCATTGGCGGTGTGGACGCCGTGGTAGATATCTTAAATACCGTGGATCGCAGTACAGAGAAACATATTATGGAGACATTGGAAATTGAAGAGCCTGAACTTGCAGACGAGATCCGTAAAAAGATGTTTGTCTTCGAGGATATTTTGCTTTTGGATGACCGTGCAATCCAAAGAGTCCTGCGTGATGTGGATAATAATGACTTAGCGCTTGCTCTTAAGAGCGCCAATGAACAGGTGCAAAATACGATCTTCAACAATATGTCCAAACGTTTGGCAGTTATGATCAAGGAAGACATGGAATTTATGGGTCCTGTGCGTATGAAAGATGTAGAAGAGGCACAGCAGAAGATCGTAAATATTATCAGAAAACTGGAAGATTCAGGAGAAATTGTCATTTCCAGAGGCGGAGGTGATGAGATCGTTGTATAGCAATCTTTTTAAAGCGGGCTGGGTAGTCGTAAATGATGATACCCGCATTATTGATTCCAACAAGCTGTTGGAGCAGAAACTCCAAAAGACAGCGAGGAAAGGGCATCATGTACAGGGCGCTGAAGGCGGAGATGAGGACGGTTTTTACGAGGGAATATCGGCAGAGGCGGTAGATGCACTTCTGGATCCGGACAGCGAGGGGGCAGTTTTAAAAAGTGTTTCGGCAGAAGAACTGGAGGCGGCAAGGGCGGAACTGGAAGCTGTAAATGCGGAATTTCTGCGTGTGCAGGAACAGACACAGCATTTGATAGAGGATGCCCAGGCTGAGATTGAAGCTCAGAAAAGGCAGGCTTTTAACGAAGCGAAAGAGCAAGGTTATCAGGATGGCTACCGGCAGGGGATGAATGAACTCCAGGCTCTTAAGGAAGAGTGCCTTGCCAAAGAGAAACAATTGGAAGCAGAGTATACAAGGAAGGCCAGGGAACTGGAACCGGAATTTGTAGATAATCTAACTAAGATTTATGAACATATATTTCATGTGGATCTGAGTGAATACCACCCGTTGGTGGTCACACTTCTTACGGATGCTATGCAGAAGGTGGATTCATCTGGCAACATAATTGTCCATGTTGCCAAAGAAAATTATGCGGCAGTGAGTGAAGCCAGGGAAGAGATACTGGAAAAAACAGGAATGCTGGCGGAACGGGTGGATATCATTCCTGATATGACACTGGTTCCCTCCCAATGCATGATAGAAACGGAAGGCGGTATTTATGATTGCTCGCTGGGAACAGAGCTGAAAGAGCTTACCAGAAAGCTGATGCTGCTATCCTTTAAAGGTGGAAATGAAATTGCTGGTACCCAAAATTAATTTTTCAAAATATGATAGTGTCATAGAGGAACCCCTTTTTAAACTTAAGGGTAAGGTGGTCAATGTCATTGGGCTGACCATAGAGTCGGCAGGCCCGGCGGCAAAGCTGGGGGACATTTGTATGATTTATCCAGGTACGGGGGAGGGGCATTTTACTCCAACACCTGCCGAGGTGGTAGGTTTTAAAGAGGGGAAAACGCTTTTGATGCCATATCAGGATGTGGAAGGGATTGGACCAGGGAGCAGTGTTGAAAATACGGGTTCCCCCCTGATGGTGCAGGTGGATGAGGGGCTTTTGGGCCACACTCTTGATGGGTTCGGCAGGCCTACGGAAGAAGGGTTTTTGCCTACTGGCAAAACGTACTCCGTGGAAGCAAGCCCGCCAGATCCCATGAGTAGAAAGATCATCAGTGATGTGCTTGTCCTTGGCGTCAAAGCCGTTGACGGGCTGATCACAGTAGGGAAAGGACAAAGGATTGGCATTTTTGCCGGTTCGGGTGTTGGAAAATCTACGTTGATGGGAATGTTTGCCAGGAATACGAAAGCGGACATTAATGTGATTGCCCTGATCGGAGAGCGGGGCAGAGAAGTGAGGGAATTTATCGAGAGAGATCTAGGCCCGGAAGGCATGAAGAGGTCTGTGGTAGTGGTAGCCACTTCGGATAAGCCGGCGTTGGAACGTAAAAAGGCTGCCCAGACAGCTACGGCTATTGCAGAATATTTTAGGGATCAGGGCAAAGATGTACTTCTTATGATGGATAATTTAACGCGTTTTTCTATGGCCCAGCGGGAAATAGGGCTTGCCAGCGGTGAACCGCCGGTATCCAGGGGATATCCTCCCAGCGTATATTCTGAAATGCCAAAGCTTTTGGAACGGGCAGGATGTTCAGACCGGGGATCGATCACGGGATTGTATGCAGTTTTAGTAGACGGGGATGATTTCAATGAACCGATCACGGATACTGCAAGAAGTATTTTAGACGGCCATATTATGTTGAACCGGAAACTTGCCCACAAAAACCATTATCCGGCAGTAGACGTACTCCAAAGTATTTCCAGGTGTATGAGCCAGGTGGCGGACAGAGAACACAAGTATTATGCCGGGAAACTTAAGAATGTGTTGGCAACTTACAATGAAGCGGAGGATCTGATCAATATAGGCGCATACAAAAACGGAAGCAATCCGGGAATTGATTATGCAATACAAAAGATACAGGAAGTAAATGAATTCCTTATGCAGGAAGTGAATGATAAATTCAGTTTTGATGAAACTCTGGGGCTGCTGAAAGGGATTTTTGATGAATCCTAAAAGATTATGGGCCAGGACGGAGCGCTAGATGGCAAAATTTATTTACCGGATGCAGAGTATCCTTGATATCAAGATTAAAATGGAGGATCAGGCAAAAACAGAGTTTGCCACCGCAAAAATGCATCTTGATGAGGAGGAGGAAAAACTTCAGTATTTAAAAGACAGGAAAGCGGGATACGAAAACCGGGGGAGGGAACTCCGAAGGGATAGCTTGAAAGTATTTGAAATATTGGAGAACAGGGATGCAATTGAACGGATGGAGGAATTCATCCTGGTTCAGATGAGAAAAGTAGCAAAGGCCGAGGAGCAGCTTGAGGAAGCAAGGAAGAGGCTTACGGAGGCCATGCAGGAAAGCAAGACCCATGAAAAACTGAGGGAAAAAGCATTTGACGAGTTTCTCCACGAGGAAAATGCAAGGGAAGCTAAGGAAGTGGATGAACTTACCAGTTATACACATAGTAGGAAATCGTAGTACAGAAACAGGTATGTATAGGAAAGAGTGGAACTTGAATTATGCCAATGGATGAAGGACTTATGCCTGAAGACGCAAAACTGGAAAAACAGCGTTTGAAGGAAGAAAAGAAAAAGTTTAAAGAGGAGCAGAAAGCTCAGCGAAAGGAAGCAAAGGCAAAAGCGAAAGAAATCGCCGACAGGCAGGCCGACCTTGATGAAGAAGAGGGCAGTACCGGCTCTGTTTTTTTGGTTACTTTTGTGATCGTTCTGATTTGGATCGCTATTTTGTGCCTGGTTGTAAAGCTTGATTTTGGCGGCTTTGGCAGCAATGTGCTTACGCCGATTCTTAAGGATGTGCCGGTTCTTAACTTAATTCTGCCAAGTAATAATGAGGTAGTGGTAAATGAGGAAGAGGGCGATCAATACGGCGGATACAGCAGTTTACAGGAAGCCGTGGACTATATCAAAGAGTTGGAACTGGAATTAGAGCGGGCCCAGTCCGCACAAAAGGATAGTTCTGACGAGGTGGAACAGCTCAAAGCGGCAGTGGAGCGTCTGCAAACTTTTGAGGACGGTCAGGTAGAGTTCCAAAGAGTCAAAACGGAATTTTATGAAGAAGTGGTCTATGCGGATAAAGGGCCGGGAATCGAGGAGTACAGAAAGTATTATGAAGAGATGGATCCTGCTATGGCGGAATATCTCTATAAGCAGGTAGTCCAGGAGATTGAGGAAAGTGATGAGATCAAGGATTATGCGAAAGCCTATTCAGAGATGAAGCCTAAGGCGGCGGCAGCAATTTTTGAAGATATGACTGACAATTTGGAGTTGGCAGCCAGGATACTGGGTGTAATGGATGCAGCAGACAGAGGGAAGATCATGGGAGTTATGGATCCGGAAATAGCGGCAAGGCTTACCAAGATTATGGATCCGGAGTCATAAGGCTACAAGATCAATTTATTTTGTGGTAGTTCCTTAAGGAAACTGCACCTTAAACCGATATAAATTTTGTACCTTGAAAAAGAGCTTATACAGCTTATAAGGAATGGAGGAATGTGAATGACGAGCACACCTGTAAACAATGTGAGCGCCCTGATGAATTTTGTGGGCGGCAAAAATCTCACACAAACGGGTGGTACGAACCAAGCCTACAGTTTTGGTGACTTGATGTCAAAGACGAAAAATGGCGGCGCCGATTTCGGCAGCCAGAAGCAGTTGCAGACCACAGTATCCGTTTCTAAGGACACAGCATCCAGGGAAGTAGACAGAAGCCGTGCTGATGCCGTAAAAACTATGGAAGATACCAAACAACCGGTAAAAGACGTAGATGCGGCAGGGCAGGAAGAGGCTGTAAACGAAGCAGGCAAAGAACTTGTGAAAGACATTGCCGAAGAACTTGGGGTTTCAGAAGAAGAAGTCACAAGGGCAATGGAAGAACTGGGACTTTCCATCTATCAGTTATTTGAACCTGCAAATCTGACACAGCTTGTACTTGCTATTTCTGGTGAACAGGATGCAGCAGCGCTCTTGACGAATGAAAGTCTTTTTGTGAAACTCCAGGATATCCTTCAGATAGCCGGGGATACGTTTGAACAGCTTTCCAAAGAGATGAACATGAGTCCGGAAGAGATGCAGCAGGTGTTAGAACAGCTAAAGGGTGCGGCAGACCAAAATGTCCAGGAGGACATGGGCGTAAATGATGCTTTGGCAGAAGAGACCCAGGAAAATGCACCGAAGGTCACCATTGAAGTAAAAGTAAATGGTGAGACGGTAAAGCTGTCCGCGGATGAAAACGGGAATGTGGACAAAACGATTGGGATTGTATCACAACAAACAGAAGAATCAGCCTCAAAGCTTGCAAACAATGGGCAGGGAGAGAGCGGAAACAAAGGAAGATCTGATGGGAATGAGCATACAGGCAATGCATTTTATGATGCACTAGTCCAGGATGGCGCGCAGGTACAAGAGGCGGAAACTCCCCAACAGGTACAGGGATTTTTCAGCAGCCAGACACAGGATATTATGGATCAGATTATGGATTATATGAAAATCCAGTTAAAGCCAGGTATGGATCAGCTTGAAATGCAGCTTCACCCTGCAAGTCTTGGAAATGTACATATACAGATCACCTCCAAGGGCGGTGAAGTGACAGCACAATTCCAAGTCCAGAACGAAACAGTAAAAGCAGCCATTGAAAGTCAGATCGTAGAGTTAAAGGAAAGCTTGAAAGATCAGGGAATCAAAGTGGAAGCAGTGCAGGTTACTGTGGAAAACCATGGATTTGAAAGCAATCTCTGGCAGGGACAGGGAAGAGGTCAGGATGAGTCATCCCAGAATGGAAAAAGATCACCTAGAAGAATCAACTTAAATGATCTGGACGCTCTTTTTGAGGAAGAGGCCAGTGAAGAAGAACTTTTAAGCGCACGGGTGATGGAAATGAACGGAAATACAGTAGATTACACAGTATAACATGTGTTATGGCTTTTGCAGAAAGGTCATATGCACGGAAAGGAGAGGTAATGGCAGTTAGTGCAATCATAGAGGACGGAAAAGTTCTTGAGACACAATCAGAAAGTTCCATAAAAAAAGCAGCCTCGAAAAGTGGAATGGATAAGGATGCATTTTTGCAGCTTCTTGTAGCACAGATGAAGTATCAGGATCCTTTAGAGCCTACTTCAAATACGGAATATATCGCACAGTATGCAACGTTTTCACAGGTAGAGCAGATGCAGAATATGGCGGCAACGATGGAACTTACCAGGGCATCTTCCATGGTAGGTAAGTTGGTTGAGGTAGAGACGACAGACGCCAGCGGCAATTCCAAGAGCATACAAGGCAGAGTGGAATATGTAGCATATGAAAATGGTAAGGCATATGTATCCATCAATGGGCAGACGTATGCGGCAGATGATGTAGTTGCAGTGGTTGATGAAACATACCAGACAGCATTGGATCTGGCGATTTCATTTGCAAGGGCAATGAACCAGCTTCCGTCTCTGGAACATCTTACTTTGAAAGACAAAGAAGCGGTCGAAACGCTGCAAAAAGGCTTTAACAGCATGAGTTCCTATCAGCAGTCGTTTATTCCTGAAGAATACATTAAAAAACTTCAGAAGTATGTAGAGCAGATGGCGAAACTGGTGGAAGCATCAGAAGACAAAGGCGATGGCGACAAGACAGAAGGTACAGACGACAAAGATGACACCGATACCACGGAAGGGACAGAAGGTGTAGAAAATGAAGGTTCAAAATAACTCATATCTTTCAATTGAGCAGTTAAAAGACCAATATCTCAGCCAAGGGAAAAGTACGATCCCGGCACAGGCGGCAGGAGGAAAAAGTTTTCAGGAGATTTTAGAAAACAGCAAAGCGAAGCCGTCAGGGGAGGTTCGGTTTTCCAAGCATGCGGCCGGCAGGCTGGCAGACCGGAATATTGAGCTTACTGAAAACCAGATGGAACGCCTAAAGGAAGGAACCGAACGGGCGGGGGCAAAAGGGATCAGGGAATCGCTGGTCATCGTGGATCAATTGGCTTTTATCGTGAACATTCCAAACAGCACGGTAGTGACAGCCATGAACAGGCAGGATGCAGCGGAGAACGTATTTACTAATATTGATGGAGCCGTAATCATATAGCCGGACCTTTTGGAGGCTTAGAGTTCCCGAATGACAGACGGAACAGATGCGGCGTTGAATTTAAGGAGGTCATTTCACTATGATGAGATCATTATTCTCTGGTGTAGCGGGTCTTCGGACACACCAGACAAGAATGGATGTTATTGGTAACAACATTGCAAACGTAAACACTACAGCATATAAGTCGCAGTCCATGACATTCAGCGACTTAATGTATCAGACAACACAGGCAGCATCCGGTGCAAACCCGACTACTGGCGTGGGTGGTATCAATGCAAGGCAGATTGGTCTCGGTTCTAAGACAGCAGCGATCAAGACGGCAATTTCACAGCCTGGTTCATATCAGACAACGAACGATGCTTTTGACGTAATGATCACGGGTGACGCGTTCTTTATCGTTGGTAACGGGCGTGTATCAGAAAAATACTTTACCCGGGATGGTTCCTTCTATATTGATGGTGCAGGAAATCTGGCTATGACCAGTACCGGATACAATGTAATGGGTTGGGGCGTTGATCCAGACAACCCGACACAGATCAAGAGAGATACCGTGCAGCCTCTTGTTATCATGACACCGGAAAATATGAACTCTGACCCGGCAGCTACGACAGATGCGACAGCAAGCGGCGTGGTAGATAAATTTGATACAGATGTGAACGGCGATGGAAGAGTTATGGATCTGGAGTTTTATGATAAGCAGGGGTACAGGTACACAGCAAGAGTAAAACTGAAAGCGGTGCAGCCTACAGCAGGGTCAACAACGCCAACAGGCTCTGACAATGGCGAATTCACAGTAGAACTTGATAAGATTTTGGATCCGGATGGAAAAGAAATTGATCTGACAGGTATTACGCTTGGCGGGCAGGCACAAGGCGCTGCGGTTAAGCTTAAATACGATGCAACGAATGGTAAATTCCAGTATGTGGGTGCAGAAGGCCAGAAGACGATTGAGCTTGCTTTTACCGGAGATAAGAACGGTCATTTTGGGAACATAAACATTGATTTTTCCGGTACATCCAATTATAATGCAGACGGTGTATCTACGATGGGTGTGGAAAAGGGTGTTCCTGGAGGGAAAGGTACCGGGTATGCAGCAGGTGAGATGAGCGGCGTTAATATCCAAAAGGATGGTAAGATCTATGCCACTTACGACAACGGCCAGGAGAAACTGCTTGGACAGATTGCAGTGGCAACTTTTGCCAATCCTTCCGGCCTTGCGAAAGAAGGCGACAATTTGTACACGGCGACCATGAACTCCGGTGAGTTCAATGGAATCGGGGAAGATATTACCAAGAGCGGATATATGACGTCCGGTGTGCTTGAAATGAGTAATGTGGATCTGGCGGCAGAATTCACAGAAATGATCACAACCCAGAGAGGTTTCCAGGCAAACAGCCGTATCATCACGGTTTCAGATACTTTGCTTGAGGAACTGACCAACCTGAAACGGTAATTTTTGATGGTTCATGTAACCAGAAATAGCTGATATAAGTTCATAAGTACGAGGGAATCCGGCAGTGTCGGATTCCCTTTAGCTGTTTCAAGTCAGCAAGGTGAAAGGAAAGCTTATGATTGAGCTTACAAAATTAAACGGGAGCAAGGTGCTTGTAAACCCGGATTTGATGGAATTAGTAGAGGAAACGCCCGATACGGTGATAGCGTTTACTACCGGAAGAAAAATAATTGTAAAAGAAAGTAGACAAGAGATAAAAAATCTTGTAAAATCGTATAGAAAGGATATTTTTGCGGATTAACGCAAAAAAAGGTGGAAGTTGTGGATTTAGCGTCGATTTTGGGTATATTACTCTGTTTTGCAATGTTTGTGTATGGTGTTATTGACAATGCGGGCATAGCGAATGTCGGTCGGTATCTGGATTTGCCATCAGCAATCATTACTTTCGGAGGTGCATTTTTTGCAATTCTGGCATCCAATTCTCTCGCCGATTACTTAGGCGGGCTGAAGAGTTTTATGCTGATCTTCAAGTCTAACGTCGCGGATGTGAAAGGGATGATCCAGAAGATCATTGAACTTTCCAATGTTGCCAGGAAGGAAGGTCTTCTTTCCTTGGAAGAAGCGGCAGGAGAGTTAGATGACGAATTCATGAAAAAGGGTATCCTGCTTATTGTAGACGGTACAGATCCTGAGCTGGTAAGGGGAATTATGGAGACAGAACTTGTCAGTATTGAAGACCGTCATAACAATAAGATCAAGTTCTGGGAAGATTTAGGAGCTATGGGTCCTGCCTGGGGTATGATTGGTACGTTGGTAGGTTTGGTAAACATGCTTTACGAGATGGATGACCCCTCCAGCATCGGACCATCCATGGCAGTGGCGCTGATTACCACATTGTACGGCTCTTTGCTTGCCAACTGGATCTGTGCGCCAGTTGCTGGAAAGCTGAAAGCCAATAACGCCAATGAGATCCTGGTGAAATCCATTATGATTGAAGGTCTTTTGTCTATTCAGGCAGGGGAGAACCCCAGAGTCATAGAGGAAAAGCTGAAATCCTTCCTGGCTCCTGCAGACCGGGTAGTCCAGGGTGACGGAGGTGAAGAAGAGAATGGCTAAAAGGAAACCGCCAGAGCCGCCGAAAGGCGCGCCGGCATGGCAGTCCACCTTTGCGGATTTGATGAACCTGCTTCTTTGCTTTTTCGTTATGCTGTTTTCAATGTCTACTGTAGATGCCCAAAAGTTTGAACTTCTGGCAGCGTCTTTTAATCAGACTTTCAGTATTTTTTCGGCAGGGGCTACGGCGATCGGAGATGGGGTTTTAGTCAGCATGGGTGTGAGCCAGCTTAATGAACTGGATAATTATATCAACAGTACTGGACGGGATAATTCCGGGGATATTATTCCTGAAGATCTGGAATCTGCAACTGAAATTATGGAGGAAGCGAAGTTAAAAGAATCCGAGGAACTTGCAGAAAAAATAGAAGAAGCCCTCGATGAGAAGAATCTTGAGAAGGAAATCGACATAGAATTTACAGCACAGTATGTGCAGCTTACTTTAAATGGCGCCTTGCTTTTTGACTCTGGCAGCGTAGTGATCAAGGAAGAGGCCATGCCGCTGATGAGTCAGCTTGGTGTGATCCTGCAGCGGTTTGCGGAGGGGAATATTGAAATTGAAGGGCATACGGATAATGTGCCTATGTCAGGTGCGAAATATGCCAATAATGATGAACTCAGCAGTGGGCGTGCATTGTCGGTGTTCTATTATTTAGAAGAAAACACATTGTTGGATATGGGGCGTGTCAAGCATTCGGGAAGAGGAGAGTATGTTCCGATAGCAGATAATTCCACAGAAGATGGAAGAGCCAAAAACAGACGTGTAGAGATAAAAGTATATAATTCATTAAGTGCATACTAATATATGGAGGACTATTATGAAAAGAAATTTGATTTCGATTGTAATATTGGCGCTTCTGATTGTGAATATTGTCTTGACAGCAATCATGATGTTTAGTGTAGTCAGTACGAACAAAAAGACGGCGGCGCTGGTGACAGATATTACATCAGCGATCCATTTGGATCTGGAGTCTGAACAGGGAGTAAAAGAAACGGTTCCCATGGAAGATACCATGACGTATACCATAGCAGATATGACCATACCGCTTAAAAAGTCTGAAGCAGCAGAGGGCGGGGAAGGAGACAATAAAGAGCATTTTGCTTTGTTATCGTTGACCCTTTCTATGAATAGCAAGCATGAAGATTATAAGAGTTATGGGGAAGATATGACATCCAGAGAAGAACTGATCAAAGGAAAGGTCTTCGAGATGGTCAGCCATCATACCAAGGAAGAACTTCAGGCAGACTCAGAGGCGCTCCGTGAGGATATCCTTAAGACGGTTCAAGAGTTATTTAATTCTGATTTTATCTTTGATGTGACTGTAAGAATATTATATCAATAAGCGTACGCGGGTATTGTTTGACGGATGATTGCACGCAGCAAAGGAGGTGAAAACTCGTGGGCGAGGTACTATCTCAAAGTGAGATTGACAATTTGCTTGCAGCGCTCAGCAACGGTGAATTGGATGTAGACCAGATGCAGGATACAGGAGACAAGCAGGTTAAGGATTACGATTTTAAACGGCCAGCGAAGTTTTCCAAGGAGCATCTGCGGACACTGGAAATCATTTTTGAGCATTATGGGCGGTTGGTATCTACGAATCTTCCTGTTTATCTTCGGAAGAATATACAGGTATCGGTTTCAAGTTCTGAAACGGTTACATTTTCGGAGTTTACCAACGCACTGTCTAATCCAGTTATCCTGGGAATTGTAGATTTCAGGCCCTTACAGGGAAATATTATTATAGAGCTGTCTTCCAATCTGGGTTTTGCGATGATAGACAGAATGCTGGGAGGACAGGGGCTGCCGCTGGAAAAAAGCAGGGATTTTTCAGAAATCGAAATGTCGATCATACAGAAGATGATGGTGATCTGTATGCAGCTTATGCGGGAGCCTTGGAAGTCTGTTATAGATATAGATCCCATGATGGATCGGATTGAGACAAATGCACAGTTCGCGCAGGTGATAGCGCCAAGCGATATGGTGGCAATTGTTTCCATGAGTCTTAAGGTGGGGGACACAGAAGGGTTTTTAAATGTCTGTCTTCCGTATTTTACGGTGGAAGATGTCATGGATAAATTGAATACGAAGTATTGGTATTCAACGATGCAGAAAAGTGGTAAGATAGATTATGAGGAGCATATAGAGGCGCTCATTAAGAGGGTAGATGTACCGGTGAAGGCTGTTCTCGGTAAAAATCAAGTTTCTGTCAATGATTTCCTAAATCTACAGGTCGGCGATATTATCAGACTTGATACGAGAGTGGACTCGGAGATGGATATTTTCGTGGGGAATATTAAAAAATTCACTGCACTTCCGGGTTCCAGCAAGGATAATTATGCTGTACGACTGACTACGGTAATCAGAGAGGAGGAGTAAGTCATGGACGGTATGCTGTCACAGGACGAAATAAATGCGTTGTTAAACGGCATGGACTTGTCGGAAGGAGAATCAGGGGGAGGCCAGCCTTCTGAACCAGAAAGAGAGGCGATAGATGAGAGCCTGCTCACTTCAGTAGAGAGGGATGCCGTTGGTGAAATTGCGAATATCAGTATGGGTTCTTCTGCAACCACACTTTATTCGCTGGTAAATCACAAAGTAAATATTACTACGCCAGAGGTTTCGCTTGCCAGATGGGAAGATGTGGTAGGTGGTTATGAACGGCCCTGTGTGTTTATCCAGATCAAATATACGGCAGGGTTGGATGGTTTCAACATCATGGTACTAAAAGAACATGATGTAAAGGTCATCACAGACTTGATGATGGGTGGTGATGGTAGTAATACAGGCGGGGAACTTGGTGAATTGCATTTGAGTGCAATTTCAGAAGCGATGAATCAAATGATGGGTTCCGCCGCGACCAGTATGTCTACCATGCTTGGAAAGATGATAGATATCAGTCCCCCAGAGGCAAGCTTGGTGGATTTGAATGATTTTAAGAGTGGAGGAGAAATTGCATCATTTTTAGAGGGGACTTTTGTTAAGATCGCCTTCCGCATGCAGATTGATGAATTGGTAGATAGCAATATCGTCCAATTGTATACCATTGATTTTGCGAAGAGCTTATATGATACCTTTGTTTCTTCACAGTCTCCTGAGCCAGCTCCAGCCCCGGCGCCAACACCCGCATCCGCGCCAGCGCCTGAGCCAGTGCCTTATACGCCTCCGGTGGCGGAAATGCCAGCTCAGCCTGATATGCAGTCAGGGGCAATGAATGGGATGCAGATGGGTATGCCCATGATGAATGGGATGCAAATGGGTATGCCTATGATGAATGGGATGCAGATGGGCATGCCTATGATGGGCGGTATGCAGGCGATGCCTCAGATGAACATGAATATTCAGCCTGCTCAGTTCCAGAATTTTTCAAACAATGTTGGATCTGTGGCAGGGGATGAAAATATTGCTCTCATCAAAGATGTGCCTTTGGAGGTAACGGTAGAACTTGGCAGGACTAAGAAATCTATCGCGGAAATCTTAGATTTTGCACCGGGAACGATTATCGAACTTGATAAGATTGCCGGTGAACCGATAGATGTACTTGTAAACGGGAAATTCGTGGCAAAAGGTGAAGTTGTTGTCATTGAAGAAAATTTTGGTATTCGTGTAACTGAAATAGTAAAATAAAAGTTAGGAGAAAAAGACATGGCAAAAAATATTTTAATTGTTGATGATGCAGCCTTCATGCGGATGATGATCAAGGATATTCTGACCAAGAATGGCTACAATGTAGTAGGAGAGGCTGAGAATGGTGCAAAGGCTTTTGAAAAGTACAATGAACTCAAGCCTGACCTGGTGCTGATGGATATTACCATGCCTGAAGTTGACGGTATTGCTGCACTTAAGATGATCAAGGGCGCTGATCCCAATGCAATGGTGATCATGTGCTCAGCTATGGGCCAGCAGGCGATGGTTATCGAAGCAATCCAGGGCGGCGCAAAGGATTTTATCGTAAAGCCCTTCCAGCCTGACCGTGTTTTGGAAGCCGTTAAGAAGGTTGTAGGTTAATATGCTTCTTACCGTCACTACCAGAGCGGATAGTTACATTCAGTTTATGACGGTTCTCATTCTTTTTGTATTTATTTTGGCAGCGACGTATTTGGTTACAAAATGGATCGCAAAAGCCCAGAAGGAAAAGAGTGGGAATGGAAACCTGGAGGTGATTGAGACCTGCAGAATTACACCGAACAAGTACGTCCAGATCATCAGGGCAGGAGAGAAGTATCTTGTGATTGCAATTGGAAAGGATGAGATCCATATGCTGGCGGAACTGACGGCGGAAGACCTTGTCTTCCAGGAACTGTCCAAAGGGCAGGCATCTGATTTTGCGGGTATCTTGGAGCGAGTCCGGAATTTGAAGGAAAAAGAGAAAGAATAAGGGTTAAGGCAATATGAAAAAAAAGTTTGCCGACAAAAAGATAATGAAAATGATATGCCTGCTGATGACGGTGGGCATATTGTGTATTATTCCCCATTTAAACGTATATGCAACGGTTGATGAGGCTGATACGGGGCAGCGGGACACCACGACTGTGGTTTCGGAACCGGGCAGCGCCCAGGAGGGAGAGGATCTGCTGGATCTGAATATAGCGAATGCGCTTACGATCACTCAGATCGGTGATAATGGACAGGTTAATGGAACGCTGCGGATCCTGATCACGCTGACGCTGATTTCCCTTGCGCCTATGCTGCTCATTATGCTGACTTCCTTTACCAGGATCATTATTGTGCTGCATTTTACCCGGGCCGCCTTAAATACACAGACGGCGCCGCCCAATCAGGTGCTGATGGGACTGGCGTTGTTCCTTACGTTTTTTATTATGCGTCCTACTTTTACGGAGATCTACGATGAGGCAGTGGTACCTTTGGATGAAGGGGCGATTACCCAGGAGGAGTTCTTTGATAAAGGCATACAGCCCCTTAGAAAATTTATGTATGGGCAGACCCAGACGGGGGATGTGAGGCTGTTTTTGGAGATCAGTGGCGACGAGTGGGAAAGCGGTTCTTTGGATGATATTCCGCTTACTGTTTTGGTTCCGGCATTTATCATTGGGGAGCTGCGGGAAGCGTTTATTATCGGGTTTATCATTTATATCCCGTTTATTGTGATTGATATGGTGGTGTCCTCCACTCTTATGAGTATGGGTATGATGATGCTGCCGCCTACGACAATTTCCATGCCATTTAAAATTCTTTTATTTGTTCTTGCAGATGGTTGGAATTTGATTATTGCAAATTTAGTGGAAACGTTTTACTGATAGTGCAGGAGGGATAGAAAATGACAGTTGATGAGGTAACAGCCATTGCCAGTTCGGCTCTTTATCTGGTGATCAAGGTATCGGCGCCGGTTCTTTTGGTATCATTGGCAGTTGGACTTTTGGTCAGTCTTTTTCAAACGGTAACATCCATCCAGGAGCAGACGCTCACCTTTGTGCCGAAGATCGTTGCAGTGTTTCTTTCCCTGATTCTTTTGGGGAACTGGATGCTTACGGAATTGGCTGGGTTTATGGCGGATCTGTGGTCGGATTTTAGCCGTTATGTAAGATAATTCCGTGGAGATCCTCTTTACGGACAAATTTGTAAGCAAAGAAAGCATGGGGATTTTATGCTGGAATACACGTTCTCGTACACGGACTTAGAATATTTTATACTGATTCTTGTGAGAGTGAGCTGCTTTGTGTATGTGGCGCCGTTCTTTAGTATGAGCAACACGCCCCGGCGGGTGCGGATCGGTCTTAGTATCTTTGTGACGCTATTGCTTTATCAGGTAGTACCCCACGATGTATTGGAGTATGAAACCTTGTTGGGATATTTTGTGATTGTGATGAAGGAAGCGGTGGTAGGGCTATTGATCGGGTTTGCCGCAAATTTGTGCAGTACGGTAGTTTCTTTTGCCGGGCATATTGCGGACATGGAGATGGGCCTGTCTATGGCTAATTTGATGGATCCAAGTACCAAGCAGAGTTCTACGATTTCAGGTATTTACTATAATTATATGGTGCTGCTAATGCTGATGATCTCTGGGATGCATAGGTACCTGTTAAAGGCTTTAGCGGAAACCTATCTTTTGATACCGGTAAACGGCGCGGTGTTTAAAAGCGAGGAGCTTATGGCTGCCATGATCGGGTTTATGTCCGATTATATCATTATTGGGTTTCGGATTTGCCTCCCCATTTTCGCCGTTATGATTATATTGAATTCCGTACTGGGAATTCTTGCCAAGGTGTCGCCGCAGCTTAACATGTTTGCGGTTGGTATCCAGATGAAGGTGTTGGTAGGTATTAGTATCCTGTTTCTTTCAACGGCAATGCTGCCGGGAGCTGCCAATTTCATCTACACACAAATGAAACGGGCGGTGGTCTCATTTGTAGAGACTATGCTTTAGGAGGAGGAATGTTGTTACAGTATAACCTGCAGTTTTTCGCAAAGGATGGTCCTGGCGGGGAAAAGACAGAGGAGCCTACCAGTAAAAAACTTGAGGATGCCAGGAAGGAAGGCCAGGTAGCAAAAAGTAAGGAAATTGGTAATGCATTTGGTCTTTTATCCTTATTTTTGGTGATGAAGCTTTATTTAGGGACGTTGGGAAAACGTTTCCTGGAATTGTTTTCGGCGTCTTATGGACAGATACCTGATGTGGCGAAAATGTACAACGGAAATCTGCCTGTGGCGTCTTTACAGGTATTGATCAGAGGGATGATGCTCCAGATCTTGTTCATCCTTGCGCCAGTGCTTTTGGTTGGCGTGGCCGTAGCGGTTATCTGTGATATTGTACAGGTGAAATGGAAACCTACTACCAAGCCTCTTAAGCCAAAATTTAACAAGCTTAATCCGGTCAAGGGATTTTCGAGGATCTTTTCGCCAAATTCGTTGGTAGAGCTTTTGAAATCCCTGTTAAAGCTGGCACTTATTGGCTACATGGTGTATTCTTATTTGAAGGACAGGGTAGGAGACATTTTTCTCCTTTATGATATTACTTTAAACCAGGCGATCGGGCTGATTGGAGAGATCGTAGTGGATCTGGGGATACGGGTTGCTGCTGTTTATATGATCATTGCTTTTTTGGATTTTGGTTATCAGAAATGGAAGTTCCATGAGGACATGAAAATGACCAAACAGGAAGTGAAGGATGAGTATAAGAACCAGGAAGGCGATCCTCAGGTGAAGAGTAAACAAAAGCAGCGTATGCGGGAAGCTTCCATGAGGCGTATGATGCAGCAACTGCCGGAGGCAGATGTTGTCATCACGAACCCTACCCATTATGCAGTTGCTATTAAATATGATCCGGATAGATTTGATGCGCCCTATGTGGTTGCCAAAGGGGAAAATTATCTGGCACAGCGTATCAAGGATGTGGCAAAGGAAAATAACATAGAAATTGTTGAAAATAAACCGTTGGCGCGAATGCTTTATGCCAATGTGGACGTAGGGGGCTTAGTTCCCCCGGAACTTTATCAGGCGGTGGCGGAAGTACTTGCTTTTGTATACCACCTGAAAGGGAAAGTATAAAGTAAAAGAAGGAGGATGGGCATGAAAAAAGCGGATATTGCAATAGCGGCGTATGTACTTGCTGCGTTTATTATGATGATCGTGCCTGTTCCAAACGGGCTTTTGGATTTGCTCCTTGCCTGTAATATTGCGATAGCATTTACCGTCATGTTTGGCACCATGTTTTCCAAGGAGGTGCTGGATCTTTCTTTCTTCCCTACCATACTCTTATTTACAACAATATTCAGGATTGCGCTGAATATCTCATCCACCAGATTGATTCTTACCACTGGAGATCCCGGACAGGTGGTATCTACCTTTGGAAGCTATGTTGGCGGAGGCGATTTGATCGTTGGTATCATTGTGTTTATCATTCTTTTGCTGGTACAGTTTATGGTTATCAACAAAGGTTCTGAGAGGGTTGCGGAAGTAACGGCAAGGTTTACGCTGGATGCGATGCCAGGTAAACAGATGGCGATTGATGCGGATTTAAATACGGGTGCAATTACAGACGCTGAAGCGAAACAGAGAAGAGATAAGATTCAGGAGGAAGCTAATTTCTTTGGTTCCATGGACGGTGCTGTGAAGTATGTAAAGGGGGATGCTATTGCAGGGCTTATCATCACATTTGTAAATGTGGCGGGCGGAATTGCAATGGGTGTGCTCCGGCAGAATATGGAATTTGGCGCAGCTCTTGATAAATATGTGATCTTGACTATCGGGGACGGTCTGGTGAGCCAGATTCCCTCTCTTTTAATTTCTTTATCAACCGGTATCCTGGTGACCAAGGGGTCAAAGGATGCAGATTTCGGAAGCGTATTGATCCGTCAGCTTTTTGGGATTCCCAAGGTGCTTTATATTGTAGGCGCAATTATTGCAGGTCTTGGAATCGTTACGCCGCTTCCGGATATTATTTTTATCGCACTGGGGCTTGCATTTATTGTTACAGGAAGGATGATTGCAGGAACCATAGAGACGGCTCAGATTGAAAGCGAGGTTGGCGCTGAGGAGGCGGCGGCAGAGGAGATACGCCAGCCGGAAAATGTAAACAGCCTTCTTCAGGTAGACCCTATCGAGCTGGAATTTGGTTATGGCATTATTCCACTTGCTGATGTGAACCAGGGCGGGGATCTTCTTGACCGGGTGGTTATGATCAGACGGCAGATCGCCCTGGAGCTGGGGACGGTAGTTCCAATTATACGTCTCCGCGACAATATACAGTTAAATCCCAACCAATATATTATTAAGATCAAAGGAATACAGGTCAGTGAAGGGGAGATCTTATTTGACCATTATATGGCCATGAACCCAGGGTATGTGGAGGAAGAGATCACGGGTATCCCTACTTTTGAGCCTTCTTTCCATCTGCCGGCGATCTGGATTACAGAAGGGCAGAGGGAACGGGCGGAGAGTATGGGGTATACGGTTGTAGACCCGCCGTCAATTATTGCAACTCACTTAACAGAGATTATCAGACAGTATATCTCAGAGCTTCTCACCAGGCAGGATGTACAAAATCTGGTCAACAACTTAAAGGAAACCAATCCTTCGCTTGTGGATGAACTTTATCCGAAACTGCTTGGAATCGGTGAAATTCAGAAAGTACTCCAGAATCTTTTGAAGGAAGGGATTTCCATCAGGGATCTGCTTACGATTTTTGAGACCCTTGCCGACTATGCCGCTACCACGCGGGATACGGATATCTTAACGGAGTATGTGCGCCAGAGTCTTAAAAGGGCTATTTCAAGCAAGTTCTTCCCGGCCAATGAAACCACCAGTGTGGTGACGCTGGATCCTAAATTAGAGCAGGAGATTATGGGAAGCGTGAAACAGACGGAAACAGGGGCGTATTTGACTCTTGACCCTGAAAAGACCAAAGCGATCATGAAGTCAGTGGGTAATGAGACCGACAAACTGGAAAGTCTGGGGAAGAACCCGATCATTATCACGTCCCCGATCGTGCGGATGTATTTTAAACGTTTGACAGAAGATTACTATAAAGATTTGGTAGTGGTTTCTTATAATGAAATAGACAGTAATATTGAATTACAGTCTGTAGGGATGGTGACAGCATGATAATTAAAAAATTTCAAGGGAAAACAGAAGAAGAGGCATCCCAAGCGGCCCAGAAAGAATTAGGCAGCAATGTGGTGATCATGAATGTGCGGAATGTAAAGCGCAAAGGGATCTTTAGCTTTTTGATGCCTCAGATGGTGGAAGTGACTGTGGCGCTTGAGGAGGAACAGGAACGCACGGCAGGCAGGGCGGAGAACCGGCAGATACAGCAGATTCCGGGCGGTGCAGGTGTTGGGATCCAGCCGGACGGGCGAAGGGGGATGCAGGAGGCGGAAGTTTTTGCCAGCGCAAGGCCGGCGCAGACGGATTTCTTTGACATGGGTGAGAACCCTAAGGATTCCAGTGCGATAGAAGAGAAGCTGGACAGTCTTCAAAGCCTTTTGGAACAACAGCTCCAAAAATCGGAGGAAGGAAAAGAGGAGCAGAAAGAAAAGGAAAAAGAAAAGGAAAAAGAGAAAGAAAAGCCAAAAGAGGGCGAGAAGGAAGAGGAGATCAGCGAATTGGAGCGGTTTATGAAGCTGCTCTATAATGCTATGCTGGATAATGAAGTCAGTGAACAGTATGTAAACCAGATCCTTGATGAAATTGAAAAAAATAGCAAGCCTAATATGCCTTTTGATTATACGTTGACTAATATCTACCAAAAGATGATTTTGAAATTTGGGAAGCCAGCGGGAATCGTTCCGGCGGAAAAAGGGAGTAAAATAGTCTTTTTTGTAGGCCCTACCGGAGTAGGAAAGACAACTACCATTGCCAAGATCGCTTCCAAATTCAGCGTAGAAGGCAAAAAACGGGTGGCGCTTCTTACTGCGGATACTTACAGGATCGCAGCCGCGGAACAGCTCCGCACTTACGCAAATATTCTGGAGGTGCCCTTTAGAGTGATCTATTCTACGGAAGAGATTGAACAGGCGCTTAAGGACTATAAGGAATATGATTTCATCCTGGTGGATACGGCAGGCCATTCCCATCAGAACGAACCGCAGCGGGAAGCAATGAATGCGTTTATCCATGCAGCGGATGGGCTTGCAGAGAAAGAAGTTTTCCTTGTGCTTTCTGCAACCACAAAATACAGGGATTTGCTGAGTATAGCGGATACTTACTCGGCGATGACCGATTATAAACTGATCTTTACCAAGCTTGATGAGACTACGACGTTGGGGAATCTTCTCAACTTAAAACTTCATACGGGCGCTTCAATGTCCTATATAACCTGTGGACAGAACGTACCTGATGACATTGAGGTGTTTAATCCACAAAAGACGGTGAAGCAGCTTCTTGGCGGAAGAAAAAATTAGATGAAAAACAGTCAGATTAATAGGAGTACACATGGATCAGGCGCAGCAATTAAGGAATATTATTAAAGCGGAGGCCGTCTCAAAGAACAGACCGCTGGCGAGAGTCATTACGGTTACAAGCGGAAAAGGCGGCGTGGGAAAATCAAATACGGCTATCAATTTGGCGATTCATTTCAAAAAAATGGGTCAGAGAGTGATTATTTTGGATGCTGATTTCGGACTTGCAAATATAGAAATCATGTTTGGGACAGTACCAAACCATAATTTTTGTGATTTGATCTACCAGGGAAAAAACATACGGGAGATCATTACATGGGGACCTATGGATGTGGGCTTTATTTCAGGTGGATCGGGGATTGCCGGATTATCAAATCTGAGCAGGGATTACCTGATGTATATTATTCAAAATCTTGCGGAGCTTGACGCTATAGCCGATATTATTATTGTGGATACTGGGGCAGGGATCTCAGACGCAGTATTGGAGTTTTTGGTAGCAAGCGGGGAGATTCTTCTGGTGACGACGCCGGAGCCTACTTCTATCACAGATTCCTATTCGCTGCTTAAGTCATTAAACAGGCACCCGCGGTTTTCAAATGAAGTTTCAAAGATCAAAGTAATTGCCAATAAGGTAGATTCAGAAGAGGAAGGCCAGAGTTTGTTCGGAAAATTAAATTCTGTGGTAAGCCGTTACTTAAAGATTCCAATTACCTATTTAGGTACGGTACCCAGAGATCCGCAGCTTGCAAAAGCGGTGATGCAGCAGATGCCGGTATCAATGCAGGCCCCTCAGGCAAAGTCGTCAATTGCTTATGAATCCATTGCGGCCACATTAATGAATAAAGAAATGAATAAGGATGTGAAGAAGCGTGGGATGGCAGCTTTCTTTTCCCACATCATAACAGGAAAAAAATAAAACGATAGGAGGTTCATATGCTGTCAGAATATGTAGTACCAGGAAATAAGATTGAAATGCAGGCGGTAGACCGTACCAAATATATTGACGATACGGAAAAGAAAAAAGTTTACCAGACGCGGGTATGCGATATCCTAACAGAAGACCGTTTGGAGATCTATATGCCTATGGAAAAGTCAAAACTGATACTTTTACCTGTAAACGCGGAATATGATCTGTATTTTTACACACAGGCAGGGCTTTACCAGTGTTTTGCCAATGTGATCGACAGATATAAGTCCGATAATCAGTTTATCTTGTTAATGGAACTGACCAGCAATTTAAGGAAATTCCAGCGGAGAGAGTATTACCGTTTAAGCTGTGCGCTGGAAATGAGTTCAAGGCCACTTGAAAAAGAAGAGTTGAATATTGTGGAAAAAGGCAACAATTATCTGGTACCCGGGCTTCCTTTAAAAAGGAGCGTGATTGTGGATATCAGTGGAGGCGGGATCCGGTTTATCGGGGATTATGCATATGAACCGGAGAGTCTTGTCTGTTGTAAATATAATTTGGTGGTGGACGGAAATGCCAAGGAATACACGTTGATTGCGAAAGTGCTTATGGTAAGGGAATTAGAGGACCGTCCAGGTGTTTTTGAGCATCGTGCACAATATATTAACATTGATACATCGGAGAGGGAAGAGATCATCCGGTTTATTTTTGAGGAAGAAAGAAAGCATAGAAAACGGGAAAAAGGTTTATAGACGGTTATTATGCACTCATGAGAAGCGTTTGTTGTGCTATACTTAACCTGTAAATTGTTTTCAGATCGTGAGGCGGATGTTTATGAAGGCAGATGAAAGCAGGGCCGGAAGAAAGATCGTGGCGATTGCCACATCGACCGGAGGGCCGAAAGCATTGCAAGAGCTGATTCCCTTGCTGCCCGCAAACCTGAATGCACCGGTGCTGATTGTGCAGCATATGCCAGAAGGATTTACCAAAGCCCTTGCCGACAGGCTCGATACATTAAGTCAGATTGCGGTGAAGGAAGCACAGGAAGGGGATGTGCTGGAGAATGGGCATGGGTTTTTAGCAAGGGGCGGAAGGCATATGAATGTAGTCAAGATCGGCACAAGGCATTTGATCCACTATACCGATGAACCGCCCAGGGAAGGGGTAAAGCCCTGTGCCAATTTCATGTATGAGTCATTGGCGGATTGTGGGTACGATGAAGTGGTCTGTGCGGTTCTTACGGGGATGGGAGCAGACGGGACTGCAGGGATATTAAATCTTATGCGGAAAAAAAGAGTTACAGTATTGGCACAGAATGAGGAAACTTGTGTGGTTTATGGGATGCCAAGGAGTATTGTCCTTGCAGGGCTTACCAGAAGGACGATGTCTTTGGAACAAATTGCACAGGAAATCACAAAAAACGTGGGGGTAAATTAGATGGATGTTAACCAGTATCTTGAAATTTTTCTTGATGAGACAAAAGAGCATCTGGAAAACCTGAATGCTCAGATTTTACAGCTTGAACAGGAACCAGAGGATGTAGGCACGATCAATGAAATTTTCCGTGCTGCCCATTCCCTTAAGGGAATGGCAGGGACAATGGGCTATAAACGTATGCAGAAGCTCACGCATGACATGGAAAATGTATTTTCAGAGATCCGTAACGGAACAATGAAAGTAGATTCCAATCTGATTGATACGTTGTTTCAGTGCCTAGATGCTCTTGAGGAATATAATAATACGATCCAAGAGACAGCAGATGAGGGAACCAATGATAATCAGGCATTAGTTTCCAAACTGAATGAGTACCTTAAAGGAGTAAGCAAGGATGCGGCAGTATCTGTTCCCACCAAGGCATCTCCTGTTTTGCCGGATACATCAGAAGAAAAATGGACGGATATTAAGGTTGGCGAGTCAGAGCTTTCTGTGCTCACCGAAGCCCAAAAAAGTGGCAAGAATATTTATGGACTTACCGTATATATTAGTGAAGCTTGCTTTTTAAAGGCAGCCAGGGCTTTTTTGGTATACAAGGCAATTGAGGAAAAGGCGGAGATTATGGTCAGCAACCCGCCTGCACAGGATATAGAAGACGAAAAGTTTGAATTGGATTTCAGCCTTATTGTTATCTCAGATCATCCGTTAGAGGAAATTTTATCTCTGGCAGGAAGTGTTTCGGAGATAGAGAGGGTTCTTGGCGGTGTATATAAGCTGCCAGAGATCCGGGAACCGGAAAATGTGGAGACTGCCCCGGAAGTGGAACAAAACCAGAATGTACCATCTGTGGCAGCGCAGCCTGCACCAGCCAAAAATGTAGATAAGAAGGCATTGGGGAAACCAGTGGTGAATAGAACAGTCCGTGTGGACATAGAAAAACTGGATGTCCTTATGAATCTGGTAAGTGAGCTGATCATAGCGAAAAATTCCTTGGTGTCAGCATCCACCGACGAACGTTCTTCCAACTCAGGGTTTAATGAGCAGATTGAATATCTGGAGAGTGTTACTACGAATCTTCATGAATCAGTTATGAAAGTCAGAATGGTTCCTATTGAGAGTGTGGTAAACAAATTTCCAAGGATGATCAGGGATCTGTCCAAAA
The DNA here is from genome assembly GCA_910585005.1 of uncultured Lachnospiraceae bacterium. GTDB lineage: Bacteria > Bacillota > Clostridia > Lachnospirales > Lachnospiraceae > Suilimivivens. The sequence goes on along the minus strand of CAJUCN010000006.1, from coordinate 55,437 downwards.
AACTGGATAAAAAAATGGAACTTTACATGTCAGGTGAAGAGACAGAGCTTGACAGGACAGTGGTGGATGAGATCGGAGATCCGCTGATGCATCTTCTCCGGAATGCGGCGGATCATGGACTGGAACCAGCGGAAGTCCGTGTACAGAGGGGGAAACCGGAGGTTGGTTCTATCTTCCTGGAGGCTTATCAGGATGGCAATAACGTTGTGATCGAGGTAAGGGATGACGGAAGCGGGATCGACGTGGAGGCTGTTAAGCAAAAGGGAATTGACAGAGGCGTCATCACACCGGAACAGGGTGAGAGCATGAGCGAGAAAGATATCATTAACCTTCTGTTTCATGCCGGATTTTCCACATCAAAACAGATCACAGATATTTCAGGCCGGGGAGTTGGGCTTGATGTAGTGAAATCCAAGATCGAGTCATTAAGTGGAGAAGTGGAAGTGAAGTCCAAAATGGGCGAAGGGAGTACATGGATCATAAGGCTTCCTCTCACACTTGCGATCATCCAGGCGCTTATGGTGACCGTAGGCGGAGAAAAATATGCGCTGTCTTTGGGAAATATCCAGACCATAGAGGATATCAGCCCGGATGAGATCAAACTTGTCCAGAATCGGGAAGTGATCCATTTAAGGGGGACGGTAATCCCGATCATCAGGCTGAATGAGGAATTGGATATTGCAAGCAGTAAATCCTCTGACGAAAATTTGGTGGTTGTCATTGTCAAGAAGGGTGAAAACCTGGCTGGACTGGTAGTTGATGAACTGATGGGACAGCAGGAGATTGTTATCAAATCGCTTGGCAAGTATATCAGCAAATGTAAGATTATCAGTGGGGCCACCATATTGGGAGACGGGGAAGTTGCCTTGATCCTGGATGCCAACGCACTGATTTAGGGAGGGGAGAAGGATGGAAGAACTAAAGACCATAGGGACGAATGTATTGGAAGAAAACAGTGTATATGAAACGTTTCAGTATATTGTAATCAAGCTGGGAAGTGAACAATATGGCATTGATATCAGGTACATAGACAATATTGTCCGTATGCAGCATATTACCAGAGTGCCCAAGGTGGCGGAATATCTGAAAGGCGTGATCAATTTACGGGGGGAGGTTATTCCGGTTATGAGCCTTAGGCTGAAAATGGAATTGGAAACCGACGAGATCACGAAAGCTACAAGGATCATTATTTTAAAGCTGGAACAGCATGGGACGATCGGGATTATTGTGGATGCGGTAAAAGAGGTGGTGACTCTTGGTATAAACGAGATCGAAAAAGTGACTTATGACGCGAAAGAGGACGGATTGAATTTTGTAAATGGCATTGGGAAAAAGGGAGACGAGTTGATCTCCATACTTGACTTAAATGTAGTCGCACTAGAAAAATAATTTTTGGGACGGGAAGTACCATTTTAGGAGGACCTATGAAAGATCTGAATATGGAACAATTAACGGATCAATATTTTGATGTATTAAAAGAATTGGGAAACATTGGAGCAGGTAACGCAACGACTGCCCTTGCCCAGATGATTGACTGTAAGGTAGATATGCATGTACCCCAGGTAAAATTGTTGGAGTTTAAGGAACTTGGGGATATGGTGGGCGGCGAAGATAAGCTGATGGTAAGTATTTTTCTCCAGGTGGAGGGGGATATTGATGGCAGCATTATGTTTATGCTTTCAAAAACAGCCGCGGCACATCTTGTCAATAAACTGATGTGCGGGATGCTTGGAATTGATGAAGAGAAAGCAGACGAGTATGAGTTTGGTGAGATGGAGTGTTCAGCAATCAAGGAGGTTGGGAATATTATCACAGGCGCATATTTAAATGCACTTTCCGGCCTTACAAACATGAAAATTTTTCCGTCGATACCACAGCTTGGGATAGACATGGCAGGGGCTTTGCTCAGTGTACCTGCTATAGAGTTTGGTGTTTTTGGCGATAAAATTTTATTAATACAGACTCAGTTTTCAGATGACGTGGTATTAGACGGATTTTTTATTCTAATACCGGATATGGAATCCTATGAAAGGATTTTGGGTTCGCTGGGTGTTATGTAGACTGCAAAAGAACATAAAAACGGGAGATGCGGGAAAATGGGTGAAGTTATTAAGGTAGGCATGGCTGATTGGAAAACATGCAGCGGTGAGGATGCAGTTACAACGCTGGGTTTGGGATCCTGTGTTGGAATAGCAATCCGGGATCCGGCAACAGGTGTTGGGGGTTTGGCGCATATTATGCTTCCAGACAGCACGGAAATCAGAAACAATGGGAACCGTCCTAAGTTTGCAGATACGGGAATCGAAGATTTGGTCAAGGATATTGTGAGAAGAGGTGGAAACCGTGGAAGGCTGGTAGCGAAGATTGCTGGCGGCGCACAGATGTTTTCCTTCGGAAGCAAGAGCACGATGATTCGTGTGGGAGAAAGAAATGTCCAGGCAAGTAAGCAAAAATTAAGTGAGTTAAAAATACCGCTTTTGGCGGAGGATACTGGAAAAACATATGGAAGAACAGTAATATTTTACCCTAAAAACGGGGATTTTGTGATCAGAGCTGTAGGGATGCCGGAGAAAGTGATATGAAAAAGATCAGATTATTCGCACCATTTTTAATGCTTCTGGCAGGCGCAATTGCCAGTATTATGATGTATTATTTTCATTATACTACGGGGCAGATGCTTCCGCGGCTTGCTATTGTACTGGTTATCTTTTACTTGGCAGGTTCTTTTGTACAAAAGAAGATTATTAAATTTGTGGATCAGATTAATGAGGAAGAAAAAAAGGCGGGGGAAGTGATCGCCAAGGAAGCACAGGAAGGCGCAGAATCAGGGTCAGAAAATGAAGAGATAGAGGGCGCAGAGGATGTGCCGCTGGAATCTTAAATAAGCAGCGGAGGTAGCAATGGACGAGGCAGGCAGAAACAGACTATGGGAAAATTACGCAAAAACGAAATCGCCCGATATCAGGGAAAAGCTGATCCTGGAATACGCACCGCTGGTTAAGCTGGTTGCAGGGCGGTTAAGCATGTACCTGGGCTATAATGTGGAATATGACGACTTGGTTAGTTATGGCATTTTTGGTTTGATTGATGCAATCGATAAATTTGACAGTATGAAGGAAGTAAAATTTGAGACCTATGCAAGCCTTCGTATTAGAGGAGCAATCCTTGACCAGATCCGTAAAATGGACTGGATACCAAGGACGATCCGGCAGAAACAGAAAAAAATCGATGCTGCGATGAAGGAAATCGAATTAAATACAGGAAGAACGGCAACGGATGAGGAGATAGCGGCAAGCTTAGGAATTTCGGAAGAGGATTATCAAGGGTGGCAGTCCCAGATGAAGATCACGGGAGTGGTTTCACTCAATGAGTTTATGGAGTCGGGAAGTGAGATCCCGGCAGAACAAAGCAATCAACATCGTTTTGAAGGACCGGAAGAGGTTGTTGAAAAGGAAGAACTAAAGAAGGTCTTGACGCAGGCATTAGAATTGCTCACAGAAAAGGAAAAGAAAGTTATTTTACTATATTATTACGAAGATTTGACACTGAAGGAGATCAGTCATGTACTTGAGGTCTCCGAGTCCCGGATTTCCCAACTACATACCAGAGCATTGCAGAAAATGAAGACCAGGATGGGAAATTATATGGGGCTATTATCAATTTGAAAGAACAGGGTGATTTATGAAAAACGGCTATTTCCAGTTGGCGTGCGGCAGCAACGGTACGACACTTAAGATTTTTGCTCCTGAGGATGGCGGCAGGCCAATTGCCATTCGGGAAGTAATGGAATATCTAAACCGCTTTGGGATAAAATATGATTTACATGTATTAAACAGTGGAATTATGGCGTCCTATGAAACAAAAGAAAAAGAATATTCATTTGGATTAAACATAGAACCGGGTTTAGAACTCAGGGAGAGTTATTCCCTGAAGATCAGCCAGGATAAGATGGAGGCTTATGCCAGATTTTATCCCCCTTCTGTTAACGGAGGAAGGATGACCGCGGAAGAATTTTTGCGGGATCTTGAGATCAAAGGAATCAAGTTTGGTGTTTTAGTAGAAGAGATCAGACAGTTTATGGCCTTTCCCCAATACTGCACGGATTTGAAAGTTGCTGTGGGGGCGCCGGTAAGGCATGGGACAGACGCAAGGATAGAATATTATTTTGAGACAGAATTAAATACAAAGCCAACTCTCAATGAGGATGGAAGCGTAGACTTTTTCAATTTAAATACAGTGAGCCATTGTAAGAAAGGGGAACTGCTTGCAAGACGTTTCCCGGAGGATCCGGGGGATCTGGGTAAGAATATTTACGGGGAACGGATGAATCCCAGGGAAGTGAAGCGGGATGCGCTCCGGTATGGCAAAAATGTTATTTTGTCCGAGGACAGGCAAACGCTTACGGCGGACGCCAATGGTCATGTAACGTTAAGTGATGGCGTGGTATCGGTGTCGAATGTTCTGGAATTGGAAAATGTAGATATTTCTACGGGAAATATTGATTACGATGGCAGCATCAAAGTAAACGGAAATGTTTTCACTAATTTTTCAGTAAAGGCCAAAGGGAATATTGAAGTGTCAGGTGTGGTGGAAGGCGCATATTTAGACGCGGGAGGAGATATTATCATTGCCAGGGGAGTCAACGGTATGGCAAGGGGGAATCTGAAGGCGGCTGGAAATGTCGTGGCGAAATTTATTGAAAATGCAAAGGTGTCGGCAGGTGGTTATGTTTCCACAGAATCGATTCTGCACAGTGAAGTTATGTCGGGAAGTGAAATCCAGGTAACCGGCAGGCGTGGGTTTATCACTGGCGGGCGGGTGTGTGCCACCAATCTGGTTCAGGTTAAGACATTGGGTTCCCCAATGGGAACAGACACCATTGTGGAAGTGGGGGCGGATCCGGAACTAAAGAGGCAGATCAAGCAGGTTCAGCAGCAGGCTGCTGAGTGTAAGAGAATCGTAGACTCCTTACAGCCGGTGTTATTATCTATGGCGCAAAAACTGAACCAGGGGGTCAAATTCAACCCGGAGCAGTTAAAAAACATCAGGGAAATGGTTGAGGCGGACAAAAAGAAAAAACAAGAACTGGAAGATTGTACGAAGAAACTACAGGAACTACAGGTTATATTAGATGCGAGCAATAATGCAAGAGTGGAGGTCAATGACCGGGTTTATGCGGGAACCAGGATCTGCATTGCGGACGTATCTATGGTCGTAAAGGACACGGTGCATTATTGCAAGTTTGTAAAATCCCAGGGGGATGTGAAAATGGTAGGCCTTTAATAGAAGGCTATTAGAAAGGTTGTGATTATGATATGACGATCAGTAGGGTAGAACTGCAAGGCCAGGTAACGCGGGCACAGGATTTTACAACAATCAAGCATAATGAGGATAACAAGGCAACGGTAGAGCAGACAAATATCCAACGCCAGTTTGATCAAAATGTAGATATTAAGCTCCGGCATGTCAACCAGGGGGAACAAGCCCAAAATCAGGGGAAGAAGTTTGATGCAAAAGAAAAAGGGAATGGAACCTATGTAGGAGACGGCGGCAGGAGAAGAAAAAAAGAGGAAAAGGAAAAAGACGGAACGGTTATGCCCAAATACAGGGGCGGTTTCGATATGAGAATTTGAAAGTGAAAGATGCAGTTCCTGGTGCAGGAAAGTGCATGGAGGTTAACTATGGGAGTAATGGAAATCGTTTTGATCATTCTCGGTATGATTGTCTTTGTGGGCAGCTTTTTGATTCCGGCAGGGAAAAAGAGCGAACCCCAGGAAAGCGATAGTCATATGAGCCAGGAAATGATCCGTGAGATGGTAGTTCAGGAAATGGAAGATGCAAAATTGCAGATAGGCGACATTGTAGATGAAACCATCACTTATGCAATGGAGAAGACAGAGCGTTCGATGGAACGCCTGACAAATGAAAAAATGCTTGCAGTTAATGAATATTCGGATACGGTTCTTGAGGAGATCAATAGGAATCATAAGGAAGTAGTATTTCTTTATGATATGCTTAACGATAAGCATGAAAATTTGAAAACGACGGTCAGCGAGGCGGTAAAAACTGCCAGTGAAGTAAAGCAGACGGTAAAAGATGCGGAGATTTTTGCAAAAGAAGTGGAAGCGGAAACTATGGACGGCGGGGGAGAGATGCCAGCGCCGGCCGTAGAGTTTAAACCGATCATGCCGGAAAAGGTGGAACCGGTTTACCGTGCTCCAGAGGTTAAAGCAGTGCAGGAGCCGGTTGTGGCGGAAATGCCTGTACAGCCGGAGCGGAAAAGAATGATGAAACTGCAGATGCCATCTATGCTTTTGGAACAAGAGGATGTTATGCCGGAGGAAATGGAAACGGAGCCGGAAGGGGAAGATCCTAAGGATGTGGATGTAATGCTGGATGCGGAGGCTAAACGGAACAGCAATGAAAGGATCCTGGAACTACATAAGGCAGGAAAATCTAATATGACGATCGCAAAAGAGCTGGGTCTTGGTATCGGCGAGGTCAAGCTTGTAATTGATCTGTTTGAAGGGTTATAATCATGATGAATTTAAAATATTATCTTCGCGGCCTGGGAATTGGCGTAATCGTTACGGCACTGATTATGGGCATAGCAACGGGCGGTAAAGAAAAACTAAGTAACGCAGAAATCAGGGAAAGGGCGAAAGCCCTGGGAATGGTTGAGGAAGGCACTCTTTTAGAAAATGCCAGCCAGACTCCTTTAAAGGAGGCGGAAAAGGAGCAGGAAGGGTTAGAAACAATAACCCAGGAGCCGGACGCTGTGAAAGAGCCAGATGAAGATTCGGAAGAGATGAAAGAATCAGCAGAAGAAGAGATGGCAGAATCCGGTGAGCCAGACACAAAACCAGAAGACCCAGACATAAAACCGGAAGAACCGGACACAAAACCGGAAGAACCAGACCAGACAGCGGATGAACCTGCGAAGGTAGTGGAAACACCAAATGAGATGGCGGAAGAAGACCCTGCTGACCCCGTGATGGATGAGGTGGAAGAGACGCAAAAGGAAGCCCCCCCTGCTACGGGCAGCGTTTCTATACGGATTGTACAGGGAGACGGTTCCTATTCTGCATGTAAAAGGCTGGAGGAGGCGGGGCTGATAGAATCAGCGTCTGAGTTTGATCTGTTTTTGTATCAGAATGGGTATGATAAGAAGATTCGTGCAGGCACCTTTGAGATTCCGGCCAATGCCGATGGAGAAAAGATAGCAAGGATCATTACAGGACTTGAATAGGAGCCGGCCAATATTGTATTTTAAGAAATTTCTTGCCACAGGGGATCCCCTGTGGTATAATTTTCATGTTGCGGCAATGCCGTAAAACTATAAATCACGCGTATCCGGGACTGCTGGTGCTTCATAACGCAGAAGTGGGCGGAAGAGGAGGGTACGCGGAAGCACAACCAAATGGAGGTAGAAACATGAGCGTTATTTCAATGAAGCAGTTACTGGAAGCAGGTGTTCATTTTGGACATCAGACAAGAAGATGGAACCCTAAAATGGCTCCTTATATCTTCACAGAGAGAAATGGCATCCATATCATTGACCTGCAGAAATCTGTTGGTAAGGTAGACGAGGCATATCGGGCAGTATTTGAAATTGCCGAGCAGGGTGGAACCATTCTTTTTGTAGGTACGAAGAAACAGGCTCAGGATGCTGTTAAGGCAGAGGCGGAGCGCTGTGGAATGTATTATGTAAATGAGAGATGGTTAGGCGGAATGCTTACGAACTTTAAGACGATCCAGAGCAGGATCGACCGTTTACGGGCAATTGAAACGATGTCCGAGGACGGGACTTTTGACGTTCTCCCTAAAAAAGAAGTGATTGCACTGAAGAAGGAATGGGAGAAACTTGAGAAAAACCTGGGCGGAATTAAGAACATGACCAGGATTCCTGATGCAATTTTTGTAGTAGATCCTAAGAAGGAAAGAATCTGTGTGCAGGAAGCGCATGTACTTGGGATTACTTTGATCGGTATTGGCGATACCAACTGCGATCCGGAGGAACTTGATTATATCATTCCGGGTAATGATGATGCGATCAGAGCAGTAAAACTGATTGTTTCCAAGATGGCAGATGCTGTTATTGAGGCAAATCAGGGTGAGGAAGTCCTGAATGCTGAGATGGAAGAGGCAGCCGGTGAAGTGCAGGCAACGGATATTGAAGAGGTTGCAGCAGCGCAGGCGGAATAAGGCAGCAGATACGGGATTTGATAATGGAGGAAATTAAGATGGCTAATATTACAGCAACTATGGTAAAAGAATTAAGAGAAATGACCGGTGCAGGCATGATGGATTGCAAGAAGGCCCTTAGCGAAACCGATGGGGATATGGATGCAGCCGTTGAATTTCTTAGAAAGAATGGACAGGCAAAGGCTGAGAAGAAAGCAGGCAGGATTGCAGCAGAAGGACTTTGCCATGTGGTAGTAAAGGATGATAAGACTGCAGCAGTTGTTGAGGTAAACTCTGAGACAGACTTTGTAGCCAAAAATGAAGAATTTCAGAATTTTGTTGCAGCGGTGGCAAAACAGGCAGTGGAGTCCGATGCAGCAGATATGGATGCATTTATGGCAGAGGGTTGGAACGAAGATCCATCAAAGAGTGTAAAGGATGCTTTGGTTGAAAAAATTGCCGTGATTGGTGAAAACTTGAATATCCGGAGATTTAAAAAGATTGTTGCCCAGGAAGGCTGTGTGGTATCTTATGTACATGGCGGCGGAAGAATCGGCGTTATCGTCGAAGCAGCTACAGATGTAGTGAATGACGCAGTGAAGGAGGCGATGACGAACCTTGCAATGCAGGTTGCAGCGCTTTCCCCTAAATATGTATCCACGGCAGATGTTTCCGAGGAGTATAAGGCGCACGAAAAAGAAATTCTGATGGCACAGATTGCGAACGATCCTAAGATGGCAGGTAAGCCGGAAAAGGTGATCGAAGGTGCAGTGACAGGTCGTCTTAATAAAGAATTAAAAGAGGTATGCCTGTTAGAGCAGGTTTATGTTAAGGCTGAAGACGGAAAACAGACTGTTGCACAGTACGTTGCACAGGTTGCGAAAGAGAATCAGGCAAATCTTTCCGTTAAGAGTTTTGTACGTTTTGAAACCGGTGAGGGAATTGAGAAGAAAGTCGATGATTTTGCAGCAGAGGTTGCAGCACAGGCTGGTCTGTAAGTATGATTTGAAAAGTTTTATGGGATTGTCCGGGGGCATAAGCCCTGGGCAATCCTTTTTCGTTCTATAGAAAAGGTGTAAACCAGGAAGTTGTAATGGTTTTCTATAATATTGTGGCATAACTAAAGGAAATATAGTAAAATAAGGCTAGTATGACGAAGGAGAAATGACCTCGGTAAAGGAGAAAATGCATTGGAACATGTGCGTAAAAGGTTTACGGTTGGGGTGCTGGTAAGTGGCATTACAGATGAATTTACGGAGTATATCTGCAAGGGAGTCCTGCAAGCGGCAAAGATGCAGGACGTTAATGTGGTGATACTGCCTGGTAAGTACTTGGATAGGGATCTTAGCGAAAATAGGGATCTCATGTACGAATATCAATACAGCACGGTATTTTCTTATATAAAGAAAGAAAATATTGATGCAATTGTAGCTGCCACGGATTGTATCGGCTGTTATACGGATACAGAACGTATGAAAAGAATGATGGGCCAATATGAAGGAATTCCTTGTGTGCTCATTGCATCCAAGATCGAGGGTTATGTGGGGGTTACGTTTGATAACTATGGCGGTATCAGGGAGGGGCTTGAATATCTGATAGATAAGGTGGGATGCAGGCGTTTTGGCATGGTAGGAGGACCGGAGTCCAATACAGATGCTTTTGAGCGCAAGATGGCGTTTTCACAAGTGTTAGAAGACCATGGAATAGAAACGGCCGACAGGATGTATGTATCAGGCGACCTTTCCAGGAGAAGTGTGGATGCATTTCAGAGCCTTCTTGACCAAAATCCAGGGCTGGAGGCTGTTTTTTGTGTGAATGATGAGACGGCAATAGGATTTTACGAGGAACTCAAGAGGAGAAATATCGTGCCGGGAAGGGATATTTCCGTGTTTGGCTACGACGATACGATTACTGCAGCGAAGGCCCAGCCATCGCTTTCGTCGGTGAGAGCGGACCCGGCGGAGTTAGGGGAATGTGCCCTTAAAATGGTGATGAGGATGTTGTGCGGGGAAAAGGTAGAAAGCAGGACTATGCCTACCAAATTCGTTATGCGGGATTCTTTGTGCGCGGCAAAGGCGGAAGATGCGGAAACAGATGTTTATGCGCTCAAGGATGATGAAGAAGGGTACTTTGAGGATATTTTTTACAGATGCAGGCACGAAGAGTTAAAAGAGACGATAGACAGGCTGCGCCAGGATTTCAGGCAGTTGATCTGCAAGATCAGCCAGCTTTTTGAACAGCATGATAAAGGAATGGAGTCATATCTTGAGATTCAGGCGGCGCTGGATGATTTTTTAAACCATGGTGCAGTGGTATATGGGGACATGGATAATCTTCTGATCGTCTTTGAAAAAATCTTTCAGGCATTGAAGAAAAAGCAGCCTGATACGGAGAGTTCTTATCAACTTCGTGACTTCTTTTCCATTGCATACAGGAAGATCATCCGTACCATGGATTATCGGTTTGGCAGCATGAGGGAGGCGGAGGAACGAAACAGTTATTCTATGAAATTGTTTATCCGTGACATGCTCCAGTTTGAAAAAGGAAATGACTTAAGTTATACTTCCGTATTAAATAATTTGGAATGGTTAAATATCCGGAATGCATTTTTGTATATCTTTAAGAAACCAGTCACTCATTTAGAAAAGGAAAATTTTGTGATCCCGGAAAGTTATTACCTGAAGGCATATAGGCGGGACGGACAAGTATATTCGGTTCCTGCAATCCGCCAGAAATGCAGTGTTGAGGAGTTATTTCATAACGCTGCCTTAGAAGGAATGGACCGGTTTTCCATGGTCATGCTTCCCCTTTTTGTAAATGAACATCTTTATGGGCTTTTCTTGTGCGATATCACGGATGAATTGTTTGTTAACGGGGAATTTCTTTTGAACCAAATGAGCGCAGCAACGAAAATGATTGATCTTCTCAAATCAAATGAGACGATCCAGCAGCAGTTAGAAGAAAGTCTTGCAACTTTAAAGGAAAATAATATTGTATTAAATAATCTTTCCCGCTCTGACAGCCTTACTGGCATATTTAACCGAAGGGGATTTTCGGATGCAGCCAGGGAACTCTTAGAAGAGAGCAGGGCAAGAGGCTGCAAAGTTTTGGTTATTTATGTGGATATGAATAACCTGAAGATTATAAATGACCGATACGGTCATGAAGAAGGGGACTTTTCTTTGAAGTTTATTGGGGAGGTCCTTACCAGTGTGGTGCAGGATGCAGGAGTTGCCGGAAGAATCGGAGGAGACGAGTTTGCATGCATTATGGAATATACCAGGGATGATGAAGGGGAAGCGGCGCTTTGGGATATTTACAACAGGTTCGACCAGTATAATGCAGATAGCAGCAAGCCTTATAATCTGACGGTTTCAGCAGGCGCGCGGGTGTTAAAGAGCGGTGAGAAGCTGACTTTGAAACAGGCGTTGACTCAGGCAGACGAAAAATTGTATGAGGTGAAGAAGCTACGCAGTAAGGAGGTTGCCAAAAGAACTTAGGATGTGATACAATAGATACAAATCGTGTATAAGGAGTTTAGGACTCATGGGGGGCATCTATGACTGGAAGGAGAGAATTCAAAGGTTAAAAAAGGGGATAGTGGTTACAGCCACTGTCATAGTTGTTATTTTACTGGCTGTTAGTGTGTTTTTAGGGCTTCATGTTATTTTGTTGAAGGATAAAGTCCATGAGTTAGAAGAAACGCTGGTACAGATACAAGTGGAAAGCGGGGAAGAGTCAGGGGTTTATACGGTTGCTTCTGTGGAAACATCTAAAAGGGAAAAGACACAGCAAGTGCAGCTTTCGGATGAGGAAACGGGAGAAAACTGGGAAAAAAGAATCTATTTAACTTTTGATGATGGGCCAAGCAGAAATACCAACCGGATTTTGGATATTTTAAAAGAATATGATGTCAAAGCCACTTTTTTTGTGGTGGGAAAAACAGATGAGGAGTCGGTAAAAGCCTATCAGAGGATTGCAGCGGAAGGGCATACTCTTGCGATGCATTCTTACAGCCATAAGTATAGGGAGGTTTATAGATCAAAGGAAAGCTTTATCCAGGATCTTGTACAACTACAGGAATATCTCTATCAGGTTACAGGCGTATGGGCCAGGTACTACCGGTTTCCGGGAGGAAGTTCCAACACGGTGAGCAGGGCGAATATGGGGGAACTGATTCAGTATCTGGAAGAAAATGGCATTACTTATTTTGATTGGAATATTGCTTCCGGTGATGCGGTAAGCGGAGAACTTTCTACAGAGACGATAGTCAGGAACTGCGTTGGCGGCATAGAAGGATTGGAGGATTGTATGATCCTGATGCACGATGCAGCAGAAAAGAATTCAACGGTGGATGCGCTGCCCCAGATCATTGAGCGGGTCAGGGACAGAGGGGATGCCGTATTTTTGCCGATTACAGACGAGACGATTCCTGTCCGTCATATAACGGTGAAGGAGTAATAGAATCTAAAGATGTGAATGGAGGATGTAAAAATGGGTTTTTTCTCAGATTTAAAGGATGATCTGTCACAGGCAGTAAACGAGCTGATGCCGGAAGAAGGGGCAGAAGAAATGGCAAGGAATGAAATGGCAGCAGGGACAGCGTCGGCAAGAGAGCCGGAACTTGATTTTGGGGCGGATATCAGCCAGATGTTGGACAGCCTGGAGGCAGCGCAGGAGCCGGAACCCGAGCCTGAGGAAGAAACTGTGTATGTGGATCCTGTTGCGGAGAAAATTATGCCGGAACCGAAACTGATGTCTTCACGCAGGAATTCAGAAGAGACTTCCGTACTGACAGAGTCAATGATTGTTAACGGTAACATGGCCACAGAAGGTTCCCTTGAGATCAGGGGAAGTATTGTGGGAAATGTGGAAGCTCTTGGAAAGCTAAATGTTACAGGCGCAATTCAGGGAAATTCCCAGGCATCGGAGATTTATGCCGAAGGCGCTAAGATCACAGGTGATTTAAGGAGTGAAGGAAGTATTAAGGTAGGCCAGAGTACGGTGATCATTGGGAATGTGTACGCCGCTAGCGCGGTGATCGCAGGCGCCATCAAAGGAGATATTGATGTACGCGGGCCGGTGGTTTTGGACACATCAGCAATTGTGATGGGGGATATCAAATCCAAATCCGTTCAGATCAATAACGGTGCGGTGATCGAGGGTATGTGTTCACAGTGCTATGCAGAGGTTAACCCGACGTCCTTCTTTGAAGAACTTAAAAAAATGAAATAAAGGGGCATGGTAATGCAGAGAATATTACTGAAATTAAGCGGGGAAGCGCTGGCAGGGGAAAAAAAGACGGGGTTTGATGAAGACACCGTAAGAGAAGTTGCCTTGCAGGTGCGGGAACTTGTGGAAGCTGGAATCCAGGTAGGAATTGTAACTGGAGGTGGAAACTTCTGGCGGGGAAGAACCAGCGAAAACATAGACAGGACCAAAGCGGATCAGATTGGAATGCTTGCAACGGTGATGAACTGTATTTATGTGTCTGAGATCTTTCGCAGCATAGGGATGAAGACAGCCGTTTTGACTCCCTTTGCGTGTGGTTCCTTTACGGACCTGTTTTCCAAAGACAGGGCAAATAGATGTTTTGAAAAAGGAATGGTGGTATTCTTTGCGGGCGGGACAGGGCATCCCTATTTCTCTACAGATACCGGAGTGGTGCTCAGGGCAATTGAAGTAGAGGCGGATGTGATCCTGCTTGCCAAGTCTATTGACGGAGTCTATGACAGTGACCCTAAGATAAACCCGGATGCAAAGAGGTATGATGAAGTAGGAATTGATCAGGTAATTGCAGAAAATCTTCAGGTAGTCGATATGACGGCTTCCATTCTTGCACGGGATAATAAAGTGCCTATGTGGGTATTTAGCCTGAATGAAAAGAACAGTATTGTAAATACAGTGAAAGGCCGCTTTAACGGGACTAAAGTAACGGTATCGTAAATCGGGGAAAGGTATGGTTTTAGGTATGGATGAGAGAATTAAAGTATATGACGAAAAAATGAGAAAGACCTATGAACATTTAGAGGGAGACTATCTGGGGATAAGGGCTGGACGTGCAAATCCTCATGTACTGGATAAACTGAAAGTGGATTATTATGGAACGCCTACGCCTGTCCAGCAGGTGGGGAATATCACCATCCCTGAAGCGCGGATGATCCAGATTGCACCATGGGAGAAAAGCCTGATCAAAAGCATAGAAAAGGCCATCCTTGCTTCCGATATTGGAATTACTCCTTCTAACGATGGGGCTGTTATCCGGCTGGTATTTCCGGAACTCACGGAAGAGCGCAGAAAAGATCTGGTGAAGGATGTGAAGAAGAAGGCTGAGGAATGTAAGGTAGCAGTCCGCAATATCAGAAGAGATGGCAATGATGCATTTAAGAAGCTTGCCAAAGCGGAAGTTTCTGAGGATGAGATCAAAGAACTTACAGACAATCTTCAAAAGCTTACGGATAAGTATATTAAAGATGTGGATAAGCTGATGGAAGAAAAATCAAAGGAAATTCTTACGGTATAAGAAGGAAAGAGGAGGGGTATGCGATTTCGTGCAGATCGTTGCCCCTCTATACTTGTAACAGATTGGAAAGGTGTAAATTATGGCGGAGCAAAAGGGAAGGGTTATGCCCAGACATGTGGCGATTATTTTGGATGGAAATGGCAGATGGGCAAAAAGGAAGGGAATGCCCAGGAATTATGGACATGCCCAAGGGGCTAAAAATGTAGAGATTATCTGTGAAGAGGCATATCGGATGGGAATAGAGTACCTTACTGTTTATGCGTTTAGTACAGAGAATTGGAACCGCCCGAAAGAGGAAGTGGATGCCTTAATGAAATTGTTGCGGAACTATATGAGAACATGCCTTAGCACAGCAAAAAAGAACCGTATGTGCGTTAGGGTAATTGGAGACAAGACCGGGTTGGATGAGGATATCAGGAAACGGATCAGGGAATTGGAGGAAGCCACGAAGGAAAATGACGGGCTTCATTTCCAGATAGCCTTAAATTATGGAGGCAGGGACGAGATTGTCCGTGCAGTAAAAGAAATTGCCCGGAAAGTCAAAGACGGCTCCCTTTCCCTGGAGGATATCACGGAAGAATATTTGTCAGATACGCTGGATACTGGCGGGCTGCCGGAACCGGATCTTTTGATCAGGACTTGCATGGAACAAAGAATATCTAACTTTCTTTTGTGGCAGCTTGCTTATACGGAGTTTTATTTTACGCCTGTAGCTTGGCCTGATTTTTCAAAGGAAGAATTGGAAAAGGCCGTAGAAGCATATAATCATAGAGACAGAAGATACGGTCTGATAAAGGAGGGATAGGCAATGTTTATAACCAGGCTTATGAGCAGCGCCATCCTTGTAGTTCTTGCGTTGCTTACGATATTAAGCGGAGGATATCTGCTTGCGGCGGTACTTCTCTTTTTGGCGCTTACAGCGTTCCGTGAACTTACAAAAGTATGTGGCCTGTCAGGGAAGGATGGCAGAGTGGGCAGTTTAGAGATGATCGGATATGCAGGGATTACAGCCTACTATCTATTGATGGTTTTTGGAACCAGCCCGATTTACCTGTTTCTCATGCTAATCACTATTTTAGTTGCATTTATGTTCCTGTATGTATTTGCATTTCCCAAGTATCATGCGGAACAGATTATGTGTGCTTTCTTTTGTGTAGCGTATGCCCCGGTCATGCTTTCTTTTATTTATTTGGTGCGGGAGTTGTCCTATGGGGTTTATTCAGTCTGGATGATCTTTATCAGCTCATGGATCTGTGATACTTGTGCATATTTGGTGGGAATGCTTATCGGGAAACATAAGCTGGCGCCGGTGCTTAGCCCTAAAAAGTCTATAGAAGGCGCAGTAGGCGGCGTAGTGGGTGCGGCGCTGGTAGGCGCATTATATGGGTATTTGATTGTGGAGCCTGTAGTCAGCGAACAGAAGATTACATGGGTATTTGTATTGATCAGTGCGGTGGGGGCTGTTATTTCCCAAGTAGGAGACTTGGCGGCTTCCGCGATCAAGCGTAACCATGAGATTAAGGATTATGGGAAATTGATACCGGGACATGGCGGGGTGATGGACCGTTTTGACAGTGTGATTTTTACTGCGCCCATGGTCTATTTTCTTGTATTGCTTTTGATACGCGCTTAAGGAGATTTTGGATGAAAAAAATAGGGATATTGGGTTCTACCGGTTCAATCGGTACCCAGACACTTGAGATCGTAAGAAATAATAGGGAACTTCAGGTTATTGCCCTTGCGGCGGGAAACAGCGTTTTAAAGATGGAGGAACAGATCAGGGAGTTTTCACCGGAAATTGCAGTCCTGTGGAGCGAAGAGGCGGCATCTGAATTGAAAGGCAGGGTATCAGATACCCAGACCAGGATTTTAAGCGGGATGGAAGGGCTTTTGGAGCTGGCAGTATGGCCGGAAATGGATGTTTTGGTTACTGCAATTGTGGGAATGATAGGGATAAAACCTACCATAGCTGCTATCCAGGCGGGCAAAGATATTGCCCTGGCAAATAAGGAAACGCTGGTTACGGCAGGACATCTGATTATGCCCCTGGCCAAAGAAAAAAAGGTATCCATTTTGCCGGTGGATAGCGAACACAGCGCTATTTTCCAGTCCATGCATGGGGAAAACAGGGAACGTGTGAGAAAGATCCTTCTTACGGCATCTGGCGGGCCATTCCGTGGCAGAGGGCGGAAAGAACTTGAAAATATTACGGTTGAAGATGCCCTAAAGCATCCAAACTGGTCTATGGGAAAAAAGATTACGGTGGATTCTTCTACACTGGTGAACAAAGGATTGGAAGTGATCGAAGCAAAGTGGCTGTTTGGGGTGGAGCCGGAAGCAATACAGGTGATCGTTCATCCACAGAGTATTATTCATTCTATGGTGGAATATGCTGATGGTGGAATTATGGCGCAGTTAGGAGTGCCTGATATGAAGCTTCCTATCCAGTATGCTTTATTTTATCCGGACAGAAAGCCTATGGAAGGGAAACGGGTAGATTTTTTTGAATTGGGTTCTCTTACCTTTGAAAAGCCGGATGTGGAGACCTTTCGGGGACTTTCCATGGCATATCAGGCTATTGCAGAAGGAGGCAGTATGCCTACAGTGTTTAACGCAGCCAATGAAAAGGCGGTTGCTTTGTTTTTGGAGAAAAAGATCAGATTTCTGGAAATATATGATCTGATACAGGGGGCAATGGAATCCCATAAAACGATCATAGATCCTTCCGTGGAGCAGATCCTTGATGCTGAAGCGGAAGCGTATGACTATATTTTGCATGATAGCAGGAGGCGTTAAGATTGGCGGTATCTATTATTTTATTTCTGATCATTTTTTTTATTGTGGTAATATCCCATGAGTTTGGCCACTTTATTGTTGCGAAAAAGAACAGGATTCATGTGGTGGAATTTTTTATTGGGATGGGACCATCTTTATTTTCCTTTACACGGGGAGGGACCAAATATTCTTTAAAGCTGTTTCCACTTGGCGGGGCATGTATGTTTGAAGGTGAAGATGGCCTTGTTGGGGAAAAGGGAGAAGAGTCTGAAGGAGCGTTTGGCAGTGCGCCCATTTGGGCAAGGTTTTCAACGATCTTTGCCGGGCCGCTATTTAATTTCCTGACTGCTTATGTGATGGCGCTGATCATTGTGTGGACCTGCGGGGTGACTACCACAGAAGTGTATTCGGTCAACGAAGGGAGCAGCGCCCAGGAGGCAGGATTGGAAGCGGGAGATGTGATCACCAGGATTAATGGGAAGAATGTTCATTTAGGCGGAGAGATCACGGTGATCTCCCAGCTTAATACGAAGGGTGAGTCATTGGAAATCACTTATATGCGGGATGGGCAAAAGCATACCACTGTGCTTGATCCGGTTTATGATGAGGCGGCCGGGCGGTACTATATGGGGATCAGCGTGGGGCAGTATTTAAAATGCAATGTCCCTCAAACGTTCCAGTATTCTTTTTATACGATGAAGTTTTTTGCAGAGACGACCTTTAAAAGCTTGGGAATGCTGGTAAGAGGACAGCTTTCAAAAGATGATGTGGCAGGGCCAGTAGGACTTGTTAAGATGGTGGATGAGGTTTACGATACGGTAAAACCATATGGCATCTGGGAGGTAGTGATCAATATGATCAACATTGCACTTCTTTTGTCTGTGAATCTTGGTATCATGAACCTTTTACCCCTTCCGGCGCTGGACGGCGGGCGTTTGGTATTTTTGCTGATAGAGGCAGTGCGGGGGAAGCCAATTCCTCCGGAAAAGGAAGGCTTAGTTCATTTGGCGGGAATGATGGCTATTATTGTGTTGACGGTGTTTGTTCTTTTTAATGACATAACAAAGTTTTTTTAACTAAAATAAGATTTGAATTAAAATCCGTTGTGCAAAATTACCGAAAATAGTATTTTGGTTATTTTGTACAATGGATTTTTTTATTTAGACAGGGTAAAATAAATTATTCTTTTGTTCAGAAAATCAATTGCAGAGATCTCTGCAGCATTTCAATTTTGGGAAAGGTTGGTTTTACATTTGAAATTATTTTCTGGTGTTTACTGGAATCAGGGGGGACGAGTGTCCAATCAGGATTCTATTGCTTTGCAGCAAGCATATACACATTATGGCAGATTGTTTATGGCAACGGTCAGCGATGGGATCGGTGGGCTTTCGGAGGGGGAAAATGCCAGTGGCTATATTTGTGAAAAATTGATTGAAAATTTCCACCGGCAATTACTTCCGCTGGCGGAAAGAGGAAAGGGAATCAAGGCATTCCAAAGAAATCTATTACGGGTTTTTTATGAAATGCGGCAAAATCTGGCAAGATATGGAACAGAACGGGATATAGATCTGGGAGCTACAGTTTCCCTTCTTCTTTTGTGGAAAGGGAAATATTTGATCCTGCATATAGGGGACAGCCGTATATACCTTTACAGGAAAAACAAACGGAATGTGTTGACGGTGGATCATAGGGATAAATATGGCAGGCTGACAAAGTGTATGGGGTCTTTTCCCTTTCAGGTTCCTTATATGAGAGTGGGGAAAGCGCATGGAAAAAGTGGTTTTTTGTTGTGTACAGATGGATTTTACAGAAAACAGTCGGAAGAAAGCATGGGACTTTTGGAACCAGTACAGATAGATGAGGAGCAGCAGATCGATGGCCGCCTTGGAGAAATGGCAAGGTGGGGAATGAAGAGAGGGGAAAAGGATAATATGTCGGCGGTATATGTGAAAGTTTGTGGATGGGGTCAAACTAGGAGAAGGAGGGCTTGATCATTTTGAAAAAACCAGGAGAAGTGCTGCTGCAGAAATATGAGATTGTAAAGCCTATTGGACAAGGCGCAGAAGGAACCGTTTATCTGGCAAGGGACATGCATTTGGACAGGATGGCGGCAGTGAAAGAGAGAATATGTAAAAAGGAGGAAGGGAGAAAAGATCAGGTACAGGAGGTGATTCTCTTGAAGGGATTGCAGCATTCGGGACTGCCTGGAGTCTATGATTTTTTTGAGGAAGCAGATAGAAAGTATCTGGTGATGGAATATGTGGAAGGAGTTACCTTGAGGGATCATCTGCAGAAAAACGGAAGGGTAGAAGTAAAACAGGCGATTAGGTGGGCGGTGGAATTATGCGATGTCCTGTCTTATCTTCATAGCAGGGGGCAGGCGGTGATCTATCGCGACCTTAAGCCGGAAAATATCATGATACGGCCGGACGGAACGGTAAAGCTAGTTGATTTTGGCGCAGCTATGCAGGAAACAGGTACACGTCATGGACAGTATTGGCAGGCAGGCACGCTGGGATACTGTCCGGGTGATCAATGGAAGGGAGCAAAGGGGGATAAGACATGGGATATTTATGCACTTTGCGCGGTACTCCATGAAATGCTTACAGGGAAAAATCCTGTGGAATATGGGGGCATACGCCTGCCTGTCAGGAAATTTGATAAAAGCATTCCAAGGCAGTTAGAAGGTATCGTAGAAAAAGGCCTCTGCGAGGAAAGGGAATGGCGGTATCAGACAATGGATGAATTAAAGGAAGCGTTGCTTTGCTATGAACAGAACAGATGTGGAGAAAGAATCTTGTGGTATCTGAAGACGGGAAGCGTGTATGGACTTTTTCTGGCTGGCGCCGGGGCGTTACTCGTACCTTTGCATGTAGGGGTAGCAGCAAATGAAATTCCTTTTCCTTTTTTGTACAGGCCGCTATTCTTGATTGGAGCAGCGATAGCGCTGGACCTTTTTTTGAGGAGACGGAAAAAAGGTTCTACGAAGTCCTACAGGCAGGAGAAAAGTATTTGGTATACGGAAAAGAAGTTTTTAGGGCTGTATGCTATTTTGCTTTTCTTAGCGGGCAGCGTTTGGGAAGGGACAAAAAATAGTTCCTGTTCCTGGCAGCAGGAAGCAGCCTACGCTGGCGAAAGCGAAAATCGTCTGTGGGTGGAAATGCGCGATGATTTGGGAAGAAAAATGCTGCTTAAGGAAGGAGCAGTATACACGCCTGATGAATGTGTGCGGTTTGAAATTCCAGCAATCTGCCTTCCGGAGGATGAAGTCAGTATACAGATAGTTGCGGAAGGAAAGGAAGGGGGTGTATATGTGAGCAGAATTTTTCTCATTGGGAAGGGAGGATAAACAAAAATGAATTCATATTATACGGTTGATATGTTGTCGAAATGATGATATAATGTACCAACACACAGAAGAAGGAAATGCGTAGACTTTATTTTTTACCAGTGATATACTAATTATACAGGAGGAATATTCATGACAGAGAATCAGAAACTTGATTTGATACTAGAAAAAGTTACAGGGATGGAAACAGATATCGTGGAGTTAAAGAGAGACGTATCTGAACTCAAGAAGGACGTGTCTGAGCTGAAAGAAGATATGGCAGAGGTGAAAGCGGATATCGTGGAGCTAAAGAGAGACGTGTCTGAACTCAAGAAGGACGTGTCTGAGCTGAAAGAAGATATGGTAAAGGTGAAAGCGGATATCGTGGAGTTAAAGAGAGACGTGTCTGAACTCAAGAAGGACGTATCTGAGTTGAAAGAAGATATGGTAAAGGTGAAAGCGGATATCGTGGAGTTAAAGGGAGATGTATCTGAACTCAAGAAGGACGTGTCTGAGTTGAAAGAAGATATGGCAGAGGTGAAAGCAGATATCGTGGAGTTAAGAAGGGACGTATCTGAGGCAAAGAAGGATGTGTCTGGTTTGAAAAAAGATGTATCTGAATTGAAGCGGGATATGGTTGAGACGAAAAAAGGTACAGCGGATGTAAGAGGGGAGATAATCAGTCTGAGGCATTATAGCGATATGATTCTTGACGAAGTGGAAAGGGTACACAGTATTTTAGATATGCATAAAGAAGACAGAAATGCACATACAGCGTAGTATGATTGGAGGCAGATGATGACCAGGGAGCATACAAGAGTAATATCAATTGGCAGTAAAGTGATTGGAGGAGGGAATCCGATTTTGATCCAGTCTATGACTAATACAAGGACGGAGGACGTAAAGGCTACCGTAGAACAGATTCACGAACTGGAAGCAGCAGGCTGTGAGATCATCCGGTGTACTGTCCCAACGATAAAGGCGGCACAGGCAATCAGGGAGATTAAGAAGCAGATATCTATCCCTCTTGTGGCAGATATTCATTTTGATTATAAGATGGCGGTTGCGGCAATAGAAAACGGTGCGGATAAGATTCGGATTAATCCTGGAAATATTGGCGGACAGGAGAAGGTGGCAGCAGTAGTTGCGGCTGCAAAAGAAAGAAAGATTCCTATCCGTGTGGGTGTCAACAGTGGTTCATTGGAAAAAGAACTGGTAGAAAAATACCATGGTGTTACAGCGGAGGGGCTTGTGGAAAGCGCTTTGGATAAGGTACATATGATAGAAGAACTTGGCTATGAAAATCTGGTCATCAGCATAAAATCTTCCGATGTGCTCATGTGTGTCCGTGCTCATGAGATCCTTGCACAGAAGACGGATTACCCGCTTCATGTGGGAATCACAGAATCAGGGACGATCATCAGTGGGAATATCAAATCCGCGATAGGACTTGGATTGATCCTGAACCAGAAAATAGGGGATACTATCCGTGTTTCCCTAACTGGCGATCCCATAGAAGAAATTAAGTCTGCAAAGCTTATTCTGCGTACCTTGGGGCTTCGCAAAGGAGGGATAGAAGTAGTTTCTTGCCCTACTTGTGGAAGGACTAAGATTGACTTGATTACTCTTGCCAATCAAGTGGAGACTATGGCTGCACAATTCCCTTTGGATATTAAAGTTGCGGTGATGGGGTGCGCGGTAAATGGGCCTGGAGAGGCAAAAGAGGCGGATATAGGCATTGCGGGAGGTATCGGAGAGGGGTTATTGATCAAGAAAGGCGAGATCGTTAAAAAGGTTCCTGAGGAGCAGCTTCTTGAAGTGTTAAGGGAAGAGTTAGAGCACTGGAATGAGAATGCTTAAAAGATACAATATGCAAAAAAGATCTGTCACGAGAATGAGATAAGGAAAGCAGATAGATGGCAAAGCAGTTTTTTGAGGTGTTTCCAGCGCTGAAGCTGGAGGCAAAAATGAAAGATATTTTTGAACAGGTTACAGTGGAAAAGGTTTCTGCGACAAAACGCAGAGACCTTGTTCGCGTTACGATCGTCAGTGATTATCTCATTCAAAAGGAAATGATTTTCCGGGTGGAAAAGGAGATTAAAAAACAGTTTTTTGCTGCTCATGATGTGACGGTCAAGTTATATGAAAAGTTTCATCTTTCAAAACAGTATAATCTGGAAAAACTGTTGGATGCTTACAAAGATAGTATTTTATTGGAACTTAGGGAGTACAGTCCTATTGAATATAATTTGTTTAAGAACGCACAAATAGATTTTTCACGGAAGGGGCAGATGCTGGTGTCCATTGAGGATTCCGTTCCGGCACGGAGCAAGGCGGATGAGGTAGTCCGTATCTTGGAAAAGATCCTGAATGAACGGTGTGGATTTTCCATTGCCTGTAAGGTTGAGTACAGAGAAAAAACGGCGGGGCCAGCCAAAGAGGATGATATTTTTACCGATAGTGTTGCAGTGGCTCCTGTCCAGGCGCCGGCAGAAGGCGTCACGAAGCTGTCCAAGGGAAGCGGGGCAGTTTTTTCCGGAGGTGAAAAGAAAAACCTTCGTAAAAATGACTTAGGAAAGAATGTGAAGAGTGATTTTAAGCGGGCCGTTAAGCGTTCAGATAACCCGGATGTGATCTATGGGAAGGATTTTGAGGAAGAGGCAATACCGATAGAAGATATTATCGGTGAGATGGGAGAAGTGGTCATTCGTGGGAAGATCATTAATTATGATTCCAGAGAAATCAAGAACGAGAGAACGATTTTGATTTTTGATGTGACGGACTTTACGGATACCATGACAATCAAACTCTTTGCCCATAATGAGCAAGTGGCAGAACTTGCGGAGGGAATAGGGAAAGGGGCTTTCGTCAAGCTTAAAGGGCTTACTACAATTGATAAATTTGATAATGAGCTGACCATCGGTTCCTTAGTGGGGGTAAAAAGGATACCTGATTTTACCAGTTCACGGAGCGATACCAGTTTGCGAAAGAGGGTAGAACTTCATTGCCACACCAAAATGAGCGATATGGATGGTGTTTCTGAGGCAAAGGATATAGTAAAAAGGGCCTACCAGTGGGGGCATCCGGCCATTGCCATTACAGATCATGGCGTGGTTCAGGCATTTCCAGATGCAAATCATGTATGGGAAGATCTCTGGAAGGCAGAAAAATCTAAAAGGAAAGAGGCTGGGGAAGAAAACCCTGATAAACAGGAATTCTTTAAGATCATATATGGTATGGAAGCTTATTTGGTGGACGATCTTCATGAGATCGTGACAGGAGAGACGGGACAGGATTTCCATGCAGATTTTGTGGTTTTTGACATAGAAACAACCGGATTTTCACCTGTGAAAAATAAGATTATAGAGATTGGCGCTGTGAAAGTGTCTGACGGACAGATTACTGAGCGTTTTTCTTCTTTTGTAAATCCGGATGTTCCGATTCCTTTTGAAATTGAAAAACTTACGGGAATCAATGATAGTATGGTGATAAATGCGCCTTTTATTGAGACGGTATTGCCAGAGTTTTTGGAATTTTGCGGCAATGCGGTGTTGGTAGCTCATAATGCGAATTTTGATATGAGTTTTATTAAGGAAAATGCCAGGAACCAGGGGATAAGGCGGGAATTTACTTATGTGGATACGGTAGGGATTGCAAGGATCCTACTGCCCCATCAGGCAAAGCACACCCTGGATGCTGTGGCAAAGACATTGAATATATCATTGGAAAATCATCATCGGGCAGTGGATGACGCTGAAGCTACGGCGGAGATATTTGTAAAGTTTATAGTTATGTTGACAAGTAAGGGGGTGGACACTCTTGCAAAAGTCAATGCCATGGGAGACGCCAGCCCTGATATCGTAAAAAGGCTGCCTTCTTATCATGCCATTATCCTTGCAAAGAATAATGTTGGCAGGGAAAATTTATATACCCTCGTTTCGGAATCGCACCTGACCTATTACAGCAAACGGCCCCGCGTGCCTAAGAGTCTTCTCTTAAAGCACAGAGAAGGGCTGATCCTGGGAAGCGCCTGCGAAGCTGGAGAACTTTACAGGGCTCTTTTGGAGGGAAAGCCGGATTCAGAAATTGCTCGGCTGGTGGATTTTTATGATTATCTGGAGATCCAGCCTTTAGGAAACAATAAATTTATGGTGGAATCAGAAAAAATATCCGCTATAAACAGCATGGAAGATATTATGGATATGAACCGGAAGATCGTATCTTTGGGTGAAGAGTTTAATAAGCCGGTGGTTGCCACCTGCGATGTGCATTTTCTTGACCCGGAAGATGAGGTGTACCGCCGGATTATTATGACGGGAAAGGGGTTCATGGATGCAGAGGATCAGGCTCCCCTATATTTTAGGACTACAGAAGAAATGCTGGATGAGTTTTCTTATCTTGGCAGCGATAAGGCGGAGGAAGTGGTGATCACCAACACCAATATGATTGCAGATCAGATCGATGTGATGGCGCCAGTGCGCCCGGATAAATGCCCGCCGGTGATTCCTGACAGTGATAAGACCCTGACAGAGATCTGTTACAGTAAGGCACATGAATTATACGGAGAAGAATTGCCGCCTATTGTTAAGGAAAGGCTGGAAAAGGAATTGAATTCCATCATTAGCAATGGATTTGCGGTGATGTATATCATTGCCCAAAAGCTGGTGTGGAAATCGGTGGAGGATGGCTACTTGGTGGGGTCAAGGGGATCTGTAGGCTCGTCCTTGGTGGCATTTATGGCAGGAATCACAGAGGTAAATTCTCTAAGCGCTCATTATAGATGTCCCAAGTGCCGGTACTATGATTTTGATTCGCCGGAGGTAAAAGCCTTTTCTGGAAATGCGGGATGCGATATGCCGGATAAGGATTGCCCGGTGTGTGGTACGCTGCTGATTAAGGACGGTTTTGACATCCCCTTTGAAACCTTCCTGGGATTTAAAGGGGACAAAGAGCCGGATATTGACCTTAATTTTTCCGGGGAATACCAAAGTAAAGCCCATAAGTATACGGAGGTTATCTTTGGAGCCGGACAGACTTACCGGGCAGGGACGATTGCAACCTTGGCGGACAAGACTGCCTTTGGCTATGTGAAAAGGTATTATGAAGAGCGGGGCAGCAGTAAACGTACCTGTGAGATTAACCGGATCGTGGGCGGATGTACCGGAATCCGGCGAAGTACGGGGCAGCATCCCGGGGGAATCATCGTGCTTCCTGTGGGAGAAGATATTAATTCCTTTACACCGGTGCAGCATCCCGCTAACGATATGTCTACAGATATTGTGACTACGCATTTTGATTACCATTCCATCGACCATAACCTGCTAAAGCTTGATATACTGGGACATGATGATCCCACTATGATTCGTATGCTTCAGGACTTGACAGGCATTGATCCAACAAAGATCCCTTTAGACGATAAGGGGGTCATGTCCTTGTTCCAGAATACTTCCGCTTTGGGGATCACGCCGGATCAGATCGATGGGTGCCCCTTAGGATCTTTGGGGGTGCCGGAGTTTGGTACGGATTTTGTTATCCAGATGCTTCTTGACACCAAGCCTCAGAGTTTGTCTGACTTAATCCGCATTTCCGGTCTGGGCCATGGAACAGACGTGTGGCTGGGAAACGCCCAGACGCTTATTGCAGAAGGAAAGGCAAATATTTCCGGCTGTATCTGCTGTCGTGACGATATTATGATCTATCTGATCCATAAGGGGGTGGACAGCGCGTTGTCCTTCACGATTATGGAAAGTGTGCGTAAGGGGAAAGGCTTAAAGCCGGAGTGGGAGAAGGAAATGACTGCTCACGATGTGCCAGACTGGTATATCTGGTCTTGTAAAAAGATCAAATATATGTTTCCCAAGGCTCATGCGGCGGCCTACGTTATGATGGCATGGAGGATTGCTTACTGTAAGATCAACTATCCCCTTGCCTACTATGCTTCTTATTTTTCTATCCGTGCATCGGCTTTTTCCTATGAAGCGATGTGCCGGGGGCAGCAGCATCTGGAAAATGTGATGACAGAGTATAAAAGGAGGGGGGATTCCCTTTCCAAAAAGGAGCAGGATTCTATGAAAGATATGAAGATCGTGCAGGAAATGTATGCAAGGGGATTTGATTTTGTCCCTATTGATATCTTTACTGCTCATTCCAGAAATTTTCAAATCGTAGGGGATAAACTGATGCCCTCCTTAAACAGTATTGACGGATTGGGGGAAAAAGCAGCGGATGCTATTGTGGAGGCGGCCAAAGAAGGGCCTTTTCTTTCCAAAGATGATTTCAGGCAAAGGACTAAGGTGTCTAAAACCGTGGTGGAAATGATGGATGAGCTGAACCTTTTAGGGAAACTGCCGGAATCCAATCAGATCAGTTTGTTTGATTTTGTGTCATAGGTTTCAGGCATCATGCAGATTGTTTGAATAGACATATCTAAAAAAATGAGAAAAACAGTTGACAGGAGAGGAAAAAAAAGATACAATAACATTTGTTCGCAGGAATGGCGGAATTGGCAGACGCGCACGGTTCAGGTCCGTGTGGTAGCAATACCATGAGAGTTCAAGTCTCTTTTCCTGCATGAAAAGAAGCCCGCATTTTAGGGCTTCTTTTTAAAAAAGAAAAGACCAGAATGGTTACGCAGCCCGATACAGTGCCATAAGATGCTGTACCGGGTTTTTGTTTAACAGAATTTTCAGATACAGGCACTAAATGGAGAAAGCTGGGTATAATGAACATAGAAGCAGACGTTTGTTTCAAACGTAGAAAGAGGAGAATATGAATCTTGCAATCGGTTGGGCGGCTATGGGTACCGGCTTTACCTTTTTCATGACGGCGCTTGGGGCCGGGGTAGTATTCATTTTTAAAAAGAATATGGGGATGAACATTCAAAGAGCGTTCTTGGGTTTTGCGGCGGGGGTGATGATGGCGGCATCTGTCTGGTCATTGTTGATTCCTGCTATTGATGAGACGGAAAGTGCGGGTGGGATAGGATGGATACCGGCGGCAGGAGGGTTTGTGCTGGGAGGACTTTTCTTATATCTGTTGGATTTTCTTATGCCCCATCTTCATCTTGGGGAAAAGCGGCCTGAAGGAGTGAGAAGTTCTCTGCATAGGACGACGCTTCTGGTGCTGGCGGTTACACTGCACAATATACCGGAGGGAATGGCGGTAGGGCTTGCATTTGCCATGGCCGCGCAGCACCCGGAGGATCCTGCATTATATGCGGCTGCATTTGCTTTGGCCGTGGGAATCGGTATTCAAAATTTTCCGGAAGGAGCTGCGATCTCTCTGCCGCTGCGGCAGGAAGGGTTAAGCAGGATCAGGTCTTTTGCGCTGGGAAGCCTTTCAGGAATTGTGGAACTGCTTTTCGGCGTGGGAATCACTTTGATCGCAGTCCAGATTTCACCTTATATGCCATGGTTTTTGGCTTTTGCGGCGGGGGCAATGATCTATGTTGTGGTAGAGGAATTGATCCCTGAAGCAAATGAAGGGGAGCATTCAAATCTGGGAACGATTGGTGTGATGGTTGGTTTTTTGATCATGATGATTCTGGATGTGGCGTTGGGATAAACAAAAGTAAATTGACGAGGGCAAGGAGGAACCTGGGGATGAACAAAAAAGTAGTTTTATTGGCGCTTGCAATGGTTTTGGCATTTACGGCTTGTGGAAGAAAAGCGGACATCAAAGAAACGGATAGCGTTTTGGAGAGTGATGAAGAGATTACAGGACCAGAAGAAGAGCGGGCGGAGGATCCGGGATCGGGGGATGTACAGGAACCGGAGCAGGCATCGGTGCCGGAAGCAGAAACAGGAGAAGCAGAAGGGACAGAGCCGGCTTTCTCTAAAGGGACGGTTTATGAAGATGGATGGGAAAGCGAATGGGCCGGTATGCGGTTTACGGCGCCGGAAGGTATGAAAATGACCACGGAGGAAGAACTTGATGCGCTGATGGGGATTAGCGCTGATCTTCTCTCAGAGGACTTAGGAGAGGCGGAATTGAAATACGCGGAACTGACTTCTGTGAAAGAGATGATGTGTGTTGACGAAGGGACAAATGCTAACGTGATCGTGAGCGTGGATTTGCTTCCTGGGAAAATAACCGAAGAACTTTTTGCACAGGCCTTAGAGGAAACCTTATCCAATATCTCCGCTATGGAATATGAGAGTACGGGAAGTAATGAATGGGTGGAGATTGCCGGACTCAATTTCCTGAAATCAGGTTACTATGTAGAAGCAGTAGGGAAGAAGATGTATATGGACTATTACATGAGATCCACAGGGCTGGGGTATCGGGCAGTTTCTATTGTGGTTACTTATGGAGAAGGTTGTGAGGAACAGGTAAGAGCTATGTTAGAAGGATTTCAATCCTATGAATGATATCATAGGAACAGTAAGGCATTGACAAGATTGGATCAGGAACAGAGGGAACCGGCAGAAGGCATGGTTCCCTTAGTTGTTTTTATTTGAAATATTTTTGGCGGGCAGGGAGACTTATGATATTTTTAAAAAGATATGTAAATTTTTTTTAATCATGATAAACAATCTATTAATAAGCGAAAAGGCATTGACAGATTCTCCAGGATCTGTTAATGTGATAACACTTTCAAATAATCTAAATCATTTTATCTATCATTCATTTTAGCCGGCGGAGCAGTCTGATAAAGATGCACGGTTTGGCTCTGGTAGTTCCAGGAGGTTCCAGTGACAGTAAACAGCCATGAAATATGCAGGGACAGGTTTCTTTTGATCTTTGGAGAAAAAGCTTGTACCAGGAGAAGATTGTATGAAAGCCAGGAAGGAAAGTATCTTTTTTTCTTGGCAAAAGACGAATTGATGTTGGGGGAAGATGAAAAGTTGTTATTCTGGCAAAAGGAAAGCGATTACTTTTTGGGAGAAAATAAGCTTCATGAAGACCAGCCTTGTTACTATCAAA
Source organism: uncultured Lachnospiraceae bacterium (assembly GCA_910585005.1). Classification (GTDB taxonomy): domain Bacteria; phylum Bacillota; class Clostridia; order Lachnospirales; family Lachnospiraceae; genus Suilimivivens. The sequence goes on along the minus strand of CAJUCN010000006.1, from coordinate 25,702 downwards.
CGGCTGGCAGGGAAAAGCTGATGCTGATTCTTACGGAAAGCCTTGATCGGCAGGAACGGGCGGGAAGGCTTTTGCTTCAAGGAGGGGAGATCTGTCAGATTGGAAAGGCATATAAGAACCGTCTTTTTTATGATTGCTTTGGTTTGGTTGAGGCACAACATGCATCCATTTGGTTAGAGCAGGGGGAGTTCTTTATCAATCCTGAAACGGAAGGTGGAGGAATCTATGTAAACGGCAGGGTTTTGACCAGAAAACGGAAAATCAGCCAAGGCGATCAGATTGATATCATGGGTCTTCATCTATTACTCTGTGGGGAGATTTTTCTTTGTGTTTCTTTTGCAGGGATTACAAGAATTGCAGGAGAAGGTAAGGGATTAGAGGAACGATATCACAAAGATCAGGCAAAGAAGGCAAAAACCCCGGTTCTTTATGAAAGGATTGTTGAACGTGAGTGGAAACAGGGAAGCAGGATTCATACTGGGGAAGTGGAGATTCTTACACCAAAGCCCAAAAGGGGAAAGGAGGAAACACCGGTTTTATTGAGCCTTGGGCCGTCTATGACGATGGTGTTTCCTATGGTTGCTATGGCGCTGATTGGAAGCAGGCTGATGGATCAGGGACAGGGGTTTTATCTGTTGTCACTTGTAACAGGTGTGTGCAGCGCCTTGCTGGCTCTTTTTTGGGGAATCGTCAATTACGGATATAAGAAGCATGGGGAGCGGCGGTATGAAAAACACCGGATTGGACAATATCGGGAATACCTGCAAAGAATGAGACAGGAACTGACAGGGTATCGGGAAGAGAACAGGAAAGCTTTGGAAGAAAAATATCCGGCAGCGGAAAGTTTTTTAAAAAGCGAAAGCGGGACGCCCGTGGTTTTGTGGAACAGGTATTTCCGTCAGAAGGATTTCTTGTTTTTCCGGCTTGGCATAGGGAGTGCAGATTTCCAGGTACAGCTAAAGCTCGTTCGGAAGTCGGGAGATATCGTCCCCGATGCGTTATATCAGGAGGGAGGGGAGCTTGTCAGGGAATTTAGCAGGATAGAATCAGTGCCTCTTGGTATAGATTTTTTTAAGACCAGGAGGTTAGGGATTTTAGCCGACGCTGATAAAGAGGAAAATTATTTTGTGCTTTTTGCCCTTTTCGTGCAGTTAGCGGCATGCCACTGTTACACGGAGGTAAAGGTGGCGTGTTTTTACGACAAGAAAAAGCGCTGCCAACAACGGTTAGCGGAAGGGATCCGGTGGATGCCACATATTTGGTCGCCAGATAGGAAGACCAGGTTTCTTGCAGGTGATGAAAAGGAAAGCGGGGAGATCATTCCGGCGCTCATGTCAGAATTGGAAAAGGGACAGGGGGGCAAAGGGATAGGAATTCCATGGTATTTGGTATTGGTGCTGGATCAGGAATTGGTGGAGGGTGAGACTTTATTTGGCTATCTTGCGGAAAACCAGGGAGAGTACCCGGTCAGTGCAATTTTTATGGCCAGGCAAAAGGAATTTTTACCTAAAAGCTGTGGATGCACTCTTACATGGCGTGACCAAGAGGAGATCTTGTATCGGGAAGAGGAGGGAATCATTAGCCAGGTTCTGAAACTGGAGAAGATCCAAGGGGAGAGGGCGGAAAAGTATTTCAGGGATATTTCAGGGATTCGGGTCAGGGAAAGCGGCCTGGAGGAGAGATTACCTGACCAAGTGGATTTTTTAGGGTTATATGGATGCACTTGTGTTTGGGAATTGGAGATAAGCCGGAGATGGAAAAAGAATAATCCGGCGAAAAGACTTAAAGTCCCTATAGGATGTGGAAGAGGAGGAAGAATTGTGAGCCTGGATATCCATGAAAAGTTTCATGGGCCTCATGGATTGATTGCAGGAACCACTGGCTTTGGAAAAAGTGAACTGATCTTAACATTTCTATTGTCTGTTGCTACAAATTTTTCACCGGAAGATGTGAACTTCTTTATAATTGATTATAAAGGCGGTGGAACGGGAAATATGCTTTCTTCCCTTCCCCATTGTGCCGGAGTCATATCAAACCTTTCTGGGAAACAAATCAAACGGGCCATGTCGGCAATTACAAGCGAGAACAAACGAAGGCAAAGGCTTCTTAGCCAATGCGGGGTGAACCATATTGATGGGTATACTGCTCTTTACCATCAGAAAAGCGTACAGGAACCGATGCCGCACCTGATCCTGGTGGTGGATGAGTTTGCCCAGCTTAGAAAGGAAGAGCCAGAATTTATGCAGGAGATTATTTCCCTGTCCCAGGTGGGCAGAAGCCTGGGGATCCATTTGATTTTGGCTACCCAGAAACCGGCAGGCACTGTTGACGACAGAATCTGGAGTAATGCAAGGTTTCACCTGTGTCTAAAAGTGCAGGACCGTCAGGACAGCATGGATATGCTCCACAATGGGGATGCAGCGCTTTTGACTTCCCCGGGGCAGTGTTATTTGCAAATAGGAAGTCGTGAATATTATGAATTGTTTCAGGCCGGCTATTGCGGCGGAGATTATATTGAGGAACGGGAGGCAGGACGGAATACGGCAATGGTAGAGAGGACAGGCAGGAGGATCAAGGCAGAAGACGGAAAAAAGGAGAGGAAAGCCAGCCAAATGGAAATGGTGATTCAGGCCATAAACCTGTCTGCCAAAGAAGAGGGACTTAAGAAAGCTGATTCATTGTGGATGCCGGAGCTGCCGGAAAGGCTTACCTTTAACAAACTGGAAGATAAAATACGCCTGGAAGAGGAAATGGGAAAAGATGGGGAGAAGGAAAAGCCGATGATAGAAATTTTGCTGGGATTATGTGATGACCCAGGAAGTCAAAGACAATTTCCGCTTTATTACAGGCCGGATAAAATGGGGCATATGGCCTTATGTGGGGGGCCGGTTTCAGGTAAAAGTACTTTTTTGAAATTGATCATTTGGCAGCTTTTAACCAGATGTGGACAGCAACAGACAGCGGTGGTGTGTGTGGATATGGGGCAGGCCAATATGGAGCGCTTTGATGGTTTACCAGGTGTAGCCGGAGTGCTTTCCGAAAAAGCAGAGAGGGATGTGTTCTTTTATCATCTGGAGAGGCTGTTTCAAAAAAGAAAGGATGGGTTTTCAAAAGGAGCAGATAAATATCCATGGGTATTTGTGGTGATAGACAATTTTGCAGCCATGTATTCTACGCTTACGGAAAAACAGCAGCAGTTTTTATACCGGATGGCAGGGGAAGGGATGGGGTATGGAATTTATTTAATACTATCTGCATCTTCACCAGCGGAAATTCCTGGAAAAGTTTATGAGAAAATAAAGACGACGCTGGCCTTTGAAATGAGCGATCATTTTTCCTATGGAGATATCCTGCGCCAATATACCTTTTCGGTGCTTCCCAAGGAAAATACTGCCGGAAGAGGGCTTTGCAAAGTGGGAGAACAGATACTGGAGTTTCAGGCAGCCTTTTTTGAAAATACAAAGAAAGAGACCGTACAGGCAGAACAAGCAATAAGAACTATGAAACCGTTTTTGCGCCTTCCCAGAGAGCGGGGCAGTGAAGTTATGTGGAAGGAGTATACATGGAAAGAAAACAGGATTCCTCTTGGCTATTCTTTGGCTACAGGAGAGATCAGGGAACTAAATTTCTTAAAAGCTCCAGTTTTTTTATTATCCCATGGGGCAGATGAGGTGGCACAGGTTTTTCTTACGGATCTGGCAATCAGTATGGAACTGGCAGGAAAAAAAGTCGTGTGGATCTGGGATCGAAGGTATCCGGTTAAGGAAACTGGAAATTTTATGAGTGAAGAGGAGCTTTTGCGGTTTCATAAAGAGGAAAGGGAAGGGTGCTGCCTTATCATTGCAGATCTGGCGGATTTTATAAAGAAGATTGGATGTGCGGATGAAATGCGGAGTGAAAGAATCCGCTTTTGGGAAGAGCTGGCAGCAGGGAAGAGAAGAGAGTTCTTCCTGACAGGAGCATATCGTTTCCAGCAAGACTCTTACCTGATGACGGAACCTTTTTTCAGAGAACTTTCCGCCTGGCAGATCGGAATTCATTTGGGAGGCAACGGAGGAGCGCAGAGGGTATTTTCCTTTGACGACTTAGGTTATGCGAGACTTAACCAGCGGGAACCGGAAGGAATCGGATACTGGAAACCGGGAATCTTTTCACCTACGGAAAGGCTTTTGATACCAGGAATCATGAAGGAGAACCAAGATGATGATTGATGTGTTGATCCCGGCTCTTGATGGTTGTTATGATTTTGAACTTGACGGGGAAATGCCGGCTGAAAAAGTGGTGGAGGAGATAATTGCTTTGGTAGAGAAAAAAGAAAAAATAAAGTGCAAAGACAGAAAGAGGCGTTACCTTTATGCTCCAGAACAGAATCGTTTGTTAAAGGTAGAGGATCATTTGTTAGAGCAGGGGATAAAAAGTGGAGACCGGCTGATTTTGGTGTAAGTGAAAATAGAAAATAGGGATAAAAGGTTTGCAAGGAGGAGGTGGAAGAGACGAGTGGAAGTAAGATATGGTTATATGCGGGCAGCTTAAATGAAAGGATCGATCTGTTGGAAAAGAGTTTTACACAGATAAAAGACCAGATGGATATTTTAGATACAGAGACAAAGGAATTTGTGAAGGTCTGGGATAGCCCTGCCTGCCGGCAATGGAACGGAGAGTTTAAGAATAAGCAACGACAGGTAAAGGATTGTGTTGAAAGAATGGAGAAGCTTCTTGTTGCAGTAAATGAGGTAGCTAAGATGCTGGCTGAAACAGAAAAAAGAAACAGTTTTCTTGTGGAATTGGCAGCAGGAGGCGGATAGGTGGGGAAAGTGAAAGAAAAGATTCGGGTAAGTACCGGTAAGGTAAAAGAAAAGGGAAATCAGTGGCAAGAAACGGTAAGCCGGGCGGATGCATATCTGGAAAACGCCAAAAAGGAGATCGGGCAGCTTACCGGCGGGTTTTATTGTGAGGCTGTTTTACAGCTTCAGAAGGCGTTGGACGAACTGGCGGAAGAAAGCGGACAAAGGCTCCGGGAACTTGGCATCCATGTGGAAAAGCTTCAGCATATAGCTGCAAATTATGAGGAGGCGGAAAAAGAAAATGAACTTGTCACCGCAGACCATTGAAATTCATTTTAAAGAAGTTTTAGCTATTTCAGAAAAGATAAAACGAGTATCAGAAGAATTGGAAAGGATCGGACAGGAAGTAATTCCGGAAATCTTATGCGATACGAAAAGGAGGTGGAATAGTGAAGCAGCACGGAAACTTGTGGAGAGGGAGTTAAAGATGGGCAATGAATATTGTAATGCGGCAAGATGCCTTGGGGCATTGGCGGCAGAGCTAAGTGAGCAGGCACAGGAAATGTATAAAACAGAAATGTGTAATTTGACGCTTGCATCTACAAGAATATACTAAATGCATATTAGGAGGTATTTAAATGGCTTTTTTTCAGGTGACGTCATCAGAATTGAGAAGCAGAGCATCCAGGCTTCAAGAGCTTAACGGACAGTTTAGGGCGAAAGCGGCCGAAATGGGGGAGCAGGAAAATTCCCTGTGCAGCATGTGGGAGGGGGAGGCCAAAAGCGCTTTTCACCAGGCCTTTTTAAGGGACAGACAGCAGATGGATGCTTTTTGTCAGTTGATTGGACAATACATACAGGCGCTTTTGGAAATTGCGGCAAGGTATGAGGAGGCAGAAGCAAGGAACAGGGAGATGGCGATGGCAAGGAAGTATTGATTAAGAAAATGGAAGGAGAGTATGATGGAAGGAATTTTAAAGGTTACACCGGAAAAGTTAATTCAGACATCCGGGGAATTTGCATCTACCGGGGGACAAATGAAGAACCTTACAGGGGAAATGATGAATCTGGTGCAGGGGATGAAGGGGATCTGGCAAGGGGAAGCTGCCGCAGCCTACAGCGGAAGATTTGGTTCCCTGCAGACGGATATGGACAAGCTTTGCCGTATGGTGCAGGAACATGTAAATGATTTACAGGAAATGGCAGCACATTATCAGAAGGCGGAACTTGGAAACGCTGACCAGAGCAGCGGGTTACATGTGGGCGTAGTTGAATGACAGGATAAGATCTATGGGACAGATTTCAGAAGCAGAAATCAGCATGGCGCTGAATACTTTTATGTACCTTGATTATAAAGAGGCAGCAGAAGGCGCCAGTTTAAGGGAAATTTTAGGGGAGCTGGAAAAGCTCCCCGCATATCAGGAGGGCGGCAGGTATTATGGGGAATACACCATACTCAAACAGGCATCGGTTAATGAGGAAGTGGGAGGGATGGTGATTGGAAACCAAAGCGTAGATATGGGCTATGATTCCGGCACTGCCGCCTGTACTTTTATGACGCCGGATAAGCGTACAGTTTATGTTGTCTTTCGGGGTACAGGAGATGGGGAATGGCCAGATAACGGGATCGGGCTTTGCAGCGCTGTGACTACCCAGCAAGGCCGGGCGCTGGATTATTTTGAGGAAGTGGTGGAGGCTATGGGGCCGGGAAGCAGTCAAAGGCTGGTTGTTACCGGACATTCAAAGGGAGGAAATAAAGCACAGTTTGTTACCATGGAAACGGAGCATCAGGAAAAGATTGCAGCCTGCTATTCCGTAGATGGCCAGGGATTTTCGCCGGAAGCGGTTGCCAGGTGGCAGGATAAATATGGAAAAGAAGGTTATGAGGAGAGAACCCGTAAGATCAAAGGGATCCACGGAGAAAACGACTATGTCAGCGTGCTGGGGGAATGTATCATACCGAAAGAAAATATCAGATATGTGAGAACGCCTGTGGAGAAAAGTAATTTTGCCGGATATCATGATATTAAATATCTGTTTGCCGAGAGAAAAGAGGATCCGGAGACAGGCGGGGTGATAACCGTTTTCCGGGGAAGAAAGAATCAGGATGCTCCAGGAAGAGGGATCCTGGGAGATTATGCAGCAGGGCTGTCTTGTTTGGTGATGGCCCTTCCTTCCAGGCAAAGAGATGGATGTGCTGCCGTGGTCATGCAGGTTATGGAATCATTGCAGGGATCAAAAGAAGGGCTGAATGGAGAGAAGTTGAAACTGTCAGATCTTTCAGACTTTACCTTTTTGGGAATTCCGGTGATTGCGCGGAGCCTGTTTTGGGATGGGGAGGGAAAAGATCTTTTAGGCGCCCTGGCCAGGCAGGATGAGTTTGTGGATAAATTGCAGAGAGATATACAGTTGGAAACCGAGCTTTCCCTGCTACATATATGGAGTTGTAAGTTAGAGGAGATTGCAAAAGAAACTGCCAGTTTACAGAGGGCATTATGGCAGGTGGCAGGAGAATTGCCTTCTTATCTAAAAGGTGGAATGAATATGTATTCAAAACTGCGGCTGACAGCGGAAACGGTACAAGAAATGGAAAAGCGGGCAAGGGAAATTGCAGATGCCCACGAAAAAATTGAACTTAGCTATGGGAAATGGCAGCAACAGTCTATAGAGATGGCCAGTGCAGCAGTAAGCGCCAGTAAATGTCTTTGACATTTCAGGAAGGATTCAGTAAGATAAAGGGCAGGAAGGAGGAGTCTATTTATGGAAAAAAAACGACAAGGAGATTCCGATCAGATTACCAGGGAATATTTTGATTCGCTGCTTTTGGAGATGCGGCATTTAGATGGGTGTATACCGGATACAACTTTTGAGTTGTATGGAGAGAAGTTTCAGACACCGATCATGATGGCGGCATTATCCCACCTGAATAATATCCATGAGGACGGGATGGTGGAGATGGCAAAGGGGGCTGCGCTTGCAGAAGCAGTAAACTGGGCCGGAATGGGGGAAAAGGATGAGCTGGAGAGGATCACGGCAACGGGGGCAAAAACGATCAAGATTATTAAACCGTATGCGGATAACGACCTGATTCTTGAAAGGATCGCCCATGCCAAAGAGTGTGGCGTGTTGGCAGTAGGTATGGATATTGACCATGCATTTAACGGAAAAGGGGAATATGATAAGGTGCTTGGGTATGATATGGCGCCCAAAAGCCAGGAAGAGATACGCAGATTTGTGGAATCTACTTCCCTGCCCTTCGTGGTAAAAGGGGTGCTTAGCAGGCAGGATGCCTATAAATGCCTTCAGGCGGGGGTCAAGGGAATCGTGGTATCCCATCATCATGGAATCATGGATTATGCCGTTCCGCCCCTTATGATCCTGCCAGAGATCGTTAAGGTGGTTAGTGGACAGATCCCCATTTTTGTGGATTGCGGAATCATGAGTGGGATGGATGTTTTCAAGGCCCTTGCCCTGGGCGCGTCAGCGGTGTCGGCAGGACGTGTGATCATGCCGCCGCTAAAGGAAAAGGGCGCCCAGGGAGTAAAAGAACTGGTTTGTCAGATGAGTGAAGAACTAAAAGGAGTGATGGCGCGAACCGGCTGTCCGGATCTTCAACACATAGACCCTTCTGTCATTTGGCAAAAATAAAACTATTGTTCTTTAAATAGAGATCATATGGAAAGGGTTGCTGGTGGGGTCATTCCGGGTGCTTCGTTTATATTCACTGGGCGTACACTTAAGGTATTGCCGAAAAACTTTGTTAAAGTAACTTGCATTATTGAAACCAACTGCAAAAGCAAGTTCTGAGATGGAATGGGAAAGTGGATCGTCATGCTGGATCATGTTTGCAGCTTTAAAAATCCTGTATTTCATAAGATATTCAATGGGGGTGACCTGCAGCGTCCTTTTGAAACAGCGGCAGCATTCGCTTTTACTGATATGGATGGATCTGGACAGATCTTCTAAGGTGACGTGTTCTGAATAATGGTCTTCAATATACAAAATAGCTTCCTTGACCCTGGATTCATCCAGGGTCAAATTGACGTTTTTATGTTTTTTGACATTTTGTGGGATCACATGTTCCAATAAGATCAGCCACATCTGACATAAGTATGCTTTAGTTACAAGCTCATAGCCGAATTTTTTGGTTGTGTTGACAGCAATCACAGAATTGACCAGATCCATGATCTGGGCGGAAACAGAATCCTGCTCATCCAGGAACATGGTGCGGAACACGGGGGAAGAGAGTATAGGAGCCAGGTATTTACCTGACATCAAAGTGTTTCCGTAGCCAAATAGGAAAGAGGGATGGAAAATAGCAGAATACAGGGAACAATTGCAATCAGAAGTAGAAGGCTGTATGGAATGCATAACATTCTGATTGATTAAAATTCCCTGTCCGGCTTTTAAGCATATTTTTGCATCATCGGTCATAAAGTTGACTTCTCCATGGTTGATGATGATGATTTCTATTTCGTTATGCCAATGCCAGCGGATATGCTGCATGTACATTTTTGCCAATTCAATAAAGTAAACATGGATGGGATAACCGATTTCCATTTCGTTATCGGTATGATCAGAAGGATAACTTAAGGTGGAATTGTCCGGTGTGTGCATAGTGGACTCCTTTCAGAAATATTCCTGGCTGTATGGTAAGCTCTGCCGTAATAAAGTAATTTTATTTTAAAGGATTTTGATTGGATGTTCAACAACGGAATTTTGATTTTTTGGGGAGAGAAAGCTTTGCGTGGCATTGACGATAAGATTTCTATTATGCTAATATATAAAAAGGTGGAATTGTCCGGAAAATATAGGACATATAAAGGAAAGGAAGTAAAAACATGGATAGTGCATTTAAAAAACAACTGGAAGAAAGCGGTGCGGATGTTGATGTTACTTTAAAACGATTTATGGGAAATGAAGCCATATACATGAAATTTATCATGAAGTTTTTAGATGATAAAAATTATGATGGAATCAAGGAAGGGATTGAAGGGCATGATTATGAGAAGGCATTTGGCTGCGCCCATTCTTTAAAAGGTGTTTCCGGAAATCTTGGGCTTAATCCTGTTTATGAGGCGGCTTCCCAGATCACAGAGATCTTAAGGGATAAGAAAACAGAGGAGATTAATCTGGAAGAATTAGGGAAAGCGAAGGAACGATTAGAAGAGTCTTATTGCCGTTTTCAGAAGATTATTAGCGAAAATAAGCAATAGTTTCAAATAATTTATATTTTATGAAATTAAATGATAACTAATAGCACATAAATGGAATGAGAATTGACATTTTCTTTAAAAAATGTTAATTTAAAATAAGTATTTAAGAATGACGATTCAGGTGAGGAGACATGATGGATAAGGAGCAGATTTTAATCGTTGATGATGAAGAAATAAACCGTGTGATTTTAAGTGGTGTTTTTTCGGATGAATATGATATTCTTGAAGCGGCAAACGGGCATGAAGCAACGACCCAATTGGAAGGCAACCACAATATCGTATTGATCCTTTTGGATGTGGTGATGCCAGAGATGAATGGGTTTGGAGTGCTTGAATATATGAAAGAGCATGGTCTGCTGGATAAGATTCCAGTCATACTGATTACTGGCGAGACGATTATTGACAGTGATGACCAGGCATATGCTTTTGGTGTGGCGGATGTGATGCATAAACCCTTTTATCCCCACATTGTTAAAAGAAGGGGCAAAAACATCATTGAATTATATCAGAATAAACAGTATATGCAAAAGCAGCTCAAGGAGCAGGAGACAGAGATCAGGGAACAGGAAAAGAAGATCCGTCAAAGCAATGAGTTTATGATCGATGCCCTCAGTTCGGTTGTAGAGTTCAGGAGCCTTGAGACAGGGGAGCATATCAGGCGTATTAAGTATTTTACGAGAATTATGTTGAAGTATCTTATGAAATACTTCCCTAAATATGGATTGACGCCGGCACAGGTGGATGAGATCGCAAGGGCTTCGGCGTTACATGACATAGGAAAAATTGGTATTCCCGATGCCATCCTTTTGAAACCGGAGCGTTTGACACCGGAGGAATTTGAAGTGATGAAAACGCACACTACGATTGGGTGTGATGTGCTGGAAAAATTCCGTGAAGGACAGTCAGGGGAATTTTATCAATATTGCTATGATATCTGCCGTTATCATCATGAGAGATGGGACGGTAACGGATATCCGGATCATTTGGCAGGCGAGGAGATTCCTATCAGTGCACATATTGTTGCGATTGCAGATGTCTATGACGCGTTGGTAAGCCCCAGGGTATACAAAAGTGCATATGCGAATAAGATCGCTTATGATATGATAATGAGCGGTGAATGCGGTCAGTTTTCTCCTGATGTTTTGGAATGTTTTGCGCTTGCAAAGGAGGATTTCTTCAATATTGTAGAAGTAATCAAGATGTTTACGTTTTCCTAATGAAATATAGCGGGCAGCAAAATATTTTTGCTGCTGCTTTTTGCTTCAAATGTTTGGGTGCAGGACAGCTAAGTGATGGCAGCAGGAAAGAGGGATGATCAATGAAACAAATTGAAGAAAGCATTTTCCCTATGGAAGACGCTCTGGAAATGGTCCTGGTGTTCGATCAGAACGGCAATATTTCTTATGTTAATGCGTCGGCCAGACATAAACTTGAATATGGGCAGGAAATATGCGGCAGGCATATCAGCGAAGTTTTTCCCAATACCTTCCTGGCAGGGGCGGGTATGGAAGAGGCGGAAAAATTGTCAGAAGAGGAACTGTGCAGCCTGGTAGCATATCGTAAAAACCATACCTGTTTCCCGGTGGAAGCAAGAATCCTGAAAGACCAGCCAGATAGGACGGGATACATATGCATGGCTAATGACATATTGGAAAAGGAGTTCCTTGGCAGGGAAGTGGAGCGGATCAGACAAGAGGCAGAGGAAGCGGCAAAGGTAAAGTCAGAATTTGTGGCGAATGTAACCCATGAGCTTCGGACACCGGTAAATGGTGTGCTTGGTAATGTCAGAGAGCTTTTGGAGAGGCCCTTGGATGATGCGACTCAAAAGTCATTGCATCTGGTGGAACGGTGCTGCGATGATATGAATAAGATCATCAATAGTATTCTTGATTTTTCAAAATTGGAGGCCGGAAAGTTCACATTAGAACCGCGTAAATTTCACTTCCGAAATATGATGGATTATGTGAAAGCTAACCACATAAATAAGATCACAGAAAAAGGATTAAATTTTTTTATGACGGTATCACCCCAGATACCAGAACATATTATAGGTGATGAACTCAGGATCGTGCAGATTTTGAATAATTTGATATCTAACGCACAGAAGTTTACTTCCATTGGTAAAATTTCTGTCGAGGCAGTAAAAACGGCACAGGTCAATAATCAAATTGAGATATTTTTTATTGTGTCAGATACGGGGATAGGAATTGACCAGGCTGATATGGATAAGCTGTTTCAGAGTTTTTCCCAGGTGGATGCCTCCATTTCCAGGAAGTATGGTGGTACAGGGCTTGGCCTGAATATCAGTAAACAACTTGCCGAGCTTATGGGCGGGCAGATTGAAGTGGAAAGCGAGAAAAACAGAGGAAGTACTTTTTCTTTTTCCATATGGGTGGAAACGACAGAGGAAGAGGGCGGTTTACAGCAGTCTTATGATTCCAAAGAGTTGTTGCTTAGCACGGTATCGGAGGCGTTTTCCGAGGACGAGGATACAACAGAGGATATCCGGACGTATGGTACGGAGGAAAATCTGAAAAATTTAAAGAAAAATTTGTCCAAACTGATTCTGTGTGTAGAGATGGAAAATTGGGAAAAAGCCGAGATGTTCATGGAAATCATCAGGCAGCTTACCGGGGAAGCGCCCCCAGAGGTAAAGCGGATGGCATTAAGGCTGAAAATGGCTATCCAAAAGGAAGATTACGAAAAGGTAAGTGCAGCGTTTGGAGAACTAAACAATTTCCTTTAATCGAAAGGGGACAGCTTCATGGCTTTAGAGGACAAAGGCATAGGCAAAGCAAAAATTCTTATAGTGGATGACCTTGAAATGAATCGAGTGATCTTAGAAGAAATAATCAAGGATATTGGTGGTGAGCCGCTTTTGGCTAGCAGTGGTGAAGAAGCCTTAGAAGTGGTTGGAAAGCAAAGCCCGGAATTGATTCTTACAGATATTTCTATGCCCGGAATGGATGGATATGAGTTATGTAAAATCTTAAAAAGGAAGAAAGAAACAAGAAACATTCCTGTCATATTTATTTCCGCTTATGATGAGCCTGAGGATATTGTAGAAGGTTTATCGTTGGGAGGAGAAGACTACATCACAAAACCCTTCATCCCTGAAGTGGTTCAGGCAAGGGTAGGGGTGCACTTAAGGTTATATGAGACCAAAAGGGAATTGTTAGAGACAAACAGACGGCTTCAGATCTCGGTGAAGGAGCAGTTAAAACAAATTGAACAGGAAAAGAAAAATATTCTTTATGCCATGGCAAATATTGCAGCCCAGAACTCTGCCTACAAAAAAGAGCATATGGAGCGGGTAGGGGCAAATTGCAGGATCCTGGCACAGGGAATGCAGTTGTCTCCTTTGTTTGAAGATCAGATATCGGATTCGTTTATTGATACCATCGAGTTGGCGGCGCCCCTTTGTGATATCGGAAATATTGGAATATCCAAAGACATTCTTCAAAAGAAGGCGGGGCTGGCCAAAGAAGAAGAGGAAGTTATTAAGAACCATACCAATATTGGCGCAAAACTTTTAGGAGATTTGCTTGTCAATAGCGATCACAATGATTTTATCAGCACGGCTGTAGATATAGCGAAATATCATCATGAAAATTGGGATGGAAGCGGATATCCAGACAGGCTGACAGGGATAGGGATCCCTCTTGCAGCGCAGATTGTATCTATTGCGGAGGCGTATTGTGCATTGACTGGTGAGGAAGAACTTTCGAGGGAGGAAGCCTTAGAGGTCATGGGCAGGGAAGCAGGTATCAAATTCAATCCTACTATTTATGAGATATGCCGAAAAATATCACGTCAATTATGCTGATGAAGATATAGTTTTTTGACGGGAGGAATGAAAGTTGATTACAGATGAGGAGTTTAAGCGAATTTCAGACCACATGAAACAGCGGTACGGCATAGACTTAAGCCAAAAAAAGGTTATCGTGAATGGGCGTCTGGAAAATTACATTAAGAGAAGGAACTGGAAAAATTTTCATGAGTTCATGAATGTTGTGGAAAATGACAAAAGCGGAAATGAGGAAAGAATGCTGGTCAATTTCCTGACTACTAACCACACCTATTTTATGAGGGAGTTTGAGCATTTTGATTTTTTTAAGGGGACAGTGCTTCCATGGCTCCGGGTCAAGGAAAACAGGAACAAAGACCTGCGGATCTGGTGTGGCGCGGCATCTACTGGTGAAGAGCCGTATATGATTGCCATGGTTTTGTCAGATTTTTTTGGCCTGGAGAAGGATCAGTGGGATACTAAGGTTTTGGCAACAGATATTTCCACTAAAGTACTGCAGCAGGCAATGGCAGGGATATATAGTGCAGACCAGATTAAAAAAATGCCTGAACCGTGGCGCCGGCACTTTTTTAAGTCAGTATCCGGAGGGCAGTTTCAGGTAAAGGAAGAGTTAAAAAGGGAAGTAATCTTCCGCCAGTTTAATCTGATGGATCCTTTTCCGTTTAAGAAGAAAATGCATGTTGTATTTTTACGAAATGTGATGATATATTTTGATGAGCCTACAAAGCAGGAATTAGTTCAAAAGGTATATGATGCGTTGGAACCTGGGGGGTATTTGTTTATAGGAACTACGGAGACGATTGACAGGAGTACAACACCTTTCCAAATTGTGCAGCCGTCTATTTTCCGAAAAAGAGAGGGGTAGATATAGGGTATGATGCCAATTAAAGTTTTAGTAGTAGAGGATTCTATAGTATTTCGGGAACTTTTGGTTCAGAATCTTAGCAAGGACCCGGCAATACAGGTTGTGGCAACAGCAAGGGATCCTTTTGAGGCAAGAGACCTCATTTTAAAACATCATCCGGATGTTATGACATTGGATGTGGAATTGCCGCGGATGAGTGGAATTGATTTTTTGCGGAAACTGATACCGCAGTACCCGCTTCCCGTGGTGGTGATCAGTTCTCTAAGTGATAAGGTGTTTGATGCAATGAATGCCGGAGCGGTAGATTTTGTTGCAAAGCCGGCGGTATCTAATCGGATCCAGCTTGAAGATTTTATTAGGAATGAACTTTTAGTCAAAGTAAAGATTGCTTCTACAGCCAAGATCAGTAATATTAAGAAGACGGTAGTCATGCAGCAGCAAGAACAGCAGCATTTGGCCACGACAAGAAGCAATCTGATTGTAGCAATAGGCGCATCTACGGGGGGCACAGAAGCAATTTTTTCGGTAGTAAAGGATTTTGGGACAGATATACCAGGGATCGTCTGCGTACAGCACATGCCTCCTACCTTTACAGAGATGTATGCAAAGAGGCTGAATGACCAGTGCCGCATCCAGGTAAAAGAGGCGGAGACTGGAGACCGGGTACTGCCTGGACATATGCTGATCGCACCTGGGGGTGACAGGCATATGAAACTTGTTAAGTTGAATGGCGCTTATCAGGTAGAAGTGAAAGCAGGGCCTAAGGTGAATGGGCACTGTCCTTCGGTGGACGTATTGTTTGATTCTGTTGCACAGGTTGCGAAGTCCGATGCATTAGGGATCATATTGACAGGTATGGGAGGCGATGGCGCTAAGGGGCTTTTAAATATGCGTAAGGCCGGAGCAAGGACCATTGGGCAGGACGAATCTACTTGTGTGGTTTATGGGATGCCTAAGGTTGCTTATGATCTGGGAGCAGTAGAGTATCAGGATAAACTGGGAGATATTGCAAAGAGAACATATGCATTGCTTAATAAAATGTAAAGGAGAAAAGGTATGAAGATTCTGCTGGCGGAAGACGATTTTGCAACGAGGAAGTTTATGATGAACTTTCTGTCAAAGTACGGAGAATGCGATGTGACTGTGGATGGTATGGAAGCAGTGGATGCGTTCATGATGGCTTTGGAGGACGGAGAACCTTATGATTTGGTATGTCTTGATATTATGATGCCAGTCATGGACGGATACCAGTCATTGGTAGGTATCCGCAATCTGGAAAAGGAGAGAAACATCCCTGAGGATAAGGCAGTGAAAGTGATTATGACGACTGCTTTAAATGAGGAAAGAAATGTCAAGATGGCATTCGAGTTGGGATGTACGATTTATTCCGGTAAGCCTATTGATCAGGAAAGATTTGAGCAGGCATTGAAGAAATTAAATCTGGTCTGATAAAGGAAAATAAAGAATACAGGAAAGGAGAAGAATATGGCTGAAGAATTTAGCACAGATGGCATGCTTGATATGTATTTGTTTGAGAATGAACAGTTGCTGGAACAGCTCCAAGAAAGAGTTCTTGAACAAAAAGATGCAGAATGTTTCGATGAAGACAGCATCAATGAAATATTCAGGACAATGCATACGATCAAAGGCTCTTCCGGTATTATGATGTTTGATAATATAACGGCGGTGTCGCACAAGCTTGAGGATGTATTTTATTATCTTAGGGAATCACATCCGGAACATGTGCCACATCTGGAACTGGTGGAGCATGTGCTGTCGGTGGAGGATTTCATTTCAAGTGAATTAGAAAAGATCCGCAATGGAGATCCAGCAGATGGAGATTCCAGCGATATTATTAAAGATCTCGACAAATTCCTTGAAATGATCAAAAATGGAGGATCCGAGAAGGGGGTAGAGCCTCCTCCGGAAAATGTCCATGTAGAACCGAAGCATTTTTACATAGCGCCGGTTGCTACCAGTGCCAGCCGTTTTTATAAGATTTATCTTACCTTTTTCCCGGAAACGGAAATGGCAAATGTCCATGCATACAAAGTAGTGTATGCCCTCAAGGAGATAGCGGAGGATATCCTTTATTCCCCGGAAGATATTATTTCAGATGCAAGTTGTGCAGACATGATAGTTGAGGAAGGATTTAGGATACTTCTCCAGGCCCAGAGCACGGAAGAAGAGATACGAAATATCATTGGTGTAGGATATGATATTAAATCGGTGGATGTTTTTGAGTGCAGGGCTGAAGATTTCCTGCAGGGGTTTGATTTCGGTGATCAGGAACAAGAGACGATCGACTTGGATTCCAGTGTCGAGGAGATCGAATCAATGACACAGGAAAAAACAACTGAGACGGAAACAGAAGATAGCGCACATACAGAAGAAAAGAAACCTGAGAAACAGATTGCGCCTGGTGATTTTGTAATTAAATCAAGGGAGCCGGGCAAGCAGAAGAAACTGGCCAAGGATAAGAGCAAGGGAGAAAAGGCAGCCTTTATCAGTGTCAATGTTAAGAAGATGGATCAATTGATGGATCTGATCGGTGAACTGGTAATTGCGGAGTCTGTGGTTTTGCAGAATCCTGACTTGAAGGTGCCGGGACTTAATCTTGACCGTTTCAATAAATCGGCATCTCAGTTATCCAAGATTTCAACAGATTTACAGGATGTTATCATGTCGATGAGAATGGTTTCCCTGTCAAATACATTCCAGAAAATGAATCGTATTGTGTTTGATGTATCCAGAAAACTGGGAAAAGACATTGATTTTGAGATGATAGGTGAGCAAACAGAGGTGGATAAGAATATCATTGAAAAGATTTCGGATCCGCTGATGCATATTGTGAGGAATGCGGTAGATCACGGAATTGAGGAAAAGGCACAACGTTTAGAGAGTGGAAAAAGTTCAAAAGGAAAGGTTACTCTTTCAGCTAAAACAGAGGCTGGCAAGGTATGGATCAGTGTTGAGGATGATGGAGCAGGCTTAGATAGAACGAAGATACTTGCAAAAGCGAGAAAGCAGGGGATATTGGAAGACAGTAAACCTGATGCGGCATACACGGATAAAGAAGTATATCAGTTGATTACATTGCCGGGCTTTTCTACGAACGAGCAGGTAACAGAGTATTCAGGACGTGGCGTTGGTATGGATGTCGTAGTCCAGAACATTCAGTCTATCGGAGGTACGCTGGATATTGACTCTACACCGGGAATGGGTAGTACCATGAGCCTGAAGATTCCCCTTACGCTTGCAATTATTGACGGGATTGTTATGGAGACCGGAAAATCTTCCTTTGTTTTGGAGACAGGAGCAATTAAAGAATTTGTCCGCGTGAAAGAAGATATGATGATCTATGAACCCAATGGGGATGAGTATATCATGATCCGCGGCGAGTGTTATCCTGTGCTTAGGCTGGGAAGGTGGTATAATTTAGAACAATATTGTGAGTCTGTTGAAGATGGTGTGATGTTAATCCTGGAAGTAGAGAACCAGAGGATGTGCCTGTTGGTTGACAGACTGGTTGGGGAACAGGAGATTGTTGTGAAACCAATTCCTTCCTATATTAAAAAAGTCAAAGGGTTGTCCGGCTGTACACAGCTTGGAGATGGAAGCATTGCTTTGATCCTGGATGCAACAGGATTGATGGAATAGAATGATAGAAAGGAACGGTAAATATATGGATGGGATAGGCGAATTGAAAAGATTATCGTCAGGACCTGGTTCGGAGGATGACAGCAGTGAAAAAGGGAAATACATGACCTTCAAATCAGGAAACGAGTATTACGGATTAGCAATCCAGTACGTCAATGAAATTATCCAGATGCAGGAAATTACAGCAATTCCCGAAACAGACGATTATATCATGGGTCTTATAAACCTGCGTGGAAAAGTTGTTCCTGTTATTGATGTAAGGCTTCGTTTTAAGCAGCCGCCACAAGAGTACAATGATAGGACGTGTATCATTGTTATCAATGTTAAATCAGCGGTGGTAGGGTTGATTGTTGAACAAATTGCAGAAGTAGTTGAAATTGATGAAAACAATATATTGCCTCCGCCAAAGATTGGTCATGCAGATAAGGCGCAAAGCAAATATGTCTATGGTATTGGCAAGGTGGGAAATTCCGTAAAATTATTGCTTGATCCGGATAAATTATTAAATGATGATGATTTATCGGCTGGGGAGAAAGCAAGTGATATGAATATGGATGAAGAAGGAGAGGTATAATTATGAAAGACATGAAGATGAAAACAAAAATGATCATAGGTTTTATGATACCTATTGTACTAACCATTATCAATGTGTTGGTAGGAATGTCTTCGGTACGCAGGATCACGAATGCTGTGAACGCGATGCAGGAAGAAGAATTTATAACAGTTCAAAATACAATGCGGGACATTGGTGCGGATGAAGCAAAATCCAAGATCCTTCTTGACACCATTACCAGTTCTAAGACAGAGTCCATGGAACTGATACAAAGGACAGCAGATATTTCCAATATTGTCAGCTTTGGAATGATCATATTTTCTGTTGTGATCTCTTTGCTGATTGCATTTTCTTTGATAAAGATAATCAACAAGTCTGTTGCACAGCTATCCAGTGCAGCCCGTGATATCGCGATGGGGCGTGTGGACATTGAACTGGTGAAGTACAATAATGATGAGTTTGGCGAGTTAGTAGACCGGTACACAGAGGTAATTGAGAATATCAAATATCAGGCAAGGATCGCAGAAGAGGTGTCGAATGGTAATCTGACTGTCCAGGTTGATGTGAAGTCCAGTGAAGATGTGCTGGGCAATGCATTAAAGAAGCTGGTAGATGATAACTTCAATGCATTGTCAAATATCAGTGATGCTGGTTCTCAGGTAACGGTTAGTTCTTCACAGGTGGCAAGTGCAAGCCAGGCATTGGCACAGGGCTCTACAGAGCAGGCAAGCGCTATTCAGGAGATCACAGCTTCTATTGATGAGATCGCTGAAAAGACAAGAGGAAACGCTGAAGAAGCTAATTCTGCAGCAGGTTTGGTAGCACAGGCAATTTCCGATGTTAAGAAGGGGAATAAGCAGATGGAGGATATGATGACTGCTATGCAGGATATCAATAAGTCATCTGAAAGTATTTCCAAGATCATTAAAACAATTGATGATATTGCATTCCAGACTAATATTCTTGCATTAAATGCGGCAGTTGAAGCAGCAAGAGCAGGTGAGGCAGGAAAAGGCTTTGCAGTGGTTGCAGAAGAAGTCAGAAGTTTGGCAGCTAAGAGTGCAGCAGCATCCGGTGAGACTGCTGAATTGATCGAAGAATCTATCGACAGAGTAAATGCTGGTTCTAAGATTGCTGATGAAACTGCAAAGGCTATGGAAGAAATTGCCAGAGTTGTACAGGAAAGTGAAGCAATTATCAATAGTATTGCGGAATCTTCCAATTATCAGGCAACTGCAGTAGCTCAGATCGAGCAGGCAATTACACAGGTATCACAGGTTGTTCAGACAAACTCCGCTACCAGCGAACAGTGTGCGGCAGCCAGTGAAGAATTATCAAACCAGGCGTCAAGGATGAGAGAGATGCTTTCTATTTACAATCTTGGAACAGGAAGTTCCTCTTCATTCAAGGGTTCTTACCAGGGTTCTGCATCTAATGCGAATGAACAGGTTATTTCCCTTGGGGATGGCTTTGATAAATATTGATGATATGACTATGACATGGAGCTGTTGTAAAGGTAGGCAAATGATTTTCCTACCGGAGCAACAGCTCCTTTTTATGTTCAAAATTAAAAAGAGAGCACACCATTCTTTTGATGTACTCCCTTATTGGATATTGTCACTAGGAATGAATATATTTTGTGATTGTTTCCAGCAGGAGGGGAATATCAATGGGCTTTGTTAAATGTTCATTCATGCCGCTTTCCATTGACATTTGTTTATCACTTTCAAAAGCATTCGCAGATAATGCAATAATTGGAATCTGTGCTAACTGGGAGTCATCAAGACTACGGATCGCCCTGGCGGCCTGATATCCATCCATAACAGGCATTTGGATATCCATTAGGACAAGGGAAAAGTATCCTGGAGTGGAGCCTTTGACCTTATCAACGGCGATGCTGCCATTGACGGCAGTTTCTATGAGGAATCCAAGTCCTTGAAGAATTTCCGTTTCAATTTCCAAATTAATCTCATTATCTTCAACCAGCAAGATTCTCTTGTCTAACAGATAGGAAAAGGAATCATTGGTAATATCTGCACCGGCAGTGTACAAAAGGGGATCCGTCTGTATGCGTAGACGAAGGGTGACGGTAAAGGTACTTCCCTTATTTACAGTGCTGTTGACTTGAATGTCCCCGCCTAAGGTGGTTGCAATATTTTTGGCAATTGCAAGGCCAAGGCCGGAGCCGTGGATACCGCTGAAAGTAGTGTTCTTTTCCCGCTCAAAGGGTTCAAAAACATGTGCAAGAAATTCTTTACTGATTCCAATACCCGTATCCCGGACAATAAATTGGTATACAGCGTATTTATCAGGCTGGCTTTCAGATTCCTGTGCTATTAATTCGACTTTTCCACCATTATTCGTATATTTTATGGCATTGGTAACAAGATAGCGGAGAAGATGGGATAGTTTATCAGGGTCACTATAGACATCCGGGTGCTTCAGCCTGTTATCATCAAGAGAAAAGCTGATATTTTTTTCTATTGCATCAGGTAAAAGCAAGTCGTGTATTTCCTGCATAATAGCAGACAGATTACACTCACTTTCTACAATGTGTATATCATTTGATTCAGACCAAGCAATCTCTAATACCTTATCGATCAAATCTAAAAGCTGCCTGCTGGATGTATCGATCTGGTCGAGGTAGTGTTGGACAAACTGCTGGTCATTCAGGTGCTGTTTGGCAAGAGCAGTGAAGCCGAAAATAGCGTTTAGAGGAGTACGCATGTCATGAGACATGTTTGATAAAAAGGTATTTTTAGCAACAATGGCAAGATTTGCATTGCTTAGTGCCTGCTCCAATAACTGCTTTTGCTCCATTTCTTTAAGAACTTCTTCGTCAATCCTGCGATAACCCATTACCACTTGTGATATTTGCTCTTTGTTCCCGACGTTTACAATACGGAGCTGTAAAAATTTAGTTTTGCCATCTATAAGGATCCTATAATTTATGTAATAAGTCTTGTTAGAAGACAATTTGTGCTTAATGTATGCAGGGGTTGTGGCTGTAAGAACGCGTTCCTTGTCGTCAGGGTGTACCCATGTATTTACATAGTCAGAAATATACCACAGGAATTCACATGGCTGGTACTTATAACAAAACTGACGCTTCGTACGGCTGCTTAAACGGTATGGAAGGATTTTGTTTTGGTTTAAATCAGCATAAAGGATAGAATCATAGTTGACACTAAGTCCTTCAATGACTTCGAGGCGGCGTAAATGTTCCTGATTAATCAGCTTTTTTTCTTTATCATATGCTTTGATCAGATTTTGCAGCTTTTCTCTTTCCTGTTTTCTTGCATTTTGCAGGGCGATTGTTTCTTGCTTTAGCCGCTCTTTCTTTTCGGTGGCATCGCTGATAAAAACATAAAAGATATCATGGATAGCAGGACTATGGATAAAATGGCCATAATCTTCCACCCAGCGAATCGTGCCATCTTTTCGGATAATCCTGTATTCCACATAATCAAGATCATACTGACTGGCTGCAATTTGTTCAGATATACTTGCTTCCACAGCATCAAGGTCATCGTGATGTACCATTCCCTTAAATGAGTTTCCGGTAAGTTCTCTGAAATCGTTTAAACTGTCGCATCCGAAGATCCGTAGAAGCGCTTTATTTGCATAGACGATCTTTTCATCCTGGTCTGCATGATAAATTAAAAATCCGCCTGGCATTTCATCCATGAATTTGATTATTTCGTGTGCGGTATTCATATAATTCCGATCTAATTCCGGTTCAGGGAATTTTTCAATTAGATGGGAAAAACCATTTTCATTGTTTTCGGGGAGATCTAATAATGTTAATATGTATTCAATGAGATGATGGGTCGTATCTTGTTTAGCCATAAGGAGTCCCCTTTCATGTGGTGAGAATCTCTTCCATTTAAAAATTTTATCATATCTCATAAAATCTGTCATTATTAATTGTAGGGAACAACAAGATTTCCTGGCAGAATACGGTAGATCATAAATCAGGATGATAGACGTATAATAATAAAAAACGGAAAAAGAAAAAATGGAAAATCAAAAACTGGAAAATATATTGAATTTGGCATTAGAGGTATCAGAAAGTGACAGGCAGAGGTCTGGCCAGCTTGGGGTGGGTTTTTATGAGAAGGAGCGCAGATGGGAACTGATTGTAAAATATCATGGGGATATTAAAAGACTTCAGAGCAGTGTGGTTCAGGTAGAAGAGCTGATTGCGGGGTACGCGGTCATAACGATTTCTGAAAGCTTAATTGATACCTTTACTCAGCTTGATGAAGTAGAATATGTGGAAAAGCCTAAACGTTTGTATGCGTCTATCCTTGCAGGAAAACAGGAATCCTGCATTTTTCCGGTAACGGTACGGGAGCCATTTTTAACAGGAAGAGGGGTTTTGGTGGCAGTGATAGATTCTGGGGAGCGTGTTATTATATTGTTAAGTTAGTAAGAACCCAGTAAATACAAGGGATTCCGCTAATTTAGTCCTACGAAAAATGCCATATGGAGATGCCATTGGCAAAAGATTTTGCGGTAGGACAGGCCTGTTTTATTTAAAAATCTATGGGGAAATAGTGATTTGCAATAACGTAACACGAGGCGGTTCGTTAAAGGAAATGTTATTTCCCATGTAAAAGTATTCTATATAGGACTGGATTGGTTTTAGATTTACCGGCTGATGCAGTCCTATTCCTTTGCCCGGAAGATAGGAAGCAGGGCTGGGAAAGAAAAACCAGACAGACCTATGCATAGTCTGGACATAAACCACTTTATAATATCTGGGAATTGTCCTAGAAATTTAACCAATTGATCTATCGCAGATTTATTTACCGTTTCATCAATACATGAAAACATCCTATCCATATTAGAACCTCGCATCTAAAAACTTAGAATTCCATCCTATCATATCGACAATAAGGCAAGAAATAATTACAAAAAATAAATTCACCACTTGACATTGTGGCAAGGAGCTTATGAGCAGGGAGGAGCTTGCAGTGATGGACGGTGATAAGTGTATCTTGCAGCTGCGCGGGGTACGTCCGTTCTTAAGCAACAAGTTTGACATTACCGGACACAAGCGTTATAAGGAACTATCGGACTATGACAAAAAGAATACCTTTGACGTGGAAGGGTATCTGGAACAGAGGCTAAGGCTCCGGGCAGATGAGGAATTTGAACTGATTGAAGTGGAAGGAACCGTAGAAGATACGGAAAATGATGAAGACACAGAAAATACAGAAGAATAGGATAGTTATGGACAGTAGAAAAGGTTATATAAAAATTACAAGGTAGAAAAGTCGTTCCCTATATGTTAAAGTTATTCTGTAAAGAAAAATCGGGTTAAGGCAGGGGAAAATGGATAAGGCAGAAATCAGGACAATCGCTGAAAACAGGTTTTATGAGTTGGGGGCAGAAAAGATAGAGCTACAGCCTTCTGGCATTTGCTGGACACTTCATGGAGAATTTTTTAAGGTGACAACGTTGCAGGATTTCTGGGTGATGGAATGGACGGATAATTGTTCCTATGCTTCAAATTACTGTTTTGAAGATGTTGATCCTATGCCTTATGACATATCAGAGGAAGAAATTCTCGAACATATTGACAAAGTATTGCGAAGATAGCACTGTCTGGAAAAAAGTATAAATACAGGGATAATGAAGCTATGGGAAAAGAGGATTTTATCGTACATTTAGACTATGTTTATGGAATTGGCGGAAGAATACCTGCGTTTGGGGAGAAGTGGACAGTGACAGGAGAAAACAGGTAGCTTTTATCTGGCGCGTGCGCCTGATAGGAAGCATTGCTGTAAAATGATACAGTAGGGAGCAGCCGCAGACCATAAGCGGCTTTTTTAGTGGCAGTCAGGGGATTGCTGCTATTTTTTTGCCTGAAATTAGGACAGTCCATTTTTACGGGAATGAAGAAACTATTAATTTTTCAGATCGCATGGCGGCAGAAAGAGAGGAATATATGGCATTTTTTACTTCAGAGATTACAATCTTACAAACACTGGTAGTTGCCCTTGGGGCTGGTCTTGCGGTATGGGGAGTCATTATGCACATTACACACAGTGCCGGCTACTATGGAATCTCCCTATCTTTTTATAAATTCTTAAATTTTCATTAGGGTATTGCATTATCACCTACAAAGTGTTAAGATGTTTATACACCCACAAAATGTTAAGATAAAAGGAGGACAAAATGGCACAGCAAATTTCTGAATCCGAATTGGTACTAATGAAAATCATTTGGAAGAATGGAGGGGCAGCTTTATACTCCCTCATCATGGAGGAATTGGAAAAAGACAAAAACGAATGGAAGAACAACACCGTACTCACGCTGCTTTCCCGTTTAGGAGAAAAAAAGTTCTTGAAAGTCAAAAAAATCGGCAGGAAGAATGAGTATGTGGCTACGGTAACAGAAGCAGAATACCAGACCATGCAGACCCACAGCTTTCTTGATAAAGTCTACGGCGGGAATGTGAAAAACTTAGTATCAACCTTGTTGCGGCAGGATATTCTTTCGGCAGACGAATTGAAAGAGATTGAAACATTTTGGAGAAAAGAAAATGAATGAATTTATAAAAATATTATTGTCGCTGTCTGTTTCCGGCGCACTGTTACTGCTTCTCATTTTGGGATTGAAGCCGCTGTATAAAAACAAATTCAGCAAGCGTTGGCAGTATTATATCTGGATAGTTGTTGCTTTGCGTTTTCTGATTCCCTTTACTCTCGACACTACGATTATTGGAAGTCTGTTTGAAAAATTCGACACAGCAGCAATAACAAATGAAATCCCTACAAACCCCAATGTACCCGTTCCCGCAGATAC
>CAJUCN010000005.1:49153-212843 GCA_910585005.1 uncultured Lachnospiraceae bacterium | reverse complement strand
ATCCTTATCAGTTGCATAACCATCAATTTTTGTCTAACTTTTTGGGGTCAGATCATTGTGGGCGGTGCTATTTTTATGATCGTAAATATTTTTTCAGTACGGCTTTTAACTGAACAAATTCAATAGGTTTTGAAATATAATCAGAAAATCCCAATCTTTGAAATGCATCCCTTCCCCCTACTGCCGCATTAGCTGTAACAGCGATAACTGGTATTTGTGAGAAATTCTCGCCAGCATGGGATCTCATTTGCTTTAAAGTTTCCTCCCCATCCATTTCCGGCATCATATGATCAAGCAATACTAAGTCATACTTCTTCTCTTCCATTTTTTTAATTGCCTGTATTCCGCTCTCCGCATAATCTGATGAAATCCGTAATAAGGATAAGAGATTTTTAATAACAAAATAATTTGTTTTGGTATCATCCACCACAAGTACATCGGCTTCCGGCGCTTCCCATCCATCTTCTATATCTTCCGTATCGTCTTCAGTTTCACATGCCGCAATCATCTGCGGAATCAGGATACGGAAAACGGAGCCTTTACCATAAACGCTTTCCACGCTGATCTGTCCCTCCATCTGCCGGATAAGGTGATCACATATAGATAGTCCCAGTCCGGTTCCTTCAATGTGCATGTGGTTTTTTTCATCTATACGCTCAAAACTTTCAAATAAATGTCCAAGGTTTTCCTGCTTGATTCCAATTCCTGTATCCATAACTTCAAAAAGGATCTTAATCTTCTTTTGCGCTTCATCCAATGTACCGCTAATATGAAACCGGATTTCACCTTTTGTTGTGAACTTTACAGCATTATTTAAAATATTGATTAAAATTTGCTTTATCCTGTCAGAATCACCTATCAGAAATGCAGGCATTCCTTCTTCTGCCTCCACCACAAACTGAACTTTTTCAGAATCAATTTTTACTGCTATTAAATTTGAAACATCATCGATCAAATGGGGGAGATTATATTTTGAAGGGTAGATCTCAAATTTTCCTGAATTGATCTTTGACAGATCCAGGATGTCATTAATTAATGATAATAACACATTGCTTGCCCTGTCTATATTTTGGGTGTATTCCCGTGCTTTCTCACTCATCTCTTCCTGGAGAAGCATCTGTGCCATTCCGCATATTACATTCATTGGCGTTCGTATTTCATGGGATATATTTGCAAGAAATTTACTCTTATGGGCTGCTGCTTCCTCCGCCTCCCTTGCTTTGATATGCATTTGCTCCAAATACTTCCTGGCGCTGGACACCAAAAAATACATATTACCTACGCCAAGGATATAGCAGAGAATATAACATCCATACAAAAACAAAGAAGGAACCATTTCTAATAGTATGTCAGGAAAGAATAACATGAATGATATCTCAGCCAAAGTGGATAAAACACCAAAAAAAACAGTATAATGCCAATTTAGATACAGGGAAACAATCAATTCCGTAACCAGATACATTAAGATTGCATATGCAAGTGTATGTAATATTACTCCAATATAGTAACTGCTGATGATCACACTGAGAAACGTGATCACTGCAACCATCCGTTCACTTCTCCTTGGTATGGCCGTGCAGACTCTTATGAAAAATAATATTCCTACGGTCCAGATCAATGTCTTTAAAAATTGTTCCTGAGTACAATAAAAATATCCGTAAATATTATGCAGCAAAAGCATCAGGATATATTGGAGCAGACAGATCATCCGCGCTTTTTTATATTGAACCATACCACACTCCCCCAATATCTCTCTTATCGTGAATTTCCCTCAAAGAAAAGTGCAATAGTCCCTGGACCGGAATGAGCTCCGATCGTCGGTCCAATGTGGTTGATCATAAAGTCATGGATTCCGAAACGCCGCTCAATCTCTTCTTTTACCAAATAAGCATCTTCCAATGCATCTCCATGACTGATAAAGATAATATCATTCTTTTCGATACAGCCATTCGTTTTTTCTTCCATATAATCCACCAGTTTCATTAAAGATTTTTTTCTTCCTCTTATTTTACTAATGGGAATTAAATGACCTTCGTCATCCACATGGAGAATGGGCTTTATTCCTGCAATCGTCCCCACAATGGCTGCTGTTTTACTGACCCTTCCGCCCCGGTAAAGATGGTTTAAATCGTCCACCGTAAACACATGGGTAAGATGGGGAATTAACTCTTGTAAATAGCCTGCTGTTTCTTCCAGGGAGCTTCCTTGCGCCTTCTTTTGCAGCGCTTTATGAACAAACAAACCTTCTCCCATGGATGCACATTTTGAGTCAATGACCACAATCCTGCAATCCTCCCGCTCTTCCATTAATTCTTCTGCGGCAAGCATAGCATTGGAACAGGAACCGCTTAGGCCTGATGAAAAGGAAAGATAAAGTAAATTTCTGTTTTCATTCAAAAATTCTGTGAAATATTCTTTATACTGCTCTGGATTGACTTGTGAAGTTGTAGGCATCATTCCTTCTTCTCTCATAAGACGGTAAAATTCCTTCCAATCCAGCCCTTTATCCCGTCCATAAGAAACTCCGTCCATGATATAATTAAAATAAATAAGCCCAAGCTGATGTTCCTTAATATATTGCATTGGCAAGTCTGCCGTCGTGTTTGTAATAATTTTGAATGAATCCATAGTACATGCCTCCTAAAATAGTTTCTGTACTATTCTATCATTCTTTTTTTCAAATTACAATGCTGCTATTCTTTTGCTCCTGGCAAACGTTTTCTCAAAAGCCGTTTGGAAAGCTGTGTTAAATTCAGCGGAAACAGCGGATATACATAGCTTTTTCCTGAAACAGTCTTATTGGTTCCGATAGCCACTATCAATAAAATGATTGCGCCAATATAACCCCATATGCCGAAAATTGCGGTAAGGATCAAATTAATAATACGCATAAATTTGATTGCATAACTAAGTTCATAACTTGCCTGGGTATAATTGGCTATTGCAACAAATGCCATATAAAGCATCACCTCAGAATTAAACCAGCCGCTGTTTACCGAAAATTCCCCAAGTACAAGCGCTGCCATAACACTAAGAGGCGTGCTTAGCATATTGGGAGTATTTACTGCAGCAAGCCTAAGCCCGTCCAGGGCTAATTCTAAGATTAAAAACTGCCATATCAAAGGAATATTGGTTGCATCTTTAATGGCAATAAACTCAAAACCAGCCGGGATCCATGCAGGGTTTTGCATTAGCAACAGAAAAGTAGGTGTGACCAAATACGTCAATATAGCAATCGTAAATCTGGAAAGCCGCAGATAGGTTCCGGTAATTGGCGGAAAATAATAATCGTCCGCCTCTTCCACAACATCAAAGATGGAGGTGGGTGTGATCATTGCCGAAGGGGAATTATCAACCAATATTACAATATCCCCCTCTAAGATCTGGGCGGAAGCCGTATCTGGACGTTCTGTAAATTTAAACTTAGGAAAAGGATTATACCATTTCTTTTGATAAAGACATTCTGCCAGACTCTCTTGATTCATTGTAAGGGCATCTACCTGGATCTGGTTGATACGTTCTTTGATCTGGTTTAAAAAAGCATGATCCACACGGTTGTCCATATAGCACAATACAATATCCGTCTTGGAGCTTTTCCCTGCCTGCATCATTTCCATCCGAAGTTCCGTACTGCGAATCCTTCTCCTGATCAAAGCCGTATTAAATACAATCGTCTCCACAAAACCATCTTTTGACCCCCGAAGGACTTTATCTTTTTCCGGTTCCTCCACCCCTCTTGAGGGATAAGTTCTTGAGTCGATCAAAAGACATTTATCGTACCCGTCAATAAATAAAGCAAATACACCGGACATGACAAAATAAATAATTCTCTCCCAGGAATCCTGAAGATCCACTTCCACATAAGGAAGGTTTGTCTTTGACATTTCATGGGCATCCGTCGGCATCTCATCCTCTTTGATATCCATAAAATATTGCAGCATTTTCTGCATCATCTCATCTTTACAGAACCCATCTATAAAATACATGCAGGCATCCCTGCCTCCAATTTTGACCACCCGGTATACAAGGTCAAAATTGGTATCCACAGAAAGTCTTTCGTTAAAATATTTCATATTGTCAGAAAGCGATGTACTCATTTTCCCAGAAACCATAAAAAACTCCTTCCACTCACAATGCGTTTGTTAGCATTATGCAGCAAAAAGAGTTTTTTTATACAAAGATACCTTTGAGGCTATTGTTTTCCGGTACTCCCAAATCCGCCCCGGTCTGTACCCTTCAGGGAAACTACCTCATTGAAAACGATCTTCGGCTGGTTTTCTACTATCCTGAACTGACAGATCCTGTCATTACAGGAAATATGTGTGTCTCTTACGGCATATACAGGCATATGCCATTGATCGTTGTCGCCGCAGTAAGAACCGTCTATCACCCCTTGATGATTTGTTTGTATGATTCCAAAATTTTTAAAGGTAGAACTCCTGGGAACGATATGCGCCTCGTATCCTTTCGGCAGTTCCATTGCCACTCCCAGCGGAATCAATGCATATTCGCCTTTATTTAGCTCAATATCCTTAGCGGCACGCAAATCTATCCAGTCGGATTTTCCATCGATATATTCTAACTTATCAATTTTGTCTGTAAAGTATTTGATCTTTATTGTTTCCATGATTTTTCCTTTAAGCGTAATTACCACAGTGCAAAACCGGATTAGACGGGTCTGTTTGTTTTAATGTTTCCTGGACATTAATTACCCGTTGATTGCCGCTGCCTTTCCACAATAATTTAGTGTCTTTTTTATCCACCTGAAACTCGCCGTCCACCAGCACGTCAACGTATTGCATGATTGCATCATGCATGACATTTTCCCAGATATCACCAGTATATAACCATATGGTTTTATCAGAATACTTTTGCTTAATCTCCGCCATCAAGTTTCTCACATCAAGCCTGTTTGCCGCATGGAGCGGATCTCCACCCGAAAAAGTTATTCCTGAAATGTAAGGCTTATCAAGTTGGTCAAAAATTTCCTTCTTTGCTTTTTCGTCAAAAGGAAGCCCTCCCGCAGGATCCCATGTGATTGGATTATGGCATTCTTTACAGCAATGAGAACATCCGGATACCCAAAGTACTACACGAAGCCCATCTCCATTCAACATATCGTCCTTCGTAATATTATGATATCTCATTACTTACATGCTCTTCCTTTCTGCAATTTCTGCCATTTTTGCTTCGTTCAGCCTGGTATCGCCATGGACTCTCGAATAAGACAGATATCCGTTCATACGCTCAATCTTCGTCAGGTTTTTGCTGCCACATACCGGGCAGACATCCATTTCAAGTTCCTGATGACCGCAGTCGTCACAATATGCAAGGGAAAGATTAACGCCCTCATAAAACCCCATATCCATCGCTCTGCGGATCAGCGTCTTGATCGCATCAATATTATAATCAATAGGGTATTTTACATACTGGATCTTTCCACCATTAGACAATTCCCAAAAACGGTATTCCAAATCCTGCTTCTGAATCGGTGTAATATCCTCTGACACATGACAATGGAAACTGTTTGACACATATTCCCTGTCTGAAACACCCTCAATAATCCCGTATTTTGCACGGAATTGTTTTACTTGAAGACCACATAAGCTTTCCGCAGGCGTGCCATAGATTGCATACAGGTTTCCGTCCTCTTCCTTAAACGCATTGATCTTCTGATTGATGTGTTCAAGAACCTCTAAAGCAAACTGCCCATCCTCAACCAACGATTTTCCATTATATAATTCCTGAAGTTCATTAAATGCCGTAATTCCAAAGCTTGCAGTCGCTGATTTTAAGATCGGTTTGATTTTATCTGTAAGTTTTAAATGCCCTCCCAGGAAACCGCCTTCGCAGTAAGCAAGCGGGTTGGTGGAAGCACGCATCTCGCCTAAATATGCATAAGTCCTGATATGAAGCTGCCGGATCAAATTTAAATAATAATCCAAAACTTCATAAAAATCACGGCTCTCCTGTTTTGCCCTTGCAAGAATCATCGGAAGATGTAAAGAAACTGCACCAATATTAAAGCGCCCCACAAAAATGGGGGTATCTTTATCATCCGCCGGATGCATTCCTCCCCTCTCATACCAGGGAGAAAGAAAAGCCCTGCATCCCATGGGAGATATGACTTTGCCATACCGTTTATACATACTTGCAATATAACCCTTTCCTGTAAGGGAAAGCCAGTCCGGATACATGGTCTTGGCCGAGCATTCAACCCCTGCCTCAAAAACATCCTCAAGTTCTTTTCCGGGGCCATGAAGATTCTCATCATACAAAAAGACAATCTTAGGGAAAAGAACCGGCTTTTTACAGTCCTTCTTTCCCTGTCCTTTTCTTCTTACATTTAAAAGAGAAATGGTAGCAAGCTTTGCAAATTCTCCCTTTCCTATCCCGGCAGTCACGGTGATAAACGGATAATCCCCCCGGCTGGAAGCCACCGTGTTAAATTTATATTCCCACCCCTGGAATCCCTGTTCATATTCACGTTCTACATCAGCGTATGCCTCTGCTTTGGCCCTTTCATCGTCAATTCCCAGGCGTCTGTACTTTTCCAGGCTTTTTTGAAAAGTCTTTTCCGCGTAAGGTTCCAGGATCTTATCAACTTCCGGTACCGTAAATCCGCCATATTGCTGACTTGCCGCACTAAGAACAATATCACCAATAACATCAAATGCCACATCCAATGTTTTCGGTTCATTATACCAGATATTTCCCATTTCAAAGCCGCCGGTAAGCACATTGGACACATCAAAAAGACAGCAGTTCATTGTATCCCGCCGTGCCGACATATCATGTACATAAATATATCCGTCACGGCATGCCTGGATTTCTTCTGTTGTCATAAAAAACTTTTGATAAAGTTCTTTGTTAAACTGATTAAAGATTAGGCTTCTCTTTGTTGAAACAAGCGCGCTATCCGTATTGGCGTTCTCTTTATCGCCTACATACATAATGGACTGGCTCTTTTTATATACATCATCCATCATTCGGACAAAATCCTGCTTGTAATTCCGGTAATCCCGGTAGCTTTTGGCAACGATGGGTTTCACGTCTTCTAACGCACTCTCAACAATATTATGCATAATGGGGATGGGAATCTGGTCTTGTTCCAGTTCATTTACCTTGTCCACTACATACTGGCAGATATGCTTTTTTTCCTCTTCCGTAAATTTAGTCAAAGCCCTGTATGCACTCTTTCCTACCGCATCAATAACCTTCTGTACATTGAATGCTTCCAGGCTGCCATCCTTTTTAATTACCTTTACAGTCTTTTCCGGCCTAAATAATTCACCATAGACCAAACTGCTTTCCTGCTTACTACTACTCATTACTGCTTTTCCTCCATTCATCCCCACATTGTTCCAAACACTAAATATTGTGAATTAATATTTTATCCATCCAAGATATTGTGTATTATTAAGTATAGTAAAACAATCCGTATCTGTCAACGTGATATTTGGAAGAAAAATATACAAAATAAGTACAGCTATTTTGGTAGATATTGTAATCCCCTGACAGCCCTATTGTATCATGCCAGAAGCTGCAACAGCTTTTACAGCTTCTTTGATCTGTTCCTCAGGCAGAGTAAGGGCAAAACGAACATGTCCTTTTCCAAGGCTTCCAAAACTACTTCCCGGCGTACAAAGTACTCCTGATCTTTCAAGAAGTTCCATGACAAAGGCAGCATCATCCGTATAACCCTCCGGTATCCTGCCCCATGCGAACATACTTCCCTGACTATCCGGAATATTCCATCCGATGCTGCGAAGCCCGCCGCACAAGGCATCCCGCCTTTTCTGATATTGTTCACAACGTTTTTTAACGCCCTCATCCGGACCATTTAATGCCGCTATGGCGCCATACTGGACCGGAAGAAATGTTCCATAGTCAATCTGGGAACGAAGTCGTTTGAAACTTTGGACAAGATACTCATTCCCCACCAAAAATCCCACCCTTGCACCGGTGTAATTATAGCTTTTGGACAAAGAATAAAACTCAATACAGTTTTCCTTGGCCCCTGGGAACTGCAAAATGGATTTTCCCACATGCCCATCATAGATAATGTCTGAATAAGCATTATCATGAAGAATAATAATATCATGTTTCTGCGCCCAGGGAATCAGTTCTTCGTAAAAACGATCTGGCGCAATACTGCAAACCGGGTTTAAGGGATAGGATACGATCATAAACTTTGTTTTATCCAGTAGTTTTTTATCTATCTTTTCCAGTTCCGGCAAATAATTGTTTTCTTCGATCAAGTCATAGGTATGAACGTCCGCCCCAGCCAGGGAAGGCCCTAAGGAAAAAATCGGATAACCGGGATTGGGAACCAATACCACATCTCCGGGATTGCACAAACACAACCCAATATGGGCTATCCCTTCCTGGGAACCATATACATCTGTTACCTCATTTTCTGTTAATACCACATGATAGCGTTTCTCAAACCGGCTAATCACTGCCTGGGTAAGTTCCGGTAACATTTTTAATGCATATTTATAATTGTCAGAAATTTTTGCCGCTTTTACCACTGCCTCCATAATATGTGGATCTGTGGGAAAATCCGGTGTGCCCACAGAAAGGTTATAAACCTTTTTCCCCTGCTTCTCCATCTCTTCTTTCTTTTCATTTAAAAGCTGAAAAATCCCTTCCCCATAACCGTTCATCCTGTCTGCAATCTCTAAATTCATTTTTCCTTACCTGCCTTTTTCATAGTTTTCAATGATTTGACCTAAAAAATCAACATATCCATCCCTTACATCCTTTGGCCCCATAATACTGACCCTCTCGCCTAATCCTGTCAACCACCCATAAAACTGACCGCTTACTGCCGCGTGAACTCTTGCACGAACAAACCCATCGTCCAATTGCCGGATATCTGTTTCCTTTCCAAACCGGTCTAAAATAATCCCTACCATAGATTCCGGAAACCTTAAGGTCACAGCCTGTGTTTTTCCTCCAAACATCCCAAAAGTACGGTTGGTATATTCTGCAATGTCAAATTCCTTAAATGCTTCTGCACCTTTCCTTTTTTCGTTGGAAAACTCGGTGATCCGGTTCATCTTGTCCACCCTGAAATGCTTGATCTTTTCATCATCATCGTCATAAGCAATCAAGTAATAATTTTCATCCTGCCAGGTGAGCGCCCAAGGGCTGACCCGGTATTTACGCCCTGCACGTCTTGGCTGAAGTTCTTTTTTGATATTCCATTCAAGGTAGGTAAATGTAACCGGCATATCATTCTGAATGGCATGATGGATCCGATCCACATTATAATAAATACTTTCATTTTCCGTTTTTACCCGCCCGGCAACGAACACCTGTCTTTGGAGCTGCTTTCTGTCATACGGGCCTGCAAATTGTTCAATCTTTGCAATCAGATCCTTAGATTTTTTCTGGGTAATAAAGCGGGAAGAAGAAACGGCATCCACCAAAAGCTTTAGCTCCGCCAATTCAAATTCCCTGCTTGCAAGATAATATCCTCCGCCCTTACGCGCCTTTACATTTACAATATCGTACCCTAGCTGAAGCAGGCACTCAATATCATCATAGATACTTTTTCTCTCAGCACAGATTCCGTAAGCGGAAAGCTCTGCAATCAAATTTTGTGCCGAAAGACAATGGTTTTCATCCGTCTTTTCTTGAAATATCCTAATCAAATAGTAAAGTTTTAACTTTTGACTTGTGGACTTTGACATGCAAGGATCCCCTCCACTTCCCATAAATGATGTATCTCATAATCAATCCTTAACCCGATTCTATTTTCTTTTCCTGACGGATTATACCAACAGCAGCTTATTCCGGATAAATTGCCTCCCTTCATATCGCTTGTTAAAGAATCTCCAACGATTAAAGCACTCTCTTTTTGAAAACCCGGAATCAAAGTAAAACACCTTTCAAAAAATCTTATATCAGGTTTCGCATATCCCATCTCTTCTGATACGAAAATCCCATCCATGATCTGGTCTAACCCTGAAAGCTTCAATTTATTTCTCTGGGTAGAAGATACTCCATTCGTAACGACATACTGCTTTACTTTCCCTTGAAGTTTTCGACATAAGCCCAAACTGTCATCTTTGAAAAAGTACACGCTTCCAAGAGCTTCCTGGTACATCGGCGCTATATCTGCAGAGGTCGTTTCCCTTATCTGTAATTGATCAAATAAAGTGTCAAACCTGCCTGTAAGAAGTTCCTTTTTCGTCACTTCCCCAAGCTCCAGCTTTTTCCAATAAGAATCATTGATTGCAGCGTACAGACGGACTATCCCGTCATTGATTTCAAGCCCTAACCGTTTAAAACAAAGTTTAAGCGCATAATCCTGTGATTTTTCAAAGTCAAGTAATGTCTGGTCTACATCCCACAATATTGTTTCGTAAAGCATTTCCTATCTCCCTGTTTTCTTTAAATTCTGCCAGGACTTCCTATCTACGAAAGAAAAAGCGCAAAGGTTATCTTTGCGCTTCCGCTTCTGCTACAGACTTTTCATTATTCCGCTTCCTCATCTTGATCCCGATAAAAACGGCAACTCCTGCCAACACTACTATTACCGCCATTACTAATAAATAGGAAAAAAATGAATTGATAAATAAAATAAGATTAGCCATGTCCGCACCAAACCTTTCTATTTATTAAAATTATTTAAAATATGTTTTATTGAATAATAATAGCATCACACTTTTTGTAAGTCAATACCAAGCCAGTGCCCTGTTCTTAAGAAAGCCTCCGCCATTTCTTCCGCTTCATGAATGATCGAACTGTCATATCCCATAATACCAAGAAGTTTAATCGCATTGCGGGTGGTCGCCCGCCCATTTAATATTTTATAACTGAAAGAAATGTCATTATCCTCGATTTCCTCTTCAAAGTGATAATTACAGTAGTCCTTCTCCAACAAATGAGTCAATTCAATATCATGAGTCGCCGCAAAACAAATACAATTCTGACGGCTCATACTACGCAGAATTTCTGTAGAAGCGGCAATGCGTTCTACGGTATTCGTCCCTCTTAAAACCTCGTCCACAAAACACAAAACCGGTGTCTTATCTCCATCGGAGATCAAATCAAGTATTCTTTTAAGGGCCTTGATTTCTACCATATAGTAGCTGCTCCCTCCCTGCATATCATCCCGAAGCGTCATAGAAGAACACACCCGGAACATCCCTGTACGAAAACCCTTGGCCAGGCAGGTATGGACTGTTTGAGCTAAGATTGCATTGACAGCCACCGTTTTAAGAAAGGTGGATTTGCCGGAAGCATTTGAACCAGTGACCAGGATGTTTCCTTCTACCGAAATATCGTTTGAAACCGGATCTGACAAAAGTGGATGAACCATTTCTGTCGCTTCTATCTGCGTCCGGTCTACAAACTCAGGGACACAATATGCATGAGACTCCCTGTACGCGCCTATGGCGATCATTGATTCGATCCTTCCCAAAATCGTGATCATACTGTCAATTTCACTAATGTGTTTCCTGACTTCTGAAAGCATCTGGTTAAACTTAATCAGATCCAAATGAAAGCCCATACGAAGCCAATCCAATATCATATCCAGAGGATTTCCGGCTGTACCAGTCATTCGTGCCCCAGACATCACAATATACGATCCTGCTTTAAACATGTTCATAGAACTCCTGTGTAATCTTAATGTCTCCAGATCTTCTTTTAAAACAGGAATCTCTTGGTTCTTCATACCGTCTACCGCATCCAACAGACGGAAGACGTAGGCAAAACTAATAATATATGGGTCGATCTTTTTCTGGTACTGAAAATATGTCAGGTTATTGTAAACCAAAATACATACCAACGCTACCAGGCCGAACGGAATGTTGACAAACAAAACACAGATGGAAAGAGCAAGCATTACCAACGAAAAGTAATGCGGCAGGTTACTTCCTACTTCCAGATTGTCCAGATAGTCCAAATAATCATAGATAGAAAATTTTCCGCATCTGCCCAGCTTTGAAAAAAGGAACTGGAATCTTACACGTTCCTCTTTCTTTTGACGAAAATATTCAATAATCTTTTCTCTTTGCCTTAACTCCTCTTTATCCATGCAGGGGGTGCGGAGCAAATAGTACAGGTATTCTTCTCCTGCGGCAGACCATGTATAATTCATTTCTTTGAAGATCTCGTCCATATTCAGGTCATTCCATGTAATATCGTCCACATAAAAACCTTGCCTATGTTTCATAAAATAGTGGGAGATATTTTCAAACTGACCTGCCTTATATTCCTTTTGGGGTAAAATCCCATACTCATCATAAAGCCTTTTAATGAACTGTTTTTCATCCCGCTTATAGTCTGCATATCCTTTTAGCATCAACACCAACAAAACAAGCACTAACGCTATTGCAAAAATCAGATATTCCATATCAACTCCTGCCACGGCCTGCATGCTGACCGTTAATCTATAATTATTCTACAATAAATTGTCTGACATTATCATTCAATTCGTCTGCAATTTCACTTAACCGTTTTGCATTATCTGAAATGGATCCCATAATAGAACTCATCTCCGCCGCTGACGCTGATGTTTCCTGGGTGCTTGCGGCATTTTCTTCTGCAATCGCCGTCAGATCCTGTACGATATCGACTACTTTCACCCTTGCTTCATTCAGCTCCCTTGTTTTACTTGAAATGACCCGTACACTGTCAATAGACTTATCAATGCCATTCTTGACGTCTGTGAACGCGCTTTCCGTGTTCCTGACATA
The DNA here is from genome assembly GCA_910585005.1 of uncultured Lachnospiraceae bacterium. GTDB lineage: Bacteria > Bacillota > Clostridia > Lachnospirales > Lachnospiraceae > Suilimivivens. The sequence continues at coordinate 200,127 of CAJUCN010000005.1, read as the reverse complement.
TTCATTTTGTTTGGAGATAACAGCTTTTACCTCCTCCATCGTCTCAACTGTCCTTTCCGAATCTGTGATCAAAAGGTTAATGATCTCTGCAATCTGTCTTGCCGACTCATTTGACTGCTCAGACAGTTTTTGGATCTGGGATGCCACAACAGCAAATCCCCTTCCCTGTTCCCCGGCCCGTGCCGCTTCAATAGATGCATTTAAGGATAACAGGTTTGTCTCCTCCGCAATATCCGTAATCATATCCGTAGCCTCTTTGATCTTTAACGCGGAAACATTGGTGGTATTGGTCTGCTCATAAATCTCTTCAATGGCTTCCTTCGTCTTTTGGTTTACCTGGTTCAATTCAGCAAGAATTGTCATTGCTTTTTCTCCTGCACTACGCATGGTGCGCGCATTGTCCCTTAAATTTTCCACCTCAATATTGGTTTCCTCGATCATGCTCCCCATAACGATAACATTTTCTGTTGCCGTCTGTGTTTCCTGAGCCTGTGCCGTTGCACCCTGGGCAATTTCAGAAACTGCAAGCTCCACCTGTTCCACTGCCTGAGAGGTTTCTACAGCGCTGTTGTTCATTGTCGCTGAAGCTTCATGTAATTCCGCACTTTGCCCTGATATTTTCCGAACTACATCAACTAACTCATTGCGGAGCGCTCCAATGGAACGGCCCATAAGCCCGGTTTCATCGTTTCGCTTATTTAATGCTTCCTGTAACCCTTCTTTGTCCGTGAAATCCAGTTCTGCCAATTTTGCAACCATATCTGTTATGTTCTGGATCGGTTTCACTAACAACACTGCAAAAATAAATTCAATGATCCCCCAAATAATAAGCGCCAGAATACCGCCTATAATACATTTGGTCATCATAGAATGAAGGCTTGCAAGCGCCTCATCTTCATCTGCCGTGATCACCACAATATAATCAAGGTTTTGACCAATATAGTAAGATGCATATTTGACAACCCCTTTAAAATGATATTGGATAACGCTGGTTTCAGGCCTGTTTCCCGATGAAATCTGCCCAAGAAGCTGATTTACTGCATCATTTTCCACCGGCTGTCCAATTTTATCCGCCGTAGGATGATATAGCATAGTCCCATCCGCTGCCACGACATAAGCGTAACTGGAATCCATGCCGGAAATGCTGATCCCACCAGTCAGATCTTCTAATTCTGCCGGTACAAGCACTGCTTCAGCCCCTGCAAATTCTATTTCCCGTTCAATAGAATCCCCGGTAACAATCGCAAGATCGTTCATATAGTTTTGCGTTAGTTCCGTTACATTATGGCGAATGGCCGGCACACTGAGCAGCAGCATAGTCAGTACCGTTGCCATAATTGCAATAATAACAAGCAGCACAATTCTTGTCTTGATAGAGTTCCATATTTTTATATTCTTTTTCTGATTTGTTTTTTTACTCACTATTTCTCCCCCATATTGTTATCTCGTAACTGTTATCATATCGTACCTGTCGATCCACTGTGCCGGATAAGCCATCCTATGAAAGGCTGCTTATAATCTCATTGGCCTTACGGTAAATTTCCTCTGGCTTTCCAGCAGTATAAAATTCTCCTTTCTCGTAGAGGATCCGCCCCCCTACCATAGTAATCATTACATTTTGTTTGCTTCCGCTATACACAAGATTTTTGGCAATGTTATTAAGAGGCTGCATATTAGGCTGGTTGAGATCAATAAGGATCATATCTGCCTTTTTTCCTTCCGCCAAAACATCCGCATCCAACAATCCCATGGCATGTGCGCCATTCACTGTCGCCATTTTTAAAACAGTAAGGCCATCAACAGCGGCCGCATCCTTTTCTCTCAATTTAGCAAGTCCCGTAACAAGGAACATTTCCCGGAACATATCAAGGCAATTATTGCTTGCCGGCCCATCCGTTCCGATCGCCACCGGGATCCCTTCTTTCAGATATTCTGATATTGGTGCGATTCCACTTGCCAACTTTATATTTGACCCCGGATTAGTCACTGCGTACAATCCTCTTTTTTTCATAATGGCAATATCTGACGATGTCATATGCACACAATGGTACCCTCCTCCGCCATGATCAAAAATCCCCAGCGAATCGAGAAATTCCATCGGCGTCATCCCGTATCTTTGCCTGCATCCCTTTACTTCCCCTTCTGTTTCCGCTAAGTGTGTGAATACCGGAGCCTTATACTTATGGGATAAGGCCGCAATCCCCTCTAAAAGTTCCTTAGAACAGGTATATTCTGCATGGAAACCGAGAATATAAGACTGCAGCGGGCTTCGGCGGTTCAGCTTTTGATACATCTCCTCCACCAGTTCCAGGGATTGGCTGAAATTATTCACTGCCCCCACCTGGACACACCGCATCCCCATATCGTCAAAAGCATCAGCAATGGACTCAGGAGTAAGATACATATCAAAAACCGCTGTAATGCCACTGGATAGATATTCCAGGATCGCAAGCTTTGAAAGTTCATAAATATCTTCCGCTGTCATTTTGGCCTCTACCGGAAACACCCGGCCATTTAACCACTCATCCAGGGGAAGATCATCTGCAAAAGAACGTAGAAGCGTCATCCCGGAATGGGTATGTGCATCTTTAAAGCCCGGCATCAGTAGATTTCCATTGCAATCAATTTCCCGCTCCCACTTCGTTGCGCCTATGGATGGTTCCCGGAAAATCTTATCCTTCTCTTGCCCGTCCCCAACATAAATGATCTGATCATCCCTGACCCATACTTCCCCCCAAAAAATATCCCGTTCTTCCTCCATTGTGAGGATCCTGGCATTATAAAATCTAATGTCCAAAAATCATCCCTCCTTCATTAAGTTCTCTGGGCCGAAGCTTTCCGGAAGGAGTTGTTCTAAACGGTAAACCCGATATTCCTCTTCACTTTTAGCCGTAATTACCAAAAATTCTTTTGGATCTGAAAATTCCCTCATCACCTGCCTGCATACGCCACAGGGAAATGCGAACTGACCGCCGTCTTCTCCTTGCGGCCCACCCATAACAGCAATTGCCTTGAATTTCCGGTTTCCTTCGCTGACAGCCTTGCTGATGGCACACCGCTCGGCACAGATGGTCGGGGTATAGGAGGCATTTTCAATATTACATCCCGTATAAATGCGAAGTTCCCTGGTGAGCACTGCCGCCCCCACTGCATATCCTGAATAGGGAACATATGCCCTTTTTCTTGCCTCCTGTGCAGAACGGATTAGCTCCCTAATAGGGATATCCTGAATATTTACTGCTTGTTCCATTCCACTCCTCCTGTCAAAACGCACAGATTGATTCTGTAACCAGCTTTTTAAACAGTGGAGCTGCTTTATCCGCAGCCGCCTGTACTTCCTCATGAGTAAGAGGCTGGTCTGTCATTCCTGCCGCCAAATTGGCAACACAGGAAATCCCGCAGATTTTCATTCCCATGTGGTTTGCAGTAATTGCCTCCACCACAGTACTCATCCCTACTGCATCTGCCCCCAATGTGCGGAGCATCCGAATTTCAGCCGGAGACTCAAAGGAAGGTCCGGTAAGCTGGACGTAAATCCCCTCTTTAAGTGGGATTCCCTGCTCTTTAGCCGTATTCCTGATTGTCTCTTGGAGTTTTTCATCATATACTTTACTCATATCCGGGAAACGGCATCCCAATTCATCAATATTCGCGCCAACTAATGGATTGGGTGCAAAGCAGGAAATATGATCCCTGATCAGCATAAAACTTCCTGCACCAAATTCCGGGTTAATTCCCCCTGATGCATTTGTCAAAAATAAGATCTCCGCCCCCATCATCTTCATAAGCCTTGTTGGAAGCACCACATCTGTCACTGGATAGCCTTCGTAATAGTGAACTCTTCCTTTCATACAGACAACAGGAACATCTTTTACATATCCAAAAATAAATTTCCCTGCATGTCCCGGAACAGTGGACACGGGGAAATTCTTGATTTCACTGTATGCAATTTCCTCACGCACATCCATCGTATCTGCATAATTCCCAAGACCTGACCCTAACACCAACGCAACCTTAGGCGTAAAAGGAAGCCTGTCCTTTATGCTGTCATAACATTCTACTACCTTCTGATAGACTGTATTCATACAAAACCCCCATTTCTTTGCAAAATATTAATGTAGCCATTATACCACCAAATTCTCTCTGCCGCAATGAAACAATGTACAAAGTTTTCCCTTGGCCGGTTTCTTCGTAGTTTCTAAAACAGCCATTCTGATAAAAACAAAATTCTACGCCGCCACGCTCTGATAAAGCGTTCACGACGTAGAATGAATAATCCGTACATGTATTCAGCTAATACGGTTCTTTTTCAAATGATAATGCACACCATTCCGCCATTGGAATCATTGACGATCTTTTGCATCGTCTCCTGCAACTTTAACTGGCTCTCCTCCCCGATCAAGGTAAGTTTGCCTGTGATTCCATCATTTACAAGCTGTTCCACAGATTTTCCAAAAATATTGGTATCCCAGATCCCTTCTTCGCTTTGGCTGGAATCAGAAATGAAACGGATCAAATCCTGTGCCTGCTCCTCGGAACCGACAATCGGTGAAATTTCTGTCTCAATATTGGCCCGTATCATGTGGATACTGGGACTTTCCGCACGGATCTTTACACCGAATTTATTCCCATGCCTGATGACCTCCGGTTTATCCAGACGGATTTCGCTCCGCTCTGGCGTTACCACCCCATATCCCTTTTGCCTTACGGAATCAATGGCATGAAGCACTTTCACATATTCCTTTTTCATAGCAGCCATTTCCTTAAGTACAGAAAGAAGATGGTATTCGTTATCAATATTCTCCCCCACCATCTCGCTAAGCATCTCATAATAACAGGTATCATCTACATCCAGCCATATCCTGATACCACCGTCGGACATATTGATACTGTCCATTTTACATTTTTTGATAAAAGGCCCTTCTATAGCAATGGGGTGATTCTTCACATCCCGGATGCAATTATACTGTTTCATGATCTCTTTGACCCGGTCAATAATATCCACTTTCATCTTATGACTGGCCGGAAGCATTTCCACCCATTTAGGCATATAAAATTCAATCATGGTAAGAGGGAATTCATAAAGCATATGTTCCAGGATTTGATGAATATCCTCCTTTTTTAGCTGTTCACAGTTCACTGGCATGACGGAAACCTGATACTTTTCCTCCATCTCTGCGGCGAGATTTACTGCTTCCTCACTATAAGGCCTTGCCGTATTCATAAGTACGATAAAAGGCTTCCTAAGCTGCTTAAGCTCTTTTACTGTCCGTTCTTCCGCGGGAATATAATTCTCTCTGGGAATTTCCCCAAAACTGCCGTCACAGGTAATCACAATCCCTATTGTGGAATGATCGCGGATTACTTTTTTGGTGCCAATCTCTGCTGCATGGGTAAATGGAATTTCGTCCGGCGACCAAGGGGTCTTCACCATCCGTTCCGTATCATTTTCCATATGGCCTCCAGCGCCTTCCACCATATAGCCTACACAATCGATCAACCGCACCCTGGCTTCGATCCCTTCTCCCAACGTCAGCTTTGCCGCTTCCTTCGGTATAAATTTGGGTTCTGTTGTGGTGATGGTCTTACCCCCTGCACTTTGGGGCAATTCATCCACCACCCGCTCCTTTTCATAGGAGTCGGACATGTTAGGGAGCACCATCAGATCCATAAATCGTTTGATAAAAGTAGATTTCCCTGTACGGACCGGTCCTACGACACCTATGTATATTTCCCCTCCACATCGTTCCCTTATATCTCTGTACAAGTCATATTCTTTTCTGCTATTTATGTCCATAAATACCCTCCATCTCCATACTTAGTTAAATGTATGTCAGGGAGAATTTGTTTATGACTTTATTCCCGTTACTTTTGCGGCAATGTTACGGCTTGTCTTTGGCGGCGCATCCATGCAAAATAAGCTTCCTCACATCGTTCAAAAGTTCCATCCTTTCTGAAACGGGCTTCATATTCTTTCCAGATCGAAGACAGAGTCTCCTGATAAGGTTTCCAGTCTTCCTCCATCATTTCCTGTGTATAATACTGGATGCAATGCCCGTCTGGGGAACTTTTTAAAAACCGTCCCCCCTTAGGCCGCTGCCCTTCATCCAGAATGCATCCTTCTTCTGTCAATGCAATGCACTCTCCAAGTCCATCCACACCAATGAAGGTGTGGCATTTGTGCCGCATCCTCAAGTAAAAAACCGGGCCTTTGACCGTATTAAAATAGTCAATGGCATACCGTGCATCTCCGGATTCTTTTTGAAGCAGAAAAAGAACTGCATCCCGCAGTTCCCCTTCTTTTGGTTGAAAAGATTCCGATTTCATTTTGCGGGCAAGCGCCCTGTGCATGTCCTGGGGAGAAAGAGAACAGCCACGTTCACGGCAGCATCTTCCCTTACATTGACTACATTCTGCACCAGGTAGATATCCTTCCATCATCGTCTCCTGTAAATAAATATGATTCATTTGCTAACACATTTTTAAATGATATAGAGAGTTTCACCATTTGCCTTAAGCCATCTCTTTTGCTTGGCATAGGACGGGCAGCTCCGCTCTACCAACTCCCAAAATTCCGGCGAATGGTTCATATGCACTAAATGGCACAATTCGTGTATCACTACATAATCAAGGACTTCTCCTGGCGCCATGACAAGCCGCCAGTTAAAATTCAAATTTCCTTTCCCGCTGCAACTTCCCCAACGGCTTTTTTGATCCTTAATATGAATCTGATGATAGGTTACACCAATTATCCGGGCGTATTTTGCAGCCCTTTTATCAAAAATGTATGCCGCTTCTGACCGATACCATCTCTCTAAATGCATCCGCCGCAATTCGTAATCCGCTTCATAGGGAACCCACATAATGATCCGGTCCCCCGCTTTTACGACCTTGACCCTGGCCCTGGCATCCCGGACTACCGTTAGAACTTTTTCACCGCCTAAATATGGCAGCCGGTCCCCTGTTTCTAATTTAGGACGTCCCTGAAAATTTTTTTGCCGTACAGCCAGAAGCCTCGTTTGCGTGGCTTTGATCCACTCTCCTTTTGCCTCAACAAAACCACGAATCCTCTCATCATCCAGCCAATAAGGCGCTTTAACTACAAGCCTGGCATTTTCATCAAACGTGATCGCAATCGTTTTTCTTCTGCTCCTGACTAACCGATATTCCATCATCTTGGATCCCCGTACTTTAACCCAAAAGAACCGGTAGCAATATAATATCTGCCAAAAATGCGGCAGTCTCCGTCTATACTATTGATGTCGCCAAATTGCTGCAGATCATTGTTGATCTTCTCCCAGCTTTTCCCCTCATCAAAAGAACGGAAAAATCCATAAATCCCCTCTATCACACCACAGATATAAAGAGCTTTATCGTCTTTCAAGTAATCGCCATCCGACGTACGCAGTCCCAGCCCTACCCGGTAGACCTTATCTCCATCCGCTGACAACCGCTTTACCATAGGCAGCGTCTCTCCTGTATGGTTTAAATGAAAACAGATCTTATAAAGGCCATACTTTCCAAAGGCTGCGAAAAATGTCCCTCTCTTCCCGCTATCCCCGCGGATTTCCGTTTCGTTCGCACAATCGATCCATCCAAGACACAGCTCTTCAGGAAACACTGCGTCGTTTACCTGATAAAATGTTTTCCCCTGATCCCTGCTGACAAACAGCTTAAGGCCATCGCCAAAACCATAAAAACACGCTGGATCCATCCGGTCTGAATAAACTTTTATGTGCTCTGAAGATTCTGACAAATCCTTCCCATTCTTATCATATATTCTGGATTTGACAAAGCTTTTTCCACTATTGCAGCTTACGACCACGCCTTTCGCAAAAAGGTCGATGCCTTCCGCCACACAATAAACGATCGCTTCTCCATCGCTGGAAATTGCTGCCCATCCAGAGTTTACATTCGGGCGTTCAATCATGCAAAACCGTTCATCCAGATAGTCTGAGATTCCATAGGGCAAAGGGATCCGTTCAAAATTTTGCCCGAAATCATGGGACAGGATCAGGCCCCCCTTGGTCTTCCCTTTCCAATTTCCTCTTGGAGTCACCACTACTGTTTCCGGGTGACAATCTGGAAAATCAGCATTGATACAGGTGATATAACGGTTTCCCTGGCTGTCCGCAAAGGAATTTTCACAGGGACGATCCAGTTCCTTAAAAGCAAATCCGCCCAAATCCCCCACAATATCCAATACCTTGACCGGCCCAGCTACCGTTCCATATACATTCAAATGCACCGTCTCTTCTACCCCCATACAGCAGTCTTGAAAGCTCCTGTCATCTTGGGTAAAATTTATTCCTCTAAAAATACCTGTGCCGCTGTTAAACCAGACCTCGTCAGCGCAAAAAGGATTGATTTTTATATCACTGAGCCAATGGATTAAGGAATGCCCTCCATTATACTCCGGTTTCATATAAGGAGTTTGGAAACTCATGTTCCCGATGGATAAATCAAATAACGCGATCTGCCAGCTTTGTCCATAATCCCGGGATATAAAGACCATGTCCCCTTCCTCCCGGCAGATCGTACTGGATGCTAAAAGCCCCGGCATACATAAACAGCTTGATATCCCTCCAAATCCGTAATCACGAACCTGTTCCTTTGGACAGAAATGCACCCCCGTTTCATCAGCTTCCCATTCCGGCGTAATATCCGTAAATCCATCAATATGTCCCTGCCCGTCAAAAGAGTAGCGCAGAATCCTGCCTCCTGTCACATCACCGGAATCGCAGCTATACCCCGTATTTATGACATAAGAAGTCTTTCCTGTATTTACCAATGTGCAATAAAAATATTTCCCGTCATAATCATAACGGTGCGCCACATAACCGCTCCATTTTGATCCGGGGATCTGTTCCGTTGCAGGCATAGGCATCTGTTCAAAATGTTCTCCGCGGTCATAAGAAACGTACAGGCTATGACCCCGTTTTTCCTCTGTCCCTGTTATAACACCAGCGCTTCCTGCTATCACAGTCTTTCCATCCGGGGAACACCAGACAAAAGTCATGTAACGTTCCCCTCCTGTTTCCAGGTGTTCCCAAGTGTTTCCTAAATCCGAAGTGCGAAACAGGCCATCCTTTTGGCTTGCAAAATAAAGAGAATCACCCTTACAGGGATCCTTTACAAGACGCAGCCCGGTTCCTCTGCCATTCATATTCCCATGTACATAAAAGGGAATTTTTTTATGGGAAAAACTTTGCCCATAGTCAGAAGAAACAGATAATTTTCCCCAAGGCTTCCCTTCTTCATCCCTGCTGTTGTTGGTTCCACTGGCTATATATAACATTTCCGGCCTATCCGGGTCTACTGCCACTGCAATAGGAAAGGTTTCACTGCAATCCTCCATATTAACCTGTTCGGTCAATGATTTCCAAGTTTGACTATTATAGTCAAACTTATATGTGCCACCAATATCCGTCCTGGCATAAAGAAGATTCTCTTTTTGGGGATGAAACAAAAACCCCGTGACATATCCCCCGCCCGGAACAGGCAGATTTCTATAGCAGTAAGCAGTTTCTTTCATATCAGTCCCCTCCAGTTATTCCCAATTATTTTAATATCACCTTTCGGAAATTCTTTTTCCCTCTCTTAACTACAATACCTTCCCCTGCAAATATATCTGCCCCATAAGCAGCTTTTACATCTGTCACCTTATCATTTCCAAGGGTCACACCGCCCTGTTCAATGGCTCTGCGTCCCTCTGAGCGGCTCTGCACCAGTCCTGCCTTGCAAAGGACTGAGATCATATCAATTGTCCCCTCTGTGAAATCTTCCTCACAAAGTTCTGTTGTTGGCATATCTGCCGCAACACCAGCGCTAAACAACGCCCTGGCGCTTTCCCTGGATCTGCTAGCCTCTTCTTCCCCATGAACAAGTTTCGTCAGTTCAAATGCAAGGATCTCTTTTGCCTGGTTAAGCTGGCTGCCTTCCCACTTATCCATCTCGTCGATCTGCTCAAGAGGCAGAAAAGTAAGCATGCGAAGACACTTTAACACGTCTACATCGGAAACATTTCTCCAGTACTGATAAAACTCAAAAGGCGTCGTCTTATTCGGATCAAGCCATACTGCCCCCTTTTGTGTCTTCCCCATCTTCTTCCCTTCCGAATTAAGAAGCAGTGTGATGGTCATCGCATAAGCATCTTTTCCAAGCTTTCTTCTAATCAGTTCCGTACCGCCTAACATATTACTCCATTGGTCGTCTCCGCCAAACTGCATATTGCAGTCATAACGCTGGAATAATTCATAAAAATCATAACTCTGCATCAGCATATAATTGAATTCAAGGAAACTCAACCCCTTTTCCATCCTCTGTTTATAACACTCTGCACGAAGCATGTTATTTACAGAAAAATGTGGTCCCACTTCCCGCAGGAATTCAATATAATTTAAGTCAAGCAGCCATTCCGCATTATTTACCATCAGCGCTTTCCCCTCAGAAAAGTCAATGAAACGGCTCATCTGCTTTTTAAAGCATTCACAATTGTGATCAATAGTCTCTTTCGTCATCATGCTTCGCATATCTGTCCGTCCTGAAGGATCCCCGATCATACCGGTTCCTCCGCCAATCAACGCAATGGGCTTATTTCCTGCCATCTGCAGACGCTTCATCAGGCACAATGCCATAAAATGTCCGACATGCAGGGAATCGGCAGTGGGATCAAAACCGATATAAAAAGTGGCCTTTCCATGATTGATCAGTTCTTTAATTTCCTCTTCATCTGTAAGCTGCGCCAGCAATCCCCTGGCTTTTAATTCGTCAAAAATCGTCATGTCCAACTACCTCTCTTCTCTAAAATAATTTAATCCAAGCGCTGCCGGCAGATTAATCCTGCTGGACTTCCGCATGGAACTGATCACCAGTACCAGCGCCGTCATAAGAAACGGCAGCATATCATAAAACGCGATCGGGAACGGAAAAATACTCTGGGGAATATAATATTTCAGGACACGCAGCGCCCCAAATACAAAAGACCCTAAAATTGCCGCTGATGGCTGCCAGTTGGCAAAAATTACGAGGGCAACGGCAATCCATCCAAGTCCCCCTACGTTATCGCTGATCCAAACGCCGCCGTTAATGATCATAGAACAATAAACGCCGCCGATCCCACAGATCGCACCTCCCAAAATAATATTTCTGTATTTTACAGCCGTCACTTTAATTCCTGCCGCATCTGCCGCCCCAGGGTTTTCCCCTACGGCTTTCAGTCCAAGGCCCATTTTGGTACGGTTTAGGTAATAGCCGCAAAAACCTGCAATCAGTATTCCTATATAGACAAAAGGACTATAAGAAAACAACAGTTCCCCCACAATCGGAAGATCGCTTAATCCCGGAATGTGGATCCCTCTCATAGCAGCCGTAATCTTTTCCGGAAGTTTCAAAGTTCCTTCCGGGCTTTTATTAAGCACAAAAATACCTATAAAATTTGCAAAACCAATTCCAAAAATCGTCAAAGTAAGACCTGTCACATTCTGATTTGCCATCAGCGTCACTGTGAGAAACGCATAGATCAATGCACTCAGCGCTCCGGATAATGCTGCAAAAAAAAGAGCAAACACAAAATTATCCGTATAATATCCCACCATAAATCCAATGCAGGCACCGATCGACATCATTCCTTCCACCCCTAAGTTTAGATGCCCTGTTTTTTCAGTGAGGATTTCTCCCACAGTCCCAAATAAGAGCGGTGTACCGGCCCCCACTGCCGCAACCAGGAATTTAATTACCATATCCATTTATTCGCCCTCCGCCTTTATCTTCTTTTCGGAATGTACTTTTGTCCGGAACAAAAAGCGATACCTTACAAAAAATTCACAGCCTAATATAAAAAACAAAATAATTCCCTGCAAGACATCTGCACAGTCTGTAGATAAGCCATAATTTGACTGCACTACGCTGCTCCCCTTTTCCAATACGCTAAAGAGGAAAGACACCAGCAAAATGGCAAACGGATTGAGCTGTCCCAGCCATGCTATGATAATAGCGGTAAAGCCAACCCCTCCCGCAACGGAAGTAGTAAGCGTAATATCCGATCCGGTAGCCTGTATCATTCCGGCCATCCCACAAATGCCCCCACTAAGGAACATGGTACGCAGTATGATCTTTTTCACATTCATGCCTGCATATCTTGCTGTATCCTGACTTTCCCCCACCACACTGATCTCATATCCCTGCTTCGTATATTTCAGGTAAATGAAAACAATTACTACAAGCAAAAGCCCAATAAGCCATCCAAACTGAATTCCTAAAAATTTATCAAGAGATGCATTTTTATCAAACCTTGCGATCTTAGGAAATCCCTGGGATCCCGGATCCATCCACGGCCCGTCCCTCAAATAAGAAACGATATGGAGCGCTATATAATTTAGCATCAGCGTAAATAATGTCTCGTTGGTATTATACCTGACTTTAAATACTGCTGGAATCAGCCCCCACAATCCTCCGCCTATAAATCCTGCCAAAAACATCACGATAATCAGCAGGACATGATTCATTCCTGAACAAAATAAGGCAAAAAAAGTTGCACAGGTAGCCCCAAAGATGATTTGGCCTTCCGCACCGATATTCCAAAATTTCATCTTAAAAGCGAGGGTTACGCCAAGGGAAGTGATGAGCAGCGGTATCATCAGCTTGACCGTACCTTGAAAAGCCATAGCGCTCCTGCACGCGCCGGAAAGGATCGTTCCATAAATCGTCAGGGGATTTTGCCCCATGCAGGCAATAAAAATACCTCCTGCAACCAGGGAAAGCACTACGGCTAAAAGACGCAGGATCACGATCTTTCCTGCTGGCAGTTCCGCACGTTTTGCAATCCGAAGAAGCGGTTCTTTTTGTGGATTTTCTGCAGGGTTATTCATCCAGTGCCTCCTTTCCTGACTCAGCCGGCTTCATTTCCCCGGTCATCATCATGCCGATCTCTTCCTTCGTTGTCTTGTCAGCGTCTACGATTCCTGTAATCTTTCCATGACACAGCACCATAATACGATCTGACAATTCCAGAAGGACATCTAAATCTTCTCCTATATACATGACTGCAACATTTTTTTTCTTTTGTTCATTCAAAAGATCATAAACCGTATAGGAAGAATTAATATCAAGCCCCCTGACCGGGTAAGCCGTGATCAAAACAGAAGGAGAGGATTCGATTTCTCTTCCCAAAAGGACTTTCTGCACATTACCACCACTAAGCAGCCTTACTGGTGTTTCCGTTCCCGGCGTAACGATCTCCAGCTTACGGATAAGGTTTTCCGCCAATTCCCTTGCAGGCCGTCTTTTGATAAAGGGGCCTTTTCCCTTTTGATAGCCTTTAAGAAGCATATTATCCGTCATCCCCATAGATGCAACAAGTCCCATGCCCAAACGGTCTTCGGGAACAAAGCTCATGCTTACACCCTTTTCGATGATCTCTGAAGGCGTTTTTCCTAAAAGATTCTCCTTATGGAATAAGATCGCCCCCTTCTGTGCATGGAGCAGACCGGCGATCGCTTCACACAGTTCTTTTTGTCCGCTTCCTGCAACTCCTGCAACTCCCAGGATCTCACCTTTTTTAATCTCAAAGGAAATATCATCAATCGCTTTGCTGCCGTCCGGCTTTTGGACCGTAAGATCCACAACTTTAAAAATCGTTTCCGGGTCTGCAACTTTCGGCCGCTGGATCTTAAGGCTCACCGGCCTTCCCACCATAAGTTCTGTCAGTTTCCGGGCATCGCATGCCGCCGTATCCACTGTTTCAATGCTCTTTCCCTTCCGCAGGATTGTCACACGGTCACTGATGGAAAGCACCTCCTGAAGCTTATGTGTAATGATGATGATCGCACATCCTTTTTCCTTCATCTTTCTTAAGATGGAAAACAGCCTGTCCGTTTCCTGAGGGGTAAGCACTGCAGTAGGTTCATCCAAAATCAATATTTCAGCGCCTCGATATAATACCTTTAAAATTTCTACAGTCTGTTTTTCTGACACACTCATTTCATTGACGTATTTTTCCGGTTCAATTTCCAGGCCATAGGCTTCTCCAATTTTCCGGATCTTTTCACTTGCAGCCTTACTCTTTTCCTTTCGTCCCCTGGTTCCAAGCATAATATTATCCATTGCACGAAAAGCTTCCACCAATTTAAAATGCTGGTGGATCATCCCAATACCAAGATTCATGGCATCTACGGGAGAATTGATCTTCACTTCCTCCCCTCCGATAAAAATCTGTCCACTGTCCGGATGGTAAATACCGGAAAGCATATTCATCAGCGTAGTCTTTCCTGAACCATTCTCACCCAGTAATGCCAATATCTCGCCATACTTCACATTAAGGTCGATCCCATCGTTTGCAACTACCTGCCCAAATGCCTTTGTGATCTTCCTGCACTCAATTGCATACTTCTCCCTGCCCTGTTCTGCCATCATTCAACTCCTAGGAAATTCTTTGTCATATAAGTAAGGGCGGTCATCAACTGGCCGCCCTATGAAACTTTCTCTATTATTTTACTACTACATTCTTAAAATACCAATTCATATTTCCGGTAATATCGCCATCGCTTAATGTCGAACCTTCTGTGCCTACCGTACTTCCATCATTGGTCTCAATCACGCCATCGAATACGTTAAATCCGTTTTTGGTGATCTGTTCTTTTGCTGCTTCCACAGCCTCTTTCGTTCCGTCTGCACAAAGATCGGAAAGAGGGGCAATCGTTACAAGACCTTCATTCATACCGCCAAAATAATTTTCTCCGGACCATGTTCCATCAATCACAGACTGGACAGCCGTCGTATAGTATACGGACCAATCCCACATAACTGATGTAAGCACTGCCTTAGGAGCATCCTTGGACATATCGGAATTGTATCCCACACCCCATACGCCGTTTTGCTCTGCTACGGTCTGTGGGTTAGGCGTATCACAGTGCTGAGCGATCACATCACACCCCAGGTCAACAAGCGCCTGGGCAGCTTGTGTTTCCCCTTCAGGGTCAAACCAGCTATTTGTCACTTTTACATATACTTCACAATCAGGATTTACAGAATAAGCCCCCATAGCAAATGCATTAATTCCGCCGGTAACCTCTGAATTATCCTGTCCCATTGCAGCAACATAACCCAGTTTATTGCTCTCTGTCTTAAGACCTGCCGCAATCCCCGCAAGATACCTTGCCTGATAGATTCTTCCAAAATAATTGTTAAAGTTCACGCCGTTTGATTTATAGCCTGTCCCATGGGAAAAAATTACCTGAGGAAACTCTTCCGCCAACGCTTCACAAGTATCCATAAATCCCCAGCTTGTTGCAAAGATAACATTACAGCCATCTTCGATACACTCACGGATCGCATTTTCAATTGCCGTAGCGTCTGTATCATTTACATTGTTCTTACGCACAATCTGGGAATCATCCAATCCGATATTCTTCTGCATCCCCTGAATGCCAAGGTCATGTGTGTAAGTATATCCGCTTCCCTCAGCCGGATCTGTGATATGGATCACGCCTACTTTGATGTCTTCTTTTGCAATCGCCGGCATAACTCCTGTCCCTGTCTGGGATTCCTCTTGCTGAGCGTCCGCCGTCTGATCTTCCGTTTCCTGCTGGGTATCTGCCGTCTGATCCTGGGTATCCGCTGCCGGCTCCGCGTTATCCGCCGCCGGTGTGCCGGAATTTCCACAAGCACATAAAGAAACTACCATGGCAGATACTGCCAAAAGACTTAGAAATTTTTTCATAATTCTCCTCCTGTCATTTGCCTGGCGCAAGTTCCTGCACCAAAAATAATTACGCTTCTACTCTATAACAATTTCTCCTAAAGTTCAACAATTATTTTCTTATTTATTCAACATCAGTTTCACCATGGCCTGATTTAAGCCATCCACTGTCAGCGTATACATAGGAAAAATTGTCTTGATGGCTGTTTCCGCCTCTCTCCACGGCGCATGGCCAATAGCCATTTTGGGATTCAGCCATACGATTTTTTTGTAATGCCGCTTTAAAAGAAGCAGCCAGTCCCATCCGGAAAGCCCTCCGTTCGGTCCCCGGTAGTTCCCTGTGGTAGAATACAATTCTTCCGGAGCCATTGCCGCATCCCCTACCACGATTACTTTATAATCGCTGTCCAGATTGCGGAACATCCACTCCGTATCGATCCACTCGCCATTTTCACACTCCGGTGTCTTATACAGCTTAGAATAGATACAGTTATGAAAATAATAGGTTTTTACATCTTTGTAATGATTGGATTTATGCACTGCCTGGAACAATTCATTGAGCAGCGTACTGAAAGGGATCATCGTTCCTCCCGAATCCATTAAAAGCAGCAGCTTTACTGCATTTTTTCTCGGCTTTCCCATCACAATCTGGAGACAGCCTCCATTGCTGCAGGTCTTGTCGATGGTTTCGTCGATATCCAGTTCCGTCTTTGGGATATCCAACCGGGTAGAAAATTGGCGCAGCTTTCGGAAAGCAAGCTGGAACTGCCTGTTATCCAGCATCCGGTCATCACGGAAATCCCTGTATTTCCGTGCGCCAATTACCTGGAAAGCGCTTTGATAACCAGTCTGCCCTCCTACCCGGATTCCGCCCATATTTCCGCCCATGTTCCCAAAAGAAGTTTTCCCCATAGAACCGATCCAAAAACTTCCTCCGTTATGCTCACTGTCCTGATCCCTTAACCGTTCCTTAAATTTAGCTTCCACTTCGTCTTTATCCAGGTCATGAAATAATCCGTCCTGTTCATTCATGCGAAAACGGTCTTCTTCGTCCACTAAGTCAATCAAATCGGACTTATCCAGCCACTTCATCATATTCTTGGAAATCTCATTTTCTGATGTGATTCCCTTAAAAGCCTCCTCAAAGGCCATATCAAACTTATCAAAATCCGTCTCGCTTTTAACCAGCGTCATCCTTGCCAGATAATAGAACTGTGTCAAACTGCTTTCACACAGCCCTTTATCAAGGGCATCCTGCAAGGTAAGCCATTCGCTTAAGGTAATATTCAGCCCCTTTGCTTTACAGATATAAAAAAAATTAGCAAACATAAGATACCCCTTATCTTAGTCAAGTCTTTGCCTTACAATTTCCATGTCCTCATCTTTTTTCACGATCACACCCACAAAGGGAAGTTCCGCCCGGATCCGGTCTGCAGCGATTCCTCCGATCTGCAGCGCATTGATCCAGTCGATCAGCTCCGATGTGCTGGGCTTTTTACGGATATCCCGAAGGGCACGGATCCCATAAAAAACGTTCATTGCATTTTTTAACAGATGTTCTTCCACATTGGGATAATGTGTCTTTACAATTTCCTCCATGAGCGCTTCATCCGGAAAATCAATATAATGGAAAATGCACCTGCGCAGGAAAGCATCCGGCAGTTCTTTTTCCGCATTGGAAGTAATGATCACAATAGGGCGCTGCTTTGCCTTCACCGTGCGCTTCGTCTCATGGATATAAAACTCCATTTGATCTAACTCCCAAAGAAGGTCATTGGGAAATTCCAGATCCGCCTTATCAATCTCGTCAATAAGCAGGATGACCTGTTCTTCGCTTTCAAATGCCTCCCCCAGTTTCCCCAGTTTAATGTAATGTGCAATATCATCTACCCCTTCTTCCCCGAACTGCCCGTCATAGAGACGCTGTATGGTATCGTACATATACAGTCCATCCTGGGCCTTCGTGGTGGATTTGATATTCCATATCATCAATTTCTTTCCCAAAGACCTTGCCACCGCCTGGGCAAGCATGGTCTTCCCGGTTCCTGGCTCTCCCTTGATCAAAAGCGGCTTCTGTAATGCAATCGCCACATTGACGCTCGCCATAAGCTGCTCCGACGCCACATAATCCTTCGTGCTTGAAAATTCCTGTCTGTTCATGAAAATCCTCCGTTCCTGTCAGCCCGATCGTATTCAGGCAATGATAAGTTTACTAAAAATTTTATTCAGTCCGACTCTCCTGGATCTGTCACCACGGAATCTCTATACTATTCTGATAAAGCTGCCGCAGATCAATGTTTTCCACTTTCTTATCTCTGAGCATCAGTTCCTTCACCGCGTCCGATGCAGGCATTCCTTCAAACAAAATCCGATTGACCTGTTCAATGATCGGCATACTCACATGATATTTCTCCGAAAGGGCATAGCCTGCCTTCGCTGAATAAACCCCTTCCACCACCATCTTAACTTCCTTCATGGCCTCTTCCATGGATGCTCCCTGTCCAATCAAAATACCCGCTCTGCGGTTTCTTGAATGCATGGAGGCACAAGTGACGATCAGATCACCAATACCGGTAAGCCCATAAAAGGTTTCGATCCTTCCCCCCATACTGATCCCAAGCCTTGCAATCTCAGCAATCCCTCTGGTGATCAGCGCCGCTTTCGTGTTATCGCCATATCCCAGCCCGTCTGCAATGCCCGCCGCAAGGGCGACCACATTTTTTAAGGCTGCGCCTAACTCGATCCCTAATACATCCGAACTGATATACACACGGAATACACTGCTCATAAATAAATTTTGGAGATATTCTGCCGTTTCCCGATCTTTTGCCCCTACTACGATAGTCGTTGGGATCCCTTTTCCCACCTCTTCTGCATGAGATGGCCCTGACAAGACAGCTACATCCCCCTGCGGGATCTCCTCCTGGATGGCCTCCGATAAGGTCATCAGCGTTTTTTCTTCAATGCCCTTTGCCACATTGACGATTCTTTGCCCTTCTTTTACATAGGGAGCCATTTGGGCTGCCGTACTTCTTGTAAAAGGCGACGGAACTGCAAGAACCAAAACATCTTTTCCACTGACGGCCTCTTCCATATTTGTGGTAAACTCCGTTTCTTCTTTTAAGATCACCCCAGGCAGTTTTTCCTTTTGTTCATGGCATTCTTTCAACATCTTTATTTCTTCTTCCATGATGGACCATACTGTAACCTGGTTTTGGTTATTGCCCAGCAGCCACGCTAATGCGGTTCCCCAGCTTCCTGCACCTATAATTCCTACCTTTGCCATTTCAAGATCTCCTTTCCATGACCTTCATTCCGGCCCTGTCCTTTCTTTCCTGATTCCCTATCTGCCGCTCACTGTTTATTCTTCTTTGTCAGATAAGTTTTTCTCTCTTCCCCTTTTAATAGACGTTTGATATTTTCCCGATGCTTATAATAAGCCAGCAGGGTTAAAAGCGCAGTAATGAAATACATCTCTATCCGTACTGCCTGGGAAGAACCAAAAAGCCCCATCTGGCCTGATACGACCATCTGGATCATCAGCCCTGCATAAACCAGAAGAGATCCCAATGACACATAATGGGTCGTAAAAAATGTGCCAAAGAAAAGAACCACTCCCATAATAATGAAATACGGATGAAACGCCAGAATCAGTCCGGCAGTTGCCGCAATCCCTTTTCCTCCTTTAAATCCAAGATAAAAAGGGAAATTATGTCCTAAAATCGCCCCGGCAGCGGCGTAAAGCTTCAACAGATAGATCTCATCTTGATGAGAACCTTTAAAAAGCGCGCTGCAAAGAACAATGGCAAGGATACACTTTATAATGTCACCTGCCAGCACAATAAGCCCTGCCTTAGTCCCCAGCACCCTCAGTGTATTCGTCGTCCCTGCATTGCCGCTTCCATGTTCCCTAATATCAATTCCATGAATCTTCCCATAGATAAATGCTGTCTGGAATAAACCAAATACATAACCAATTACAATACAAATGATACGTTCCAAATCACTTTCCCTCATTTCTTTCCCTGATAATAAATTTTAGCGGCGTCCCTTTAAAACCAAAAGATTCCCTGATCTGGTTTTCAATATATCTTGTATAAGAAAAATGCATTAACTCTTTGTCATTGACAAAAATGACAAACGTGGGCGGCTTTACCCCAACCTGTGTGATATAATACAACTTCAGCCTCTTTCCTTTATCCGAAGGCGGCTGCTGCATAGCTACTGCTTCACTCATAATCTCATTCAGTACGCCTGTAGAAACACGCATGGCATGATTTTCGTGAACCATATCAATCAGGTCAAACAGCTTGGGAAGCCGTTGCCCTGTCATCGCTGAAATAAAAGTAATCTCTGCATATGGCATATAGGATAAAATATTCCTGATTTTAGCCGAATACTGATTTACTGTTTTATGATCCTTTTCAATCGCATCCCATTTATTCACTGCAATGATTACTGCCTTCCCACGATCATGGGCAATTCCGGCAATCTTGGCGTCCTGCTCCGTAACGCCTTCCACGGCATCAATGAGCAATACTACTACATCCGCCCTCTCCACAGCGCCTACCGTCCGCACGATCATATACCGTTCCAACTCTTCTTTTACTTTATTCTTACGCCGCAGCCCTGCGGTATCAATAAAAATATAGTCTTTCTGGTTATGGCTTACTGGCGTGTCCACCGCATCCCTGGTGGTTCCGGCAATATCGGATACAATCAGACGGTTTTCACCAAGAAGTTTATTGATCAAAGAAGATTTCCCCACATTGGGCTTCCCCACAATGGCTACCCTGGTAACGTCTTCCTCCTCATCCGTTTCCTCTTCCTCTTCAAAATATTGAATCACTTCATCAAGCAGATCTCCAATTCCCATCTTGTTTGCCGCTGAAATGGGATATGGCTCCCCAATCCCCAAGTTGTAAAACTCATAAGTATCAGCCATATATTTTTGAAAATCGTCCACCTTATTGACTACAAGCAAAATGGGCTTATGGGAACGCCGCAGCATATCCGCCACTTTTGCATCTGCATCTACCAGCCCTTGCTTTACATCCACCATAAACAGGATCACATCTGCCGTATCAATAGCAATCTGCGCCTGTTCCCGCATCTGGGATAAGATCACATCGCCGCTGTCCGGCTCAATGCCTCCCGTATCGATCAGCGTAAACTGCCGCTCCAGCCAAGTAACATCCGTGTAGATCCTGTCTCTTGTAATTCCTGGCGTATCTTTGACAATTGATATCCTATGCCCTGCCACTGCATTAAAAAGCGTTGATTTTCCCACGTTTGGCCTTCCAACGACTGCCACGATAGGTTTTCTTTTTACACTCATAATTTCCTCATTTCTCTTCTAATATTGCACGAACAAAATCGTATCCGCTTGATTTTACAATATCTATTTTTACTTGTAAAGTTTTTTCCATTTCAGAGACTGTTATGTCATCAAGAAAGACGGAATCTCCGCTCCGCAGCATGTTTTCAGGAAGAAGCAAACGGCTTCCAAGTTCTTTTCCCTTTAACTGGCTGATCAAATCCTTGCCAGTAAGAAGCCCTGATACCGTAATCATTTCCCCAAAAAAGTGATTGATAATCTCATACACCTGAATCTGCAAGCCCTGGACTGTTTCTTCAAGCGCTCCGGCCATCTTTGCAATGTATGGATAGGCCAGTTTTCCGGTGGCTATAGACACCTTATCCGGGCACCCTTTATAGCCTTTGGTGCAAATCCGCTCCCGTAATTCTTGTAATGCATCTTCAAACTCATCCAGCAAAAGCCGCAGCATCCCCACCCCATTCTCAAGCTGGAGATATCCGTCATAGCTTTCTTCTCCGGGAAGCTCCCATCCTGCCAGAATATACCATTCGTCACTGGCATGAATAAAGTGCATCCCGAATTTTTCCATACATTCTTTCTGGAAACTATGGATCATGGAAAGTACTTTTTGTGCATCCTCTTGGCCAAAAGGCTCCAGGGGATACAGCCCTTCACGATATTTTGAAAGCCCCACCGGAACGACAGACACGCTTTCAAGTAAAGGGGCATATTCCATCAGCTTACGAATGCTGTACTCCAGTTCCCTTCCATCATTTACCCCGTTGCAGAGAACGATCTGCCCATTCATGGCTATTCCCGCTTCGTAGAGCCTGTCCGCCTTTGTCAGCGCTTCCCCGGCAAACCGGTTATTCAGCATTTTACAACGCAAATCCGGGTTCATGGTTTGAAAGGAAATATTGATAGGCGATAGGCGGTACTTAATGATCCTCTCAATATCTTTGTCTGACATGTTGGTCAGTGTGACATAATTCCCTTGTAAAAAAGACAGCCTGGAATCATCGTCCTTAAAATAGAGGGTCTTACGCATTCCCTCCGGCATCTGGTCAATAAAACAGAAAATACACTTATTGTGGCAGGAACGGTAATCATCCAACAGCCCGTTTTGAAATACGATGCCCAGATCTTCATCTTCCTCCTTATCCACTTCCAAAAGCCACTGTTCCCCGTCCGGCTTTTCAATAAGGATCTCAATATATTCATCCTCAACATAGTATTGATAGTCAAAAACATCCTCAATCTCATTGTCATTAATGGCAAGAAGCTTGTCTCCTGGTTTGATTTCCAGTTCCTCTGCAATGCTTCCCCCCTGTACTTCTTTTATCAAATGTCCTTTTTGTTTTTTTCTACTCATAATCTGCTCCATAATTCTTTCACCATTCTATTTTACAAGAAATTCCTTGACGTGTCACTAACATAATGATATAAAATAAATTGATATTCTACTTATGAAGCATTTTGGAGGTTACCATGCCAAACATATCCGAACTGGAATCTGCCATTCCTGTTGCGCCTCTGAAACTGATCGTTTTGGAGTCGGCAGCAAAATTAGGAAACAGCGTCAACAATCATCTTGTAAATTTCAGGAGAGACATCAAAAATAAAGCTAAAAATGCACCTGCTTTTGAAGGTTATGTAGCCAGCAATTACATCTTGGGGACTTCCTGTTACCGTTTTGGGTCAGGGGAAGGGAAAGCTGTGATCTCTGAATCCGTCCGGGGTAAAGATCTATTTATCCTGGTGGATGTTTGTAACCACAGTATTTCATATACCATGAACGGCTATACCAATTATAAATCACCAGATGATCATTATCAGGACCTAAAACGTGTCATCGCTGCCGTTAACGGCAAAGCCCACCGCATCAATGTCATCATGCCCTATTTATATGAAGGCCGGCAGCATAAGAGAAACGGAAGGGAATCTTTAGACTGTGCTTATGCCATTGAAGAATTGAGCTACATGGGAGTCAGCAATTTTATCACTTTCGACGCTCACGACCCCAGGGTGCAGAATGCAGAGCCCCTTTGCGGCTTCGACAATTTTACCCCTCCTTACCAGTTCATACAGGCGCTCCTCCGCACTGATGGCAGCCTGCTGATCGACAAAGACCATTTAGTCGTGATCAGCCCTGATGAAGGCGCTCTTGACAGGGCAGTTTATTTTGCAAACGTTTTAGGTGTAGATACGGGAATGTTTTATAAACGCCGTGACTACTCTACGATTATAAACGGAAAAAACCCTATTGTAGCTCATGAATTTTTAGGAGACAATGTTGATGGCAAGGATGTGATCATCATTGACGATATGATCTCCTCTGGCGGAAGTATGCTAGATACCGCCAAACAGCTTAAAGCGATGAACGCAAAGCATGTTTACATATGCTGCACTTTCGGCCTGTTTACAGAAGGACTGGATCGTTTCGACGAAGCTTACGAAAAATGTTATTTTGATAAAGTCGTCACCACAAACCTTACCTACCAGATTTCAGAACTAAAGAGCCGGCCTTATTATGTGGAAGCCGATATGAGCAAGTTCCTTGCTTCTATTATTGACTTTATGAACCATGACTCTTCCATGGCGAATGTATATACACCTACCGATAAGATCCATGAATTTCTTGCAAAATACAACAACAGGGAAGATCTTGACCAATTATAACCCTGATTTATTATCGAATGCAATGTAAAAGAGTGTCATCGTGAGTAACTTTTCCTCTACAATGACACTCCTTTTTTAACCAGCCCGTTAGGCCAAAACGTCTTAATGATTTCTAGCGGACAACGTCTCTATATTATCCAATAATGGAAAGGACAAATTCACCTTAAATAAGTCTCCATCCATTACGATCTCAAAAGTCCCCTTCTGTATTTCCACCAGGTTCTTTGCAATGGACAGCCCTAATCCGCTTCCCTCAGTAGTCCTGGATTCGTCCCCCCGGATAAAACGCTCCGTGAGTTCTTCCGGATTGACTTTAAGCGGATTTGCCGAAATATTTTTCACTGACAACAACACCCACTTTTCATGACTTTCTTTCTGATCCGCCAGTTCCAGATCAATATAGACCCTTGTTCCCGGCAGTGCGTACTTAAAGATATTGTTGAACAGATTTTCCATTACACGCCATATCCTTCTGCTGTCCGCCTGGATACAGATATTACCGCCAGGAGCATTGACAACAGGATGCAGCGCTTTTTCGTGAAACTTTTCTGAAAACTCTCCGATCGTTTGGTTCAGCAGTTCCACCAGATTGATTTTTTCCCATTGAAGGACAATGTTCCCGGAAGAAATCTTAGAAGCCTCCACCAAATCGTCTGTAAGCTGTTTTAACCGCTGGGACTTAACATCCAATATATTGATATATTCGCTGACTTTCGGATCCTGGACATTTTGTCTTTTGATCAAATCCACATAATTGATAATGGAAGTCAGCGGCGTCTTAATATCGTGGGAGACATTGGTAATCAGATCCGCTTTTAACCGTTCATCTTTCATACTGGTCTCTACCGCATTCTTAACACTGTCTCCAATGCTATTCACAGCCCTTGCCATGACCAGGTTGTCTCCATACATGCCATCTTCTTTTACTTTTTGGGAAATATCCCCTTCATTGATCTTCCGTATGCATTCCAAAATCTTCTGCCTTGCCTGTGCAGAATGATATAGCAAAATACCAATTCCGCCATCAACAACAAGCAGGATCAAAACTGGCAGGATCCGTCTCGTGCCGGATGTTGCAGCGCCCACCACAAGCAGGATCAGATGAAACAAAGTAAACAATCCAAAAGGCACCCACACCCGAAGCACCAAATCCCAGTGTCTGTATGCATATCGGATTCCTCTCATTATGGATCTTCCTGCTCTTCTTGTCAAAGAGTCCTTCCACAGGTTACCAGCTTTCCATCTTCTGACCAAACTGAAATAAAAGAAGGCAAACAAAAGGCTGACTGCCAATGCCAATCCTCCGGCAAAAGCGATCATTGCCGCTTCCGGCATACTGCGCCATGGCCCATTGACCATGTAAAAAACCAGGCGGAACATACCGTACCCGGCTATCCCTGCCGCTGCCACCATCATTTCCGTAGGCATCCGGTCTTCCCTGTGCAGCCTTATGATCACTTCCCCGCTTTCCTTTCTGCCTGCAACTCCCTCCCGCACCGTCAATAATGCCAACAGTAAAAAATAGAGGGCTGCACAGCAGATAGCTCCTGTAAGGTACTTGCCCAAATAAGGCGTATACCTGTTAAATTGATCAGCCGTTTCATAAAAACTGTCCTCTGCCATAGACAGATCCTTACGGATACCAAACATTACCTGTGTATTTTCAGGATACGCATATCCAAAACCATTTAATACATAGCCCAACGTGGATTCTTCTATCATGGTATCTGTCTCGAACTCCATCCCGGATGGGTCATAATAAACTGTCTTGGAACACACATCCAAAAGTTCTTTTTTTAGAGTTTTAAGCTCTTTGGACTTGACATCCATATTCGTGTAGACCTGCACATCACTGCCAATGGTTTTTCGGATAAAATAAACCAAGTTAGATCGTTCTGGCAGGTATACCTCTTGATATTTTAAATATTCGTCATAATTAGATGCCAGATCATCAGCCGCCTTCTTAATATTCTGGCAAAGCTCATAATATTCATCCCAGTTTGAAACGTGATCTTCAATATTCTTTTTGTCTACAGTTAGATACCGGTTTTTAAGGATGGTAGCGTTTTCTCCTTCCCGCACATACTCGCCCGATTCAAACTGGTTCCCCGATACATCCCTGACTTTGGTAAGCTGCTCTGGCTTAGAATTCAAATAATAAATATTTTCACCGTCATAATTTTCAGACTTGGTGTTTATCGTTGTGACTTGACTGACCCTGCTTAAAAACTGGTCAGCCTCCTCCCCTGACAGATAAATATCTTCAAATTCAAATCCCTTTTTTGACCAGTTAATCAGATCATCCAAATAATATCTTGCCGTAATATACTCTGTCCTAAGCGTTCTGTATCTGTCTGCAAAAGCAGCCGTATCAATTACTTTTCCGGAATCAAAGACTCCATCGGTTTCCATCTGCCCTCTGACTGCCCCATACCGGATCACATCCGTAATATGATTGGCCAAAAGTTTGTTAAAAAGCACAGAATCCGTAAATATCGTACCCGGCTCCTCTTCCCGCAAGTTATACATCTGTGATCCCTTACCGCTTTCAATGGTCACATAAGACCGTAAAAGGACTGCCGTCCCCAAAATAACTGCCATGACAAACGCGATATGCTGTACCAGATGCAAAAGAAGATTCACGCCGTTTCCGGTCTTCCTTTTCGTTTTTTTTCCTTCCTCTTCCTTTTTCATTTTTGTATGCTCCTACTGTTTTTCAATCTTATATCCTACGCCCCATACTACTTTTAAATATCTGGGTTCTTTGGGATTAATCTCAATTTTTTCCCGTATATGCCGAATATGCACTGCGACCGTATTATCCGCGCCGATTGCCTCTTCGTTCCAGATATTTTCGTAAATCTGATCGATAGAAAACACTTTCCCCTGATTTTTTACCAAGAGAAGAAGGATATTATATTCAATGGGCGTCAGTTTCACCGCTTCCCCATCTACTGTCACTTCCTTGGTTTCATCATTGATACACAGCCCTCCAACTGTAAACAGTTCGTTGTTTTCCACATTCAAGTTTCCAAGCTGTGTATACCTACGCAGGTTAGATTTCACCCTGGCCACCAGTTCAAGCGGGTTAAACGGTTTCGTCACATAATCATCCGCACCGATATTCAGCCCCAGAATCTTGTCTGTATCCTCAGATTTCGCAGAAAGAAAGATGATCGGAATGCTGCTATATTCTCTGATTTTTAGCGTTGCATGGATCCCATCCAGTTTGGGCATCATGATGTCAATAACAAGCAGATGAATATTCTGGTCTTTCAGAACCTGGATTGCCTGTTCTCCATCGTAAGCCTTGTAAACCTGATAGCCCTCCTGGTTCAAATAAATTTCAATGGCCTCCACAATTTCTCTGTCGTCATCACAAACTAAAATATTCGTCATGTCAAACTCCTTCTATCTTTCTTCTGTTGAAACGTTCCCTTTCCTATAAACAGTAAAACATACAAATTTTAAGTGTTCCCTAGGAAAAATGTTAAGACTTCCTTAATTCCATAAAAGCTCCCAAGTTTCCCCTTTTCCCCTGGCTGGCGCGATGGGAAAATAATAGGCTGCTGTTACAGCAGGTACAGATGTCACTCACTGCAATCTGTCCTTTGGGGATGCCCGCATCTACTAAAATCGTCCGGTTCGCCTCCTGAAGGTTCAACTGGTATTTGCCTTCCTTTACACCTTTTTGCAAAATACCTCTCTTGTTGAAAGCATTTCCACGAAAATCTCCCCCAATGGCTTCCCCGGAAAAACATTCCATAAATTTCTCGGCAACTTCTTCTCCTACCTCATAGCAGTCCTGGCAAATAGATGGGCCTATAGCCGCCACAACATCCTGAGGCCGTGTACCAAATGCCTCTTTCATTGCTTTCAATACTTGTTCCCCCATCCGGTCCACCGTTCCACGCCAGCCCGAATGTGCCAGTCCGATGGCTTTCTTTTGGGTATCCACAAAATATAGGGGAACGCAGTCTGCATAGAAAGTGCATAAAATTATTTCCGGCAGATTTGTGATCAGCCCGTCCACATCCTCATAATCTGTTTCTTTCATGATCCCTTTCCCACAATCCTCCTCACCCACAAGACGTATGTTCGTCGTATGGGTCTGCCTGGAACAGACCATCCTTTCTGGTGAAGAATCAAAGATCCCGGCAATCCTTCTGAAATTTTCATCTACGGCTTCCTTCACATCCCCTCTTGAGTAGCTAAGATTCATAGACTCATAAATTCCCTTGCTGACACCCCCTTTTCTTGTAGAAAATAAATGTCTGACCAGTCCGGTTTTTTCCAAAAGCGGAAAGGTCAGATAAAGGATCTGCTTATCATTACGCACCTCCATAAAGTCTGCGTCTTTTTTTCGCACAAACGTATTCATAATCTTCCGGCAGGCTTCCATCTCATTGATTCCAGATGCTAAAATTTCCTTCCCCTGCCATAACCTCCTACTATATAATCAAACGCATTTTGATACCATTTAAAACGTTCCTCACATATGGTAACCACATCATATCGTATCTGCATCCTGCCGTATTCAGGATGCAGCAGCCTGAAACAGTCCGATGTACGGCAGATTTTCGCCTGTTTTCTGCAATCGACAGCTTCCTCCGGATATCCCGCCCGTAAATTCTTGCGGTATTTTACTTCTACAAATACCAGACACTCTTGATGAATGCCGACGATATCAATCTCCCCCTGCCTGCAGCGAAAATTGGATTCTAAAAGATGAAATCCATTTTCCTTTAAATAGGCAGCCGCTTTCTGTTCATATACGGTTCCTACGGTTCTTTTGTTCAACCTAAACCTCCAGCCTGGTATCTTATCCTATTTTACCCGATCCATTTTGGCCTTAATCTTATCCATTGCATCCACAAAAACCAAAATTTCCGCTACCACCTCATATAATTCCGGCGGAATCATATCCCCGATTTCCAGCCGCGACAACGTATCTGCCAGTTTATCATCCCGGTGTACAGGCACCGCTGCTTCCTGAGCCTTTTCGATGATCCTTTCGGCAAGCGCCCCCCTGCCGCTTGCAATGACGGTAGGCGCATCATCCTGGGGATCATAAGCAAGCGCCACTGCCTGTTTTATTTTTTCTTTCTTTTCAGCCATATCCCACCACTCGCTTCATAATCGTTCTTCTACTATGCCCTGGCATCAAAAGAATAGCCAGATAACACAGAAATATTTTTGCCTTGCTCCAATATTTCTTCCATCATATTCCTATCATCCTGTTTTTGGAGAAATTGAGCCTCCATGGAATACCCTCTCTTTTTTAACCTTTCATTTAGCTGGTCAATATGATCTGCAATAAGATCGAGGGCGCTATCATCCTTTAAATAAAACTTGGT
Organism: uncultured Lachnospiraceae bacterium; assembly: GCA_910585005.1. Taxonomy (GTDB): domain Bacteria; phylum Bacillota; class Clostridia; order Lachnospirales; family Lachnospiraceae; genus Suilimivivens. Next base: position 171,074 of record CAJUCN010000005.1, on the reverse strand, counting down.
AGAAACTTTCTGATCTGTCAGTGCCACATGTACGTCTACACTTCCCAAATGCTCCATATCCAAATGAAGCAGTGCGCTGACCGTCCCGTCTTTTTTGGCAAGATTCTTTTTGTTGGTATATACAAACAACTCCCCATGGGCTTCTTTTCCCTGCATTTTGAGGGGAAGCTGCACATAAGTGAACATTTGGTTCATCTGATTCATAAAATCAATGTTTCCTGACACATTGGCAATTGTCCTTGCTAAGGGAGTATCCCCCCGAACCGTTTGGGACAGGGACTGGCTAAGCTGCTTCATTTGGTTGTTTAACCGTTCATATAATTTATCCACGCTGCGTTCTTCTGCCACCTCTTCAGGAAGCATCAGCCACTGACGTCCCATTTCATTTTTCAGGATACTCTTAAACTCCTTCCCTTCCAGAAGGGAAAATAACGCGCTTTTATCTTCCCCGCCTTCACCGGAAAGCATTCTCTCCACTTCATTTAAAAACTCCTGGGCAGTGATCTTTCCGGTCTGCATCTGGGCAATAAAGCCTTCTGAAGCCCCTGCCTGTTTCATACTCATCCCCAGCTTTGAAAGTTCATCGCCTGACAGGATCTGGGAAAGGTCCGCTCCCACTGCTGACACGGGATTTTTACTTACGCTGCCATCCCCCATCACGCTGTCTGCCGCTTTTGCCGTTACTTTACCGTCCTGGTTCTGCAACACGGTTTCTATATCCCCGGCCTGCGCGCCTTCCAAAAATGTTGAAACCACATTTTTGTAAAACTCCAGCCCCTGGGCAATATTCCCACTTCCAGTCATTTCCTGGAAGGTCTGTGTAAAGGCATCCGCTATTTCCATAAGGCTGCCGCTTAACTGATGCCGGTAGTTTTTATATGCCTCAAATTGAACAATATTCTCCGGTGTAATTGGCAGGGAAAGCCGCTGCATTTGGACTAAGGTCTGGATATCTGCCTGTGGATTTGTATTGACCAGCCTGTTCATCTGATAAAGAGACTGCCGGTCTATGGGAAGCCCTTCCTGCATCATGGCTTTGACCATCTGCGCCGTAATACTATTTTCTGGGATCCCCGCTTGGGCAAGTGCTTTTGACACATTGGGATCCTGACTTAGATTCTCAAAAAGAGGAGTCAGCACTACTTTTCCCCCCGCATGATTGCGAATTTGAAAAGTCAGAAGCTGTCCCGGTTGTGGAGCCATGCTTCCCTCCAGCTTCGCTTGCAGTAATTGGTTCTGCCCCAGGGAAATCAAAATTTCATTTCCACTGCGCTGAAGAACCTCCCCGGTTACAGATTCGCCGGACTGTTTCCCGTAGATTGCCTCCATCCCGTTTTTTAATCCCTGTTCCAAAGAAGAAGCGCCTTCGCCACCAGGCATCTCCACAAAATTCTGATTGATCTGCCCGATATAAGATGACAGTTTCATTGATGCCCCCTTCACCTGCATAAATTTTGCAGGAAATCTTATAATAAATTTTTGATAAACGATCGTCTGTGAATGGGTGTAGGCCCATATTTCTTCAACGCATCCAAATGCACCTGTGCTCCGTACCCCTTGTTTGAAGCAAACCCATACCCAGGATAAACCTCTTCATACTGCACCATCAAACGATCCCTGGTCACCTTGGCTACAATACTTGCCGCAGCTATGGACATACTCTTTGCATCGCCCTTGATGATAGGAATCTGCCGGATGGTAACCTTGGGAATCGTTACCGCATCATTTAACAACAGGTCTGGCTGCGGATCAAGTTTTGAAATCGCCTCCCGCATTGCCTCATAAGTGGCCTGCAAAATATTGATCTGGTCAATCCGCTCCGGGGCTACAAAGCCAAGCCCTACCGCCACTGCCTTTTCCATGATCACGGCATACAATTCCTCTCTCTTTTTTTCGGACAATTGCTTGGAATCATTTAGGTAAAGGATATCACAATCTTTCGGAAGAATAACTGCCCCTGCTACCACCGGACCAGCCAGTGGCCCTCTTCCTACTTCATCAATTCCACAGATCCATGAAAAAGACTCATACTTCCTTTCATACTCTTTCATTTTTTCTGTCCGCAAAAGTTCTCTCTCATGATCATCCAAACGCTTCTTTGCCCTTTTTACAAATACAGCCACACCAGGACGCGAATCCTTTTCATACGTTTTTATGAAAGCAGGCAGCTCTTCTAAAACGGCTGCCTGAAAAATATTTTTTATTTCACTAATCTTTTGTTCCATCTCTTACCTTCTTTGGCATTTTCTCTATTGATGCTTGATCATCCCCATCCTGCTAAAGGGCCAGATACGCATCCAGGCTTTTCCAACAAATTCATCTCTGTGTATGTTTCCTACCACTGGATCTCTGCTGTCTGAACTATTATTCCGGTTATCTCCCATAACAAAATATTCGTCAGGGCCTAACGTGATCGGTTCATATGCCCGTCCCGGGTCAACGATCACTTCCTTGCCATAATGTTCATTAAGCTCTTCTCCATCAATAAAGATCGTTCCATTCTCGTCAATAAAGATCGTTTCTCCCGGAAGCGCAATAATCCGTTTAATGTAAAAGGTCTTTTCTGCATAACGGAAAGGAAACACAATGATATCAAACCTCTGGGGATCCTCAAAACGGTATGACAGCTTATCTACAATCAGATTATCCCCATCGCTGAGCATCGGCTCCATAGATGTTCCAATCACCATTGTCCGCTGCCCTACATAATTTACCACCAAAAACGTTACCACAAGGACAATCAAAAAATAAAGACTTGTACTTAAAATCTCTCTTAATTTTCTACTCACTTCCACTCCTCCGGATGCTCAAGAGTTATTCTACCGATCCTTCCGCTTCTGAAATCTTCTAATACCATACCAGCCGCCCTTAAAAGATCCGGCTGCTCTCCCTTTAGAAAACACTTTCGGTTTATACAGATTTCCTCTAAAGTTTTAAATGCATCCTCATTGCTATTTATCAGATACCGCTCTTTTAGCTTTTGCGGGTATTTCTCGTGAAGGTAAGAAAGAAGCGCAACCGCAAGCTCATCTGCATGTAAGATTTCATCCTTTATGGATCCGATCATGGCAAGCCGCTCGCCTACCTTTTGATCTTCAAACTTAGGCCAAAGAATTCCAGGCGTATCTAAAAGTTCCAGATTTTTATTCAGGCGGATCCACTGTTTTCCCTTCGTCACGCCCGGTTTGTTTCCTGTTTTGGTACAGGCTTTTCCTGCCAATGCATTAATAAAAGTTGATTTTCCTACATTCGGTATCCCAACCACCATCGCCCGTACCGGCCGGTTCAAGATCCCCCGTTTTTTGTCACGCTCAATCTTTTCTCTACAGGCGCTTTGGACAAGGGGTTGTATCCCTCTTACCCCCGCCCCTGTCTGAGCATTCATTTCCTGGACAAAAAAACCTTTTTCCTTATAGAACGCTGCCCATAAAGCATTGATTTCAGGATCTGCCAAATCTGCCTTGTTGAGCAGGATGATTCTTGATTTATTTCTTCCAAGCTGATCGATTTCAGGATTTTTGCTGCTCACAGGAATCCTTGCATCCACCAATTCTATCACCAAGTCAATGAGTTTGATATGTTCCTCCATCATACGCTTGGCCTTTGTCATATGTCCAGGATACCACTGATAATTCATTTTCCATTCCTTCCGATTTACTCAACTAACCCAAGAGAGTCTTCCTCGCATCCTAAGTGAAACCATGCTTTTCCTGTGATCGTATCCCTGCTAACCGGCCCGATATTTCCTGACCGGCTGTCTTCACTATTATTACGATTGTCCCCCAGCACAAAATATTCATCACTTCCCAGCACAATTTCATTTTCCGCAATCCCCGGATCCGAAATTTTATCGTATACATCATTTTCTTCAAGAGGCGCACCGTCAATATAAACATATCCGCCAATGATCTGAACATGTTCCCCTGGAAGCCCTACTACCCGCTTTAAATAATAATGGGAATTTTGATTACCATTTGGGAGAAATACCACAATATCCCCTCTGTTGGGTGCAAGCAATTTATATACAAAGCGGTTTACCAAAACCTCCTGCCCATTGTAAAGCGCCGGTTCCATGGATACTCCGATCACGCTGATCTTCATCCCCACAAGAAAAACAATGACAAAGGCAAGAAGAACCGCGGCAAAACAGTAAAATAGGGTAACTAATATTTCATGCACCATTGCTTTGCTGATTCTTTTTTTCTTTTCATAAAAAGTTAGCCCCTTGTGCTTTGCCATCACACTTTTCCTTTCACATTTCCCTTTATTCTATCACAGTTCCAGACATAAGAAAAGGGCAATTGTATGACCAATTGCCCTGTGCCTTATCACACATTCAAACTATCTGATAATTTCTTTAATCTTAGCCCTCTTACCAACACGTCCTCTTAAGTAAGTCAGTTTCGCCCTTCTTACCTTACCTCTGCGGACTACTTCAATCTTCTCTACATTAGGTGAGTACACAGGCCATGTCTTCTCTACGCCAACGCCATTAGATGTCTTTCTTACCGTAAAAGTCTCCCGTGCGCCGGTTCCCTGTCTCTTAAGGACAACGCCTTCAAATACCTGGATCCTTTCACGGTTTCCTTCCTTAATCTTACCATATACCTTAACGGTATCGCCTACATGAAAAGAATTTACCTCTTTTAACTGTTCATCTTCAATACTTTTGATAATGTCGTTCATATTAAACCTCCATTTGATTCATCAGATGTTCTTAATACATTCCGTAACAGAGGACCATCACAATTTCGCAACATTAGTAATTTACCATATCTTCCATTAAATTGCAAGCAAAAAATCATTTTCTTGTCTGTTTTTCCAATTTCTTTCGCCTGCGCGCTTCTTTCTTTTCCTTCCTGAAAAAATATTCCTGATTTTCTATTGCCCACTTTTCATACAATTCAGGACGAAGCCTTCTGGTTCTTTCCAATGACTGTTCCAGCCTCCACTCTTCTATTTTCTGATGATCGCCAGAAAGCAGGATTTTAGGCACTTCCTTTCCCATCCAAATCTCCGGCCTCGAATACTGCGGATATTCCAACAGGTAATTGGAAAAACTTTCTCTTTCCCCGGATTCCTGGTTGCTAAGGACTCCGGGCACCATCCTGGCAATGGCATCGATCAAGACCATAGCCGGCAGTTCCCCTCCGGTAAGCACATAATCTCCAATAGACACATAGTCCGTAACGATTTCCTCTAAGATGCGCTCATCGATTCCCTCATAATGCCCGCAAAGAAAGATCAAGTCTTCTTCCTTTGCCAGCTCCTTTGCCATTTGTTGATGAAACGTTGTTCCCTGGGGTGTCAAAAAAATCACCCGCGTTTTGGGCTTTTCATCTGTTTGATCCTCATCTGCCTTATTCTTCCGGTGACGGATTTCTTCTTCCACTGCTTTCCACGCATCATAAACGGGCTGTGCCTGCATCAACATGCCTGCACCGCCCCCATAGGGATAATCATCCACCTTTTTATGTTTATTTCGCGTATAATCCCGGATATTGACCGCTGAGAGGGAAATGATTCCCGATGAAATAGCACGTCCCGTAATACTTGTCTCCAAACCATTTAAGATCATATCCGGAAAAAGTGTCAGTACATGAAAATTCAACGTTATCTCCTTAATCCAACAGGCCGTCAAGAAGGTGTATCTTCATCTCACCCTTTTCAAGATCCACCGATAAAACGCACTCCTTGATTGCCGGAAGCAAAAGTTCCCGGCCGTCCGAAAGTTCTATCACATAGACGTCATTCGCCCCTGTTTCCATCACATCTTTTAGCGTTCCCTCAAGATTTTGTTCCTGTGCTATCACCGAAAGCCCGATCAGGTCAGCAATAAAATACTCATCTTTCTGAAGCTTTACTGCCTGATCCCTGGTAACATACAGATTGCTTCCCTTATACTTTTCCACATCATTTATATTGTCTATTCCTTCAAACTTTAAGATCACAAACTTCTTAAAAAATTTCACTCCCTGGATCTTCAAGTTCTTTTTTTCTTTTCCACTATCCAATAAGACATCTTTTAATTTCCTGAACCTCTTTGGATCATCTGTTGTAGGAAAAACCTTCACTTCTCCTTTTATCCCATGAGTTGATGAGATGACCCCTACCTTTAGCAAATCTTCCATCCTGGTCTCCATTCTTGATTCTGAAATGAAAAAGGATGCACCTGCCCTATAAAAGAACCAAATGCACCCTTTCGTAAACCTGCCTAGACGATTTCCACGTCCACTTTCTGATTTTCTTTGGATGATGCTGCCTTTACCACAGAACGGATCGCTTTTGCGATCCTCCCCTGCTTTCCGATTACTTTACCCATATCCGACGCAGCAACATGAAGTTCAAGGGTAATATGCTTCCCTTCTTCCTTCTGGATAACAACTACCTCATCCGGATGCTCCACAAGCGCTTTTGCAATTACTTCAACTAATTCTTTCATAGTCCACCTCCAAAAGGTCCGTCAACAGTTATTATTTTTCAACGCCTGCCTGCTTGAAAATCTTGCTGACAATCTCTGTAGGCTGAGCACCATTTGAAAGCCACTTCTTAGCAAGTTCCTCATTTACCTTAAAGGTACTGGGATCTGTGTTGGGATCATAAGTTCCAATTTCTTCAATAAATCTTCCATCTCTGGGAGATCTGGAATCAGCAACCACGATTCTATAGAAAGGAGCTTTCTTCTGTCCCATTCTTTTTAACCTGATCTTTACTGCCATCTTTTTCACCTCCATAAATTTTCACTATATTTTGAAAAGGTCCTGTTTCCAAGAGAATAACTTCTCTAAAAAAATTTCCTGTTTCAACAATGTTTAAAATGGGAAACGCATTCCGCCAAATCCGCCTCTTCCCCGTTTTCCGCCCATAAGTCCCGGCATTTGTTTCATCATTTTCTGGGACTGCTCAAACTGCTTTACGAAACGGTTGACCACTGCCATGTCCACGCCCGCCCCCTTGGCGATCCTGCCTTTCCTGCTCAAATTCAGGAGCTTAGGATCTTTACGCTCCTCAGGCGTCATGCTTAATATGATTGCCTCCGTTCTTGCAAGCTGTTTCTCATCGATCATGGACTCAAGATTACCCATCTGCTTGCCCATACCAGGAAGCATGCTGAGTATGCTTCCAAGGCCGCCCATATTCCGCATTTGTTTCATACTTTCCAGATAATCATTAAAATCAAACTTGCCCTTCTTCATTCGGGCAGCCATCTCTTTTTCTTTATCTTCATCAATGGAAATGGTTTCCTGTGCCTTTTCAATCAGGGAAAGCACATCTCCCATTCCCAAGATACGGTTCGCCATCCGGTCCGGATAAAACTGCTCTAAATCAGAAAGCTTTTCCCCCATACCTACAAAGAGTATAGGCTTTCCTGTAACTGCCTTGACAGAAAGCGCCGCACCCCCTCTGGTATCGCCATCCATTTTAGAAAGCACCACACCGTCAATGCCAATCCGGTCATTAAAATCACTTGCTACCGTGACCGCATCCTGCCCCGTCATGGCATCTACTACCAAAAGGGTCTGGTGGACGTCCACCTGCTCTTTTATGTTGGTAAGTTCCGTCATCATGTCCTCATCAATATGAAGACGTCCGGCAGTATCTAATATCACTACATTGTGCCCGTTTTTCTTAGCATGTTCCACGGACGCCTTGGCAATGTCCACGGGGTTCTGGTTATCCCCCATGGAAAAGACATCTACCTGCTGCTTTTCACCGTTTACCTGCAATTGTTTGATCGCTGCCGGGCGATACACATCACAGGCCACTAACAATGGTTTTTTTCCTTTCTGTTTTAACTTCCCTGCAATCTTGGCCGTTGTAGTCGTCTTACCTGCACCCTGAAGGCCGCACATCATAATGGTCGTAATCGATTTCCCAGGCTGCATCCGGATCTCGGTAGTCTCTGACCCCATCAGGGACACCATTTCTTCGTTAACGATTTTAATGACCATCTGTCCCGGATTCAGGCCATTCATCACATCTGCGCCTACGGCCCGCTCTTCCACTGCCTTCACAAACTGTTTCACGACCTTAAAATTAACATCCGCTTCTAACAGCGCCAGTTTGACTTCCCGGAGCGCCGTTTTTACGTCTGCTTCCGTAAGCCTTCCTTTACTACGCAAATTTTTAAATACATTTTGAAGTTTATCTGTCAAACTCTCAAACGCCATAAATTATAATTCCTCTAATATTTGATGAGATAATGCCCTGACCTGCTTCATCAGTTCTTCTTTTGTCAAGTCCGCATCATCAGCCAGGCTTTCAATTACGCTGATCCGGTTTTTGATAGTTAAGAACCGTTCCACTAAATGCAGTTTGTCCTCATACTCCTGAAGAGCCCGGTCACAACGCCGCACCAGATCATGCACACCCTGCCGGGAAATTCCGTTTTCTGCGGCTATCTCGGCAAGAGAAAGGTCATTGTAGACTACATCCTCATAGATATTCTTTTGATGTTCTGTCAGCAGCTCCCCGTAAAAATCATATAGAAGACCTTGCTCTACAATCTTTTCCATTTACAACCACCTGAGATAGAATACTACAAAAGAAAAGGGTTGTCAAGTGTTTTTGCTTGACACATTTCCCCTCTGCACCGTTTCTTCTCTCATTCATAAAAATTCTACTCTGATATGGCATTATTAAACTCTTCCTCCCAAAAAAGAGCATTATCCTCCATAAATTCCTGTCCGGTCATTTTGTAATACTTTTCCTGAAATTGACTGCTGGAAATATCTTCTTTTACTGTGTAAGAATTACTGCTTTTTGCCAGTTCCTCCTCTGTTTTAGGACGTATCTGCTGATAATACAGTCCTCCACCGTAAGTGCCAAAAGTGCTGGGATACCGTTCTTTATAATACTCCGCAATCTCCCCGTTATAGGTATCTTCCCCCCAAAAATAAAATAACAGCAAAGCCTCTTCAAAGACCAAATTCCTTTTTTCGTCAAAATGATATTGGGTAAACTGTGTCCTTTTGGGAATCCCCGATGTGCCCCACTCGTGTAAAAGTTTTCCCTCATCCGTCAAAAAGAGGAATTCCATGCCGTCAATCAGATCAACATAAATTAAATCCACTCTTTCGCCATTCCAGGCAAAAATCAAATTAATAGGCTTTTTATGCGCTGTCCTATCACCGCTCCCTTCCTGACAGACCAGTTCCGGCATTCCATCTTTGTTAACATCCTCCTGCCTCCAATCTGTTCCGTCCATTCTCCACATATATTCCAAACCTTCCACAGGCGCCACGTCAGACCAGTCCCCCTGCATGATCCTTTCAAATGCCTGTTGACATTTTTCAAATGCCTCCGAATCTTTTTTTGCATCATACTTTGATAAAATACACGGGCTGACTATTTCCTTACCTGCCAAATCATCCCACTTAAAGTCTATATAATATTTTTTACCGGTAGCCTTTTCTATTCCTGAGGCATATACCGCTAACGTATTACGTTTATGCTGTTCCTCCCATCCTCCATAGATCTTCATGGTCTCGCTATTTTTATCCTGATCTTCAAAGGTAAAATGAACATCTGAAAAAAGCGGCTCCGCACCGCCAGAATCCGTTTCCTTATTTTCGGAAATCTGATAGGCATCTACCATCATCCGTTCAACCAAAATTCCATCTGCCAGGTCTTCTTTTTGTAACAGGCTATCCTCCCTATGTAAAACCAGTTTTTGTAAAACCACATCTTCCCTTTTCTTGCTGGCTGTGTCCATCAGCCCTTCTCCGGTTCCTTTTCCGGATTCCTGCGTTTTTTCATCCTCTATCCGTTCATGAACCATATAGACCGTGTCTGTATCTTCGCATATTTGAAAATTTATAATAGGAAAAAGCAGAAGGTTTCCATGAGGATTTACGGCATACAAAAGATACCGGGAATCGGGAAAATTCTCATAATCAGAGTAACTCATACTATCCATGTATTTTGAATAAACAGCCGTTCCATTCTTTTCATACTCAAGCTTACAATCATCCAACGAAATCGATTCATGAACAGCGCCGTATTGAAATAAAAAACAATCTATTATTTCATCTTCCTGAACCTTCTCCTCATTTTTGCTGTCCGGTTCCTTTTGTTCCAAAATAGCTTCCTCACTCTTTTTACAGCTCAATATGGTAAAGCAAAATAGCGCTGCAATTAAAATCACAAACCCTCTTTTCATATGCCTGTCCTCTCACTGCACAAATTTACTGCTAACCATCCGATGGAAGCTTCCCCAAAAGCTTCTTATATGCCCTGCTGAACGTGGAATAATCCTTAAACCCGCATTCTGCACTGGCAAAGGCGGCGCTCTCCCCCGTAAGAATCAGTTTCCTCGCAGCAAGGATCCTTTTTTCGAGTATATACTGATGCATGGAGTATCCGGTCTCCTCTTTAAATTTTCGCATCATATGATATTTACTTAAAAAGAACCTGTTAGATAACGCTTCTATCGTCAAATCCCCGTCTAAGTTTTCATTGATATAGTGAATGATCTCCACAATCTTCTTATCATATCTTGCTATCTTATGAAAAATCTCCGGATTGCCGATGCAGCATCTGTTCAATTCAATCAAAAGCTTCAAAAAAAGAATCCGGCAATACATCTCCCCGGCATAAATATCTCCCTTTCCCGCATGGTCAAGAAGCTTTACCGTCTCATACAATGTACGGCTCTCAGATGGCGATAAACGGATCACATTCCTTTGCTCCTTTAACGCCATCCGAAAGCACAAGTCCAGCACATCTTTCCCTTCCGAATGTTCATCCAGATAATCTGGAGAAATATAAAAAACATATCTTTCATATTCCGTCCCTGACTGCACAAAAGGCTTATGGATCTCTCCCCGGTTCACAAGCAGAATATCATGAGGCTCAAGCTTGTAGCTTTTGCCTTCAATATGATATTCCACTTCCCCGGAGATAAACCAGATCAATTTATGGAAATCATGATAATGGTATTCATATTCCTTTGGCCAATTGTCTTTCAAATGGAACAGTCTAAACTTTTCTAACAAATATCCACTTTTTAACGCTTCCTGCTGCACGTTCATCCCTTGTCTCCCATACTTTTCCTATCCTTATTTTACTTTACGGGAAGACATGCCGCAAGGCATTTCGCTTATCTTAAATCCACACGGACTGAAAATACCGCATTCGCCTCCTGCTTATCCGCATTTTCCCCCTTGTGTTCCAGCCACGTCTCAAACTTCATCAGACAGATCGTCACGGTATCCGTATTCCTCCCATAAGTGGAATATTCCTCCACAGTGCCTCCATGGCTTTCCAAGGGTTTCCCGTCAGCATCCAGGACGGAAACAATATAATCCGCCTTGTCTGCTCCGTCCGGGAAAATAGGCTCTGCTGTAATCTCATAAGCTGACTTTACAACTTTGTAAACACCAAAACCATCCTCATTTTTCTGATCCACAACCAATTCTTCCACCGTGCCGGCATGATCAGGATCTAAAGCAAAGTTAAAGCTCCACGGCCCTTCGTAAACCATCCTGTCATGTTCGGGTATTATGACATTTTCCTCTTCACCTGCCACATGACCTATCACATCATGGGTACTGGGCAAAAGCCCGTAAAAAGTATGGAAGGTAAAATCAATCCCCACGCTCTCCGTAAGATCATCAAATTCTGCCATAGCAATTCCCACAAAGGTATTCTTATCCTGAAATTCACCTTCAATATAATAAAGCGGAATATTTCCATCCCCTTCACTATACCTGATATCAGCTTGCCCATCCCGGTGTACAACCGCACTACTATTACACTGCAAAAAATCAAGCTGCCCGTACGATGCCTCTTCTATAAAATCCTCCGGAAACCCCTCTTCGTTGGTAATCCGAAGCGCCAGGTAAAGTTTCTTGTTATCACGGCTAAACTCTGTGACAGCAACCGTCATCCCATTTTTACTCTGTACATATTCCTTTCCCTGTCCATTTTCTGCAGTTTCCTGTGTTTCGCTGCTGTTTTCCTGATCCTGGATTCCTACGGCAATCGTATTTTCACTGTAATCCCCAGGATAAGAAACCTTTTCCTCCAAATATGCAAAAATTTTCCCTATAATCGGGATATCTACCGCCAAAGCCGGGTTTGCCACTCCAATCCCGCCGCAAATAACAATCATAACTCCTGCCGCCATGGCTGCCAGTTTAACCAACGAAAGTCTGTTTTTCTTCATTTTTTTCTTTCCTCCTGCCTTACCTTCCCTTTCTGCTTTTTCATAAATCTGTCTGTAGGCCATATTCAATTTTTCCCCAATTAGTTCCGATTCCGGTAGATCCATGTTGCAGATTCTCTGTAATTCTTTCTTTAATTGTACTTCTCCATCAAATTTCTTCATATTTCACACATCCCTTTCCCAATTGCAGCGTAATTGCTCTTTCCCCCGGTAAAGCTTACTGCGGACCGTACTTTCGTTCATCTGCAAAAGTCCGCTGATTTCTTTTGTCGTAAACTGTTCCCCGTAAAACAATTGAAAAATCACCCTGCTGTCCGATGGCAGAATCGACAACATCCTAAAAAAGTCATTGTCCGAAGGATAAACATCCCTCTTACCTTCTTCATTTCCCATTAATTCCTGAGGCTGGATCTTTTTTTGGCTGTTGTAAAGCTTCCTGCAATTATTAATCAAAATACGAAGCAGCCAGGATTTGAAATATTCTGTTTTTCGGACTTCCCTGATATGTTCATATGCCTTTAACACGGTATCCTGTATTACATCCGCCACATCTTCTTCCTCATGGAAAAATCCATATGCAACTCTTTGCATGGAATATTTGTTTAATTCCATCAAGCGCACAAAGCTGTCCGGATCGCCCTTCTGCGCTCTTTTAACCAAGGTATCTTCCATAATTTCCACTTCCTTTTTGTACTGTTTTTGCAATTGCACTTATTAGATATTTTCCGGCGCTGTTTTGTTGCAAAAAAAAACTGCCTTGCCGTGAAATCCCTTTCACGGCAATTGCAGTATTACTTAAACCGCCCCCTATTCTTCTGATCACTGACCGCCTGCATAATCCTTCATACATACGTTCATATCCACTTCCCCTTTAATCCCATCAACGCTGCCCTTGGAGCTGTACTGCCATATCGCAAACTCATAAGGGAAGTAGACCGGAGCATTATAATAGGCAAACCACTTATCATATTCTTCCAACTGCTCCAAATCCAGCATCAACAGAAAGGTCTTTAAATTTCCATATATCATAGGCGTATATCCTGCTTTTTTCACTGTCTCCAAAAAAGCGACCGCCGCTTTCGTATATTCCTCCTTCGTCATTTCCGCCGTCCTTGCAGAAGCGCTCTCAGGATCTTCCAAATCCAGCACCACCGGATATGTCACATCATAAGGCTCTAACAAATCAAGAAGGAATTCCGCCTCCTCCACGGCTTCCTCTTCTGAGATTGCCTGTGTGTAAAAGTACACGCCTACGTCAATATCATTATCAAGAGCGCCTTCTATATTATCCTTAAAAAATTCGTCCTCCATCAATTTCCCTTCTGAATATCCCCGGTAGCCACCTCTGATAAACGCATAAGATACCCCGTCGCCGGCAACCTTCCTCCAATTGATGTCATTTTGGTGTTTCGACACATCGATCCCTTTTAAGGAATGTACTTCATCTGTATCATCCACATAGACGATTTCCTTATTTTCGCGTTCCACAAAATTGTTATAGACATAATTATGCTGTTTCAAGCTGTCCAGGATCGGGAAAAAATAAAACTGTGCATCCGAATAGACGACTACATTTTCCGGAAAGTAATCCCTTAACACTGCCGCCGTAGAATCTCCATTTTCCATCCGGGTCTTCAAGTCATCTAAGATTTCCCGCCTTTGGGCTTCCCTTGCAAGACCTGACGCCTCGTCAACATAAGCATCTAAATCGGCCTGTGAATAGACAAATTCCTCTTCCCGTTCCTTATATTCTGCTATCTGGCTCATCACCTGCCTGCTTTCGTTTTTCAGTCCATAATTCTGCAAAACCAAAATGATACAGCCAGTCAGCGCACTTAAAGTGATCAAACAAAATATAATATTTGTGATCAGGCTCACCCGTTGTTTCCTTCTGTTTCTTCTTGATGTATTAACCATGCTTTTTACCTTTCATGTACTATACTTTTTCTATTGAAATAAGTATAGTATGAAACAGCCATTTTTTCAATTGTTTCATTTTTCCTTATTGCCTCTGCATATCACAATTTTTCTCCGAAATAGCTTTTATATCCCTCCCCGTAAATCTCGGAAGCGCTGGATATGATCATAAATGCGGCAGTATCCTCCTGCTTAACAATTTCCTCCACTCTGTGCGCCGAAGGTTTTTTCACTACACAAAAAATTACATTTTTCTCCTTCTTTTCATAGCCCCCCACCCCTTTCAGGTAAGTCACTCCTATATCGATCTCTTCCAACAGTCTCCTGGCGATCTCCTCATAGCAATCACTGACAATGTAGATCATTTTCGCCTCATCCCTTCCATACAAGACCGTATCAAGGACCGCCGAAGACACTGCTACCGACAATACACTGTAAAGCATTGCCTCCACGTTTCTAAAAACGATTCCCCCAATCAAAATAACAACTGCATCAACCAAAAGAAACAGCGTACCTGTTTTTATATAAGGTTTTTGCCGTCTTAAGCATTTTACAATAATATCCGTCCCACCAGTAGTTGCCCCACTGCGAAGCACCAACCCCATCCCCAACGCAAGCAAAGCTCCGCCAAAGACCGCTGCCAAAACGGGTTCTCTTGTCAAAGGCGGAAACTGTTGAAATAGATTCGTAAACACAGATGACATCACAGTTGCATAGCATGTCGCTAAAATAAATTTCCCGCCAAACTGCCATGCCCCTAAGATCATAATCGGAATATTGAGAAGTAAAAATAATGTACCTGTTTCAAGGGGAATCACCCTGTTTAATACAATAGCAAGCCCTGAGGCCCCTCCGGGGGCAAAATCATTTGGATCGATGAATAAACTCAATGCCATACCAAATATTAATGTGCCACAGGTGATGAAAAAAACTTTTTTTATTTTACTTTTCAATTCTATACTCCTTCTCCTGTGCCGCCAGGCACGGATGTTTTCTTATTCTGTCAGTAAGAGAGTGCAAAAAACACATACTACATAAAGTATGTGCTTTCTGTCAAAGGTTATCCCAAATAACCCCTTATATATTTGCCCGTACAAGCTTTGGCTTATACCCATTCTTCTCCAATGCGCCTATGATCTGATGCTTATGCTCTGTTCCAAATGCTTCCAGGGTGATACGCAGCTCCACCGCTGCATTTCGGTTAATGGAAATAAACTGATTATGTTCCAGCTTAATCACATTCCCGTTTTCCTTTGCTATCACATCCGCCACATGACTTAATTCTCCCGGCTTATCCGGCAAAAGCACGGATACCGTAAAAATACGGTCACGCATAATAAGCCCCTGTTGGACTACGGAAGACATCGTGATTACATCCATGTTGCCACCGCTTAAGATCGAAACGATCTTTTTACCTTTAACCTCTAAATGCTTTAACGCCGCCACGGTAAGCAGACCAGAATTTTCCACTACCATCTTATGGTTTTCCACCATATCAAGAAAGGCCACCACAAGTTCTTCATCCGCCACGGTAATAATACCATCCAGATTTTGGGAAAGGTAAGGGAATATCTGCACCCCTGGGGTTTTCACTGCCGTACCGTCAGCAATCGTGCTCACATGATCCAAAGTCAGCACTTTCCCAGCCTCTATAGATGCCTTTAAACAGCTTGCCCCTTCCGGTTCCACACCAATCACCTTGATCTTGGGATTTAAAAGCTTTGCAAGAGCCGACACGCCCGTGGCGAGTCCGCCTCCTCCCACCGGAACCAAAATGTAATCAACCAGTGGAAGTTCCTTAAATATCTCCATAGCAATAGTCCCCTGTCCGGTGGCCACTGCCAGGTCATCAAAAGGGTGAATAAATGTATATCCATGTTCTTTCGCCAGTTCATAGGCATGTCCACAGGCTTCATCATACACATCTCCATAGAGGATCACTTCCGCTCCATAGCCTTTTGTCCTGTTCACCTTAATGAGGGGAGTCGTTGTAGGCATAACGATCACTGCCTTCACTCCATAGCTCTTTGCCGCATAGGCCACCCCCTGTGCATGATTTCCTGCAGAAGCAGTGATCAGCCCCTTTTCCCGTTCTTCCTCAGAAAGGGTGCTAAGCTTATAGTAAGCTCCCCGGAGCTTATATGCGCCGGTAAACTGCATATTTTCCGGTTTCAGATACACCTTATTTCCTGTCTGTGCGCTATAAAAATCACTGTACACCAGTTTCGTTTCCTGGGTAACCTTTTTGACTGTCTCCGAAGCTTCTTCAAATTTCTCTAACGTCAGCATTTTCTCTCCCATTTTCTTCTCCATCCTGCAGTCAGCTTTCCTCTACTGCTACATCAAACAGTGCATTTACAAACTGTCCGGAATCAAATTTCTGCAAATCGTCCAGTTTTTCTCCTACGCCAATATATTTTACAGGTATCCCAAGCTCTGATTGGATCGCAACCGCAATCCCTCCCTTGGAAGTGCCATCCATCTTTGTCAGGATGATTCCCGTAAGGGCTGCCGTCTCCCCGAACTCCCTTGCCTGGTTTAATGCATTCTGGCCGGTGGTTCCATCAAGAACAATAAGGTTTTCCCTGTATGCCTCCGGGTACTCCCTGTCAATAATACGGTTCATTTTCTTTAACTCTTCCATCAGGTTCTTTTTATTGTGAAGCCGCCCTGCCGTATCACAGATCAGCACATCCGTCCCCCGCGCTTTTGCCGCGTTTACCGCATCATAGATCACACTGGATGGATCCGCCCCCTGGGATCCCAAAATGATATCCACGCCTGCCCGGTTTGCCCACTCCGCAAGCTGCTCGCATGCCGCCGCACGATAAGTATCCGCAGCCGCAATCAAAACCTTTTTTCCTTGCTGCTTTAACTGGCTTGCAAGCTTTCCTACGGAAGTAGTCTTCCCTGCCCCGTTTACGCCGATAACAAGAATCACGGAAGTTTCCTGCTCAAAAGAATATGCTGTCTCATCCACTTTCATCTGCTCTTTGATACTCTCGATCAAAAATTCCCGGCACTGGGCCGGCTCTTTGATGTGTTTTTCTTTGACCTGTCTGCGGAGCCTGTCAAGAATCTCTCCCGATGCATTGACGCCAATATCGCCCATGATCAGAATTTCTTCCAACTCGTCATAAAAGTCCTCATCAATAGAAGAAAAACCGCTAAAAACGGAATCAATTCCGCTGACTATATTATCTCTGGTCTTACTTAATCCTTCCTTCAGCCTTCCAAAAAATCCCATCAGTCATCTAACTCCTTATCAATCAAATTAACGCTTACCAACGTGGAAACCCCCTTTTCCTGCATGGTAATGCCGTAAAGCCTGTCCGCCTTTTCCATGGTTCCCCGTCTATGGGTAATCACAATAAACTGCGTATTTCTGGTAAGCTTATGTAAATACTTCGCAAATCGTGCAACATTATTCTCATCCAGCGCTGCCTCGATCTCATCAAGTAAACAAAAAGGTGATGGCTTTAGATTTTGGATTGCAAACAAAAGTGCAATAGCTGTAAGCGCTTTTTCCCCGCCAGATAGCTGCATCATATTCTGCAGTTTCTTGCCTGGTGGCTGAGCGATGATCCTGATCCCTGCTTCTAAGATATCCTCATCCTCCATAAGCTCTAAAGTACCTTTTCCGCCTCCAAACAGCTCTTTGAATACCTTGTCAAACTCTTTGCCGATTTCTGCAAACTTCTCATTGAACTGTTTACGCATAGCTCCATCCAATTCAACAATAATCCCTTCCAGCGTCTTTTCCGCTTCGATCAGATCATCATGCTGGGTCTTTAGGAACTGATACCTCTCCATCAGATTTCTATAATCTTCAATCGCATTAACATTTACATCTCCCAGCTTTTTGATCTGTTCCTTTAACGATGATATGCCTTTCTTCATAGCGGAAAGATCATTCATCTCTTCATCCCGCAGCGATGCCGCATCAGATAAAGTGATCTCATATTCGTCCCACATATAGTTGATCTGGCTCTCAAGCTGTTCCTGGAACTTTTCCTTCTGGGAACCTAAGCGGTACACTTCTTTGTCCAGCCCCGTCATCTGCTGGGCAAGGTTCTCCCGGTCTGCAAAGAAATTTTTTTGTCTAAGGGACAACTGTTCCCTCTTTTCAATATTTTCACTCAGTTTCTTCTCCGTATCCCCCTGGGTAGTCTGAGAAGCCTGGATGGTTTGCCGGATTTGTTCAATGCTATTTTCTTTTTGAACAGTATCTTCTCCGCTCTTTGCTATGCCTTCTTCGATTTCCTTTAGTTCTCCTGCGTACCGCTCGATTTCCTTACTGATACGGTCTACATTTTGCTGATGGAAATCCTGCTGTTGATGCATCTTCTCCACTTCAACATCCCAACTGGAAACATGAGCAGACTGGTCAGATTCTTCTCTTCTCTTTTCGTCCAATTCCACCTGGAATTTACGGATCTCCTGCTCCACCTGCTTTTCAAGCAGTTCGGAATCCTCTAACTCCTTTTGGATCTCCTGTTTACTGAATTTAATATCCTGAATTTGTTTTTCGATTTCCCGTTCTTCATTTTTCAGTTCCACAGATCCTTCGGAAGCTTCGTTTTTACGCTCCTGCGCCTTAATCACATTGAGCCGCGCTGTATTTTGTTCAATAAACTTTCTCTGGAGCGCTGCCTTAATCTCTTCAATAGAAAGCCGGAGTTTATTCCGGTTTGCCTTGGTCTGTTCGATCTCTCCGAGGATCACATCAATCTCTATTAAATGCTTTTTGACATTTGCCTCCAGCTCCTCAATTTCCCGTCTTCGTCCAAGAAGATTGCTGTTATTCTTAAAGGCGCCCCCACTGATTGCACCGCCTGGGATCAGCAGCTCCCCTTCCAGTGTTACCATCCGGATTCCATAATCAAATTTACGGGCGATCTTTACTGCATGATCTACATGATCAACAACAACAATCCGTCCCAGCATTGCTTTTGCCACACTCCGGTACTTACTGTCCGTCCTTACCAGTTCGTCAGCCATCCCAATGACGCCTTTTTCTTTTAATACTTCCGGCATCTTAAACTCCTGAGGATTAGAAATGCTGGTAAGGGGCAGGAAGGTTGCCCTCCCCGCTTTCGTTTCTTTCAAAAAAGAGATCATTTTCTTGGCAGTTTCTTCATTATCCGTTACAATATTTTGGATATTTCCCCCAAGCGCTGTCTCAATTGCCGTCTCGTGCTTTTTGTCCGCTTTGATGATATCGGCCACAACGCCAATGATGCCTTTTTCCCTGTCTTTGCGCTCCATCACCCTTTTCACACTTCCGCCATAGCCTTCATATCTCTCCGTAAGGTTCGTAAGCGCCTCTAAACGTGATTTCTCCTGATGATAACTTACTTGTGTATCGCGAAGTTTTTTATCCTTTCCCGCCAGTTCCTCCCGCAGCAAAGCCAGCTTTTCCTCACTGCTCTCCTGCTGTTCATTCAGACTTTGAATCTCATCATTTAACTGTTCAAATTCCTGCTGCAGCTTCGCCATCACAGCTTCCTGCTGTGCCTCATCTGATTTGATCCTTAAAAGCCTTGACGTCAATTCCGCCTTCCGGATATTGATCTGCTCCGTCATCGTGTCATAACGCCCTAACTTTGACTTGATGGTTGCCCTGGAATTCAGCGCATCAATGATGGTATTTTTCCCACTTTCGATATCGTTGTTCAATTCTTCAATCCGCTTTTGGACTTTTAGCAGTTTTTCTCTTGCTTCGTTACGCTCTGCCTCTATCTGTGCAACCTGTTCGTCAATAACTTTCTTGTCGGCAAGAATTCCCTCCTTGTCGAACAGCTTTGCCTCCATCTCCTTTTGGACAGCCGTCTTTCTCGTCCTAAAGTGCTCTTCATTGCTCTTTGCCGATTTGATCTGTTCCTTAAGAACATTGATCTCACCTTCCAGTTTTCCCCGCATGACGCTGGTATCTGTCAGGGAAGTCCTCTCCCGTTCGATTTCTTCACCGAGATGTTCAATCTGTCCTTCAATCTGTTCATACTCTTCTTTTATTTTTTCATACTGCGCTGTCGTTCTCTCTAAATCACTGCTGGCAATCTCAAACTTTTCCTGGGCGCTCTTTAATTGCTCTTGCAGACGGTTGTTTTCCAACAAAAAAACATTTACATCCAGCGTTTTCAGTTCTTCCCTTTTCTTTAAAAAGATCTTTGCCGCTTCCGACTGCTTCTCCAAAGGCCCAATTTGTTTTTCTAATTCAGAAAGGATATCCTTTACTCTGATCAGATTCTGCTTTTCATCTTCAAGCTTTTTCTGCGCCGCTACTTTTCGTTTTTTAAACTTAACAATTCCTGCCGCTTCATCAAATAGTTCTCTTCTCTCCTCCGGTTTCCCGCTTAAGATTTTATCGATCTGCCCCTGGCCGATAATGGAGTACCCTTCTTTGCCGATACCCGTATCATAAAAAAGCTCATTCACATCTTTCAGCCTGCAAGGAGTCCCATTTAACAAATATTCGCTCTCACCGGAACGATAGATCCTTCTTGCCACCGTAACCTCGTCAAAACTAGTGGCAAGCTGATGGTCAGAATTGTCCAGGGTAATGGCAACGTATGCATAACCAAGGGGCTTACGAAGTTCCGTACCTGAAAAGATCACATCCTGCATGGAAGCGCCCCGGAGCTGTTTGATCCTTTGTTCTCCAAGTACCCAGCGTACCGCATCCGCCACATTACTCTTACCGCTTCCGTTCGGTCCCACAATTCCCGTAATTCCATTATGGAACTTAAAAACAATTTTATTTGCAAAGGATTTAAATCCATGAATCTCAATACTCTTTAAGTACATAAAACACCTACGTTTCCAACACTTTATCCAGCAGTACCTGATAGGCCGCTTTTTGCTGTGCCGCTTTCTTATTCCTTCCTTGTCCCGTACCTACCACCTTGCCGTCAAGCCTGGCCTCCACAGTAAAGATCTTATTGTGCTCCGGCCCCGATTCATCTACAAGGGCATAGACCAACTGTTTTCCTGCTTTTTGAACCTTTTCCTGGAGGATCGTCTTACTGTCATAAAACAATTGCTTATTTTCTAAATCGGATAAAATAAACTTTTGGACAAAATGTTGGGCTTTTTCAAACCCTCCATCTAAGTATATCGCCCCCAGCACTGCCTCCATCACATCCGAAATGATCGAATCACGCTCCCTTCCGCCGGTAGCCTCTTCTCCCTTGCCAAGCAGGACATATTTTCCAAGGGACAGGTCCCTGGCGCAAAAAGCCAATGCCGGCTCACATACCATAGAAGACCTCTTCTGTGTCATATCACCTTCAGACATGTCCGGATAGTTTTCAAAAAAGAATTGGCTTGAAAGAAGCTCCAAAACTGCATCGCCCAAAAATTCCAGCCGTTCATAATTTGCATATTTATTAATTTTCTGTTCATTGGAAAAAGAACTGTGGGTAAGCGCTTGTACCAGCAGTTCCTTTTTTTGAAATTGATATCCTATTGTTTCTTCCAACTCTCTAATCGTTTCCTGCTTTAACATAAGTCACTTCCTATCCCACAAAAAAGCCCGTAAACGGGCTTTTAATTAATTGCATTTTTGATGAGGTTGACTGCTTCTTCCACAGTAGCAATTTTTTCTGCTTCTTCAGCCGGGACTTCAATATCAAATTCTTCCTCTATCCCCATCATAATCTGAAAAACATCCAAGGAATCCGCTCCCAGATCATCTACAAAGGTTGTCTCCATTGTGATCTCATCAGGATCGACGTTAAGTACGTCAGCAATTACTTTTTTTAATTTTTCAAATTCCATGTCTCATTTCCTTTCTAATTTTCTTCCATTGTTATTTTTTCTTTTATTTTTTGATTAATATTCTGTTCTGTAAAGGTAATACATTGCAGAATAGAATTTTTAATTTCCACGGATCTTGAACTCCCGTGTGTTTTAACAACCAGCCCCTTCAACCCCAGCATCGGCGCTCCGCCATACTGCTCCAAATCAAAAGCTTTCAATGTCTGCTTAAGCGCCGGCTTTACAAGAAGCGCACCGATCTTGCTTCGCAGGGAAGTCATCATGCCTTCTTTCACTTTTTTGATCAGAACTCCGCCTACGCCCTCATACATCTTTAAGATAACATTTCCCACAAAGGCTTCACAGACAATTACATCCGCTTTCCCTTCCGGAATGTCCCTGGCTTCAATACTTCCAATGAAATGAATATCCGGGCAGTTTTTTAAAAGAGGAAAGGTTTCCTTCACAAGCGCATTTCCCTTTTCCTCCTCGGCGCCAATATTAACGATCGCTACCCTGGGACTTTTCACGCCCATGACACTTTCCATGTACACAGACCCCATCTTTGCAAACTGCACCAAATGAGACGGCCTGGCATCCACATTCGCCCCACAATCAATAAGAAGCGCGCATCCGTCTGCCGTCGGTATAAGCGGCGCAAGAGGAGGCCTCTCCACTCCCTTGATCCTGCCTACAATCACCTGTCCGCCGACCAGGGTTGCTCCCGTGCTTCCTGCCGATACATAGGCATCACAAGTTCCCGCCTTCACCAGGTTCAGCGCCTTGACAAGGGAAGAATCCTTCTTGGTCCGAATCGCCATTACCGGCGGCTCAGCCATATCAATCACCTCACTGGCCGGAACTACTTCTACCTGTTCTTTATTATATGTGTACTTTGCAAGTTCGCTATTAATCTGATCCGGCTGCCCTGTTATGAAAACCTTCACATGCGAGCTTTCATTAACCGCCTCCACCGCCCCTTTTACAATCTCAAGGGGGGCATTGTCACCGCCCATGCCATCAACAGCTACATTTACAAATTCCGCCATACCGGCACCTCCCATCCATACTTCTTTACTATACTAGACCGTAAAATAAAAATCAAGATTTTTTTGTTATTTCAAACAACTGCACGGGCAGCAAAATAATTATTTACTAAAATAAGAGCCGCCATACGGCAGCTCCATAACATTCCATAGGGCTTCTATCCCCTTTATTGATTTTTTTCCAAACTGATAGTCAATGCATGAAAAGCTTCTGTAGCTTCCTCTTCCCCGGATAAAGAGCCCATAATGACTGCCGTATTAGAACCGTTGATCATTACAATATAATTGTACTCTGTTCCGGCATTGCCATCATAGGAATAAAAGAAGAAATCATTGCCGTCCTTACTGCCTTCCTCCAATATCACGGCATTGGCATCCCCGCTTACAGATTCATAATAAACCTCGTAATACTCCGCATAGATAAATGAGCCAGTGATAATCTCCGTATCGCCCTTCGTAATAGAAAAGGGCACTTCCATTGTCAGGTCATATCCAGCTTTTGTGTCAACCGTAATCTTAACGCTGTCACCAGTATCCACATGATAGGCGACAGATTTATTGCTCTGTGTACTGCAGGCCTGGAGCAGCACAGCACAAACCAAAACAAATAGTATTCGTAGTGAAATTCTTTTTTTCCTCATGTTTATCCTCCTGATATCATAACCTGTCCTACTCTTCTAAGCAGATTACGCCCATCCAGTAAAATCCGTTAATATTTTTCTGTGCTTTATCCGCTGCCTGCTGTGCTATGCCGTAAAATGTCTCATCATCAATATCATAGTCTGTCCGAAGCACTGCCTTTCCATCTGATAAAAGAAGCTGTGCAAGCTCATCGGAAATCATATCCTTCTCAAAGAACCGGTCCGTTGCACGGTAATATTCCTGCTCATCATCTCCTGCCCTGTAATTGCCAAGGCTTCCGTCCATGGCAAAGTTCTCATTTTCTACCAATGTGCCATAGGCTGCACTGTCCGATAAATTGAGCAGCGCATTTTCAATGGTATCATTGTCATTGTTCGTGGAATCCACAATATACCAGTCATTCTCCAGTTTTACCTTGTTCCACGCATGGGGAACGCTTCCTTCCAGATAACCGGTAACTACAATGCTTTCAAGATCCGCCGCATCCGCAAGCAGCTTAAAGGACGCTGAATAACTGGCGCATACTCCCACGCCTTCCGCGAGTATCCCGTAAGCTGTAAAGGAATCATAAAAGTCTTGGTCAACCTGGGTAAAAGAGTATTTTTCCGCATTTTCCAACGCCGCATCGTCGTAGACCGCATTCTCGCACAACCATGTATTGATTGCCAACTCCTTCTCTACATCTGTCATGCCGTCCGAAATAATCTCCTCAGTGATCTGTGCTACCCTTTCTTGTATCTCCTCCTGCTTTGCGGCAGTGGTCTGACGGTCAAAGTCATATTCTACGAAAAGGATCCTGTCTTCCGTATCAATACTTCCTCCACGCACACCAAGGATCAACGGATTCTGGTATTGGGCTTCAAAGAAAGCGTCAACCACTTCCTCCACGTCCGCCGATTCCGGAAATGCAGACAATAGTATCTCTGTCTGGGTTTCAAGCAT
This sequence comes from uncultured Lachnospiraceae bacterium, assembly GCA_910585005.1. Lineage (GTDB taxonomy): Bacteria > Bacillota > Clostridia > Lachnospirales > Lachnospiraceae > Suilimivivens. The sequence continues at coordinate 146,600 of CAJUCN010000005.1, read as the reverse complement.
ACAAAGCGCGATATACTCGCTCATTGCCGAATTGGCAGTGACCTTAATTTTTAACGGCCCTCTTGGGGGCGTCTGGGAATCCTCCGGTTCCTGTTGTTCTTCCTGCTCTTCATCCTCCGGCGCCGTTTCTTCCTCCTTTGGCGTCTCCGGCTGGTTTTCCGATGATGCGCCATCGTCTATCGTAAGGGATGGTGCAACATTGCCACCCTTATTAATCAATTCCTCCTGACGTTTTCTAACCGTCTCCAGATCTGCTTCCAAGGTATCCCAATTCACCTCATAAACAGAGAGTTCTTCAACAAACGGTGTCTGAAGGGCTTTTGCACTGACACGGATGACATTGTACTCTTCATCCTTTTCCAGATTGTCAAAATCATATTGCAAAACTTTCTGCGCCCTGCTTCCATCGCACATAGTTACATTCATGATAGCGGGTAGATCCAATATTCCATTGATATCAAAAAAATCTTCATTACTATATCCGGCCTCTGTCTCCGGAAGCATATGGGAAACATCTTTTGCACTTAGCAGGTTGCTGATAGGAGAACAGCCATTTCCATTATAAGCGATCACCCCATAATACTCGTCCCAGTATTCATCGTAAGCAATGTCATCATCCATAAATTCTTTCAGGAATCCTCCATCCCCATCTTCTATCCACTCCGCCGTATCTTCGGAAGTAAAGTATTGAACAAAATCATAATTCAAAGACAGGATCTTTCCTTCCAATTCATTTGCATCGCTTTCACTTGTCCATTCCGTTCCTTTCACATCTGCAAAGGCATAGCAGTAATCCCATAATCCTTCTTCATCCTTATTAATCCTAAATAAAAGGTATCCTTCCGCCCCTGGCACTGCCTTCCAGGAAAAACGTGCGTAACCCTCTTGCGTCTGGTCAAAAACAAGCTGTGGCGCCTGTTGGATTTCTGCTACTACTTTGATTACCGTGATCACAGGCGAAGGTAATTTCTCCCCAGTTTCCAAATCTACAGAAACCTGCAGATAGTATTGGGATAATGTCCCCCATCCGTTTTCCTCATCGCCGGATAAATAATTACCACTTAAATGGCTAAGATCCACATTGTCCGAGTCCATGATCTCAGCAACTCCCGAATAAGGTGGCTCAATCAATAAACTTCCGGTCCCCTCATCATAATCGATACTGCCTGTTTCCACCGGGTACTTCAACTCTGCGTCCTGATAAACAGTAAAACTATCATACGGACTTATTTCTGTTTCCCAGGGATTAAAACCAATCTCCATCTGCACCGGCTGGCCTCGCTCCACCTTGATCACATTTCCGTCATATTCCTTTTTGTCCGCTGCAGAATACTTTTTCTTTAATTCATCTGCCAGCGCCCTATCGGTTTGACCTTGTTCCTCTTCCGGCTCCCTTTCGTCCGCCTTCGCATTGACATTCTCTGCATCGGTCTGCTGTACCTCCTGACCGTCGTTTTCCGCCTCCCCGGGCGCCTGTTTTGCATTACCACATCCTCCAAGTACCAGTACTGCCGCAAGCAAAAGAGCTATCCTTTTCTTCCTGTTTCCTTTGTGAGCCACGCTGAACCTCCATTCTTCCCTGCCAGTAATCATAAGCCAGGGCATTCTTTCACCTTATCCTAAGTTTGCAATTCATATGGAATCAAATGCAAAACTCCCTATATCATAAATACTTTACAACAGAGGAAAAGGTTTCGTCCCCCAAAAATTAGGATAGAATTATTTGATAACCTGGTAAAGGTAGTCGATAAATTCCCTCTGTGTCACATTGGTTCCAATCAGCTCATATACCTGCCCATCCTTTTCAAATACCGCCTGATACCGTATCTCTTCCGCATTCAGCACGGTAACGTAAATTTCCTGTTCTTCAATATATGACCAGTCCTTTTCCCCTAAATCAGGCAAAACGATTGATGCACCCCTTCGGCAGACAAGCTTTCCGCCGCTATCTGTCTCCTTTTCCTCCATCACTTCATGTACATTCTCATCCGGCGTTTCCCCGATTGTAATTCCACCTAGGTTAGGGGTAATGGAAATTGCCACCCGGTTTGCCACAAACCGGATTTTCCCATTTTTTAACAACACCTCTTCATAAAATTCGTCTTGTTCCATGTCCGTGATATAAGGCGTCCCTGACTGCCTCACCCAAAGTCCCATGATCAACACTACACTCAAAAGAGTAACCGCAGGAAGTAAAAAGCACAGCCTTTTACGCAAAGACATCAATCCATTCTCCTGTTTTAAGGTCTTTGATTCCGCGCCGCCGTGCATTTGGCTAAGGGTATAGGCTTTCAATTCTTCTGAAGCATGAATGCCGGAAAATGTCTCCATGAACTTTCTTTTTAATCCATCTTCTTCATCATACCATTTACGCATTGCTATCCCCTCCTTCCTCCAGACTCTTTCTTAAAAGATTCCTTCCTCTTTTTAGGAGTGTTTTAATGCTATTTTCATTTTTTCCAAGCAACCGTGCAACTTCTTTGACAGAGTATCCCTCATAATAAAATAAATACAGCACCACCGAATATTTCTGCGGAAGTGCATGCAGTTCCATAAGCAATCTGCTTTGCTGACCATCCACAAAGATCATGGGTGTCCCCATCTCCTTGTTGTACCCTTGCGTTTTCTTATTCCAGGGATTCATCACCACAGTCTTGGCACAATTCCCCGCAACTTTGATAAGCCATGCTTTTAAATGTTCTTCACTTTGTATTTTATTCCGACTTTTTACCAGCCGCAGGAATGTTTCCTGAAAAACATCGTCTGCGTCCTGTCTATTTCCTGTAATTGTCATTGCGATCCTGTATATCATATCGGCATATTGCCTGACCGCCTCTTCCAGATCCACCTGATAGCGTCCCTTTGATTGTCCCATATCCATATCCTCATAAGTAATCATTTCATATATGACAAAAAGAGTTGCCCAAAGGCAACTCTTAACGAGAAAACTTTCTCTCTGACTTCACAAGGAAATCCTCAATAATTAATCCTGGGCAATGATTTCTTTCTTATTGTAAGAACCACATGCCTTGCATACTCTATGAGGCACCATCAGCGCACCACATTTGCTGCACTTAACTAACGTAGGAGCGCTCATTTTCCAGTTTGCTCTCCTCTTATCTCTTCTGGCTTTTGAAGATTTATTCTTAGGACAAATAGACATCGTTACACCTCCTTATTCGCATTAAAGATATCTTTAATAGCCGCCATCCTTGGATCTGGCACAAATGTATCGCACCCACAATCCCTTTCATTCAGATCTTGTCCGCACTGCTTGCAGATTCCTTTACAATCAGGCTTACAAAGCACTTTGACCGGCATATTGACCAAGATTTCGCTGTTTACCAAGGCTTCTATATCAAGCTCATATCCCTGCAGAAAACTCTGCTCATTCTGCTCCTCTTCCTGCTGTATCGCCTCCATTGACATGACTTCCTGCTCAAACTCCAACTGCAGAGAAACCTTCACATCCTTCAGGCATCTATCACAAGGAGCTAAAAGGACAAGCTGCAATGTTCCGTGCACTAACGCTTTCCCCATCCCGATATTTGAACATTTCACACGAATTGGCGATCTCTCCAAAACCAGATAGGTATTTCCCAAATAGGAAACCGCATCAGCTTCTAAGTCAAAGCTTTGTTCTGTCTCTTTTCCCTCGGACAAAAAAACATCAGTCAGATTCATTAACATGATAAACTCCTATGAAACCCATGTACAAATAACCTTCTGCACACTCAAACAATTATAACGGTGGTTATCCTTTTTGTCAATACCTGACAATAATATTTTCGCTATTTTACCAGTTCCAGCGTCTCCCTTGCAATCGCCAGTTCCTCGTTGGTCGGAATCACAAATACCTTCACTGCACTTTCCGGATTTGAGATCACAGCCTCTTCTCCCCGCTTTGCGTTTTCTTCCTCATTCATGCTAATGCCAAGATATCCTAAATAGGAACAAATCATTTTTCTGATAAAAGGATTGTTCTCCCCAATTCCTGCTGTAAAACAGATCACATCCACACCATTCATCGCTGCCGCATAAGCGCCAATATACTTCACTACACGGTATGCAAATGATTTCATTGCGCGGATAGAGGGTTCTTCCCCTGCATGATAACCCTTTTCCAAATCCCTGAAATCAGAAGAATACCCTTCTGATAACCCAAGAACGCCTGACTCTTTATTTAGCACATTTAAAATATCATGCACTGATTTTCCTTCTTTGTTACACAAAAATTCTACAATTGCCGGATCCATATCTCCGGATCTGGTTCCCATGATCAAACCCTCCAGCGGGGTAAGTCCCATGGAAGTATCCACACACTTGCCATTTTTTATTGCCGAAACGCTGGCCCCGTTTCCCAAATGACAGATGATCATTTTCAGTTCCTCATAATTCCTCCCAAGCATCTGGGCTGCCTGATGGGAAACATACGAATGGCTGGTTCCATGGAATCCATACCTTCTCACCTTATAGTCTGCATAATAATGATACGGGATCCCGTAAAGATATGCCTCCTCCGGCATAGTCTGATGAAATGCCGTATCAAAAACAGCTACCATAGGCGTATGCGGCATCAATTCACGACAGGAATTGATACCAATCAGGTTCGCCGGATTATGAAGGGGCGCAAGATCGTTACAAGCTTCAATCGCCCTTATCACCTCATCCGTGATCAACGTTGACCTTGCAAAATTTTCGCCGCCATGAACGATCCTGTGGCCCACTGCCCCGATCTCATCCAGGCTTTCCACCACCCCGGTGTCCTTGTTCGTCAATGCGTCTAAGACCAGCTTGACCGCTGCCGTGTGATCCGGCATAGGTTTTGTCACCTGGATCTTATCTTTGCCTGTAGGGGTATACGTCATCTGGCTCCCCTCAATGCCGATCCTTTCGCAAAGCCCCTTTGCAATCAGCTCTTCCGACTGTGCATTGATGAGCTGAAACTTCAAAGAAGAACTTCCGCAATTAATTACCAAAATATTCATCCTACCCTCGTCCTCCTTTTTATACTAACTGCGCCTGTACTGCGGTCAGTGCCACAACACCCACAATATCCTGCCAGGAACATCCTCTCGAGAGATCATTTACCGGCTTGGAAATCCCCTGCAGCATCGGCCCATAGGCTTCCGCATTTCCCAACCGCTGAACCAGCTTATAACCAATATTCCCACAGTCCAGATTCGGGAAAATCAAGACATTGGCCTTTCCTGCCACTTCGCTGCCAGGCGCCTTCGATTTCGCAACCTGTGGAACTAACGCTGCGTCAGTCTGCAGTTCCCCGTCCAGTGTCAAATGTGGGTACTGTTCATGGGCAATCCTTGTAGCTTCCACAACTTTATCCACCAGCGGATGCTTCGCGCTCCCTTTGGTAGAGTGAGAAAGCATTGCAATAATAGGCTTAGCCCCTACAAGGCTCTTAAAACTCTTAGCAGAAGTATCCGCAATGGCTGCAAGTTCCTCTGCTGTTGGATCTTGGTTCAGGCCACAATCTGCAAACAGGAAAGTTCCATCTTCTCCATACGGACAGTCAGGAATACACATCAGGAAAAACCCTGACACAAGCTTTACGCCGGGGGCTGTTTTCAATATCTGCAATGCAGGGCGCAGCGTATCTGCCGTTGCATGGCAAGCCCCTGCTACCATGCCGTCCGCATCATTAGCCTTCACCATGATTACTCCAAAAGTCAGGTTATCTGTTAATAGGATTTCTCTTGCCTTCTCCGGCGTCATCCCTTTATTTTTTCTTGTTTCATATAAAAGATCCACATAAGCATCCAGTTTTTCACTGGTCTGTGGATTGATAATGGTAACCCCGTCCAGTTCAATTTCCAGCCATGTTGCACCGTCCATGATCTTTTCTTCATTGCCGATCATGATGATATCCGCAATTCCTTCCTTGATGATATTTGAGGCTGCAATCAGCGTTCTCTTATCTGTTGTTTCCGGAAGTACAATGGTCTTCCTGTCCATTCTTGCTTTGTCTTTAATCACGTCAATGTATGACATAACCGGTTCTCCTTTCCATCCGAAACTCTCTGCATAAAATTATATCGTAATCACTCCCTGCCGACAAGCCTTCCATGGAAAAATCATACAAAAAAGTTTCCTCCAGCGGTTTTTTGCCGTTCTCCGCACATCAGTTGCCACTTACGGATTTCTGTGATAAAGTATGTTGAAAAGTACAGTAAATCGGGAGAGGATCACCTATGAAAGTTGCCGCCGTCATCGCTGAATATAATCCATTTCATACCGGGCACCAATATCATCTTGCCAAAACAAGGGAATTGAATGATGTTGATTACATTCTGGTAATCATGAGCGGAAACTTTGTTCAAAGAGGGGCGCCTGCCCTTTTGGATAAGTATACCCGCACCCGTATGGCGCTTCTTGGCGGCGCAGATGCCGTCATTGAACTTCCCACTATTTACGCTACTTCCAGTGCGGAGTATTTCGCCCAAAGCAGCATATCCCTTGCGAACCGGTTAGGCGTTGTGGATCTCCTCTCTTTTGGAAGTGAGGCCGGTTCGCTGTTTCCCCTTATGGACACCGCCTCCGCTCTGCTCTCTGGCGAAACCGGATGCCAGGCAGCGCTGCAAGCTTTGTTAAAGCAGGGGATTTCTTACCCTGCTGCAAGAGAAAAATCCATAGCCGGATACCTTTCTTCTTGTCCAAAAACAACGCTGGACTCTCTTACCACGCCCAACAACATTCTGGGGGTGGAATATTGCAGGGCATTGCTATCTTCCAAAAGCGCCATCGCTCCTTTTACAATCCCCAGGCAGGGAAAGGGGTTTCATGATACCCATTTGGAACAAGATGGCAACTCCTATGTTTCCGCCTCTGCTATCCGTAACTTTCTTGAAAAAAACTGCCAAATAAGCCCGGACTGGCAGCCAAAGGAAAAGGAGCTGGCAGCCCTGTCTGCCTACATCCCTGCCGAAAGCAGAGCCATCCTCTGGGAGATGGTCAAAAAAAACTCCTGCATCAAGGAAGACGACCTGTCCCTTCTTATGTATTACAAACTGCTTTCCGAAAAGGAACAAGGTTTTGACAAATACCTGGACTGTAGCCCAGACCTTTCCGCGAAAATCATAAAATCTATCTCTGAATATGCCGGATACAGCAGTTTTTGCAGACTGTTAAAATCAAAGGATATCACATACTCCCGTGTGAGCCGTATGCTGCTTCACATCCTGCTTGGAATGACCACCCCCGGTTTCTACCGGGAAGCCTATTCTGAACGGGAATATTTTCTTCCCTATGGAAGGCTTTTGGGCTTTCGCAAAGGTTCCACAGCTCTGCTCTCCTCCATTAAGAAGAACAGTTCCATCCCTCTCATCACGAAACTTCCGGATGCCCAAAAAACTTTAACAGGCGATGCATTGGCGTTTTTAAATAAAGAAATTTATTTCACCTCTATTTATGAAGCGGTATTACAGAATAAGAATAAATACCAAAATAATAAGACTGCCCTTGATGAACTCAGGCAGTCTCCTGTAATCATTCCCTAACCGGATTTAAGAAACGATCCGGTTACGCCCACTGTTTTTTCCTTCGTAAAGTTTGCTGTCTGCATCCCTGATAATATGCTCCAGCTTTTCCGTGCTGCCCTCTGCAATCCCAAAAGTCATGGTAATGCTGATCCCCGATTGATCTTCATACGCAACCTGTGTATTGCGGATATCATCAAGCAGCTTCTGCAAACAAGATTTGGCAGCATCCATATGCATATCTTCATATACAAGTAAAAATTCTTCGCCTCCCCATCTTACGGCAAAGCCTTTACCATGCATATGCCTCTTAAACAGGGATGAAACCTCCATAAGTACAACATCCCCGCATTCATGCCCGTAAGTATCATTCACATGCTTAAAATGGTCAATATCCCCAATCACGACACAGAATGGGATTCCCTTTTTTTCGTAGGAATCCTGTACCTGTCTTAACATTTTCTCGCCGCTTCTCCGGTTATGTAGCCCGGTAAGCATATCCTGCTCCACCAGTTCCCGCAGCGCCCTTTGCATTTTAACTACATGCCGCCCCAGCTCCCCCAGCTCATCTTTACGCTTCACTACTTCCTCATTCAGCTTCGCATGAAGGTTTCCTCCAGAAGAAGACTCTAAAAAACCTTCTATTTTTCTGATAGATTCCACCAAATGCCGTGAAAACCGCATGGTGATAAAACACACCAAAAGCATCGTGATCAGTCCAAATATAATGATGGGGCTTACCGATTTATGGACCAGCGCGTCTACTTCCGCAGCCGGCCTGCCAAAGAAAATCATCCCAATGCAGGAACCATCCTCCGCATGAAGGGGCGCATAATAAGAAAAATACTTATCTCCTTCGATATCCGTACTTGAAAAGAAAGTTTCGTGGTCACCTTCTAATACTTTTTGAACCACTGACGGGTTCGCCCTGGTTCCCACTACGCGTTTTCCTTCTTTATCCCGGATAGTAGTGATCACACGGGTATCCTGATAAAAAAGAGTAATATCTATATTCGTTTTTTCTTTCACAGAGTCAATAAATGCAAAATCATCATTAAACTGATGATCTCCTTTTAGCATATAGATTGCTCCGTCCTGTTCGACTGCCCGGTAATCACCTTCATACATGGTATCGTACATCGTGATCACGGAGTCACACAAGCTTACTAAACCATTCTTAACTTCCTCATTCATGGATCCTGCAAATTGAACCGCGCTGAAAGTGGTGATCACAAGCGTTAAAAGAATGATTGGCAATATATTCATCCGGAGCAATATCCATGACAGGCCGCTTCCATTTAAATTCTTTTCCATTGCATCTCCCGCAAATTATCTGTGCTAAAATGATGTAAAGCAATTTACTGCTTTACATCATTTTAGCACACACTCCCCCGTTTAATCAAATCCTTTATGATCTCCCCGGCAAGAATCAATCCTGCGGTTCCAGGCACGAACGAAACGCTTCCCGGAATGGCCCTCCTGCCCCCTTCCTTAAGGAGCAGACGGGGACTAAGAGGTTCTTCTTCGGAATAAACGACCTTCAATTTCCTGATTCCTCTGCTACGCAGTTCCTTTCTCATGACCTTAGCCAAAGGGCACACTTTTGTTTCAAAAATATCCGCCACCTTAAAGCGGGAAGGATCCAGTTTATTACCTGTCCCCATGCTGCTGATCAGGGGAAATCCTTCCTGCTGGGCCAGTAAGGCAAGTTCTATCTTAGCGGACACCGTATCAATCGCATCTGCAACATAAGAATATTTCGTAAGAGGCAAAAAACCCGCTTCCATCCCCGGCAAAAAAAAGCATTGGTATGTATCCACCTGTGCCTTGGGGTTAACTGACAAGATCCTCTCCTTCATCACATCTGTCTTGTATCTGCCAATTTGATCCACAGTGGCAATGATCTGACGGTTTAAGTTGCTTTCTGAAATGGTATCATGGTCAATCAATGTCAAATGCCCAATTCCCGCCCTTGCAAGGGCTTCCGCCACATAGCCTCCTACCCCGCCAATTCCAAAAACGGCCACATGAGACTGTCCCAGCCTCTCTACCGCCTCCTCTGAAAGAAGCAGCTTTGTCCTTTCCTGCCAATCCGCCATCATATACTCCCAATTTATCTGGTCTCATTTACATAAATCTGTACCCTGCTCTGGATTACACCTGCTACATCTTTCGCGCTCTTTTGCCCTGAAAAGTAAGCTGCCGCTTCCTCCTCGATGATTTCATTCAGCGCTTCGTCAAACCGGTACATCTGGCGGAAAGTGTAAATCTGTTCCAAAAATTCATCCGCCTCCTGCTGGGTCATAGGATCAATCACGATCTCCACGCCATCAATATAGGTGGTATCATCATATTCCACCTTATTCCCATTCTCATCCTCATAATAAGGTTTCTTCGTAGCTTCCTGCGCCATCTTTTCCATATGTTTGATACTGATTTTGAACCCATAGATATCAGACTGGTATTCATCCGTCAAGAAGGTTCTCAAAAACTCCCATACCCCATCCTTATTTGCCGATTTTGAAGACATGGTGAGTTGAAGGCCTGGCATAACCACTGAACCATCCCCATCGGAAGAAGGGAATCCAATCATGGTGACTTCTTCTCCAAAGAGAGACTTTTTAACATTGTTGTAATTCCTGAAATCTCCAATATAACTCTGGGAAGCAATTACCTTACCTGTACGCCATTGAGAGTCATAGTTCTCCCAATAATCATCCGTATAGTAATCATCATCAATCTCTTCTGGGAAACGATTGCTAAACTCCAGCATCTTAACAAAATCTTCACTGTTAAAATTGCATTTTCCGCTTTCCCAATCAATAAACTGGCTGCTGGCATAATTCAGAGATTCCCTTAACATATTCTCCTTTGTCATGCCATTTAAGAATTCTGTCCCTTCCGGTTTGGAATCCCAAAGATCCATTGCTTCCTGGACGGTCCAACCCCGCTCTGCCCCTACTTCAGAGGTCTTGGCAACCAATGTCTGAATAGAAAAACTAGGCATTAGTATATACATTTTCCCATCTTTGGAGCACATTTCAATGATATTAGGCATGAAATTGTCCATGTCCAGTTCACTGTCTTTTTCAATATAAGGCTTTAAGTCTTCAAACAGACCTTTGTTTATATAACTATCCACAGGCATACTGGAATCCAGTAAAAGCATATCCGGAATTTTCCCTGATACGATATCCGTATTCAACCTGGTCACCCCTGCATTATAATCTTCCTCTGTTGCATACATAGAAGCATAGTCCTGAATTGAAATACGATATTCTTCATTCGTCTTATTAAACTGAATGACCTCTGAGCGGACAGCCCAATCCGTGTATGCCATAGCCAGCGTGAGAATTGTCTTTTCCTTTACCTCGGAAGGATCCACCTTGATAAACTTTGCCAAGTTAGAGCCTCCATCCATAATACTGTCATAATAGCCGTAAAATTCCTTCTCATTAATTGCCAATACGTTGCTTATGCCCCAGAACGCAAAATCGGAATCCACAAAATTTAACAGTGGAGTCAAAGCCTCATCACCGATATTATATCCGTACATTCCATAATTATCCGTCACATATAGATCATAACCAATCCCGGGATAATAACTATAACTAAAAGCGCCGGAAAGAGTATGCTTTTCTCCGATACTACCCTTTTCCATATCCGCCAATGCAATGGTAGCGCCATTTTCTTCATAGATCATTGCAGCAACTCTCCCATCCAAAAGCGGAATAAAGTTTGCATTGTTAAAATCATTGTCTTCACCAGGCGTCCCCATAAGTTTCTGGAAATTCCCTTCTTTATCGAAACGGACATATACACCGACACATGAAACATAAATACTGTTATCAGCAAGAAACATCCCATATGCATTCATATATCCATTCTGTTCTTCCAACGCCTTAAGCTCCGGAATGTCACTTAAATTAACAGAAAAAATTTCTTCTCCTGATAAAGATAATTTGACAAGATAATACTCATCATGGTATTCCCCTTCTTCAATCGTCTCACCCGTTTCCTCATCGATTACCCCATCATAATAATAGATATTCTTAATCATATACAGGTTGTCAGCATCCGCAACTATGCCATTGTAACCACCGTTTGGTTCTCCGTCCAACTGAAATAACGGACTTCTCTTCCCATCTTCCGATACCTCAGAAAAATTAATAGAATAGCTATCGCCATCTTCCGGCCAGATATACTCATAGGCCAAAAAACGTTCCCCTGACCGGAGCATGGTAACGCTGCCAAATTCTTCTTCGCTGATGTTTAGCTCCTCCATCCGGTAAACATATTCCTTGCTTTGTTGTGTCTTTTCGGAAGAGGAAGGATCCTTTCCCTTCTTTCCACACCCGGTAAGCCCTATCGCCCCTATCAACACTGTCAAAAGTACCAAAAAAAATTTTTTCAATTCCATTCTCCCCTTTTAGAAATGTTTCCATTTGTTCTTTTTGTCTTTGGCATTTTGCCAAAGTTTCTCTTTTGTATCCACCAAATAATTCCCCACATCCCGCCATGTGAATTTCCTGTTTTTCCATTTTATGATTAGGAACACCGAAATGATCACTGCAGGAAGAAATAAAAAAAGCCCTTGAAATAATAGCGCCAGCGCTTTTACATCTTCCGCACCCCTGCCTATATTTTCCCAATAAGGGAATTTGATCGCAGCGTTTTGCATAGATCTGGTTCCAAATTCTAAGACGACCGGTATCAGCGATTCCAGCGAATAACGGGAAGAATTTTCCACTACTTCCATATTTCCCTCTTCTATTCCCAGCTTTTCCTTTACCGCCGTATAAACAAAACGCTTTACCGGATTAGGAGCCAAAACCTCATAAGTATTGATGTTCCCACCTTTCCCATATGCGGCAAGGCTTTCGTTGGACAGATAGACAACCGTTTTGTCAAGCCCCGCCTTTTCTGCAAATCTCCCGGTCTGCCTTTTTACCACACCGCTGACATAATGGGGAATTCCGCCGATCATAACACTCTGCCCGGCAATATCGGAAGAGCCGAACAACTGCCACGCCGCCTCTTCGTCCAATATAATGTAATCCTTCATCAAGTCATCACCGGACAAATATCTTCCTGACACCAACGTAAGGGGGTGAAAGTAAAAGAAATCTCCGCCTACCCCTACTGCCGCCGCATCCAGCGTTCCCTTTTCGCTGACTACGGTAATCTGTCCCTGGGAACTGTAAGCGTCTACAATCAGCCGTTTCTCATTCTCTTCCGAATACTCCTGTGCCGGAAGAACCTCCTTAAGCTGCTGCTCCAGTTGCTTTTCAAAGCTGACGATCATGAACTCATCCAGCACTGCATTTTCTGAGAGGAAACAGCTTACCTGCGCGCTCTTTCCATCTTCATCCCAACGTGCTGCCGCCTGTTGGTCAGGCAACCCCGCAACCAAGTTATTAGACCAGATGGTCAAAACTATAAATGCGGCAAGTGACAGGATCGTGATCAAAGAAAAAACAATCTGTTTCATTGAAAGAGCGCTTATAAAGTTTTTTGCTTTAGAACTCATTCCTGCCTCCTTTCCCTATTTCTGTCCTAGCCCGCCAACGTTCTCCTATTCGTTCAACCGAACTTGTTTGCCAGCTTCTACCGGTTTCGTCGAAGTAGTAATCACATACTCATATCCATAAAGGGGCGCTGAAATTGCCGTGTTATTGTCATCCGATGCAAGCACTTCCACGTCCACTCTGGTGGCAATATACCGATTTCCTAACGGACTGCTCTTCGATTCAACCGTCAAGATAAACTTCCCATTGTTGTCTTCCCTGACGGCGCTGTTTGGCACTACCAGTTCATATTCTGCACTTCTTTGTCCCACAGATATATTAAGAGCCTGCCCCGGCGTAAGGTCCCCCCCGGACACGTCAAAATTTAAAAGCTTCTTCTGTCCGGGCGCATCAGGATCCGGTTTAATGGAGGCGAGGATGATCTTCACATCATCATAATACCAGGAGTTCTGAAGTTCCGCTTCATCGCCAACCTTCACCTTATTTGCCTGGTCATTGGTAACGGAAACGCTTAAAGTATATCCTTTCCCATCCACCTGAATAACCGCTACCGCCTCTTCCGGCTTCGTAGTCTCCCCCGCTTTCAGGGCAAGGGAAGTAACTGTTCCTGCCACAGGCGCTTTAATTTCCGACCCAATGGACTTTTCACGCAGTTTCTCAATCTCTTCCTGCTTCTTGGCAATGTCTTTACTTGCTTTCGCAAGATCAAGCTCTGCATTGATATCAGCATTCATAAGAGTCTGTTCTTCTTTTAACAGTTCTAAAACAGACTGAGCCGTCTTTAAAGCTGCTTCTGCATTGGCAATTTTGTTCTGATAAGCTACTGAGGTCTGTTTATCGGCAAATGTCAATTCTGTAATATTTTTCTCTGCCTGCTGCAGTCTGTTGGTAGCATCTTTAACTCCATCGCTTGATTCCACAGTGATCGCGTTGATTTCAGCTAGCTTTTCATTAAGCTGGCTAAGTCTGTTTTCTTTACTTTTCAGGCTATTTTGGTTTACCCCAATACTTGATACATCGCTTACGGCATCACTGTATTTCTTATAATCCGTATATGCTGCCCGGAAATCTTCCAACGCAAGTTGTTGTTCCTCAGACAAATTACTCCAATTAATACTCTGGCTAATTGCCAACGCCTCACTGACTGAATAATTTGTTCCCATTTCTGTATTAAATGTGCCAAGTGCACTGTTCAGTTTCGCTTTTGCTGCGTCTCTCTTCCCCTGCAAATCATCGGTTGCCTCTGAAGACGGATTATCCTGAGTCCCTTCCATTTCACCTTCTCCGCTGGCAATCAACGTTTTCAAATCGGCAATCTCTTTTTCTATCTGTGAAATTTCTTCCGTCAACTCTGCAACCCTTTTTTCCTTATAATTATTAAACGCAGTTGTTGCATTTGCCAAATCCGTAGAAGCTTGCGCTTTTTCCAATTCATCTGCAATCGTGCTCAAACTTGAATCGTTCGTGTTTATAGTACTCTGCAAACTGATCTTGTCCAGATTGTCCTGGCATTCTTTCACCCTTGCCTCTGCCTCATCCAAGCGGTTCTGCATATCCGTCACCTTTGATTTAAGCGCCGAAAAACCATCCGTATTACCGCTTGCCACCTTGCTGATGATCTCAGAAGAAACATTACTTCCAAACAATCCTTTCATATAGCTAAGCTTCAAATCTTCCAGTTCTGCCTCTGCCTTTTCCAGTTCATCGCTTTCCGCGTCCTCAAGAACATAAAGAACCTGATCCTTTTCAACCTGATCCCCCTGTTTGACTGCAACGCTGGCAATCACCCTGGATTCCTTTACCTCTACATTGTAAGGGTCGGTAGCTTCCACATTTCCGGTTCCCCTGACCTTTGCTGTGATACTGCCCCGCTGGACATACTGGGTTGCCACCTCAGGCAGGGAGTAATTCATAATGGTATTGGAAAAAAACGTTAAGATCAACATGATCACCAAAAAGATGATTGCTACATTCTTAACCCACTCCCGCCTTTTTCTTGCATCCTTTTCATTCATGATATACTTCCCGCCTTTCCTCACCTATCTAAATAATAAATCATCCCTTAATACCGCCCTGGTATGTGATTCCTTCCACCAGATAGTCCTCCCCATACAAAAACACCAAGATGGGAGGCACCATATAAATCGTTGCCACTGCAAAAGCCAGCCCGATCTCCCCTGCATTAATCTTTGACAAGAATACGGAAAGGGGATGTTTTTCCGGGTCTGACAAGAGAATAAGAGGCTGTTCCACCATATTCCAATAATCAATAAAAATCAGAATGGCAACCGAACACATTGCTCCCTTACACAAGGGCATACAAATTTTTTGAAAAATCTGCCATTCCCCTGCTCCGTCGATCTGTGCCGCCTCCATTACCGAAACCGGTATCCTCCTCATGTATTTGGTAAGCAAAAAAACCGCAAAAGGTGAAAAAACACCTGGCAGCCAGATTGCCCAGTTGGTGTCCAATATATGAAGCCAATCCGAAACTAAGTAATTAGGCACTAACGTGACCTGATAAGGCATCAGCATCAGTATAATATAGACAAAGAAGATCATCTCCTTGATCCTTCCCCTATATCTGGTAAATCCAAAAGAAGCTCCCATCGCAACCAATAACTGAAATCCTACAATAGGCACTACCAAAATCACTGAATTCCAAAATTTAAGCAAATATTCCGGGCTTTTAAACAATACGGTAATGTACTGGCTAAAAGACACCAGATCCGGTATGAACTTTAAGTTTACCCTCTCCGATATATACACTTTTCCACCGGTATCTGTGGTGGCAAAAACCTGTCCGTAATTGGCGGAAATTTCTGATGCCGACATGAAAGAATTGGTAATCGTCAGCACAATAGGCATCAAAAACAATACTGCAAAACACGCCGCAAATAACGTGACCAGGGAAACTTTTACGATCTTCCTCGTATCACGAAGTTTCTTTTTCCTTTTGACCTGCTTATTCCAGCGGTCTTCGGACATAACAAGATCTATGAATTGACGCTTTTTCCCGTTCCTGCCAGTCCCTATCCTCTTTCCCATCATCCTTCCACATCCTTTCCGAAATAGTTCTCCGTGATAAACAGGATGCCGATGATCACTACCATGACAACTGCCATCATGATAGCGGCTGCAGACATTTTCTGGTAATCCAGCTTTCCAAAGGTATTGTTCATGAAATGCTGGAGCATATACATGGTATCATAAGGATAATCCCCTTTTAACAGATAGATTTCCCGAAACACCTTAAAAGAATTTATCAAAGACATAATTGTCACAAAAAGGATGGTGGAGGACATATAACGCAGCTTAATATGCCAAAAAATCTGAAATGGCGAAGCGCTCTCCAACACTGCCACCTCCAGGATATCCTTCGGGATGCTGCTAAGCGCCGCCATAAATAAAATCATGTTATACCCAAGGTTTTTCCAAAGAAAGAGGACGACTATAACCACCTGTGCATAGGCTGAATTCAACCAGTCAACCTTATCCTTCCCAAACCATCCTATGATCTCATTCATCATACCATTATAGTGAAACAACACCTGCCAGATGAGCACCACCGATGCTATCGGTACCATCATCGGACTTAAAAAGAAGGTCCGAAACTGACTCTTAAAAGGGATCTTACTTTCAAGCATCATGGCAAGGAGCATAGACAGCACAACCGCAAGAGGCACAGCCGTTGCTGAAAACATCAACGTATTCTTTGCTGCCTGTTTAAACGCCGCATTGTTAAAAACCATGACAAAATTGTCAAAAAGCACAAACTCCCCATTAATGGGATTGTCAATCACTGAGTAATAAATAACGATCAAAAATGGAAGTACGAAAAACAGCAGTACCCCAAGTATGCTGGGAAGCAGATATAACACTGATATCCGCTTCCCTCTGCGATCCCTCCGGTTACTGCCAGCTCTTCTGCTTTTTTTCAAAGTTTTATTTTGTTCCGTCGCCTCTTCTTGTAACTCGTAAAGGCTTTTTTGGGGCTTTTTGCCCTTTAAAAATCGCATTATGACCACCACACAAATTATCGGTTTTCATTGACATAGATCTGAATTCTGTTCTGAATCACAGCAGCCGTATCTGCTGCAGACTTCTGTCCCTTGAAAAATGGTTCTGTTTCCTCCGTTATGATATTGTTAAGCTGTTCGTCTACACTTCCGGACATCTTGTCTGCCGACTTAATAAGCGCCCATACTGCATCCACTTCTTCCTGGGTTGCAGCATAAATATCTATGTTGAAATCATCATATCCCCAACTGGTCTTCATGTTTTCAACTTGCTCCCCGTTTTCATCTTCATAATATTCCGGAGTCATATCTTCTTCAAATTTTTTCTCAAGAGCAGATATCATGATCGGGAATCCCCAATCGCCTGACATATTTTCCTGATAATCTTTTCCCATCATCATCTGGATAAATTCCCACGCTCCGTCTTTATGTTTTGACTTCGATGAAATTCCCACACAACCACCGGCAGACTGGATTAAGTTGCCCCTGCGCTCACTATTGGGGTATCCCACAAAAGCAACCTTCCCGTCAAACATCCCTTTGTACATCTGATAATTCTGCACAGAACTGATACTGCTCTGCAAAAGGAGGATCTTATCCGCTTTAAGCTGGGAATAAGTCCCTTCCCGATCATTCCAGTTGATCTCTTCATCTGACGGGAACTTCGCTGCAAACTCCAGCGTACGAATGAAATCTTCTCCGTCAAAAGAGCATTTTCCATTTTCCCAATCAATGAATTCATCTATATTATTATAGATACAATAATAAAATATACTGCTTCTGCTCCCATAGTCAAATATATTCTCAGGGTTATTTTGTTCCACAAAATCAAGCATTTCTGAGAGCGTCCAGCCCTGGATATCTCCTACCACAGACTGTTTCGCCATAGTCGTGGTGACATAAAACTTGGAGATCATTGCATAAAGTTTCCCCTCCACTTCATATGCCTTAAAAATGTTTTCAAGATAATCTTCCTTCTTAAGTCCGTTCTTTTCCATATAAAGATATAAATCCTCTAAAATACCTTTATTGGCATACATGGTATAGCTTCCATATGCCAGGTCAATCAGATCCGGGCAGTTTCCCGTTGTGATATCCGCATTAAACTGTGTACGGCCCGTCTCATAATCATCAGCTCCATATTCTTTAACTACGATCCGGTATTTTTCATTGGATTTATTAAAATCAATGATCAGTTTCTTTAAATCCCAATCCAGCCCCATTGTTCCATAAGTGATTTCTTCTTTCGCCGTCACCTCGGAAGCTTTGACTTTGTTGACCAACAGTATCTCCACTTTACTTTCTGATGCTTCATAATCATTATAGATTGCCCAAATCCGCCCGTCTGAAAGCTCACCGGCCTGTGAAATGTAATTACTATTCACATCGATATCCAGCCAGCTAAACAGTTCTTCCTCTGTCTTTGATGAAATATCGTAAATCCCTACCTGTTCACCGGAAACCAGAATACTCTTTGATGCTGACGTATAGTAACTCCAATTTCCATATCCTGATGACACTCCCTCAAGTTTCTCACCAAGCGCCTTTGTGGTAAGGTCAACCTTCTTCAGTTCTAATCCGCTCTCTCCATAAGATGTCGCATATACATCACCCTCTTTAGAAACCACCATTTCATTGATCCAGTTATCTGTGCTAATATCACAGATCATTTTTAATTCTGGTGTCATTACATGCAGAACCTGATTCCCATCATAAAAATAATAGTTTCCTTTTCCATCAATCTTAAAATATTGCACATAAGAGTCCTCACCTCCTAATGCTTCTGTGATATCCTGTGTGCTTACTTCCGACCCGTTCTCTCCTGACAGCACTTTCAGTTCTATCCTCGATGAGTAATTCGATATTTCTCCATTTTCATCCGTATCATAAGAAGTCCGGTTTAACATGACTGCAAGATTTCCCTCAGGGGTAGCTGCCATCTGGTTGATATAATCGTTTTCTCCAATCTCAAGAGGAAACTTTTCCGTCTTTTTCTCAGCAACATTGTACTTATACAATGAAAATTGAGATCCTGAATCTTCCCCCCAGGAAGAAACTACAAGATAAAGGACATCTCCACAGGCCACTGCAGAACTTACATTCATATTCTCACTGCTGATCCCAAAATCCACTTGCAGGTATTCCGGAACATATGCAAATTCTTTTTTCTTTGATTCATCCTCTGAATCACCTGACTTTTTACACCCTGAAAGTGCAAGTGCCGTCATCGCCAGGGTAAGAAAAATCGTCACTAATTTCTTTCCTCTATTTCTTCTATTATTCATGCTTCACCTCATAATCTTGTGTCTGTTTTCATACCACATACAAACTATAGCATACTATATCCGAAGAAACAACCTGCATAATCTTAATTTTTTCCTAATACCTTTAGCTAATTCTTAAAGCTGTGAATCGGTGCAGGTATCCTGCCGCCCCGGTTAACAAATCCCTCACAGGAAAACTGATTTACCGGCATGATAGGCGCATATCCAAGCAGTCCGCCAAATTCCACTGTTTCTCCTACGCCTTTTCCGATCACCGGAATGATCCTGACCGCCGTTGTCTTCTGGTTCACCATACCAATTGCCATCTCGTCTGCAATAATTCCCGAAATCGTAGTCTCTTTTGTATCCCCTGGAACAGCAATCATATCCAGCCCTACGGAGCAGACACAAGTCATAGCCTCCAACTTCTCTAACGTAAGCGCCCCTGTCTCCACTGCATGAATCATTCCCTGGTCTTCACTGACCGGAATAAATGCGCCGCTAAGCCCTCCCACATAGGAAGACGCCATCACACCGCCCTTTTTCACCTGGTCATTGAGAAGGGCAAGGGCTGCCGTCGTACCCGGTGCACCGGCATATTCTAACCCAATTTCACAGAGAATATCTGCTACTGAATCGCCAATTGCCGGGGTCGGAGCAAGGGACAAATCCACGATACCAAAAGGAACGCCTAGTCTTGCTGAAGCTTCCTGGGCCACAAGCTGCCCTACCCGCGTTACCTTAAATGCCGTTTTTTTAATCGTCTCACAAAGTACCTCAAAGTTTTCTCCCCGGACTTTACTGAGCGCGGTCTTCACAACGCCAGGGCCGCTTACCCCTACATTGATGATCTTGTCCGCCTCAGTCACTCCATGAAACGCGCCTGCCATAAAAGGATTGTCATCCGGCGCATTACAAAACACCACCAGCTTCGCACAGCCTAGTGAATCCTGATCTTTGGTGTACTCGGCCGTCTGCTTAACAATCTGTCCCATTAATTTTACCGCGTCCATATTAATCCCTGTTTTGGTAGAACCCAAATTCACAGAACTGCATACACGCTCTGTCCTGGCAAGCGCAAGAGGAATTGACCGGATCAACAGTTCATCTGCCGGTGTCATTCCTTTTGACACCAACGCGGAATACCCGCCGATAAAATTGACGCCTACCTGGTGCGCCACCTGGTCCAACGTTTCCGCCAGAGAAGCAAAGTCCTCAATGCTTTTACAAGCTGCGCCTCCTATCAGGGAAATGGGAGTTACCGAAATCCTTTTATTTACAATAGGAATGCCAAATTCCCTGGCTATCTCTTCTCCGGTCCGTACCAGGTCTTTGGCAGCATCATAAATTTTGTGATATATGTTTTGTTTGCATTTATTTAAATCGGAATCTATGCAGTCTAACAGGCCAATGCCCATGGTTATGGTCCGCACATCAAGATTTTCCTTCGTTATCATCTCATTAGTTTCAACAACTTCAAATAAATTGATCATACTTTCCTCTGTCCTTTTCCTTATTCCTTCTTAACTCTAATGCAGGCAGCCCGTTAAATCCTGTGCATTTTATCAAAAATTTCTTCCTTCTGGCATTTAATGTCCACACCGATGTTTTCCCCAAGCAGCTTTAATTCGTCCGCCATTTCCCCAAAATGTTTGTCCATCCCGTTGGTATCAACGATCATCATCATGTTAAAAAATCCTTGTACGATCGTCTGGGAAATATCTAAAATATTGATCTGGTTCTGTGCAAGGTAAGTACACACTTTTGCAATGATCCCCACTGTATCCTTTCCTACTACCGTAATAATCGTCTTATTCATTTCCCTGTTCTCCCTTCTTTACTATCTTTATGACATTTCTTATGCCGCTATGCAATCGATATAACTGGTGAATTCCCGCTCCTTGGCGCCACATACATGGGAAACTCCAGCATCGTCTTCGCCCTTTGCCCACATTCTGCATCCCGGGCGCTTATCTGCGCCATGGTCAGCTCCACCCTCACAGACTCATAAGCAAGTTCTGGCAGATTATTCTCTTTACTCAAATGTCCCAGCATCACAGCCTGAAGCTTCTCATGAAGCAGATGGCACAAAAGCTGCCCGGCACGTTCATTGGAAAGATGCCCCCTGTCTCCCAGAATTCTTTGTTTCAGATAGTAAGGATAAGGCCCTACCTGAAGCATATTTACGTCATGATTGGCTTCTAAGAGTAAAGCGTCCATTCCCTTAAGTGACTCCACTGTATATTCATTGTAATTCCCAAGATCCGTAATGATCCCTACCCGTTTCTTTCCATGACAGATCCGATAGGCCACCGGTTCTGCCGCATCATGGGAAATTTTCATAGGATTACATACCAGATCTTTTACTGTAACCTTTTCCTCCGCACATATGGGACAAAACAAATCTTCCGGTATCCTTCCCACACAAGCGCTGGCTTTGATCGCCTCTATGGTTCCCTTGGTTGCATAAATAGGTATTTCATACTTTCTGCTAAGAACGCCAAGTCCTGCAATATGGTCAGCATGTTCATGGGTAATAAAGATACCGTCAATATCCTTCATCGACAGGCCCAGCTCCCTAAGTCCCACTTCCGTTCTCTTCCCGCTTATCCCCACATCCACCAAAAGATGTGTAGCATCTGAGCCAACATAAATACAATTTCCGCTGCTGCCGCTGGCAATGCTGCAAAGTCTCATCCCAATACCATTTCCTTTCCTTAAGCTTTTCCCAGGCGGTCACGTCCGCCAATAGATCTCCAGTACATCCCCGTCATGAATCGGCTCCATATACTGAGCCGGATGACCGTTCAATGTTGCAACGATCCCCATTCCCCTCGGCCTGCTCCGGTCAAAATCTATCTTCTCAAATACATCCACAAACACATACTTACTTTTTCCTTCTAACACCACAACCTGGTTATTTGCAATCACCGTGATAGCGTTTGGCAGATCCGTCTGCTTTACCGGATCAGATGCCCCGGTTTCTTTTGTTTCCTTCGTCTCTTCCGCTGTTGTTTCCGGCACAGGTGAAATTCCCGGCAAAGTCTCTTTCGTCCAAAGGACCGTAAAATTTTCATATACCGGTGTTTCTTTGTCCGCCAACTGGTTATTGACATAAATATTCATCCAGGGTTCCAAAGCCACATCCATAAATTCTGCAATCTGCCCTACCGTATAATAGTTTAAAATTTCCACTTCGTCAGATTCCTGTATCTCATAATAGCCTGACTGCAAGATCCCGTTTACACTGGCAAACCTGGGAACCCCTACTTTCTTTTCATTTACAAATACAAACAGGTTTTCCGTACTCTCCGGTAATTCCCTAATGGTTAAGCGTCCGGCTTCCCCTGCCCCCTGGGGTATTACTTTAATGATATCGTTGGCATGTATGGGACTGCCTATATCCGCCTGCTCCCCGTTAACGGTAATCACCGCCGATTCCCCAAGCTGTCCTCTTATTATCCTCTGCTTCCCATTTATGGTAAAGACGAGGGCTTTCCCCCTTTTGGGGAAAAGGCCGTCATTGGGAAACTGCGCCTGCATCGCCGCATCCGCTACAGTGAGCCGGTTATTGTCATAAACCTTGATCCTTTCCTCGTTAAAGCTGACAAAAATAAAATGGTTACTCTGTTCGTAAAAATTCAGGCAGATGCCGATAGGCGTCACAAGAAGACTGTCCTTTTTCACATCCTCCTCAAACAAAATCTGCCCCATGACCTCCTCACCCCGCAGGGCAACACGCTCTTTGGCTATTCCCAGCTTATCGGCAACTGCCTCTGTATAACCGGGAATCTTTCCACCTCCGCCTACAACAAAAACAGCGCTGACCGCTTTTCCTCCATTCAGCTCCCTGATCTTATTTGCCGCCTGTCCTGCCATATCGTTGACAGCCTCTTTCGTAACTTGCTTTATTTCCTCACTGCTGATCGTCTGAGGCAAGAGCATGATATCTGTATAAGAGACCGTTTCCTTTTCCCCGGCCTGCCTTTTAATCTGTTCCGCTGTCGCAAAATCCACCAGACAATGCCTTGCAATCACTTCCGTCAGCACATCTCCCGCCATCGGAATCATGCCATATGCCAGAATACAGCCATCGTTGGTAATGGAAATATCAGAGGTCCCGGCCCCCACATCCAAAAGCGCAATATTGAGCATTCTGAAACGTTCCGGAATAGCCAGTTGAATCGCAGCAATAGGCTCCAGCGTCAGGCTGTTTACCGTAAGGCCAGCCAGATCCACCGCCTTGTACAGCCCGTCCACCACTTCTTCCGGCAAAAAAGTGGCGATCAGATCCACCCCCACCGTGCGTGCTTTATGCCCTTCCAGATTCCCCATAGGATAACCGTTCAAATAAAACCGCACGACCGAATGCCCTACGCAGTAAAATTTCATTTCTCCGTCCTGGTTACTTAAAAATTCCTGATAAGCTTTTTCTATCCCGGCAGCAACCAAGGCATAAATATCCTCCTGCCCAATCTCCTGATCCCGCGTAAATGGATATTCCACATGTGTCGTAACAGTACGCAATACCCGCCCTGCCGCAGCAATACAGACCTCCGGAAGCTTTCTGCCCACTGCCCTTTCCAGTTCCGCCTTCACCTCTAAAATGGTTTCCCCCACCTTTTGGATATCATGGATCTGTCCGTCCAGCATAGCCCGGGTTTCATGTTCCCTGATCCTTTGTGCTGCCACAATAAATTTGTTCCCGCTTTTATATCCCACGGTTCCTACGACGCTTCTGGTCCCTATATCCAGTCCAAATACAAGCTGTCCGGTATATTTCCTTCCATCCATCACAGATATTCCCCCAATTTAACATCTATTTGCCTGCACGCATCCTCAAATCCGCCTGTGTTGTCTATCACCGTCCCGCAATGCTTTCTGAATTCCGCTTCCGAAAGCTGGGAACTTATGATCTGGCCGGTCTTGTCTTCCGAATATCCCCGGGAACCATAAAGCCGCTTCCTACGCACCTCCTCCGATGCATAGATGTACCACATCTCATCAACGATATCCAGGTATCCGTCCTCAATCAAAAGAGCTGCCTCCAGGAAAAAGAACCTGATCTTTCCTTTTCTTTTCTCCACAGCAATCTCATTTAAAATGTACGCTTTGACTGCCGGATGGATAATATCGTTTACTGCCGTAAGAAGTTCCCTTGAACTGAAAATTGCAGCCGCCATACGGCTCTTATTGATGTTTCCGTCTTCATCTATTACATTTTCCGGCAACAGGGCGACCAGCTTTTCATAACAGGGCTGCCCGGGTTCCTTCACCTTGTGGGCCACTTCATCCGCCATAAGTATTTTGCAGTTATACCTTTCCCTTATGTATGCAAGCAGTGCAGACTTTCCGCTGCCCACACCGCCTGTAATCCCAATTACTCTCATCCTGATACCTCTACAAACATCGCCAGTTTCTTATTTTGCATCGTACCAATCGCTGCCTGTATGCAGATCCACTTCAAGCTTTACCGAAAGGCTCGCAGCCTCTGTCATCTCCTCTTCCAGCAACGCCTTCACCTGCTCTTTTTCCTCTTCAAGGGTTTCAATCAGAAGTTCATCATGTACCTGAAGGATCAACTTTGACTTTAGATGTTCTCTCTCAAGCCGCCGGTGCACCCTGATCATTGCTATTTTAATGATATCTGCCGCCGTTCCCTGGATGGGAGAATTCATTGCCACCCTTTCCCCAAAGGAGCGCTGCATAAAATTGCTGGAACTAAGTTCCGGCACCGGACGTCTCCGGCCAAACATCGTAGTTATATATCCCTTTTCCTTTGCACCCGCTACTGCCGCATCCAGAAAATTCTTTACTCCGGGATAAGTGGCGAAATATTGCTCTATATATTCCGCAGCTTCCTTTCGCGTAATACTCAAATCCTGACTCAGCCCAAAGGAACTAATCCCATACACAATTCCAAAATTGACTGCCTTGGCATTACGGCGTTGCAAGTCTGTCACCTCTGCAAAGGGAATATGAAATACCTGGGAAGCCGTGATCCGGTGAATATCTGCATGCATCCGGTATGCATCGATCAGTTGTTCATCCCCGGACATATGAGCTAAGATCCTCAGTTCGATCTGGGAATAATCCGCATCCGTAAAACAATACCCTTCCTTCGGCACGAACACTTTTCTAATCTTTCTGCCCAGTTCCATACGCATGGGAATATTTTGCAGGTTAGGATCCGTAGAGCTAAGACGTCCGGTAGCCGTGATGGTCTGATTAAAGGTAGAATGGATACGGTCATCCTCACCGATATAAGCGGCAAGTCCGTCTGCATAGGTTGATTTTAGTTTTGCAAGCTGTCTGTACTCCAGTACATCTGCTACCATGGGGCAATCCGGCGCCAGCTTTTCCAAAACATCCGCTGCTGTGGAATAGCCAGTTTTCGTCTTTTTCCCACCGGGAAGTTTCAAACGGTCAAATAAAATTTCACCTAACTGTTTCGGGGAGTTGATATTAAATTCCACTCCTGCCTGTCCATAAATCTTCTGTTCCAGTTCTCCGATCCTTCCTGTGAGCGCATCTCCATAAGCCTTCAACTCCTCCGGACGGACTAAGATGCCTTCCCGCTCCATATCATAAAGCACATAAGTAAGGGGCATCTCAATTTCTTTCATCAGTCGATCCATGCCTGCATCCTTTAATTTATCCCGCAGACGCGGCGCTGCCATCACACTGACATAAGCAAGAAAACATGCGTATTCCGATAACTCCTCTTCTTTTTCCTCAAGGGCTTCCCGCATAGACTTCTTTCCAAACCGTTGGACACGTTCCGGAATCAAAAGTCCTAACTGCTCATTAGCAATATCCTCTACGGTATAATCATTTTTTAACGGGTTCATCAGATATGCTCCCAGGATAATATCAAAAAAGCGGTCTGTTTCCCCGCTCTCCAAATAGTTGTAAGCGTTTTTGATATCCCCACAGGCGATTCTGCACTTCTTGCCAACCGCCGCCACCTGTTCTTTAAGAAATTCCTCCGTTACCTCTCCCCTTTGAGGCATAAAAAAGCATTTTCCATCCGGGAAGGCCAATGCAACCCCTACAAGCGTCCCCCTTGCGCCCTCGCTGCCAACGATAGCAAGCCCTATTTCACTTTCTTGCACAACTGCCTGTCCAAAAAGATTTTTTATTTCTTCCAAGTCTTCCACCAGGCAAAATCCCGCCGTTATCGTTTCATTGGAAACACCCTTTTCAAAACGTCCTAAAAGATTTTTAAATTCCAGCTTTTTAAAAAGGACAAACGCTTCCTGTGTGTAAAAATCACCTATGGCTGCATCTTCAAAAGAAAAAGAAAGGGGACTTTCCACCTGGATCGTGGCAAGCGTCTTGCTTAACTTGGCCAGGTCTTTATTGGCAATCAGTGATTCCCTGATTGATTTCTTGGTTATTTCCTCCACATGATCATATATCTTTTCCAAAGAACCAAATTGAACCATCAACTCTGTCGCTGTTTTTTCCCCTACTTTAGGCACACCGGGAATATTGTCCGCCGTATCCCCCATAAGCGCTTTCAGATCAATAAACTGCAAGGGTGTGACCTGGTATTTTTCTTTCACATCCCTGGCATAATAATCCTCGATCTCCGTTTTACCGCCCCTGGTCTTAGGAATACGGATTTTAATGCACTCGGAGGCGATCTGGAGCAGATCCCTGTCACCAGATACCAGGGAAACTGCCATGCCTTCCTTTTCCCCTTGTTTTGCCAGTGTTCCAAGAATATCATCGGCTTCAAGCCCCGGCTGTTCCACACGCTTAATTCCCATAGCGTCAAGAACCTCTTTCATCACCGGAACCTGTTCCCTTAACTCCTCCGGCATGGATTTCCTTGTCCCTTTATATTCCTTATAAATCTCATGACGGAAAGTAGGCGCATGTACATCAAAGGCAACCGTGAGATAATCAGGCTTCTCCTCCTCAAGGATCTTAAATAAAATATTTAAAAAGCCGTAAACCGCATTGGTGTGAAGTCCTTCGCTATTGCTTAAATCAGGCACTCCGTAAAAAGCTCTGTTCAAAATACTGTGTCCATCGATCAGCACTAACTTTTTCATAACTTCCTATCTCTCCTTCTCCCATACTCCGCTGCGCTAACAGTCTCCAAACCTTTAAAACTCCTATAAAAAAATCAGCAATGTGACCAAAACAGCCACTGCAAAGGCCACCAGGCCTTCCATGCCATACAAAAACCACTGCAGGCTTTCTCTTCGCTTTAATACATGTGCCGCTTCGTCCATACGGTATCTCAGCTCATTTTGAAGGTCAAACACATTTCCTTCCTCCAGCCTTGACATACCTTCCGTAACAAGGAACTGTATTGTAAGCTCTTCTCTGCAGTCGTCACATCCCTCTACATGTTCCATAAATTCCCGTAGTTCTTCTGTCTCAAGATCATCCTGCAAAAATAAGGGAATCATTTTTTCCGTTTCTTTACAAGTCATGATTTTACCCCGCTACGGCATATCATCCGCCCATCTTAACAAATAGCGGCGGTATCCTATGCGATACCGCCGCTAACGTAAATGCCGGCGATGGGACTTGAACCCATACGATGTTGCCATCAACAGATTTTGAGTCTGCCGCGTCTGCCATTCCGCCACGCCGGCATGTGCTGTAATAGCCAAGTAATATAATAGCACACTACACCGTTATTGGCAAGCTAAAAAATTTTTTTCAATTGCAGTAAACACTTACAAGCTATGCCACATATGATAAAGCATAAATAAAAAACTTTTGGAGGCAATATATGAGTGACTTAACAGCTACAGGATGTGGATGCACATCTGCAAATTCCAATAACGGATGTGGATGTAACTCCTTTATCTGGATTATCATTTTACTTTTCTTCTGCGGCGGATGCGGTAATGGCAGCAGCCTTTTTGGCAACGGCGGCTCTGACTGCGGATGCGACAGCATTATTTGGATCCTGTTACTTCTCTGCTGCTGCGGCAACGGCAACTCTTTTGGCTGCGGCTGTGGATGCTAATTCCGTAACCTTTTCTTTTCACCATGTCTGAAAAGTAGGCTCCAAAAGGGGCCTACTTTTCTGCATATCACTTAAGCAAAAAACATAAAATATTCCAACCAGCCAAAAAGGAGCAGTTATGGAGACAAATGACCAAAGTAAAGTAGCCGCATTTGACACTCTTTTTTCTACCAATCACATTCAAATGCTAAAAGTCATGCTGCCCTACATGGATAACCAAACCCAAAAATCCCTGGCTGTTTACATTAAATTTCTAGAATTAAATTATACCATTGAATATTATAGGAAAAATCCCTATCCTCTATGCGGATGCATGGAAAGGGAATCTTCACTTGATATGAAAAAAATGTGTACGGAACTGCTTCCTTACTGTACAGAAGACGAAAAAAGGCAGATAGAGCAGATCCGCAGCCTTTTGCAAGGTATGGAAATGTACAGGGAAATGTCTAAAACAATGGAACTGATGAAGGATTTCATGCCGGAGGCCGCTTCCTTTTCCGAAGACCACACACAGTCCGGAGGAAACGGATTTGACATGATGAGTATGCTTATGAATATGCTCACTCCTGAGCAAAAACAAATGTTTGATCTATTTGGAGGTAACCAAGATGCAGAATGACTGGATGAAAGATGCTACTCTTAAGGATATTGATCCTTATAAACTTGAATTTCTGCAGGCCCTGCTCTTTGAAAGCAGCAGCCTGAAAAAAGAACAAATGATTCCTTTCCTGATGGCAGTTGCAAAGCGCGGCCAGGAAAAAAATATTGCTTTTTCAGACGATGAGATCAATAAAATTGTTACTGTTCTCAAAAGACATGCCTCACCGGACGAATTGGCTAAAATTGAAAAAGTAATGGCGCTACGTTCTAGAAAGTAAAATCCGTTTCGGGTGGGAATGGCCTATGTCCATTCCCACCCGAAACGAAACTTTATTTCATAACCAGATTCACAATCCTGCCCGGGACATAAATCTCTTTGACCACATTTCCTGTAAGCTTATCCGCAATCATTTCTTTTGCCTTTGCAATCACCGAATCTTTTGCTTCCTCTCTTCCAATTGCCAAAGTTGCCTTGGTCTTACCATTGATCTGGACAGCAATCTCAACAGTCGCCTCTATGGTCTTTGCCTCTTCATACTCCGGCCACTTAGCCTGATAAATGCGCCCTTCATACCCGGCGCTCTGCCAGATTTCCTCCGTGATATGAGGCGCTACCGGATTAAGAAGCGTAAGAAGCGTCTTCATCTCACCTTTCGTAACCGCATTCTTCTTATAAAACTCATTAATCAAAGCCATCATAGCGGCAATAGCCGTATTATATTTCAGGTTCTCGAAATCATTGCTGACTTTCTTAATCGTCTGGTGCATCTTGATTTCCAGATCCTCCGAATACCCCTCTTCCTGTGTCACCAGATCCTGAAGTTTCCATACTCTCTCAAGGAACCTGCGGCATCCTTTCACACCGTCTTCCGACCATGCGGCGCTTAAATCAAACGCGCCGATAAACATTTCATAGGTACGAAGCGTATCTGCACCATAATCTCCAATGATGTCATCGGGATTGACTACGTTCCCCCTGGATTTACTCATCTTTTCTCCATTAGAACCAAGGATCATTCCATGGGAAGTCCTCTTAAGATAAGGCTCCGGACAGGGAACTATTTTTTCATCATACAGGAACCTATGCCAAAAACGGGAATAGAGAAGATGCAGTGTGGTGTGCTCCATCCCGCCGTTATACCAGTCAACCGGCATCCAATATGCAAGGGCTTCCTTGCTTGCCAGTTCTTTTTCATTATTCGGATCCGTATACCTGAGGAAATACCAGGATGATCCTGCCCACTGAGGCATAGTGTCTGTCTCCCGGTAAGCTATCCCTTTGCAGGCCGGACAGGTCGTCTTAACCCATTCCTGCATATGTGCCAGAGGAGATTCCCCATTGTCCGTAGGCATATAACTCTCCACCTCCGGAAGTTCCAAAGGCAGCTCACTTTCAGGAAGGGCTACATAACCACACTTTTCGCACTTAACGATAGGGATGGGTTCTCCCCAATAACGCTGTCTGGAAAATACCCAGTCGCGGAGCTTAAAGTTGGTCTTCTCATGGCCAATTCCCTTTTCTGACAAAAATTCCGTGATCTTCTTTTTTGCTTCCTCAACAGAAAGACCATTGAGAAATTCCGAATTTACCAATGTGCCAGTAGCTACATCTGTAAAAACAGCCTCCTGGACATCCACCGGACTTCCTGCAACCACCTCGATAATCGGCATATGGAATTTCTTTGCAAACTCCCAGTCCCGTTCATCATGAGCCGGAACTGCCATAATCGCCCCTGTACCGTAAGACATCAACACATAATCGGAAATCCACACCGGAATCTCTTTTCCATTAACCGGATTTACCGCCATAAGGCCGGAAATCATAACGCCGGTTTTTTCTTTGGCAAGTTCCGTACGCTCAAAATCTGACTTCCTGGCTGCCATTTCGCGATATGCCACAACCTCGTCCCAATTTTGAATGTCAGCTTTATATTTATCAATGAAAGGATGCTCCGGGCTCATGACCATATAAGTGACCCCAAACAAGGTATCCGGCCTGGTGGTGTAAACGGTCAGCTTATCCGACTTATCTTTTAAAATGAAGTCAACCTCCGCCCCTGTAGACCTGCCGATCCAGTTCTTCTGTGAAACCTTTACGCGTTCCACATAGTCCACGGAATCAAGCCCTTCCAGAAGCTTATCTGCATATTCTGTAATCTTAAGCATCCATTGGCTCTTAACTTTCCTGACCACCTCGGAACCACAACGTTCACAGACACCGTTTACTACTTCCTCATTGGCAAGTCCTACCTTACAAGATGTGCACCAGTTAATAGGCATTTCTGCTTTATATGCCAGTCCCGCCTGAAACAGCTTAAGAAAGATCCATTGTGTCCACTTATAATATTCAGGGTCGGTAGTATTGATTTCCCTCTCCCAATCAAAGGAATACCCTAATGCGTGAAGCTGGCTTTTAAAACGCTCCACATTGTTGCGGGTAACGATCTTCGGATGGATATGGTTTTTGATCGCGTAGTTTTCCGTTGGAAGCCCAAAGGCATCAAATCCCATTGGGTAAAGCACATTATACCCTTGCATCCTTCTTTTCCTTGCAACGATATCAAGCGCCGTATAGGGCCTCGGATGCCCTACATGAAGCCCTTGCCCCGAAGGATAAGGAAATTCAACCAGCGCATAATATTTCGGACGTGAATAATCCTGCGCCGTCTGAAATGCTTTTTCGTCATCCCAGATCTTCTGCCATTTATTTTCCACTTCTCTGTGATTATATGGTACTGCCATTTTAATACCTTCCTTTCATTCCCTTGCAGCATCTGCCATCCCGCCGCAAACTAGCCATAATTTTACCTATTCTGCGTTGAAATGTCAAGAAAAGGGCGTCATTTCACTGTAGTATTTATTTCACTGACCTTACTTCATTCAGCCCATACCCCTCTTCATATTCCAACGTAACCGTATCGCCAGGCGAAAGCCTGATGATTCCTACCAGCTCTTTATCAGCCATATTGATATCATAGATATCTTCCTCGTTTTCCAAGAGAATATAGTAATGACTGTTTCCCTCCAGCACAACGGAAGTCATACTCTCAATCTTTCCACTGACACTTTTACTGTTTTGGGGTGATACACTGACAATTCCATTGGTATTTAAAAGCTGGGTATAATTTTTTTCACATTCCTGAACCGTATCACCAATTGCTACCCACTGGTATTTCTGGACATTTACCATGGCGTATTTTTTCACCAGGCCAGCGCCATCTTTAAGCGCCATGAAATAGGTAGGCTCGTCTGCTATATTTAGCAAAAGCGGGAAAGTTGCCCGATATCCCAGATTTTGCACCTGTCCTTCCGCAGAAGACATGGCGGAATCTTCTATTGCTCCTTCTACTTTGTAATAACGCGTCTCCATGGTACGCTGATTCATCAGGACAAACCCCACGTTAGACTGATCGCCGCTGACACTGGTCACACCCGTGTAAACCCATACATCATCTTCCAACGCAATATAATTATATCCATTGGTAGACTGAAGACAATCCTTTTGCCCCAGCACAGAATTCCAGTAACCATGTTGCAAGATTCCATGATAATCATACAAATTTACAAGAAGATCCGCAGAATACACTTTATCCACCCATTGGGGAACGTCCTCCACCGCATAATCAATGCATTCTCCTGTCAGAGCATTACAAAGAACGACCCTTCCTACCGTCTGTCCGCCAAACAGGCCAATGTTAAATTTCTTCACCGGACATACCCAATAGGGCGTCCCTTCCTCGTCGATCTCAAAAAAGATCTGGTCGTCAAAAATATAGGTGGGATAACGAAACCGCAGATGCCTGTAAATATTTCTGTTAAAATATTCCCCTTTGGAATACTTAATCCCCTGGGAAAGTTTTACACACTCTGTATCCTGTGTCGTCATATCGATCAAAATATATGCAGGAATCCCATTTTTCTGGTTTGTAAACCATTTGATCGGACTGGCATAGGTAAGCGGCGTCACACGCACCGGTTTCCCCTGATAATTGACCTGTGCATAGTCTCCGGATACCTCAAACTGGGACACCATATCTACCATGCTTCCCATCTTCCTATTTCCCAGAAGGGATGCGGAATCCTTATCAAGAAGAGGGATGGTCTTGTAATCCACCTCTTTGATATCGTCTGTAAATATTCTTTCCTCTATGCTAAGCAGTTTTTGATACTTTGCCGCGTTGAAAAAGGGTGAGGAAAGAAGCGATCCCACTACATAAATGAGACATAAAGCCAAAATGCAAACGCCTGTGATCTTGAAAAACAGACTCGTTTCCCTCAGATCCAGGCGGAAATTAACGCCCTCTACCGTACTGGCCTTTCCTTTTTTTAATGTACGCAGCAGGGAAACTGCAAGCAGCGCCACCAAAAAGAGCAGCATCGCGCCCCAAGTCCCTGACGAATGGATGTTGATCGCTGGTATCGTTATATAATAATAGACAGCTAGTACCAATATCCCTGCCAAAATCAAAGCTACTGTTTTCAAAATTTTTGTTTTTTTCACGATCCTATGGCCTTTCTCAAATCATTTTTCAGGCAATTTGTTCCATCCTGTTAACGCTCATTATACATTGATATCCCAGAAAGTCAACAGGATGCTGTATCCCCCAATACAACATCCTGCCATCATCATTACCTTCTCATAAAAGAACTCTTTTTAACTTAATCATCGGAACCATCATTTAATTTAGCCGCTCTCGCCGCTACTTCCTTCTCCTGCACATCCGAAGGCGCCTGCTCATAGCGTGCAAATTCATATTCATAAACTCCGCGTCCACCTGTCATAGACCGCAAATCCGTACAATAGCCAAACAATCCCATCATCGGGACATCCGCTTCAATAACCTGCTTGCCGCCTGGCGCCGGATTCATTCCAAGTACACGGCCTCTCCTCTTATTTAAATCCCCCATGACATCGCCAGTATAAGAATCAGGCACTGTAACCTTAACGGAAGCAATCGGCTCAAGAAGCACTGGATTTGCTTCCATAAACCCTTTCTTAAATGCCTGGATCGCTGCTGTCTTAAATGCCATTTCTGAAGAATCCACCGGATGGTAAGAACCATCATACAAAACTGCCTTCACACCAACCACCGGATATGCTGCCATAGGTCCCTTTAAAACAGATTCCTGAATGCCCTTTTCCACTGCCGGGAAATAGTTTTTCGGAACTGCGCCGCCTACTACGATCTGCTCAAATACATAAGGCTCTTCCAAATTGCCTGAAGGCTCAAATTTCATCTTTACATGTCCATACTGGCCATGACCACCGGATTGCTTTTTGTATTTTGAATCCACATCCGAATTCTTCCTGATTGTTTCACGGAACGCTACCTTTGGCTGCGTCAATTCAATTTCTACCTTGTATTCATTGAGCAGTTTGCTTGCGATCACATCCAGATGCAAATCACCCATTCCATAAAGAAGCATCTGCCTGTTCTCAGAGTCATTGACCGCTTTCATGGTCATATCCTCATGGGAAATCTTTTGTAATGCCTGGGAAATCTTATCCACATCTCCTTTATTCTTCGGATTATACCGCATATATGTATATGGCACTGGCATTTCCCACTTGCCGAACTTAATGGTAACCGCCTTGGTAGAAAGGCTGTTTCCCGTCCTTGCTCCTGTCAGCTTGGCAAGGGCGCCGATATCGCCTGCATGCAGCTCCTTCACTTCAATCAGCTTATTTCCCTGCATAACATAGATCTTACCGATCTTTTCTTCAATATCCTTATCAATGTTATAGAGCATATCATCCGTTTTCAACACACCTGAATTTACCTTGATCAGGGAATACTTGCCGATAAAAGGATCCACAATGGTCTTCCAGATATATGCCGATTTTGCCTTTGAAAAATCATAATCTGCATGATAGATCTCATTGGTCTTCATGTTGATGCCTGCCACCTCACGGTTTTCAGGACTTGGGAAGTACTTAATGATATCGTCGATTAATGTATACATTCCCTGGCACAATACATTAGAACCCATCGTCATAGGGACAATGCTTCCGTCACACACATTCGTCCGCAGGGCAGCACGGATCTCCGCCTCAGAAAAAGTCTCCCCACCAAAATAACGCTCCATCATTTCTTCGCTTGTCTCAGCAACCGCTTCCATCAGCGTATCACGGCAGATCTGCAGATTCGCCTTATTATATTCCGGCACCTCGCACTCCACAACTTCCTTCCCCTGCCACCTGTTACCGGTTTCGGTAATCACATTAACGTAACCCACAAATTTTTCATTTTCACGGATTGGAAGATGGAAAGGCGCCATCTTTTTCCCAAACATTTCCGTCATGTCTTCCACTACCTGCCTAAAGGACGCATTGTCCACATCCATATTGCTCACATAGATCATCCTGGGCAGCTTATATTTCTCGCATAATTCCCACGCCTTCTGTGCGCCTACTTCAACGCCGGACTTGCCGTTTACAACAATGATAGCGGCCCCGGCAGCGCTGATTGCCTCTTCCACTTCCCCTGCAAAATCAAAAAAGCCAGGAGTATCTAAAATGTTGATCTTATACCCTTCCCATTCAATCGGAATCACGGAAGTACTAATAGATATTTTTCTCTTCTGCTCTTCCTTGCCGAAGTCACTGACTGTATTTCCATCATCGACCTTGCCCATTCTTGATGTGATGCCTGATAAATATGCCATTGCCTCCGCCAGGCTGGTCTTTCCGCACCCGCCATGCCCCAGCAACGCAACGTTCCTGATTTTGTCAGTTGTGTAAATATTCATATTAGTTCCTCCATTTTTCAGCTTTTTAGGACATTGTACCATGCTTTTGCCAACAAAAATATATGGTTCTCAAATCCCATGTGTACATTTTACTAAATTTTTGGGAAATATACAAGTAAAATCATACGTTTTATACATTATCCTTTTTGACAACGGTTTTCAGGCCTTCCCTCCTGTACAATATCCGTTTAAACAGAATTGTTGACTTTCGCGCGTTGAAGTGCTATATTGTTGAAAGATTCATAATTTTCAAAAAATAAAATGGAGGATCATCATGATTGTTGTAATGAAACCACAGGCATCGGAGCAAAGCATCCATGCCATCACTAAATATATAAAAGACAACGGGCTTCAGGTCCATTTATCCCAAGGTGAAGAAGTAACGATCATAGGCATTGTTGGTGACAAGTCCAGACTGTCCACCGAAAATCTGATCATCTTTAAAGATGTAGACCGCATTGTCCCTGTCACGGAGAGCTACAAGCTGGCTAGCAGGACTTTCCATCCTGAATCTACTACTGTAAAGGTAGGTAACACTGCCATAGGCCCTGGCAGCTTGACGATCATGGCCGGCCCCTGTGCCGTGGAAACCCAAGAGCAGCTTCTTTGTATTGCCAAAGCTGTCAAAGCTTCTGGCGCCACCATACTAAGGGGTGGCGCATATAAGCCCCGGACATCCCCCTATTCTTTCCAGGGCCTGGAAGAAGAAGGACTTCGCTACATGCAGGAAGCCAAGGCGCTGACCGGGCTTTCTACCATCTGTGAGGTGGTAAGTCTTGAAGCCATTGAAGGGGCTGTCAAATATGTGGACATGATCCAGATCGGCGCCCGCAATATGCAAAATTTCATTTTGCTGAAAGAAGCCGGCCAGTCCGGCCTTCCCGTACTTTTGAAAAGAGGATTGTGCGCCACCGTGGACGAATGGCTCAACGCTGCCGAGTACATCATTGCAGAAGGAAATCCCAATGTAGTCTTATGTGAACGGGGTATCCGTACCTTTGAGACAGCCACCCGCAATACCCTGGATCTAAGCGCCGTTCCGGTTCTGCGCTCTAAGACCCATCTTCCGGTGATCGTAGATCCCTCCCACTCCACAGGGTCTTACAAGTATGTTGCTCCTATGGCAAAAGCGGCGGTAGCCTGCGATGCGGACGGCTTAATGATCGAGGTTCACAATGACCCTGCCCATGCGCTTTCCGATGGCCCTCAGTCTCTTACTTTTGAAAAATTTGAAAAACTGACAGGGGAATTGCGTCCTTTCTGTCAGCTTGTAAAAAGGAGTTTTTGATGAAAAAACATTTTGTCTGTGGCTTTGTAGGACTTGGCCTGATCGGAGGCTCTATTGCAAGAGCCATGAGAAGATCCCATCCCGGATGTGATCTGCTTGCCTGTGATCTTAATCAGGATGCCCTATCTGCCGCTGTCTCAGACGGCGTTATCAATGAGGCGTTTCCCGAAATCGGCCCGGATTTTTCCAGGTGCGATTACATTTTTTTGTGCGCGCCGGTATCTGAAAATGATAAAAATTTACTTCTTATCCAAAAGTATATCTCCCCTGCCTGCATCCTTACTGATGCAGGCAGTGTGAAAACAAATATCCACCAGCATATACAAAAAGCAGGTCTTGAAAACCAGTTCATCGGCGGACATCCCATGGCGGGAAGTGAACGTACCGGATATTGGAACTCCAAGGCTCTGCTTCTTGAAAATGCCTATTATATTTTGACTCCTTGTGAAAAAACACCCCAAAAGGCGCTGACGGATTTCAAAGACCTGATCTCCTCTTTAGGTGCGATCCCCCTGATCCTAACCAGTTCCCAGCACGATTATGTCACTGCGGCGGTCAGCCACCTGCCCCACGTCATCGCTGCCTCACTGGTGAACCTGATCCGGGAATCCGATTCCAGCGACGGGATTATGAAAATGATTGCTGCCGGAGGCTTTAAGGATATTACCCGGATTGCTTCCTCCTCTCCTTCCATGTGGCAGCAAATATGCATGACCAACAGGGAAAACATCCTATCCCTTTTAGACGCTTATATGAAGGCACTGTCAAAAGTCCGGGAACAAATCCGTTCCTCTGACGGGAAGCAGCTTTATGCTTTCTTTGACCAGGCACGGGATTACCGGGATTCCTTTACCGATACTTCCAGCGGACCCATCAAAAAGACCTATGCAATCAATATTGAAATTGCCGATGAGCCAGGCGCCTTAGCTTCCATTGCCACGATCCTGGCCCTCCATCAGATCAGCATCAAAAACATCGGGATCACACATAACAGAGAACAGGAAGACGGTGTCCTCAAAGTGGAATTTTATCAGGAATCCGGCATTGAAAAGGCAATCCATGTCCTTTCCGCCAAGGGGTATACCGTTTACCCCAGAAATTGAATAAAGGAAACCTGGTTTTTGTGCCGCCTATCCAAAATATAACTCGCTCTCCCACAGGGCCGCTCCTGTTTCCGGAAAAGAAGCCTTTAATCTTTCGTTGACCTGTTGGGGAGTTACACCTTTTTTCATTATGATCTGCAAAAAACCGCCGCCACCTGCTCCTGCAATAAATTTTCCGTCCACCAGATCCTCCAGGGAAGCAAAAATCCGGTCAATGTCAGGATTCGTTGCCCCTGCGTCAAGCTGCAAAGATAATTCCCAATGCCGGTTAAGCAAAGCCGCAAACGCATCCACATCCCCCTTTTCAAGGGATTTTTTCATTAATACTGCGATTGCCTTCATCCCTTCCAGCGCCGTAATCGATTCCTTTCTCCCCCTAATATAATTTCCTACCACCTCACGGAGAAGGTTTCTTGCCAGTCTGCGCTGCCCTGTATAGATCACTGCAAACCGGCTGTTCAATTCTTCTTTCGTCCTGTCATCCAAAAAGACCGGCTCCACTTGCAGGATCTGACGTGCCCCTGGATTGCTGGTGATCATTTTGATCCCTGGGATGATTCCTCCTGCCTGGTCCTGCCAGCCGCCACCAGTGCTCATAAGCTGCTCCATATAGAGCACTCTGTCAAACAAAACCCCTTCATCCATCATCACTCCAGTAAAATCAGCAATCGCTTTCACACAAGCCCCTGCCAGGATACTGCTGGTTCCCAGACCGGATCCTTTCGGAACGCTCTCTACCTTTGTGGCAAGATAGATCCCACCCCCCAAACGCCGTAAAATATCTTCCAGTGTAATGTCTTTTTGCAGCAGGAGATCCTTTTCCGGAATCAATCCGCAAGCGATCAATGCCGCTTTATGAAGTGCAAAAAGATCGTAAGGATCCTTACAGTTTTGTATTTCATCTAAACTGCCAATGACCGTGCTCACGCCAAGATCTGTACTTTCAAACTCGATATGAAGCTCATCAAGCCGGCGGACCACTGCCCGTACCGGCAATATGCCGTTTAATTTAATTGCCGCATTAAGCACCATTCCGCCGTGCTCATTGCAATATGGCGGGGTGTCTGTCCAGCCGCCACCCCAATTGACCCGCAATGGAAGCGCTATTTTGGCCTCTTCCTTACAGATCTTAATTTCCGGATCCATGATGCAGCTTCCTTTCATCCCCTCTTCTATTTGCCTCTTGATTACCGCAAAACATTCTTCTTCCATCCCAAGAGACGCATAGATCCTCATCGCCGTACTGTGATCACTGCCTGCCGCCTTGCCAACTAATATCTTTCTCCTAAGTTTCTCCCTAAAGGGAATCACTTCTTCCATGTCTGCGCGGTTAAAACTCAAATAAAGGCTGGTCCGCTCTTTTTTCAGCCAGCATTTTACCTCATCTGCATCTGCCTTCCTTCCCGCCATCTGGTAAAGCAACAGGGAATCTTCTGCCGCCTTCTGGGCAGACTCCGCCAACGGATAAAGCTTTGCTTCCCACAAGCTGTCTGCTTCTTTTTCCTCCCACACTTCCTCTGGTGGAATATTGTAATCATCCAGCATCTCCTTAAGCCCTGACAACAAAAAGGGCGTGTTTTCTTTATATGTCCCTTTCGGATTGTCCGTAACCCCATAGAGCCTTGCAGCAAACCGTCCGTCCTTTTGTTTGACTATATGCATCACCGTATGCGCCGGTATGGTAATCTTTTTTAGGGCGGCACAGGAAAGAATAGCGCATTCCTCTACCACCACGTCTTCTCCCAGATCACTGTTTTCCAGATAACACCCCTGAAAAGCAACGGCTGTGGGGGCAAGAAAGCTGTTTCTTATTGCAAAATCCGCATCGTCTCTATTTGCGCCTGCCACTTTTTTAAAACCTAAAAAGGCGTAATCATCCAGTTCCTTGGTCACAAGACTAAGCAGTTCCTTGGTCGTGCCAAAATGAATAAACTTAGCTGGTGATAAGCTGATCACACTCATGTCAAATGCGAAGAGGGCTTTCCAGATCTTTTCCCTGCACTCACGCAGTTCCCGGCAATCACTTCCCTCAGGGATCTGTTTATAAAACTCCTCTAAATCGGAAGCCGCCCCCAGGGGGTAAAGAAAGTCACCATAAAAGCTGATTCTTGCTTTCTCATTCACAAAGGCATCGTACTTCTTCCCGTCAATCCGCCCATCGGTACAAATCAGTCCCAGCAGCGCTTCTAAAATATTACAGCTAAACAATACTGCTCCGGTATCCAAATCCACACAGCCCTGACCGTCAACCGCGCCTGCCTCTCTCAGCCCCTCTTCCGGATACTTATGTAAAAACCGCTCCACCATTCCGCTCTTTCCCCGCAGGAACACTCCGTGTTCCATCCCGGTGCTTACCGGCTCCTTGATAGACAAAGCGGCGGCATCCCGAAAAGAAAAGTCAAGATTGTTTGCATCAAAAATAAGAAGCACATCACCAGATAAAACCAGCATGCCCTCCTTTATTCTTTCCGAAACAATTTCCATCGATAACATCAGCTCATCAAACAAGGTCGACCAGCTTCCGTCTGGAAACTGCCTGGGAACTGGTGAAAATAAT
The DNA here is from genome assembly GCA_910585005.1 of uncultured Lachnospiraceae bacterium. Taxonomy (GTDB): domain Bacteria; phylum Bacillota; class Clostridia; order Lachnospirales; family Lachnospiraceae; genus Suilimivivens. Next base: position 106,003 of record CAJUCN010000005.1, on the reverse strand, counting down.
TTTCCACACACACTGTATTGGGGAACCCGTTTGCTGTCTCCGCCGGAATGGATCACGAGTATTTTTTTCCCCCGGAAACCATCCATGGTTGCTCCGGTCTGTTCCATCAGATATCTAAGAACATGGAACGTTGCCCCGCCTGACCCTACCCGTTTTCCTTCCGGGTCAGGAAGCGCTGCATAAACACAATCAGCCGGAAGACGGTTTCCCTTCTTCCGGTGATTCATCTCCAGCCGGTATCCCTTTGCCTGTTCCTCGTTTGACGCAGTCAAAACTACAAAATCCCATCCAGCCATTTTATCTTCCCTGTTTTAAGGTTTCCACCGTATCATATACTTCAATCCTGGAAGCGTCAGTTGCCGGCATCCCGATAAAGATAGCACCATAATGAAATCCCTCATTTTTCTTTTCGATACGGACAATCTCCAGGAATGCATGTATCACTTCCTGCGTCCAGATTCTTAAAAATGCCTCATACACCGTTCCAATCCCTAAAAGCTGTCCGCAACGAAACCCGATCCCCGACTTAGACACATCCACGATCTCAATTTCCACATCTTCCTGTCTGCCTCCATCCAGCCTTTTCACAACCAGCTTAGATGCCAATTCCCTTCTGTTTGCTTTTCTTCTCTCTTGCATGTTAACCTCCATTGCCAATACTCTCTTCCCCAGGCAATAACCTACCCAAAATATTCATTACCCTATTAACTATATTAATCTAATCTGTTTTTTTTGTAAAGTCATCTGTGAAAAAGCATGCATCCCCAAATGAAAAAAAACGGTACTTTTCCCTGACAGCTTCCTCATAGGCAGAAAGCACATGCTCCCGCCCTGCCAACGCGCTTACCAACATCACAAGCGTAGACTCTGGCAAATGAAAATTGGTAATCAGGCAGTCCAGCACTTTAAACTGATAGCCCGGATATATAAAGATTTCCGTATCCCCGCAGCATTCCCTGAGCATTCCGTTTTCATCCGCTGCACTCTCCACCGTGCGGCAGCTTGTCGTGCCCACACAAATGACCCGGCCGCCCTCACGTTTCGTCCGGTTAACCAGCCTGGCCGTATCCGCCGGAACCTGATAATACTCAGAATGCATATGGTGTTCTAAAATGTTTTCGGCTTTTACCGGACGGAATGTCCCCAGCCCCACATGAAGCGTAACGTATGCAATCCGTACACCCTTTTCTTCAATCCGGTCCAACAGTTCCTTTGTAAAATGAAGTCCGGCCGTGGGCGCTGCCGCCGATCCGTCATATTTGGCATACACGGTTTGATAGCGTTGCTTATCTTTGAGCTTGTGGGTTATGTAGGGAGGCAGAGGCATTTCCCCTAACCGGTCCAGCGCCTCCTCAAAAATCCCCTGGTAAAAGAACTTCACAAGACGGTTCCCTTCCTTTGTCACTTCCATAACCTGTGCCGTAAGCTCCCCGTTTCCAAATGTGACCCGCGCCCCAGGCTTAAGTTTTTTTCCCGGTTTTACCAGCGTTTCCCACAGATCCCCAAAAAGGCGTTTTAACAGGAGTATCTCCACGGCCGCTCCGGTGTCTTCCTTTACGCCAAGAAGCCTTGCCGGAAGGACTCTGGTGTTGTTTAACACCAGACAATCCCCCGGTCTTAAATAATCAATGATATTTCTAAACACCTCATGCTTGAGATCTCCGGTTTTCTTATCCACCATCAAAAGCCTTGACGACGTCCTGTCCGTAAGCGGATCCTGGGCAATTAACTCCTTCGGGAGATCAAAGAAAAAATCCGAAGTTTTAAGCATCTCTCGATCCATTACATGTCAGCTCCCTTTAAAAATGCCACATACCCCCGCTTTGCCTCAAACACATCCGCCTTACTGGTCGCTTCCCAGGGCGCATGCATATTCAGCACTGCCACGCCGCTGTCAATCACATTCATCCCATAAAGAGCCAAAATATAAGCAATGGTCCCGCCGCCGCCTAAATCTACACGGCCAAGCTCCGCCGTCTGGAAATTGATATTCTCTTTCTCGAAGATATCCCGGATATGCGCCAGATATTCTGCATTAGCATCATTAGAACCTGATTTTCCCCTGGATCCGGTAAATTTGTTAAACACCATGCCGCCACCAAGATATGCCACATTTTTTTTGTCAAAGCTAGATGCAAACGCCGGATCAAAAGCGCTGCTCACATCCGAAGAAAGCATGCAGGAAGCTGCCAAAGCCCTTCTCACATTCAATTCCGAATATTCCCCGGTCAGGTTCATCACCTCAGCCACCATATTTTCAAAAAACCGGGACTGCATACCAGTTGCGCCAACGCTTCCTATCTCTTCTTTGTCCACCAAAAGGCAGCAGGCTGTCCTTTCCCCATCCTCTACTTCCAACATGGCTTTTAAAGAGGAAAATGCACAAACCCTGTCATCCTGCCCGTAAGCTAAGATCATACTCTTATCCAGCCCTGCTTCCCTTGCCTTCCCGGCAGGTACGATTTCCAGCTCTGCGGAAATAAAATCCTCTTCCTCCACATTGTATTTTCTCTTTAACAGTTCAAGGATCCCCTTCTTTACCGCCTCTTTTGCCTGCTCTTTTTCCGATTCAGGCTCACTTCCGTCTTTATCCTTCTTGTCTAAAATGATGGGGCGGTTTCCAATGATCAGGTCAAGAGCCTCCCCTTCAATGACCTTGGACGCTTTCTTTTCCAACTGTTCACTGGCAAGATGAATCAAAAGGTCAGAGATGAAAAATACCGGATCATCCTCGTCTTCCCCAATATTTAATTCCAACGTTGACCCATCCTTTCTCACGATCACACCATGTAGGGAAAGGGGCAACGCTACCCACTGATACTTTTTTACCCCGCCATAATAGTGGGTGTCCAAATAGGCAAAGCCGCCTTCCTCATAAAGAGGATTCTGCTTCACATCCAGTCTGGGAGAGTCAATGTGGGCTCCCAAAATATTCATGCCCTCCACCATAGGACGGCTCCCGATACGGAACAATACCACAGACTTATTCATGCAGACCGCATAAACTTTATCGCCTTTTTTCAGGCTTTTTCCTTCCTTCATGACTTCCTGAAGTTCCCGGTAGCCTGCTTCTTCCGCCATATTGACAATCACATCCACGCATTCGCGCTCTGTCTTGCCTTCATCCAAGAAGCGCCTGTACTCATATGCAAATACCTCCACTTCCTGTAACTGCTCTTCACTATAAGTTTCCCATGTGTTTTTCTTTTCCATTTCATTAACCTCCATTTTCCCCTTAACTACGCATCTGCGCGCCATAAACATCATTTAATAAATGTAAGATCTTCTCCACTGCCCTGTCTGTCATTTCATCCGTCACATCTTCCTTACCAGATGCAAATTCGATGTTGAACGCCATACTCTTTTTCGATAAGCCAAGCTTTTCACTTTCAAAAATATCAAACAGCTTTACTTTGGAAACCAACCCGTCCGCCTGCTCAATCTTTTCAATAATTTCTCCACATTCCACTCCCTTATCTACCACCATGGAGATATCCCTGCTGGTCCTGGTATAAGGCAGCTCCGGCACATAATTAATCTTTTCCTTAAACTTTGCGTTAAGCAGGTCGTAATTTAATTCCGCAATAAAGATTCTGGTATCTGCCTTCTTATCCTTTGCAATAGCAAGGGAATCAATGACATCATACCTTAACTGACCAAATGTTCCTACCAGCTCCCCACCGCAATAAATCTTGGCAGTCCGTCCCGGATGGAGATAGGGCACATTTCCCCTTTGGTATTTAAAGGTAAGGTCATAGTAAGCTGCCAGGTTCTCCAACGTCTCCTTCATGGTATAGAAATCCTCCCCGGCGCCAGAAGTTCCAAGGCAGAGGGTCTTTATCTCGTAGGGCGCCTCGGTAAGAGGCAGCTTCTTTGGAAGATAAACATTGGCAAGTTCAAAGAACCGTAAGTCCGAATGCCCGTTCTTTAAATTGTTTTCCAGGGCTTTCACCATGGCCGGCGCCATAAAAGTCCTCATAATGCTCAAATTCTCCGTGATGGGATTTAAAATTTCAACTGCCTTTCTTTCCTTTCCATCCTCCGGGATCAGGAACTGGTCAAACTCCGGGCTACTGGTCATGGCAATGGTCTGGATTTCAAAATATCCCTGGGTGCACAGGAAATTCTTTACGGACAGTTCCTTCTCCTGCTGTAAGTTTAACCCGCCGTTGGTGACAAGGGCCTCGCTAAGGAAGGTAGGCACCACCTTATCATAGCCATATTCCCTGATCACTTCCTCCGCAATGTCCTGATCGCTTTCAATATCTTCACGGTAACGGGGAACCGTCAACGTAAGCACACCATCTGTTAACTCTACCCCGAAGGCAAGGTTTTTTAAGATCCTGACCATTTCCTCTTCCGGCACGTCTATGCCAAGCACATAATTCACCTTAGCCGTCTCCACTTTTATCGTCCTTCTTTGTGTAGACGCTCCGGCGCTGACGTCAAAATGGGAGCCGCTTACTTTCCCCACACCAAGAGCCTGAACCAGGTTCAACGCCCTTGCCATACCGCACTCCACCGAATATTCATCGATCCCTTTCTCATAACGGGCAGCCGCGTCCGAGTGCAGGCCAAGCTTCCTTGCCGTTTTACGGACACTGTCTTTCATAAATTTTGCAGATTCAAATAGCACTTCCTTGGTGCTCTCCGTAATCTCACTGTTAAGACCGCCCATCACACCGGCAAGCCCCACCGGTTTTGCTTTATCGCAGATCAGCAGATTGCTGCTATCCAGAATACGTTTTTTCTCATCCAAGGTGACAAGTTCTTCCCCTTCTTTCGCCCTGCGGACTACGATGGAACTGCCCTCTAAGGTATCCAGGTCAAAGGCATGCATGGGCTGGCCGATCTCAACCAATACATAATTGGTGATATCCACCATGGCGTTTATCGCGTTATGCCCTACCGCTGAGAGCCTCCTTCTCATCCATAGCGGGGATTCCTTATACTGCACATCGTACACATAATGCCCCAGATATCTTGGGCACACATCCTTATCCACGACCGTAATGCTGATCTCTTCGTTAGTCTTCTCATCACAAGTATAGCTCATATCCGGGTTTTTGACTTCTTTTCCAAGAAAAGCGGCAACTTCCCGGGCAATGCCAAGAACCGACTGACAATCAGGACGGTTCGCCGTGATCGAAATATCAAACACATAATCGTCCAATCCGAGATAATCCCTGATCTCCTCTCCTATCGGTGCATCCTCGTTTAAAATCATAATACCGTTTACATCCGCCCCCGGATACCAGTCCTTACTGATACCAAGCTCTTCCCCGGAGCAAAGCATACCGTAAGACATCATGTCTTTCATTTTCCTTGGCGTGATCTCCATGCCGTTAGGAAGTTTTGCCCCCACAACACAGGCCGGAACCTTTGCCCCCTGGAACACATTGTCAGCGCCTGTTAAGATCAAATGGTCGTGGCCATGCTCCCCACAGTCGATATGGCAGATATAAAGATGGGTACCTTCATATTTTTCAATGGAAGTAACCTGGCCCACATATATTTTTTCTATATTCTCACCAAGATATACCATTTCCTCCACCTCAAACCCGGCGGAGAACAGCTTCTCCTCCAGTTCTTTCGGCGTTACGTCAATATCTACATATTCTTTTAACCAGCTAAATAATACTTTCACGCTCTCACCTCCGCTATGCCTTAAATTGCTTTAAAAACTCAATGTCATTTTCAAAAAGCCTGCCCATATGGTTGATTCCGTATTTTAACATGGCGATACGCTCGATCCCGATCCCAAACGCAAGTCCTGAATATTCTTCCGGGTCAATGCCACAGTTCTCAAGAACCTTTTTATTCACCACGCCTCCTCCAAGAACTTCGATCCATCCTGTGCCTTTGCAGAGGGAGCACCCTTTTCCGCCGCATTTAAAACAGCTTACATCCACTTCCACCGACGGTTCGGTAAAAGGAAAATAAGAAGGGCGCAGCCTTGTCTTCGCTGCATCGGAAAACAGTCCCTTAACAAACTCATCCAGCATCCCCTGCAGGTCACAGAGGGTGATATGCTTATCCACTACCAGCCCTTCCATCTGGCTGAACATCGGGGAATGGGTAGCATCCGAATCAGAACGGAACACCTTGCCGGGAACCAGGACTTTGATCGGCGGCTTCTTACTATCCATTACGCGGATTTGTCCTGGCGACGTATGGGTACGAAGAAGCAGGTCTTCTGTCAGCCAGAAAGTATCCTGCATATCCCTTGAGGGATGATCCTTTAATACATTTAACCTTGTAAAATTGTGGTCGTCATCCTCGATCTCCGGCCCCTCAAAAATCTCAAAGCCCATCCCCGCAAACACATTGATCATCTCATATTTCACCAACGTCAGCGGATGGAGATTTCCCATAGGGCGTACCTTTACAGGTACTGTCACATCGATCGCTTCTTTTTCATATTTTTGCTGTAATTCAAACGCCTCCACCTGGGCCCGCTTTTCCTCATACTTTCCCTGAACCCAAGTCTTAACTTCATTGACAAACTGCCCGTAAGCTTTCTTTTCTTCCTTGGCAACCTGCTTGATCCCGTTCATCAGCCCCTGAACGGATCCTGTCTTACTAAGGTACTTCTTCCAAACCTCAGAAAGCTGAATCTCAGACTTAGCTGCCTCAATGTCATCCAAAAAAGCTTTTTTTAATTCGTCTGCATTAAACATTTTTTCTTCTCCTTTTTAATTTTTACAATTCGAGTAGGGGAAAAGTTCCCCCTGCTCGCCGCACAGCCCATGCACCGCTCTAACGGCATCGTTTCCTTGCACAGATCTGTACATAAAAAATCCCTTGCATGTTTCCATACAAGGGACGAAATTTTCCGCGGTACCACCCAACTTCCTGCCAAATGGCAGACTCTTCATTCGCTTAACGCGCGTCACGTCCGAACCTACACACAAAAACATCTGCTTCAATCCGGAAGCTCTAGTGGGAAATTCACATACTATCTGAACTGGGGGAAGCTCTCAGCCTTTTGGCTTCCTTTCTCTGGCAGAAAATAGCAGGCTACTTAGCACCTTCACAGCCAAACATATCCAACTGCATTCCATTTTAGTCAATCTTTTTCCTCTTGTCAACATTCTTTTTGCCGATAAAGAACTGGAAGGCCGGCTTAAAATACCTATTCATAAACGCTCCCGCCAAAATTACATACATACCGGCATAAAGCCACAGCATCAAAATGATGATGGTCGTTAAATTCCCATAAGCTGTAAACCCGTTAAACTGATCTTCGTAAATGGAAAATGCCCATGTCATCACACTCCATCCCACAGCCGCAAACCCTGCCCCCGGAAGCTGCATCCGGAATCCTTGTTTGGTTCCCGGCACATACGCATACAAAAGCGCCAGCACAACCGTCAGGATCAGCCAGATAAAAGGCGTCCTGAAATTCAACAGCACGTTAAAAAAATAAGCGGACTTGGGAAAGCTTCTTTCGATCAGGTCTATCAGCGTATTTCCAAAAACTGTCACCAATAGGGAAAGGATCACGGCAAGCAGCATTAACACTGTATATAAACATGCCATCAGACGCAGCACAAAATAGTTCCGATTCTCCTCCACATCATGGACTGCGTTCAGTCCCCGCATAAGAGCCAATATCCCTTTCCCTGCTGACCATAAGGTGGCAATCGCCGTGACTGAGACGATTCCTGCCGACTGGCCATAAACTTCCGTAATCACATTGACCAAAAGCGGGTTTACAGCGTCTGGCGAAATCTCTTTTGCAACGGTCATCAAATTTGCTTCCGTGACCGGGGTATATGGCAGTAGGGAACACAAAAGCATCAATGCCGGGATTAACGAAAGAAAGATAAAAAATGCAGTGCTTGCCGCAAAAGCGCTGATATTTTTCCTTCCCATATGTTTCCCAAAATCGTATCCGATAAACAAAAGTCTCCTAAACATAAATTCTTCCCATCAATAAATGTTTTTTACCTGGCAGTCCCCAAAATAAAACCCGAGAATCTGCCGGCAGTCCATCTCCCTAAGCCCCATGGCCTTTGCCCCGTTCTGGGACATTCCAACCCCATGCCCGTAACCGCCGCCAATTAAAGTATATCCTACCACATTTTCTCCTTCTTTTACAAGATCAATTATCAGATATGCACTTGGAAGGAGCGTATTGCTCTGATATACTGACCCGTCCTGCCTTAACACATCTCCCTTTTGGTTTAAGACATACCGGATGTTATATTCGGAAACGATTTTATAGGTTCCCTGATCTGTATCGATCAAAAGTTCTTCCATCACACCGCCTTCCTTCCGTTTCAGGCAGCAGATATTGTAGATCTCCTTAAATTTCTTCGGTTCCCGGGATAGAAACTCATCTCCCTCTTCATAAAGAATCTTGCCCGGAACCGCCTGATACCGCTCCTTTAACCTGTCGGATATTCTGGATATGTCAATCTCTTTCACCTCATACGTCCACCGGAACCAGGCTTCTTCCTGTTCATATGCTTGTTTATCAACATTCAAAATATATTCCTTAAACGTTTCCTCCTCCGCCAGGTTCTCCGGCTGTAACTGCTCTCCTTCATCTCCCTCCCCTGACATGCCAATGTACCTGGAATTTAGATAGGGCATTTCATCTTTCTGCCCTTCATTCCAGACCCCTGCATCAGCGCCAAATCCACAGGAGGTAGAATAATAATAAGCGTTCACCGGCTTATCATCGTAACACAAAATCGTCCCGGACGTCTCTTTTACGGCTGTTGTGGAATTTACATTCTCCGTAATATTGTTATATACCTGATAACTTACACTGTCATCTAAATGAGCGCCCACATTGCCATATCCCGGCTGTTCCAGGTAACGGTAACCGTATGTCCTGGCACAGACAGCCTGGGCTTTCAGCGCTTCCATCGGGTAAGAAGCCGGCATTTCACTAGGTACTACCGAATACAAATATTCCTCCAATGGCAATTCGTTAATCAGGACCAGCCCCTGCTTTGTACTGCAAATTTCCATCCTTCCCCGGTAAGAAGGAACACCATATGCACGTTGTTGGGAATTGACCATGATCCTCCCCGTCTGAACATCAGGCAAGAATAGTACGCGTCCCCCATTTAAATAATCACTGTCCCTTTTGATCCGAATACTTTCCCCAGGAAGAACCTCCTTCTCCTTCCTGTCATCATACTCCCCATAGACCAGCTTCGCCCCATCCGTGCAGGAAAACTCCAATTCTTCATGATAAATACTGCCGCTTTCATTGTCCTTTATTGCCACCCGGATATTGTCCATCTTTTCCTTGCGGGTAATCAAGAACGCACACACCTTCCCCTTATCCAAAACAAAATCGGCAAAAGAATACCCGATGGCAAGTTCCTCTACCTGTGCCGTACGCAGATCATCGTAAAGCTGGTATCCCACACAATGATCGGCAAGCTCCAAAATACCGGTCCCTTCCAGCTCCACTTTTCCATCCCCGAAACTCAAAAGCTTTCCGCCTGCTTTCTCCTCTTTCACCTCAAAGGTTTGCAGCTTTCCCTCTCCAAATGTCAAATCTGCAATCTGTTCCCTGCATCCGGTCCCTGCGTCTTGTTCCGCCCTTGCAAGCACCGGTTCCGGAATCCGCTCTGGCGAAAGGGAAATTTCATAGGTACCTTCAAAAAAGCGTAATTCCTGGGCATTGCACTCCATAACCCAGACATTTTCCAGTCCGATCCTTTCCTGGTTTCTGCCATACAACGTCAAAAGCCGGTTTTCCCTTACAAAAGCCTCCACGGTCATAAACATACACTCTTTAAAGTCCGGAGAAAGATAAGTATAAATTTCCCCTCCGCTGCACAAAAGCTCCTCTTCGCCTATCCGGTTCTCACCAGTAAGATAAGTATCATCACACCAGATCTCCACCTTCTTGCGCCGGATCGTTTCCTGTAATCCTAACTCTCCCAATATCTTCTCATAGCTGTGATACCAGTCCTCTTCCAGCATAAGAAACTCGTCTTTATACTTTCTATCAAATAAATATTTTTCTTCGCCCAAAAAACTTAATAACTGTTTATATGTAGCATAATTTAAATATTCTTCCTGATTTCCTTTTAGAAAATCGGAAAGTCCTCCCACATCTGTTACTTTTACATCTGCCAGCAGTAATTCTTCTGTCAGGATCTTAACATCCCTCATCCTTGCATATTCTCCCTCCGGCTGCTTTAACTGCCAAACCGTGATGTCTTTCGTGATCAGCCAAATAAATGCAATTACTAAAATGAGTGTAAGAATCAGTTTACCTAATATCCGAAACCTTTTTTCCATAAATAACCTCTACCTATTTCATTTTCAAAATTGCCGGACTAAAAGAAAAGCAGCCTGCAAACAGGCTGCTTTTCTTTTGTAAAATCACAGCGCCAAAGGCTGTTTTATTTATACCTATTGGTATATCCCCAAAATGCCGGTTCCTGTCTTTTGACTCCTAGCTACGCTAGGTGGGTAACCGCAGCCTATGCTTTTGCCTTCCCTTCCAATCCTTCCCTAAAGTAAACTTTAAGGAAGTGAGGGCTTGACAGCTACAAGGAAATATAGGAATCCCGTTTAAAGTATCTGTAGGTTCAAAACAACAGGAATTATCGCACATTTCAGGTTGCTTTTATTATATCCAATATCCACACATAATACAACTGGAAATTTTCAAAAAGGATTGCCCGAAGGCAATCCTTTAAAAATTTTATGATCATTAGTTAAGTGCATCAACCAATTTCTGAACAGCAGCAAGCGCTTCATCAGGAAGCTTGTCATATCCTTCCTTCTTCTCTGCAAAGCCCTTAACAGCATCTACACGGTTCTGCATAGCATTCTTCAATGCTGCCTTATACTCAGGATCATTTAAGTCAGGCTTAAAGTCAGCAGTCTTGCCATCCCAATCATACATGATCTCTACATCATCAAAGTTACCCCACTTCTCGAACTTTGCTTTTCCTTCAACGATCGTTTCAAGAATGCCAAGTGTATCAGCAGGTTTTACCTTTGTTCCCATAAAATCACCGGTATTAACGATATAGCATGCAACGTTCTTCTCTTCTACCAGCTTTTTGAACTTCTCATAGTCATTAACCAGAGGATAGGTTCTAAACGGGTTTGCATAAGGAACGATGCGAAGTGCATTTAAGTCTGTTCCTGCAGCAACACGCTCTGCAGTAGAGGTCTTGGTTGCCAAAGTAGCGCCCATTACAGATGCAAGTGCAGCGCCATCAAGTTTTACTACCGGAGGAATGGTAGGATCCTTCATAATCCAGAAAATTGCATTAACAGGCGCATCAATCTTATCTACACGGTTAGGAGACCATAATTTAGACTTGATCGCACGTCCGTTACCATTTCTGATATCTTCCGTTACAAGCTGGATCTTTCCATTCTCGTCTAACGTTGCAGAACAGTTCTGTGCAGACAACAGATATTCATTATCAGGGCAGCCTGTAGGGTAATCTGCCGTCTTATCAAAATAAGTAGGCTCCAAAGCAACAGAAGCACAGGTATCTGTATTGATGATAAATGCATCATCATGAAGTACGGTAATGGGATACTTCCCGCCATGCTTTGCATGTGTCAAAGTAGACTTACCTGATCCTGAAAGACCGTAAACAGACGCTACGAACTTAGAACCATCTGCCAAAGTATACTCTTTCTGGCCGCCGTGACATGCTGCATAACCATTTCTGTTAGCCAAAGCCCATGCCATAGTCAGTGTGCCTTTTTTGTGCTCGCCAAAATACTTCATACCAAGAATCGCTGCACAGTTCTGATTGGTATCAAAATAGCACAGGGTAAGCGGATCGCTTAAGCAGCTATAATCCACATCCGGCGCTTCATGAGGCGCCCACTGGGGATCGGAGAAGATATAGATATCAGGCTCTTTTCCATCGCCTACAGGTTTGGATTTTTTGTACATTTTCACATACTCATCTGACATATACTGGAAATTGATCATCCAGTTATACAGCAGGTTTTCTTCCCCTTCCGGAATCAGAAGATGCGCTTTTGCCATAAATTCAGGGTCAAGTCCCACAAAGCACTCTGCATGGTACATCGTTTTCCAACGTGTCTCATAAACAGCATCCATAACTACCTTATCAAGCTTTGCTTCATCTACGCCAGGTTCCCCTTTGATACGGCGTGCTGCAGCGTAACGGCCAGTTACAGCGCCATCGTTAAACAGCAATACCTTTGCGTCTTTCTCAAGGCCAAATGTGTCGCCATCCTTAACAGGCATGTCCGTAACGATCGTTCCAGGTGAATTCTTTGCTAACTCATAAGCTTCTTTTAAGGTGTTTACCTTCACTACGTTGTTTCCGTAAAAAGCGGCTTCGATAATAGAACGGGTTTTGGAAAAACCAACCTTACCAGCGCCGATTTCAGAAATTGGATAATAAGCTTTTGTTGACATACGTCATCCTCCTTATAATATATAAATGTATATTTTACCGCTGCCTTCACTGCCCACCGGGCCAAAAACTGCGGTTTCTCACTTTTGGTGTGCACCCTGGCACATCTATTGTATTATCTCAAACAACATTTTAAAAGTCAATATGAACAATTCCCATTTTTTCAAAACCCGGCGGATTTTACAAATATTTTATATTTTTGACCCTTGTTTGAAATGCACAATCATGATAAGATGGTTATGTTAACTTTTTCTGAAATATTCTTATTTATTTCGGCAATGAATTGACACTACAGCATCTTACATCTGTTCTGCTGTAATTACCAGCCTATTTTATGATATTATTTGGAGCGACTCTTATTTTTAGGTCCAAATTTGCTTTATCAAATTAATACTATGCACAAGGAAAGGAGAATTGAATGGATCATAATGTTTTTTCTGAAATTACACCCGATATTGTCCGTCTTGCCAAAATGAGCGAACAGGCAGATATTATTGATACAGAGCTTTTTACCAAATATGAGGTAAAGCGGGGGCTTCGTGACCTAAATGGTAAGGGCGTCCTTGCCGGCCTTACCAACATATCCGATGTCCGTGCCACAGAAATGGTGGATGGCGTTTCCCGTCCTGCACATGGCCGTTTATTTTACCGCGGCTACGATGTGAAGGATCTCGTAAACGGGTTTTCCAAAGACGAGCGCTTTGGTTTTGAAGAAATCACTTATCTTCTTCTTTTTGCCAAGCTTCCAAATGAAAAGGAACTGGCAAATTTCCGCGCCCTTCTTTCCAAATACAGAAGCCTTCCAACCAGTTTCGTGCGGGATATTATTATGAAGGCGCCCAGCAGCGATATGATGAATACGCTAGCCCGCAGTGTCCTTACTCTTTACTCCTATGATGACAGGGCTGACGATGTTTCACTCCCTAATGTGCTGCGCCAATGCCTTCAGCTTATCAGCCTGTTTCCCCTTTTATCCATCTACGGCTACCAGGCTTACTGCCATTATCATGACGGAAAAAGCCTTTTTATCCATCAGCCCGTACCTGAACTTTCTATGGCGGAAAACATATTGCATATTCTCCGTCCTGACAGTTCTTATACACCGCTTGAAGCACGGCTCCTGGATGTTGCCCTTGTTCTCCATATGGAACACGGTGGCGGAAATAACTCTTCCTTTACCACTCATGTGGTCACCTCTTCCCTCACCGATACCTATTCGGTCATTGCCGCGGCCATCGGTTCCCTAAAAGGGCCAAGGCACGGTGGCGCCAATATCAAGGTTGTCCAGATGTTTGAGGAGATGAAAGCAACTGTCGGTGACTGGACTGACGAGGAGGAAGTAAGCTTATATTTAAAAAGGCTTCTCCACAAGGAAGCCTTTGACCATGCCGGGCTGATCTATGGTGTAGGGCATGCAATCTACTCCAAATCTGATCCCCGTGCCGTAATTTTTAAATCTTTCGTCGAAAAACTTTCCGTCGAAAAAGGCCTCGAAAAAGAATTTGCACTCTACTCCCTTGTTGAATCTTTGGCTCCTAAAATCATTGCGGCAGAAAGGCAGATGTATAAAGGCGTCAGCATCAACGTTGACTTTTATTCCGGCTTCGTATATCACATGCTGGGCCTTCCCATGGAGTTGTATACACCGATTTTTGCCATTGCCCGTATCTCTGGCTGGAGTGCACACCGCATGGAGGAACTTGCCAACAACGGTAAAATCATCCGCCCTGCTTACAAGCCGATTGGCTCTGACCAAACTTACATAGATATCAAAAACCGTTAAAAACAGCGCTGCCGCCGGCAGCGCTATTTTATTCTTTCTTTCCCACACTTACCATCTCATATTCCAGCGTAAGTCCGTCATCCCCGCAAAGCTCCGCAAATTTTTTGCGGATTCTTCGTATCACCAGCGCCCCATTATCTGATGAGGCATTTATCAAAATTGCCACATATTGCGTATTTCCGCATTTGGTTGCCACATCTCCCCGGCGAAGCGATTTTGATACCGCCTCTTCCAATATTTCAATGGCAAGCAGCGCCCTTCCAATCTCTATTTCCTTTTTTTCTTTATCCATCAAGGTAAAAAGGACTAACTGCACATCCTGGCTTTTCCTTCCCATACACCTGGAAACAAAGTGATAAATCCGCTTAAACCCATCATATTCCACACGGTAAGCGCCACTGCTCTGCCCTTTTTCCTGGATCAGGCGCTGTAATTGCAAAAGGTCAATCAGATTATTTTCTTCCTCATGATCTTTGCCCCTGTCCTCCTCGTTAAAGAAATGATAACCGCGCTTTCCATTTTGCTTTACATAATATAACGCCTTATCCGCTGCGGAATAAAGTTCCGAAAAGGTACTGCCATCCTCTGGCTTTTGTGCAATTCCCGCGGACACTGAAAGCTTGAAATCACAGGAATCAGATAAAAGATCGTTTACTTCAAATTCAATTCCTGCAATCATCCTTCGAGCAATGCTTTTGACTTTATCCTTATCTCCTTCCCCGGAAATAAAGACAATAAATTCGTCTCCTCCTACCCTGCATACGGAATCTTTGTTTTCAACTTCCTCCTGAAGGACTTTAGAAAACCGGATCAATACTTCATCTCCCACAGCATGTCCGAAGATATCGTTTACACACTTGAAATTGTCCAGGTCTAGCAAGATGAAAAACCCCTTTTCCATTGCGGAGTCTGTTTTATTTAACATGCTTTCCAGATATCTCCTGTTGAGAAGATCCGTAAGCCCGTCCTTATGGACGAAATTCATCAGCTCTCTCTTTTGCTCTGTCATTTGCAGGATCTTATCGATTCTGCTTCGCATGATCTCCGGTTCAAAGGGTTTCCTGATAAAATCCATCGCCCCCATTTTAAGTCCCTTGATCTCGCTTTCCCTGTCTGTCTCGGCGGTCAAAAATATAATTGGAATATCCTGGGTTTCAGGATTTTCCTTAAGCTTTTCCATCACCTCATATCCGCTCATCTCAGGCATATTAATATCAAGCAGGATCAGATCCGGTATCGACTGCTTCATAAAAAGCAGCGCCTGCCTCCCTGATTTAGCTGTTGAAATTTCATATGCCCCCTTTAAAACTTCCGCTGCACATTTCAGATTTGTCGTAACATCATCCACCATTAAAATATGCTTCATATCCCCTTCGTACCCCCTATATTGTCCCCTAATGATTTATATTCCCAAAAAATCTGTTACTGCCTGCTTCATTTCTGTTTTTTCACATACATGGGTATGCAATATAGGAGCTTCCCTAATTTCACCGATGGCTCCAGGCACCTTCACGCCTGATATCCTGGAAAGTTCATCTACCAGTTCAAAATCATCCACGCCATCATATTTAGGATCAATTGCCTTCATTACGCTTCTGGTAAATTTGTAAGGGCTTGCTGTGGACGCTGCCACTGTAACCGTTTGATCCCCTGTTTCCTCCCGGTATTTATGGCATACGCAAGATGCAACCGCTGTGTGCGTATCAATCACATACCCTGTACTCTCATACAGTCGGCGTATGGTCTGTGCAGTCTCCCCTTCGTCTGCATAATTTCCATAAAAACCTTGAAGCTTTTCTTTCATCTCTTCCGTGATGGTATAAGTCCCACAATCCCCAAGCGCTTCCATAAACCCTCTGTTAGCCTCCGGGTCGTTCCCAGCAATCTGATAAATCAGCCTTTCTAAATTACTGGAAATCAAAATATCCATAGAAGGAGAAGAAGTAAGGACAAACTCTCTGTTTCTGTCATAGCTTCCTGTGCGGAAGAAATCAAAAAGAACCTTATTTTCGTTAGATGCACAGATCAGCTTCCCGATTGGAACCCCCATCTGCTTTGCATAAAACGCCGCCAGAATGTTGCCGAAGTTTCCGGTAGGAACCACAACATTGATCTTTTCACCATCTTTCACGCGTTCTTCCTTAAGAAGCTTTCCATATGCATATACATAATATACGATCTGAGGCACCAAACGTCCAATATTGATGGAATTTGCAGAAGAAAACTGGAATCCCTTCTCTTCCATATAAGCAGCCAGTTCCTTATCGCCAAAGATCTGTTTTACACCCGTCTGGGCATCGTCAAAATTACCGTGTATCCCCACAACATATGTATTATCCCCTTTTTGGGTAACCATTTGCTTTTCCTGGATGGGGCTTACCCCATCCTTGGGATAGAACACAACAATCCTTGTCCCTTTCACATCTGCAAAACCTGCAAGCGCCGCCTTTCCTGTATCCCCTGATGTTGCAGTCAAAATGACAATTTCATTTTTGATCTGGTTTTTCTTGGCGGAAGTGGTCATAAAATGCGGCAGGATCGATAATGCCATATCTTTAAAGGCAATCGTAGCGCCATGGAACAATTCCAGGTAAAAAACTCCCTCCGCTTCTGTTAACGGGGCGATTTCTTCTGTATCAAATTTGGAGTCATAGGCCTTTGCAATACATTCTTCCAATTCTTCCCGGGTAAAGTCCGATAAATACAGCTTCATCACCTCATAGGCGACCTGCCCGTATGTCATTTCCGATAACTCCTGAAAGGATCTGTCGAGAGCCGGGATATGATCCGGCACAAACAATCCCCCATCGTCAGACAGCCCCTTTAGGATCGCCTCAGACGCCGTAACGGCAATCCCCCTGCTTCTGGTACTGTTATATAAAACGTTCATAATCACACTCCTTTTCGCAAATACTCCTGAAAATCTGTTTTTCATTTTATCACAGAAGAAGCATTTTTACAATGAAAAGGCTTAGATTTCTCAGCTATTTGTATAGAATTCATGTCCTCCATGCTCAAACAATCTTGTAAGAGAGCAGTCAAACCATTTCATCTTTTCCGGATCGGCATACTTTCTTGCAGCAAAATAAAGCGCGCCTTGGGAGATATCTTCCCCTTTTAATACTCTTTCTACTGCGTCCACTGTCTCCTGGGTGACTTTTACTTTATTGTATGTGCCGTTGGCAACCGGTGAAAACTGGTATACTCCGTCTTTTTGCTGCATGACTACCTTTTGTACACTATCAGGAAACCGCGTGCTCTTAACCCGGTTTAACACTACGCCCGCCACAAGCATTTTCCCTTCTTCATCTTCATTTCCCGCCTCGGCCTGTACAATTTTCAGCAAGGCATTATAATCTTCATCCGACAACAGATATTGGTATTCCTGTTCCAGCACAGAATAGTCCACAATCCGTTGTCCGGAAGCCGCTTTCTTAAGCATACCAAAAAAATGATCCGCTTTTGGTTTCTCCTCATCAGGTATTTCTTCTATTTCTTCTGCAAGAGCCAGTTGAAATGCAGGCGTAGCAGCAAACAGCGTTAACTGTGCTCCCTTTACACAAAACCAGCTTACGCCTAACAGCATATTTCCCAAAAACAATTGGATAATAAATTTCTTATACATAATGATCCTCCATGTTTTCCGTCCTTTTACGGCCTGTCTTCTTTCAGGGGAATTTTTTCCTAAAACTGTCACACTTATGTAACAGTTCTTTAATATTTTATACAGTTACTGCCAAAAATATTTCTAAAATTTACTTATCCGGGTATTTTTTTCAAAAATATAGGAAATTTTAAATATTTTTGATACAATGATGAAGGATAAAAATTCAAGGAGTTGTCATGGATCAGAAACTTCCCGGCGTATTTACCGCACACAAAAAAGACGGCAGTATCTACTACCGTTCTTCCATTACCTATAAGAGAAAGCATATCAGCCTGGGCAGTTATGACACTGCTCCCATAGCTTATGCCGCCTATCTGGAAGGCACCTCCTTAGTATTTGACGCTGCCTTGACGCTGCATGACCATTCCGCCCACCGTGTCCTGCCCTTTAACAAATGGGTGTCGCTCATCAATTTCCGGGATAATCATATTTATTTTTCCACCCCTATCTATATGCGGAAAAATTATTTTGAATATTATCTTTCCCCCAGCGAAATATTCAAATTTGATTTTGACGACCTGTTTTATTATTCTTCCCACAAGATCATGAAAAGAGGCCGGCATTTTTTTGTGGCTGATTATGGGATGCAGGTCAATATCGTAAACCGCTATGGCATCAAGAATTACGCCGTCCCAGGCCGGGATTATTGTTTTTCCAACGGGGATAACATGGATTTTCGTTACGAAAATATAGAGATATTCAACACATACCATGGTGTGACCAGACGCCGCACCAAATCAGGAATTTGTTATGTTGCCAAAATACACATTAATGGCAATTATGTAATCGGCTCTTATAAAAGCAGTATAGAAGCCGCCATCGCCTATAATAAAGCAATTGATATCTTAAAAAAAGCCGGCATAAGCAAAAACTTTTCTCCCAATTACATTGAGAACCTGTCTCCTTCCGCTTATGCCGACATCTATTCCGGTCTTTGCATTTCTTCAAAGATCACTGATTATTTACGGGTATAATCCACAAAACTGATCACATAGGACGCCTTATTTTCAATCCCCGGTATCTCTTGGTTCACCGCATATTTCCACATCCGAAACTGGTACGGAAAATCCGGGACCGGGGCTTGATCCGTAACCCACACATCAAATTCCCGCAAAATCTTATCCGGAACCAATTCACCCAAAATCCATGATGTATTTCCATACAAGATTCCACGGTATCCTTCTCCCTCTACAGTCCGCAGAAAAGTTTCCGCAATCTGGGTTTTCTCTTCCTTGTCTAAAATATCGATCCGTGCCTTGTCATTGGCTATATATTCCATATCAAATGCAATGGGATAATTAACCTCATGGGCAAGCAGGTTACTGATCACAAACTCAGCCTCCTCCACCGCTTCCTCCACATCCAAAGCCTGGGAGAAGAAGGTAACTCCCACTTCCAGCCCTGCTTTCCGGGCATTGGTGATATTCTCCTCAAAGCTTTCGTCCAGGGAAAGAAGCCCCGTCTCATATCCCCTGCTCCCTACCCGAAGCATGACAAAATCAATTCCATTTGCACGAAGCGCCTCAAAATCCACGCTTCCACTTTTTTTCGACAGATCAACCCCCAGCCAGGAACATTTTTCCCCGTCCACAAAATATTCCATTTGGTCATTGGTAATCTTAATATTAGTGAAATCATAGGTGTATAATGGAATCTTCTCTGAAATTTCCAACCACTCCGTCGTCCCATCCTTATAAGTCACTTGGACATGCAGCCCATCGCTGGCTTTTTCTTCGTCCGTAGGCTCATGGGATGGCGTAGGTTCAGGACTTTCCGTAGGCTGTGCCTCTTCTATGAGCACAGGATCATTTTGATACATCCCCCAAAAGTCCAAGTTTTCTGCCCGCAGCTTACCCTCTTTATATAACTGCTCGATATCCTCCTGCCCTTCGGCAAATTTCACAGCCTCTTCATCAGGAACTTCTGTGGCGTTAGCCGCCATATCAGACTTCCGGTTAGAACGGCTGGGCTTCTGATTACTGATAAATACCACCACAAGGATCAGCAGGATAAAAGCAGAAACCGCAACAATGGTATAAATGACAGGCATCCCCATACCCCTCTCGTCATTATCTCCCGGTAAACGCATAGATTCTCAACCTTTTCCTTTAATTATATTCCTACTGCACTTTGACCCTGCCTGCAAGCACGTTTTCATAGTCTTCAAGATTTTTCCTAAGCAGTGTGGGAGTATCCAGCCCATAAGGACATTTACCCTTACACTGATTACATTGCAGGCAGTCTTTGATCTTCATCATTTTCTCCTTCGCTTCCTCTGTTAATTGAAGCTGGGATGGGGAACGGCGCAGCAATAATGACATCCTGGCACAATTATTGATCTCGATTCCCACCGGACAAGGCATACAATATCCGCACCCTCTACAGAATTCCCCTGCAAGTTCTTTGCGGTCTTTTTCGATTAACGCCTTCCTTTCTTCCGTCATCGCTGGCGGCTGGCTAATATAAGACAAGAATTCGTCAAGTTCCTTTTCACGCTGAACGCCCCATATAGGCAACACGTTTTCAAACTGTGCCGCATGAGCATACGCCGCTGCGGAATTGGTGATCAATCCGCCTGAAAGAGCCTTCATGGCGATAAATCCCATATCCGCCTTCCGGCAGCCTTCCACCAAACCTTCCTCCTTTTCCGTGGCCAGATAGCAAAAAGGAAACTGTAGTGTCTCGTAAAGCCCGCTGGAAATCGCTTCTCCGGCTACCGAAAGCCTGTGGTTGGTAATTCCAATATGGCGGATCTTCCCTTCCTTCTTCGCTTCCAGCGCCGCCTCGTATAATCCGCTCCCATCACCCGGCTTCGGACAAAATGCGGGATTATGGAACTGATAAATATCAATATAGTCTGTGCGTAAATTGGAAAGGCTATCCGCCAGATCCTTACGCATCCCTTCCCCCGTTACGGCACCAGATTTTGTAGCAATAAACAAGGATTCCCTAATTTTTTCAAACGCCAGTCCCAATTTATGTTCACTGTCGCTGTATCCTCTCGCCGTATCAAAAAAACGGATTCCCCCCTGATAGGCTTTTTTCAAAAGATACACCGCTTCCTCATCGCTGATTCTCTGGATCGGCAGTGCGCCAAACCCATTTTTATTTACTTCAATTCCTGTACTTCCTAATCTCACCATTATCTGATCTTTCTTTCCGTCCATCCAGGCTCCTTTCTATCTTCCCACACAGGCTCATTCATGTTCTACAATTGACTTCCTGGGGCATTTTTCCACACAAACTCCACAGCCTTCACATTTATCATAATCTATTTTGGCATGGAAATTTGTCACTTCCACTGCATTCGCCGGACAATTTTTCTTGCAAAGCTGGCATCCGATGCACCCTGCTGTACAATCCTTCATGGTAACCGGTCCTTTATCCTGGGAACTGCATGCCACCACATATTTTGCATCATAAGGGATCAATTCGATCAACTGCTTGGGACACACCGCTACACATTTTCCGCAGGCTTTACATTTTTCCTTATCCACCACCGCCACTTGATTGATTACATGAATGGCATCAAACGGGCATACCTGCACACAGCTTCCAAATCCCAGACACCCATAATTACAACTTTTCGCGCCCCCGTTGGGCACAAAAGAAAGCATCCTGCAGTCTTCAATCCCATGATATTCGTAGTCCAGGGTCACTTTATCACAATCTCCCTGACATTTGACGAATGCTGTCATCCGGGTAGTTTCCCCGGCCTCTACCCCCATGATCCGGGCAATCACCTTCCCCACAGGCTCTCCGCCTACCGGACAGGCATTCACCGCTGCCTCACCTTTTGCGATCGCTGCCGCAAGACCACTGCAGCCGGGAAAACCGCATCCGCCACAGTTATTTCCTGGAAGAGCCGCTAAAACGGCCTCCTCCTTCTCATCCACATCCACTTTAAACTTTATCGCTGCAATGCCCAGAAAGATGCCGATAAATGCCCCAACACCTCCAACTACGAGCACAGCCATTAATACTCCTGTTACTTCCATCTTATTACCCTGCCTTTCTTCCAGCCTGTGTAAGGATGTCTTAAAAGAACTTTAACCCTGAAAATCCACAAAAAGCAATTGCCATAAGCCCTGCTGTAATAAGGACAATGGGCATTCCTTTAAAAGATTCTGAGATGTCATTATATTCCATTTTTTCACGGATACCCGCCAGGATCACAATTGCAACGGTAAAACCTACAGCCGTAGCAAATCCATTGACGATTCCTTCCAAGATCCCATACTTTTTTTGAACGTTTGTAAGCGCAACCCCAAGCACTGCACAGTTGGTTGTGATCAACGGAAGATATACACCAAGAGCCTGATACAAGGGCTTCATAAATTTCTTCAAAAACATTTCCACAAACTGAACCAACGCCGCGATCACAAGGATAAAGACGATGGTCTGCAAATAAGTTAAATCAAAGGGAAGCAGAATATATTGGTAGATTGCACCTGCCACTGCCGAAGCAAGGGTGATAACAAAAATAACTGCCGTCCCCATTCCTGCCGCCGTCCCTGTCTTTTTTGATACCCCAAGAAAAGGACAAAGCCCCAAAAACTGACTCAGCACTACATTGCTTATCAGTGAGGATGCGATCAGTATTTCCAACAAATCCTTAACCATTATCTTCTTCCTCCTTTTCCCTGCTCAAAGCTTTTTTACTGCTTGGAAAATCGTCATCATCATTAATTTCAATGATCTCAAGATCATCTGCTTTCCCATTTGGCTCTGCATCCGAAGAACGGCTGCCGCATCCGGCATCGGTACAATTCATACAATCACCGCCGCACCCGGACTGTATCTTGGACATATCCCTGCCCTTCTTTTCTCCTGCAATCTTTACCTTATTTTGGATTGCCGTAAGAGCTGCCAGAACAAAAAATGCACCCGGAGCTAAGACAAAAATGCTGCAGGAAACATAACTTGCAGGCATGGCTCTAAATCCGAACACTTCCCCTGCCCCCAGCAGTTCTCTCACCGCGCCAATCACCGTAAGCGCACATGTAAATCCAAGCCCCATGCCGATCCCGTCAAATAAAGACAATAGCGGGGTATTCTTAGAGGCATAAGCCTCCGCACGGCCTAAAATAATACAATTCACAACGATCAGCGGTATGTACAGCCCAAGGGCCGCATATAGGAAAGGAATATATGCCTTTAAAAGCAGCTCCGCAACGGTTACAAACGAAGCAATAATCACGATAAATGCAGGAATCCTTACCTTATCGGGAATCACGTTCCTCAAAAGGGCAATAAACAGGTTACTCAGCGCAAGCACCACCATAGTGGTAAGCCCCATTCCAAGTCCATTCATTGCCGAAGTCGTCACTGCAAGAGTCGGACACATCCCAAGCATCAGCACGAAGGTAGGATTCTCCTTAAGAAGGCCGTTGACCAGCCGTTCCGATATACTATTCTGCTTCATAACTGCCACCTCCCAACTGTGTCTGGAAATAATACAGCCCGCCATTTACGGCATTGGTAAAGGCGCTGGTTGTGATCGTTGCGCCACTGATGGCATCAATCTGGGAATCTGACGCCGCCCCCTGCTTCGTATAGGTAAAGCTGGGAACTTTCTTGTTGGCGAACTGGGGCTTTAAAACACTTTCCGCCTTCATCCCAAGCCCTGCCGTCTCAGAAATACTTAAAATAGACACTCCATTTAATGTTCCATCCATAGTAATTCCCATGGTAAACGTAATATCTCCGCCATAACCTTCATGGCTGGTAACAGTAAGGACATATCCCAAAACCTCTCCCTCTGCCCCAACTGCCTTTAAAGTGTTCTCAATATCCACACCTGTAAAGCCATTTTCATTCCATGCTTCCTGCCATGCGGCCTCCTTTGGCATATCCAGGCCATCCTCTTCAAAATCCGATGCTGCGGGGAACACTTCCGCATACGCTTCCTTTGCCGCCTTTTCTTCCGCCAGGGCAATCGGTCCTTTGGTTATCTGATAGACAAACCCAAGGGCAAGCCCTGCCACCAGCGTAATCAGTAAAAGAATGGCAGCATCTTTTAACATATTTTTCATGCCCGTTTCCCTCTCTTTCCAAAAGCAACTGGCATTGTCACCTTTTCAATCAAAGGCACAAGCAGATTGCCCAAAATGATCGCATAGGAAACTCCTTCTGCCGAAGGCCCGTATATACGGAAGATCCCTGTCAGCAGCCCTAACAGGATTCCGTACAGATACTGTCCCATCCGGGTCACTGGCCTTGTCACATAGTCCGTGGCCATAAAAAATGCTCCCAGCATCAGCCCGCCTCCTGCAAGATGTGCGCTGATAAACGCCGGATCAAAGCCGTGGCCTCCAAATAGGATCAGAAACACAACAAAAGTTATTATGTAGCTTCCGGGAACCTTCAGGTCAATCACCCCTAGCAGGATCAGAAAACATGCGCCGATCACCAGAGCGATCATCGAAGTCTCCCCGATCGTGCCTGCGGTTTTCCCAACTACCATATCTAAAATATTCACTTCCCCGCCCGCTTTCAGCATAGCAAGAGGGGTCGCCCCTGAATAAGCATCACACTCAAAATTGCACATAATGGAAGTATAAGAGATCAACAAGAAACATCTTGCTCCCAAAGCCGGGTTCATAAAATTCTGACCCAAACCGCCAAAAAGCATCTTTACTACCAGTATTGCAAAGATGCCGCCTACCATCCCAATCCACCACGGGGCAGCCGGAGGCAGGTTTAGGGCAAGCAAAAGCCCTGTCACTACCGCTGAAAAATCGCCTATAGTTACCTTTTTATGCATTGCTTTCTCATAAATCAGTTCTGTCAGCACTGTAGATGCCACAGTGACAATCATCAATATTAGTGCGCCTATCCCGAAATTATAGATGCCAAAGCCTGCCGCAGGAAGCAGCGCGACCACCACCGCAAGCATGATATTTGCCGTAGTGACCTTGGATCTGATATGGGGATTAGATGACACTTTCATCAAATCACTCATGAATGTTCCCTCCTACTTTTTCTTCTTTGCAAGCTGCATCTTACGCATAGATTTGATCACCTGGGTCAGTGGGCGCTTTGCCGGGCAAATATAACTACAGCAGCCACACTCGCAGCATTCCATCCCATTATTTTTCAAAAAAGCTTCCTCGTCATAATGCTCCGCATAGTCCGCAAGTTTCCGTGGAACTACTCTTCCCGGGCACACTTCTACACACTTACCGCAGTTGATGCATGCGGTGGGCGCCATGGCCGACACCTCATCCCTGGTCATGCAAAGCAAGGCCGAAGATGTTTTCGTTGTGGGTACATCCAGGTCAAAAATACCAAACCCCATCATAGGGCCTCCGGAAACAATCTTTTCCGGCTGTTCTTTAAAGCCCCCTGCTTCCTCCACCAGCTCATGATAGTTCGTCCCAATCCTGACTTTAAAATTCTGGGGCTGGGAGATCGCATCGCCTGTCACAGTCACAATCCTGTGCATCAGGGGTTTTCCTTCCATCACCGCATGATAAATAGCGATCACCGTATCTACATTATTTACCACACATCCGGCATCTGCCGGCAGCATGGAAGAATTGATGGCGCGTCCCGTCGTTGCGTAGATAAGCTGCCGCTCCGCCCCCTGAGGATACTTGGTTCTTAATGCTTTCACTGTGATCTTGCTTTCATTCTTTGTCAAATGTTTCAGCCGTGTAATACAATCCGGCTTATTGTCTTCTACAGCAAGGATTCCCCTTGCGTTTTTAAAAAGGCTTAAAGACACCTTAAGTCCACCGATCAAATACTCCGGTTCTTCTAACATCTTACGGTAGTCTGATGTTAAGTACGGTTCACATTCCGCACAGTTTACAATCACATATTGTATCTTATCCGGTTCTTTCGGTGAAAGTTTCACTGCCGTAGGGAATCCTGCACCGCCCATCCCCACGATCCCGGCTTCCCGGATCATACCGATCTTTTCCTCCCTTGTCAGCTCTTCAAAGGGCTTTACCGCCGGCCAGTCCACCTCCTCATACAAACCATCATTCTCAATCACAATGCTCATAACATTGTCACCTGTAACTACCCGTCTGGGTTCGATTGCCTTCACAGTCCCTGACACAGAGGCATAAACAGGCGCAGACACAAATCCGCCTGCCTCCGCGATCTTCTGTCCGGTAAGGACATGGTCACCCTTTTTTACTATGGGTTGTGCCGGTGCCCCGATATGCTGCGAAAGCGGATACACCAGGTCACCTTTCGGAAAAACTTCCCTGATGGGTTTTCCCTTTGAAAGATCCTTTCCGTCATACGGATGTATCCCTCCCGTAAAAGTTAATCTTGCCATTTCCAGCTCCTTCTTTCCGTAGATTTCCATGCAGGATAAAACTTCTCATTGTCCTACTTAAATATACTATTTTTTTGTCGAAAATACTACTGTATTTTTTAAAAATATGCTACACTAATTTGTAGACTAAGAAAGGCATGGTTATCATTATGAAAAATGAAGAGATCATACTTGGAAATTTCAGACTGGAATATCCGCTTGAAAGGCTTGCCCCACTAGATCAGATTTTGTTTTTGGACATTGAGACTACCGGGTTTCTTGCAACAGGTTCCGCCCTTTATCTGATCGGATGCGCCTTTTACTCAGAAGGAAACTGGGTCATCCGTCAATGGTTTGCCCAAACCCCTGATGAAGAACCTGAACTTTTACATGCATTTTTAAATTTTGCATCAGATTATTCCTATCTGGTTCATTATAACGGAAACTCTTTTGACCTGCCCTTTATCATGAATAAAGCGGAACAATATGGCATCCCATGCCATTTCAGGCAGATGGAAGGGCTGGATATTTACCGCCGCATTTCCCCCTACAAAAGTTTCCTGAAACTTTCCAACTGCAAACAAAAATCCGTGGAAAACTTTTTGGGGATTGCCCGGGATGACCTCTTTAGCAGTGAAGAAATGATACGGGTATACAGGGATTACACGCTCTCTCATGATTACAGCCTGTATCATGCGATGCTTCTGCATAATTCAGATGATATCAAGGGGATGTTGGAAATCCTTCCAATCCTTTCCTATTATGACATGTTCAATTCCCCCTTAAAGGCCCGCAAAGTACAGGCAAATTACTACAATGACATCCACGGCATCCCACGCAAAGAGCTTGTACTGCAATTAGTGTTCACCTCCCCCCTGCCCATATCGGTAAACGCCATGGGCAGAAGCTGCTACTTCAAAGGAGAAGGCCATGAGGGGACTTTGATCGTTCCCATCTACGAAGAGGAATTAAAATACTTTTATGCCAACCATAAGAATTATTATTACCTACCCACAGAAGACACCGCAATGCATAAGTCCATTGCCGCTTTCGTCGATAAAGAATACCGGCAACAGGCTACACCGGCGACTTGCTACACACGCAAATTTTCCCTTTATCTGCCACAATGGAAAGTCTTGGCAGAACCCTTTTATAAACGGGATTATAACAGTAAAGAGCTATTCTTTGAACTGACAGATGAGATCAAAAAAAACAGGGAGCTATTCTCCAGGTATGCAGAGCATATCTTAACTATGATGGCTACACCGGAATGACTAAACAGCGCTGCCTACAGGCAGCGCTGTTCTTTAAATGCATCCGATAAACTCCCCATGGCTTCCATCCCGTAAAAATACCGGAATCTGACTTATCTTTGCAGATACTTTTACCGTCTGTCCACCCTCATACTCTGTTCCATCATAAATCAATGTCCACCCCGCTCCTTTCGGCAGGTATACTTCCCGCTCATAAGTATCTTCATGGACAATAGGCGCTACCAGCAGGTCACCTCCAAAAAGATACTGATCCTGAAGTTCCCAACAACGTTTGTCTTCCGGGAACTCGTAAAACATCGGACGGATCACAGGGCGGCCCACTTCGTGGGCTTCTTTCATCAGCTCCCTCACATAGGGGCGCATCTTTTCCCTGAATTGAATATATTTGGCAAGAATCGGCGTGTGGTCATCACCAAAACTCCATATTTCATTATCTGCACCGGTAGGCATGGTAGGTGAACCGTCTGCATGATTCAGAGGCGTCTGGGGAACACGGTCTCCGTGCAAGCGCATCACCGGACAGAAGGTTCCCCACTGGAACCACCGCACTAAAAGCTGCTGAAATGCCGGGTCATCCGGGTTTCCGCCAGAAAAACCGCCAATGTCCGTCGTCCACCATGGAATTCCTGCAATTCCCATATTTAAGCCTGCACAAAGCTGCCTGCGGAAGGTCTCCCAGTCACTGTGGATATCCCCTGACCAGACCAATGCGCCATATCTTTGGCTGCCCGCCCATGCACAGCGCAGCAGGTTCACCGCCGTATCCATTCCGGCATCCATCTGGCCGTCGTAAAAAGTCCTTGCATAAAGCTGGGGATACATATTTCCTACCTTGGTCACCGGCCCCGCAAAGTACCGGTAATTGTCATAATCGTAAGTAGAAAATTCCGGTTCCGCCTCATCCAGCCAAAATACTTTGATCCCATAATCGTAATAATTTTTTTTGCATAATTTCCAGACATAATCTCTTGCCTTAGGATTGGTTGCGTCAAAGAAGGTATTCTCCCCTTCAAACCGCATGGCGATCTCCACTCCCCGTTCATTCTTGATCAGCAAACCTTTTTTACGCATCTCCTCATAATTTTCGCTGGTCAGATTGATCTGTGGCCAAATGGAGACCATCAGTTCCATGCCATATTCTTTCAGTTCTTCCACCATCCCTTTCGGATCCGGGAAATCCGCCTCGTCAAACCGGAAATCCCCGCACTTTGGCCAATGGTAAAAATCCACCACGATCACGTCCACCGGGATCCCCCGTTCATGGTATTGCCTTGCCACATGAAGGAGCTGCTTTTGGTTCCAGTAACGGAGCTTGCACTGCCAAAACCCCATACCATATTCCGGCATCATGGGCACAGTTCCCGTTGCCTTAGCATAAGATTGCTCGATCTCATCCGGCGTATCCCCTGCTACCACCCAATAATCCATCTGCTCCGTGCTTTCTGCATACCACTGGGTCAGGTTCTTTCCGAAAATTGCTTTGCCGATAGCCGGATTATGCCAAAAGAACCCATATCCTTTATTGGAAAGGACAAAGGGGACGGAGGCCTGGGAGTTCCGGTGGGCAAGCTCTAACACACAGTTCTTTACGTCCAGCAATTCCTGCTGGTACTGTCCCATCCCGAACAGCTTTTCTTCCGGGTCTGCATGGAAGGTCACCGTCAGCTCATAATCCCCCCCAAGCCTTGCCTTAAAATGCCTGGAATGATTATTTAGCGCCCCACCGTGTCCTTCCTCCCGAAAAAGCAGCTCTCCTTTTTGATTATAAAAACTGATCTGGCAGCGTTTTCTCCACTGGCACACTTCCAGCCGGGCCGTAATTTTTCCGTTTGTGATGCTGCCGCTAAATGCATCGGTAATCTGAATATCCGCTTGGGTTTCCGTTGCCGGGAGCAAGGCATATTCCGTATCCTTAATTTCCCCCATCATGACAGCCCTTACCCTTAGGGAATTTTCCCCCCAAGGCTCAATCCGCAGGGTTTCCCCGTCATTTTCAAAAATAATCGCATTTCCTTCTTTTAATAGGTAATCCATAGTACCTCCATCCTCTCACATGATCTGCGCTTCCACAAATTTAAAGTTTTCCGGCAGATCCACATCCTCCACAACATCCAGCATTGGCTCCCCCTCCATATCGAAATGTACCCGGCGGGCTGCCGACGACCGCGGCCCGTCCACATTCTCCCGCATATGATAAAAATTCCATACCAGCCCGTTTTCGTCCGTCACATAAGAATTATGGCCGGTTCCGTACTGTCCCGCTGCGGAATTGGAGGACATAAGCGGATAATTACCCTTTTGCCAATTGGAAGGGTCTAAAATGTCACTTCCCATCCGGGGCTTTAACAGGCCTACGGTGTAAGTGGCGTCCACGGCTGCTGCCGCGTAAGTGACCATAAGCTGCCCGTCTTTATACAAGGCATAAGGCCCTTCCACCACATAAGTATGATTGTTTTCCCATCCATACTCCGGTTTCGCAATACATACCGGGTCAGTTAACAACTTCCAAGGCTCTTTTTCATCAATCTGGGCCAGATACAGCCATGCCCCCTGGTCTACCGGCAGGAACTGTCTTTGTGACCACATAGCATAAACCTTTCCCTCATAAGGAATGACTGTCATATCAAGAGAGATTACTTTTCCTTCCTCACATAAAGGGGTTCCATCTCTTTTCACCACCATGACCGGCTCTGACCAGTCTTCCTTACACATAGGATCTCCCCCTTCCCGGAGTTTACGGACACGGCATTCCTCATGAAAAAATTCCCCGGAAGTAGCTGCATGGAACACATAAAGCTTTCCGCCAACCTGGTGGAATTCCGGGGCCCACAAAAGCCCGCCAATCCCCGGATAGGTATCCGAATCCAAAAATAAAGCTTCTTTTGCCTGCACAATTCCTTCTAAGGTATCAGAACAGCGCATATATAGGGTATGGTTGTCATCCCCATCATTGGTTGCAATAAAATAATATTTTCCATCCAGGTACATGCAGACAGGATCCGCCCGGTTCTGGGCAAATGGCGCCGGAAAATGCTCCTGATGCACTTGCCCTTTCACCCTTTTCCCTTCCGGCTTTTCCCAATTAATCCTGCGCTCCACCTTAGTTCCATCACTATAATGGGCTATGGCACGCACATCCTTTAATTCGTTTTCATGGGTAAAAGGCCCCTGCTTGGACAGTTCCATCCTTACACATACCGGAACCAGCAGCTTTTTTAGCAGATAATCCGCCTCCTGCCCTGTAACCTCTACTGTATTTCCCGGAACAATCCCTTCCACTTCCTCAAGTTCGCCCTCTCCAAAGACCGGGGCTGGTATGGATGGGGTATCCGTCTTTTTCACCGAACCGGAAATCATTTCTATCCTTTCCCCCAATCTGAAACCGCCTTCCCTCCAGCCATCCTTTTCTGTTTTCCAGCAAATCAGGTAATCCTGCCCCTTCCCGCCAAAACCACACCGGACTTTTTCAATAAATCCAGTTTCCTGCAAGTTGAAAAGCCCTCTTTCTTCATAATGGACCAAATCTTTACTGGTAAAGAAAAGGACACACCCTTCACTGTCAGCATCCTTTTCCCCTTCCGCCCCCGTGCGGACTGCCAGAACGCCATATCCGCCCTCACCAAGGGGAAAAATCCAGGGACTTTTCATGCTCCTTGCATCTAACACACCGCTTGCCATATCCTCCACAGCCTTTGCATAAAGAAGCCCTTCATTATGATGAAACGGGTAAAACTTCCCATCCTTTTTCCTGTAGGCCAAATGCATACTGTAGGCCATACGGTTTCCATAGATGATATCTTCCTTAGGCTGCCTTGTATAACACAATACTTCCATCTCTTCTTATGCCTCACTTTCCCCATAAACATCTTTTTCCCGGTCTTTTACCCCTTCCCAGCAGATCTCTTCCTCATATTCCAGGCAGATGATCGTGTCATAGGGATCTCTATGTTCCATAGGAACTTCCACTTCCAAGTTCCCGTCCTTTTCCGTCACCAAAACAGAAGAAACATTTAAAGAGCCAAACGCAATCAGCTTCTTTCCGGGATTAGGGAACACAATCCGGTCTTTCTCCCATGAGGTGATATGCAGATACACTTTATTCCCCCGGTAAACGGAGCCACCCCAAAGCCCGGGAATGACCGGGCCGCCTCTTGTTCCATAGATGCTTTCCCCGTACTTTTCCATCCATTTCCCAAGCTGCAACAGACGTTCTACCTGCTCTCCATCCATACGGCCGTTCCCCATAGGCCCTACATTCAACAGGTAATTCCCGTCCCTTGTGACAATGGCTGTCAAATTTTTAATTAGCTGCGCCAGGGAGAGCACCGGCTTATCGGGCATATATCCCCAGGAATCTGCAATGCAATCGTTGGAATCCCAGGGCTTATCTGTGCGGATCCCGTCAATCCTCCGTTCACGGACATGAAAATCCCCTTCCCAACCGCCCCGGTTATTAATCATGATCCCGGGCTGCCATTTTCTGATCCTATTCACCAGCTTTTCAGACTCCCAAAAATAGTTGACTTTAAAAAACTTACTGTTTGGCCAGTCTGGCTTTCTGTACCAGCCTTCCCCGTAATCCCAGTCTATGCCGCCCAGAGCAAGCCATTCCCCGTCAAACCAGAGCAGATCGATTTTTCCATAATCCGTCATCAGCTCCCGCAGTTGCTCCCAGCACTGTCTTTTCATTTCCATGGCATTTCCCCAAAACATTTCCGGAAAAAAATATCCGGGGAACCGCCAGTCCAGCGGGGAATAATAAAACCCCACCTTCAAACCTTCACTTCTGCACGCCTCCACATATTCCCTGACAAAATCCTTATGGGCAGCCCCGTTCATGCTGTTATAGGCACTTGCTTTACTGTCAAACAGGCTAAACCCGTCATGATGCCTGGTGGTAAGCACCATATATTTCATCCCTGCTGCCTTGGCGGTACGCGCCCATTCCTTTGCGTTAAACTCAGGGGCATGAAAGTCATCCGCCAATTTTGCATACTCCCCGACATCCATCTTTTCATCGAAAAGAACCCATTCCCCTTTTCCTAACAGGGAGTATAAGCCCCAGTGGATAAACATGCCAAACTTTGCATCCCGAAACCACTGCATTTCCTCTTCACTCAACCGCTTTACTTTTTCCGGCACATAGCGTTCCCTTACCCGGTCAAGAGTCTTCATTTCTTCAATCCTTTTCATACAAAAACCCCCCTTTTCCCTCACCCCTCTTCCTTCACCGGGAAATAAATACTATATTTATCGTATCCTACCTCATGCAGCGGCACAAACCGTATGCCACGCTCCTGTCCTACTGTACGGAAAGTTGATTTCCAACTCCCCCACTCCCGTTCATTGTCATGGATTAACACCCTTTCAGGATGCCCTTTGCCTGGTACATGAAGCATCCTCTCTTCCTCACAGATCCCCGCAAGGACTACAGGCCCATACAAAAAAGCCACCAGATCTTCCCTGTCGGGAAGAGGCTGCGCTTTGACAGCTTTAGGCAGTACGATTCGCACCACATCTCCATTTTCCCAGGTTCGCTCTATCGGAACAAAAACTGATCTCTCATCGGAACAGTAAACTTCCTTTTCATTGATTAAGATCCTTGCATTCCCAGCTATCCACCATGGAATCCGCACCATCAGCGTCATCGTAAGGCTTTGGGCCACCTGGATCTGCAGGCAGGGCACCAGAGAGTCCGGGTTATCCGGCCACTTCCTGGTTTCTTTTAGCACCGATTGTTTTGCGGAAGAATCACTGGAAAGATGGCTGCTTCCGGTTAACGGATCACTCTTTTGCAGCAGCGTCACCGGTATCTCCCCCACCATAAACTGCGCTTCGCTGTCAAAATACTGGCTCACATAGATGGTCTTTCCCACCTGATGGTAGATCCCTCTGTTGAAAGCCGCATTGGCCTGTACCAAAGTTCCATGGCAGCAGAAGAAATCACCAGTCTTGCTGCTCCACCCCTTCCGTGAACCAGCCTGCATAGGGAGAAAATAACTAAGAAGCCCCTTTGTGGGGTAAGGGCTGGTAAACCCATGGCTGAAATTTCCTTCCCAATATGCCTGCGCCATAATTCCATTATACAAATTCCGCTCCTGATAATCCAAATATGCCGGATCGCCGCTCCACCGGAACAAAAACCCTGCCAGCCGCATCATATTATAAACCGTACAGTGCTCCTGGCCTTTTTGCCCAAGCCGGGCGGATAACTTTTTCATGGGGGACCAGATCTCGCCGCATGTCTGTCCGCCGGTGGCATAACATCCCCGCTTCGTCACTGCAAGATCCCAATAGTTTTCCGCAATCTTCCGCCATTTTTCCTCGCCAGTCACATCGTACGCCCTGGCACACCCGATCACTTCAGGAATCGTCGTGTTGGCATGCATATTGGTAAGAACATCTTCCCCTCTAAGCAACGGGTCAAACAGCCTTCCCCGGTAATAACGTTCCATCAATTCCCGGTACATCTCTTTTTGGGTAAAACCATATAGCTGTACCCAGATTTCCAACATACCGCCTGTCTCAAAGTCTAAAATATCATCAAATTCCTCACGGGTAAATCCGGCGCTCCAATCATAAAACCACTGTGCAAAGTTCTCCGCTATCCCTAATGCCTTTTGGTTCCCCCCGTACTCATACATATCCAGCAATCCCATAAAAACCTTATGGATCGTATAATGAGGCGCCCAAACCTGCTTTCCCCTGGCTATCCAGTGTAAGTATTTTTCCGGAATCGGCGAAACCCACTTCCCGCCGTTTTCTTTCTGGCACTCTTCCAATTCTTCTATGATCGCATCCGCCTTTGCCTTCAACTCTCCATCACCGGTTGCATGATAATGAATTGCGGCAGCCGAAAGCCAATGGCCAAGGAAATGCCCCCGAAGTTGACAGGTAGGAAATTCCCATCCTCCATGCATACCCTCGATCACATCCGCCGAAGTATCCCGTCCGGCCTCCAGGTTAAAATTCAACAAAAGAAAACGGTTTTCCAAATGATACATATACTCACGGTTAGCGCGCTCCCGTCTGAGCAGTTCCGGATCCATGATACGGACGTCTGTCCCTTTCTTTTCCTGCAAGGGTTCTTTTCTTCCCATATTGACTCCCCTCTCTTATTTATAAATCCTATAGTTTCCGCTTAATGCCAGAAGCGCAAACAAGTATAAACAGTTGTCATAATATCTCCTGCCACCCTTACGCAGCGGCTGGTTCCAAAACCAGGCTGCCCATTGCTTTGCTATCTTCCAGTCACTGTCCGGGTCGCCGGAATCATCCTTAGGCACTGCCAGCGCTCCCTGGGCTGTGGTTGCCAAAAGCCCTAAGGGATGCAGTACCGTCATATCCATAGGTGTGCCGTCCACTTCAAACACGCACCTTGCCCCCTCTAAATCAGTCCCCAGAAAACGCATCAAACGTAACGGTGCGCCATAATGCCCTTTATCCACACCAAACCAGGCACAATCCAGCCCAATATTAGCCGCTGTCCTATAGGCATCGCTATAAAACCGGCTATGGTTTCCCCAAGGCATTTCTCTGGTCATAGGCGTCCCGTCAAACTCCCCGTATTCCGGATTCATCCCTGTAACTGGATGGCATGCCTTGGCCAGATATTCTCTGCTTGCATCAGCCGCCTGTTTCCAAAATTCCCTGTCCTCCTCATCCGCCCAGAGGGCAAACAGCTCATAAAAATGTGGCAAATGATACGAGGGGTCTGTAAACTCTGAACCAGGCACAAATAAGATCTGCTTATTCTCCCTGTTCCACATAGCCGCACCAGGCCTCCCGCCTTCCCCCTTATGTATACATGCCTTCAGGATATTCCTGGCTTCCCTGGAATAATGGAAAATGCCTTCCCCATCCCCCCAGCGGTGGGAAGCAAAAAACAACGCCATAGCATAAAACTCCTCCCCGTCCGGCGCCGGCCCATAAGAATTCTTTTCGCCACTGGTTTTACAACTCCATGCAAAATAACCCTCGTTTTCGCCTTCCTCCATATACATATAAGTCTTGGACCATTTCCAGATCCGGTCAAACTCTTCTTTCATATCAAGCTGGACGCACATCATCATGCCGTAGGACATTCCCTCTGTCCGCGCATCATGATTTCCGGTGTCCTCCAGATAGCCCATGTCTTCCCCTACCGGATGATAGATTCTCTCCTCCTCGCTGCCGTAAAAGAAAACCTTCACTGCATCCTGGATCTTCTTTTGGATTTCTTCCTCGCTTTTTCCTATTTCTGCAAAGATATTCCGGTATTTTCCTGTAACAAATGCACTCATTCTCCATACTCCCTTCTTTTTATGCCTTGCCATACTGCATCACTCTGTCATAATCATAACCCCGGTCACAAGTTTCTCTCACCGCCTGCAGTTCAAAATAGACCACCCCGTGTTCCTTAACTACGAAAGAAATCTTCACCTCTTCCCCGTCAGCTCTAACCCTTCTGCTTGAAACGAAAGGCCTTGAGCACGCTAAAAGTAATCTTTTTTGCCTTTCATCCAGAGAAGACGGTTCCCCCAGATCGTGCCACATGCGTAAAGGATTGCAGGTTTCTTCGTCCACCGTTTTTGTAACCAGCACATATTCCTGTCCATTCAGGGCAGGGAAGGCAACCTCCATTTCCACTTCTCTGCCACTTCGTTCCCTTTCTGTGTTCCATGCGATTCCCCTATATACGCCGTCTTTTCCCTGCACCGCTACCAGGTCTTCCTCTTTCAGAATACATTCGCCGGTCAAATCCTTGTAAAATTGAAATACCCAGAAAGTGGGCTTGGGGATACCTCCATTCGCCACAAGGCCAAAGCCCCCATGAAAAGGTGTAAAGGGAACGCCCTGTTCTTCAAAGATATCCCCAAAAGTCCAGTAAGAATAGGACTCGTTCACATCTCCCAGCCGGGATAGCTGATGGGCAATATATGCCGCATTCTGGTTGGTATCGTGTAAAGGACAATTGGGAATATAAGAGGTATTAAACTCCGTAATATGGATCTCCAATCCTCTATACTCCTCAAAACTGTCAATAATCTCCCTGGATGAACGCAAATTCTCAAAACCCTGTTCCGCATCCGAAAGTTCCGCATACCCGTAATGTCCCACATGTTCCGGGAACTCCGTGGTATAATGATGACGGGTCACAAAATCCAATGCGATCTTCTTTTCCCTGCAAAAACTCAAAAATTCCCGGATCCACAACTCATCCTGTACACCGCAGACTGCAGGCCCGCCCACGCGAAAACGCCCGTCCACTTCCTTAACTGCCCGGAAGGTTTCTTCAAACAACCGGAAGTACTCTTTCCTGTCGGCATCTTTCCAAAAACCGGGAAGATTTGGCTCATTCCATACCTCAACAGGCCAGGTCACTACTTCTTCCTCCCCATAGCGTTCCATCAGATGCCTCAGCGTAGCCGCTACCATATCACACCACGCCCCATAACTTACAGGCGGCGTCACATTCCCCTTCCAGTAAAAGACCGTCTGATCGCCGGATGCCATTTTATCCGGCATAAAACCCAGTTCCAGGAACGGCTTAAGCCCACACCTTTGGTAACTGTCCATCACCAGATCCAGATAAGTAAAATTATACTCTGCCCTTTTACCTCCGTTCCCATCTTCATACTCCTGGTAAATTGCCATATCATCGGTAAAAAGCCCATGTCCCCGGATGTGCTGGAATCCAATCTCTCTTTGGACAAATTGTAACTGGTCTTGGTATTCTTTTTGCAAGGCAAGCCCCATTCTGCCTGTCCCAATGCAAAAATCTACCTTATTGTTAAATAATATTTTCCTGTCTTTCGTGATCTTGTAACATCTGTTTTCTCTCATATTTTCCTCCTTTCCATGCTGTTTCCAGGTCTGCTAATCTTTTTTCCTATAGTGGAATTCCATGAAATCCGCATACCCTTGCGTCTGTTTGGTGGAAAACAAAAATAACCCAAAACGGCATCCTGTAAAATGATCCATCTTAAAATACTGTTTCTGCCGGATGCCAATGCTTTTCCACTGTCCGTCCAAAAGATAATAGAATTCCGCCTCATCCAGTTTGTCTGTAAAATCCGTATGCACTTTTAATGTAACACATTCTGAATCTATGGGAATCCTTTCATATTCTACCGCTGGTTCCAGATAATCCGAATCTCCAAACACCGTATCATTTTGTGCCGGCTTGCCCAACATGACCAAATAAAATTGTTCCTTCTCCTTCGTCAGGGCAACCGCTCCGTAACAGCCCATAAAAGCGCTGATCCCTGCATAATCTCCATCCCTCATCCCTCTTCCGTCCAGGGTGACCCACGCTTCGCTTTCTGGACCGAAGGTTCTTTGGGTCAACGTATTATACCCGTAAGCCAGACTGGAACAGATCTTCCCGGAATAAATCCTGTATGCCCCCGGACGGTCCGTTACAGACCACAAACCTTTCACCGGATTATGATTGAATTGCCAGAAAGGCTTTAGTTCCACCTTTCCGTTTTCATCCGGCGTATAGGCAAAATCATCATCCCCATTTAGCGGACTGTACTGATATCCCGGCCTGGTGCTGGGAATGGAAACCACTTCCGGTACATTCCCTTCCACACCGATTACCGGAAATCCCTCTTCGTCAAAATGTACCGGCATCACCATTGGCGACCTTCCAAGCGCACCCCTGTCCTGGAACATAAACCCGTACCAGTCGCCCTCCGGCGTATCCACCATGCCGCCCTGGGCAACGCCAAGCCGGTGATACCCCATATCATCATCTATAATACATTTTCCCTTAAATTCTCCTGTCAGGGAATCTGCTATAAAACAGTCTTCTGTCTTCCACCCATTCCCATAAGCAGGCATATGGCAGGTAAACAAATAATATTTCCCCTCCCGTTTGTACAAATGTGAACCTTCATACCCAAGGTGAACATTCTCCCCGTCTCTGACAACCAGCCTTTGAAGGCCTCCTTCCAACGGCCCCTTCACCTGTGGGTCAAGTTCTGTCAAGTACAGTTCTTTATTTCCATGGACAATGTAAACTTTCCCGTCATCATCAAAAAATAAAGAACTATCATAATAAAATCCGTCTATCGTCCCTTTCTTCCAAGGTCCTGCCGGGTCAGCCGCTGTAAATAAATATGTCTTATGC
The DNA here is from genome assembly GCA_910585005.1 of uncultured Lachnospiraceae bacterium. GTDB lineage: Bacteria > Bacillota > Clostridia > Lachnospirales > Lachnospiraceae > Suilimivivens. The sequence goes on along the minus strand of CAJUCN010000005.1, from coordinate 67,493 downwards.
GTATCGTTAGCAGTAAAATTGATATAGTATGTCCCATCATGATAGCAAAAGGAAGGCGCCCACATCCCCCGCCCATAAATCTGAGCTGTTCCTTCCAGGTTATGTCCTGGCGTATCGTCAAGAGTCTCATATGCATGCCCCACAAATTCCCAGTTCATCAAATCATAGGAACGCAGGATATCACAGCCTGGCATGTAATGCATGGTCGTGCTTGCCATATAGTAAGTATCACCCACACGGATCACATCCGGATCCGGAAAATCCGAATACACAATGGGATTTTTCTTTTCTTCCATCATTATTCTTTCTCCTTTCTCTATCTGCTTATCTCAAAAACTCCCCTGACCTTGTCCCCTGATAAGAAAAGTTAGAAAAGATTGCATCATTCCTGCATTTCTTTCCATTACCGCAACTGTAAAGAGCGATATAGTTTCCGGTAAAATGCCCTCCCACTTCCGTGGTCAAATACTGCACTTCACCTTCCCCCAGCTTTTCCCAGCTTCCGTCCTCCTTCTGATAACTAAAACGGTAAACCTCCAGGTCGGATTCCAGTTTTAAGACAACCTTATCCCGTTCATAATCCAGCTTGCACTCTGTCTTTTCCAAGGAGCCGATCTGTCGTTTCAATACCAGCTTTCTTCCCTGCCCTTCCCAAAGGAGCGCCGCCTCATAATGGTGCCTGTTATTCATAAAAATAGTCATCCCTGCTTCTTCCCCGTCCTGGGTACATGGAAATTCCAACGTCACCTCCGTTATACTGACATGATGTTTCTGCCGCCTTCCCATCCAGGCGATACCGGATGCATCCTTAAGGCTCTTTTCATTTCCATGCAGGCAAAGTCCTCCTGCACGCTTTTCATATAAAGACCAGTCCGGATTGTAGATATAATTCCACCCCAGATCCCTTTCATCAGAAGTGAAATCATCAAAAAAAGAGTTTTCCGAATCATTCGTGTTTCCTGCTGACTCCGGCAAAAGATCCGTCTCAAATTCTTCCAATACCTTCCCCTGATCCCCAAATACCGGCCAATCACCGCTAAAATCCACCGGGACTAACATCGTCTCCCGTCCAAGGTTGTGCCGCGGAGGATATCCGAAAGGCCTGGTTCCCAAACAGATTGCCCACCAGTTTCCATCCGGGTCTTCCACCAGATCCGCATGCCCCACTGATTCTAACGGGAACCGCAGGCTCCTGTTCGTCATGACCGGATTATGGGGACAGGGTTCGTAAGGACCTTTTAAGTCTCTGCTTCTGGCCATCGTTAACATATGGCACCGCTCCGTCCCGCCTTCCGAGATCAACAGGTAATACCAGCCATTCCTCTTATAAATATGAGGCCCCTCCGGGTAAGCGCCGCCTGTCCCCGCCCACAGCTTCACTGTCTCTCCTACCAGTTCGCCTTTTTCAAGATCTATTTCCCGTAAATAAATCTCCGGGCTGCCTGTCCCCATATAATATGCCTTTCCGTCATCATCAAAGAAAAAGGATGGATCAATGCCAGGAGTATGCAAAAAGACAGGGTCGGACCACTCCCCGGCAGGATCCTTCGTCCAAACGTAAAAATTATCTTTTCCGCCCTGCCTGTCTGTCACATTGGTGACAACCATATAAAAAATTCCTTCATGATACCGGATCGTAGGTGCAAAAATCCCTGTATTATTCATATTCCCTTCCATCAGCTTTAACTGGGAATTTCTGCTGATGCAATGTCCAATCTGTTTCCAATGCACCAGATCCTTGCTGTGGGATACCACAACCCCTGGAAAAAATTCAAAGGTGCTATTTACCAAATAATAGTCCTCCCCCACCCGGCATATGCTGGGATCCGGGTAACATCCTGTCACAACTGGATTTTGATATTTCATAATTTTACTCTCCTTTTCCCCATTAAGAAAAACTCTTCTAATTTAATTATCATCATACTTTATTAATACTTTTCCCACAATGGATAATACTCATATAAAATTGATCTATTCTCATATTTAATTCCTCCAACATCTTTTAACAAAAAACAGTTGTCCGGCAAGGGTTTCCCCTTATCCGTCCAACTGTTTTCCAACTGCCTGTATGATGCTTCTTTCTTAAAATATCATTTGAAATTTTTACCATCTGACACTCCATCTTTCGGAGTATTCCTCTGCCATGTTTTCTTTTTTCCCTTTCTTGGAAACATTCTTTTCCTCTTCCCGCTTTTTGTTTAAATAACGAAGAAACTCATTCCCATCCGCTGGAACCGATACCCAATCCTCTTTCCAGGCGGACAAATATGCGGCATTGCTGATTCTAAGCCCATGGATTCCTTCCTCTCCGGGTGCAAGCAGTTCCTCTCCGTAAAGCACAGCGTCCGTAAAATTTTGTAACACTTTAAGATGGCCGTTGTCAGCTTCCTCCTGCGCTATTGTCTGGCATATGACAGGTTCCACGGGCATACCTGCCGGGGAAGAAAAGCAGATCTCCCGTTCATTCCTTTCCAGCAAAAAAAGCTTTAACTCCCCATTTTCCACCACTGCCTTCCCCCGGGTGCCACTGATCTCCATTCGGTTTGTACCCGGATATTCTCCGGTAGAAGTAATAAAAACGGCACTCGCCCCATTCTCATACTCCGCATAAATCGTAGCATCATCTTCCACCTGGATATCATGGTAATTTCCTATCCGGCAAAAAGCCCTGATCCTATTTGGCATTCCCATGATCCACTGCCAAATATCCAGATTGTGGGGACATTGGTTCAAAAGTACCCCGCCGCCTTCCCCATTCCAAGTTGCCCGCCAGCTTCCTGAATCATAATAAGCCTGTGTACGGTACCAGTTGTTGATGATCCAGACAAAACGCTTTATTTCTCCCAATGCCCCTTCTTTTACCAGATCATGCAGTTTTTTATAAAGAGGGTTTGTGCGTTGGTTATACATGATTCCAAACACCATTCCGCTGCTCTTTGCCACATGGTTCATCTCAACCACGCTATCCCCATCCACCCCCGCCGGTTTTTCTGTCAGCACATGGATCTTCTTCCCAAAAGCCTCTACCGCAATCACAGGATGAAGGTTATGAGGCGTTGCAATCAACACAGCGTCAACGCTTCCCTCCACAAGAAGCCTGGCATAATCCTCATATAACCGCACACTGCCGTGAAATCTCTTCCCCGCCCAATCGAGACGCTCCTTATTGATATCACACACAGCCGCCAGCACAGCGCCTTTTACTTTTCCTTCAAAAATCTGCACGGCATGGACACTCCCCATGTTTCCAATCCCTACTACACCGATGCGTAACACCTTCCTGCCCATCTCCTGCTTACTCATATTTTCCTACTGTGATCCGCTCCTCGCCAAAATTCTCTACACAGGAGGTTTTCTCATAAAAATGCACGGCATTTTTCAAAAGCCCTTCAAAGGTATAATAGTCATCCTCCCTACCGATCGGAAACTTCACTATCTGTCCCGAAAATCCCGATTTATAAATAGCAGTGATCACTTCCACTGTTTTTCTTCCATCCGTCCCCGTGATCATGGGTCTTTCCCCCTTTTCCAAGGCAGCCAGCACATTGTCGATCTCTCCCGTATGCCCCTCATAGGTAAGCAGGGGGATTGCTTCTTGGTAATCCTGTAATTTCTTTATCAGCAAATCGTTTCCTTCCCGCGCCGGAAAACCGTTGGCCTGACTGACTTCCGCTTTTACATCCCAGGGTGCGGAAAGCTTGGCATCCGCACATTGCAGTTCAATCCCCTGCTCCTCCCCGTGATGCACCACAGAACTGGTGATTTGAGCCAGGCTCCCGTCCTCATAACGCAGACAGGCAAGTGAAAGATCTTCCACCTCCGCATTATCATGCATCACATTGGTCAGCATAGCCATTACCGACTCCGGCATCCTTCCCTCCAGCCAGTTAAGCATATCAATATGATGCACTGCATGATTCAGGGTTGGCCCGCCGCCTTCCTTTTCCCAGGTACCTCTCCACCAAAGATCATAATAGCTGTGTCCCCTCCACCAGGCGGATTCCACCTTAGCAAAGCAAATTTTTCCCGCCAAATGACTTTCTACCATCTGTTTCAATCTGTATATAGAATTCCTGAAACGGTTCTGGGCAATACAAGCCATCGTAACGCCATTTTTCTTCTCGGCTTCCAGCATCTTGTCACACTCCGCAAGACAAGTTGCCATAGGCTTCTCCACGACTACGTTGCACCCCTTCTCCATACTGTCCACGGCAATCTCACAGTGTACATAAGGCGGCGTACATACATGTACCAGATCGATTTTAATATCTGAATCCAACATACTCTGATGATCCGGAAACACTGCACAATCCAACTGATATTTTTCTTTCATAGCCCTGGCCTTTTCCGGGTAAATATCACACAAGGCCACAACTTTACACCTCTCCGGAAAAGTAAGCAGGCCTTCCATATGTACATGAGCGATTCCGCCCGTTCCAACTATCGCTACATTAATCATTTCATCTTTGCTCCTTTATCTATTATTTTACTTTTACCGCCTGCATTTCCGCCCGGACACATAACTCTGCCGCCTTAAATGCATGTTCCTGGGTCATGGCATTTTCTGTCCGGTTGATGCAGTCTAAAATCAACTGCCCAAAATATGGGTATCCAACCTTCCCGCTCACTTCAAAATGCTTCTCGCCCTCTTCATTCACCAAAAAAACATGATCGCCAGTACCATCCCCTGTACCAACATTCACATATTTTCTAAGTTCTATGTACCCCTTTGTCCCAAGGATAAAGGTACGTCCATCCCCCCAGGTGGAAAGCCCGTCGGGAGTAAACCAGTCCACCCTAAAATGCTGGGTAGCTCCATTATCCCCTACCAGTACTGCATCCCCGAAATCCTCCAGTTCCGGATAATCCGGATGACCGTAATTTCCCACCTGGCTGTATGAGACTTTTGCATCCTTCACGCTGCAGTAAAACAAAAATTGTTCGATCTGATGGCTGCCAATATCACATAAGATGCCGCCGTACTTTTCTTTTTGGAAAAACCATTCCGGCCTGCCTTTGGGATTCCCAATCCGATGAGGCCCAAACCCATCTATATGGATAGGCGTCCCAATAGCCCCGTCTTCAATGAGCTGTCCCGCATATACAGCCGACTCTACATGGATACGCTCACTGTAATACACCATATATTTTTTTCCAGTCTTTCTTACCATCTCCTTTGCCGCTTCTAATTGTTCCAGGGAGGTAAGAGGCGCTTTATCTGTAAAATAATCCTTTCCCGCCGCCATCACACGAAGTCCCAAGGCACATCTTTCGCTGGTAACGGCAGCGCCGCATACCAATTTCACTTCCGGGTCATTTAAAATCTCTTCCTCGCTTTTTGCCGCCTTTGCCTCCGGGAAAGCCTTTTGAAATCCACGAACCTTTTCTGCATCCGGGTCATAGACCCACTTTATCTTTGCTCCCGCCTCTATAAGACCATTACACATTCCGTAGATATGCCCATGATCAAGCGCAACTGCCGCAATACAAAATTCTCCAGGCGCAACTACTGGCGCTGGTTTCCCCTTTGGGGCATAATTCATTCCGTCCCTTTTTTGTTCCATTGCTCCTGCTCCTTTCCGATTCGTCTATCCATACCCATATATTGAAACAGGCTCCATAAAAGAAGCCTGTTTCTAAGTTCTATTATAATATAATGCTTTAAAACTGCAAGAAAAGATTTCCTGTCAACTTATCATTTATTATTATAATATTCCGTACGCTCATCAATTACAGTCTGAACACCCGCATTTTCAAGCTGCGCCATATACTCGTCATAGGTAGCCTCAAACTGGTCCATTGGACAGGTAATGCATTCCACCTGATATTCATCCCTTACCAGATTGAGATCCGTGATCAATTCCGGTGTGGAAGGTGAAGTGTATGTGGAGTCATGGTTGACTGTTCCCACCAGTGCATTCTCATAATTTGCAATTACATGATCTTCATAGCCAGGCGCTTCTTTCGATGTGCACGCATTAAAGTCTTCCACTGTTGCAAAATATCCCTGATTACCAGTTGCAAAAAGGTCTGTCCTGATCCAGTCTTTATCCTGGGAATTATACTCGGCATCTTTTACTACCGGAACCCCATTTGCGTCAAAATCAAAATGTTCTCCCTCAAATCCATGATAAACTACAAATCCGCCATCCTCACTACACATCCAGTCAAGATAAGTCATACAGGCTTCCACGGTCTCCTCATCCGCTGTTTTAGGGCAGAATGCAATCAAACCGCCAGATGCATAGGCCGCGCTGTACTGCTTGCCGTCATTTACATTTTTAAGAGGCGGGATTGAAATAATATCTGCACTTGGGTCGTTCTCCTGTAAAGTTTTCAGCAAAGATCCTCTCAATACATCCACGCTTGCATTTACAGCATATTCAAAAAATACCGCTGCACCTGTTACAATATAACTCTTGAAATCGTCTTCTGACATTGTGTAATATTCCTGGTTCAAAAGTCCATTGTTATACATCTTGTTCATAAAACGGTAATAATCCCTCATACCCGCATCATAATAATCCGCTATTGCATCTTCTGTACTGGCTATCTCAAGGGCTACCGGATCTGCTGCAAGCTTGGAAAATGCCATTCTGAGATTCCATGCATTCCATACCAGTCCCAATGCATCCTTTCGTCCATCCGGATTGCTCTTCACCATCTGTTCGATCACATGATACAGCTCATCCGGCGTAGTAGGCACTGCCAGATTTAATTCATCCAACCAGTCCTTTCTTAGGAAAAGATTACTCTTTGCAGTAGTGGCGCGCTTTGCCACGATCCCGTACAACTGGTTGTCTGCATTTCTGCCGATGTCCAAAACCTCATCCCCAAGATATGCCTTCATGTTCTGCGCCTGGTCAGCCCCGTCAATAAACTCTGACAGATCCCATGTACCCCCCTGATTAAAATAGTCTTCCGCATACGCATAAGTATAGGTCAATGTTAAATCCGGCGCTGTCTGGGATGCTACCATAGCCTGCATCTTAGTCACTTCATCCCATCTGGGAACCGGAACAAACTCTACATTGATTCCAACCTTGCCCATTTCCTGTTTTACATAATCTGTCCATTTGTTTTCTGTGATGGTAGATCCCTCCGGCGCGTTGGACCTGTCAAATAGTTCCACCGTAATTGTCACATTGTCAAACGTCTTAGAGCCATAAGTTGTCTGATATTTACTTGCCGTCTCCGCTTCTTCTCCGGCGTCGGAATCCCCTTCCTCCTCTGTTTTTGTTTCCGTCTCTTTAGCCGTCTCACTTTCCTTTTCGCCCTGAGCCGAACTGGGCTCCGTTTTTCCGCCACACCCCACAAAGGCCGATGCCACCAGGGATAACGTCAATAAGCATGCGATCATTTTCTTTTTCATAATTAATTTTCCTTTCTTTCCTTTTTTATATAAAGCGTCTTCGCGCTTCACATGTGAAATTTCATCATCCTTTTACAGAACCTATCATGACACCCTTAACAAAATATTTTTGCAGCCAGGGATAAACAACTAAAATCGGTATGGTGGAAACGGCAACCGTTGCCATCTTCAAAGATTTACTCATAACCTGAGTTCCCACACCTTCCAGGCTGGCTCCTGAATTGTTCAGTTCTTCACCAAATAGAAGGCTCCGAAGCCTTAACTGCAAAGTATACTTGTCTGGATCCTGGATATATAGCAATGCATCAAAATAAGTATTCCAATAGCCTACTGCATAAAAAAGCCCAATCGTCGCAATGATCGGCAGTGATAAGGGAAGTACAATCTTTACCAGCACCTGTAAATAAGAAGCCCCATCAATCCTTGCCGCTTCCTCAAGACTCTCCGGAAGGTTCTTAAAAAAAGTTCTCATTACAATAAAGTTAAATACATTAATTGCCTGGGGGACAAACAAAGCTCCCAATGTATCAAAAAGTCCCACGCCTTTTACCACCAAAAAAGTAGGAATCATGCCACCACCAAAATACATGGTAAACAAAATCAACCCGGTCAAGGCTTTCCGTCCCGGCAGGTCATCCCGGGACAACCCGTAAGATGCAAATATTGTTAACACCAGACTTAAGGCGGTTCCCATCAGCGTTACCAGGATCGTAGTATTCATGGAATTCCATATCTGTGTCTTTCCCAGAATCTGTTTATAAGCATCAAGGTTAAAATCAATAGGATAAAATGTCACCTTTCCTGACAAAACAGCATTATATCCACTCAGGGAATATGCAATCACATTCAAGAAAGGATACAAACAGACAAATGCCAAAAGTGTTAACAGTATGTAATTCACACTTTTCCCCACGGTAATCTTCTTTTTTTTCAATGTTCCTGCCATATACTCTTCCCCCTATATAATCCCGTCTTCACCAATCGCTTTTGCAAACTTATCCGCTGCAAATAGAATGATGATATTAATGACTGACTGGAATAAACCAATCGCCGTGGAGTCACTATACTTTGCCCTCTCTATACCAAGCCGGTATGTATAGGTACTGATTACCTCGGAAACCCCTATTACTTTTTTATTGCCAAGCAAAAGCGGAGCATCAAGACCAATCGTCATCATCTTGGAAATCTGCAAAATCAACATTGTTACAATGACAGATTTAATAGACGGCAATGTAATATAGATCAGCCTCTGGAACTTTGTCGCCCCATCCAGATATGCCGCCTCATACAAGCTTTCGTCTACGCCAGTAAGAGCCGCAAGATAAATAATGGTTCCCCATCCGATTTCTTTCCAGACATTGCAGACTACATAAGTAAAAATCCACCAGCCGTTTTCACTTAAAAATGGAATGGACGACATTCCCATCGACTGTAAAATCTGGTTAATAGTTCCTCCCTGTTGGGAAAAGAGGTTTGTTGCAATTCCAGCTACCACCACCCACGAAATAAAATGCGGAAGGTATAGTACCGACTGCGAAATCTTCTTAAACTTGGTGCTCATTACTTCGTTGAGCATTAATGATACAATAATTGTCAATGGAAAACTTACCAGCAAAGTAAGTACATTCAAAAGCAGGGTGTTCTTAATCGCTTCCCAGAAATTTTTATTAGACATGATTTTACGAAACACGTCAAGACCACACCAGGGACTCCCAAACACTCCTTTAAAAACATTGTAGTCTTTGAATGCTATTGTAATACCGTACATCGGTATATATTTAAATACAATATAATATACCATAACCGGTAAAAGCATAAGATAAATCCATTTATAATTCCACATTTTAGCCAGTGTATGCTGGTATCCCTTTTTGTTTTTCCCTTTATTCATTTGATCCCCCTCTCTTTCATTTTGTATGTATTGATATTTTATCGCAATATTCTGGCTGTTCCCTACACCATATACGACATATTTTTTTGCATAATACGACTAATACGGCAAAATATTGCACATTAAATTAAAGTATTATTTCTGTAATTTGTGCAAATTAACAACAAAAAAGTGCGCTTTTTATTAACGCAAGCGCACTTTTTGTACAATATCCCACTGCAAACAACACAGTTACCTATTTTTCATTTGATACTTTTTGGGAGACATTCCCACTTGTTTAGAAAACGTTCTCGAATAATTAGAATAATTATTAAATCCTGTCATAAAACACGCATCACAAGGAGAGTATCCTTCCTTAAGCAGTTTGCAGGACAACGTTATCTTCTTCACAATAATAAACTGCTGAAGCGAAATTCCCATGGTCTTTTTGAAACATCTGCTTAAATATGTTCCATTATGATGCACATGATCCTCCAGTTTTTTTAGCGTAATTTCTTCCGTTAAATGTTTTTCAATATAGGAAAAAGTTTCTTTTACTAACTGGGGTATGGTTTCTACAGGCCGGGGAATCTCATAGTTTAAGAAGTGATGCATAATAATAACCATAATCAGCTTCAAAAAAGCCTCTGCACGAAGGTCATCCCCAACTTTTTTACCCAAAAGACTTTCTTGAAGAGATATTGCATATCTTTTCATTTCTTCCATCTCCACCTCTGATAGATGGATCACCCTGACCGACCTGGAAGTGTCTTGTGAAAAACAAAATGCCAGATTCGTCTGGTCACTGGATAATTTTTCTAAATAATCCCCTTTTATATTGATTACAACACGGTCATATTTTTCATTACTAATCAGATCTGCGCCGTGAAAACAATATTCGTCAACGCAGACCAAATCCCCTCTCTCCAACCTTATTTTTCCGGATTCTGTATATAAATCTAAAATTCCACTTAATACCAGCAGAATTTCATGACCATCATGATTATGAAAGTACATTGAACTCTCTATTGATTCTTTTATAGTCTTACACTCACAAACAACATCAGCCTCCAAAGCTGTAAATTTTCTGATAACGGCTCGTTCCATACGCTTTCATCCGAATCATAGTTATTTTTTAACCAATATAACATAAGTTTAACGTAAAACATTCAAATCAACTACTCCATATGCAACTTTTTTCTTTGCGAAATACGACTTCTTCTTGTCTGCTTGCAATTTTACATGATTGACTTTTTTCCTGTAATGAATAATACTAATAGATAACCACACACAGGAGTATCGATATGAACCAGATTTATTATGTAGGATATGATGCAATTCATCCAGACAATTTTATATATGATGTACCCGAGGGCTTTCACAATTTTTTACTCATTATCACCACTACCCCCGCTTTATTCCATATTGGTGAAACCGTTTCCGAATATCCCGCCCACACATGCATCTTATATCCTCCCGGTTGTCCGATTTGGTACGGGGCGGCTGGCCGTACTTACGGAAATCACTGGCTGCGTTTTGCCTCGGATGAATCCTTTGTGACTAATTTTCCACAATTAGCCATGCCTTTTCTCATTTCTGATCCTGAATACTGCCACAATCTGTTTCAGTTGATCACATGGGAAACATCTCAGGTGGTCGTTTCCCAGCTTCTCAGAATTCTTTTTGGCAAGCTCTCTGACGATCTCCTAAATGCACATAATACCCGCCATGACCATGAGCTTCTTGCCCTACGCAGAAGAATTCTGGCTGCTCCACAGTTGTCATGGAATATTTCCACGATGGCAAATGATCTCCATATCAGCGCAGGATATCTTCAACTTCTCTATAAGCAAAAGTTCCAAATATCCTGCATGGATGATGTAATCAATTTTCGTCTTTTCAAAGCCAGGGATCTTTTGACCTATACCACGCAAAGCATCGCCGAAATTGCAGAGCAGTGCGGCTACAGTAATACGGAACATTTTTGCCGCCAGTTCCGTAAAAACATGGGATTTTCCCCAGGGCAATACCGAAAATATAAACAGGAGAAAAACCGTGGAAATGAAAAAGAGCTGCCAAACGGCAGCCCCTAATAAACTAGATCATAATTTTGTTTTGTTATAATATTTCAGGGGTGTTCATAATAAAATGAATTCTTCCTCTCAAATCCTATATCCCTATAATTGATAATCTGCTCCGTACTCCCAATGAAAAGAATCCCACCTGGTGCAAGAGAATGATAAAATTTCCTGAACACCTCGTCCTTAGCCTCTTCCGTAAAATAAATAAGCACATTCCGGCAGACAATCATATGATAACCCTTAGGGAAATTACTTTCAAGCAGATTATGCTCTTTAAATTCCACCTTGGATTTAATCTCATTCGATATTTGATAGGAAAGCCCCACTTTCGTAAAATACTTCTTTTTGAAATCCTCAGGCACCGCTGCAATACTCTTTTCATTATATAAGCCAACCTTTGCTTTCGCAATCACCTGCTTATCTATGTCTGTAGCGACAACATGAATCATATCAAGGGGCAAATGCCTTGACAAAGCCATTACCAAAGAATATGGTTCATCACCTGTAGAACATGCAGCGCTCCAAACTTTTAGGTTCTTACCAAACCTGCTGACCAACTGTGGAATAATCTGCTTGTCCATTACCTGCCACTGCTCTGGATTCCTATAAAATTCAGACACATTAATCGTAAGATAATTGACAAATTCCTCAAACATTTTTTTATCAGTTTTTAGATGCTGCACATAGGCATCGTATCCTACGATGCTGTGTTTCGTTATCAGTGCATCTATCCTACGTTTCATCTGACGCTCTTTATAGGCATTCAGATCAATTTTGGTAAGCTGAAAAACAGCATTTTTAAACCACTCGTAATCATAAGTCATATTCAGCCACCCAGAATTTATTTTTATTCTTCTGATTCCTCTGCGGAGATCACTGCATCAATATCTACGGACACCACATCTGCGTCCTCTTCTGTTTCCTTATCTTCCGTCTCAGGCTCCGGCGCAAGCATCGCTTTAATGCTAAGACTGATCTTCTTGTCCTCGCCATTAAAATCAACTACCTTTGCGGTAACCTCATCACCTGTTTTAAGGACATCTGCAGGCTTTTCGATATGCTCCTTGGAAATCTGTGAAACATGAAGCAATGCATCCACTCCTGGTTCTAATTCAATGAACGCGCCAAAGTCTGTCATCCTTGCAACCTTACCGGTAACTTCGCTGCCTACGGAATACTTCTGTTCAGCATCCTTCCAGGGATTTGCATCTTCAAACTTAAGGCTGAGCGCAATCTTTGTTCCTGAAATCTCTTTTATGAAACTCTTAACTGTATCGCCTACTTTAAATACTTTCCTGGGATTTTCCACTCTTCCCCATGACATTTCTGAAATGTGGAGAAGTCCATCCGCACCACCGATATCAATGAAAGCGCCAAAATCCGTTACATTCTTAACAACGCCCTCAACCACATCGCCTACCTGGATACTCTCTAACAGTTTCCGTTGCATTTCTGCCTTTTCTGCAACCAAAAGCTGTTTACGGTCTCCAATATATCTTCTTCTTTTAGGATTATACTCACTGATCACAAACTGGATTTCCTGGCCTGCATACTTAGTCAAATCCTTCTCGTAAGCATCAGATACAAGGCTTGCAGGAATAAAGATCCGTACTTCATCAATGATCACGCTTAAGCCTCCGTCAAGAACCTGTGCAACCTTGGCCGTAAGGACTTCTTTGTTATTGAAAGCTTCTTCGATCCTCTTGTTGCCCCGGTCAGCCGCCAGCCTCTTATATGTAAGGATAACCTGTCCTTCCCCGTCGTTTACTTTAAGGACTTTCACCTCCATCGTGTCTCCGGGTTTGGCAACAGTTGTAAGATCTACATTCGGCTCATTGGTGTATTCGCTTTTGGTTAAAATACCATCTGACTTATAGCCAATGTTAAGTACGATCTCTTCAGGCTTAACATCAATGACTGTACCCTCAACTACCTCTCCTGTATGTATTGTCTTTAATGATTCTTCCAACATTTGTTCAAAAGTTAATTCTGACATAATTTTGAACCTCCTCAATAATATTGTTGGGGGTGGAAGCCCCCGCAGTAATACCCACCAGAGCAGCAGTCTTAGGTAGTTCCAAATGCAAATCTTCCAGTGTCTGTATAAAATATGTAGCTTCACACTTCTCACAGCATATTTCATAAAGCTTTCGCGTGTTTGAACTGTGCCTGCCACCTATTACTATCATTGCATCGACTCTGGCCGCAATATCGCGTGCCTGCGTCTGTCGTTCTTCTGTCGCATTACAGATAGTATTTACAACATTAACATTGTAACCTCTTTTTTGAAAAATTTCAACTAATTCTTGAAATTTGTTGTAGTTAAATGTCGTCTGGGATACAATGCAAAGCGATTCCTTCCGATCCGCCCTATAGTCCTGCGCCTCTTTTTTCGATCCGATAACATCTGCAGACGTGTTTGACCACCCTCTTATCCCCTCCACCTCAGGATGTCCTGCATTTCCTATAATAACGATCTGTTTGCCTTTTGCACTTTCCTTATCTACGATCTGGTGTATGCGTTTTACAAAAGGGCAAGTGGCATCCACACATGTAAGTCCGTTTTTTTCAATTAATTCATAAATATCCCTCGATACACCGTGAGAACGAATCACTAAAGTCCCTTCTTTCAAGCGACCCAGTTCCTCTTTGTTATCAATCACTTTGACGCCCCGCTTTTCTAAATCCTTTACCACCTCTTCATTGTGGATGATAGGACCGTAAGTGTAGATCTTCCGCCCCGTGCCAAGCTGGTCGTATACCTTTTCCACCGCGCGCTTTACGCCAAAACAAAAACCAGCGCTTTTTGCCAGCACAACTTCCATGCCAAATCCTGCCTTTCCTTTTCTACCGTCCCGCCCCTAGAGAGCCTCGCACAAATCCAGGATCTTCTTTGCCACCTCATCAATGGTCATATGGGAAGAATCCACTAAAACAGCGTCTTTGGCCTGTTTAAGCGGCGCAATATCCCTGGTCATATCCTGTTCGTCCCTTTGGGCAATATCCTCTGCAATCTGCCCTAAATCACACACAACATGTTTCGCCGTAAGCTCATCGTATCTCCTCTTTGCCCGCACTTCCACGCTGGCTGTCAGGTAAACCTTCACATCCGCATCAGGCAGTACACAAGTGCCGATATCCCTGCCGTCCATCACAACGTCGCTGGTTCTTGCCAGCTCTTTTTGGAGCTGGGTAAGGCGTTTTCGTACCTGCGGATGCTTGCTGCTCATGGAAGCCATCCGGCTTACTTCTTCTGTACGGATTACGTCATTGACATTTTTTCCATTTAGCAAAACGATCTGTTCTCCTTTTTCGTAGCAGATCGTAATATCTGCTGCGCTGCATTTCCTGCCGATTTCCTCATCGTCATTTGGTGATACGCCCTGGCATAAAAGATAATACGCCATGGCCCGGTACATCGCGCCCGTATCAACATAAATAAATCCTTTTTCTTTGGCCACTTTTCTGGCAATCGTGCTCTTTCCTGCACCGGCCGGCCCATCTATTGCAATTTGAAAACTCATTTAATTTTCCTCCTTTTCCTTTGCTGCACTCATTCCTGCCAATGCGCCAGTAGACCATGCAACTTGAAGATTAAATCCTCCCGTCACTGCATCCACATCCAGCACTTCTCCGGCAAAATAAAGTCCCTTTACCAGTTTTGACTCCATGGTAGAAGGGTTGATTTCTTTTACATTTACACCACCCTGGGTGATAATTGCTTCCTGGAATCCCCTGGTTCCTGTAACTGTGAGACATAACCTTTTTAGTGTTTCTATCAGATTGCTCCTTTCCTGCCTGGTAACCTCACCGGCTTTCTTTTCCGGTAAAATTCCTGACCGTTCCACAATGACCGGTATCAGCTTTGCAGGCAAAAGCTTGTCCAAAGCATTTTTAAATTGCTTATTTTTGTTTTCCTCCAAATCCCTGAGAAGGCGTTTGTCAAGCTGCTCCTTCGATAATGCAGGTTTTAAATCGATGAAAAGTTGCACTGGCATATTGTCGTATTTTTTTACATAAAAACTGCTTGCACTTAAAATAAGCGGTCCGCTGACGCCAAAATGAGTGAACAACATTTCACCAAATCCCTCATAAATTTTCTTCTTGTCTTTCTGCAAAAGAACGGAAACATTCTTAAGAGACAATCCCTGCAGCCGCATACACCACTCTTCCTGCACCGTAAAAGGCACCAGCGCCGGACGGATTTGTTTTACTGTATGCCCTGCTTCTCTTGCAAAACCATAGCCGTCTCCTGTGGAGCCTGTTGCTCCATAGGATTTTCCTCCGGTTGCAACGATCACCGCATCCGCAAAAATTTCTTCTCCATTTTCCAGTTTCACTCCCCCTACCCTGTCAGCCCCATCCTTCCCCCTTTTGATTAGAAGGTTCTTTACCGGCCTGTGTAATTTAACCTGGACATGCCTTTTTTCCATCTGCCTGTCCAATGCCGCAATCACATCGGATGAATGATCCGATAAGGGAAAAACACGTTCTCCTCTTTCTTGCTTTAGCTTAAGCCCTGACTGTTCAAAAAATTCCATTACACTTTGATTATCCATCTGGTAAAAGGCGCTATACAGAAATTTCCCGTTCGTGACTACATGGTCAAAAAACTTGTCCTGCTCACATGCATTGGTCAGATTGCATC
Source organism: uncultured Lachnospiraceae bacterium (assembly GCA_910585005.1). Taxonomy (GTDB): domain Bacteria; phylum Bacillota; class Clostridia; order Lachnospirales; family Lachnospiraceae; genus Suilimivivens. Next base: position 51,522 of record CAJUCN010000005.1, on the reverse strand, counting down.
TGCCTTTTCCCGTAATATAAAGCTTTTTTCCAGTCTTCTCATTCTTTTCAAACAGGATGACCTTGCTTCCTTGCCCGGCAGCGCAAACCGCTGCCATCATCCCGGCGGCCCCTCCACCCACCACAAGGACATTTTTCCCTGTCATTCCCTGATCTTTATTTTCCTTGCTCATGCTTCCTCTTTTCTGATCAAAGGATAATTTAACATCGGTTCCTCATCGATAAAATTGATCTCATCATTTAAATAAACCTGATAATTATTCCAGACATCTTCCAGCATCTCCAGGTTTTCCTTGACCACATCCGGCTGCTTTAAGCACAGAGCCACCACTAATGCATTGATCAGGCTAAGAGGAGCCACCAGGGAATCTACGATTGATACCATATCACTTCTTGCCAGCAGGTTACAAGAAGAATACAAGTTCATGGGTGAATGGATACTGTCTGTAATTGTGATTACTTTCGCATTTCTGTCATTGGCAAATTCCATTGCCTTTAAGGTACGCATAGAATACCTTGGAAAGCTGATCCCTATAATAGCATCCCTTTCACTGATCCGGATCATCTGCTCAAACATTTCTGTCACGCTGGTTGTTTTTAACACTACCACATTCCCACGGATCATATTCAGATAAAAATGCAAAAAATCCGCTAAAGGCTCACAGCTTCTAACACCTACCAGATATACCGTCTCTGCCGCCAGGATCGTATCTACCGCTGCCTCAAAAGCTACAGCATCCAAACTCACCAGAGTATCCTGTATTTTCTCGATATCTGCATTCAAAACTGAATTTAGTATTTCTGACTGCGTACTTTTTCCATATTTCGCTCCAATCTTCTGAACCGTATTCAACTTATTTTTCACCCAGCCTTCCAATTCCTTTTGGAATTCCGGATATCCTTCGTACCCAAGCCCAGACGCAAAACGTACAACAGTAGATTCACTGACGCCTACTGTTTCCCCCAGTTTCGCCGCTGTCATGAACACTGCCTGTTCATAATGATCTGAGATATAAGAGGCCACCGCTTTATGCCCTTTACTCATCTTCATGAACTTTTCATTCATCCGGGTAATGATATCATATTCCTGCTGTTCCATTTCCACTCCCTATTCTACTCACTTAAACGCTTTGTAAGAATCTTTCAGGATCTGCACTGTCTCACTTTCCGAAAGATCATAATCCCCTGTAAGCGCCATACATGCTGCGCCATGTATAAAGATCCACATTTTCATAAATAATTCGCTTGCATTCCTGCACCCCTGCCCTGTTGCCGCCTGTATCTCCCTGCCCACACATCCCGCACTGCCGTTTACCAGGTCATACATACTCCGTCCAAAACGGTTAGGAGATAAAAATACAAATTCAAACAATTTTTTGTGTTCCCCTGCAAATTTGATGTACGCATAACCTAAATTAACAAATGGCGTCACCGTCTGCCGCGGAAATCCAGCATAATAATCCTGAAAAAAATCACATGCCTGTGTAAATAGTTCTTCGATCAGTTCCTCCATATTTTTATATACCCGAAATATAGGCTGTGTGGAACAGTTTGCCTTCGCTGCCAGTTTCCGGGCAGTCACCTGTTCAATCCCTTCCTCTTGCAGAATTGAAAAAGCAGCATTCATGATATCCTGCTTGGTAATTGTTTCTTTCCTTGCCATATCATTCATCCTCTCCTTAGTATAACATCTGTTATTATCCTACAATAAAAAGAGAGGGATTGTCAATCCCTCTCCTCAATAATACCTATTTTCTTATTCCTTGTTCTGCTTGTCGTGATGCAATGCAACCACCGATACAAGTGCACCTCCAATCGCTGCTGAAAGTGTCAGGATCCATATCAGCAATGCCGCACTGTCACCAGTTGAAGGTCTTCTACGTTTACCCAAAACTGCTGTCTTCGGTCCTCTCCTTGCTCCAAGAACCGCTCCTCCCGCACTTCTTCTTGCACCTAAAACTTCATTTGCAGGTGGTTGATCCGGCGCATTAGGCTCCGGTGTTACTATTACAACTCCGGGCGGTGTTGGTTCCGGTTCCTCTCCTGGTTCATCCGTTGGAGGAGGCGTTGGTTCCTCTCCTGGCGGCGGTGTTGTCTCTTCTCCTGGTGGCGGAGGTGTCGGCTCCTCTCCTGGTGGCGGCGGTGTTGTCTCTTCTCCCGGCGGTGGAGGCGTTGGTTCCTCTCCTGGTGGCGGCGGTGTCGGTTCATCTACCGGCGTTGGCGTCACATCAGGTGTCACCGGAGTACTGGTCGGTACCGGCGTATTTGTCGGCACTGGCGTACCTGTTGGTACCGGTGTACCTGTCGGCATCGGGGTACTGGTTGGTACTGGTGTATTCGTCGGTATTGGTGTACTTGTTGGTACCGGCG